>NZ_LAXJ01000004.1 GCF_001441615.1 Roseovarius atlanticus
AGCCACCGATGCAGTCGCTACTGGCGTTCTGTGCCTCGGATGCTTCCCGAGCGCGGGCGGACGCCTATGGCGGCTACGATATCGAAAGGATCGGCACGGTTCAGTGGAACTCGTAGATCATTGCGGTTGAAATCGCGCCTTCCGCTCGGCACACAATGGAGGCCAACCCGAAACATCTCATTGGCATTCCCCTCTCATTCTCGTGCACCACAACAAGCATTGGGGCGCACTGATGCGCGAAAGGGTGGACACCTATCAAGACGCGAGCCACGCTGCTGCGCATCTGACCGCCGACGCGTGGGAGGCACCCCGTTGAACTGGTTCGACATGGGCTATATCCAAGATCGCCTTTGACGCCACCCCAACACTCTTGATGGAGGGCCAGTGGTCCAGCCGAACACAAACGGCAGCGATCTCTTACCGCGCACGATGAAAAAACCATTGAGTATTCGTTCTCCGCGAAGAACGTCCGCAATTTTTGTCCGTTCGACGATCAGTCGACCCGACTGCCAACGGCAGATCCCGAGGCGCATTTCGTTGCCATATGGCTGTGCGATGTTGCGTAAGACGGCCTGTAGGAGCGGCAGACTGATTTTTTGTGCCCGTTTTTGGCACCGAAATACTGGCCGCAGCCTGCCCGGGATGGTCGGTATCGGGTGTCTATGTGTATGCACTCTACTCCGACCTCCGCTTTGCGCTCAAGGTTGCCCACGCTCGTTGCGAAGATTTTACGCAGGGTCAGAAAGATATCGCGGTGTTCTGAAAAACTCTTTGAAGAAGTGTACGACCGATTGATCGGTTTTGCTACCAATTTTTCGTTCCAGTCTTTAAGCGCCTTGGCCGATACCTCGCGACAGTGAATGTCGGCTCCCAGACCTTCGAACCATTCACATTGCCGTCGCAGCAAACGACCGCTTTCCGCCGATTCTGTGGAAAAACAACGTGTTGCTGGCGCAGTAAGTGGTGCTCTGAACGAGGCGCGCGCGCTTTCCTGATCAGGCTTTTCGCGTTTGCAGCGGTGCGGGAAAGATCTTGGCCAGTTTGCGGAGGTTTTGGGCGGTGGCGGCGAGGAGGAATTCGTCGTTTGCGCCGCATGGACCACAAAATCGGAGTCGGCCCAGGCCGAGTATACGTTTGAGGTGCGCGACGAGCATCTCAACCTCCTTCCGAAGCTTCATTGAGACGTCGTATTGACGGGTCTTGGCAATGCCGCGGGCCACGTCTCTGGCGTCTTCGTGTTCTTCGCGGGTGATCTTACGGGCCTCGGCGTTGGGGCAGCCTTTGGATTTGGATGGGCACGCCTGACAGGCCTCTTTCAAGGCACGGTAGCGCGCCGTGCCCTTGCCGGTCGGCCCTCGGTTCGGGTCGGAGTAGTTGCGGCGGAACTGCTTCAGAGCGTGACCCTCGGGACAAATATATTGATCGTTCTCGGCATCCCACTCGAAGTCCGCCCGCGTCCATGTCCCATCGTTCCGACCGGCCTTGTCTATAACCGGGATACGGGGTGCGATCTTATGATCCACGAGCCAGCCCAGCATCGGTCCTGAACCATAGGCGGTGTCCGCGATAAGGCGTTCGGGATGCAGGTCGAACTTTGCCTTCACCCGCTCCAGCATGGTCTTGGTCGACCCAACCTCGGCCTGTCGGATCGAACGCGTCGCCTAGACATCGACGATCATGCCATGATCCGTGTCGATCAGGTAGTTGTCCGAATAGCTGAAGAAAGCCGGCCCTTTGCGCGCCGCCGTCCACTGGCTGGCCGGGTCGGAATGCGACGTGAACTTGGGCTGGACCTCGCTGGCGGCACCGAACGCGGCCTCGTCCAGAGTGTCGAGATACTCGCGGACCGCGCGGGGTGCATCGGCCGGATCAATCTGCGAGACGTCCCAATCCTCCTTCGGCGTCGAGTTCTGCGTGTTGGCATCTGCCTCCCCTCTCGGGACATTGCTCCGCAATGCCCTGCCGGACAGTGGATCAGGCTGGTGTCTACCGCCATGCGCTGACCGCTCACGAGCCTTGCCTCGATGCAGCGTGCGACGGTCGTCTCAAACAGATGGCGTAGAAGCTCGCTGTCGCGGAAACGGCCCCTCTCGGCAGATTGCTTCGCAATCGCCTGCCGGGCAGCGCATGGCGGTTCTTGGAAAAGGTAGAGTGATCCGGGACCCGATCAGCCAGGTCGAGCCGGCAAAACCAGCGATACGCGAGGTTCAGATGCACCTCCTCGCAGAGTCGTCGCTCCGACCGAATGCCGAAGCAATAACCGACCAGCAGCATATGGATCAGCAGTTCGGGATCGACGGAGGGACGGCCCGTGTGGCTGTAGAAATCCGCAAGATGGGAACGAATGCTGCTCAGGTCGACGAACCGGTCGATGGATCGAAGCAAGTGGTCACGCGGGATGTGATCCTCAAGCGAGAACTCGTAGAACAGCGCCGGTTGCGCCTCCTGCCTTGGTCCCATCATCGCTATCCCTCCCGCCCGCTGGCAGAATTGAATCAGCAGGATGCCCCTCGATCAAGCGCGAGTTTTTCAACAGAATATGCCGATTCCGCTGAATAACTCTTTTGTTGCAAATGCGAAATTCGGAAATGTGGGAAGCCATTCCCCATCGAGCTGATTGCCAACTTGATATCGCTGAAGTTTGAGCAACTCGGAAAATTGTTCTTCCAATTCTGGCCCCGACGCGCCGAATGAGAGTTTTTCAACACAATCCGCCCATTATGGCATGCTATCGCGGATGGAGAGGCTAAATGAGTAGCTTCAACAGGGTTTTGAAAACTTGAGACCACTTTGACAACGCCCCCAAATCTCATCTTCTACATCGGATTTCTGTTGCTGCGTGTGATTGCACCAGAGCTTCGGCAATGAAGCGAAAAAATAATCCGACGCCTTCAACAGCTTGTCGGATCTTCGTCTCGATCGGATCGATAAAGAAATGCGCTGACCGATACATTTCAACTGCATGTACCTCTGCGCCGCCTGAAAGTTTCGTGTGTACCGTCGATCGTCCACGATGGCGTGTGCGGTGTGCGCGCTTTTTGCCGGTCGGAAAGGCAATGCCAGCTTTGACGACCAGCAATTTAACCGGCCAAAGAACTTGCAGTCTTCAGAAAACCGCGCGCGGGTGGGCGCACGACGCACATCTATCAGCCGTTCGATTGTTCAATTGATCGTATCTGTCAGCCCCACAGGTTGCCCTGTGACGACGAATGTCAGCTTCTCTGGGGCAAGCCGTTCGCGGGCGACGCGATTGATGTCTTCCAGGCTGACAGCGTTGACCATGTCATTTCGGTTGGCGATATATTCGGTTCCCAACCCGTCCATCTGCATTCCGACCGCGATGTTGGCGATTGTTGCGTTGCCATCAAAACGAAGCGGGTAGGCGCCGGTCAGATAAGTCTTGGCATCGTCCAATTCTTCTTGAGTAACACCATTCTCGCGAATGCGCGTCCACTCAGCGGAAATGACTTCGACCGCCTCGGCCACACGATCATTGGCGGACGCCACGCTGCCCATCCAAAGCTGTGCATCGTCACGGTCTGCAAGATAGGAATACACACCGTAGGTCAGGCCGCGTTTCTCGCGCACTTCGGTCATGAGCCGGCTTTCGAAACCTCCGCCGCCGAGGATATGATTCAGCACGAATGCCGCGAAGAAATCCGGGTGCTCGCGTTCCAGGCCGGGCTGCGCGAAAAGCGCGACCGATTGCGGTGTGTCGTAGTCCACAACCTTAATCCCGCCGGGCAGGTTGAGCGTGGCATCCTCGGGAAGAGGCGCTCCTTTTTCCGGCAGATCAGAGAGAAGCGAGTCAAGCAAAGCAGACAGTTCTTCGGCCGTGATATCTCCCACGGCACTGACGTAAAGCCGGTCCCGTGCGATGGTGTCGGCGTGCGCCGCGACAATATCCTCGCGTGTCAGCGCGGTCACGGTTTCTACAGTGCCGTTCTCATCGCTGCCATAGGGATGATCCCCGTAGACAAGCGAGGCGAAGCTCGCGCTGGCGATTTCCTGGGGGTCTTTCGCGTCCGACTGGATGATGGAGACCACCTGTGCCCGAACGCGCTCGATCGCCTCATCATCGAAGCGCGGATTGACGAGCGTGTCTTTCAGTAGCGCCACCGACTCGTCCCGATTTTCGGTCAGAAACCGGGCCGATACGCCTAGCGAGTCCGGGCCAGCGTCATACGAAAATGACGCGGCCAGCGTGTCTGCTGCGCGGGAAAAGGCGCGTGCATCCAGGTCACCGGCGCCTTCTTCCAACAGACCTGTCATCAGGTTGACCGCGCCGCGTTTGCCCGGTGCATCCAACGACGTCCCGCCCCGAAAGCGCAACTCAAGAGCGACGAACGGAATCGAATGATCTTCGACCAGCCAGGCATCGATACCACCGGCTGTGGTGATCTCCTTGATATCGACTTCGGCACGCGCAGGCAGTGCGGCGAACATGACGATGGCGGAAAGGATAAATGCGGTGAGGCGGATCATTGGGTCACCTCCTTGGCGGTGATGTAGCCTGTGACGGAGTTGTTGTCCTGAGCGAAAAGCTCTCGTGCGGCTGTCATGATGTCCTCTTCCGTGACAGCTTGGAGAATGTCGGGCCAGGCCTGGATATCTTCGACCGTCAGTCCTTGGGTCAGGCCTCTGCCATAGCGGTTGGCAATCGCGCTGACATCGTCACGCGCGTAGATCTCCGAGGCGCGAATACGGGTTTTGATCCTCTCAAGGCGTTCGGAATCCAAGCCCTCTTCGAGGAAGTCTTCAATTACCTGATCCATTGCGGTTTCTGCCTGTTCAAGCGTGACGCCAGGCGCTGGCACGACTGTCAGGTTGAAGGTCGTATCGTCAAGCGAGGTGCCGCCGTAATACGCTCCGGTATAAACCGCCGTGCGCGTGTCGAACTGAAGCTTGTCGTTCAGGATCGATGTTGTTCCATCGCCCAGAACGTCGGCCAGTATGGTCAGGGCCGCCGCAGTCTCCTGATCGCCGGAATCCCGCTCGGGCGCCAGGTACGACCGTTGCAGGTATGGCTGCGCGACACGGGGATCCTCGTAGTAGACACGACGCTCTGCCAACTGACGCGGCTCTTGTGGCCGGGCGCGTTCCGGCAAGTCTGGATTGGCCGGAATAGGCTCGTAGTACTTCTCGGCCAGCGAACGCACCTCGTCGGGCGTTACATCGCCAGCCACGACCAAGATCGCATTGTTGGGGGCATAGTAGGTCTTGTAGTAGTCCAACGCGTCGAAAAGCGACAGGTCGACCATCTCGTGCTGCCAGCCAATGATGGGAACGCCGTACCTATGGTTGAGGTACTGTGCGGCATCGTGCTGTTCGCGGAAAAGAGCGGAGGGGTTGTTCTCGATGCGCTGGTTGCGTTCTTCTATGATCACGTCGCGCTCGGTCAGGATGTCCTCTTTATCGAGCTGGAGGTTGACCATGCGGTCGCTCTCCATCTTCATCATCAGCTCAAGACGGTCGGAGGCAACACGCTGGAAATAGGCCGTGTAATCGTAGCTGGTGAACGCGTTGTCCGACCCGCCATTGCGTGCCACGGTGGCGGAGAACTCTCCGGGCGCCATATTTTTCGTTCCCTTGAACAGCAGATGTTCCAGGAAATGCGCCACGCCGGAAACGCCGGGTTTCTCGTCGGCCGAGCCTGCGCGGTACCAGACCATGTGCACGACGACCGGTGCGCGGTGATCCTCGATCACGACGACGTCCATGCCGTTTTCCAGCGTGAAGCTGGTCACCATGTCGTCAGCCAGGGCTGAGGTCGCACCGATTACAGAAAGGCACAGGCCAGCTAGCCAGTTGCGCATGAATGTCTCCCCTGTGGTCAGCAATCGCATTGCAAGGTAGATACGCCGCGTATCGGGCGATTCAACTGTTCTGACCTTGTTGTGAGCGCGCGAGAGGCGTCAGCGGCGTCCACCCTCTGGCGGGTACGACGGTGTCGGAACCCCAATTCGGCGCAGGCGGGTCGCCTCGGCATTCGAATCGAGCCATTGGCGCCGGTACGCGAGGTTGTAGTCGTCGTTCCTGCCAATGTTCAGGATGTTGACGCGACCGCGTTTCCTGCGGATCTCCACGTCCTCGCGGGCAAGAGTTTGACGGATGCCCGGCACCAAGCCAAAGCGGTTGGCGTAGTTGACAAGCCCGCCATCGGCCTGGCCGATCCCGGTATTGGCAAGCGCGGCAGGATTGCCGCCGAGCGCGGCGACGCTGTCACCCCGAGGGGTCGGATCGGTGATGTTTGTGCCGCCCGGCGTGGGTGCCGGCAAGGCGCGGTAGCTGTCGGGCGCTTGCAGCGGCTTTCCGGGGACAATGTTGAACTCCTCGGGACCATTGCCCGTGTTCTTGATCCGGGACAGCGTGATATCCCTGTCGCGCCCGCCGCAGGCGGAGACCGCCATTGCGAGGACCAAGATCAAAATCGCCCGAAGTTTCATTGCCCACTCCTGCTTCGTTCGGTCAGCCTTATCGCATTCAGCCCGGAACGTCACGCCGCCTTTTTGCTGTCGCTACTAAAGATTACCATGCCGAAGGCGCCAATGAAAACCGCGATATCAGCCACGTTGAAAGAGGTCGGGTTGGTGAATCCGCAACACGACATATTCAGGAAATCCGCAACTGCGCCATAGATCAGACGGTCGATGACGTTGCCAAGGGCGCCGCCTACCAGAAGGCCCGCCGATATCTGCTGCCATCGGCCATGCGGATCTGTCCAGACCCACCAAAGAACGGCACCGACAATCACAAGAGCGACAACGATCCAGATCCAGGGGCTGGCCCCGGCAAAGGCGCCAAAGTTGATCCCGGTATTCCAGGCCATCTCTAGATTAAGGTAAGGCGGGAAGACCTCGATCGACAGGACACGCTTTAGGTCGAGCACCTGTACCACCCAATATTTCGTGATCTGATCCAGCACGAAGATGACACTGGCCACCCAGACTACGGTGCGCATACTGCTCTCCTTAAGGGTCAGGCTTTACCTGCCGCCCGTTTTTTGTTCGGTCCTTAGTGCCGGAAATGGCGCATACCGGTCAAGACCATGGCAAGGCCGGCCTTGTCGGCCGCGGCAATGACCTCATCGTCGCGCATTGAACCGCCGGGTTGGATGACCGCGGTCGCACCGGCCTCGGCAGCGGTCAGCAAGCCATCGGGAAAGGGGAAGAACGCGTCGGAGGCAACCACGCTCCCTTGGGTCAGCGGTGCGGACAGGCCCAGTTCGGCGGCCATGTCCTCCGCTTTGCGGGCGGCGATGAGGCAACTGTCGACGCGGCTCATCTGGCCCGCGCCTACGCCCACGGTGGCGCCGTTGTTGACGTAGACAATGGCGTTTGACTTCACGTGCTTGGCGACCTTCCAGGCGAAGAGCATGTCTGCCATTTCCTGGTCCGACGGCGCGCGCTTGGTCACGACCTTTAGGTCATCGGCAGACACCTGCCCGCTGTCCTTGTCCTGCACGAGGTACCCGCCCGAAACCTGCTTCAGCATCAGCGCCGCCTCTGCCGGATCGGCGAGCCCGTCCGTGGTGAGCAGGCGCAGGTTCTTTTTCTGCGCGAAGATCGCCATGGCTGCTTCGTCGGCGCCGGGCGCGATCACGACCTCGGTGAAGATGCCGGCGATTTCTTCCGCCGTTGCTGCGTCGAGCGGCTGGTTTAGCGCGATGATACCGCCAAATGCCGAGGTGCGGTCACAGTCGAAGGCGCGCATGTACGCCTCTTTCAGCGTGTCCGCACGAGCGACGCCGCAGGGGTTCGCGTGCTTGATGATCGCGCAGGCGGGACCGTCCGAGGCGGCGAATTCGCTGACCAGCTCGAACGCTGCGTCGGTGTCGTTGATGTTGTTGTAACTCAGCTCCTTGCCCTGCATCTGACGCGCCGTGGCGACGCCGGGGCGGGCGGAACCGTCGGTGTAGAACGCCGCCGCTTGGTGCGGGTTTTCGCCATAGCGCAAGGTTTGCGCCAGCTCTCCGGCGACCGCGCGGCGGCGCGGTGCGGTTTCCCCAAGCGCCTTGGCCATCCAGCCAGAGACAGCCGCGTCATAGGCGCCGGTACGAGCATAGGCATTGAGCGCGAGTTTCTGGCGGAAGGCATAGGTGGTCTGACCGTCGTTGGCGTCAAGCTCGGCCAGAAGCGCCTCGTAATCCTCGACGTCCACGACGACATTGACGAAAGCGTGGTTCTTGGCTGCAGCGCGGATCATGGCCGGACCGCCGATGTCGATATTCTCGATACAGGTATCATAGTCCGCGCCCCTGGCGACGGTTTCCTCGAACGGGTAGAGATTGACCACCAGCAGATCAATGTCGCCGATGCCGTGTTCGTCCATGGCGGCCACATGGTCATCGTTGTCGCGCAGAGCCAGCAACCCGCCATGGACCATCGGATGCAGCGTCTTGACGCGCCCGTCCATCATCTCGGGGAAGCCCGTGACCTCGGCCACGTCTTTCACGTCCAGCCCCGCATCGCGCAGTGTCCTGGCGCTGCCGCCGGTCGAGAGCAGTTCGACATCGCGCTTGGCAAGGGCCTTGCCCAGATCGACCAATCCGGTCTTGTCGGATACGGAAAGAAGCGCGCGGCGCACGGGGGCAAGATCGGTCATGAGGCAGCTGTTCCTTGTGGCAGTCTTCGGTCTGTTCAACTGAGAGCCACCGGCGTCTGCCCGTCCTCTGCCAGATCGCGTACCCCGATCGGAGAGTCTTGTGGCTTGGCCAGTGACCATCTCGTGCGCGTCGCATACTCCATCGCGCGACCGGATAGAACGATTTGTTTGGTCGCACGTGGTTTCAGACGGCCCGTTTCAAGGTAAACGCTTGATTCGACAGAAAGGCTGGTGGTCCCGTCTCCTCGGAAAATCCAGATCTCGCCGCTTTTCAGGGCCATGGAGACGGCTGTTCCGCCCATGTCGACAGAGACATCGACATCGGGATGCAGATGAAACCGGATGTCGAAGGGAATGCCCCTCAACTTGATCGTATCGAGAACGCGGTCAAACCGCCTTTTGTCGGAATCCTCCAAGGCAAGAAGCATGTCTTCCCCAGCTATCCCGCGCCCGTCGAACGTCATTTCGAGCTTTCTTACATGGGTCAAGCCGTACCCTTTGACATAGCCATCGTGTCCGCCCTCGAACGTCAGGCCGTCGGGCGCATGGTTGACACGGATCGGCACGTCCAGTGGGCCATCGACAAGCAAGTCCTGCTTGTGCGGGCCTTTTCCAAGCCGGCTGCTGGAGTGGCCATTCAGGACCAGTGTAGAATGCGACGGCGTCGCCCGTCCGGCGCGCCGCCACGCAGCGCCGAAACTGGCACCGGCACCGCAATTGACGATCAACGGCCGGCGTCCAGCTGTCAACTCGAAGGCCAGAGTCGAGGCATGGGCTCCGCTCGAGGCCTTGCCTTCCGGCGGCACGGCCGCGTCCACGATCAGAGAGCTGCGTCCGGCACTCAGCCGCGCAAACCCCATCGACAGACCGTTAGCGTGGCGTCCCTTGATCTGGCTCGCCGCAAGCGCGGCATCCAGCCTCCCGTCAAGCCCGCGCCCCCCGCCATGGAACCGCGCCAATCCGCCGTCCGCGTGGCGCAGTGTGCGCAGCGTTGGACTGATCCGCTCGATCGCGGACCAATGCGCCGGCATTGGACTTTGCCCGGCCGCGGTCAGGGTTTCGGCGGCCCATGTCAGCAAGGTGAAAACCTCGAGCAGTTCTTCAGGGTTGCGCGTGGGCAGACCGCCCTGTTCATCCACTTGGCGGGCGCACTCTCGTGCCAGTGCCGCCGACGCGGGCCCGACATGGGCTGACAACCCCTCAAGCGATAGACCGGCATAGACTAGGCCGGTCAAGGCTTCGAACCGGGGCAGACCCGGCGTCGTGGCCCGCCATCTGCGCGAAAGAAATTGCGTCTGCTGCGCCAATGACCGCAGGAACTCGTCCGATTGCGTCTGGGTACGGCCGGACAGCAAGAAAATCGCATGATTGATCCAGCGAATAACGCGCCGCCCCGCTAGGTCCGGTGTCCAGCCGGGGCCGTGCCCGCGTCCGTAAAGGTCGATCCAGCGCCATAGCCAGTCCTGCGCACATGCACGCGCTGTGGCGTCCCCTGCAGCCGCGAGGTCATCCAGCCAGGTAAAGCCATGCACCTCGCGCGAGAAATCGGTATCAGGGGGCGGGATATCCCACGGCGTCTTGCCGGGATCGCGTACAAGATGTCCTGAAAACAGGAAGTTGCCGGCGCATAGCTGCCGGCCACGCGCGAAACTGCCGATGGTGCGGGGGTCAGGCTGAGAGACGAAAGCTGTCACCCGGCCGCCGAATGTCGCTCGCCGCGCAGCGAGTCGGTTCAGAAACCGCGTCACACGCGGTAAATCTTGCTTGGATGTCGACATCGAATCCCGGCCTCGGCACGCTCTTTGCGGCGTTGTTCATGCAGTATACTGCGCTGTGCGGCTCAAGTCACGGATGAACGCACGCGGTCCTGTCAGTCCTGTCGCAAGACGGCGATGTAGAATCCGTCCATGCCGCCAAGTTCAGGCCAATAGTCGGGCCGCAGGCGCAGGCCACCCTCTTCGGTTTTCCAGCCCGGGTCAATTCCTGGCAGATCCAGGGCAGACGCGTCGGTGCGCAGTCCGTTGTGGCGGGCCAGCGCCTGTTCCACCTGAACCTCGCCTTCGTCCGGCAGCAGAGAGCAGGTGCAAAAGATCAGCCGACCGCCCGGAGCCAGAAGGGTAAGCGCATGGTCGAGCATCTGTGTCTGCAGCGCGATCAGCGCGCCGAATTCCGATCCGTCCTTTGCATAGGGAAGGTCGGGATGGCGGCGGATCGTGCCGGTCGCCGAACAGGGCGCATCGACAAGGATGGCGTCGAAGGGGCCGCCTTGGTAGCGCAGCCCGTCGCCAACGACGATTTCGGCGGATAGGTTCGTTCTGGCGAGGTTTTCGCGCACGCGTTCCATCCGCTTTTCCGAGATGTCGAGCGCCGTGACAATCGCCCCCGCAGCGGCAAGTTGCAGCGTCTTTCCGCCCGGCGCGGCGCAGAGGTCGAGCACGCGCTCGCCTGCCTTCGGCGCAAGGGTGCGCGCCGGCAGTGCCGCCGCGGCGTCCTGGACCCACCACGCCCCTTCGGAGTAACCGGGTAGCGCCGAGATCTGGCCCGGGTTCGCGAGACGTAAAGAACCGCTGGGCAAAACCGTGGCACCAAGACGGTCGGCCCATTTGCTTGGGTCCTCGTCCGGTTTGAGGGTCAGATCGACAGGCGCGCCACTGAACTGCGCTTTCTCCATTGCAGAGACCGCGCCGTTGCCCCAGGCCGATACGAGCGGATCGCGCAACCAACCTGGCAAGCGGGGTATGCGCAGATCTTTCCAGGGCTTGCCCGCGTCGCCGGCCATCTGTCGCAGGATGGCGTTCACGAGTCCCCGAAGGCGCTTGTAGCGTGGATGCGTGCCGACCAGAGAGACCAGTTCATCCACAACGCCGTGGGCGTCGCCCCCGGTGCAAAGCTCGACGGTGCCAAGACGCAGAATGTTCATGACATGCAGTTGCGGCGTCTTGCGAAGTTGACGGGACAGCAACCGATCAGCGCGATCCATGCCGCGAAGTGTATCGCTGGCCAGTCTGAGGGCGCGTGCGCGATCAGGTGCGGCAAGGCGCGATAGCGGAGCACTTAGTTCTGACAAAAGGCGGCCTTCGCCCAACACCTTGTCAAGCAAGGCCACGGCAGTGCTGCGGGGAGTCGGCGCGGGCATGAGAGTTCCTTGGTCTTTGAACAGAACGCGCCTATATCAGGCAGACGCAGACGAAGGAAGCCTGACCATGACCGATGGAAGCAAGGACCTTACGCCCGAAGCCAAGCGCGCTTTGGCGGAGGCCGAAGAGCGACGCAAAGTGGCCGAGCAGGTCAAAATGCCCAAGGAACTGGGAGGGCGCAAAGGACCCGAACCTGTCCGTTACGGCGACTGGGAAAAGAAAGGTATAGCAATCGACTTCTGAGCTATACCTGTTCTTCGGTCTTACTGAAGTCGAAGATCGGCGTATTCGCCGTTGCCCTGATCCGAAATAAACCGGACAGTCGATCCTTGTACCCGCACAGCCTGGCAGTTCGGACCCAGGTTGCGCTGACCCCAATAAAGGTCACGGCAGAAGTATCCCGACTTCCATTGCCACGCGCCAGTAACGGGGCGGCCGAACGCCTTGCCCTTGATCTGGCCTGACGGCGTTACCGTCAGGTTGATGCCAAGCCGGGTAAGATTCTTGTCGGCGACCACCGACAAAAACTCGGACTTGTCGTCGATCTGGTTGAATTCTTGCGCGATGGCAGGTCCTCCGGCCATGGCGGCGATAATCGCAACTATAGTCAGGCGCATTTTTTGGCTCCCGTTACAAACAACATTGTCTACGGGCCGCCGGAGCGATTGGATCAGTTTTCTTTCAGTCCCAGCACGTCGAGCATGTCGTATTCGCCGGGTTTGCGCCCTTGCCCCCACAACGCAGCCTTGAGTGCGCCGCGGGCGAAGACCGCGCGGTCAGAGGCGATGTGACTCAGGACGATACGCTCGCCTGCAGTGGCGAACATCACGTCATGTTCACCTACAATATCTCCACCGCGAATTGCCGTGAACCCGATATGACCCCGCGTGCGAGCGCCTGTTATACCATCGCGGCCCCGATCCGCATTCTGTTCAAGAGATACGCCGCGTCCGTCAGCGGCGGCCTGTCCCAACATCAGGGCTGTGCCCGAGGGAGCATCTACCTTCTGGTTGTGATGGGCCTCAATGACTTCAATATCGTAATCCTCGTCCAGCGCTTCGGCGACCTTCTTGGTCAGTTGGACCAAGAGGTTGACGCCCAGGCTCATGTTGCCCGCCCGGATGATGGTTGCATGGCGACCAGCGGCATTGATTTTCGATAGATCCTCTTCGGAAAGCCCGGTTGTGCCGATGACATGAACGCAACGGGCCTGTGCCGCAAGCGCCGCGAATTCGACTGTCGCCGCAGGTGCAGTGAAATCCAGAATTGCCTGCGCTTGCGAGATCTGCTCCAGCGGATCGTCCGAGACGATGACGCCGATCGGCGCGCCGCCCATCGCTTCCCCGACGTCTTGTCCGATCCAGGCGTGACCGGGCCGTTCCAGCACGCCGACAAGCCGGGCGCGCTCCGAGGCCGTCACGATCTCGGTCAGCATTCGGCCCATGCGCCCGGAGGCGCCGGTCACCACGATCCCCGGTAGGTCGGTCATGTCATTCTCCGTTTTCTTTTGCGAACTGCATAACGCGGTGATCATCGCTTGGCAAAGACAAGCACAGGGCTTAGATGCTGTCCTATGGCAAAGAACAAGTTTCATGACGGGCCGGGGCCGTCGCAACGGCAGTTGCGTGTCGGAGAATTGATCCGGCGCACGCTTGCCGATGTGTTGGCGCGCGGCGATATTCACGACCCGGAGCTGAACCGCCTGTCGGTTACCGTGGGCGAGGTGCGAACCTCTCCGGACCTGAAGGTGGCGACGGCCTATGTCCTTCCGCTCGGTGGTCATGGCAAGGATGACGTGCTGGATCTTCTGGGCCGTAACAAAGGCGAGTTGCGCCGGATTATCGGCAAGAAGGTCGGTCTGAAGTTCGCTCCGGAGCTGAGGTTTCGGTTGGACGAAACCTTCGACCAGCTTGATGAGACACGACGCCTGTTCGCGCAGGACGCCGTGCGACGCGACGTCGAGAACTGATGCCATGTGGCGCGCGGTTCTCGTCGCACTGGTGCTGATGGCGGGCCCCGCCGGCGCCGTGGAGTGCCAGCAGATTAGCTATGATGGCGCACGCTACACGACCTGCAAGGTCGATGTGGGCAGGGAAAAGCTGCGCCTCTTCCTGAACGATCCGATGACAGGCGAGCCATTGGGCAGTTTCTCGAGTGTCGAGCGTCAGGTGCGCGGCGAAGGTGGAAAATTATTGTTCGCGATGAATGCCGGCATGTACCATCAGGATCGCAGCCCGGTTGGCCATTATGTCGAGGCAGGCAAGGCAACGAGGCCCTTGGTGACACGCGACGGTCCGGGCAATTTCGGATTGTTGCCAAATGGCGTATTCTGCGTGCAGGTCAACCGGGCCGACGTTTTCGAAACGAAACGCTTCGACCGTGAAAAGCCTACCTGTCGCTTTGCCAGTCAATCGGGTCCGATGCTTGTGATCGACGGTCAGCTTCACCCGCGATTTCTTGAAGACAGCGACAGCGTATACGTGCGCAATGGCGTGGGCACGTCGGCGGACGGGCGCACGGCGTGGTTCGTGATTTCCGAGGACAAGGTTAATTTTCACACCTTTGCCCGTATTTTTCGCGACCTTCTGAAAACACCGCAGGCGCTCTATTTCGACGGCAGTATCTCACGTCTTTATGCGCCACAGCTTGACCGTCACGATGGCGGTTTTCCGATGGGTCCGATCGTGGGTGTTGTCGCCGAGTGACGCAGCGGTGGTCAGTTGACTTGCGTAAGGTGCCGCGATAGGCGGCAGCTTTTACGCACATCAGAGGCAAGACAGTCATGGGACGCAAACGCAAGGGACGCGATATTTCGGGCTGGCTGATCGTAGACAAACCGGCGGGTCTCACCTCGACCGCGGTCGTCAACAAGGTGCGCTGGGCGTTTCAGGCGAAAAAAGCGGGCCACGCCGGCACATTGGACCCCGAAGCGACTGGCGTGCTTGCCGTCGCGCTGGGCGAAGCGACGAAAACCGTGCCATTCATCACTGATGCCCTGAAATGTTACCGCTTTCTCGTACGGCTGGGGCAGGCCACCAATACCGACGATGCAGAAGGTGAGGTGACTGCTGAAAGCAGCAAGCGGCCAAGCGATGAAGAGATCAAGGCTGCGCTGTCTGGCTTCGTGGGCGATATCCAGCAAGTGCCGCCAAAGTTCTCGGCCGTGAAAATAGACGGCGAACGCGCCTACAAGCGCGCCCGGGACGGCGAGGATTTCGAGGTATCCGCGCGCCCGCTTTGGGTGGAGCAACTTTTGATGATCGATCGGCTGGATGCCGACACTGTTGAGCTTGAACTGGTCTGCGGCAAAGGCGGCTACGTGCGCTCCATCGCGCGGGACCTCGGCGAGGCGCTGGGCTGTTACGGACATGTCGTCTGGCTGCGCCGGGTGTGGTCCGGGCCTTTTCAGGCCGAACATGGCGTGACGATGCAGCAGGTCGAGGCACTGGCCCACGATGCAAAACTGGACCAATACCTGCGACCGTTGGAAGAGGGCCTGAGTGATCTGCCGCGCGTCAGCTGCAACGAGATGAGCGCGGCGCGGCTTCGGCACGGAAACCCGGCGCCAGTCATCGGAGCGGACGTCGAGTATGGCGACGAATGCTGGGCTGCGCTCAAGGGCCAGGCCGTGGCAGTCGGGCACTTCAAGGGCGGGGAGCTTTATCCCAGCCGGGTCTTCAACCAAGGACCGGTGTCGCAATGACGCAAGACTCGCACGATCCGGGCGGAAAGGTGCGTCTGCGTCTGCCCGATGGCGTGGTCGGCGGAGCAAGATTTTCTGAATGCGGTCGATACCGGCAAGCCCTGACGCGGGACTGGACGCC
Source organism: Roseovarius atlanticus (assembly GCF_001441615.1). Lineage (GTDB taxonomy): Bacteria > Pseudomonadota > Alphaproteobacteria > Rhodobacterales > Rhodobacteraceae > Roseovarius > Roseovarius atlanticus. The sequence goes on from NZ_LAXJ01000004.1 coordinate 15,566, forward strand.
ACAAGGGGCAGAACCTAGGACGGTTCTGTTTGTCGGGATGAACCCTTCGGTCGCGGACGCAGCAGCGTCGGATCCGACGTGTCACCGCGAACTCATGTTCGCCCGTGACTGGGGCTTCACCCGCTATTTCAAGGGCAACATCCTGGACTGGCGCGCGACCTCGCCCAAAGATATCCCGCATGATCCCGCAATTGCGTGCAGCGTCGCAAACATTCCCGCGCTGGTCGACATGGCGCGGCAGGCAGGGCTGGTTGTTTTGGCCTATGGCAAGCTTCACCAGCGCTATGCAGATCTAACGCACAAGGCTGTGTCCGCTGTCGCGTCGACGGGACGGCCATTGAAATGCCTGGGGTTGAACAAGGACGGATCGGCCAAGCACCCGCTCTATCTTCGCAAGGACACGATCCTGCAGGATTTCCCGACACCTTTGTAAGGTCCGCCCCAAGAATGAAAACGGGCGCTTCGAAAAAGCGCCCGCTCTAAGTTTCAACTATTCTGTCCGCGTCACTCGGGAGCGTCTTCAGGCTCTTCCAGCGACAAGGCGACAAAGCGCGGCTCACCGGCGCGGCGCACCAGAAGCAGGATAGACTTACGACCGGCCTCCCGAGCGTCTTCGATGCGGGCCTCAAGGTCCGAGATGCTGGACAACTTTTGTTGACCCGCTTCGGTGATGACGTCACCGGCACGCATCCCTTTCTCGTAAGCTTCGGACAGGTTGTCGATATCCGACACAACCAAGCCGTTCGCGTTGTCATCAAGCTCCAGCTGGCTGCGCAGCTCGTCGTCAAGCTGCGTCAGTGTCAGGCCGAGGAGTTCGGTCTCCGACGGCTCATCGGCTTCGCCCGGTTGAGCTGCGGGAACAACACCCTCGGCGGCCTCGCGACGGCCAAGCGTGACACGAAGCGTCTGGGTCTTGCCTTCGCGGAAGACGACGACGCGTACGGTCTTGCCAACGGCGGTGTTGCCAACCCGGCGAACAAGGCCTCGGGTATCTTCCACCTCGAAACCATCGAACTGCATGATCACGTCGCCCGCCTTCATGCCGGCATCTTCTGCGGGGCCCTCTGGGACGTCGGTCACAAGCGCGCCGGCAACCTTTTCAAGGCCCATGGCCTCGGCCACGTCATCGGTGACATCCTGAATGCGGACGCCCAGCCAGCCACGGCGGGTTTCGCCGAATTCCTGCAACTGATCGACCACACGGGTGACCACGTTCGACGCCATCGAGAAGCCGATGCCGATCGAACCACCATTTGGCGACAGAATTGCGGTGTTCACACCGACGACCTGGCCGTCAAGGTTGAAGAGCGGACCACCAGAGTTACCGCGGTTGATGGCGGCATCCGTCTGAATGTAGTCGTCATAGGTGCCCGACAGTTCGCGATTCCGGGCCGAAACGATGCCTGCCGAGACCGAGAAGCCTTGACCCAGCGGGTTGCCCATCGCGATGACCCAATCACCGACCCGGGCGGTGTCACTGTCGGCAAAGCTGACGAAGGGCAAAGGTTCGTCCGCGTCCACCTTGAGCAGCGCGATGTCCGTTTTTGGGTCCGTGCCGATAACGGTTGCCTCAAGTTCACGTCCAGAGAAGAACTCGATAATGATTTCATCGGCCGTTTCGATCACATGGTTGTTTGTGACGATGTAGCCGTCTTCCGAGATGACGAAACCCGAGCCCAATGCCGACGTCCTGCGGGGCCGGTCACCATTATTGTTCCGGTCTTGGAAATCACGGAAGAAGTCCTCGAACGGCGAGCCCTCAGGCACAATGGGCGAAGGTCCGGTGCCCTGAGCGACAACAGTTGAGGTGGTGATGTTTACGACAGCCGGACTGACTTTCTGAGCCAGGTCGGCGAAGCTTTCTGGCCGTGCATTGGCGCTGATCGCTTGTGCGACAACCAAGACCATTGCCAAGGCCGTAAGCCAGAGCGCGCGGATCGCGGCTGGCGGATTGATAGTGTGAGAGAGAGTTTTTGCTTTCACGCGAGACCACTCCTTGATCGGTATTTGTAACAAGACGCCTGCCGCATGTGCCTGCGACATGGCTGTTCTGCTCTTAATTTAGGGACGCTGTACGCAAACGCCAATTTCACAACGGGATGTCACGCCCATGTGAACGTTTTATGTGCTGGCGCGCAATAGGTTCGGGTCATGCCCCGAGCATTTTCCCGCACCAAACCAACACAACCCCGAACGCGAGCGCAGCGAGACCGATTAATCGGCGCTGATCGTCGGGCAGGGCGCGAAGCGAGGCGAGCAATTGCTCGACAAGCGAAGGGGCCAGTGCGTACACCAGCCCCTCGACAATCAGAACAAGCCCAAGGGCCAGGAAGATCGTTGCTATCAATTTGTCACGTTCTCGCTCAGCGGATCTTCATCTTCTGCCGTGGTGTCGTCTTGGGGCGTATCCTCGGCAGTCGCTTCTTCTTCGGAATTTTCATCCTCGGCTGCCGCCTCGGCCTCTTGCTGCGCTTCCTGTTCGGCGGCATCTTCCTCAAGGCGCTGACGCTCGCTTTCCGGCAGGTCCGGCGAGATTTCCGTTTCCGGCGCCATTTCACGCAGGCGTTCTATGTCAAACTCTTCCAGCGCGACCTCGCCCAAGCCGTCTGCCCGCACGGCATCGAACATCTGACCGAGAAATCCGCTCTGAGGCGAAAAGACGATGGTCGAGTTTTCTTCGTTCATCGACCGTTCAAGCGCGGTAAGCGAGCGATAGAAGGCAAAGAAGTCCGGATTGTTTCCGAAGGCCTCGGCATAGATCCGGTTGCGCTCCGCATCGGCCTCACCGCGCGTGATCTCCGCCTCGCGTTCGGCGTTTGACACGGTTTCCACCACGGTCCGGTCCGCCGCGGCCCGAACACGCTGGGCCGCTTCGTTACCGCGGGCGATCTCGTCGGCGGCCTCACGCTCGCGTTCGGCTCTCATCCGCGCAAATGTCGCCTCAAGGTTCTGTTGGGGCAGGTTGGTCTGCTTCAAACGAACGTCGACAATCTCGAGACCCAGCCCGGCGGCACTTGCACGTGCCTGTTCAAGAATGCGCACGGCCAGATCTCGCCGCTGAGGCGACAGGATCGTATCTGACGTCACCTGGTCCGCACCCAGCACCTCGCGGATCTGGGCATTCAGAACCGACGCAAGACGGTCCTCGGCCACACGTGTGCCTCCGATGCCGACGGCCTGCCGGAACTGGACGACGTCGGCAATGCGATAGCGCGTAAAGGCATCGACCACGAGGCGGCGGTCATCCGACGGTGTCACCTCGATCGCATCGGTGTCCAGAGACAGGATGCGCCGGTCGTAGCGCACGACATCCTGGATGATTGGAATCTTGAAACCCAGACCGGGTTCTTCGACCACTTTCTTGATCTGGCCGAATTGCAGCACGAGCGCCTTTTCCCGTTCGTCCACGATATAAAGCGACGAAAGAAGACCCATGACCGCAACGGCCAACACGGGAAGAAGAAGGGCAGATTTACGCATCAGTTCGATCCTCCGTTTCCGGACTGGCCAGAGCGGCGCAATTGATCAAGTGGAAGGTAAGGCAGAACACCCTGTCCGGACGCGCCGGTGGATTCATCCAGCAGGATCTTCTCCATCTTGCCAAGCGTGCGTTCCACGGTTTCGAGATAAAGGCGACGCTGAGTAACTTCGGGCGCCTCGTTGAATTCCTGCGCCACGGCGATGAAGCGGCTGGCCTCACCGATGGCTTCGTTGACAACCCGGGCGCGATATCCTTCGGCCTGTTCCAAAACCTGCGCGGCTTCACCCCGGGCCTCGGCCAGAACTCGGTTGGCATAGGCATCGGCTTGGCGTTGCAGACGATCACGTTCCTGCTCGGCGGCCTGAACCTCGCGGAAGGCGTCGATCACTTCGCGTGGAGGATCAGCCGTGTCGAGGTTGACACGGACGATGTTGATGCCGCTGTCGTATTCATCGAGCGTGGATTGAATGTTTTCGCGTGCCGTGTCTGCGATGATGCCACGATCCCGGTTGAGGATCGGCGCCAGGTTGGTGGCGGCGATGATCTCGCGCATCACTGCCTCGGACACGGCCTGCACCGTCAACTGCGGGTCACGAATGTTGAACAAAAGTTTCGCGGGATCGTTGATGTTCCAGACGACCTGAAAGTCGATGTCGACGATGTTCGCGTCGGTCGTCAGCATCAGGCCGTCACCGCCTGAGGCGCTGCCACGGCCGCTGCCGATATTTTCTGTCCGCTCGGACGTGACGTTGACAACCTCGGCCGAGACAAGCGGCCACGGCGCGAAATTCAGACCCGGATCGCCGGTCGAATAATACTCGCCAAGAAAGAGCTCAACCGACTGTTCTTCCGGCTTTACGGTGTAAAAGCTTGCAGCCCCCCAAAGCGCAACTGCAATTAGGGCGCCGATCACGATCGTACCGCGACCGAAACCCGGTCCGCCGCCACCATCGCCGCCTGCGCCGTTCCCGCGGCCTCTGCCACCGCGACCGCCCATCAGAACGCGAAGCTGATCTTGTCCCTTGCGCACAAGTTCGTCGATCTCGGGGATCTGAGAGCCGCCTTCGGGTGGGCGCCGGTTGCCGTTGCCGCGATTGCCGCGATCGTCATCGTCGCCGCCGCCCCGGTTTCCTCCCCCGCCGCCCCAAGGGCCGCCAGAATGTCCAGCCATGAAATCTTTTCCCTTCATCCAATCGCGCAACGCGCCATCCCTGTGTCATAACTGTGCACAACAGTCAAAAATTCAACCACTGCGCATTGGGTCCCGCATGGTCACGATCTCTTCGGACAAGGTCGGATGCACGGCAACGGTCCGGTCGAAATCTGCTTTTGTCGCGCTTATCTTGACCGCAATGCCGGCCAGCTGGATCATTTCGCCCGCGCCCGGTGCGACGATGTGGCAGCCCATGACCCTGTCGGTTTCCTTGGAAACGACCAGCTTCATCAACACTCGGTAGGGCTGTCCGGCAAAGGCCGTGCGCATCGGCCGGAACGAGGTGCAGTAGACGTCCACCGGCTCTTTTTCCCGGGCTTCTTCCTCAGTCAGTCCAACGGTGCCGAATTCGGGCTGGGTGAACACTGCGGACGGGATCAGCTTGTGATCGACCGGCGTCGGGTTGTTCTTGAACACGGTTTCGACGAAGGCCATGCCTTCGCGGATCGCGACGGGTGTCAGGTTGACCCGGTCGGTCACGTCTCCAATGGCGTAGATCGAAGGCACAGACGTCTGGCTGTACTCGTCCACGACAATCTGGCCCCGGCGCCCCAGTTCGACGCCCGCCTCCTCGAGGCCCATATCCGTCGTGTTCGGGTTGCGCCCGATGGCGAAGAGGACCGCGTCGAACTCCGCTTCCTTGCCGTTGGTCGCCTTCACCCGGATCGGGCCTTTGTAGTCATCCGGGACTTTGGCCCCTTGTGAAAGCTCTCCTGCCGGAGCGCCCATAGAGGCCTCGGATTCGGTCAGCTCGCCCTCGGCTGGACGCCCCTCGCTGGCCGGTGCCATCTCCACGATGTTGGTGCCGAAATGCAGGTCGATGCCTTTTTCACTCATACCTTCTGCGATGATGCCGCGGGCTTCCTCGTCGAACCCGCGCAGGATTTGGGCGCCGCGATAGTAGAGCGTGACATCCACGCCAAGCCCGGCCAGAACGCAGGCGAACTCGCACGCAATGTACCCGCCACCGACGATAAGGATCGACTTGGGCAGTTCTTCCATGTGGAAAATGTCGTCGGACACCATCCCGAGTTCCGCATTCGGAAGGTCGGGGCGTACAGGGTGCCCGCCGGTCGCAACGAGGATGTGTTTCGCCGTGACTTCCTCGCCGGAAGAAATCGTAATCGTATTCGCGTCCTTGAGGCGCGCACGACCGTCGAACATTATGACCCCGGAATTGTCCAGAAGGCTGCGGTACACACCTTCCAGCCTGTCAAGCTCGCCATGCAGACGTTTGCGAAAGCCGGGCCAGTCGAAGGCAGACAGCTTCATGTCCCAGCCATAGGCGGCGGCTTCGTCGGGGAACGTCGAAAACTCCGACGCGAAGACCATCAGTTTCTTAGGAACGCAGCCACGGATAACGCATGTTCCGCCGTATCGGTCCTCTTCTGCCAGTGCGACCTTCGCGCCGTTGGCACTTGCCACACGGGCAGCGCGGACCCCTCCGGACCCACCGCCAATGACAAAAAGGTCATAGTCGAATTCCATGGTGGAGATGCCCTTAATCCTGCAAGTCAGTGAAAAGGTTGTCGGTCTCGACGAAATCGAGACGGTCTTCCTCGACCGTGCCTTCGTTGATGTCGCGCGTCTCGACCCGTCCGTCCCCGTAGCCCAGGATCACGACGTCGCAAATGTCTATGAAAAGGCCATTCTCGACGACGCCCGGCATCTGGTTCAGAACCATCGCCAACTGATGCGCATTGCCGATTCGCCCGAGGTGGAGATCCAGAATGTAATTGCCTTCGTCTGTAATGAACGCGCTGTCGCCGTTCATGCGAAGGGTGGCGTCACGGCCCAGGACGTCCATAGAGATCAGCAATTCCTCGATCAGCGACTTCGTGGTCTGCCAGCCGAAGGGGATGACCTCGACCGGCAAGGGAAACGCGCCAAGCTTTTCGACCTCTTTGCCGACATCCGCGATGACGATCATCTGGTCGGAGGCCGTTGCAACGATCTTTTCCTGCAAGAGCGCGCCGCCCCCGCCTTTGATAAGGTTAAGATTGCCATCGAATTCATCCGCGCCGTCGATGGTGACGTCGATCCAGCGCGCTTCGTCCAGGCTGATGACCTCGATTCCCACCTCGCGCGCAAGTTCGGCTGTGCGCGTTGACGTGGGAACGCCGCGTATCTTTAGCCCGTCTTCACGAACAAGTTCACCGAGACACCGCACCATCCAAGCGGCTGTGGAGCCTGTCCCGAGACCAACACGCATCCCGTCTTCAACATAATCGACAGAGCGTTTCGCGGCCACGAATTTCGCCTTGTCAATCGGTGACAACTCTCCGGTCATGCGCGTAACTCCATCAAGCGGGCATCGTGGCCCGCGTTATAGGCAGTTTGCGCGTCAGGGGCGAGGGGTCATTTGAAGGGAACCCAGTTCAGCCCTTCTATTGAGCCCTTATCGCGGCCACATCCGGAGAAATCGCAGAGGGAAAATTTCTCGTGCTGTTCGACTCGCTTCCGAACAAGACGATTACGCCCGCAGCAAGAATAACAATAAGCCCTGTTGTTTGCATTTCCGGCTCCACATTAGGAGTAACAGCAATTCTAAAGCGGAACGCGTTAGGTCGTTCCAAGTTCCAGCTTGGCGCAAAACAGTTAACTCAATGTGAAACAACGCTTGGGCAATGGCGTGGATCGGTGGATCGGCGTCGGTTTTGTGCGGCCCTGTATACGCAATGCGACGTAGTCAGTAGTTGGGCCGCGGCCCTGATTGCTCTAGGTTCTCAGCCATGTTTCTGTCTGTCTTCGAAATGTTCAAGGTCGGGATCGGCCCGTCTTCTTCCCACACGATGGGTCCGATGGTTGCGGCCGCCCGGTTTCTTGACCTCATGCGCGCCTCACCGTTCGAGTTCCATGGCCTGCGAGCCAGTTTGCACGGCTCGCTTGCCTTCACTGGCGTAGGCCATGCAACCGATCGCGCCACGATCCTGGGTCTGGCCGGCTTTCGGCCTGAAACCTACGACAACGACGAGGCCGAGTCTGTTCTGAAGGACATCCGCGAGACCGGCACAGTGACGCCGCCGGGGCTGCCGGTGCTGCAATTTCACGCGAAAGAGGATCTTCAATTCGACTTCGGCCCGAACCTGCCTGGCCATGCGAACGGAATGATCCTCATGGCGACAGACAAGCAGGGCGACGTGATCCTGCAAGAGACCTACTATTCTGTCGGTGGCGGCTTCGTTCTGACAGCCGACGAACTGGCCGCCGGTCGGGACACCGACGATGGCCCGCCGGTGCCCTATCCGTTCAAGAGCGCGGCCGAAATGCTGGAAATGGCCGAAACCAGCGGCAAATCCATCGCCGAGATGAAGAAAGCGAACGAAATCTCGCGTGGCGGATCGGAAAACCTGCGCAGCGGCGTGGCGCGCCTGTGGCAGGTCATGAACGACTGCATCGAACGTGGACTTGCCAATGACGGTATCCTGCCCGGTGGTCTTCAGGTGCGCCGCCGCTCCAAGGCTATCCACGAGGCGCTGCTGGCCGAGCGTGGCACGAACCTGAATGCGCCGCACAAGATCAACGACTGGATCAGCATCTACGCGATGGCCGTCAACGAAGAGAACGCTGCTGGCGGCCAGGTCGTGACGGCGCCGACCAATGGCGCGGCGGGCGTGGTGCCGGCGGTCATAAAGTATTGGCTCGAGCATGTGCCCGGGGCCAACGAACGCGATATCGAGACATTCCTTCTGACCGCGGCGGCGATCGGCGGGCTGGTAAAGTTCAACGCGTCGATCAGCGGGGCCGAGGCGGGTTGCCAAGCCGAAGTCGGCAGCGCCTCCGCCATGGGGGCTGCGGGACTGGCCGCTGTGCTAGGCGGCACGCCCGCGCAGATCGAGAACGCCGCCGAAATTGCGCTGGAGCACCACCTTGGCATGACGTGCGACCCGGTCAAGGGCCTAGTGCAGGTCCCGTGCATCGAGCGCAACGGGCTTGGCGCGATCAAAGCGGTGAGCGCCGCGAGCCTGGCGCTGCGTGGTGACGGGGTGCATCTGGTGCCGCTGGACGCCTGTATCGAGACCATGCGCCAGACTGGCGCGGATATGAGTGAACGTTACAAGGAAACCTCGCTTGGCGGGCTTGCTGTCAACGTGCCCAACTGCTGAACGCCTGTAACGGCGAAAATTGTCGAACGCGCTTATTGAGCTTGACGCCACTGGTTTTCTGACGCGCAGTGGCGTCTGTTCCGCATGGGGCGGTGACGCGTGCAAACCAGAAGGCCTCAATGACGGACAACACACCCCGGATCACACTCGGGATCCTGCTGATGGTGGGGTTTTCGCTGATCGCGCCCGCGATGGATGCCTCGGCGAAACTGATTGGCGATGCGCTGGCCGTGGGCCAGATCGTTGCGGCGCGGTTCGGTATCCAGGCGGCAATACTGCTGCCGCTGGCTTTGACGATGGGGTGGCTGCACCGGCCTGGCTTCGGCGAAAGCGCTTTGCACCTTCTGCGCGGCGCTCTCATTTTGCTCGCAACTGCCTGCTTTTTCCAGGCGCTGCGATTTATGCCCATCGCGGACGCAATCGCGGTGTTTTTCGTCGAGCCTTTCATCCTCACGCTTTTGGGCGGGCTTCTGCTGGGCGAGGCGATCGGGCCGCGGCGCTACGCGGCCTGCGCCGTCGGATTCGTCGGCGCTCTTTTTGTGATACAACCTAGTTTCAGCGAGGTGGGGCCGGTCGTGCTGCTTCCGCTTGTGACGGCCGTTTGCTTTGCTTTTTACATGATCCTGACGCGAAAGATGGCCGTCCGGATTCACCCTATCTCGATGCAGGCTTACACCGGTCTTGCCGCGTTGCTGCTCGTGGCGCCGGTTCTGTGGGTATTCGATGGTTCCGGCGTTGCACCATTGGACCCATCGTGGCCCGACCAGCGCGAGCTGCTTCTTCTGGGCGCGGTCGGTCTTATCGCGACGGCCAGCCATGTCTGTATCAGTTTTGCACTGAAACTGGCGCCTGCATCGGTTCTTGCGCCGATCCAGTATCTGGAAATCGTCGGTGCCAGTGCGCTGGGCTATATAATATTTGGGGACCTGCTTGATGTGCCGACTTTGTTCGGTACTGCATTGATCGTTTCGGCGGGACTCTACGTCTTTGTCCGAGAAAGACGGCTGGAGCGCCGCCCTATGCCTGCCCCGTGATCTGTTACGCCGCAATCGGCCAAGTCGAGGCATTCTGCACAAGTACGCTCGCGGCCGCCTCGAAAGCTGAAGCTGGCAGAATCAACAGCATTTTCGGCGCGGTCAGATGAATCGAAATGGGGCCGGTCGCCCTGTTCGATGTTCCGACCCGGCCATCCGGCGTGAACGTCAGACCCGAAATCGGCCATTCAAGTCCCTCCGACATGCCCTCCACGACACCGAACGGGAACAGAGACACAGGCGTTCCCGGCGCCAAATCCAGCGCAATCGAGGGCGGCGCAAGAAAAACGATATCGGTCCCGTCCAGAAGGAGGCAGCGACGTTCCGGATAGCGTACCAACGTGTTGAGGTTGGCCAGATGGTGGTCGATCCGGCGCCCGGTGAACCCGACACCAAGGACCAAAGGGGCATCTACATTGCCGAGGCATTTCTCGAAATCGGTGCTGTCCTGTTCGGGAATGTGATGCAGCAGTTCCGGTGACAACGAGTTGCGTGTTTCGTCGCTCAACGAATCGAAGTCTCCGATCACGGCGGAGGGCACCAGCCCCGCCTGTCGCACGGCATCGGCGCCACTATCCGCGGCAATTATCTGGGGGCCGACGGCCAGCGCGCGGTTCAAGTCGGATTCATCAAGCTGGCCACCACCAACCAGCGTAACCGGGTCCGAATGCTGAACAATCACGATGAATTTCCTGCATTAACTACTATTTTGGAAACAAGACACATTCTGGCCTCGAAATGATACGGTAAAATTCTAAGAATCGGGCCGCTTTCGACGCTGCCATCATGGTAAAAATTATGATTGCAGGCAAAGTAGAGCGAGCAAAAAGATGGTAAGTACAAGCAAAATTCTGACCGTATCCTACGGCACGTTCTCGTGCACATTGGAAGGTTTCGACGATTCGTTCGAGACCATGAAGGCGATTGCAGAGTATTTCCGCGATCTGGCTGCCGACGACAGGTATTTCGGCGCAGAGCCACCGACACCTGACGCCGAGATGCTCGCCCGTATTGCCGAGCGGGAGATTTCACGCCGCGTCGAGGCCCGTGAAGAACAGGGAAAGATTCATCTTCGGGCGAACGAAAGCAACGGCGCCGCCGAGGCGCTGACACACGCCGTGCCTGCCGCCGAAGACGCACCAGAGAGCGCGCCGACCGAGACAGAGGCCGACGGCACAGATTACGCAGCGGAGCCACAGGCGCGGGACACGTCCGATCTTGACGAGAATGTGCCTCAAGCTCCGGCAGAAGACGTGACAGAAGCATCCGACGAAGCTTCGAAGCCGGCCAAAGATGACGCGCCCGAGGTCACGCAGCGGATCACGGAGGAAGCCGACGAAGCCGCGCTGTCCGAATCCGGGGCAGCACACGCGAAAACGAAGCAGCCCGAGCCGGCCGAAAACATTTCGGACTTCGACACTGACGAGCCGATCGCCGGAATTGAAATAACGGATCAGTCGCTTTCGGACGTCAATAACGTCGAAACCGTGACAGACCGGTCCAGCAACCAAGCGCGGGACAACGAAGAGAACGTTCCGCAGCCGAAGGTCGACGATGAGATAGCGACGGCGACAACCGCCGAAGACGTCTCTGAGACAGAAGACGAACATTCGTATGACGCAGATGTCGAGGCGTTCATTGCTGATGCCGCGGATGACGAATCCACGACCTCTTCGGTGGGTAGATCCGAGGACGAACAGCACTTTGTCGATGAACCTGTCGATCACTCGGCAGATGCGACAGAGCTGAACTCAGATACCGTTCCAACCCAAGCTGATACCATCGAAACAGCTGTCGAGTTGGATCCAGAACCGGCTCGGGCTGCCCGGCCAAGCAACGATGAAGCCGACAGCGTTGCTGAAAAACTGCGTCGGATCCGATCGGTCGTGTCGCAAAGCCATCTCGATTACGAAGTCTCCGAATACAGCGAAGACGAGCACGCCTACGGCACGATGAGCAATGCGTCCGACGAGTTGGATGAGCTGCTCAAGGAATCCTATGACGAGAAGCTTGAAGACGCTGACGAGGCGGGACCGACAGACTTTGCGACCTGGGCAGAAAAAGCGGACGAAGAGCTGTCGGACCCTGAGCTTGAGGCTATAGGCGCGGCGGAAGATGCGGACGATCTGGATGACAAGGATGCCGAGGAGCTCGACGGCGAACCCTCCGTTGAAAGCGTGGCTTCGCAAACTTCCGTTGAAGATATTGAAGCAGACGACCTGCATCTGGTGCCTGACCAATCCGAAGACGCTCCGCAATCTACAGCAGAAACATCGGTAAACGTCGACGAAGACACCTTGTCACAACTCTTGGCGGACGCGGCCACCCCCCAAGCGGAGCGCGTCGATGGTGCGGAGATTGGCGAAGACCTGGACGATCTCACTGCTGAGGATACGGACGACGGCAATGCGCCGGATTCGCTCTTCGCCGACCTCGACGATGCAGTCGATGAGAGCGATCATGCCGTGGCTGCAGGCGATGAGGCGCCGTTCGTTCTTGGCAAGGAAGCGCGCATCTCGGAGCAGGAAAAAGACACGGCTGCACGTCCTCTCAACGCGCGCGTTTTGAAAATGAAGAAGTCCGACTTCGAATCGGCAATCGCGCACGGCATGATCGAAGAAGACACCGAGTCAGAACCGGGTCTGGATAACGCCACCGATGTGGATGACCAGGCAATCCTCAGCCCTGAGGAAGAAGCTGATCTGCAACGCGAGCTGGCCGAGGTAGAGGCCGAAATGTCCGACCAAGGCTTGTCGACCGACGGCGATGTTGGGGTCGGCGCGTTTGACGAAAAAGAAGATGACGCGCATACTGTCCAAGCGCCTGCGCGGACCCTTGGTGAAGATGCCGATATCGACAAAGAAGATGTTGGTACCCTGCCCGCAGCTGAATATCGGGATACGGAAGGCGAGTCTGAAGAGATTGCGTCGCCCAACGAAAAACAGCCCCAGGAGTTGGCAGACAAACCCCGTCGCGGCCTGTCGCGTTTGCTCGGCATGGGAAAACGTGCGCCCGAGGATGAGGCGCGCCTTTTTGAAGAAGCTGACAGCCAGATGGGTGACAAGGACGCCAGTATGCGCCGAACGGCAATTCAGCATCTTCGCGCCGCCGTTGCCGCAACAAGAGCCGAGAAAAGCGCGGGTGTCGATGTTGACCTGGGAGTGGATGAAACGCCCTACCGCTCGGATTTGGCCGAGGTCGTGCGCCCGCGCCGGCCAAATGCACCAGCCGGTTCCGGCAGGTCGGTCCGCCCGAATGAACAACGCCCCGCCCCGCTCAAGCTTGTGGCCGAGCAGCGGGTTGATACTGAACGCGCCCCTGTGCGTCCACGCCGCGTGTCGTCAGTACCCGCAGCCGTGCCCAAGGCGAATGACGGTGGCTTTACGGCCTTCGCGGAAGAAATGGGCGCGACCGGCCTCTCCGATCTGCTCGAAGCCGCAGCGGCCTATATGTCCGATGTAGAGGGTCATTCGGAATTCACGCGCCCGATGCTTATGGGCAAGCTGAAGGAAGTAAACAGCGGCAATTACAGCCGCGAAGACGGTCTTCGTTCGTTCGGCCGCCTTCTTCGGGAAGGCAAATTGCGGAAAGTGCAGGGAGGACGTTTCTCTGCCACTGATGAAACCGAGTTTCGGGCAGAGGCAAGAAACGCCGGCTGAGCGACCAAGTTTCTTTCAATAAGACCCCCGGCCAATGTGCCGGGGATTTCTTGTATCAGCGGATACCGTTGAATGCGTGCCGCCTTACCTCGCAAGGAGGTTCGCCGTACTTTCGTTGGAACCAGCGTTTCATGAGCGTGACGTTCGAAAAGCCGCACGCGATGGCCACTTCGCCCATCGGCAAGGCAGTTTGCGACACCAGATCATGAGCGCGGTCAAGGCGAAGGTCCCGATACACTTTGAGCGGTGACCGTCCAAGCTTGTCGGCAAAACCACGCTCCAGTTTCCGCGCAGAAATTCCGATTATGTCGGCGACTTGAGACACGCTCAGCGTATCCTCTATGTGCTCTTCCATGATCTGAAGAGCATCCGAGATGATCTCGCAGCCCTGCGCGAGACGGTGCAAGCGCCACCTCTCGCCGCACAGGCTACCTTCTTCGGATGCGGGGGCTTGAATTCCAAGGTCGCGGACCAGCGCAGCTTCGGTAAAATTGCCTTCCCGGGCGCCGATAAGTTCGACCATCATTCGCATCGCCGCCGCGGGTCCAGTCGCGCTGCTGAGCGCTTTATGGTGACAGGTGGTGTCCTCATTCAGCTCTACGGTCGGGCAGCTTTCCTGCACGCCCGCGTGAAAAGCTGCGTGTACTGACAAGCGCTTTGCTCCAAGAACACCTGTCATCAGGGGCACGAAGACTGCGCCGCCTACGACGCAAACCCTTGCGGCGTTGCGGATCGCAGAACGCAGCTGTGGTAATTCTGACTTTACCGGCCTCCAAGGTGCATCGACCCCACCTACAAGCACCAGCACCTGGTCGGGTGCACAGCTGAGCGTTTGTCGGCAAGGCGCGGCGATGTCGATGCAGGTCCATCTGTAAATCTCGTGGCCGAGGATACGGTTGGCGCGCCGCAGAACATGAATGCAGGTTTCCGCCACGAAAGCGTTTTCCGCGTTCTGTACAACAAAGACGAACTTGTCAGAAAGGCTGCGCTGGTCGCGCAACGGACGCGGATCGGATGGGCCGACGGGATCAAGGTTTGAAAGGTACATGTCTTCTATGACTTTCCCGGTTGTGAACGGATCCCTGAATTCCGTGCTTGGTGATCTTGCCTTTAGGTTACGTTGAGCAGCGAGGTCTCTACCGCGTGCAGAAAGGAGCCTGCAGAGGAAGATGCGGAGAGGAGGAGATAGGCGGTGGGGCCGGTGCGGAGGATCAGCACGCCAAGGTGCTCCATGACCGTGCGCGCGGCGGCGCCTTCGGCAAAGGCATCGGGGTGCAGGTCGATCGGGCAGATCCGTTCCAGAGCGGTGCGGGCCAACGGGCCGTCGAGCATGAGGCCGGACCAGACATCGGTCTGGTCGGTGGTGTAGGCCGCGCCGTTGAGCAGGCCTTGCACATGCGGTTCGGCATCGGGCGTCGCGCGGGTGAAGATCGCGAAGGCTTGGTCCGGTCCGAGGCGCACCAGGCGGGTGTCATCCTTACCCATGACAGACTGGCCCGGCGCGGGCAGATCGGCGTCGAAGGCGGATCTGAACGCTTTCAGCGCCGCGTCCTCGGCCCCGAGGGGCAGAGCGATGGACACGATCGCCAGGTCGGCGGGCGCGTGAAGCCGCGTGTCGCCGAAGCTGTGGTCAAAGCCCTTGAGGGGCGGTTCCGAGGTGAGGGTGAAATCAGCCACGCAGACGCTCTCCTTCCGGGTCGACGAAATGGGCCGAGACGATTTCGACCTCCATCTCGGTGCCGTGCACAGGGCTGACCGCGCGGACGATTTCGCCCATGCGCTCGTGCCCGCTCTTGATGAAGCCCAGGCCGATATGGTGGCCGAGGTTGGGCGAATAGGCGACCGAGGTCATCCAGCCCTGGTCATGCTCCATGTCGGAAGGGGCATGTTTGTTCAGGAAATGCGAGCCGGCGATCAGTTTCTTGTCGCGGTCGACGGGGCGGAAGCCGACCAGCCGCACGGCGTCTTCGCGGGTCAGCTCCGGGCGTTGCGCCAGGACTTGGCCGATGCATTCCTTCTTTTGGCTGACCATCTTGCCCAGACCGATATTGTGGGCGGTGGTCTGGCCGTTCAGCTCGTTGCCGGTGCAGTGGCCTTTCTCGATCCGCATGACGCCAAGCGCTTCCGTTCCATACGGCGCCGCATTGAATTCCTTGCCGGCCTCGTTTAGCACCGCCATCATCGAGTTGCCGAACCGCGCAGGCACGGCGATCTCATACGCCATTTCGCCCGAAAACGATATCCGGAAGAGCCGCGCGGTCGTGCCGCCGCAGACGGTAACGTGACCGCAGGCCATGAAGGGGAACGCCTCGTTCGAGATGTCGTGGTCGGCGTCGATCACCTTGCGCAAAAGGTCGCGGGACTTCGGCCCGGCGACGGCGAACTGCGCCCAGCCGTCGGTGGTGGAAATCAGGTGCACATCCATGTCGGGCCAGAGGCACTGGCGCGCGAATTCGAGTCGACGAAAAACCGTGACCGCGTTGGCGGTGGTGGTCGTCATCACGTAATGGTTTTCGCCCATCCGCGCGGTGGTGCCATCGTCGTAACAGATGCCGTCCTCGCGCAGCATAAGTCCATAGCGAACCCGCCCGACCTTTAGCGTCGAGAACGTGTTGGCATAGACCTTGTCGAGGAAGGCCCCGGCATCCTTGCCCTGGATGTCGATCTTGCCCAGTGTTGTGACGTCGCAGATGCCGACGCTCGTGCGGGCCGCCCGGGCCTCGCGGTCGACGGAATCGCGCCAGCCCTTTTCGCCCGGACGCGTGTACCATTCGGCCCGCAGCCAGTTGCCCACGGTGACGAAGCTGGCGCCGTTCTCCTCGGCCCATTTGTGGCTGGGGGTCAGGCGGTAAGGGCGGAAATCCTTGCCGCGCGCACGACCGGCCAACGCGCCGATGGGCACGGGCGTGTAGGGCGGGCGGAAGATGGTGGTGCCGACCTCGGGGATGGTCTTGCCGCGTTCCTCGGCCAGGATCGCAAGGCCGGCGATGTTCGACGTCTTGCCCTGGTCGGTGGCCATGCCCATCGTGGTGTAGCGTTTGAGCAGCTCGACCGAGCGGAAACCTTCGGTGTTGGCGAGCTTGATGTCCTTGACGGTGACGTCGTTCTGACGGTCAACCCAGGCGCGGTGCTTGCTTTGCCTGACGTGCCAGAAGGCGGCGGCCTCGCGCGGTTCATCCTCGGCCTGCGGCAGGTCGGCGGCCTTGGTTTTGATGCCGAACGCGTCGAGTTGCGCGGTGGCTTGGGCCTGGCCTTCGGCCAGTGCGGCAGCGAGGGTCATGGACCCGTTCGCGGCCCCGGCGACGGCCATGCCGACCGGCAGGTCGCCGCCCGGAACGAATGCGCACAAGTCGTCGCGCCATGTAGGACGGCCGCGCTGGTGGCAGGTGAGGTGCACGTTTGGGTTCCAGCCGCCGGACACGGCCAGCGCATCGACCGGGAAAACCTTGCCATTGGTCAAAGTGATCGACTTCACGCCCTTGCGACCGATGGTGTTCATCACCGCCTCACCCGCGATGTGCCGGACGCCGGGCAGGTCGATGGGGGCGGGTTTGTCACGGCTGTCGACGATGACAGGCACCTCGAGGCCCTTGGCGACAAGATCGGCGGCGGTGCGCCAGCCATTGTCGTTGTTGGTGAAGACGGCGACGTGCTTGCCCGGGGTGACGGCATAGCGGTTGGCATAGCTGCGCACGGCGCCGGCCAGCATGATGCCAGGGCGATCGTTGTTGCCGAAGGCGATGGGGCGCTCGGTGGCGCCTGCAGCCAGAACGGCCCGCTTGGAATAGATGCGCCACAGGACCTGCCGGGGCTTGCCGCCGCCATCTGCAAGGTGATCGGTGCAGCGTTCGAGCGCGCCGTAGATGCCGTGATCGTAAGCGCCGTAGACGGTGGTGCGGGGCATGAGACGGACGTTGTCCATCGACGCCAGCTCGGCGGCGGTCTCTGCGGCCCAGTCGGTGCCGGACATCCCGCCCAGTTCCAGCGTCTCGGAATTGAGGCGGCCGCCGGGGCGGAAATCCTCGTCGGCGAGGATCACGCGGGCTCCGGCGCGCGCGGCGGTCAGCGCGGCCATCAGACCCGAGGGACCTGCACCGATGACCAGCAGGTCGCAATGCAGGAAGCCCTTGTCGTACTTATCCGGGTCGTCCTTCATCGACAGGCGGCCAAGGCCGGCGGCGGAGCGGATGATCGGCTCGTAAAGCTTTTCCCAGAACGCCTTGGGCCACATGAAGGTCTTGTAGTAGAACCCCGCCGACAGGAAAGGCGAGAAGAAGTCGTTGACCGCCAAGAGGTCGTATTCCAGCGAGCCGCGATGGTTTTGCGAGGTGGCGTTCAGCCCGTCGAACAGCTCGACCATCGTGGCGCGCGTGTTCGGCTCCTGGTACGCGCCGTCGCGCAGGTGGACCAGCGCGTTGGGTTCCTCGGAGCCGTCGGTGAACACGCCGCGCGGGCGGTGATACTTGAAGGACCGGCCTACAAGAAGCTGGTCGTTGGCCAAGAGCGCCGAGGCGAGCGTGTCGCCCGGGTGGCCGCGGAACCACTTGTCGTTGAAGCGGAACTTGATCTCTTTCGAACGGTCGATCAGGCCGCCCTTGATGCGGTTCTTCTGGCTCATTTGCCGCGCCCCCGTTTGCGTGCCACGTCGCGGGCCAGTTCGACGGCCGTGATCTCGTGCGTCACCGTGTTTCGCGTGACGACCAGCCACGAACGGTCGCCCTGTTCATGGTACCAAAGCTCTTGATGCTGGCCTGCGGGATTGTCGCGCAGATAACCATAGCTGTGGAATTGCTCCATCGCGTCGTCGGCCTGCCAGTCGGGGCGATCGATAAGTGCGGCATCGCCGAGATAGACGAATTCGGCGGCGTCGCGGGGGCCCAGAAGGGGATGGTCGATGATCATGTCTGTGCGCCCCTCAATGCAGGTTGGGCTGGTTGCCCATGCCTTTTTCGTCGATCAGGTTGCCGGTCATGAACCTGTCCAGCCGCATTTCTGTCGCGGTGGGGTGCGGCTCATCCTTGGCCAGCAGGTGGGCATAGCAGAAGCCGGAGGCGGGCGTGGCCTTGAACCCGCCATAGCACCAGCCACCGTTGAAGTAGAGTCCGTCGATATGGGTCTTGTCGATGAAGGGCGAGCCGTCCATTGACATGTCCATGACGCCACCCCAAGACCGCAGCAGGCGGGCGCGGCCGATCATCGGCATGATCGCCATGCCGCCTTCGCAGACGTCCTCGACCACAGGAAGATTTCCGCGCTGGGCGTAGGTGTTGTAGCCGTCGATATCGCCCCCAAAGACCAGACCGCCCTTGTCAGACTGGCTGACGTAGAAATGGCCGGCGCCGAAGGTGATCACGCCGGGGAGAGTCGGCTTGAGCCCTTCGGAGACGAACGCCTGCAAGACGTGGCTTTCGATGGGCAGGCGCATACCGGCCATCGCGGCGACGCGACCGGAAGACCCGGCGACGCACATCGCCACTTTCTTGGCGCGGATCGGACCGCGCGAGGTCTCGACCCCGAGGCAGCGGCCATTCTCGATCTGAAAGCCGGTGACCTCGCAATTCTGGATGACGTCGACGCCGCGGCTGTCGGCGCCGCGGGCATAGCCCCAGGCGACGGCGTCGTGCCGGGCGGTGCCGCCGCGGCGCTGGAACAGGCCCCCCTTGATGGGAAAGCGGGCGTTTTCATAGTCGAGGAACGGCAGTTCCTTTTTCAACTGCGCGGCATCGACCAGTTCGGCATCGGCGCCGGCAAGGAACATTGCGTTCGCGCGCCGCACGAAGGCGTCGCGCTGACCGTCGGTGTGGATGAGGTTGAGGATCGAGCGCTGCGAGACCATCGAGTTGTAGTTCGTATCCTGCTCGAGGTTTTCCCACAGTTTCATCGAGAACTCGTAGAACGGCTCGTTGCCGGGCAGCAGGTAGTTGGAGCGGATGATCGTGGTGTTGCGCCCGATATTACCGGACCCCAGCCAGCCCTTTTCCAGGACGGCGACGTTGGTCAGGCCGAATTCCTTGGCGAGGTAATACGCCGTCGAGAGGCCATGCCCGCCGCCGCCGATGATGACGATGTCATATTCCGCCTTGGGCTCGGGTTCGCGCCAGGCGCGTGTCCAACCCTTGTTGCCGGTCAGGCCTTCCCAGAGGACCTTGAACCCACTGTAGCGCATAAGATGATTCCTACGATTGTTGGAACCTAGTGTGCCGCAATCCCGACGAATGGACTTTTCCAGAACGGACGGATAATTTTCTATTATGGCCAATATTGGTTCAAATCCGGCTACCTCGCGGCGCGTCGGGATCTTGCCGATCCCCGGCTTCGCGATGATGTCCTTCGCCGCGCTGACCGAGCCGATGCGGGCGGCAAACCTGCTGGCGCGGCGAGAGCTGTACGAGGTCGTGACCGTCGGTTCGGACATGACACCGATCCAGAGTTCCGGGGCGGGCATGGTCGCGCCGCTTGTCGAGGTGGGCGAGACGGACGCTTTCGATTACCTCTTCGTCGTGGCGGGCGGGGACCCCACGCTCTACAATGACCGGAGCGTTCTGAACTGGCTGACGCGGCTGGCCCGGGCCGGCGTCCCGCTGGGCGGAGTGTCGGGCGGGCCGATCATCCTCGCGCGAGCGGGGCTTATGAACGGGCGGCGCATGACGGTGCACTGGGAACATGCCGGCGCGCTCGCGGAAATCTCGCCAAGCCTTGTGCTCGAACGCTCGCTTTACGTGATCGACCGCGACCGCGTGACCTGCGCGGGCGGCACCGCGCCAATGGACCTTATGCACGCGCTGATCACGCAGCACCATGGTACGCAATTCGCCAGGCTCGTCAGCGACTGGTTCATGCATACCGAGATCCGCCCCTCGGCCGGGCCGCAGCGGTCGGGTCTAGTGGAGCGGGTGGGCACGACCGTGCCGGCGATCCTGGACGCGGTCGAGGCGATGGAGGCGAACGTGGCCGGACCGCTGGAGCTGTCGCGGCTGGCGGAGGTGGCGGGTCTGTCGCCACGCCAGCTGAACCGGCTGTTCCATGACAAGCTGGGGCGGTCGGTGATGCGGTATTACCGCGAATTGCGGCTGGAGAAGGCGCAGAGCCTGCTGCGAAACTCGCCGCTAAGCCTGACCGAGATTGCACTGGCCACGGGCTTTGCCAGTTCGGCGCATTTTTCGCGCGCCTACAGTGCGCGGTTCGGGCAGCCGCCCTCGGCCTATCGGTAGGTTTGCGTCAGGCGGCGACCGGTTTGCGCAGTATGGCTTGTCTTGCCTGTGTGCCGCGTTACGGTGCGGGCAAGGCAAAATGAGGGTCGCCATGCATATTTTGGTTCTGCAACATGAGCGCGTCGAGCATCCGGCGGTGTTTCGCAAGTTCCTGAAGGAGGACGGGCACAGCTGGGATGCGATCGAACTGGACGAAGGCGAGGCGCTGCCAGACAGCATCGACGGCTACGATGCGCTGTGGGTGCTGGGCGGTCCGATGGACACCTGGCAGGAGGACTCGCACCCCTGGCTGAAGGACGAAAAGGCGTTTATCCGCGAGGCGGTCGAAGGGCAGGGTGTGCCGTATCTCGGCCTGTGCCTGGGGCACCAGTTGCTGGCCGATGCGCTTGGCGGTGCGGTGGGGCCCTCGAAGACGCCCGAGATCGGCGTGCTTGACGTACAACTGACCGAGGCGGGCGCCAGCGGCGTTTTCTTCGATGGGCTGCCCGAGGTCTTTCAAGCGTTGCAATGGCATTCGGCGGAAGTGACGGCCTTGCCCGAAGGCGCGCAGGTGCTGGCCACGTCCCCGGCCTGTCCGGTGCAGGCGATGAAATGGGGGACGCGGGCCTATTCGATGCAGTTCCACATCGAGATCGAGCAGGACACGGTCGAGGCGTGGGGGGATATACCGGAATACGCCGATGCTCTGGAAAAGGCGCTAGGCCCCGGATCGCTGCCCGGCTTCCAGGCCGAGTGCGCCAAGCGTATGAACACCTTCAACGATATGGCCGAGCGCATCTACATCAACTGGCTTCAGGCGACGGCGCGGACCTAAGGCGACTGAAAGGCGAAGGGTGGGGTTTCCGGCGCAAGCTGGGGATGCTCCGCGATGTAATCCGCCGCCCGTGCCGCGATCATCTGGGTGGGCGCGTTTAGATTGGCGCTGATCACCCGGGGCATGATCGAGGCATCAACCACGCGCAGCCCCTCGACCCCGTGCACGCGAAAGCGGTCATCGACCACGGCGTCGGCACCGTGGCCCATCCGGCAGGTGCCGCAGGGGTGGAAATCGGTGGTGACGTTGGCGCGGATCCAGTTGCGGATCTGGGTGTCGGTTGTCACGTCCGGGCCGGGGTCGATCTCGACATCCCGGAAGGGATCGAACGCGCATTGACCGATCAGGTCGCGGACACGGTGGATACCTTCGACCAACTCGTCGAGATCATGGGGATCGGACAGGTAGTTGAACTGCAGGTCCGGGTTGTCGGCCGGGTCGGTCGAGGCGAGGCGCAGCGTGCCCCGGCTGCGCGGGCGCAACTGGTCGACATGGCAGGCGAAGGCTTGCAGCAGGGTGATTTTCGGCCCGTTGTATTCGAACCCGACGGGGCCAAAATGATATTGCAGGTTGGGATAGGCGACGTCGGCGTTGCCCCGGATCAGACCGCCGGCCTCCCATATGTTCGAGGCGGCGACGCCGTTGCGGGCAAACACCCATTGCGCCCCCGCGCGCAACTTGTTCCAAGGCCGGTCGACGCGGTGAATGGGAAAGCTGACGCGGCTTTTGCATTGCACGATGACGCTGGCATGATCCTGCAGGTTGGCCCCCACGCCGGACAGGTCGTTGGCCACCTCGATGCCCATCTCCGACAGGTGCGCGGCGGGGCCGATGCCTGACAGCATCAAAAGCTGCGGCGAGTTGATGGCGCCGCCCGAGAGGATCACGTCGTGCGCGGCGTGAAAGGTCTGTGCCTGGCCGCGATACAGAACACGCACGCCGGTGGCGCGGTTGCTGCTGAGTTCGATCCGTTGGACCGCCGCGCCGGTCAGCAAGGTGACGTTGCCACGCTCCAAGGCGGGGCTCAGATGCGCAACCGCCGCACTGCACCGCCGCCCATGCCGCTTGGTGGCATCGAACCGCGCGACGCCCTCGGGGGTGTGACCGTTGAGGTCGTCGGAGCGGCCCTGGCCCGCCTGCGCGCCGGCCTCGATGAAGGCATCATAAAGCGGGTTTTCATAGTCGCCACGGGTGACGCCGAGGGGACCCGCGTCGCCACGATAGGCATCGCCGCCACGCGAATAGGTTTCCCCGGCCCGGAAATAGGGCAGGCAGTTCTCGTAGCGCCAGTCGGCCAGGCCGAACTCCTCGGCCCAGCCGTCATAATCCAGCGGGTGGCCCCGCATGTAGACCATCGAGTTGATCGAGGAGGACCCGCCCACAACCTTGCCGCGCGGCATGAAGATCTCGCGGTCCTGCGCGGCGGGTTCGGGCGCCGTGTCATAGTTCCAGTTGAGCTTGGGGTCGCACCACGTGCGGTAGACGCCCGCTGGGATGTGGATGAAAAGATCGCGGTCCATCGGTCCGGCCTCAAGGACGAGGATGGATTTTGATGTGTCTTGGCCCAGCTTGTTTGCCAATGTGCATCCGGCAGAGCCCGCGCCGACGATGATGTAATCGTATTCACGCGGCGGCTGGCTCATGCCTCCTTGCCCCAGCCTTCGGACTGCATCTCGCGCAGGCGGCTGGCGGTGCGCTCGAACTCGAAGCTGCCTTCGCCTTCGACGTACAGATATTCCGGCGCGGCGGCGGCCGAGCAGATCAGCCTCACCTTCGCTTCGTAGAGGGCGTCGATCAGGGTGACGAAGCGCTTGGCCTCGTTGAAGTTCGAGCGGCTGAGCTGGGGGATGTTTTCCAGCACCAAAACCCGCGCAGCCTGTGCCAACGCAAGGTAGTCGGCGGCGCCGAGGGGGCGGCCGCAAAGATCATAGAAGCTGGCCCGTGCAACACCGTTATGAAAAGCTGGAATCTCGACTTCACGCTTGTTGACCACCAGCGTCAGCGGTTCGCTTTTGCCGTTTGTCAGATCCTCCCAGACTTCATTGATCTTGGCGCGGGCCTCGGGATTGATGGGGGTGAAATAGGTTGGGCTTCCCGCAAGCCGGCCCTGCCGGTAATCCGTGGGGCTGGCCATTTCGTGGATCACCATACGCTCTTTGAGCAAGTCGATGAACGGCAGGAAAAGCTGCCGGTTCAGACCGTCCTTGTACAGATCGTCGGGCACCCGGTTCGATGTCGTCACGACCGCGACGCCACCCTGGAACAGCGCCTCGAACAGGCGACCCACGATCATAGCGTCGGTGATGTCGGTGATCTGCATCTCGTCGAAAGCGAGGCAGCGCAGCGAGTCGGTGATGTCCTTGGCGACCGGAGCCAAAGCATCCTCGACGCCCTTGGCGCGGGCTTTGTGCATCCCGGCGTGGATCTCCTGCATGAAGGCATGAAAGTGGACGCGACGGTTCGGCACCGAAAGCGTGTCGGCGAACATGTCCATCAGCATGGATTTCCCACGCCCGACGCCACCCCAGAGGTACAGACCCTTGGGTGCCTCGACCTTCTTGCGAAAGAGCCCCTTTTTTTGTGGCTGGGCGAGGTCTCTTTGCAGACGCTCCAGCTGATCGACCACGGCGTCCTGCGCGTCGTCCCTGGTCAGGGTTCCTTCGGACACCAGACGATCATATCGTTCGCGCACGCTCTCCATCCCTTTTGGATATCGAAGCTGCGGGGACGTGGAAAGCACGAAGCGGATCGCGGATCGGAATTGTGTGCATCACAATGCTTTAATTGACGCGGGGGGCCGGGGACGTACAGTCACGACGTTCCGCGGAGGGTCAAATGCAGAAGACGACGCCACTTTTCACGCCTGTCCTGCTGGCAGGGTGCCTGATCATGCTGGTGTCGTTCGCGATTCGGGCGGCGTTCGGTGTCTTCCAGATCCCGATCGCCGAGGAATTCAACTGGCTTCGCGTAGAGTTCAGCCTGGCCATCGCGGTGCAGAACCTGGCTTGGGGCATCGGGCAGCCGATTTTCGGCGCCATCGCCGAGAAAATCGGGGACCGAAAAGCCATCATCATGGGCGCTTTGATGTATGCCGCCGGGTTGGTCTTGTCTTCCTTAGCCACGACGCCATTGGCGCATCAGCTTTTAGAGGTGCTGGTGGGGTTCGGGATCGCGGGCACGGGGTTCGGCGTGATCCTGGCCGTGGTCGGGCGCGCGAGCAGCGACGAGAACCGCTCGATGAGTCTCGCCATTGCGACTGCCGCCGGATCGGCGGGTCAGGTCTTTGGCCCGCCAATAGCGGAGTACCTGCTGTCGATGATGGGCTGGCAGTCGGTCTTCCTGATCTTCGCGGCGGCGATCCTCGCGGTACTGGTCTGCCTGCCATTGATGCGTGCACCAGAGCCTGTCACCACCACCGAGTTGGAAGAGACCATGGGCCAGATTCTGGTCAAGGCGTTCCGGGATCCGAGTTATACGCTGATCTTCCTCGGCTTCTTTTCCTGCGGGTATCAGCTTGGGTTCATCACGGCGCATTTTCCGGCCTTTGTCGCGGAATATTGCGGGCCTATCGTGGCGGGCAGTGTCCTGCACAACATGGGCGTGACGACAACCTCTGCGCTTGGCGCGGTGGCCATCGCACTGATCGGACTGGCCAATATCGTGGGCACGCTCACGGCGGGCTGGCTGGGCAGGCGGCATTCCAAGAAGTACTTACTGGCAGGGATTTACGTGGGGCGCACGGTCGTCGCGGCGGCGTTCATCATGTTTCCGATAACGCCTTTGAGCGTTCTGCTATTCTCGGCCGCCATGGGATCGCTCTGGCTGGCCACGGTGCCACTGACCAGCGGGCTGATCGCGCATATCTACGGGCTACGCTACATGGGGACACTCTATGGCATCGTGTTCTTCAGCCACCAATTGGGCAGTTTCCTGGGTGTCTGGCTGGGTGGTCAGTTGTATGATATATATGGCAACTATTCCTTGGTCTGGTGGATCGGCGTAGGAGTGGGCGCATTTTCGGCCATCGTGCATCTTCCGGTGAAAGAGCGGGTTCTGCCGCGCAGCGCATTGGCCTGACGTTTCTTGCGCTGATGTTCCTGGCGCTGCGTCCGGCCATTGCCCAGGACGTTTCCGCTTGGATCGCCGCCACACCCGAGCGGTATCGGCACGCGTTGCGTGCGGGGCAGGACGACCCGGCCTTTTCCGCCTTTCGCAAGATGTGTCCCGCGGATGTCTTCCGCGACATGGGCCGCGAGCCGGGCGGGTCGCGCGATTGCACGGATCGAGCGGGTTGGTGCATGGCGCTCTGTCGGGCGGGTCAGGCGCGGGCCTGTTTCGGGCTGGCGCGCGCGGTGGAAATCGAGCTGCACGTTCAAGGCCAGGCCACGGTGAAATTTCCGTTCTTCATGGCCGCCTGCGCGGCAGGGGACGCGAATGCGTGCGTGAATGCCGGCGCGACGGCGGCGCGTGGCAGTTGGATTGCAGGAACGCAGCCCGCCATTGCCCAAGCGCGGGAATGCCAGCTTCGAACCTACCAGACGGCCTGTACGGCGCAGGCGCCATGGGGATGCTACATGCTGGGCGCGGAAAGGGCACAAGGGGGTGAAACTGCCAAGGCCCAGGACGCATGGCAACGCGCCTGCGATATCGACCCGGATGGCAGCGCCTGTAATGCGGCGCGGTCGCAACTGGATTAGGGGGCCGCGTCCTTTGTAACGTGAAGCGTGTCCAGGGCCTGGGCGACCTCGGTCACATGGGTGTAGGCCAGCGGGTGCCCGGCGCCCGGGATGACCACGTTGTGCGCTTCGGGGTTCAGTTCTGTTAGCCGCTCGCGGCCCGCAAGGGGGATCACATCGTCGGTTTCGCCCCAGATCGCCAGGGTCGGTATCCCGGCGTTGTGGATGGCGCGGTGAGCAAGGGCGAGGTCTTCGTCCATAATGCCCCTGAGCGAGGACAGGACGGCGGGCGCAAACCCGCGTTTGCGACTTTCGGCGATTTGCAGATCGACCATGTCGGGGATGGCCGACGGCAGGCTGCGTTCGGAAGCCAAGCCACGGCGCAGGCTGCGAGGATAGAAACCCAGCATCATCCACTTGCCGATACTGGGGTGGTTGATGGCCATTTGGGCCACTGGCCCGAGGTCGTGGCCCAGACCGGCAGGCGCGATCAGGCAAAGCTGATGCACACGGTCGGGATGCGCGGCGGCGAACCCGGTGGCGATGGCGCCGCCCATGGAATAGCCGAGTAGGGTGATCTGGCCCCTGATGCCCTGATGATCGAGCAGCGCAGCAAGCTGGGCATTGAAAAAGGCGCTGTTCTGTTCACCCTTGGGGCGGGCGGACAGGCCGCGACCGTAAAGGTCATACGTCAGGACGCGAAAGCCCATCCCAGCAAGGTGATCGGCCAGCGGGCCCCAGACGAAGCTGGGCGTGGTCAGGCCGTGGACGCAGACCGCGACAGGGCCATCTTTTGGCCCGCGCCACTGGAACCATGTCGGGCCGTTCGGCAGATCGGCCACCTGGCCCGTGGCCGCTGCGCGCTGTTTGTCGGTGACGCGGGGGCGACAAGCCTCGGTCAAGAAGGGGGCGGCGACAAGAGCCGTAACGGCGGCGAGGAACGCCCAGCCGATCACCGCGCCGCCTGCCACGCGTCGAGGATGTAGCGGCTGGTCATCAGGTCCAGATGCGCACCGCCTCCGTTCTTGAAGAGGGTGATCTCATCGTCGCTGCCGCGGGTGAATTTTTTCGGCTCGTAATAGTCGGCCACGAGGTGGTCGCGGGTGATTGTGCCAGCTTCGAGCGGGATCTTGATCTCGCCGATATGGCCGACCGTAGTGTCGTAGCTGTCGACAAAGACGCGGGCGCGTTGCAGGGCGGTGTCGTCGGCCTCTCGCATGTCGGGGCGGTAGGCGCCGATAAGATCGATATGCTGGCCGGGCTGGAACCAGTCGCCCTTCAGCACCGGGTCGGTCGACATGGTGGCCGAGGTCACGATATCGGCGGCACGCACGGCGGTTTCCAGGTCGTCGGCTACTGTCAGGCCGGGGCAATCCTCGACCATCGCCTCGGCATTGGCGCGGGTGCGGTTCCAGACAGTGAACTGCGCGCCGGGATAGCCGGCGCTGTAGGCGTCGAACAGGGACCGGCCCACGGTGCCTGCGCCGACGATCAGAATGTTCCGGCTGTCGGGTCGGGCGAGGCGTCGGGCGGCAAAGAGGCTATCGCCCGCGGTTTTCCACTTGGTCACGAGGTGGAAGTCGATGACCGCCTCCAGGCTGCCGTTCGTGTCGGAAAAGACGCTGACCGAGCCGTTGATCATCGGGTCGCCCTTGTCGGGGTTGCCGGGGAAGATCGTGGCGGACTTGACCGCCAGCCCCATGCCGTCGATCCAGGCCGAGCGGCTGAGCAGCGTGTCGGGATCGCGGTAGAGGAAGGTATCGCCGATCTCGGCCTTGGGGCGTTCATGGCCCGCCTCGAAGGTGTCGCAGAGCGCCAGCCAGTCGAGCAGCGACTCGCCTTCGTCGAAGGGGATGATGGAAATGCTCATGAGGGCGCTCCTTGCTGTTGGTATCGCAAGGTATGCGTGCTGGCGCGGGGCGCGTCAAATGATCCGGGCGTCAGAGGTGGTGGGGTTCGTCGCTGGCGACGATCTGATCCTTTCGGGACTCGCGCCAGATCAGGTAGAGGCCCGAGCCGAGGATCAGGGCGATCCCGATCCACGCGGTGCGGTCCGGCCACGTGCCGAAGACGGTCACGCCCCACATGATGGCCATCGGCATCGCCACGTACTCGAAGGGGGCGGCGAAGGCGGCCTCGGAAATACGGTAGGCCTGGCTGATGAAGAAACCGCCCATCACGCCGCTGACGCCCAGCATGATCAGGATCCACCAGTCATGCGTCGCGATAGGCCCCCAGGCGCGGAACAGGAAGGCCAGCGAGGCGTGATCCTGCTGGGCGAACTTGCCGTCGCCGATGGAGAGGCCGATGATGCTGCAGGCGATGATGAAGGTGATCTGTATGTAGACCGCCATGGTCGCCGCCGATTCCGTACCGCCGACCTTGCGCGCGACCATGTGGATCACGGCGTAAAGGACCGCGGCAGCCATGGGCAGAAGCGCCGCGACCTGGAAGGCCGAGGTGCCGGGCTTGACGATCACCAGGACGCCGACGAAGCCGACGGCGATGGCGGCCCAGCGGCGGGCGCCCACGGTTTCGCGAAGGAAGATCACCGAGAAGACGGTTATGACCAGCGGTGAGATGAAGAATACCGCCACCGCGTCAGCGATGGGCATCGCCGCCAGCCCGAGAAAGAGGCACGAGTTGGCGCCGACCACGCAGACCCCGCGCAATAGGTGCGCGCCGGGGCGCCGCGTGCGCAGCACTCTTAGTCCGTAGAAGGGCAGGAAAATCACCGCGAAGGTCAGCAAGCCGATGGCTGACCGGAAAAAAACGATCTGGTGCAAGGCATAATCGTCCGACAGGAACTTGATGCCCACGTCGTTCAGCGAAAAGCACATGACCGCCAGCAGGGCACAGCCCGCCCCGGCAAGGTTCGTGCGAGAGACGCTCATCCCTGCGCCGCCTTGCGGACCATGCGTTCCAGCGCGTCGAGAAAGCGCGAGCGGTCGGCCTTGGTAAAGCCCTTGCCGCCGCCCTGCCGGAATGGATCGGCGGCGCGCAGGTCGCTCATCAGGTCGCGGGTGGCCAGAGCGTTGCCGATATTGGCTTGGGTCAGCGCCTCGCCGTTGTGTTTCAGCACCAGCGCGCCGGCCTCGACGCATTTGGCGGCGAGGGGGATGTCGCCGGTGATGACCACGTCGCCCGGCCCGGCGCGCTCGGCGATCCACATGTCGGCTACGTCGGGGCCGTCGGGCACAATCACGGTTTCCACAAGCGGATTACGCGAGGGGCGCAACCCGCCGTTGGAGACGATGAAGATCTTCTGCTTGTGACGGGTGCCCACCCGTTCGACCTCGTCCTTCACCGGACAGGCATCGGCATCGACGTAAAGGGACATGGGCCTATTCCGCCGCCCTGGTGCTGCGGGCGACCTTGTATTCCTCGGGGATAGGCATGCGGTTGAACGCATCCAGGCCCGCGATCTTGTAGGCCTCGGCCAGCGTGGGATAGTTGAACGTGTTCTGCACGAAGTAATCCACCGTGCCCTTCAGGTTCAGGACCGCCTGCGCAATGTGGATAAGCTCTGTCGCGCCTTCGCCGACGATCTGGACGCCCAGCACCCGGCGGGTTTTCAGCGATACGAGCATTTTCAGCATCCCGTGTTCCAGACCCATGATGTTGCCGCGGGATGTTTCGCGGAAGCGGGCGATGCCGACTTCGTAGGCGATGCCGCGTTCCTGCATTTCCTCCTCGGACATGCCGCAGGTGGAAATCTCGGGCACGGAATAGATGCCGTAGGGAAACCACGGGCTTTCGGGCAGGGTGGGCGTGTCAAGCGCGTGGCACGCGGCGATGCGGCCCTGCTGCAAGGAGGTCGAGGCCAGCGAGGGGTGCCCGATCACGTCGCCCGCGGCGTAGATATGCGGCACCTTGGTCTGGTAGGTCTTTCGGTCAACCTCGAGCCGGCCGCGGTGGTCGGTCTTCAGCCCGGCCTTGTCGAGGCCCAGGCGGTCGGTGGCGCCCATGCGCCCGGCGGCGAAGAGCAGCATTTCGGACCGGACGTGCCGCCCGTTGGCCAGCGTGGTTTCGATATGCTCGCCCGCGTCCTCGATCGTCTCGATGGCCGATCCGAGGCGCAGGTCGACGCCGTTCTCGCGGATCTGGTGGGTGAAATCGTCGATCAGTGTCTTGTCGATGAAGTCGAGGAAGCTGTCGCGCGGCTCGATCAGGGTGACGCGCACGTCGAGGGCCGAGAACATGGTGGCGTATTCGACGCCGATCACGCCCGCGCCCACCACGACAAGGCTGCGCGGGATCTGGCCCAATTCGAGAAACTCGTCACTGTCCACGACCGTCGTGCCGTTGAAGGGCACGTAATCGGGGCGATAGGTCTTGGTCCCCGTCGAGATCAGGAAGCGGTCGGCGGTCAGCGCCACGGTTTCTCCTGCCTCGGTTGCCACATCGATGGCGTTGGATCCGGTGAAACTGGCCAGCCCGTGCAGGGTATCGACGTGGTTGCGGTTGAACTGGTGCTCCAGCACGTCGACCTCGTAATCCAGCGTCTTGTGCAGGCGCATCTTGAGGTCCTGGGCGCCGATATCGTCCTTTACCCGGTAAGAGCGGCCATAAAAGCTGCGCTCGCGATAGCCCGAAAGGTTGAGCACGGTTTCCCGCAGGGTCTTGGACGGGATCGTGCCGGTGTGCACCGACACGCCGCCCAGGCGTTCCTTGCGGTCCACGACCAGCACCCGGCGTTTCAGCTTGCCGGCCTGGATCGCGGCAGAGCGTCCGGCGGGGCCGGAGCCGATGATGATGAGGTCGTAGTGGCTCATGTCTTACCCTGCGTAGAGCGCTTCGGCGTGGAAGGCGATGTGTTCCTCCATGAAAGAGGAGACGAAGAAATAGCTGTGGTCGTAGCCGGGCTGCATCCTCAGGATGGATTGCTGGCGGCGTGTGGCGCAAGCCTTGGCAAAGCTTTCGGGCATCAGCAGGTCCAGAAACTGGTCCGAGGTTCCGGTATCGCACAAAATCGGACCATCGAAGCCCTTTTCGTTCATCAGCAGTGTGGCGTCATGCTTGGACCACTGGCTTTCGTCCGAGCCGAGATAGGCGCCGAACTGCTTGCGGCCCCAGCTGCTTTGGGTCGGGTTCACGATGGGCGAAAAGGCCGACACCGAGGCGAAGCGGTCGGGGATGTTCATCGCGATGGTCAGCGCACCGTGCCCGCCCATGGAGTGGCCGGTGATGGCCTGGCGGGCGCTGTCGATGGCGAAGTTCGAGGCGATCAGAACCGGCAATTCCTCGGTCACGTAGTCCCACATGCGGAAATGCGGCGCCCAGGGGTCCTGGGTGGCGTTGACGTAGAAGCCCGCGCCCTGCCCGAGGTCGAAGGCGTCGTCATTGGCCACGCCCTCGCCCCGCGGCGAAGTGTCGGGGAAGACCAGCGCAATGCCCTGTTCCGCCGCCCATTGCTGTGCGCCGGCCTTGGTCATGGCGTTTTCGTGGGTGCAGGTCAGGCCAGAGAGGTACCACAGCACGGGAACGGCGCCCCATTTCGCCTCTTCCGGCAGGAACAGGCCGAAGGTCATGTCGCAATCGCATGCCTTGGATTTGTGGGTGTAGACACCTTGCGTGCCGCCGAAGCAGGCATTTTCCGAAACGGTTTCCATCACGATCTTCCTTTTGTCCTAAGGGCGGTTCGGACCGGATGACCGATCCGGTAGCATTCGCGCGGACCGTATCACGCTCAGCCCTGTGGCCAACCGCGAAATTGGTCGGCACAGGCGTAGCGCGCACAGGTTTCAGATTTGCAAACGTCGAGGCACGGCGCGCTATTGGTAAAGGGCGCTGACCCAGCCGATAACCACTGAAACGGTAATGACCGCGATGGCCGTCGAGATCAGGATCGAGGCCGAGACGCGCTGAGGCGCGATGCGATAATGCTCGGCCAGGATATAGACGTTGCCCGCGACGGGCAGGGCGGCTGCCGTGATCATCACGGCCGCGGGATATGGATCGACGGGGAAAAGGTAAAGTGCGGAAAAGGCCACGAAGAGCGGATGCAGGATAAGCTTGTTGAAGCTGAGCCAGCCGGCGACGAAAGGGCGTTCGGCGGATTTAGTGGCCAGCGAGGCACCGATGGCGAAGAGAGCGCCGGGTGTCGCCGCGCCGCCCAGCAGGGACAGGAAGTCGTTCATGACGTTGGGGATCGGCAAGTCGAAAGCGGACCAAGCCAGCCCCAGCGTGATCGAAACGATCATCGGGTTTTTCACAAGGCCGATGCCGACGGTGCGAAAGACCCCAAGGCTCATGCGCCCGTCGCATGTGCCGGTGACGATGATCACGATCAGCGAGCCGAACACGATGAGGTCGACCGCCAGAACCAGCATGACCGGTCCGATGGCATCCGGCCCTAATAGCAGCGTCAGCATCGGCACGCCCAGAAAACCCACGTTGCCGATCACGCCGCATTGCGCCTCGAACGCGGCTTCCTCGGCCTTGAGGCGGCGGAAGAAGGCGACCAGCGTGACGAGGCCGTAAACGAAGGCCGTGCCCCAGAGATAGGCCATGACGAAACGCCAGTCGAAGATCTCGCTCATCGTCAGGTTGGCCGAGAACCGGAACAGCATGGCCGACAGGGCGAAGTAGAACACGAACTTGGTGAGGTAGGCGGTGGCCTCTTCGCTGAAGAACCCGGTGCGCCCTGCCCAGTAGCCAAGCCCGATCAGCAGGAAGAAGGGCAGGGTTTGCAAGAAGATGTCCAGCATGACGCGGTCGTAGCATGCTGGCGGGGGGCGTCAATCGCGATCGGGCGGACCGGTTCCGGCTGCCGGCTGGCCTGACCCGAGGCGGAGACTGTCAATTTCGCATACCGGACATGCAAAAATGTGAACCGTTTGGTTCACTTTTGAGGTTGCTATCTGAACTGATCTGTTTAGATTGTCTTATGTGAACTGAATGGTTCAGATAAAGGAACGACCCGATGAAACAGATCCTATTGACCGTGACGCTTGTCCTGACGGCGCTGTCCGCTCCTGCCATGGCGATGAATGTCGACATGTCCAGCCTCACGCCGGTTCTGACATTTCCCGAACCCGCGCCCGAACCCGTGACGCAAGGTGCCGGCGGCATCGACGCGCAGTAGGCGGGCGCGCACTGTTTGCGGGCGGGTGTTCCTTCCTCCTCTCCCCCCTCGACCCCGCCCGCAGACAGGCTTGCAGTTCGCCGCCCGCGACCTGTAAGCTGACAGGAACAGGCAGGAGGATCCGCATGACGGCCATGGACGCCGAGATCAAGAAAGGTCGGAAATTCGACCAGGTGCTTGAAGGCGCTAGGCAAATCTTCATGCGGGACGGTTTCGAGGGCGCCAGTGTCGACGACATCGCGAAAGCGGCCGGTGTGTCCAAGGCCACGCTCTACAGCTATTTCCCCGACAAGCGCCTGCTGTTTTCCGAGGTGGCCCGGGTCGAGTGCAACCGGCAGGCCGAAAGCGCGCTTGAGCAGATCAGCACGACAGCCCCCGTTCGGGACGTCCTGCACGAAGCGGCCACGCGCGCGGTGCAATTCTTTTTGTCGGATTTCGGGCAGCAGATGTTCCGGATCTGCGTGGCGGAATCCTATCGCTTTCCCGAATTGGGTCAGCGGTTCTATGCATCCGGCCCCGCGCTGTTCAGCGAGCGGATGGGGCGATTGTTGGCGCCCTATGTCGAACGCGACGAGCTGAAAATCGACGACATGGATCTGGCCACCAAGCAGTTCGGCGAATTGTGCAAGTGCGACCTTTTCGTGCGTTGTCTGTGCGGCGTCGATTGCGACACATCGGATCACGCGATCGAACGGATCGCGACAGGCGCGGTCGACACCTTCATGGCGCGCTACGGCGCCTGAGGTCGGTGCAAAGGTATGGGCGGCGGTGCGTGGCATCACCGCCCGAGGATCAATCCCGTGCGTTCAGTAAAGGTTAATGGGGCGCTCAGGCGCCCACGTCGATGATCGCCTGTGCCAGCAGCGGAACCGTCCTGGCGTTCAGACCCGCGATGTTGATGCGGCTGTCACCCACCATGTAGATCGCGTGATCCTTGCGCAGCGCCTCGACCTTGTCGGGTTCCAGCCCGAGGCGCGAGAACATGCCACGATGCTGGGCGATAAAGCCGAAGCGGTCGGAGCCCGAAAGCTTGCGTAGCTCCTGGGCCAGCTGTTCGCGCAGGCCGAGCATCCCGCGGCGAACCTCTTCCAGTTCTGCCTGCCAGTCGGCGCGCAGCGCGTCGTCATTCAGCACCAGCGACACCAGTCGCGCGCCGTGGTCGGGCGGGAAGGAGTAGTTCTGGCGGTTGAGATAGGCCAGGTTCGCCTGCGTCGTGGGACGGCGGGCGCTGTCTTGGCAGACGGCCATCAGAAGGCCGGTGCGTTCGCGGTAGATGCCGAAATTCTTTGAACAACTCGCGGCGATCAGGACCTCGGGGCAGGAGGCGACGACGTGGCGGGTGCCCG
>NZ_LAXJ01000040.1 GCF_001441615.1 Roseovarius atlanticus
TCTCGGGATCTCCAGCGCGATCCGTCCCGCACGTGTGTCCCAGTCCCGGTCGCGGTAACCGTTTCGCTGAACTTCCCGTAGCGGTGAGCGCGCACCCTTGGCAGCGCCGGTCCGCACCTCGACCTCCGCCTCCATGATCCGGTCCGCCGCAAAGGCAAGCATCTCGCGCACAAGATCGCCATCGGCCTGCTGTTCAACCAGCTCAAGCCGTGCCATTCTCTCATCGGTCATCGTCATCTCCGTCTTTGGTTTCGAGTCTCGCAACCCAAACCTTTGCCGAAGATCGACGGTGGCCGCCAGCATCACCACCGGCCGCGCGCTGCGCTACGCCGGCGGCTTCGCGCGCGGCCTCTTACACCAAGCGGTGGGACACAGCCGTGCAATGCGCAGATCACGGACAGAAGCATGCACCTTCAGGCGCTAACTCCTTGCAAAACCAGGCCCGATTACAGAAGGGTTCCAGGCTCATCGTAACCTCTAAGGAGTGAATCTATGGACGCCCCCTTGTCCATCGGTTGCCGTTTCCGGTGGCAAGGCTGTTCCGGTTCAGAACGCCTGCGATGACATCGTCGCTGGCGATCCGCGCAAGCTAGCGGACGGCCTCGACAATATCCGGCGGTGTTGCGTTGCGCTGTCCGCGGCGGCGCTTTGGCAGGCGGATTTCCGTATGGACGCCGCTGGCCCAATGAACGAGCAAAACGATCTCGCAGGCATCATCTTCAAGATCTGCCACCACTTCCTGGATCTCCGGAATTTCAGGGCTTTACCGCAGCCATGTTGCCAGGAGCACGCATCTCCAAGATATACAGAACGATCCCTTGAGGAACATCATTGCCGCCTATTTCAGTTCGAAACCTGCGTAACCCGCGTTGGCAACTTCCTCCAAGCGACGGCGATACCGGGGCGAACCCCCATTATAGATAAGGTAACGGATACCATCGCGTCCTTCGATGTTCGAGTTGTATCCGGTGAACCACGACTTTGCGGTGTGAAACAGCGTCATCTGATACAGATCACGCACTTCTTTCTGCCAGTCTTCGACCGCTTCCTGCTGCGGTTCGACACGCTGAACTCCCTTGTCGCGCAGCATCACCAAAAATTCGGAAACCCAGTCGACGATATCTTCGATCCCGCGCGGAAAGTTGGTGGCCACTGAGCCGCCTTGGGGACCTGCCAGCGTAAAAAAATTGGGAAATCCGTGCGATTGAATGCCAAGATATGTAAGCGGCCCGTCGCTCCACTGATCACGCAGGCTTTCACCGTTCCGGCCAACGATGTTTATCCGGTCAAACGCTCCCGTAATTGCATCAAAGCCGGTCGCATAGATCAAGCTGTCGAGCTTGTATTCCTGCGCTGTAGTACGGACCCCAATTGGGGTAATCTGTTCTATCGGCGATTCTTTTACATCCACCAGATGAACATTGTCCCGGTTAAAGGCCTCGAAATAGCCAGTTTCAAGCGGCACACGTCTGGTTCCAAATCCGTGATCCGTCGGTATCAGCTTTTCGGCGACCTCGGGGGCTTTCACAGTCTGGCGGATTTTATCGGCGATAAAGGCAGTGTATTCGGCGTTAGCCTCATGGTCCATCAGGACCTCTGCAAAGTTCCCCACCCAGACCCCGAATCCGGGTGAGGCGTAAAGTTGTTCCCAGAAGGCAAGACGTTCCTCTTCTGGGACTTCATTGAACTTCCGGCGGTCGGGACCATGCAGAAACCCACCGGGGGTCTTGCGGCACTTGTCGAAAATCTCGTCATAGCGCGTCTTGATGTCGGCCATCTCTTCGGGAGTAATCGGCGAGTTGTGCAGCGGAGCGCACCAGTTCGGACGCCGCTGGAACACATAAAGCTCCTTAGCCTGCTCGGCGATTACGGGAACGATCTGTACACCCGTTGCGCCCGTCCCGATTACACCGACGCGCTCGCCACTGAAATCGGTCTTGTCCTGCGGCCAATCATAGGTATGAAACGCCTCTCCGCCAAAGGTTTCCCGTCCCTCGATGCGGGGCAAGGTAGGCGCAGAGAGCATCCCGACAGCGGTCAAAAGATAGGTGCTGCGGTAGACTTGACCGTTCTCGGTATGCACCACCCACTCGTCCTCGGCCTCATCAAAGATCGCATCAGAAACCCGGCAGCCAAGCACCATGTGGCGCAGCAGATCAAACTTTTCGATGACGTAATTGAGGTAAGAGAGCGTTTCCGGCTGCGGCGCAAAATGTTCTTTCCAGTCCCATTCCTGAAGGAGTTCAGGCGAGAATGAATAACCGTAGCTATAGCTTTCTGAATCGAAGCGGCAACCAGGATAGCGGTTCCAGAACCAAGTGCCGCCGGGGGCGTCGCCAGCTTCCAGAACGACGGTTTCAAAGCCCAGTTTGCGCATACGGTAAAGCGTGTATATCCCGCAAACACCCGCACCAATGACCAGAACATCGGCCCGTTTGGGGGGTGCGCTGTTGTTCTGCGGCGACTGCCCGGCCTGGCTTTCTGGGGGTCGCGGCTGATTTTTTGGCATCAAAATCTCCATTCAGTCGGCTCTGGGATACTGCTGTGTCGTAAACGCGACTATTTATGCAGAATTTTTTCCTACCATGCGGTACTAATTCTGATCGCCAATACTGTCAAGGCATGCTTTACTCGTAAGATAGGATGCCATTATGCGGTCATTATTCACAGTTTCCGGGGTCGAACTGGCCTTTTCGAGCCTTGCTGGTCGACTGGGCGCCCTAATCGCATTGACTTGGAATTTAATTATACCGTATAGTCCGATGGTGGCTTTCGGGAAGGAAATCACAGCTGGCTAATAGCGCCTGAGCTGAACTCACCTCAGGCCTAAGGGAGGAACGAAATTGTTTACCAAGACCTTAAAGGCCTCAGCCTTGACCACCTCTGCTCTGCTTGTTGCAGGCGCGATTACTGCTGGTGTCGCGACGGCCGAAACGCTGACATTGAACCAATACGTGCTTCCCAAGCACGTGGTGGTCAAGGACGGCACTTTGCCGTTTATCGAGGAAGTCAAGCAGGCCACCGACGGCGAACTTGATTTCAAGCTGTTTACTGGCGGCACGCCACTCAGCGCTCAGGCAACACTTGGCGGCCTGCAGGCGGGTGCAGTCGATGCCGGGATGGTGATCTTGACGTATCATCCCGCTGAGTTTCCTGTGGTGCAATATCTCAACGACCTCGCGGCCCCTACCGGTGACACTCTTGTCGTAGCCGGAGCATTTAACGAATACGTCATGACCAAATGCCAGCGCTGCCAGGAGGAATTCAAGGCAGCAGGCATCACCTTTACCGGTTCCTATACCGCCGCACCGCTCAATCTCGTCAACCGCGAGGTCTATCGCACCTCAGAGGATCTGGCGGGCAAGCGGGTACGTATCCCCGGCGGTGACTTCAACTCGCGTTGGGCCAACCATTTCAAGTTGTCGCCGATTAACGTGGGCGGCTCGGAAGTCTATGAGATGATGAACCGCGGCGCGGTTGACATCACGCTCAATCCCGCAGCGATTCTTCAGACACATTCGCTTGGCGATGTCGCCAAAAGCGTGATCACCCTTCCCGTAGCGATGCATCGCGTCTCGTCACCCTACGTGTTTTCAGCTGAAAGTTGGGCCAATCTGACAGAGCAGCAGCGTCGTGCGGTTCTCGGTTCGGCGGCAGTCGCGATGATGCGCATCACCGGAGCCTACCTCAAGGAATCCGAAGCTGCATTGGAAGAGGCGGTGGCGAACGGCATCGAAGTGATCGAGCCGGGCGAAGAGCTTGTGGCCTCGATGTCAGAGTTCCTGGAGGGGGATTTGGAGACGATCTATCGGAACGCCCGTGAGCAATACCAGATCGAAGACCCCGAAAAGATCCGCGATGAATTCCTTGCCCTAATCGAGAAATGGAAAGGCATCGCCGAGGAAACCGGGCGCGACCCCGAGAAAATGGGCGAGCGCCTGCGTGAAGACGCCTATTCTGATCTTGATGTGTCAAGCTACGGCCTCTGAGACAACCGCGACAAGGAGGCGTCGCCATACCGGCGGCGCCCAGCCAACACCAGATCCCGGAAACCCATGGCCTACAGGCATATCCAAACCGAAGAGGCCGACGGCATTCTGCTGATTGCGCTGAACGCGCCTGCACAGCGCAATGCCCTCAGCCTCGGGATGCGCGCGGAACTCGCCGAAGCGATCGCGCAAGGCCGGGACGATCCGAAGGTCCGCGCATTGGTGCTCACCGGACGAGGCGGTGCGTTTTGCGCCGGGGGCGATTTGAAAAGCCTTCAAGAGGGCACGGACCGGGCAATTGCCACACGGCGCCGCATTCAGGGCCTGCACTCTTGGTTTGCTGACTTTGTAGATTTCCCGAAACCCGTAGTTGTTGCCGCGGATGGTCCCTGTGCGGGTGCGGGGTTCAGCCTGGCAATGGCGGGTGATGCAATCATCTGCACGCCGCGTGCCTGGTTCTGTCAGGTCTTCGGGCGGATTGGCGTTATTCCGGACATGGCATCGCTTTACCTTCTGCCGCGCCGTATCGGGCTGGCTGCTGCGCGAAATCTTATCCTCACCGCGCGCCGCATGAAACCAGACGAAGCCCTTTCGCTCGGTCTCGTGAGCCAGATTGTCTCAACCGATAAGCTCGAATCTGCAGCTCGGGACGTTGCCATCCGTCTCGCAGACGCTGCAGGCGACGGTTTCGCCGTTGGAAAGCTGGCACTGAACCACGCTTTCGAGCGCGCGCCTTTCCATGATTCTGCTCTGCCGCGACCGACAGGGCAATCCCCGTTTACCCCTGAAGGAAGCAAAATGCCCGATCTCAAAATCCGGAACGACGGCAACGTAACGCGCATCACGATCGACCGCCTGGACAAGTCGAATGCCCTGTCTGCCGACATGATGGAGCAGATCACGGACATCGTGCGCGACATCGGCGGTGCCCCCGGCGAGAACGCCCTGATCATCGATGCTGTCGGTGATCGTGGTTTTTCGGCAGGGGCTGACATCTCCGAACTGCGAGGCGGGCGCGAGGGCCTTGAGCGCCAGGAGGAGGTGATCCTCGCCCTCTCGGAGGCGATGGAAACTTGTCCGGCACTGATCATCACCGTGCTTCATGGCTACGCCAAGGGCGGGGGCACCATTTTCCCCTGCCTCAGCGATGTTGTCATCGCACGGGAGGACCTGTCCGTCAGCTATCCCGAGATTCAATTCCGGATGTATCCCTTCCTGCTGCACGCCGCGCTAACGCGACGGATACCAAGCGCTCTGGCATGGCAGCTTTGCGCCACCGGACGCGCATTGGGAGCCGAGGAAGCGTTCAGGCTGGGACTGGTTACGGAAGTGCTGCCAAAGGATGGATTCCGGGAAATGGCCGAGGAAAGGCTGGGCGAGTACATTGACATTCGCGCCTCACTCGCGCTGGGACGCGAATTCGCAGAAAAGGCCGGTGCCCTTCCATTCGGGGAACAGATGAAACTCGCCGGCAGCATGATGCACCACAACTTTGCTGCCCCCGGTGTGGACGAGGCGATTGAGCACCATAGGGCGCGCCTCTCATCCAAAGCCAAACAGAATTGAGTAGAACGAGGAAGAGCAGATGACAGAAGAGCGCCGCCGCCCTGCCGAAACAGTGGATCGCGTGATGTTCCGCGACACATGCCGACGTTTCGCCGAAAGGGAGATCGCGCCTATCTGGGAGGAGGCAGACCGTGAAAGCCAGTTTTCCCGCGCATTCTTCGTCGCCGCCGCAAACGCCGGCCTCATCGGAATCGCTGCGCCGGCGGAAGTGGGCGGCGCGGGCCTCGGGGTGCACGAGGAGGCGATTTGCATCGAGGAATGTGCGCGCATTAATCCGGGCCTTCCGAATGCTTTGATCATTCAGGGAGTTGCTGGCGGAATCCTGCATGACTTTGGCACAGCTGAACAGAAGGAACTGGCACGCGCCTCGATTGAGGGCGACAAGATTCTGGCCATTGCGGTGACCGAACCGGATGCTGGCAACGATGTCCAGAATGTAAAGACCGCAGCGCGACGGGACGGAGATGATTGGAAGCTGGACGGAATCAAGTCGTTCATCACATTGGCCGGCGAAGCCGACGTTCTGGTGTTGCTTGCGCAGACCGATCCGGCGCGCGGTCGCGACGGCATGAGTTTCTTTGCGGTGGACCGTCGGAGCCCCGGCGTGGAAGTGTCGCGCATCCCCACTTATGCCAACCGCCCCGCCCCCACCTACCGGGTGCACCTCAACAACGTTCGCGTGCCAGAGGCCCGGCGGGTTCCGGCCGGATTCCGCCAGATCATGATGGGATTCAATCGCGAGCGCATCCTTGTCTCCGCGCGTTGGTCGGGACACATGCAGCACGCGCAAGATTGGGCGCTGGATTATGCCAGGACGCGCCACCAGTTCGGACGCCCGATTGGTGCCAACCAGTCCATCGCCTTCAAGCTGGCGCAAAACCAGACCGATATCGAAGCGGCACGGCTCCTTACCTACCAGGCTGCCGACAGGTGGGACAGCGGTTGTCCCATCGCGGATTTGATCCAGCAGGTGTCCTGCGCAAAGCTGTTTGTGACCCAAGCTGTTGTTCGTGTCACCCAGTCGGCATTGCACATCGGCGGGGGATGGGGACTTACCGAGGAATTGCCCGTCATGCGCATGGCGCTCGATGCGCTCGTGGCGCCAGTGACGGTCGGCAGTTTCGAAATCCAGCTGCGTGCGATCGCCAAGCAACTCGGTCTCCCCTGCGACTGAAGCGCAAACCAGAATTTTCGGGTTACCTTTCGAGATGTAGAGATGTAG
This sequence comes from Roseovarius atlanticus, assembly GCF_001441615.1. Lineage (GTDB taxonomy): Bacteria > Pseudomonadota > Alphaproteobacteria > Rhodobacterales > Rhodobacteraceae > Roseovarius > Roseovarius atlanticus. Next base: position 6,778 of record NZ_LAXJ01000040.1, read on the forward strand.
AGATGTAGAGGATATTGACGACAGGTCGACACAACGGAGGCAATGCAGGGGTGCAAAAGCCGAGACGAAACATTCCTTCGATCATGAAGCTTAAGGTAGCGGACCTTGACGAACGCACAAAGCTTCCATCTGGACCTGATGCAAAGGGCAATAGCAGCAGCGGTTCGGTCCGCGAGGAACTGCATCTCTATCGCCGTGAACGCATACTGGGCGTCGCCGCCGAACTTTTTAGCCAGAAGGGGTATAACGGTGCTTCGGTCAGCGAATTGGCCAAGATGATTGGCGTGACAAAGCCTTTCATATACTATTACATGAAGAATAAGCAGGATATTCTGGAACAGATCTGCATTGCTACGATCGACCTGCCGCACGTCGTCATGGACGAGGTTTTTTCAGAAGATCTTTCTCCTGCAGACACACTTTACAAGTTTGTCCGGCGCTTCGCATGGGTTCAAAGCACCAATCAGAACTACGTTTCCGTGTTCTTTCGGGAGGAACTGAACCTTTCGCCAGATGTGCGCCATTATGTCACCGAACGACGCAAGGAGTTTGACGAGCGTCTTGGCGCGCTTTTGCGCAAAGGTGTGGGAACCGGAGATTTCCGCATAGCCGACGTGCCGGTAACAGTTCTTGCGATTACCGGAATGGTTTGTTGGATATTCAACTGGTATCGGCCGGAGGGGCGGCTCTCCCTTGAGGAGATATCGCTGCTCTTCGCCGATCTTACGCTGAATATGGTCGACGCCCGGCGTAGGCCCGACCAGTCTGTTTAACAAAGCGTCCGGCTTCGGGCAGGATCAAGCGGAGGCGGAGGACCTGGCCTCAACATCCTTTTCCGCTTGCGCAACAAGTACGTGCCGTTGAATTTTGCCGCTTTCAGTCAGTGGGAAATTATCCGCGAAGCACACATACCTCGGCACCTTGTAATCGGCGATGATGCCCAGGCAATGGGCGATCACCGACTCCTCGTCAAGCCCGCTATCCACGTCCGTTTTGCGAATGAAGGCATATCCCACCTGCCCAAGCCGCGCGTGCGAGACACCCACCACCAGCGCCTGACGGATTGCGGGATGGGTTTCGAGATGGGCCTCGATTTCGGCCGGGTAGGTGTTCGACCCCCCCACGATGAACATCTCCTTGATGCGCCCCGTAATCTTCAGAAAGCCGCGTTCGTCGAAGGTGCCCAAATCGCCGGTGCGGAACCAGCCGTCAGACGTTATCGCCTCGCTGGTTGCCTCGTCGTTCTTGTAATACCCCATGGTGACGATATGGCCACGCACCTGCAGTTCGCCGATCTCGCCCGGTCCCTGCTCTGCGCCGGTGCCCGGGTCAACGATCCTTGCCTCGTAGTCACCGCTCAGCCTGCCGGTGTTTTGCTCGGCGATTTCGGGTGGGTCGTCGTAGCGGGTGAAAGTGGTTGAAATCGTGTTCTCCGTCATTCCGTAGGACGCCAGGATATGCGGGGTCGAAAACACCTCGCGACCGCGGCGAACCACTTCGGGACTGACTGCGGCGCCACCGATCCATGCCGCCCGCACAGTGCTCAGATCGCGCGGTCGTTTCGTTTGCGCGTCGAAGCAGTCGAGATAGTGCGTCGGGATCCCGCCGAAGTGCGCCACCTTCTCAGCCTCGATGAGGTCGAGCGCGCGATCAGCGCTCCAGTCGCGCATCACAATGAGGCTCATCCCGTGGATAACCGCAGGAAGTGCAGCCATAAACAGCCCTGCAACATGATAGAATGGCATGTGGGCAAGCAGCGCATCTCCAGTTTTCATGCCCATGATACGAGCAACGTTCATGGATTGGCGACTGACCACGTGAGAATGCATCGCGCCCTTGGGCCGCCCTGTTGTCCCTGATGTGTAGCAAATGAGAGCCGTATCCTCGGGAACAACCGCCTCGGAAGCGGCGCGAACACGCTCGGTGTTTGCCGGGGTGTCCAGAAGCGAAGCCATCGAGATCGCTCCAGGAATCACTGTGTCATCGATGGAGAAGATCACCCGCAGATTCGGCAAGGCCTCGGCATGAATGTCTCCGGGTGTCTGGCTCGCTAGATCGGGAACCAAGGTGGTCAGCAATGCCGGATAGTCGATGCCCCAGCAGGTGTCCATCATCAACAGCGCACGGGCATCTGATTGGCGCAGGATATATTCCAGCTCGCCCGACTTGTATCTGGTATTGATCGGGATCACGACCATCCCGATCCGGGCCGCCGCGAAGAGCATCCTGACCCAATCAGGGCTGTTCGTCAGCCAAAGCGCGACATGGTCGCCCTTTTCAAGGCCGGCAGCAAGCAGGCCGTCGGCAACACGATCAACTTCCTGGTCGAAACGGGCAAAGGTAATTCGCTCGCTCTCGGTCACCAGGAATTCAGCTTTGGGCATTTCGGTTGCTGTACGGCGCAGAAGATCGCCCAATGTAAGGTTTGCAATATCCTGCATGGCGCTGTTCCTTCCCCGTCAGGCTGTTCTGTGAGCGTAGAAGTGCACAGCCTGCGCAAATATTAGTAGGTTTATTATACTCAATGGTAGTATTCACATCAACAGAATGCAATACGGCCCCCCAGAACTCCGCGATTTCTGCCATTTTCCTGTTTTTATCTTGACAGGCAAAAAATTCGTCTACTAACTAGACCACATATATACTGTAGGGTATACACACGCGAATTGCATTTGCGTGCTGGGAGGAGAACATTCGCATGAGCAAGGACAGCCCCAAAGGGGCCGCTACCGAATTGCAGCGCGACCTAACCACATTGACGTATGAGTTGAGCGAAGAGGTCGCCATCGTCACCTTGAACCGTCCCGGTGCACGCAATGCTCTGGATGTCCCGATGCGTGAGGAACTCGCTGACGTGGTCGGCGAAATCCGCGATGACGATCGTGTCCGGGCAATGATCCTGACTGGTGCGGGCGGTGTCTTCTGCGCGGGCGGGGACCTGCAAGGGCTTAAGGAAAAACGCAATTCGGCCCAATCCTACAAACGTATTTCCGACCTCCACCTATGGCTCCCCAGTCTGGTGAACATGGAGAAACCCGTAATAGCGGCGGTGGATGGCCCGGCATTCGGAGGCGGGATGAATCTCGCACTTACGGCCGATTTTATCCTGGCCAGCGACACCGCAAGTTTTTGTCAGGTTTTTGGCCGTATCGGGCTGGTTCCTGATCTTGCGGGCATGTTTCTGCTGCCGCGTCTTGTGGGCTTGCAGCGCGCCAAGGATTTGGTGTTTTCCGGTCGAACACTGCGCCCTGACGAAGCCAAGGAAATGGGGATCGTCCATAGTATCCATGCGCCGGACCAACTTCAGGATGCGGCATTCTCACTTGCCCGCCGGTTTTGCAACGCTTCGACCCTGGCAATCGGATTGGCAAAGAACGTTTTGAACCAATCCTTCAATCTGGATCAGCGCGCGATGGCTGAGCTTGAAGCGATGGCTCAGGCCCTGTGCATGGACAGCGCCTACCACAAGGAGGCGGTCCAGCGATTCCTCGACAAGAAGCCCGCCCTATTCGACTGGGAACGCATGAACAAGGAAGAGTCCACGACATGAAGAAAGCCGCTATTACAGGGTCCTACAGCACCAAAGTCGGACAGCTTGAAGGTGCGACCTGCATGTCACTCCATACCGAAGCAGGGCTTGGCGCGCTGGACGACGCGGGGCTGGCAGTGTCCGACATCGACGGGTTGCTTTGCGCCTATTCCTTCACTGAACCGCATCTGATGCTGGCCTCGGTGTTTGCCGAATATGTCGGCATGGAGCCGGCCTATGCTTCGGCTGTTTCAATGGGCGGTGTCACAGCCTGTATGCTGGTGATGCAGGCTGCGGCACTGGTCGAAGCAGGATACTGCCGCCATGTTCTGGTTGTAACCGGCGACAACCGCCTGAGCGGGATGCGCGGCAACGCTGTTCAGGCTTTGGCCGAGGTCGGCAACCAGCAGTACGAACAACCCTACGGGATGACCATTCCAGCCGCCTACGCCCTTGTGGCGCAGCGCTACATGTCAGAATTCGGTGTCACGTCGGAACAGCTCGCCGCGATTGCGGTAACCATGCGGGAACACGCCGCACTCAATCCCAAGGCGCATATGGACGCACCGATCACGGTGGACGACGTGATGAGTTCACGTTTCATCGCCACGCCGTTGCACCTGCTCGATTGCTGCCTGATATCAGATGGCGGTGCCGCAGTCGTGGTCAGTGCCGCCGATGCAGCGGCTAATCTCAAACAGCCCCGCATTGATGTACTTGGTTCCGGGCAGGGCCACACGCATGAATACATCGTCGCTGCACCCTCTCTGACCGATTATGGCTGCAAGAACTCTGCCGCGGATGCGTTGGGCCGGGCTGGTCTCAAGCAATCCGACATCGATGTGGTTGAAATCTATGACAGCTTTACAATTACGCTTCTCGCCGAACTGGAATCCATGGGGTTCTTTGAGCGGGGCGAAGCAGGCGCGGCTGCCGCCGCAGGCGATTTGAAGATCGGGGGCAAGCTGCCCTGTAATACCCACGGCGGGCTTCTGTCCTACGGACACTCGGGCGCCGCAGGCGGCATGTTCCATGTTGTCGAAGCGGTCGAGCAGCTGCGAGGGAGCGCTAAGGGTCGGCAGGTTGATGGGGCGGAACTCGCCTTTGTTCATGGTGATGGCGGCATTCTGTCCGCCCACTGTTCTATCGTTTTGGGAAGGGCCTGACAGATGGAGAAACCAATACCACGTCCGAATGCGGATTCCGCCCATTTCTGGGAGGGCTGCGCCGCAGAGGAATTCCGGTTCCAGCGCTGTAACAGTTGCAGCAAACCGCAGTTCTATCCGCGCGCCGTCTGCTCCAATTGCCAAAGCACTGATCTCAGCTGGGAGGTCTCCGACGGTAAGGGCGTCATTCACAGCGTAACAACCGTCCACCGGGGGCCAAGCGTGGCATTCAAGGAGGACTCTCCTTTTCAGGTCGCACTCGTCGACATGGATGAAGGATTCCGTTTCATGGCGAATGTGCGTGGCGGCGAGGCCGAGATCGGCACAAAAGTGCGTGTCTTGTACGAGAAACGAGGCGACCAGACGATCCCGCAAGTAGAAATCCGGGGGTGAATATGTTCAATTACGACCACTTCGAGGTTGGGAAAAAATACGGTAGCGATAGCTTTACAGTGGATCGCGACCGGATCGACAAATGGCTTGCCGTCTATCCCGACGATGACAACGGCGACCTGATGCCGCCAGGCATGATCGCGATGATCCAGATCCAGTGTTATATGGCCTGTATCACGCCGCGTCCGAAAGGCAACGTTCACGGAAGTCAGGTGTTCGATCTGCGCCGGATGCCAAGAGTAAGCGAAACTTTGACCACCGATGTCGAGTGTACCAAGAAAGAAATCCGCAAGGGGCGGAAGTGGGTCGAAACGACCTATACCACGCGTGGCGACGAAGGCGATGTTGTCTTCACCGGCGTCATGACGACCCTCGTGGCAGCCTGAGCGTAGAAAGGGACCGAGATGCCAAAACAGCTGGAACCCGTCAGCCTGAATGTCGATATGCCGACAATCATGTCCTACGCTGACCTTACCGACGACTATAATCCCATTCATGTGGATCGGGAATTCGCCGAAAAGACCGAAATGAAGGGCATCATCGCCCATGGAACGATGTCGCTGAACATGATCTGGCGATCACTGCGCCAGACGCTGGGAAACGATGCCATTGCCGGGACCCGTATAGATGTCCGCTTTGTCCGCCCCGTGCGTGAAAACGACATTGTGACCGGAGGCGGGGTCGAACGCGAGGATGCGCCCGGTACCTATGACGTCTGGGTTCGGAACCAAAAGGACGAACTGGTCATCGCCGGAACAGCCACGGTATCGCAATGAGGTACCAAGGCGGGTCCGATGAGGGCCGCACGGCAGACCAGTCGGCCTCAGAAAAGCTGCGCCGAGTTCTGAACGCGCGCAGCGTGGCAGTGGTCGGGGCCTCTGAAGACCTGCGAAAACCAGGGGGCCGGGTGGTGAATGCGCTGCTTCACAACGATTTCCCCGGTAAGATTTATCCGGTGAATCCTAGCCGGGAACAGATCCAAGGTCTAGATTGCCATCCATCTGTCGATGCGATTGGAGAGGCGGTAGATCTGGTGATCCTGTCGGTGCCAGCCGAAGACGTGCCAGACCAGTTACGAATGGGGTGTGATTGCGGCGTCGGGGGTTTCATAGTCTTCGCTTCGGGGTTTTCCGAAACCGGATCCGAAGGCACGGCAAGACAAGCCGAGATCTCCCAAATCGTGCAGGACGCTGGCGTTCCGATGATCGGGCCGAACTGTCTGGGCATCATGAACGGCAACCACAATATGCTGGCGTCCTCGACGGTCGTCATGGGCGGTCGACGCCTGCCCGGAGGCAATTACGGCTTTGCCACCCAGAGCGGTGCATTGGGCACCTACTGGCTCGATATGACGATGAAGGCCGGCCTTGGCGTAAGTACATGGATTTCCACTGGAAATGAGGCAGACGTCGACCTTGCCGCCTGCCTGGACTACTTTGCCGAAGACGATGAAACCGAAGTGATCGGGCTCTACATCGAAGGGATACGTGATGGAGCCGCCTTTCGCGCCGCCGCACGAAAGGCCTTTGAGCGGCGCAAGCCTGTTCTGGTGCTGAAGTCCGGCAGTAGCCGTCAGGGTGCCACTGCCGCAGCTTCGCACACCGGCGCGCTGGCGGGTGAGGACGAAGCCTACGATGCGGTATTCAGGCAGTATAACATCTGGCGCAGTGGCAGCCTGACAGACATGGCAAATCAGGCCGAGATACTTCTGACGCAGCCTCGTTCGGCCGGACAGCGAGTGGCGGTAATCTCGGTATCTGGCGGCGCCGGTGTGCTGATGACAGACGCTTCGGTGGCCGAAGGGCTCGACGTTCCCGATTTCAGCCCAGAGACTAAGCAACGCCTGGCCAAGATACTGCCCGGTTTTGCGACGCCGCAGAACCCGATTGACCTGACCGCACAGATCGTGATGCACAAAACGATGCTGCGCGAAGTTCTTCGCATCATCAGCGATGACACGGGATACGATGGTCTGCTGTTGTTCATGGGCGGGCTCGGCCAGATTGCCGAGGAATTGGCCGATGCGCTGGTCAGCGAACTGCCGCGCGACATGCCCTGCGCGCTGACGTGGCAGGCAGCCCCCGAAGAAACTGTGCGGCAGGTGCGCGAACGGGGCATCCCCGTCTACGGCGAAATCGGAGATGCCGCCCGCGCGCTCGCCACACAGTTCCGTATGAGCGCTGGCTGGAACGGCCCGACGCCAGCCGAAGCACCCCCGATCATTCAGGGCGGGCGGCCTGAAGGCCCCTTTGGGGTGGAACATCGCAGCAAGGATTTGCTGTGCAGTGCAACCTCGCTCGAACGGCCCGTCGGCGTCTTTGCGACCGACCCCGGCAACCTGATGGAGGTCGGGAGGGAGTTGTCCGGGCCTCTGGTTGTGAAACTGCAAAGCCCGGCAATGCTCCACAAGAGCGGTAGCGGCGGCATCGCGCTTGGCCTCCAAAACGTCGACGAAGCCGCCGAGTCCGCGCGCGGCATGATCAAGTCCGCAACGGCCCGCGGAATCCCGTTCGATGGCGTGCTGGTCGAGGAAATGATTTCCTTCGATCATGAATTCATTGTCGGCCTGCGGTGTGATCCGGTCTTTGGACCGATGCTTGTGCTTGGACGTGGCGGGGTCACGGTCGAACTGGAACCCGATGTTACCCGCGCTTTCCTTCCGCTCACCGCCTCAGAGATCGAGGATATGATCCGTTCATTGCGCGCAGCACCTTTGCTGGAAGGGTTCCGAGGTGCGCAGCCCTGCGACATTGCAGGACTGGCCCGCATCGTCAAGGAATTGTGCGATCTTTATATGCACGACGAAACGCTCAGCGAAATTGAAATCAACCCCCTTGTCGCGGACCGAACAGGACGCTTCGTCGCGCTTGATGCGCTGGTCTCAAGATCACCGGAAACCCGCGTGGGAGACGCGCCATGACACCACAAAAAGATCTGATAGGTCTCTCCGCGGCAGAGGTGCCCCCTCCCCTCACCGGCATGTCCGACCTCTTCGACAACGCACTGATCCTGCCCGCACGGATACTTGCCGTTGGTGCGGCCATCCTGCTGATCGCTATGATGCTTGTAACAGTAGGTGACGTCACCATCCGCACGCTCTTTGATGGTGCCATTAAGAACGCCGAATTGATGACCAGCCACTGGTTTCTCAGCGGCACGATCTTTCTTCCCTTAGCGTATATCGCGGCGTTGGATCGGCACATTTCGGTTGAAGTCGTGTCGCAATTCCTGCCGGTCAGGGTTCAGCAGATCAAGATGGGCGTCTTCATGTTCCTGGGCACCGCGATCTTCCTTTTGCTGGCGTGGCAGTCCTGGGAACTGGCCTTGGAGAAGATGCGAATCCGAGAATACCTTTCGGGCGCAACGCGGTTCTATACGTGGCCGGGCAGGTTTCTGATGCCCATCGGAACCTTTCTTTTTGCTCTTGCGATGGCAGCACGGGCGGTGGGGTATTTCTCCGGTCGCGTGAAGCCTTGATGAACTTGGGAGTCCCTTCATGACCGACTTGGAAATTGCCGGAGGGTCCCTCGCAGTCATTGTGATTCTCGTGCTGCTGCGAATGCCGATTGCGATCGCGCTGCTGAGCGTGTCCTTTGGCGGTATCTGGATGGCCTACGGCTATCAGATCGCCACCGCGACGCTGACCGCTGTTACCTTCGATTTCTCCACCCATTCCAGCCTCAGCCCGATCCCGATGTTCCTGCTCATGGGCTTTGTTGCGTATTACGCGCAGATGACGACGGAGCTGTTCAACTTCGCCCGGGCGAGTTTACTCATGCGGCTGCCCGGCGGGCTGGCCATTGCGTCGATTGGCGGTGCCGCCATGTTTTCCGCCGTCACCGGATCGAGCCTGGCATGCGCCGCCGCCATGGGTCGGATTGCGGTGCCCGAGATGCTTCGGGCGGGGTACCAGTCCGGATTGGCCACAGGGGTGATCGCGGCAGCCGGTACGCTGGGGTCGATGATTCCACCCAGCTTGATCCTACTTCTGTTCGGGATATTCGCCCAGGTGCCGATCGGGGCATTGTTTATTGGCGCAATCATTCCTGGCCTGCTTACAGCCATCGCCTTTGCAGTGATGGTGATGCTGCGGGTAGCTGCGAACCCGGAGTTGGCACCGCGTCCCACCGAGAAAGAACTTGCCGAACTCAGCAACACAGGCCTGCGCGACATCTGGCCGATCATTCTGTTGATTGGCTGCGTCTTCGGCGGCCTTTTTGGTGGCATTTTCACGGCCACCGAGGCGGGCGCAGTAGGGGCGTTGCTGTCAATTGTGATCGCAGCCGCGAAAGGCAATCTGTCTTGGACGGTAGCGAAACGCGCGATAGCCGACACGATCGTGAGCTCGGCTGCCATTCTCATCATCGCGATGAGCGCCACCTTCTTTGCCAGTTTCCTCGCTCTGACGCAGCTTCCTGCACATATCTCGCAGATTGTCGCGGATATGAAATTGGGCCCAGTCGGGCTGATGATCGTGGTCTTCCTCTTGTATCTGGTGCTGGGCATGTTTCTTGAGGTTCTTGGCATCATGCTGCTCACGCTGCCGGTGCTTTTGCCGCTGTTCGAGACAATGGATATCAGTCTTATCTGGGTCGGGATCCTGCTGGCGAAATATCTGGAAATGGGGCTGATAACGCCGCCCGTCGGGTTGAACGTCTTTGTTATCAAGAGCGTGGTTGGCCGCGCGGTTCCCACCGATGTCATCTTTCGAGGGATCGCATGGTTTGTGGCGACCGACGTTCTGGTGGTTGCACTGTTGATCGCCTTTCCGGCGCTGACGCTATGGCTGCCAGGTCTCATGCAATGACAAATCAGAACTTGAAGGAGCGAACATGGATTTCGCATTGAACGCCGAACAAAAGGAACTGCGGGACGCAATCGGCAAGGTCTGCGCGAAATTCGATCTCGCCTATTGGCGTGACTGCGACGCGAACGAACGCTATCCCGAAGAATTCTATCGCGAGATGGTAAACGGGGGCTGGGTCGGACTGACCCTCCCGACCGAGTATGGCGGTGCCGGGCTTGGCATCACCGAAGCGGCGCTGGTGATGCAGGCGATTGTGGAATCCGGCGCGGGCTTTACCGGGGCTTCGACCATCCATTCCTATGTCTTCGCCCCGAACGCGATCGTCGTGCATGGCACGGACGAGCAGAAGAAGCGGATGCTGACCCCGCTCATCAAGGGCGAGGAAAGAGCCTGCTTTGCAATTACGGAACCCAATTCCGGGCTGGATACCAGCAGGTTGCGGACGCGCGCTGTACGCAATGGCGACCATTATGTGATGACCGGCGAAAAGGTCTGGCCCACAGCAGCAAGCATGGCCCAACGGATGCTGGTCATCGCCCGGACCAAGCCGATCGAAGACTGCAAACGGCCTATCGACGGGTTGAGCCTGTTTTACACGCGCATGGACCCCGATTACGTCAGAACCCGGAAAATCCCGAAACTGGGTCGAAACGCGGTAGAGTCCTGCCAGATATTCATCGACGGACTGAAAGTCCCCGAAGAGGATAGGATCGGCGAGGAAGGTAAGGGCTTCTACTATCTTCTCGACGGGCTGAACCCCGAGAGAGTTCTGGTGGCGGCAGAGGCAGTGGGCCTTGGTCGGGTCTCTTTGTCGAGGGCCACCGAATATGCCAAGGAACGGGTCGTCTTCGACCGTCCCATTGGCAAGAATCAGGGTATCCAGCACCCATTGGCGAGATGCTGGATGGAGTTGGAAGCGGCGAACCTGATGATGCTGAAGGCAGCAACGCTTTATGACGCGGGCAAGTCTTGTGGAGCCGAGGCCAACAGCGCAAAGTACCTCGGCGCAGAGGCCGGTTACCGGGCCTGCGAATGCGCTGTCATGACCCATGGCGGCTATGGCTATGCCAAGGAGTTCGACGTCGAACGCTACCTGCGAGAGGTCATGATCCCGCGCCTAGCACCGGTCAGCCGGGAACTGGTGATGTGCTATATCGCCGAGCGCGTGTTGGGCCTGCCCAAGTCGTACTGAAGCCCCACCAATGTCGAGGTTGGAAAAGCGTCAATCTGGGAGGCACCTTTACCAGTGACCGGAATATCGGGTCGGGATAGCGGGTATGTCGCGCCTTGGCTGACGCCCAGGCCAAAGCCGATGTCATGGCGGCGGTTAGTGGTCAGTGCGATCCGTGTTCTTGAGCGACAGGGGTCCGTCATCCACCCGTCCGCTTTCGGCGCGGCTTGGGATTGCGCGTGTTGACCTTTTTGCTAACGACTGTTAGGAATTTTGATCCATTGGACACGCCGTCGGCCATCCGAAAAGCAGGATCGACGATCTCCTGCCGGGGAACTTCACGCCGTCAAGTTGACACAGCGTGCCGCTGAGCCACCACTTACCAATGGTCGCTGAGCCACCACTTACCAATGGCCTGCTTCCAGTGGGCAACGTCAAATTCCGTCATTATGGATGGTGTAGAGCTTG
>NZ_LAXJ01000041.1 GCF_001441615.1 Roseovarius atlanticus
ACCGTTCCGCCACACAGATTGAGGCAGAGCCGATTAAAGGGCAACGCGACACCTGATCCGAGAAGTGACGCAACAAGGACGATTCAGGATGTGGCGGATCGTCATCTAGATGCCTTGACGAACCATTCGCCAACGCGGCTTTGCGGGAATGCTGTCATTAGTTCCGGATCCAGCGAGTGGTGGCTTCGAGCCGAGAGTGACTGATGCTGCAACTCGTGCGAGCGTTTGTTTTGTCTTGTTGACGGGCCAGATCTATCTCGGCTGACCCTTTTTGCTGCAGGCCAAACGTTATTTGGCGGATGTTACGTCCGAGATCGCTACGATCAGCTTCGTGATGTCATCCGCTCCCAATCGAGCAACGTTCACGCGCCCGCCTTTCACGACATGGATGCCATGATCTCGCGTCAGCGCTGTCTCTTGTGCATCGGTCAAAGGCAACAGTGAGAACATGCCGGATTGCTTCACGATGTAGGCGAGCTGATTTGTGCCAAGGAGTTCGCGTTCGGTCTCGACAATCTGTTGGCGCACCCCCGCGACGCGCGCGCGCATCCGGTCCAGATCGTCCAGCCAGAGGCTTTTCAGGCTCTCGTCTTGCAGGATCGTGCGCACCACCGATGGGCCATGATCTGGCGCGTGGGACGCGCCAGATCGGACGATTGCGGACACGGCGCGGTGTATTCGGTCCCGGTCGCCCGCGCGCGTGTTCACAAACGCCGCCCCCGCCCGGTCTCGGTAGATGCCGAATGATTTGGAAAGGGTGATGCAGACAATGCACTCAGGGAACCGCGCGGCGATTTTGCGGGCCATGGCGCAGTCGGCGTCCCAGCTTTGGGCGAAGCCCAGATAGGCAAGGTCGATCCAGGGAACGACCCCGCGTGCCTCAAGAAGATCGAGCAACGTGTCGAACTGCTTTGCGGTCATGTCCGCGCCGGTCGGGTTGTGGCAGACACCCTGCATAAGAAAGACATCGCCCGCTTTGGCGGCTTTCAGCCCGTCCAGCATTTGGTCAAAGGTGATCTGAGCCTTCAGCCGGTCGTAGTATGGCACCTGCGCGAACCGCGCATGGGCCGCGGTCAGGATCGGGATGTAGTTGCCATAGGTCGGTGTTTGCAGCCAGACAGTGGGCGGTTTGGGCATCTGCGCGAGGAGGTCCGCCATGACCCGCAGGGCCACCGCGCCACCGGAGGTCTGTGCGGACACCCAGCCATTGTCAAAAGCATCGCCCATTATCTCGTGCCCCAGCTCGCGGCAATAGTCGGCGTCCCCCGTCAGGGCGAGGTAGGATTTGCTGGTCTGGGTCTCGACCAGCTTTTGTTCGGCCAGCTTGACGGCTTCGAGAACAGGCGTTTGGCCATGGGCATCCTGATAGATGCCCACGGTCAGGTTGAGTTTGTCCCTGCGGGGATCGGCTGCAAAATAGTCGGCCCCGATCATGATGGGGTCGACGGGGTAGTCCTCAACCTGTTCAAACATTCTGCGTCAGCCCTTCTCCAAAATCCCCGAGGTGACCAGCGTCTTGAAATACTCGACCTTCAGGTCAAAGGATTTCAGAAGCTTCTGGGTGCTCGGCTTGACCACGGCATCGTCAAACGCACCCTGTTCAAAATGTCCCGCCGAGGTGAGATCGGACCAGAGGCTGGTCACCACCAGTTCGTAATCGGCCCCATTCACCTTGACGGCCAAAGACGCGCCCAGATGGCCGGGCAATTCAGCCATTTCCCGGAATGTCGTCCGTTCCAAATGATCCGCGTATTGGTCAAGAACGGCCTGAGATCCGGCGACGGCGCGCCACCATCGAATGATCATTGCTATGCCTTCCCCAGTTCGACGGCCCGGTCGCGGCAGGCGGTCATTGCCTTTGCGATCACATCCCCAAAGCCGTTCTCCTGCATCGAGACAATCGCCGCATGGGTTGTCCCGTTGGGCGATGTGACACGGGCCCGCAGATCTTCCGGCGCATCTCCCTTGGTGGCCATGGCAGCAGCGCCAAGCGCCGTTTGCAGGGTCAGCGCCCTGGCATCTTCCGGGGTCAGACCCAGGGCGGTTCCGGACCGGATCATTTCTTCGATCATCAGGAAGTAATAGGCCGGGCTACTGCCCGACACTGCCGTGACAGCGTCCAAAAGGTCTTCGCGCTCGACGGTGACGCAAATGCCGAAGGCCTCGATGATACCTTTGGCTGCGAGATGCTGTGCTTCGGAAGCACGTTCATTGAGGTGAAGCCCCGTCGCCCCCAGACCCAGCAAGGCTGGCGTGTTGGGCATGGTGCGTGCGATGGCCACCGGCCCGAAGAGACTTTCGAGCGTTGCAATCGTAACCCCTGCGGCAATGCTGAGGATCAGTTTGCCAGATAGGTCGGCGTTAATCTGCTTGGCGACGGCGGCAATGACCTGAGGTTTGACAGCCAGCACGATGATGTCTGCGGCAGCGGCGCTGGCCACATCGTCCGTTGTGTGGACGCCGTGCTCGCTTGCCAGTCGATCCCTCTGGTCGGCATTCGGATCGACAACCGTGATCCGTGAGGGCGTCCAGCCGCTGGAGATCAGCCCTCCGATGATGGCCGACGCCATGTTGCCGCCGCCGATGAATGTAATCTTGTCCATGGCTCAGAAACTCGTGATGACGGTTGCGCCGACAGACTGGAACTTGTCCATGTTCATCAGCGCCTCTGGGGCAGCGTCGATGCTGATCTTGTCGCTGACCAGCCGGGCCGGGTTCAGCTTGCCGCTTTCGACCATATCGAGCATTGCGCCATAGCGATGGGCTTGCATCCCGTGGGAGCCGAGCAATTCGATTTCTTGACCGACGATCTTGGGCATTGGCACGGCTGGGGCAGCGTGATCACCCAGCATCAGACCCACCTGGATGTGCTTGCCCCGAGGCCGCAGGCAGAGGATCGAGTTGGTCATTGTGGCGGGATGGCCAAGCGCGTCCAGCGAGACATGCGCACCGCCCTTGGTGATCTCTTTGATCGCCTCGACCACGTCGCCCTTGCCGTCAATGGCCGCGACCGCACCAAGCTCCTTCGCCAGCGCCAGTTTTGCCGGGTCGAGATCGACCCCGATCACATTCGCCCCCGCCGCGCTGGCGATCATCACAGCGGACAGGCCAACGCCGCCGCAGCCATGCACGGCGACCCACTGGCCCGCACTGACCTTGCCTTGGTCGATCACGGCCCGAAACGAGGTGGCGAACCGGCATCCCAGACTGGCGGCGGTGGCGAAATCCATCGCCTCGGGCAAAGCGACCACGTTCAGATCAGCCTGATGGATCGGCACATATTCCGCGAAGCTGCCCCAATGGGTGAAGCCCGGCTGTTCCTGATGCAGACAGACTTGCTGGTGGCCCGCATGGCATTCGCTGCACGATCCGCAACCGCAGATGAACGGCACCGTGACCCGATCGCCCACCTTCCAGTTTTTCACGTCCTTGCCAACCGCCTCGACCACACCGGCCAGTTCGTGGCCGGGGATGTGAGGTAGCTCGATATCGCTGTCGTGACCCATCCAACCGTGCCAGTCGCTGCGGCACACACCGGTGGCCTCGACCTTCAGGACGACACCATGCGGTTCCGGTGACGGGTCCGCCACATTCACGACCTTGGGGGCTTCTTGGAATTTTTCGAACAGGACAGCTTTCATGGCAGGGTCTTTCGGTTGTATCGACTTGTTAAGTGGAAGCTATCGTATGGAGACGAAATTACCTTGCCATTCTGCCCTTCTTTATGATTATTATGAGCAGAAACCCCTCAACCTGAGCGCCTATTGAGGAGACTTTTCCCTTGTCCAGCATCGACACAGTCAACGCACAGATTCTCGAATTGCTTCAAAGCGACGGGCGCATGACCAACGCCAAACTGGCTGAGCACCTGAACATGAGCGAAACCCCCTGCTGGCGACGACTCAAGAAACTGGAAGAGACGGGCATCATCGAGGGCTACCAAGCCCACCTCAATCGCAGAAAGCTCGGGCTCGGTGTCATGGCCTTCGTTCAGCTGAGCTGCTCAGAGCACGATCAGGCCGCAACCGCCGAGTTCCAACGTATTATCGAGGTCACGCCCAATATCCTCGCCTGCCATAACACCACCGGCGAGGACGATTTCCTGCTGATCGTGGTCGCGCGCGATCTGGACGACTACAGCGCCTTCGTCGACAGCACCCTGCGGCGTCTTCCTGGTGTGACCAGCATTCGCTCGAACCTGTCACTCAAAGAGATGAAGGCATCGAGCAAGCTTCCAGTGCGTCGTTTAGAGCGATGATCAATGCTCCACTCCGATAGCAGACATTCGTGCGAGGGAATTGAAAGGCAGCTTGGTCCCGCATTGCATTAGTTCACGTGGCGCGCGGCGAAGGTCTGTTTCTGGAGCCAGAACTCGTCTACCGGGTCCGAGAGCAGCAGCACCTCGACCCCCTTGGCCTTGAACCCTTCGAGATGCGGGGACTGCGCCAGTTTGCCCGCGTCTTCGCCCGCAATGTAGAAAATCGCGTCCTGCCCCTCTTTCATCCGTTCGACGTAGCCGGTCAGGCTGGTCAGGGCCTCGGAGCCGGTCGAAGCAAAACGGCAGACCTCAAGTATCCGGTCGCGCAGCGCCGGATCTTCGACAAGGCCTTCTTTCAGGACAGCGCCGAAGTTGCCCCAGAAAGTGGCATAGGCCTCCGGGTCCTTGGTCGCCTTCTTCTTGAGTTCGCTCAGAACCTTCTTGGTGACCTGCCCCTTGATCTTGGCGAGCTTCGGGTCGGTTTGCAGTATCTCGCGCGAGACGTTCAGCGACAGGTCCTGGCTGTCCACAACGCCGCGCAGGAAGCGCAGATAGGCCGTGATTAGGTCTTTCGTCGTCTCCGAGATGAAGACCCGGTTCACGTAGAGCTTCACGTGGCTCTTGCGTTCCGGATCGAACAGGTCGAACGGCTGCATCGACGGCACGAACAGGAGGCTGGTGTGGTTGAGCGAGCCTTCCACCTTGTTGTGAATGGTCAGCCACGGGGTATCGAAGGCATGCGACGCATGCCGGTAGAACTCGGTATACTGGACCTCGGTGATGTCCGTCGGTGCCTTCGTCCAGAGCGCCTTCGCCGCGTTGAGGGTCTCGTCACCCAGCTTCACCGGAAAGTTCATGTGTTCGGAATAGGTCTTGATGATGTGGCGGATACGGGCGGGCTCGGCGAATTCCTTGGCGTCCTTCTTGAGGTGAAGAGTCACGGTGGTGCCGGCGGCTTCGCGGGTCGCGGGCTCGATGGTGAAGGAGCCCTTGCCGTCGGAGGACCAGAGCCAGACCTCGTTCTCACCGGCCTTTCGGGTCAGCACGTCCACGCGGTTGGCCACCATGAAGGCCGAATAGAAGCCCACGCCAAACTGGCCGATGAGGCCGGGGGCATCCTTTTTTTCGGCCTTCAGGGCTTCGAGGAAGGCGCCGGTGCCGGATTTGGCGATCGTGCCGAGCGTATCGAGCAGATCGGCATGGTTCATGCCGATACCGTTGTCCGAGATCGACAGGGTCTTCTTGTCGGCGGCGAGCGTGATCGCGAACCCTTCGGCGGGGGCCAAGCCGGGATCCGTCAGGGCCGCATAGCGGAGCTTGTCGCAGGCATCGGATGCGTTGGAGACAAGCTCGCGCAGGAACACCTCGCGGTTGGAATAAAGCGACCCGCGACAATCTCCAGAAGCTGGCCCACTTCGGTCTGGAAAGAAAAGGTTTCTTTCTCAAGCACGTCGGTCATTTCTGATCCTCCAGTTTCATGCGCGGCACCGATTTATGGAGCACGCGCGGAGCTTTCAATAAGCGCCCCTCATCCCCAGGGACCGCCGCGGGCCTGACGGCGCCGCGCAGGGCGCATGGGTGCTCTGCCAAGTTTCCGCAGTTCCGCGATCCGCTTTTCGACCGGAGGATGCGTGGCGAAGAGACCGTCCACGACCTGCATGTGCAACGGGTTCACGATGAACATATGCGCGGTGGCCGGGTTTCTCTCGGCGGCGATGTTGTCGATCCGGCCAGAAAGGACTCCCAGCTTGTTCAGGGCAGAGGCCAGCCATTCCGGGTTGCCGCAGATCGCGGCGCCCTCCGCATCGGCCTCGTATTCCCGGACCCGGCTGATCGCCATTTGCACCATCGCCGCCGCCAGGGGGGCCAGGATCATCATGGCGATCGTGCCGATCATTCCAAGCGGACGGTCCCGATCGCCACCGAAGAACATGGCGAAGTTGGCGAGCATGGACACGGCGCCCGCCAGCGTGGCCGTGATCGTCATGGTCAGCGTGTCGCGGTTCTTGATATGCGCCAGCTCATGGGCCACTACGCCCGCGACCTCCTCGCGGCTCATGTGGCGCAGCAGCCCGCGCGTGACGGCAACGGCCGCATTCTGCGGATTGCGCCCGGTGGCGAAGGCGTTGGGTTGCTCGGTCTCGATGATGTAGAGCGCCGGCATGGGAATGCCCGCCCGCCGTGCCATGCTGGCCGTCATTTCCCAAAGCTCCGGCGCGGAGCCCTGATCCACGGGCCGTGCGCCATGCATCCGAAGTATGGCCTTGTCGGAATTCCAATAGGCGAAGAAGTTCATGCCCGCCGCGATGGCAAGCGCAATGATGAGCCCAGCCTCTCCGGCCAGCAAGAGCCCAATGAACCCGACAAACGCGGTCATGGCAGCCATAAGCATGAAGGTGCGAACCATTGATAATGCCTTTCGAATTTCGATTCTGCGGACGGATATAGGAAGATGAAGTGGCAGAACAAAGAGTATTGGAACAGCGCCGAGATGTGCCTCCATTTACCGGGATCTCACGGTAGGAAAATATTTTCGCGCGCGCCTCTTGAAGTGGCCGATTAGCAACACCTTATCTACATCGGAACGCCCATCCGGGGTTTCACGGATACGCGAGAAGGGTTCGGCTGAAATAGCGGACCGCCGATTGTTCGCCTTTGTGGGAACGACTTGGCAGCGCGAATACGACGACCGCCGCATTGTCGGCAAACCTTGATGCATGTCCGTCCTTCCGGGCGTTTCCAAGCGTCGCGACGTCTGTCGCGCTCGCTCTTGGCAACGAAGGAGGCTCGACATGTACTACTTACCCTACACACGGCGCAGTGACCCGTTCGCGTTGATGCGGTCCATGATGCGCGACTTCGATCGCACCACACCTGCGCGCGGAGCACCCTCCGTGTTCCCGGCTGTCAACATTTGGCAGGGCGATGAGGCCGTCGCCATCACGGCGGAACTGCCCGGCGTGGATGCCGCAGATATCGACATCTCGGTAAAAGACAACGTCCTGACCCTGTCTGGCGAACGCAAGATGCCCGAAGTGCCGGAAGGTGCGCGCTGGCACCGGAGCGAACGCGGTTACGGCAAGTTCAGCCGCACGATCCGTCTGCCGTTCGCGGCCACCGACGAAAAGGTCGAGGCAAGGATGGCCAACGGTGTCCTGCGGATCGTCGTCGGTCGCCCCGAAGAAGACAAGCCGAAGAAAATCGAGATCAAGGCCGCGTGAGAAGGAGGATTGCGAGATGACAAATGATGTAACCAACACCCCCGAGAAAACTCCCGCCGACACACCCGAAACAACCTCGGGCGGCCGCATCTACCGACCGCTCGCGGACATCGTGGAGACGGCTGAAGGCGTGACGCTGAATCTGGAAATGCCTGGCGTCGCCGCCGATGACGTGGACATTACGCTGGAAAAGCGCGTTCTGACCATTCGCGGCAAGGTGCAACCCACCGCACCGGAGGCGCTTCAACTGGCTTATGCCGAGTACGGTGAAGGCGATTTCGAGCGGTCTTTCACCTTGGGCGACGATTTCGACCCCGACAAGATTGGTGCCGAGGTCTCGCATGGTGTGCTGACCGTGACCTTGCCGCGCCTGGCCGAGGCCAGCCCGAAGAAGATCGCGGTGAAGTCGGCCTGACACCAAACCACCCAAAGACCAGGAAAGGAGTGACAAGACATGCAAGTCAAAGACCTGATTCCATGGGCGCGTAAGGACCATGCGCCTGAACCCAAGGGCGACGATCACAACCCGATCGCCTCGCTTCAGAATGAGCTGAACCGTGTCTTCGAGGGCTTCCGCAACCGCTTCGGCGAGTTGGACTGGCCATGGGGCGGCGGGGAGGCTAAATCCGACGTCGTCGAAACCGACGACAATGTCGTCGAGGTCTCGATCGAACTGCCCGGCATGGAGATGAAGGACATCGAGGTGTCCGTCACTGACGACATGCTGACCGTGAAGGGCGAAAAGCGGATCGAACGGCAGGAAGAGAAGAGGGGCTATTACCTCTCGGAGCGCAGTTATGGCGCGATCTACCGCACGATCCCATTGCCGCCCGGCGTCGATGGCGAGAAGGCCGAGGCCAGCTTCAAGAACGGTGTTCTGACCATCAAGCTGCCGCAGACCCCGGAAGCGCAAGCCAAGGTGAAGCGTATCGAGGTCAAGGGTGCGTAAGCGCAGCAGAGGCGCCGCGCAGTGACGCGCGGTGCCGCCACTCCGAGCAGTCGAAATGAGCATAGATCCTTACAAGACATTGGGCATTCACAAGACCGCCACGCAGGACGAAATCAAGAAGGCCTATCGCAAACTGGCAAAGGACCTTCATCCCGACCTGCACCCCGACGATGCCGCCAAGCAGGAGCGCTTCAAGGCGGTCTCGGCGGCGTACGATCTTCTGGGGGATGCCGAAAAACGGCGCCGTTTCGATGCCGGTGAAATCAACGCGAGCGGCCAGGAATGGCCTGAACGCCAGTATTATCACCAGTATGCGGGTCAGGATGCGGGCCGTCGCTACGATCCCGGTTCGGGTTTCGGCGGGGGCGCAACCATGGGAGAGGAGGACCTCTCGGATATATTCTCGCAGTTCTTCGGCGGGCAAGGCGGCGCACGCGGTTCAGGATTTGGAGCTGGATTTCACGCCCGCGGGCAAGACCTTCGCTATCAGCTTGAGATCGATTTTCTTGAAGCGGTTCGTGGTGCGAAGCGCAGTGTCACAATGCCCGACGGCGCGCATATCGAGATCACCATCCCGAAAGGTCTGAAGGACGGCCAGACCTTGCGCCTGCGGGGAAAGGGCGCGCCCGGTATGGGCGAGGCCGAAGCGGGCGATGCGCTCGTAACGGTCTCGGTGCGCCCGCATCCGGTCTTTACGAGGGTTGGTGACGATATCGAGGTAGATCTGCCGATCACCTTCGATGAAGCGGTTATTGGTGCGAAAGTCGATGTTCCGACCGTGAACGGGCCGGTCTCGGTAACAATTCCGAAAGGCGTCTCGTCGGGGCGGAAGCTCCGCCTGCGCGGCAAAGGCATTCAGCGAAAGGGCGGCAAAGCTGGCGATCAAATTGTGCAGCTCAAGATCGTTCTGCCCAAGGAAGTTGACGACGACATGACAAGCCTTGCCCGGCGCTGGCGCGATATTGCCGGCTTTGATCCAAGAGCAGACATGCGGAGGAAGTTATGAGCATGACCGAAGACATGGTGCTGTCGCAGGTCCGCCGGTTGACCAAACGCGATCTGCGCCTTTGGGTGCGGCAGGGCTGGGTTCGGCCTGCACTTCGCGAAGACGGGCCGGTTTTTGACGACCTGGACATCGCGCGCCTGCGGCTTTTGCGTGATCTGCGAAAAGACATGGGAGTCCCGGTCGACGTTCTGCCGGTCGTGCTAAACCTCATGGATAAGTTGCATCAGGCACGCCGGGACGTGCAGCTGCTTCTGAGGATCTTGGAGGACCAGCCCGGAGGAATACGCGAGGCAGTTGGTCAGAGTCTACGCTCGCGCGGTCCCGGTGGCCAACGGAATAGCGACGATTAACGGGACGAGGCCATACAATCAGAAAAGGAAAACGAAATGCACAAAGACCTTTCTGCCTACTATCGGCTCCTGATAATGACGCATCGCAGGTTTCTTATCGCCGACGAGGAATGGTGCGCCTCGCAGGCAGACATGCACGCTATTTTTCCGGCACATCAGATGCCATTTTCCGGCACGATTGGAACGCCCGGCTCTCGGATGCGCAGGCTCCATGATGCGCGGACCGACGCGCTAATGCGAATGCAAACGGCTCATGAGAAATTCACCCGGGCAAAGGCGCGTTCCGCCCATCGGCGTGTTCCCAAATTCGAGGTGTTCCTCCTCACAGTTCAATAGATCGCGCCAAACCAGCGAAGCGGTGGCTTTGTATCTCGGCGCACCGGAGTCTAAACCCTATATACCGAATGCAAGCTTTGAAAGGATCGGGTGCGTGACGTCAATTCTTGTGACCTTGGCCGCGGTATGTGGTGTTGCGGTTGTCGCCAGCTGCGTTTGGCATGCGATTTTATCGGCGCGCACCCCGCAAGGCGCGGTGGCATGGGCCGTTTTTTTGATCTCGTCGCCATGGCTTGCCATGCCGGTCTACCTCGTCATTGGTCGCCGCAAGCTACAAGACTACCGGGCCGCCTGGCGACAGAGCCAAGGAGCCATTACGGGATTTCGCCTTTGCCATGCTGCTGTTGAACCGGCAACCCCCAAGCAAGCAACGCTTGTCGCGCTTGAGCGGATCGGAGGCCTCCCATTTATCGGTGGGAACACTGTCCGCTTACTCGTCAACGGAGACGAGACTTTCGACGCGATCTGTGAAGCCATAGACCGTGCGCAAGACACCATCTGCCTCCAATTCTACATTATCCGCAATGATGACTTGGGACGCCAGGTGGCCACACATCTCATTCGGGCCGCAGAGCGTGGCGTCCGCGTGCGCGTCATGTACGATGGGGTCGGCAGTCAGAAACTGCCCGAGGCTTGGCCACAGCGTCTGCGTGACGCTGGCGTGAAGGTCCTCAACCCGGATCAATCGCGGGGACCCACATCCCGGCTCGAGATCAATTTCCGCAACCATCGCAAGACGGTGATCGTTGATGAAAAGACGGCATTTGTCGGTGGCCACAACATCGGGGACGAATATCTAGGTCTCGATCCGCATTTCGGTCATTGGCGGGATACCCATCTGGAGTTGCAAGGCCCAATCGCGATGCAGGCTCAGACCGTTTTTGCTGAAGACTGGCACTGGGCCTGTGGTGAAACTCTTGAAACCTCGCTAGAATGGAAGGCGGACACGGAAAATATTGCTACCGCCGAGACTACGGCCGCGTTGGTCCCGACGGGTCCGGGGGATCCTCTGGATAGTGGCAGCCTGATGTTCTTCGCAGCGATTACGGCCGCGACAGAGCGGGTCTGGATCGCCTCGCCCTACTTTGTGCCCGATACTGATATCCTGTCAGCGTTGACCGCAGCTGCCCTTGCGGGCAAGGATGTACGGCTTCTTCTGCCGTCCATAATCGACCACTATCTCCCTTGGGTCGCAGCGCATGCCTATTTTGACGAGATCCGCGCCGCCGGTGTGAAGGTCTATCGGTATCAAGGCGGGTTCATGCATCAGAAGGTGATCCTGATCGACAACGATCTTTCGGCGGTCGGGACTGCAAATCTCGACAACCGGTCCTTCCGGCTTAATTTCGAGAGCATGGTTTTTGTAGCCGACAAGGACTTTGCTAACGCTGTTGAGTGCATGCTTGCGGCTGATCTCGACAATTGCGAAGAGGTCACGCGCGCCCTTGATGAACAGCCCCCCGTCATCCGCTATGGTGCGCCACTGGCGCGGCTCTGGGCACCGATCTTGTGACACCCATGCGCGTAGCCAGCTACAATATTCGCAAGGCCATTGGTCTTGATCGTAAGAGGGACCCAGTGCGGATTGCGCGTGTGCTGCGCGGCGTGGATGCCGATGTGGTTGTATTGCAGGAGGCTGACCGGCGTCTTGGCAGGCGGCCGACGGCCCTGTCTCCGGAAGTAATCCGAGGGGAGACGGATTACCGGATCGTCGATCATGCGGGCAGCGATGTGAGCCTCGGTTGGCACGGAAATGCGATACTCGTTCGGGACGGCATCGACTGTGCGCCATTGAACCGCATTGATCTGCCAGGGCTTGAGCCTCGCGGCGCGGTACTTGCGCGCTGTGGTGATCTGAGAGTTGTTGGCACGCATCTGGGTCTGTTCCGCAGACATCGAGTGCAGCAGATGGAACATATCGATAGTGCCCCGGGGGATGGTGTAAGAGTGCCGACCTTCGGGTAGGCCCGAGTTCTGATCAGG
>NZ_LAXJ01000042.1 GCF_001441615.1 Roseovarius atlanticus
CCAGGATCTTGATGCCGTCCAATGCTTTCATGGTCTCTCTCCCGCTCAAATCTTCTTGGCCTGGGGGTAGCGCGCCTGCGCCACCACCGAGGACGGGTTGAGGTTGCCGATATTGCCGCTTTCCTTGCCCGCTGCGGGGTCGATGGCGGCGTTGATCAGCGTCGGTTTGCCGGAGGCCAGCGCCTCTTCGATGGCCTGGCGCAGCTCGTCGGGGTTCTTGGCCCAGACACCTACGCCGCCGAAGGCTTCCATCATCATGTCATAGCGGCTGTCCTCGACGAAGACCGTGGTGGCCGGATCGTCGCCGCCGCCCCAGTTCTCGCCATCGCCGCGATAGATGCCGTTGTTGTTGAAGATCACGATGCAGACCGGCAGCTTGTAACGGCAGATCGTCTCAATCTCCATGCCGCAGAACCCGAAGGCGCTGTCGCCCTCGACGGCCAGAACCTGCTTGCCGGTTTCCACGGCGGCGGCCACGGCGGCCCCCATGCCGATGCCCATGACACCCCAGGTACCCACGTCGATGCGGTGGCGCGGCTTGTGGATGTTCACGATAGAGCGGCACATGTCCAGCGTATTGGCGCCCTCGTTCACGAGGATGGTCTCGGGCCGCTTGTTGACAGCCTCCTTGATCACGCCGAGCGCTGCGAAATAATCCATCGGATCGTTGTTGTTCTGCAGCTTGTTGGCCATCTTCTCCATGTTGGCGGTGGCCTTGGTGTTGACCTGGTCCAGCCAGTCTTTCGGCGGTGCGATGCCTTCGCTTTCCAAGGCGTCGATCAGGGCCTGCGCGCAGGACCCCACATCGCCAACCAGCGGAGCGGCAATCTCGACGTTGCTGTCCATTTCCTCGGGGTCGATGTCGATCTGGATGAACTTCTTTGATCCCGGCTCGCCCCACTGCATGCCCTTGCCGTGACTGAGCAGCCAGTTGATCCGCGCGCCCATCATGATGACGGCGTCTGATTCCTTCAGCACCAGCGACCGCGCGGCGGCGGCGCATTGCGGATGCGTGTCAGGCAGGATGCCCTTGGCCATCGACATGGGCAGGAACGGCAGGCCGGATTTCTCGACCAGTTCCTTGATCACGTCGTCGGACTGGTCATAGGCCGCGCCTTTGCCGATTACGATCAGGGGTCGTTTTGCCTCTTTCAGAACGTTGACGGCGCGCGCCACCGATTCTTTCGACGGGGTCTGGCGCGGCGCGGGGTCGATCACCTTCACCAGGCTTTTCTTGCCTTCTTCGCCATCCATGATCTGACCTAGCATCGCGCCGGGTATATCGAGGTAGACCCCACCGGGACGGCCCGAAACCGCGCTGCGGATGGCCCGCGCCACGGCGATACCGATATCCTGCGCATAGTTCAGGCGATAGGCGGCCTTGCAGAAGGGACGCGCCATCGCAAGTTGATCCATCTCCTCGTAGTCGCCTTGGGCGAGGTCCACGATCTCGCGCTCCGACGAGCCCGAGATCAGGATCATCGGCCAGCAGTTCGTCGTGGCATTGGCCAGCGCGGTCACGCCATTAAGGAAACCCGGCGCCGAGACGGTCATGCAGACGCCCGGCATCTTGGTCAGGAACCCGGCAACAGAGGCGGCATACCCCGCGTGCTGTTCGTGCCGGAACGAGATCACCCGCATCCCCTGCGCCTGCGCATACCGCCCCAGGTCCGTAATCGGGATCCCCGGCACATTGTAGATCGTCTCGATCCCGTTCAGCTTCAGCGCGTCGATCAGAAGATGAAACCCGTCGGTCAGCGTTTCCGGAGCCGTCTCGGCCCGCGCGACGAGGTCATCGGTCATCTGGGTCACACCCATGGTCTTCCTCCCTGTTCGAGGCCCCGTTCGGCCCCTTTAGTACTCATTCCCTGTTAGCTGGCCTTGGCGCCTCCCGCGCCGACAGCCAGTTCGAAATTGCTCCATGTGCGACTGACGTGGGTGTGCAACCGCATGGTGTGCTCTCGGACGAGACGTTCGGACAGATCGGCATCCCGTGCCTCGATCGCCTCTATGATCTCGGAGTGATCGACGACCGACCGCCGCACGCGGTTGCCCTCGCCCATCGCCCGGACGCGCACCGCGTTCATGTGCAGAAAGAGGCCATCAGCCATCTT
Source organism: Roseovarius atlanticus (assembly GCF_001441615.1). Taxonomy (GTDB): domain Bacteria; phylum Pseudomonadota; class Alphaproteobacteria; order Rhodobacterales; family Rhodobacteraceae; genus Roseovarius; species Roseovarius atlanticus. Next base: position 2,115 of record NZ_LAXJ01000042.1, read on the forward strand.
CCGCAGCATCGTGCAGCGCGAAATCTCGAGGATGCGCTGGTGAAAGCGGATGTTGTCGTCGGAATATTCCGAGATGCGCGTGTCGGCGAGCTCGTCGTTGTACTTGGCCGCGATGGTGCGCAGGCTGGCGATTTCGCGGTCCGTCGCGTGTTCGCAGGCCAGCCGCGCGGCCATGCTTTCCAGCGCGGCCCAGGCCACGATCATGTCCAGGATGTCGTCCAGGCTCTTGCGCTGCACGAAGACACCCTTGCGCGGCTGAACCTCGACCAGGCCGTCACGCTCCAGACGGGCCACGGCCTCGCGCAGGGGTGTCCGGGACACGCCCAGCTGCTCGGCCAGGTTGCGCTCGTCAAGGCGCAGATCAGTCGCGGCATCGTAGATGTTCATCTCGGTGATCGCAGTCCGAAGCATTTCGTAGACGTGGTCCTTCAGCGTGAAGTTCGAAGGCACAGGTTTCAGCTTCATGCGCCCTCTCCGATCTCGTGTTGCGCGGCGTCATTCGTGACGTTGGTATACCATACACAGCATACCTGACTCGACAAACGATTTTTCGGTTCTGCACAAAAAATCGCCGGTTTCGGGCGCATTTCACACCTGAAAATTCACATTAAATCATTGATCTGACGCAATTTATTAAGTCTGAAAAAATCTTCCCGAACCATCAGCCTAGCTTATCAAGGATCGAAATCCCGCAGGTTGCGATAAGGAAGAATTGCTGGTATCTGGTATTCCACACGGTCACAGCACCGAGCCAGAAAGGACCTGTTTTTGCTTATCCGCGCCGACGAATCAGCCCTCATCGTCATCGACATGCAAGAGCGTCTTGTCCCCGCGATGCAGGCTCCGGCCCGGACGATTCGCAACACCCGGACGCTGTGCGCCGGGGCGCGCGAGATGAGCATTCCTATCGTGATGACCGAACAATATCCCAGAGGCCTTGGCAAGACCGTGCCCGAGCTGGAAACGCCGAACGCCACAGTGCTGCCCAAGATGCACTTCTCGTGCATGGAAGACGAGGGATTCGCCGCACATTTCCGCAGCCTGGACCGCAAGCAGGCCGTGATCGCGGGGATGGAGGCGCATATCTGCGTGGTCCAGACCGCCGCCAGCCTGATCGAGGATGGCTACGAGGTTTTCGTGGTCTCCGACGCCACCGCCTCGCGCACGCTGGAAAGCGAGGCGGCCTGCATCGCCCGGCTGAGCGCCTGTGGCGCCGGCATCGTGACCACGGAAATGGTGGTGTTCGAGTGGCTCGGCCGCGCCGGGACGCCGGAATTCAAGAACATGTTGCATCTCATCAAGTAGACAAAAGCATCGGGAGGAGCTTTGAAACTATGAACATCCACGAATACCAGGCGAAGGCCTTGCTGCGCTCTTACGGGGCGCCTGTATCGGACGGGCGTGTCGTTTTGCGCGCGGAAGAGGCGAAGACGGCGGCGGGGGAGCTTGACGGCCCCGTCTGGGTGGTCAAGGCGCAGATCCATGCGGGCGGCCGCGGCAAGGGCAGCTTCAAGGAGGAAGGTGCCGGCGACGCGGGCGGCGTGCGCATCACCAAGTCGGTCTCCGAGGCCGCCGAGG
>NZ_LAXJ01000043.1 GCF_001441615.1 Roseovarius atlanticus
CGTGCCGCCGTTCAACGCAATCTCGCCTGGATGGAAGCGCGAGGCTTGATCCGCGAGGTGACCGGCCAGGGGCGATTCAAGATATGGGTAGCGGCACGATCTTGAATCTTCCAGTTCGATGCATGGGAGCTTCAAGAGTTCGGGAAGTTCGTGTCATAGTTTTCAGTTTCCAGAAATCGCGTCGAGCACCGGACAGTTGGGGACTTCGGCGCCAGAACACCTGGATGCCGTTGCAGCGAGGACGGATTCGATCCGCCGGAGGTCTGCAATCTTCGCACGCACATCAGCAAGGTGGCGCTCTGTTCTCTCCTTGACGTCGGCGCAAGTCGGGGCGGCTCCGTCCTCCAGCCCCAAAAGCCCGCGAATGTTTTCCATGGAGAACCCGAGTTCCCGGGCACGCAGGATGAAGCGCAGGCGTGTGGCGTGTGCGGTGGCATAGATCCGGTAGCCGGCATTGGTCCGGGGTGGGTCAGGCAGCAGGCCCGTTTTCTCGTAATAGCGGATTGTTTCGATGTTGCATCCGGTCGCCCGGGCCAGGTCGCCGCGTGTTAAGCCGCTCTCGCGTTCGTGATCGGTCATGGGCAGGTTTCCTCTTGAGCCTGTAGTTACTACAGACCCTACACCCATCATCAACCACAGACGAGAGGTGCGCGACATGACACTGACAGACGACAGAACAGACACTTCAGCGGCGGATCGCCCCGCCCGAAAGGGTTGGCTTGCGGCGGGCGGGGTTGTGGGCGCCTTTTTCGCCTCGGCCTGCTGCATCGGGCCGCTGGTGCTTCTGACTCTCGGCATCTCGGGCGCCTGGATCGGCAACCTCACGGCACTGGAGCCTTACAAGCCGATCTTTGCCGTAATCGCGCTCGGCTTCATCGGGGCCGGGTTCCGGCAGGTGTATTTGCGCAAGCCGACCGTCTGCGAGCCTGGTTCCTACTGTGCGCGCCCATCCTCGGCGCGGATCACCAAGACCGCGCTCTGGGCTTCCCTGATACTCGTCGTCGCTGCACTCACCATCGACTGGTGGGCCCCGCTTCTCTACTGATCCCGAAAGGACACCCTCATGAAGACGATCCTTGCCCTTGTTCTGTTCGGCCTGACCGCCACAGCACCCATCACGGCCATTCCTGCCGTCGCGCAAACCGTCGCCGCCGAGCAGACCGTCACCTTCGCGGTGGACAACATGACCTGCGCGCTCTGCCCGGTGACGGTGAAGCGCGCGATGGAAGGCGTCGATGGCGTGCGCGCCGTCGAGATCGACTTCGAGGCGCGCACCGCTACTGTCGTCTTCGACACCGCCGCGACCAGCGCCGAGGCGATCGCGACCGCGTCGGCCAATGCAGGCTACCCGGCGCGCGTCTCAGGTTGACGGGATGAGCGAGCAGACCGACCGCAAGATGATCGCGACAGGGATCGTCGGCACCGTCATCGCGGCGCTCTGCTGCTTCACGCCGATCCTGGTCGTTCTTCTCGGCGCCGTGGGCCTGTCGGCTTGACTTGGCTTGGCTGGATAGACTACGTGCTGCTGCCCGCGCTGGCGTTTTTTATCGGCCTGACCATCTATGCCGTCTGGCGGCGGCAGCGGCGCAGGGCATCTCAAGAAAATGGATGAGTTCATGAAATACGAAACCAAGGCACCCACGGGCGATTTCGACCTTGCCGTGATCGGCGCCGGATCGGCTGGCTTCTCCGCCGCGATCACCGCCGCCGAGGGCGGCAAGCGGGTCGCGCTCATCGGGCATGGCACCATCGGCGGGACCTGCGTGAACGTGGGCTGCGTGCCCTCCAAGACGATGATCCGCGCTGCGGAAGCCCTCCACAGTGCGCAGTCGGCGCATCGTTTCCCGGGCCTCAGCGGAGAGGCGCAGGTTGCCGACTGGTCGGCGCTGGTTGTGGCCAAGGACGATCTGGTCGCGACGCTGCGCCAGAAGAAGTACGCCGACCTGCTGCCGGGCTACGATGGAGTGACTTATATCGACGAGGGTCCGGCGCAGCTCGTCCCCGGCGGTGTCGAAGTCGGCAGGCGCAAGATCACGGCTCCCAAGGTGATCGTCGCCACAGGCGGCAGACCCGCCGTGCCCGATATCCTTGGCATCCTCGAAGCACCGACGCTCGACAGCACGTCGCTGCTGGCGCTGGACCATTTGCCCGACAGCCTGATCTTCCTCGGCGGCGGCTATATCGGCGTGGAGCTGGCGCAGATGATGGCGCGGATGGGCACCCACGTCACCATCGTCTGCCGCTCGCGCCTGTTGCCGCACACCGAGCCGGAGGTGTCCGAGGCGCTCACGGCGACCTTGCGCGCCGAAGGCTTGCGCGTCCTAGATGGCGCGACCTACCACGCCGCGCGGCGTGATGTTGACCGCGCGGTTTTGTCCGTGACGGTGGACGGTACCGACCGCGATCTGACGGCCCACCGCCTCGTCCTGACCACGGGCCGTGCGCCCAACACCAAGAGGCTGGGCCTCGCGGAGATGGGTGTCGAGACCGACGCACGCGGTGCGATCCGGGTGGGCGACGACATGCAGACCACGAAGCCCGGCATCTTCGCGGCCGGCGATGTGACCGACCGCGATCAGTTCGTCTACATGGCCGCCTATGGCGCCAAGCTCGCGTCCCGCAACGCCGTTCTGGGCGGGACGGAGCGCTACGACAACGCATCGATGCCTTGGGTGGTGTTCACCGATCCGCAAGTGGCCGGAGTCGGGCTGACCGAAGCGCAGGCGCGTGCGGCGGGTCATGACGTCAAGACCAGCGTGCTTACCCTCGACAACGTGCCTCGCGCGCTAGCGGCCCGCGATACCCGGGGCCTGATCAAGCTGGTCGCGGATGCGCAGACCGACCGCCTGCTGGGCGGCGTCATCATGGCGCCGGAGGGAGCCGACAGTGTCCAGACGCTCGCCATGGCGTTGAAGTTCGGCATGACGACAAAGGCGCTCGGCGAAACGATCTTTCCCTATCTTACCACGGTCGAGGCGCTGAAGCTCGCCGCGCAGACCTTCGACAAGGATGTCGCCAAACTGTCCTGCTGCGCTGGATGAAACGAGCAGATTTATCCAGCTTGGACCCTCAAGCGTGTCTAAGACGAGCAAGGCAGGCGAAATGACCCCACTTTCGGGCAAGACCCCGCGCGCCTTGCGCG
>NZ_LAXJ01000044.1 GCF_001441615.1 Roseovarius atlanticus
TGCCCGTTCCTTCGAGATAGCAGGTGACGGAGGCCGACAGGCTGTCGATCGTGATCGCGTTACTAGCCCCGGTCGCCGTGAAGCGGATGCTTTCGTAGTTTTCCGCCGTCGCGAAATTGATCACCTGGCCTGAGCCGAAACTCGTGACCGCGGATGTCAAGTTCAATGCCGGGTTCGTCTCGTGAACGAAGGTCACAACCCAGTTGCCTTGTACGAAAGACCCGATCTGAAGGCCGATTGAACCGCCGGTCGCGCCGAAATTGGTCAAGGCCTGCGTCGAGTTCAGATCGAGCGTAAAGACACCGCTTCCGCTGTCACTTATGGAGATTAGCCCGCCGTTGAAGCTGGTATTTGTCGCAGCAGCCCCCGGATTGCCACTGGTGCTCAGGGTGAAGTTGACCGCGGGTCCCGTCGACGTATCGGTAAAATCCAAATCAAACGTCGTTCCCGTCGTGAAACCACCGCCGTCCGTAAACTCGAATGTGGGCATACTGTCCTCTCGGAATTGAGTTTTGCCAACCCTACGTCAAAGGCGGCCACAGCTCCAAGAGAATTCCACACCTATTGCGTGAAAGTTTTGTAGTTTTTTCTGGTGCATCATCACGGAGCGAGCGAGTGCCACGCCCCCGCAAAGCCTGATACGCCGCCTTTATGAATTGTCATCCTCCAACCGGTATGACAGGGTGCAACCCGCCACATCACCACCGGGACGACCATGAAACTGACAGCCGCCCTTTTCGAGCCGCATGTCGGCGAAGATATCATCGTGCATCTCGACGATGGCACGCCCTTTCCGCTGAAGCTTGAAAACGTCAATCGCGCAACCGGCCCCACCGCGCAGGGCCCGGACACCGACGCTGCCGACTGCACGGTCTTCTCGCTGGGTCTCGCGGGGCCGCCGCAGCCTGTCATCAAGGCGCTGACCTATCCCATGACCCTGCCCGGGCACGATCCGATCCACCTGTTCATCAGCCCCCACGCGCAGGATGACGACGCGACCTATTACAACATCGCCGTCACCTGACGGACCAAAGGTCTAGGCGGTCGGCCGCGCGGGCGTCCATATCATCGACACATAGGGCGCGACCCGCGCCTGCACCTTGAACCCCAAGCGGCGGTAGAGCCGCTCGGGCCGGCCCCCGTCAAGGGTGCTGAGCGTGACATCCCGCCCCCGCGCGGCGGCCTCGGCACAAAGTGCCCGGAACATCAGCGTCCCCACACCCCGCCCCTGGAACGCAGGCAGGATCGCGGCGTCTATCGCGTGCACGGGATCGGCCGAGACATCCACCAGCAGGTGCCCGATGGGCCGGGTGCCGTCGGTCAGGATCAGGTCGGACGCGCCCGGCCAGTCCCGGGCGTATTGTGCGCACCGCGCCGCGTATTGCGGCGCCAGCAGCCGAGTCAGATCAGATTCCGACAGGGGAAGAGCGCCCATTTTCTGACGCTCGCAGGCCATGAACAGCTCTTCCAGGAACGCGGCGTGCCGCGCCTCTGCCGGGACAAGCGCGTATCCCGGCAGGGTCAGCGTCCACGCGTCGGCGCTGGCCGTGCTCATGGGACCGCGCCTGCCATCCTCATCCGCCCGGCGCCTAGTTCAGCACCAGCTCGATCATGGACCCGCCCGACCGGCGCGGCAGGGTCTTGAGAAACGCGTCGATCTGCCCGATCCGGGGATGCGACAGGCGGTGTATCCCGTCCTCCAGCCCGGCCAGAACCTGCGCGTCGGGCCCGTCGAAGATCGCCGATACGCTGAGGCGCCGTTTCAGGAGGCCCGGACGCGCAGGATCGCGGTCGGGCGAGGCCACATCAACCAGCCGCAGCGCCAGGGATCCGTGCGTCCGGGTCGAGACGCGAAACCGCTGCCCCAGATACGGCCGAAGCTCGTCCGCGGTGGCGGTCTCCCACCGGGCCGGGGCGACGGGCGCTATCGCCGCGCCCGTGGCGGGCACGCCCGGCTCGGCGTTGCTGCGGGCGAAGGCGGGCACCGGCAACGCCAGCGCCCCTGTCAGGGCGGCCTTCGCGGCCAGGACCATCCGACGGGTCCAACCTGTTCTCTCAGTCATGTTCGTCTCCCTTTTTTTGGCGGCACATCAGTTGCGCGACGGGAAGATACCAAAAAGCGCAATGATGTAATTCACCGCCAGATAAGGCTGCATGTTGTTGTGCGACTGGCTGCCCCCGGCGTTGTTCACGGTCACGGTCGTGTCGACCTGAAGCATCGCGGAGTCCATCGTCACATCGTCGGCCAC
>NZ_LAXJ01000045.1 GCF_001441615.1 Roseovarius atlanticus
GGCTCTGCCTCAATCTGTGTGGCGGAACGGTAGCATTCTCGCCCGCAACAATTCTGGACCGGCTCGACCGTACATGGCGCGTTTGAGCGTCTTCAGGCGATTGATCTGACCTTCTGCTTGGCCGTTGCTCCATGGCATCTCGATGGCGTTTTTGACTGCATCGAAGTCCCGGTTCAATGTGCGGGCAAAGCGCACGATGGGCGCCAGATCGGTTTCGATCGCGTTGTCGATCCATGCTGGGAGCGGGTCTGCTTGGCGGCTGCGCAGGATACCGTTGAACCGCATGGCGAGACTTCGCATCGTTGCGAAGGCGGGAGAACCGGCCTTGAGCGCGTCGACTTTCCGCGCTTGATCCGGGGTGAGCTTTCCGCGGGGTTTGATGCACAGCGCGGCTGCGATGACCGGGGAAATCGCGTGCCCCGTTTCCGGGTCCCGGACTGGCTTAAGGATTTCGTGCTCTACCTTGGAGTCGCTCCCTTGCTGTTCTGCTTTTCGCCAGCCCGCCAACAGACGCTGCAAATGCGACTGACTCCCCTCGTAACCGCGCTCTCGGATCAGACGGAACAGGGCGCTGCCAGTTCGAATGCCCTCCTTCCAGCTTTGGCTCAGGAACTCTTCAAAGTACCACGGCGATGTCGGCTTCAAAGCGGCCCGCCTGCGGTCCGGTGGTGTCTCGAACTGCAGCCATTTCGCGATGCTGCGACGCGGGAACCCTGTTCGCCGCCCGATCTCGCTGCATGAAAGCCCCTGATTTCGGAGCGCATGAATGGTGGCGAAAATCTCTTCCCGAGACGTCCTATGCGCCAGGCGTGACTTCAGAAGGCTGCCGGCTGCGGTGATGTTGTCGGCGTCGGACAGCAGCGCCCTGCCGGTCGCACGGCCGTGAAGGTTCATTTGCTCCTCGATGGCCTGCCGCAGGTTTTGTACGATATGGAACCGGTCAGCGACCTGCTTCGCCTGCGGTGCCCCTTGCCGTGCTGCCTGGGCGTAGAGACCGCAGCGATCTCTGCTGATCACTTCCACCTCGGGGTGTCGCTTCAGCCAGTTGGTGCAGCTGACGACATCTCGATCCTCAAGAATGTCGATCACCACGCGACGCTCCAGATCCACAATGATCGTGCCGTAGGTTTGCGATTTCCGCCAACTCCAGTCGTCGATCCCGATGACTGTCGGCGACTCGCCACTGTCTTGGGCACGGTTCTTCAGCTGCCTAAGCACCGTGTCATCGCTGACTCCAAGGCCCAAACGATGCAACAACCGCTCGGCTGGCCGTCCGCCGGTCGCATGCCCAAGATGGGTGACAATCTCCCCGACACGCGAAGTACGACGTGCAAATGGACGCGCAATCGAGGCGATTTGGTCTGAGAATGTCCGGCGTGGGCAAGCGGGTGCCTGACATCGCCAACGGCAAATTGCGAGATCAACCGTTACCTCGTCTCCATGCGCGGGATAATCCTGCAGCCGCCGACGCCGCCAGCCGTGACGTCGGCGTGAATGCAATCCACAGTCTGGGCAAATGCCGTTGGGAGCCAAGACGCCAGATACAATCCACCCGCCTCTTTCACTTCGCTCAACGCTTTGAACGGCAACATCGCTCCCGGGCGACCAGTGCTTCTTCGAACTCACAACTATACCTCCTGAATTTTCCAGTTTCAGGATAGTTGCGCCACACAAAGTGAGGCAGAACCCAATTAAGGGCTACGCGACATTTGCCGTAACCCGTGCAATAGTGCTCAGCGAACCTTTACTGCCATTTGTCTCTACTTGTGCAAAAACGCTCCTGGTGGTGCCCATTTGGTTGCTCACATGCGCCACAATCGATACCGCCCCTGCCCCGTCACCTCCCGGATCAGGCCTCGCGCTTCCGTCCAGGCGAGATTGCGTTGAACGGCGGCACG
>NZ_LAXJ01000046.1 GCF_001441615.1 Roseovarius atlanticus
GCGCGGCGCATGGCCGACGACATCCTGTTCCTCAGCGGCGGCGGCATCGCGGAACACAGCCGCGCCGCCGACTTCTTTCCCGAACCGCAAAGCCAGGCGGCGCGGGATTACCTGAACGGCAAGCTCGTCGTCTGACAGACTTCAAGAAAGGGAGTATTCACCATGCAAATGAAACCATTCGGTGCGGCCACCGTCGCGCTGCTTCTTGCGGGCGGCGCCTGGGCGCAGGACCAGTCGATCATCGTGCAATCCACGACCTCGACGGCGAATTCCGGCCTTTACGACTACCTGTTGCCGATCTTCCAGGACAAGACCGGCATCCAGGTCAATGTCGTGGCCGTGGGCACTGGCCAGGCGATCAAGAATACCGAGAATTGCGATGGCGACGTGCTCTTGGTCCACGCCAAGCCGTCCGAGGAGAAGTTCGTCGAGGCGGGGTTCGGCACCGCGCGCACGGACCTGATGTATAACGACTTCGTCATCGTCGGCCCCGAGGGCGACCCGGCGGGCGTGGGCGGCATGGACGACGTGCAGGGCGCGATGGGTAAAATCGCCGAGGCGGGCGCGCTCTTCGCCTCGCGCGGGGATGACAGCGGCACCCACAAGAAGGAAATGGCGCTGTGGTCCGACAGCGGCGTCGATCCCACGGCGGCCAGCGGCGACTGGTACCGCGAGACCGGCTCGGGCATGGGCGCCACGCTCAACGCCGGAATCGGCATGGGCGCCTATGTGATGACCGACCGCGCCACCTGGATCAGCTTCGACAACAAGCAGGATTACGCGATCCAGGTCGAAGGCGACGAGGACATGTTCAACCAGTACGGCGTGATCCCGGTCAATCCCGAGAAATGCCCCAGCGTGAACGTGGACGCCGCGCAGAGTTTTGCCGACTGGCTGGTCTCGGACGAGGGGCAGGCGGCGATCGCGGCCTACAAGGTCGCCGACCAGCAACTGTTCTTCCCCAACGCCCCGGAAAACTGATAGAGAAAACTGATAGACCTGTCGGGGCGGTGGCGCACCCGCCACCCCGAGACGCAACTCCAGGTGCCATGTCCGAGCTCGATTTCCCCGATCACGACTATCTGACCGTCAAGGAACTGGCCGCGCTCTTGCGCCTGAAGGAACGCAAGGTCTATGACCTTGCGGCCTCGGGCGCCGTGCCGTGTTCGCGTGCCACCGGCAAGCTCTTGTTTCCGGCGGGCGAGATCCGCGCCTGGATCGAACAGGCGCAGTCGGGCGGCGGCACCACGCGCCCGGCCGCGCCGCGCCCGCCGATCATGCTGGGCAGCCACGATCCCCTGCTGGACTGGGCGATCCGCCAGTCGCGCTGCGGGCTGGCCACCTTCCTTGACGGCTCGCTCGACGGATTGCAGCGCTTTGTCGCGGGCGAAGGCCTGGCGGCGGGGCTTCACCTGCACGATCCGGCGCGCGATACCTGGAATGTGCCCGCCGTGTCGAAATCCGCCGCGCGGCAGGACGCGGTGCTTGTGCTTTTTGCCAAGCGGCGGCGCGGATTGGTGATCCGGCCCGAGGCGCGCGTGCCCGCGGGCCTGGGCGATATTGCCGGGCTTCGGCTGGTGCCGCGGCAGGCGGGGTCGGGGACGGACACGCTGTTGAGGCACCTGGCCGCGCGGGACGGGCTGGACCTGGGCACGCTCGATCTGGCCGATGTCGCCCGCACCGAGGACGAGGCGGTCGAGGCGGTGCGGCGCGGCGCCGCCGACACCACCTTCGGCCTCGAAGCCGTGGCGCGCAGCTACGGGCTGTCATTCGTACCGGTGATCGAAGAAGAGTTCGCCTTGCTGGTCGACCGCAAGGCCTGGTTCGAGCCACCGATGCAGTCGCTACTGGCGTTCTG
>NZ_LAXJ01000047.1 GCF_001441615.1 Roseovarius atlanticus
GCGAGGCCTCGCGGATGCAGATCATCGCCTTCTTGCCGATATGGTTCAGACCGTCGCCCAGACCAACGGTCGTGGTGGTCTTGCCCTCGCCCGCCGGCGTCGGGTTGATCGCGGTCACGAGAATGAGCTTGCCGTCCTCGTTGCCTTGAACCGAGTTGATGTAGTCCTGGCTCACCTTCGCCTTGTCATGCCCGTAGGGCAGCAGGTGCTCGGACGGTATCCCAAGCGTGTCGCCAATCTCCTGGATCGGCTTCTTCGACGCCGCACGCGCAATCTCGATGTCTGATTTGTGGCTCATTTTACGTTCCTTTGTCGCGTTTCAGCTTGGAAATTCTTCGCCGACCTCAAGGCCGACTTCGGAGGCCCACTGGGCGGCTGGTGTCTTGTCGCCGCCCTCAGGTCGTACTCGTTTCACCAGGATACGTCCGCCGACGCACTGCACCTCGATGCCGTCGTTGGTGATGGCGCGGACGCGGCCCGAAATGCCGTCGCCGGGGGCGCGGGCACTGTCGAAGATCCCCAGCTTGGCCCCCTTGTAGGTGGTCCAGGCGCCGGGCGCGGGGTTGGTGCCGCGGATCAGATCATAGACCTGTCCGACCGGACGGTGCCAGCAGATTTCCGAGTGCCGCGCGGTGCAGCGGCGCTCGTAGGTGGCCTGCGCCTCGTCCGGCACGATATGCGGCGGGTTGCCGGCTCGGAAAAGGTCGCAGACCTCCAGCACGCTGTCGACGGCCGCCGGGTAGATCTTCTTGAAATAGAGGTCGATCACCGTGTCGTCGGGGCCGATCTCGCATTCCCATTGCATCAGGCTGTCGCCCTCGTCCAGCCCGTCCGAGGGGTAGAACCAGCTGAAGCCCGACTTGTCGGAGCCCATGATGATCGGCCAGTTGACCGCGCTCGGGCCGCGATGCAGCGGCAGAAGCGACGGGTGAAAGCAGATCGAGCCGTGGGTGGGCGTGTCGCGCGCCGCCTCGGGCACGAAGACGTTGACGAAGGCCATGACCATCAGGTCGGCGTTGTAGCCGGCCAGCGTTTCCAGTGTCTCGGGCGCGTCGAAATTGGCGGGCTGCTCGACAGGCAGGCCCTTTTCCAGCGCGAACTCCTTGATCGGGTCCACCGGCTTGCCGTCCCGGTCCGGCTCGCAATACACGGCCACGACCTCGTCGGTTCCGGTCTCGATGATCTTGGCCAGCGCATCCTTGCCGAAGGCTTGCTGCCCCATGACGATCAATCGCATTTTCTTCCTCCCTTGGACCCGGCAGGTGCGGACATACGCCGCACGCTGCCGGTCTTTCCTTTGTCTATTCCGCCGCGGTTTTCTGCGGGTCGCCGACGGCGCCGCTGTCGAGCACCGCCTGCAGCTCATCGCCCTCGTAGCCCAGCACGTCGCGCAGGATCTCCACCGTGTGCTCGCCCAGAAGCGGCGAGCGGGTCACGTCCACCGGGCTGTCGCTCAGCTTGATCGGACAGCCCACCGACGCGTATTTGCCGCGCTTGGGGTGGTCGACATCCACGATCGTGCCGGTCGCCCGCAGCCCCTCGTCCTCGATCAGCTCCTTCGTCGACAAGATCGGTCCCACCGGAATGTTCAGCGGGTTG
>NZ_LAXJ01000048.1 GCF_001441615.1 Roseovarius atlanticus
CTGGGCAGGCCGGGCATGGTCATGATCTCGCCGCAGACGACGACGACAAAGCCCGCGCCGGCCGACAGCCGCACTTCGCGCACCGGCACCGAGTGGCCCGTGGGCGCGCCGCGCTGCGTGGGGTCGGTCGAGAAGCTGTATTGCGTTTTCGCCATGCAGACCGGCAGGTTACCATAGCCCTGCTCTTCCCAGCTCTTCAGCTGGTCGCGGATCTTCTTGTCCGCGATCACCTCGTCGGCGCGGTAGATCTTCTTGGCGATCGTCTCGATCTTCTCGAACAGGCTCATCTCGTCGGGATAGATCGGCTTGAAGTTCGCCTCGCCCTTCTCGATCGTCTCCACGACCTTCCTGGCCAAGTCAGCAGAGCCTTCCGAGCCCAGCTCCCAGTGGCGGCTCAGCACCGCCTCGGCGCCGTTTTCCGCCACGAAGTCCTTCACCGCCTGCACCTCGGCATCGGTGTCGGTCACGAAATGGTTGATCGCCACCACCACCGGTACACCGAAAGACTTAACATTCTCGATATGCCGGCCCAGGTTCGGGCAGCCCGCCTTGACCGCGTCCACGTTCTCGGCGCCAAGGTCGGCCTTGGCCACGCCGCCGTTCATCTTCATCGCCCGCACCGTGGCCACGATCACCACCGCCGAGGGCGCGATCCCGGCCTTGCGGCACTTGATGTTCATGAACTTCTCGGCGCCCAGGTCCGCGCCGAAGCCGGCTTCCGTCACCACGTAATCGGCCAGTTTCAGCGCCGTTTTCGTGGCAATGACCGAGTTGCAGCCATGCGCGATGTTGGCGAACGGGCCGCCATGCACGAAGGCCGGGTTGTTTTCCAGCGTCTGCACCAGGTTGGGCTGCATCGCGTCCTTCAAAAGGACCGTCATCGCGCCCTCGGCCTTGATATCGCGGCAGAAAACCGGGCTGCGGTCGCGGCGATAGGCCACGATCATCGATCCCAGCCGGTCCTCGAGGTCCTTCAGATCGCTCGCCAGGCAGAGGATCGCCATGACCTCCGAGGCCACGGTGATGTCGAACCCGTCCTCGCGGGCAAAGCCGTTGGCCACACCGCCCAGGCTGGACGTGATCTGGCGCAAGGAGCGGTCGTTCATGTCCACGACCCGGCGCCAGACGATCCGGCGGGTGTCGATCTCGGCGTCGTTGCCCCAGTAGACGTGGTTGTCGATCATCGCGGACAGCAGGGCGTGGGCCGAGGTGATCGCGTGAAAGTCGCCGGTGAAGTGCAGGTTCATGTCCTCCATCGGCACCACCTGGGCATAGCCGCCACCCGCGGCGCCGCCCTTCATCCCGAAGTTCGGGCCCAGCGAGGCCTCGCGGATGCAGATCATCGCCTT
>NZ_LAXJ01000049.1 GCF_001441615.1 Roseovarius atlanticus
AGAGGTGGTCCTAGATTTTAGACCAATTTTCAGCCTGGTTAAGATGGATCAGGGCTTCATTTAGGCTGCTATTCTCATTGGTTGTTTTTTGCTGGCATAGGCCTCGTCTGGGGTCAACAAGCCGTGTGTTGAGTGAGGGCGTTCGGAGTTATAGTAACTCAGCCACTGGCCGATCCCGGCGCGCATTTCTGATCCCGTCTCAAAGGCATTCAGATACACGCATTCATATTTCAGCGACCTCCACAGCCGTTCAATCATGCGGTTGTCACGCCATGCGCCTTTACCGTCCATGCTGATTTTGATCTTTGCTTCGGTCAGCACGTCAATCCACGCGCCGCTGGTGAACTGGCTGCCCTGATCGCTGTTGAAGATGTCCGGATCGCCATGTTTAGCGAGCGCTTCTTTCAAAGCCTCGACGCAAAAGTCCGCGTCCATGCTGTTGGACAACCGCCAGGCCAGCACCTTGCGGCTGTGCCAATCCATGATCGCCACGAGATACAAGAACCCGCGCCGCATTGGGATGTAGGTAATGTCTGCGCACCAAACCTGGTTCGCGCGATCAATCACCAAATTGCGCAACAGGTATGGCCAGATCTTATGCTGAGGATGTTTCTTGCTGGTGTTTGGCTCCTGATAGATCGGGACCAAACGCATGAGGCGCATAAGACGGCGGACCCGATGACGACCACATTGGTGGTTGTTGCGCTTCATATGCCGCGCCATCTGGCGCGATCCATACCACGGCGTTTCCAGGAACTGCTTATCAATGATCTCCATGAACCGCAGGTTCTCAGCGGTCTCACCGACGGGCTGATAATAAAGCCGTGACCGCGATAGCTGCAACAGTTCGCACTGTTTGCGCATGCTTAACTTATGATCCCGGCTCACCATTTTTTGCCTCGCGTCCCGAGCAACTGATGCGAGGCTTCGGCTAAAAAATCCCGTTCCACCACCAACTGGCCGATCTTCGAGTGCAGCTTGTCGACATCGGCGGCGCTGACCTGTTCTGGGGCCGCACCACGGCGCGTGAATGCTGTCGCCATGTTATCTATCGCTGCGCGCTTCCACGTTCCGATCTGCGTGGGATGAACGCCATACTTCTTGGACAACTCCGCCAGCGTCATCTCCTCGCGGATCGCTTCAAGCGCGACCCTGGCCTTAAACTCTGGTGAATGGTTCTTGCGTTTCTTCATTTTGGATCGTCACTTTCATCATGCGATCCACCTTAACCACTGGTCCGAATTTCCGCGACCACCTCT
>NZ_LAXJ01000005.1 GCF_001441615.1 Roseovarius atlanticus
CGCCGAAGCCCTGGTACGCGATGTCGATCATCGGGATGGCGCCCTTGGCGTTGGCCAGGTCTGTGACGTCGCCCCATTGCTGCATCGTCAGATTGGCGCCGGTCGGGTTGTGGCAGCAGCCGTGCAGCAGGATCACGTCGCCCGCTTTCACGCCGTCCAGGTCCTGCATCATGCCGTCGAAATCGACGCCGCCGGTGTCGTTGTCGAAATAGCGGTAGGGGACGTGTTCGATCCCCATGTGCTTGAGGATGCTGAGGTGGTTGGGCCAGGTCGGGTCCGACACGAAAACCCGGGCACCGGGGTTGGCCATCTTCACCAGGTCGAAGGCCTGCCGCACTGCGCCGGTGCCGCCGGGTGTCGCCACCGCCGCCACCGCATCGCGGGGCGCGGCATCGTCCAGGATCAGCCTGATCATCGCGTCGGAAAAGGCCGGGTCGCCGGCGAGGCCGACATAGGCCTTGGTCTCTTCCTCGTTCCACCATTCCTTTTCGGCGGCCTTGACGGCGCGCATGATCGGTGTGCGGCCTTCGGCATCCTTGTAGACACCGACGCCGAGGTCGATCTTGGTATCGCGCGGATCGTCCTTGTAGGCCTGCATCAGCGCGAGGATCTTGTCGGCGGGTTGTTCCTTGAGGTGTTCGAACATCAGGCTTCTCCGGTTGCGACGGAGACGGTGGGGAAAGCGCCCCATTCGGTCCATGATCCGTCATAAAGCGCGTGGTCGGTCTTGCCGATCCGTTCCAGCGCAAGGTTGATCACCGCGGCGGTCACGCCCGAGCCGCAGCTTGTGATGACGGGTTTCGACAAATCCGCCCCGGCCGCGTCGAAGATCGCGCGCAGCGCATCGGGGGATTTCATCGTGCCGTCATCGTTGAGCAGGGTGCTGTAGGCCACGTTGCGGGAATTGGGGATGTGCCCGGCACGCAGACCTTCGCGCGGTTCGGGTTCGTCCCCCCGGAATCGGCCAGGCGCGCGCGCGTCGAGGATGGTGTAATCGCCCAGCTTGGAGGCGGCGGCGACTTGCGTCACGTCCTTGACGCGGTGCGCTTCGCGCCGAACGGTCATGTGGCGGTCGCGGATCATCGGGGGCAGGTCCTCGGTCGGGCGGCCCTCGGCCAGCCACTTGGGCAAGCCGCCGTCCAAAACCGCCACATCGGTCTGGCCCATCAGGCGGAAGAGCCACCAGACGCGGGCCGCCGAAAAGAGGCCGTGGGTGTCGTAGACCACCACCTGGTGACCGTCGCCAACGCCCATCTGGCGCATGCGGGACATGAACTTTTCCACCGGCGGCGCCATGTGCGGCAGGTCCGAGCGGTGGTCGGAGATGTCGTCGATATCGAAGAAGCGCGCGCCGGGGATGTGCGCCTGGTCATATTCGGCGCGTGCATCGCGATCGACGCCGGGAAGGAAATACGTGGCATCCAGGATCCTGAGGTCGGGATCGGTAAGATGCGTGGCCAGCCAGTCGGTGGATACCAGTGTTTTCGGATCGTCGTTCGCCATGACAGCCCCCAGATGCGGTTGACAGTGACGTAGCGCGGGACGCGGGACAGTGCAAGCGAACGGGGTGTGTCGCAGGCCGGGTCAGCGGGTGAGGATGTTGCGCAAAAGACCGGCCGCCAGCAGGCAGGCGCCACCGCCGAGACCGCCCGCGGCCAGTTGCGTTATCAGGGCCGCAGGATCGAGGGCGGCGCTGTCCGGTGGTGTCTGAGCAAGCCCGCCAACGCCCAGCAGGGCAAGGGCATGGTTGCCCAACGCACCGCCGAGAACGCCGCTGAGGGAATTGATCAGAAGCCCGAGGTTAAGACGGGGAAGTAGGCCGCCGGCGATGTTGCCGCCGATGGCGCCTGCGATCAGACTGATCAGTAAGTCCATGCGTCCCGGTCCCCCGTGCAATCTCGCGTGTCGCTTCCAGAACGGGGGGAGAATAGCAAAAGTCGAGGCACCCGCAGAGAGTGCAAACCGACGCGCTTACATACCGTGGCGCAAAAGCCGCTGCTTCTGGCGGTTCCAGTCGCGCTTGGCCTCGGTCTGGCGCTTGTCGGTGTTCTTCTTGCCCTTGGCGATGCCGATCTTGATCTTGGCGATGCCGCGGTCGTTGAAATACATCACCAAGGGCACGAGGGTCATGCCCTTGCGCTGGGTCTCGTTCCACAGACGCGCCATTTCCTTGCGCGAAACCAATAGCTTGCGGCGCCGACGGTCCTCGTGACCGAAGGGCACGGCCTGCTCGTAGGGAGCGATGTAGCTGTTGACCAGCCAAAGCTCGCCATCCTCGACCGCGGCATAGCTTTCGGCGATGTTGGAGGTCTTCTGGCGCAGGGATTTGACCTCGGACCCTGCGAGCACCATGCCGCATTCCAGATCGTCCTCGATGGCATAGTCGTGCCGCGCCTTGCGGTTCTCGGCGACGACCTTGTAGTTCGGATTGATCTTGGGTTTCACCATGTCGGGCCTGCCTTGGGAACGTGCAAGGAACCAAGATAGACCCTGCGCGCCGGCCTTCCAACCCCTTCGGAGCGAATCGAAAGCTTAACACGGGGCGAGACGCGAAAACCGTGTCGGTATCGCGTCGGTATTTGCGGCTGTATCGCGTCGGTGCCATTGTCCGACCCCCACTTTTAGGCCACCGTGCGGTGCGGTTGACAGGCCGTGACCCGAGCCTATCCTTTCGGCAGAGCCAGGGGCGCCTTCGGGCTGAGATGTACCCTTTGAACCTGACCCAGATCATGCTGGCGGAGGAAGGCGCGACCGAAGCCGGTCGGACCCAGCCTTTTGCCGCAGCGAAAGGAGCCGGATGAACCCCGAGACAAACACCACAGCCAAGGGCCGGATCGCCAACATCCTGTCGGTCGCCGGGTCGGACCCGTCGGGCGGGGCCGGGGTGCAGGCGGACCTCAAGGCGATCTCGGCGAACGGGGCCTATGGCATGGCCGCGCTGACGGCGTTGACGGCGCAGAACACCCAAGGCGTGCAGGGCGTGCATCTGGTGCCGCCGGAGTTCGTGGCTGACCAGATCAGAGTGGTGGCCGAGGACGTGCGCATCGACGCGGTCAAGATCGGGATGATCGCCACGGCGGAGATCGCCCGGGCGGTGGCGGAGACCTTGCCGGACGTGCCGGTCGTGCTGGACCCGGTGATGGTGGCCAAGGGCGGCGCGTCGCTGTTGGCCGAGGATGCGGTGGCGGCGCTGCGCGAGGCGCTGGTACCGAAGGCGGCGGTGATCACGCCGAACCTGCCGGAGGCCGCGGCGCTGCTGGGCTGCGACGCGGCGGTGACGCGCGGCGCGATGGCCGAGCAGGCAGAGGCCTTGCGGGCGCTGGGCTGCGCGGCGGTGCTGCTGAAGGGTGGGCACCTTGATGGCGAAGAGAGCCCGGACGTGCTGGCCGATGCAAACGGTGTGCACTGGTTCGAGGGCGTGCGGGTCGACACGCGCAACACCCACGGCACGGGCTGCACCCTGTCGGCGGCGCTGGCGGCGCGGATCGGGCGGGGAGAGCCGGTGCCCGAGGCGGTGGCCGAGGCCAAGGCTTATGTCGCGCGGGCGATTGCTGGGGCCGGGGCGCTTGACGTGGGCTCGGGGCACGGGCCGACGCATCATTTCGCCGGGATATGGGCGTGACCTTTGTATTGGGGCGCATTCCGCCCCGGACCTGATCCGGGGCCTCTCGTCGCACGGTAACGAGACTGCCTTTGACGGATCGGGATCGGCCAATTCCCGCTCTGAGGAATCGCTGCTGGACGTGGTAGGCTTTGGCGAACCAAGCGGAGCCGCGTGCCATGTCTTCCTCCAGCGTCAGCCTTCTTGTCGGCACCACCAAGGGTGCCTTTATCCTGTCCTCAGGCGCAGGCCGCGACAGTTGGGACGTTACCGGCCCGCATTGCGACGGCTGGTGCATCAACCACATTGCGGGCGATCCCGACACCGGCACGATCTGGGCCGGGGGTGGCGGTGCGTTCTTCGGGGCGGGCGTGTGGCGGTCCGAGGATCAGGGCCGGACGTGGACGCTGGAGCGGCTGACGCGGGGGCAGATGGACGACTGGGCGGCGAACGATCCGGGCTTTGCCGAGATGATCGGCTGGACCGATGCGCCGCTGCCGTTCGACGGCAGCTTTGAACAGGTCTGGTCGCTGGGGTTCGCGCACGGGACGCTATACGCCGGAACGAAGCCCGCCACCTTGTTGAAGAGCACGGATCATGGCCGGACATGGGCCAAGGTGGATGCGTTGACCGAGCATCCATCTGCGAAGGATTGGAACCCCGGGGCCGCGGGGCTGGTCCTGCACAGTATCGTTTTCGACCCTGACGCGCCCCAAAAGCAGTGGATCGGGATTTCCGCCGCCGGGGTCTTTGCCACCGAGGATGGTGGCGCGAGTTGGGAGCGGCGCAACCGGCTGTCCAATGCCGAGACCTGCGGCGCGCATGACCATCCCGCCGCGCCGCGTGACGGCGAGACCGGGCATTGTGTGCACAACATCATGCGCGCGCCGGGCGACGCGGACCTGCTCTATCAGCAGAACCATCACGGCGTCTGGCGGTCGGCGGATGGCGGACGGTCGTGGGACGACATCACCCCGGGCCTGCCCTCGACCTTCGGCTTTCCGATCCGGGTGCATCCGCGCGATCCGCGTACGATCTGGACGCTGCCGCTGAATGGCGACATGGCGGGGCGGTATCCGCCCGATGCGGCCTGTGCTGTCTGGCGGTCGTGCGACGGGGGCGAGACATGGGAGGCGCTGCGCGAAGGGCTGCCGCAAAAGAACTGTTTCTTCACCGTGCTGCGGCAGGCCATGGCCGGGGACACGCAGGAGGCGCCGGGCCTTTATTTCGGGACCAATTCGGGGTCTGTCTTTGCCAGCCTTGACGAGGGCGACAGCTGGCGCGAGATTGCGCGGCACATGCCCACCATCCTGTCGGTCGAGGCGTTCGAGCCTGTGGGCTGAGCGCGCAGGACGGGAATTGAACAGTCGTTCATTTTCCTTTATGCACGCCCCGACCCCTTGCACGACTTCGGGAGACAGCCGATGCCCCAGCGCCCCGCCTTTGCCAAATGGCTTGACGACACCAACGACGTGACCGCCACCTTTCTTGCCGCCGGGCGTATTCCCGGGCTGGTCAACCTTGGCGGTGGCCTGCCGGGCACGGAAATCTGGCCGGTCGAGGACATGACGAAGCTGGCGACATCCGCCGTGGCCGATCATGCGGACGAGACGCTGGCCTATGCCCCCGTCGCTGGCCTGCCCAAGCTGCGGGACCTGATTGCGGCGCGGTATTCTGAAGGGGACCTGACGCTGACCCGCGACAACGTGTTGATCACCGCGGGCGGGGCGCAGGCGCTGAACCTCATTGGCACGGTTCTGCTGGAGGAAGGCAGCACGGTCGCCTCGCAGACGCCGGCCTATCTCGGCGCGCTCGACAACTGGCGGCCGCGGCAGCCGGTCTATCGCCCGATGCGACTGGAGGCGAACGACCTTGACCCGGTGGCGGCCATGACCGGCGCACAGTTTGCCTATACGGTGCCGAATTTTTCGAACCCGACGGGCAAGCTGGTGAATGCGGCGACGCGCCGGCGGCTGGTGGATGCCGCGCACCATACCGGCACCTGGCTGATCGAGGATGACCCCTACGGCACGCTTTATTATGACGACGCACCGATGCCGCGGATGCTGACGCTGTCGGCGGAGGAGGCCGGGGCGCCTTATGACGGGCCGGTGATCTATCTTGGCACGGTGTCCAAGGAGCTGGCGCCGGGTTTGCGGATCGGGTGGATCATCGCCGCGCCCGAGATGATCGAGGTGCTGAAGGCGGCCAAGCAGAGCGCCGACATGTGCACCAGCGGCCTGTGCCAGCAGATCACCCATGACGCCTTTGCAACCGGGCTGGCCGATGACATGCTGCCCAACATCCTCGACCTTTACCGTGCGCGGCGCGATGCACTGTGCGCGGCGATGGACGAACATTTGCCCGACCTGTTCACATGGGAGCGGCCGACGGGGGGCATGTTCGTCTGGGCCACGGCGAAGGACCCCGCGCTAGATACCAACCGGCTGATGGAGGTGGGGCTGGAGCATGGCGTGTGCATTTCGCCCTCGTCGGTGTTCGACCCCGAGGGGCGCGACCATAGCTCGATCCGCATCAACTTTACCTACAATACCGAGGACAAGCTGGTGACCGGTATCGAGCGCCTGGCGACAGCGACCCGCGCCGCGCTTGCGGAGGCGTGACCCTTTTGCTCTAACGGGCGGCAACGTGACTACCGGAGGCCGCCCATGGTCGACATCGCAACCCGTGTCTGGAACCACAAGTGGAAGATCGACCCGATCGTCCGGTCCCTGATCGACACCGATTTCTACAAGCTGCTGATGTGCCAGTCGGTGTTTCGCAACCGGCCCGACACCACCGTCACGTTTTCGCTGATCAACCGGACCAAGGATGTGCGGCTGGCCGAGCTGGTGGACGAGGGCGAGTTGCGCGAACAGTTGGACCATATCCGCTCGCTGTCGCTGTCGCGGGGGGAGTCGACGTGGATGCGCGGCAACACGTTCTATGGCAAGCGGCAGATGTTCACGCCCGAGTTCATGGACTGGTTCGAGAAGCTGCGGCTACCGCCCTATCACCTGGAAAAGCGCGACGGGCAGTACGAGCTGACCTTCGAGGGCAAGTGGCCCGAGGTGATGCTGTGGGAGATCCCGGCGCTGGCGGTGCTGATGGAGCTGCGCTCGCGCGCGGTGCTGCACGACATGGCGCGGTTCGAGTTGCAGGTGCTGTACGCCCGGGCAATGACCAAGCTGTGGGAAAAGGTCGAGCGGCTGCGCGGAGTCGAGGGGCTGCGGATCGCCGATTTCGGCACGCGACGGCGGCATTCCTTCCTGTGGCAGGACTGGTGCGTGCAGGCGATGACCGAACGGCTGGGCGACAATTTCGTGGGCACCTCAAACTGTCTGATCGCCAAGAATCGCGACCTCGAGGCGATCGGCACCAACGCGCACGAGCTGCCGATGGTCTATGCCGCGCTGGCCGAGGATGACGCGACGCTGGCGCGCGCGCCTTATGAGGTGCTGTCGGACTGGCACGACGAGCATGACGGCAACCTGCGGATCATCCTGCCCGATACATACGGTACCGAAGGGTTTCTGGACAAAGCGCCCGACTGGCTGGCCGGGTGGACGGGCATACGGATCGATTCAGGCGACCCGGCGACCGGGGCCGAGATCGCGATCCGGTGGTGGAAGGACCGGGGCGAGGACCCGACGCGGAAGCTGATCATCTTTTCCGATGGGCTGGACGAGGAGAAGATCCTGTCGCTGCACAAGCAGTTCGCGGGCCGCGTGCGGGTGTCGTTCGGGTGGGGGACGCTGTTGACCAACGATTTCCGCGGCCTGACGCCGGGGGATGCGCTGGCGCCTTTCAGCCTGGTCTGCAAGGCGGTGGCCGCCGATGGCAAGCCCACGGTGAAACTGTCGGACAACCCGCGCAAGGCGATGGGACCGGAGGACCAGATCGAGCGCTACAAGCGGGTCTTCGGGGTAGGGGACCAGGAGGAGATGGAGGTGGTGGTGTGAGCACCGCAATGCTCACCGGCATCCGCATCATCGAATTCGAGGGCCTTGGCCCCGCGCCCTTCGCGGCCATGATGCTGGCGGATTTAGGGGCGGAGGTGACGGTGATCCAGCGGCCCGGGTCTGCCAATCCGACGATGGGTGCGCACAACATGCTCGACCGGGGCAAGCGGGCGGTGGTGCTGGATCTCAAGGATCCCGGGGACATGGCGGCGGCGAAGGCGCTGGTGAGCGAAGCCGACGCCCTGATCGAGGGGTTGCGGCCCGGGGTGATGGAGCGGCTGGGGCTGGGGCCGGACGTGTTTGCCGAGAGCAATCCGAGGCTGGTTTATGGGCGGATGACCGGCTGGGGGCAGGACGGGCCCAAGGCGCATCTGGCGGGGCATGACTATAACTACATCGCCACGGCGGGGGCGCTTTACTATGCCTCGGTGCCCGGTGATGCGCCGCTGACGCCGCCGACGATCGTGGGGGATATCGGGGGCGGGGCGCTGTACCTTGTGGCCGGTATTCTGAGCGGTCTGCTGAACGCGCAGCGGACGGGCAAGGGCACCATGGTGGATGCGGCGATCACCGACGGGTCGGCGCATATGATGGCGCTCTTCATGGCGATGGCGGGGGGTGAAAACCTGTCGCGGGAGCGGGGGCAGAGCCTGCTGGACGCGCCGCCCTGGGGGCGGACCTATGCCTGTGCAGACGGGCAGTACCTGTCGGTGCAATGCTTGGAGCCGCAGTTCTATGCGCTTTTCCTTGACCTGCTGGGGCTGGAGGACGATCCGCTTTTCGTGGCGCAGTACGATCGGGCGCGGTGGCCAGAACAGTCGGCGCGGCTGTCGGCGCTGTTCGCGGCGCGGCCGGTCGCGCATTGGGCCGCGCTCTTTGACGACACGGACGCTTGCGTCGCGCCGGTGCTGAGCCCGTGGGAGGCGGCGGAGGATCCGCATATCGCCGCGCGGGGGATCTGGCACGCGGGAGAGACCGGGTTGCAACCGGCCCCGGCGCCGCGGTTCGACGGGCAGGCCCCGGCGCCGAACCCGACGCCAGAGCGGGGTCAGGACACCGAGGCGGTGCTGGAGAATTTGCGCGCGCGCGACCTGATCTGACGGTTTATTCCAGTCGCTTCCGTATGGTCGGGTATCCCGGACGTGGCCCGGGATCCCTTGCCACGAGAGGTCCCGGGTCAGGCCCGGGACGGGGCGTGCGGGGTCAGCCGCCGTGGACCTGTTTGCTGTCGGCGGGCGCCTCGTCGCGTTCGAACATGCCGTAGTCGCGGATCACCGACACGACGCGCAGGCGGTAATCGTCGAACATGATCTCGCGGCCGGCGCGCTGGGCGCCGCGATGCGCTTCGAGCCGGCGCCATTCGTCGAGGGCGGCCTCGTCGCGCCAGAAGCTGAGGGAGAGGAGTTTCTCGGGGTTCATCAGGCTTTGAAACCGCTCGACCGAGATGAAGCCGTCGATGCCTTCCGCAAGCGGTTTCATCTTGGCGGCCATGTCGAGATAGGCGTCTTTCTGGTCGGGGTGTGGCATGACCTCGAAGATGACGGCGATCATTTGGGGGCTCCTTCCTGTGGGTTTGAGACACATTTCAGGAAGGTGCGGTCCTCGCGCAAGAGGAACTTCTCGGATTGGGCGAAGGCGTAGTTTTCGCGCCCCAGCGGATCGGCGGCGAGGCGGGCGCGATAGGCTTCGTATTCGGCCAGGTCGGGGATGTTGTAGATGCCGTAGACCAGGGTCGAGGAGCCTTCGTGGGGGGCGAAATAGCCGATGAGGTCGGCGCCGCAGCGCGGGATCGCGGTGCCCCAGTTGCGGGCGTAGCGCGCGAGCTGGGCATGTTTGGTGGGGTCGATGTGGTAGCGGATGATGCAGGTGAGCATGGCCGGTCTCCTTGGATGGGTTCGGGAATGTTCTAGCCGATGGACAGGTTTTAATGGTTCGGTTATTGTCGAACTATGAAAGACGGACCTGACATATCCCGTGTAGCCGCGCTGATCGGAGATCCGGCGCGGGCGAATATCCTGACCGCGCTGATGAGCGGCAAGGCTCTGACCGCGAGCGAGCTGGCGGGCGAGGCGGGGGTGACGTTGCAGACGGCCTCGGCGCATCTGTCGAAGCTGGAAGGTGGCGGGCTGATCGCGCTGCGCCGCGAGGGGCGGCACAAGTATTTCCGGCTGGCGGGCGACGAGGTGGCGGATGTGCTGGAGGCGCTGATGGGGCTGGCCGCCGGGACCGGCGCGCTGCGCACACGACCGGGGCCGCGCGACCCGGAGATGCGGCGGGCGCGGGTCTGTTACAACCACCTGGCGGGCGACATGGGCACGCAGATGTATGATGCGCTACTGGCGCGGGGCGTGTTGCGGCGGAGCGGTGCGGCGCTGGAGCTGACGGCGGCGGGGCGGAGATTCGTGGCCGGGTTCGGGATCGACCTGAACGGTTTGCCGAAATCGCGGGCGCCGCTTTGCCGCGACTGCCTGGACTGGTCGGAGCGGCGGTCGCACCTGGCGGGGCAACTGGGGCGGGCGATGTTGAGCCGGATGGAGGAGATGGGTTGGGCGGCGCGGGTGACGGGTACGCGGGTGGTGCGGTTTTCGCGCGACGGAGAGGCGGCGTTTTCGGAGGTCTTTGGCGGGAGGTCGCGCCACGTTTGAGCGGCGCGTGGGTTTTCACCCACCCTACGCGTTCGGGACGGTTGCGCGTAGGCGCGGGCGTTGCCCTGCCGGTCAGGTGTTCAGGTGCCTCCGGCGGGAGTATTTGGGGAACAGTGAAAGCCGTGGGCATCGGTCCAGATTGCGGGGGCGATGAGACCAGTGTAGAGTTCAGCTTATGGCCATATCGGTGGAAAGCTTTTTCCTGTCGCCCGAGGCGGAAGGGACGTTGCAGGCGCAGATCCAGCAGATGATCGCGCAGGGCATCCTGTCGGGGCGATTCCGCAAAGGCGAGAAGCTGCCCTCTTCGCGCAGGATGGCCGAGCACCTTGGGGTGAGCCGGATCACGGTGACGCTGGCCTATACCGAGTTGCAGGCCAACGACTATCTGGAGAGCCGAGACCGGTCGGGGTATTTCGTGTCGCAGAACGCGCCGGAACCGCCGGCATTCACGCCAAGTGCGGCGAAGGGCGACATGATCGACTGGGGGCGGGCGATCGGGCGGCGTTACACCGGCGGGGCGACGCCGGAGAAGCCGCGGGATTGGTCGAGCTATCCCTACCCGTTCATTTTCGGTCAGACGGATCCGAGCCTGTTCGATCATGCAAGCTGGCGGCATTGCGCGCTGCGAGCGCTGGGGCAGAAGGAGTTCCAGGCGCTGGCGGCGGATGCCTATGACCAAGACGATCCCAAGCTGATCGAGTTCATCGCGCGGCATACGCTGCCACGACGGGGGATCCTGGCGGAGCCGGGAGAGATATTGCTGACGATGGGGGCGCAGAACGCGCTGTGGCTGACCGCGCAGGTGTTGCTGACGCAGCGGCGGACGGCGGCGGTGGAAGAGCCGTGTTACCACGCGCTGCGCGATATCCTGACGCAATCGCGTTGTCACATGGCGCCGGTGCCGGTGGATCGTGATGGGCTGCGGCCGCAGGCCCTGCCGGAGCGGGCGGAGGTGATTTTCACCACGCCGAGCCACCAGGCGCCGACGAATGCGACCATGCCGCTGGACCGGCGACAGGAGCTGCTGACCCGCGCGCGGGAGATGGAGGCGCTGATCGTCGAGGACGATTACGAGTTCGAGATCAGCTTTCTGCGCGCGCCGCTGCCATCGCTGAAATCGCTCGATACCGATGGGCGGGTGATTTACGTGGGCAGCTTTTCCAAGTCGATCTTTCCGGGGCTGCGGCTGGGTTACCTGGTGGGGCCGCAGGCGTTCATCCGCGAGGCGCGGGCTCTGCGGGCGAGCGTGCTGCGGCATCCGCCGGGGCATGTGCAGCGGACCACGGCCTATTTCCTGAGCCTGGGGCATTACGACAGCCTGATCCGGCGGATCGGCAAGGCCTATGCGCGGCGGCGGCAGGTGATGGAGACCGCGCTGGAGGATCAGGGCCTCGGCGTGGAAGGGCGCGGCGTGTTCGGCGGAAGCTCGATCTGGATGCGGGCGCCGGAGGGGGTGGATACCGAAGATCTTGCGCGCCGGTTGCAGGCCCGGGGCGTTCTGATCGAGCCGGGGCGGCCGTTCTTCGAGGCGGCGCGGGCGCCGCGGAATTTCTACCGGCTGGCCTATTCCTCGATTCCTTCGGAGCGGATTGCGGACGGGATCGGGATACTGGCGAATGAGCTGAGGGCGTAAGGCCAGTTGGGGCCTTGGTGCGGAATCGCTCGAACGCCTTGTTCAAAAGGCGGAAACGGACCTTGGCCGGACGCGCCACATGTCGATTTTGCTGATTTTTGAGACCCAAAGTCTCAATAAAAATCCTCTCTGGCTATAGTATGCAGCGGAAACTGGCCCTAGAATGGGGGTGACTGCAAGGGTAGCTTCCCCTCAAACCGCGCCGGGGGAGGACCGGCCCTTTTCCAATGTTCAGGAGCACTGTCATGAAGATGACCACCGAAGAAGCCTTTGTCAAAACGCTGCAACGTCATGGGATCCAGCACGCGTTCGGGATCATCGGGTCGGCGATGATGCCGATCTCGGACTTGTTCCCGAAGGCCGGGATCACGTTTTGGGACTGTGCGCACGAAGGCAGCGCGGGGATGATGGCCGATGGCTATACCCGTGCGACCGGCAAAATGAGCATGATGATTGCCCAGAACGGGCCGGGGATCACCAATTTCGTGACCGCCGTGAAGACCGCCTATTGGAACCACACGCCGCTTTTGCTGGTGACGCCGCAGGCGGCCAACAAGACCATCGGACAGGGCGGGTTCCAGGAAGTCGAGCAGATGAAGCTGTTCGAGGACATGGTGGCCTATCAGGAAGAGGTGCGTGACCCGACGCGGGTGGCCGAGGTGTTGGCGCGGGTGATCAGCCAGGCCAAGCGCCTGTGCGGTCCGGCGCAGATCAACATCCCGCGCGATTTCTGGACGCAGGTGGTGGATATCGAGATCCCCCAGGCGATCGAATTCGAGGTCAGCCCCGGTGGCACCAAGTCTGTGGCCGAGGCCGCCGCGCTGTTGAGCGAGGCCAAGAACCCGGTGATTTTGAACGGTGCGGGCGTCGTGCTGTCCAAGGGCGGGATCGAGGCGTCGATGGAGCTGGCCGAGCGGCTGACCGCGCCGGTCTGCGTGGGCTATCAGCACAATGACGCGTTCCCGGGCTCGCATCCGCTGTTTGCCGGGCCGCTGGGCTATAACGGCAGCAAGGCGGGGATGGAGCTGATCAAGGAGGCGGACGTGGTGCTGTGCCTGGGCACGCGGCTGAACCCGTTTTCCACCCTGCCGGGCTATGGCATGGAATACTGGCCTGCCAATGCGAAGATCATCCAGGTGGATATCAACCCCAACCGGATCGGCCTGACCAAGAAGGTGACCGTGGGGATCGTGGGCGATGCGGCCAAGGTGGCGCAGGGTATCCTGAAGAACCTGAGCGAGACGGCGGGGGATCACGAGCGCGACGCGCGCAAGGCGAAGATTGCCGAGACCAAGAGCAAATGGGCGCAGCAGCTGGCCAGCATGGACCACGAGGATGACGACCCCGGCACCACGTGGAACGAGCGGGCGCGGGATGCCAAGCCCGACTGGATGAGCCCGCGCATGGCGTGGCGGGCCATTCAGGGCGCGCTGCCGCGAAATGCGATCATTTCCAGCGATATCGGCAACAACTGTGCAATCGGCAATGCGTACCCCGATTTCGACGAGGGGCGGAAATACCTGGCGCCGGGGCTGTTCGGGCCCTGTGGATACGGCCTGCCCGCCATCGTGGGGGCCAAGATCGGGTGCCCGGACGTGCCCGTTGTGGGCTTTGCCGGGGACGGTGCGTTCGGCATCGCGGTCAACGAGCTGACCGCAATCGGCCGGAGCGAGTGGCCGGGGATCACGCAGATCGTTTTCCGCAACTACCAGTGGGGGGCGGAAAAGCGGAACTCCACGCTTTGGTTCGACGACAACTTCGTGGGCACGGAACTGGACGATGACGTGAGCTATGCCGGGATCGCCCAGGCCTGCGGGCTGAAAGGTGTCGTGGCGCGGACCATGGACGAACTGACAGATGCGCTGAACACGGCGATCAAGGAGCAGATGGAGAACGGCACGACAACGCTGATCGAGGCGATGATCAACCAGGAGCTGGGCGAGCCGTTCCGCCGGGATGCCATGAAGAAACCGGTGGAAGTGGCCGGGATCAGCGCCGACGACATGGTCGAGCAACGGGTCTGAGACGTCGCAATCCTGTGGCCCCGCGGGCATACTCTTGCCACGCGGGGCCGATCAGGGCCCTGGACAGAGCGACAGGACAAGACATGACAGACCGATATCCCTTTCTCGCCGCAAGTGAACCCACGTGCCCGCCTTCGTTGTTGGCGCGGGCGCAAGGCTTGCCGCGGCCGCGTGTGGCGCTGGTGAATGCCGGGGCGCCGAACCCGTTGCAGGGCATCCGAGAGGCGGCCGAGGCCGGTCTGGCCGACCCGGTGCTGATCGGGGACAGCGACAAGATCAAGGCTGTGGCGAAAGAGATCGGGTGGGATATCGCGGGGCTGCCGCTGATCCATGCGCCGAAGGAGACAGCCGCGCCGGTGGCGGCCGAGATGGCGCGGACCGGCGAGGTGGGCGCGATCATGAAAGGACAGATTCATACCTCGACCTTTCTGAAAGGCCTGCTGCCGTCGGCGGCGGGGCTGCGCGAGAAAGGCACGCGCTGCGGGCATGTGTTTCACATCACGATGCCGGGGTCCGAGCGGCCCCTCTTGTTGACCGATGCGGCGCTGAATGTGGACCCGGACGTTGAGACGCGGCAGGCGTGCCTGAGCCATGCGGTGATGCTGGCCTACAAGCTGGGGATCGAGCGGCCAAAGGCGGGGATATTGGCCCCGACCGAGGACCCGATCCCGACGGTGCCCAACACGATGGAGGCGGTCGAGATCGCGGAGTGGGCGCAGGGCGCGCTGCCGGGGGCGGTGGTGCAGGGGCCGATGGCGATGGACCTGATCCTGTCGAAGGCGGCGGCAGAGGCGAAGAATTATGAGTCGGAAGTGTCGGGCGATGCCGACATCATGCTGACGCCGAACATCACCACGGGCAACGCGCTGTTCAAGCTGATGTCGTTCGGCATGGGGTGCTGTTGTGCCGGCGTGGTGCTGGGCGCGAAGGTGCCGATATTGCTGACCAGCCGGGCGCAGGGCGCGGAAGAGCGCATCGCCTCGGCGGCGCTGGGCGTGATCGGGGGGGCGGCATGATCCTGGTCGTCAATGCCGGGTCGTCCTCGATCAAGGTGGAGTTGTTCACGCCTGCGCTGGAGTCGGTTCTGTCGGGGTCGGTGACAGAGATTGGCGGACAGGGGCGGCTGAGCCTGGGGGGTGAGACGCAGGACGTTTCGGTTGCGGACCATACGGCGGCGTTGGGTTTGATCCTGGAGAAGTTGGAGGCGGCGGGGCACCCGGTGTCGTCGCTCGCGGCGGCGGGTCATCGCGTGGTGCATGGCGGGGCGCATCTGACGGCGCCGGAGCGGCTGACCGACGAGGTGATTGCGAGGATCGAGGCGGTGGTGCCGCTGGCGCCGCTGCACAATCCGCACAACCTGTCAGGGGTGCGGGCGCTTGCCGGGCTGGCGCCGGACCTGCCGCAATTCGCCAGTTTCGACACGGCGTTTCATGCGACCAACTCCGACGTGGCGGTGACCTATGCCCTGCCGCGAGCGGAGCGGGACAAGGGCATAAGGCGGTACGGGTTTCATGGCCTGTCCTATGCCGGGATGGTCATGCATTTCGGGGATGACCTGCCGCAGCGGTTGCTGGGGCTGCATCTTGGGAATGGCGCGAGCCTGTGCGCGATGGTCGAGGGAAAGTCTGTGGCGAATTCGATGGGGTACTCGCCGCTGGATGGCCTTGTGATGGGCACTCGGACGGGGTGCATCGACGGGATGGCAGTGCTGCGACTGGCCGAGGATCACGGGATCGAGGGCGCGGGCACGATCCTGAACAAGGAAAGCGGGCTGAAGGGGCTGGCCGGGACGAATGACATGGCCACTCTGTTAAGTCGCGATGATGAGGATGCGCGGTTCGCCGTCGAGCATTTCTGCTACTGGGCGGCGCGGCAGGCCGGGTCCGCTATTGCCGCGATGCATGGCGTGGACGCGGTGGCGTTTACCGGGGGCATTGGCGAGAACGCCGCGACGATACGGGACCGTATCATGGAGCATCTGAAGTGGCTGGGTGAGATCCCTGTGCACGTGGTGCCCGCCGACGAGGAACGGCAGATTGCGCGAGATGTGGTCGGGCTGTTGCCCGGCTGAGCGCATGAGATTTTCGGCTTTCCCGGCAAAACGCTTCGGGAAAGCGAACGAACCGAGAGAAGCGGTCGCGGGGCGGTGCGAACTGGCCTAGCGTGACCGGGACAAGCCAAGGGAGGCGACGACATGCTGGATCAGCCCAAACTGGACACCTCGCCCAAGGTGTCCGACGAGGTGCGCAAGACGACCTGCTACATGTGCGCCTGCCGCTGCGGGATCAACGTGCACATGAAGGATGGCAAAGTTGCCTATATCGAGGGCAACCGCGACCACCCTGTGAACAAGGGCGTGCTGTGCGCCAAGGGCAGTGCGGGGATCATGCAGCACAACGCGCCGTCGCGTCTGCGGGCGCCGCTGAAGCGGGTCGGGCCGAGGGGGTCGGGCGAGTTCGAGGAAATCAGCTGGGACGAGGCGCTGGAGATCGCCACCGGCTGGCTGGAGCCGCTGCGGCAGGAGGCGCCGGAGAAGCTGGCGTTCTTCACCGGGCGAGACCAGAGCCAGAGCTTCACCAGTTTCTGGGCGCAGAATTTCGGGACGCCGAACTATGCCGCGCATGGCGGGTTTTGCAGCGTCAACATGGCAGCGGCGGGCATCTACACGATGGGCGGCGCGTTCTGGGAGTTCGGGCAGCCGGACTGGGAGAATACGAAGCTGTTCATGATTTTCGGCGTGGCCGAGGACCATGACAGCAACCCGATCAAGATGGGGCTCGGGCGGGTGAAGGAACGCGGCGCCAAGGTGATCGGGGTGAACCCGATCCGGTCGGGATATAACGCGGTTGCCGACGAGTGGGTCGGGATCACGCCGGGGACCGATGGGCTGTTCATCCTTGCGCTGGTGCATGAATTGCTGCGCGCGGGGAAGATCGACCTGCGGTATCTTGCGGAATACACCAATGCCCCGGTGCTGGTGAATTGCGATGCCAGCTCGCCGGACCACGGCCTGCTGATGCGCGACGAGAACGGCAAGCTTCTGGTGATCGACCGGGTCACCGGGGAGCCTGCGGCGTTCGACAAGAAGGGCGTGAAGCCGGACCTGTCGGCCAGCTATGAAAAGGATGGCGTGACGCACCGGCCGGTGATGCACCTGCTGGCAGAGCGGTACATGGGCAAGGAGTATGCGCCCGAGGCGGTGGCGGAGCGGTGCGGCGTGAGTGCGCGGCGTATCCGGGCGATTGCCGCGGAGCTGGCGCGCGTGGCCTTTGAGGAAGAGATCGTGCTGGAACGGG
The DNA here is from genome assembly GCF_001441615.1 of Roseovarius atlanticus. GTDB lineage: Bacteria > Pseudomonadota > Alphaproteobacteria > Rhodobacterales > Rhodobacteraceae > Roseovarius > Roseovarius atlanticus. The sequence goes on from NZ_LAXJ01000005.1 coordinate 17,162, forward strand.
AGTGGACGGATTTTCGGGGCCAGACGCACAAGACCATGGTGGGCCGCCCGGTGAGCTTTCACGCGATGCGCGGGATCTCGGCGCATTCGAATGGGTTCCAGACCTGCCGGAGCCTGCACCTGTTGCAGATTCTGCTGGGGTCGGTCGAGGTGCCTGGTGGGTTCCGGTTCAAGCCGCCTTATCCCAAGCCGGTCAGCATCCACCCGACGCCGCATTGCAAGGTGACGCCGGGCAAGCCTTTGGACGGCCCGCACCTGGGGTTCGTGCGCGGGCCGGAAGACCTGGCGCTGAAGGAAGACGGCACACCTGCGCGGATCGACAAGGCGTTCACCTGGGAGAACCCGATGAGCGCGCATGGCATGATGCATATGGTCATCAGCAATGCCCATGCGGGGGACCCCTACAAGATCGACACGCTGTTCATGTACATGGCGAACATGGCGTGGAATTCCACGATGAATACGCGCGGCGTGATCGACATGCTGACCGACACCGATGAGGACGGCGAGTACGTCATTCCGCACATCATCTATTCGGATGCGTATAGTTCCGAGATGGTCGCCTATTCCGATCTGATTCTGCCCGACACGACCTATCTGGAGCGACATGATTGCATCAGCCTGCTGGACCGCCCGATCTGCGAGGCGGATGCCGCCGCTGACGCCATCCGCTGGCCGGTGGTTGAACCGGACCGCGACGTGAAGGGGTTTCAGACGGCGCTGGTGCTGCTGGCCAACAAGATGAAGCTGCCGGGGTTCACCAACGAGGATGGCAGCGCCAAGTGGGCGGATTACGCCGATTACATCGTCAACCACGAACGCAAGCCGGGCATTGGCCCACTGGCCGGGTGGCGCAAGGGCGAGGACGGGCTGACCCACGGGCGCGGGGCGCCGAACGAGGACCAGCTGAAGACGTATATCGAGAATGGCGGGTTCTTCGTGAACCATATCGCCAAGGAACACGCCTATATGAAGCCGTGGAACATGGGCTATCAGGAATGGGCGGTGGGCATGGGTCTCTATGACAGCCCGCAGCCCTATATCTTTGACCTTTATGCCGAGACGATGCGCAAGTTCCAGCTGGCCGCCGAGGGGCATGGGGAGCGGCAGCCGCCTGAGCACCTGCGCGAGCGGATCAAGGCGACGCTGGACCCGCTGCCGGTGTGGTATCCGCCCTTCGAGGACGGGCATGTGGACCCGGTGGAATATCCCGTGCACGCGCTGACGCAGCGGCCTATGGCGATGTATCACTCGTGGGGGTCGCAGAATGCGTGGCTGCGGCAGATCCATGGGCGCAATCCGCTGTATCTGCCGACCAAGATATGGGAGGCGAACGGCTTTGCCGAGGGGGATTGGGCGCGTGTGACCTCGGCCCATGGCGAGATCACGGTGCCGGTGGCGCATATGGCGGCGCTGAACGAGAACACGGTCTGGACGTGGAACGCGATCGGCAAGCGCAAGGGCGCCTGGGCGCTGGAAAAGGACGCGCCGGAGGCGACGAAGGGGTTTCTGCTGAACCATCTCATTCACGAGCTTTTGCCGCCCAAGGGCGACGGGCTGCGCTGGGCGAACAGTGATCCGGTGACCGGACAGGCGGCATGGTTCGACCTGCGCGTGAAGATCGAGAAGACGGCGGCCCCCGACGAGGTGCATCCGACATTCGCGCCGATCCGGTCGCCGGTGGGGACCGGGCCGGATGAGTTGCGCTGGAAGGTGGGCAAATGAGCGCGGGAATTTTCTGCCCAGAAAATTGCCAAGACTTTTCGAAAAGTCTTGGGCGGAAAATGCGTATTTTCCGGCCCATTTTCTGCGCGGAACTTGGGTGTGCGGAGGTGCGGCGGTGAGCGGCAAGACCCTGACATTGATTGCCATACTGGCCTTCGTGATCTTCGTGGTCGGAACCTTCGTGTGGTTCATCGGCAATTGGAATTCGAGCGAGGATGCGCCCCAGAGCGGTGGCGTCCCAGCCAAGACAGAGGAGCGGCAGGCATGACGACGCTTCCCGAAACGACGCAGCGCAAAATGGGGCTGGTGATTGACCTCGACACGTGCGTCGGCTGTCACGCCTGCGTGGTCAGCTGCAAGGGGTGGAACACCGAGAATTACGGCGCGCCGCTGAGCGATCAGGACCCTTATGGGGACGACCCGCGCGGCACGTTCCTGAACCGGGTGCATTCCTACGAGGTGCAGCCCCTGGCCGAGAGCGGGATGCCGCATCCGGCGGCGCAGCTCATTCACTTCCCGAAGTCGTGCCTGCATTGCGAGGACGCACCATGCGTGACCGTATGTCCAACCGGCGCCAGCTATAAACGGGTCGAGGACGGGATCGTTCTGGTGAACGAGAGCGATTGCATCGGCTGCGGGCTGTGTGCCTGGGCCTGTCCCTATGGCGCGCGCGAGATGGACGAGGCCGAGGGCGTGATGAAGAAATGCACGCTGTGCGTCGACCGGATCTACAACGACAACCTGCCCGAGGAGGACCGGGTGCCGGCCTGCGTGCGGACCTGTCCGGCGGGGGCAAGGCATTTCGGGGATCTGGGCGATCCTGACAGCGACGTGTCCAAGCTGGTCGCGGAACGCGGCGGCATGGACCTGATGCCGGAACAGGGCACGAAACCCGTGAACCAGTACCTGCCGCCCCGGCCCAAGGACCGCGTGATGGCCGCGCCAGACGCGCAGATCGACGTGCTGGCGCCGCTGCTGGCCCCCGTGGCGGAAGAGCCGAAAGGGTTCATCGGCTGGCTTGATAAAGCGCTGGAGAAGATCTGATGCATCCCGCACCGTCCGTTATCGTATTCACCACGCTGTCGGGCCTTGGATTCGGCCTGCTCTTTTGGCTTGGGCTTGGGGTCATCGTGCCAACCGGATGGGTCGCGTTCACGTTCTTCGTGATTGCCTACCTGCTGGCGGTGGGTGGGCTGATGGCCTCAACTTTTCACCTGGGCCACCCTGAGCGGGCGCTGAAGGCGTTCACTCAATGGCGGTCCTCGTGGCTGAGCCGGGAGGGGGTGTCGTCGGTCGCGGCGCTGGTCGTGATGGCGATCTATGGCGCGGGGCTGGTGTTTTTCGACACGGCCTGGTTGCTGGTGGGCATCACCGGCGCTGTGCTGTCGGCGGTGACGGTGTTCACCACCTCGATGATCTATACGCAGATGAAGACGGTGCCGCGCTGGAATACGCCGCTGACGCCGCTTTTGTTCATGGCGATTGCACTGGCCGGGGGCGCATTACTGGCGGGACAGGTGGCGATTGCGCTGATCCTGATACCAATTGCGGCGCTGGCGCAGGTGGCTTGGTGGCTGCGCGGGGACCGCGCGTTCGCGCAGAGCGGGACGGATATGGCGACGGCCACGGGATTGGGCAATATCGGCACCGTGCGGGCATTCGAGCCGCCGCATACCGGCAACAACTACCTGCTGCGGGAATTCGTCTATGTGGTGGGGAGAAAGCACGCGCAGAAGCTTCGGATGATCGCGCTCTTGTTCGGGTACACGATTCCTTTCGTGCTGCTGCTGGTCCCGTTTTCGCATATAGCGGCGCTGGTGGCCGTGTTGGCGCATCTGGGCGGGATCGCGGCGTCGCGCTGGCTGTTTTTTGCGGAGGCCGAGCATGTGGTCGGCCTCTACTACGGCAAGCGTTAGGTCTACAGGCGGTCGCGACCGGGCTGCGGATCGGTGAGGCCCCATTCGTCCGTGGTTGGGTCGATCCGGCGTTCGCGGAAGCGCACCCAGCGGGCGCGGATGGCCCAGACGAGCGCCGCGAGCAGGGTCAGGAAGATGATGTTGAACCACGGAATGATCGTGACGTTCGGACCCTCGACCCGCGCCACCGAGATGGCGTTGGGAAAGATCGACAGGAACTCGTTACGCCAGCCGTAATGGGTGATGGAGACCCATTTCGGCGTCTCGGAGGTGGAGCGCTGGTCGGCGGCCTCGGCCTGAAGGTTCGTGGTGTCGAACTTGAAATAGGGCGGCCAACCCCAGCCGGTATCCTCGTTGCGGTAAACCATGACTTCGCCATCGGCGAGGCGGGTCTGGATGAAGAAGATGTCGCGGTTGACCGTGCCTTCGGCGTCGCCGCTGCCCACGTTCGACCAGAAGATCGAGTTTTCGCCGAAGTCGATGCGCTTTTCATAAGTATCGGTGATGCGCGCGATATCGTGCTGCGGAAGGGTGTAGTGCAGAAAGCCCGCGACCAGCAGCCAGAAGGCGGCGACGAAGATCCATTTGACGTAGTGCATGGCGGCCCCTTGCGATTGTGTGTTTGCTTTCGGTTCAGCGCCGATGCGCCGGCTGTTGTGCGCGATATAGTGTGACATTGACCCGGGGGACAGGGCAAACCGGGATCTGGTTTGCGGTGTCGCTTCGGGGTTGGCTTTTGCGCCATGATGTATACTCCTGAACGAAGTTCAAGTTCGGAGGCTGCATGGCGGGTAAAGTTGAGGCGCGGCGCGACGCGCTGCGAAAGACGTTGATCGACCTGGCCGAGGTGAAGGTGACGGAAGGCGGACTCACGGCGGTCAAGGCGCGGGAACTGGCGCGCGAGGCGGGATGCGCGCTGGGGGCGATTTACAATGTGTTCGGAGATTTGCACGACATCGTCATCGCGGTGAACGGGCGCACATTCGTGCGGCTGGGGCAGGCGGTTGAGGCCAGCCTGGAGGATCGCCTGCAAGACAGCCCGACGGACCGCATGATCGCGATGTCAGAGGCTTATCTTGATTTTGCGGAGGCCAATCGTAACGCATGGCGGGCGCTTTTCGAAGTGCAGACGGTGGCGGGTGTCGAGGCGCCGGACTGGTATCATGAACAGATGAAACGTCTGTTCGGCCTGATCGAGGCCCCGGTGCGGGACTGTTTTCCGAAGATGCCGGAGGACGATGTGGTGCTTATGGCGCGGGCACTGTTTTCATCGGTGCACGGCATTATCGCGCTGGGACTGGACAATCAGGTGTCAGAGGTGTCGCGCGCCGATATGACCCGGATGATTGCACTGGTGATCGGGAATGTCACCGGAAACAGATAGTTTCTGAACATCGTTCAAAATATTTCTTGAACGATGTTCAATCTGCTGTATATCTCTATTCATGAACATTGTTCACGAAAGGGATTGGAATATGTTCACGACACTGAAGACATTGATCGCCGGGGCGAATGCGCGGGCGGAGGAGCAGGTCAAGGACGCCTTCGCGATCGAATTGATCGATCAGAAGATCCGCGACTCGGATGCACAGTTGAGGGCGGCGAAGGCGACCTTGGCTTCGCTCATTCAGCGGCAGAGGTCGGAAAAGCGGATCCTGGACGCTTTGCAAGGCCGGATCGACACGATGGTGCGACGGGCGGAAGATGCCTTGGCTGCAGAGCGCGAAGACCTTGCCCGACAGGCGGCGGATGCCGTCGCGACGATGGAGAACGAGGCGCAGCTTCGGCAGGGCACGGTCGACCGGCTGGAGGCCAAGGTGATCCGGCTGCGCGGAAGCGTGGAAGTGGCGCATCGGCGGCTGATCGACCTCAAGCAGGGCGCGGTGACGGCCCGGGCCATCCGCCGCGAGCAGCAGGTGCAGGGCTCGCTGCGGACCACGATCGGCAACACGTCGGCCGCGGACGAGGCCGAAGAATTGATCGCGCGGGTCGTGGGGCGGGATGATCCGTTCGAGCAATCGCAGATCCTTCAGGGGATCGAGGCGGACCTGAACCATGAAAGCCTGGATGCCCGCATGGAGGAGCAGGGCTTTGGCCCGGTGACGAAAGTGACGGCGGACCAGGTGCTGGATCGGCTGAAGCGCAAGTAACTGAAATCCATTTCTAAAGCGAACGAGGAGACGACCAATGCAATTCAATGACAAACCCGACAACACCGTGATCATGGCGTTCAACGCGATTGGCGTGGCGGCGGCTTATGTACTGCTGGGCATGTCGCTGTGGCTTTCGACCGAGGTGCCGCTGTCGACCAAGGGGTTCTGGGGGATCGCGGTGCTGCTGCTGACGCTGAGCCTGGTGAATTTCGTGAAATACCGGTTCGAGAACCAGGCGCGGATCGACCGGATCAACCGGATCGAAGAAGCCAGGAACGAAAAGCTGCTGGAGGATTACGTGGGCGAGAGCTATGGGCCCGAGCGCAAGGACGCGGCATAGGTTAGTGCCACAGATCAGGGCTGAAGCGCCCCCCGGGAATTTTTCCGGGGGGCGTTTTCGTGTTTCAGCCGACCACGTTGAAGTCCGGCCCGTAGGGGTAGCCGGTGATGTTCTCGTTACCGTTTTCGGTGATGACCAGCACGTCGTGTTCGCGGTAGCCGCCGGCGCCGGGCTGGCCCTGGGGGATGGTCAGCATCGGTTCCATCGAGATGACCATGCCGGGTTTCAGCACGGTGTCGATATCCTCGCGCAGTTCGAGGCCCGCCTCGCGGCCGTAGTAATGCGACAGGATGCCGAAGCTGTGGCCATAGCCGAAGGTGCGGTATTGCAGCAGGTCACGCTCGGCCAGGAAGGCGTTGATCCTGTGGGTGACCTCGGCGCAGGAGATGCCGGGCTTGAGCAGGGACATGCCGTATTCGTGGGCGGCGACGTTGGCCTGCCAGATGGCGAGCGAGGCGGCGTCGACCTCGGCCGCGAACATGGTGCGTTCGAGGGCCACGTAATAGGCCGAGACCATCGGGAAGGTGTTGAGTGACAGGATGTCGCCGCTCTGGAGTTGCCGGGACGTGACGGGGTTATGGGCGCCATCGGTGTTGAGGCCGGACTGGAACCAGACCCAGCTGTCGCGGTACTCGGCATCGGGGAAGCGGCGGGCGATTTCCAGCTCCATCGCGTTGCGCCCGGCCATGGCCACATCGATTTCACGGGTGCCGATGCGCACCGCGTCGCGGATGGCATGGCCGCCCACGTCGGCGATGGCGGTGCATTGACGGATGAGCGCGATTTCGGCCGGGGACTTGGCCATGCGCTGGGTCATGGTGTGAGTTGACAGGTCGACCGTTTCCTTTGGCGAAAGGAAGTGGTCCAGCTTGCCACATTGTTGGAGCGTGAGGTGGTCGGACTCAAAGCCGATGACGCCGCCGGTGCCGGTGACGGACGCGATGGCGCGCCAATAATTGTCGCGCTGCCAGTCGGTATAGGTGATGTTGTCGCCGTGGCAGCGGCGCCACGGCTGGCCCGCGTCGATGCCCGCCGAGATGGTGACGCTGTCGGTCGCCGTCACGACAAGGCCGTAGGGCCGCCCGAAGGCGCAGTAAAGGAAGCCCGAATAGTAGGCGATGTTGTGCATCGAGGTGAAGACGGCGGCGGTGACGCCGGTTTCCGCCATGATGCGGCGCAGGCCGGTCAGGCGCTGGTCGTACTCGGAGGCAGCGAAGGGCAACGGGGCCTTTTCGCCGTTGTGGAAGCGGTAGAATTCGGGGCGTGCGCCCGTGACATCGGTGTGGATTTGGGGTGCAGTCATCGTGTGACCCTCCTAATCAAAGAAAGGTCCCGGCGTTCAGGACTGTTGGGGTAGGAACCCGTGATTGGGGCGACGCCATCGCCCCCGGGTCTGACGCTGTTCTTGCAGAGCGGGGCAGGTCTGGCAAGATGATTTGCGACATTGCGAGGACGGGAACGAATCATGACGGCAAGACCGGGCAAGCGGAATCTGATCACGGATGTGCCGGGCATACTGGTGGGGCAGGCCGAGGATGCGGCGGTGAAGACCGGGGTGAGCGTTGTGGTGAGCGACGCGCCGTTCACGGCGGGCGTGCATGTGATGGGCGGGGCGCCGGGCACGCGGGAGACGGATTTGCTGGCCCCGGACAAGGTGGTGGAGGAGGTCGATGCGCTGGTGCTGTCGGGCGGGTCGGCGTTTGGCCTGGATGCGGCGTCGGGCGTGGCGGATGCGTTGCGCGCCGAGGGGCGTGGGTTTGCCGTGGGCGACCAGCGCGTGCCAATTGTGCCGGGGGCGATCCTGTTCGACCTGCTGAATGGCGGGGAGAAGGACTGGGGGGAGAACCCGTATAAGACACTTGGGCGGGCGGCGCTGGCGGCCCGGAGAGAGGCTTTCGAGATTGGCAGTTTCGGGGCCGGAGCGGGTGCGGTGACGGCGGATTTCAAGGGCGGAATTGGCTCGGCCTCGGTCGTGCTGGCATCGGGCGTGACTGTGGGGGCGCTTGTGGCGGTCAACGCGCTGGGGTCCGCGGTGGCCGGCGAGCGCGGAGAGTTCTGGGCGGCGCCGTTCGAGATGGAGGGCGAGTTTGGCGGATTGGGCGCGGCGCGCGCGTTCGGGGATGTGCAGGAGCCTCGGACAAAGCTGGCGCAGCACGCGGCGACGACGATTGGGATCGTGGCGACGGATGCAAAGCTGACCCAGGCGCAATGCACGCGGATGGCGGTGGCGGCGCATGATGGGTATGCCCGGGCGCTGTTGCCGTCGCACACGCCTATGGACGGGGATCTGATCTTTGCCGCGGCAACGGGGCACGGGGACGCGCCCGACGTGGCGGGGCAGTTGGCGCTGGGCCATGCGGCGGCGAGTTGCGTGGCGCGGGCGATTGCGAGGGCGGTTTTTGCGGCACGTCCGGCGGAGAGGGACGGGGTGCCGTGTTGGGCGGAGCGGTTCAGTCAGGGATGAGGCGCGGGGGCGCGTGGGTTTTCACCCACCCTACGCAGGGCCATTGCGTCGGGCGCGTGGCGGGCTTTGGCTTTTGAGTATTTTTGCCAAGAAAGAGCGCGGTGTCGCTTAGCCCAGGATATCGGTCATGAGCGGGCTGTCGGGGTCTTTCAGGGCGTCGATGATGTCGAAATGGTGACGGCCCGTGTCGATGCGCAAAGGGCAGGACCAAGCGTCGGCCTGCCAGCGGGCCTGGTCGAGGAAGACGGGGCGTTCCTCGGCGCCGACCCAGATGCGGGTGGGGATGCCGAGGCGGTCGGTCATGAGGGCCGGGCTTTCGGCGGCGGCGCTGGTTTCGGTGAGCTGGAACTGGTCGTTCATCGATGTCTGCAGCAGCGGGCGCAGGTCGGAGACCGGGGAGATTGGGGTGATCGTGGTGATCCGGTCGGTGACGTTGTCAGGCAGGAGGCCGGGTTCAGCCATGCGCGAGACGAGGTGGCCGCCGGCGGAGTGACCGGCAAGGGCGACGGGGCCATCGGTGGTGCCCGCGATGGTCTGGATGGCGCGCGCGATCTGGTGGGTGATGTCGGCGATGCGGACATCGGGGCAAAGGTCGTAGGAGGGCATGGCGACGGACCAGCCACGGGCCAGCGCGCCGGTGGCGAAGTGGGACCAGTAGCTGCGGTCGAAGCGGAGCCAGTAGCCGCCATGAACGAAGATGAGCGTGCCTTCGGGCGCGGCTTCGGGGCGGAAGATATCGTAGGCCTGGCGGGGTGTGTCGCCGTAGGGAACGCCGAGCTCGTCGCGGCCTGGTGCGCGTGCCTCGCGGAAGGCGGCCGCCTCGGCGGCCCAGCGCGGCGGATAATCCTCGCCGCCGGGGATGTTGGGGACGTTGGCATAGGCGTCGTCCAGTTTCATGATTTTCTCCTTCGGTCTGGCCCTAGACATTCCGTGCCCCAGATGCTTTGCCATGAGCAACAGTTTTTGCCGGAGGATGCGCCATGCTCGATACTGCCACCAACCTGAAATCGCTTTTGAAAGATCCCGACCTGCTGGCCGAGAAGGCCTATGCCGGGGGTGAATGGATCGACGGCGCGGACGGCGCGACCTTCGAGGTGGTGAACCCGGCGCGGGGTGACGTGATTGCCAATGTGGCGGACCTGGATCGCAAACAGGTGGCCGATGTGATCGCGGGGGCGGCGAAGGCGCAGAAGGAGTGGGCCAAGTGGACCGGCAAGGAGCGCGCCGCGGTGCTGCGCAAGTGGTTCGATCTGATGATGGAGCACCAGGATGACCTGGGAACGATCCTGACCGCCGAGCAGGGCAAGCCGCTGGCCGAGGCCAAGGGCGAGATCGCCTATGGCGCGTCCTTCATCGAGTTCTTCGGCGAGGAGGCCAAGCGGGTCTACGGCGAGATGATCCCGGGCCATCAGCGCGACAAGCGGATCATGGTGCTGAAACAGCCGATCGGGGTGGCCGCATCCATCACGCCGTGGAACTTCCCCAACGCGATGATCACGCGCAAGGCCGCGCCTGCGCTGGCGGCGGGCTGTGCGTTCGTGGGGCGTCCGGCGGCGGAGACGCCGCTGTCGGCCACGGCGATGGGCGTGCTGGCCGAGCGGGCGGGCATCCCGGCGGGAGTGTTCAACATCGTGACCTCGTCGCGGTCGTCGGACATCGGCAAGGAGTTCTGCGAGAATCCGAACGTGCGCAAGCTGACCTTTACCGGGTCCACCGAGGTGGGGCGCATCCTGCTGCGGCAGGCGGCCGACCAGGTGATGAAATGCTCGATGGAGCTGGGCGGGAACGCGCCCTTTATCGTGTTCGACGATGCAGATGTGGACGCCGCCGTGGAAGGCGCGATCATGTGCAAGTTCCGCAACAACGGGCAGACCTGTGTCTGTGCCAACCGGATCTATGTGCAGGCTGGGGTCTATGACGCTTTTGCCGAAAAGCTGAAGGACCGGGTGAGCAAGATGAAGGTGGGTGACGGGCTGGAAGAGGGCACCGAGCTGGGGCCGCTGATCAACCCGGAAGCGTCGGAGAAGGTGGTGGAGCATATCGAGGATGCCAAGGCCAAGGGCGGCAATGTGATCCTTGGGGGTGCGGATGGCGAGATGGACGGCAACTTCTTCCAGCCGACGATCCTGACGGGTGTGACGCAGGACATGAAGGTGAGCCAGGAAGAGACGTTCGGGCCGTTGGCGCCCTTGTTCAAGTTCGAGGACGAGGATGACGTGATCACCATGGCGAACGATACGATCTTTGGCCTTGCCAGCTATTTCTACGCCAAGGATCTGAGCCGCGTCTACAAGGTAGCCGAGGCGCTGGAATACGGGATTGTCGGCGTGAACACCGGCATCATCTCGACCGAGGTCGCGCCGTTCGGCGGGGTCAAGCAGTCGGGGCTGGGCCGCGAGGGCAGCCATCACGGGATCGAGGATTTCCTGGAGCTGAAATACGTCTGCATGAGCGTGTGAGGCACGGCATGGACGGCGGGTTTCACGGGGTCTTTCCCTATCTCGTCTCGCCGCTGGATGGCGAGGGCCGCGTCAAACGCGAGGTTCTGACGCGGCTCTGCGACGACCTGATCGACGCTGGCGTGCATGGGCTGACGCCATTGGGCTCGACGGGGGAGTTCGCCTATCTCAGCTGGGCGCAGAAGCGCGATATCGTCGAGACGGTCGTGGCCGCCGCCAAGGGCCGGGTGCCTGTGGTGGCGGGCGTCGCGGCGACGACCACGTCGGAGGCGGTGCGGCAGGCGCGGGAATTCGCGGCGATGGGCTGTGACGGTATTCTTGCCGTGCTTGAGGCCTATTTCCCGGTGAGCGATGCCGGCATCAAGGACTATTTCACCGCCGTAGCGGCGGCGGGGGATCTGCCGATCGTGATCTACACCAATCCTAATTTCCAGCGCAGCGACCTGAGCGTGGCTTTGATCGCGGAACTGGCGGAGGTGGAGAACATCCGCTGTCTGAAGGATGCGTCGAGCAACACGGGGCGGCTGTTGTCGATCATGGACCGGGTGGGCGACAAACTGGATATCTTTGCTGCGTCGGCGCATATCCCGGCCTGCGTGATGCTGATCGGGGGCAAGGGCTGGATGGCGGGGCCCGCGTGCATCGTACCGAAGCAGAGTGTGAAATTGTATGAGCTGTGCAAGGTCGGGCAGTTTCAGGCGGCGATGGAATTGCAGCGCGAGCTGTGGTCGCTGAACCAGGCGTTCGCCAAGTACAACCTGGCGGCCTGCGTCAAGGGTGGTTTGGAACTGCAGGGCTATGACGTGGGTGCGCCGCTGCCGCCGCAGGACGGGCTGAGCGATGCGGGGCGGACCGAGTTGAGGGCGGTGCTGGAGCGGGTCGGGGCGCTTTAAGGGGCACGATAGGTGGGATGAAATCCCACCCTACGCGGAGCTTCGGGGGCGCTGTCATCGTCGGGCTTTAACCAGAGAATCTCTGGGAGAAAGAGATCCTCGATCAAGTCGGGGATGACGTTCTCAAAAAAATTCCACCCTGCGCCAAGGATTGACGCCTGGGCGGCGTCCTACAATCGTGATGCGTATGACAGTCAGTGACGAAACCCTGGCCCAAGCCGCCGCCGATGGCGATGCGGCGGCGTTCTCGACCCTCGTCGAGCGGCATTACGATGCCGTGTTCCGGCTGGCCTTTCGGCTGACCGGCGCAAGGGCCGAGGCGGAGGACCTGACACAGGATGTGTGTGCTGGCTTGCCAGCAAAGCTGTCGGGGTTTCGCGGGGCGTCGAAGTTCACCACCTGGCTATGGCGGGTGGTGGTGAATGCTGCCCATGACCGGCGGCGGCGGGCGGCGACGCGGGCGAAATACGCGGAAGGCTGGGGCGATTGGGAGGTGGACCGGCGGGCGGCGGAGGCGGAAGTGGCCGAGGCCGTCGATTGGTTGACGCAAGCCATGAGGGCCTTGCCGGAGGACTTGAGGGACACGCTGGCCCTGGTGCTGGACGACATGAACCATGCCGAGGCGGGCGAGGTGCTGGGCATCTCGGGCGGCACGGTGGGCTGGCGCATATCTGAGGCGAAGAAACATTTGCGCGCGATGCGTGCGCGAGAGGAGGACGCATGAGCGACGACCTCGACGATCTGAAGGCCATGATGCGGGCCGCGACGCCGAAGCCGGATGCCGACAGGAAGGCGGCGGATCTGGCGTTGGCGCGGAAAAACTTTGCCGATCTCCAAGAGGTGTGGGATGACGCACGTCAAACCTCTGATCGCCCGAAAGCGGGCCTTGTCAGAGGAGTGACGGATATGTTGACGCGGATGAACACACGCGGGGCGCTGACGGCGACGACGGCGCTGGTGGCGCTGGGAATGGTCGTGGTGGTGCCGGACTGGCGGAACGCGCCGGCGCTGCGCGGGGCGCAGCCGGTGGTGACCGAGGCGGATGACAGTTTGGCGGACGCAGGCGTGCGTAGGGAAGCGCCGGTGCCGGAGGCGGCGGAGGAGATGGTGCTGGACGTGGCCCCGGCGGAGCCTGCACCGGAGGCCGAGGCGCCGCAGCCCGTGCCGATGCCATCGCCGCAGGTGGCGCGGCCGGAGTCGGGTCTGGCGAAGCAAAGGCAGATCGCACCGCAGGCGATGCAGTCGCAGGCCTTGTCCGATGCGGAGGGATATGCCGGGGGTGTGGCCAACACGGCGCCGGTCGGGCGGATCGAGCAGCCGGGCTCGGATGACGCTATGGCATTGCCCGAAATGGAAAGCGAAGCGTTTCCCGACGCTGTACCGAACGCGCTGAAGATCACCAGTGAGGAGCCGGTGTCGACTTTTTCGATCGACGTGGATACGGCATCGTATGGTGTGGTGCGGTCGTCCTTGCGGGCTGGATACCTGCCGCCGCGGGAGGCTGTCCGGATCGAGGAGATGGTGAACTACTTCCCCTATGACTATGCCGCGCCTGAAGGTAATGCGCCGTTCCAGCCGACGGTCAGCGTGACGGACACGCCGTGGAACCCGGACACGAAGCTGGTGCATGTCGCGATCCAGGGCGAGACGCCCCCGGTAGAGGACCGCCCACCGCTGAACCTGGTGTTCCTGATCGACACGAGCGGGTCGATGCAGGCGGCGAACAAGCTACCGCTGCTCAAGCAGTCCTTGGCGCTGATGCTGCCGCAACTGACCGAGCGGGACAGCGTGGCGATCATCACTTATGCTGGCAGCGCGGGGCAGGCGCTGGCGCCGACACCGGCGACGGAGCGAGAGACGATCCTGGGCGCGCTGGACCGGCTGGAGGCCGGAGGCTCGACGGCGGGGCAGGCGGGATTGCAGCAGGCTTATGCGCTGGCCGGGGAGATGAGTGGCGACGGCGAGGTGTCGAGGGTGATCCTGGCGACGGACGGGGATTTCAATGTGGGGATCAGCGATCCGGAGGCGTTGAAGGACTATATTGCCGAGCAGCGCGAGAGCGGCACCTACCTGTCGGTGATGGGGTTCGGGCGCGGCAATCTGGACGATGCCACGATGCAGGCGCTGGCGCAGAACGGGAACGGGCAGGCGGCCTATATCGACACGCTGTCCGAGGCGCAGAAGGTGATGGTCGACCAGGTGACCGGTGCGCTTTACCCGATTGCCGATGACGTGAAGATCCAGGTGGAGTTCAACCCGGCAGCCGTGGTCGAGTACCGGTTGATCGGGTACGAGACGCGTGCGCTGCGGCGTGAGGATTTCAACAACGATCGGGTGGATGCGGGCGATATCGGGGCCGGGCACCAAGTGACCGCGCTTTACGAGATCACGCCGGTGGGCTCGCCCGCGCAGATGAGCGACCCGCTGCGCTATGGCGAGGCGGAGGCGGTGCGCGGGGATGCAGGCGAGCTTGGGTATTTCAAGCTGCGGTACAAGGCGCCGGGTGAGGATGAAAGCCGGTTGATCGAGCAGGCTATCGTTGAGGGTGCCGAGGCTGGTTCAGAGGCGCGGTTCGCGGCGGCGATTGCCGGGTTCGGGCAGCTGTTGCGCGGGGAGACGTATCTTGGCGACTGGGGGTATGCGGAGGCGATTGCGCTGGCGAATGGGGCGAAGGGGGAAGACCCGTTCGGCTATCGGGCCGAGGCGGTGCAGCTGATGCGGCTGGCGGAGAGCCTGTCGCGGTAGGTGCGGCGCGGAATCAAGGTGCAGCTTGCTGCACCGCCGCGCATCGCCGGGCCGCCCGGACGGCACGGCGATTGGGCTAGGCTGGGTGCGCCGCTTATTTCTTTTGCGGGTTTGGCCGGGATAAAGCGCTATAGAATAACGGTTGGATCGCCGTACCGCGGCCCGAAGATGCGCGGCCCCCAACAAAAAACGCCCCGTGGCTGCCACGGGGCGTTTCGCGCGGTAGGATCTGCCGTTTAGTTGACAGTTTCGGCGTCAACGACATCCTTGTGGGTGGACGTACCGCTGGCGATCTCGATGCGGCGGGGTTTCAGCCGCTCGGGCACTTCGCGCACCAGCTCGATATGCAGCATACCGTCGGTATGGGTCGCCCCGGTGACCTTGACGTGGTCGGCCAGCTGGAACTTCCGCTCGAACGCGCGGGTGGCGATGCCGCGGTGCAGGTAGGTGCGCTCGCCGTCCTCTTCGGCCTTGCGGGCCGAGACGATCAGCGCGCCTTCGCGCAGTTCGACCGAGAGTTCGTCATCGCTGAACCCTGCGACGGCGATCGAGATGCGGTAGGCATCGTCGGCTGTCTTTTCGATATTGTAAGGGGGGTAGGTCGGTTGATTGACGTCGCCGGCAAGGACGCGGTCCATCATGTCGGCAATCTGGTCAAACCCGATGGAAGCCCGGTAAAGCGGGGCAAGATCAAAGTTACGCATTGGAATCCTCCGTTGAGCGATACCTATGTGGATGCCTTCCCGAACGGGACAGGCGGTTGATGTCGACCCGCGACGCGGCGTCGGACAAACGCTATTTGGGAAGCGAAAAAGCCGGTTTCAAGCCCCTGCGTTGGGTTGAAATCACTGGATTTTCTCGAAACGGGCCCCCGAGGCGTTGCCGCCGCGGGTCACATCGACCTTGCGAAAGCCGGTATTGGCGGTCGAAGGGGCCGAGGCAGCGCTGGCGCGCAGCTTGCGCTTGAGGTCATCGACCGTGTCGGGCAATTCCATGCCATAGGCGACGGTCGTGCCATGCTCGGTCTTGTGGCCGCCGACGACAAGGCTGACGATGCGGGCACGGTAGCCGCCATCGGAAAAGACCGGCGCGCCCGAGGAGCCGAAGGTCACGTTGCAGTTGAAGGAAATCAGGCCCTCGCCGCGGCGCAACACGTCGCACTGGCGTTCCCAGGACAGGGCGTCATCGCGCTTGCGTCCGTAGGAGACCACGCTGACATTGTCGCCCCGCGTGGGGTTCATGTGCAGGGCAAAGGGGCTGGCGGTGGCGGTGGGAATGGGGGTGCTGAGTTCCAGCAAGGCCACGTCGCGGCGCACATTATCGGCGGACATGCCGTCGGAGGCGCGATAGCCATCGGCCACCACGTAGCGGCTGATGTTGCGTGCGGCGATGGCGGCGCCGTCACGCAGCCCGGCGCGAAACACGATACGCTCTGGCAGAATCGGCGCGCCGCGGTTGTCGAAGACGCAGTGAGCCGCCGTCAGCACAAGGTTGTCGGCAATCAGCGTGCCGGTGCAATAGCTGTCCTGGCCCAGATCGATCCGGCCCACGGCCTCCCACCCCAGAAGGTCGTCGCGGTTGGTCAGCCGGATCAGGTCGCTGGCGGTGGCCAGGGTGGGCAGCGTCAGAGTGAAGACGAGCGTGAAGAGCGAAAACAGACGAAACATAAATCAATCCAGGTCGGGCACGGCGAATTTCGCGCCGGTGTTGCGGTTCTGGCCGGTCGAGAACATTTCGACCCGGGCCTGGTCTTGCAAGCGTTCGCCGCTCTCGAGCGCGTGGCGCATCAGGGCAAGCGGCCTGTCGAGAGAGGCGCCAAGGGCGACCTTCTTGCCGTGGATCTCGGCCATGGCGGAGACGACCGACACGATGCGTGGCGCGCCGGTGTCGTCGAAGGAAAAGACCGGTGCGCCGGACGCGCCGTAATCGACGTCGCAGGACATCACCAGCACGCCGCTGCGCTGTTCCAGCACCTGGCACATGTCCTGAAGCGAGGGTGCCTCGGAGCGTTCGCGCGCATAGCTGACCAGCCCGATGCGTTCATGCTTGCGCGGCTGGGTGTCGGTCTGGAACGGGACAACGCCGGACTTGGCGATGGGGTGGTGCAATTCCAAGAGGGCGATGTCGTTACGCACGCGCGCGGCGTCGATCCGGTTGGAATAATCGTATTCGGGATGCACCACCGCGCGGCGGACCCAGCGATAGGCGGTGGCGCGGCCGTTGCGCCAGCCGGCGAGAAACTCGATATTCTGCGTATCGACAGGCTTGCCCGTCGTGGCATCGAACAGGCAGTGCGCCGCCGTCAGCACGAGGTCGGGCGCGATCAGGGCGCCGGTGCAAAAGCCGTTTCCGCCGATGTCGATACGCCCCACGGCCTGCCACTGGCGGCCGTCATCGGTGGTGTCCAGTCGCTGGAGCATGGCATCCTGTGCGGATGCGGGCGACATGGACCAGAGCAGGGCCATGACCAGCCCTGTGAAACCTATGCTCTTGAACAAACCGGGTGCCTCACTTGATTTTCAAGCGGGATACCGGCGCAATTTGTCGAAAATAGGGCTGTCGCCTGTTAATCGTGCAAGGCTGGCGGTTTCGGTCCGCCGGTGGCCCAGTCGAGCAGTTCGACGGTGTGCACGACGGGTACCCCGGTGCCCGAGCCTATCTGCATCATGCAGCCGATATTGCCTGTGGCGATGATGTCGGGCGACTTGGCCTCGAGCGTCTGAACCTTGCGCGTTTTCAACTGCTTGGAGATCGCGGGCTGCATCAGGTTGTACGTGCCGGCCGAGCCGCAGCACAGATGCGCGTCGGCCGGTTCGACCACCTCGAACCCGGCGTTTTTCAGCAGGGTCTTGGGGTGGGTCTTGATCTGCTGGCCGTGCTGGAGCGAACAGGCGGCGTGGTAGGCCACGCGGGTGCCGCGGGGCGTACCCTCGGGCAGGTCGAGCTGCATCAGGAGTTCCGAGACATCCATGGCGATGGCCGAGACGCGGGCGGCGTCCTCGGCCAGCGCCTCGGTGCGGAACATGTGGCCGTAATCCTTGACGGTGGTGCCGCAGCCGGAGGTGTTGATGACGATGGCATCGAGGCCGCCCTCGTCCATCTCGGCGGTCCAGGCGCGGATGTTGTGGGCTGCCGTCGCGTGGCTCTCGGAGGTCTTGCCCATGTGGTGGGTGAGCGCCCCGCAGCAGCCTGCGCCCTTGGCCACCACAACCTCGCAGCCCAGCCGGGTGAGCAGGCGGATGGTGGCGTCGTTGATGTCGGTGTTTAGCGCCTTCTGCGCGCAGCCGGTCATCAGGGCGACGCGTTTCACGGGCTTGTCTTTCGCCGGGAAGGTTTGCGGGTCGTCATTGCGGCTGACTGGCGGGACATTCTTGGGGGCCATGTCGACCATCGCGCGCAGGCGGGCGTCGGGCAGGGCCCATTTGAACGGTTTGGCGATCTTGGCGCCGAGCATCGCGATGCGGAAACGGTTCGGGTAGGGCAGGATGCGCGCCAGCGTCCAGCGCAGGACACGCTCGAACATGGGGCGTTGGTAGCGATCCTCTATATACTCGCGGGCGTGGTCGACAAGGTGCATGTAGTGCACGCCCGAGGGGCAGGTCGTCATGCAGGCGAGGCAGGACAGGCAGCGGTCGATATGCTTGACTGTCTCGCGATCCGGGTCGCGGTCGTTTTCCAGCATGTCCTTGATCAGGTAGATGCGGCCCCGGGGGCTGTCGAGTTCGTCGCCCAGCACCTGATAGGTGGGACAGGTGGCGGTGCAGAACCCGCAATGCACGCAGGAACGCAGAATCTCGTTCGAGCGCTGGATGGCAGGGGATTTGAGCTGTTCGGCGGAAAATTCGGTTTTCATACGGTAGGCAATCTACTCAGCGGTGCGAGGGCAGGGCAAATGATGGACGTGCACGTCACGCGGCGCGGCCCATCAGGCCGGGGTTCAGGATGCCGCGCGGGTCAAAACGTGCACGCAGCCCGTCCTGAAGTGCTGCGATGGGCGGCGAAAGCGGTTGGAAGGCACCGCCGGCGCGGTTGCCGCGGATGAGTGTGGCGTGGCCACCGGCGGCATTCACGGCGGCGCGGATGGTGTCGGCGTGGGTGTTTTGCGGCACGCGCAGCCAGACAAGGCCACCGCCCCAATCGTACAGCGCCTCGGCCCCGTCGACCTGCGCTTTGATCCCGGGCGCGTCGGAGGGTTTGACCGAGAGGCGCCAGATATCGCCTTCCCCATCGTGGAAACATGCGACATCGCGGATGTCTTGCCACAGCGTGGTGTTGGTGTCGGGGTCGGTTTCGACCTTTGCCGCGCCAAGGTCGGCCAGAAGCGTCTGGATCTGGCCGGCACGGTAGGCCACGGATTTCTCGAAACCCTCGATACGCAGGCAGGTCTGCGGGCCGTCCGCCGTCTGGCGGTGGGCGGCGCCGGTGATCTCGAACGGCGAGCCGAGCGCGCGGGAGAGGGCGGCGACGGCGGTGGTGTCGTCGAGACCCGAGAGCGTGATCGTGGCGGTGTGGTGCGATGCGGGCAGCACCTTGAGCGCCAGTTCGGTCAGCACCCCAAGGGTGCCGTAGCTGCCGGCCATGAGCTTCACGAGGTCGTAGCCGGTGACGTTCTTCATCACGCGCCCGCCATTGCGGGTGACCTGTCCCTGCCCGTCCACAAAGCGGACGCCCAGGAGGAAGTCGCGCGCGGCCCCGGCCTGGATGCGGCGGGGGCCAGAGACATTGGCAGCGAAGACGCCGCCGATGGTGGGCTCGCCGGTCGTGCCCAGAAGGCCGCGATGGTCCATCGGCTCGAACGCTAGGCGCTGGCCCTCTGCAGCCAGGGTCTTGCGCACCTCCTCGACCGGGGTGCCCGCCTGCACCACCAACGTCAGCGCGCCGGGCTCATAGAGCGTCACGCCCGTCAGCCTCGAGGTTGTCAGCGGCTGGCCGTTGACTGGCACGCCGATGGGGCGCGTGCCGCCGCCCATGATGCGCAAGGGCTCGGAGGCGGAGGCGACCATCTCGGCCAGTTCGGCCTCGGAGGTGGGGGCAAGGGCTTTCATTGTTCCAAAAATACTCCGGGGTCCGGGGCAGCGCCCCGGGAGGGTCATTCAGCCGCGATCCGGCGAGTATCGGAGGACGCCAGCGGAAAGACCTTGGCCGGGTTCAAGAGCCACTTGGGGTCGAACACATCCTTGACGGCCATCTGGATTTCCAGGTCGGGCGGGTCGTATTGATGCAGCATCAGGTCGCGCTTTTCGATGCCCACGCCATGCTCGCCCGTAAGGCAGCCGCCGACCTCGACGCAGAGTTTCAGTATCTCGGCGCCCAGCTCCTCGCAGAGTTCCAGGTCGCCCTCCTTGTTGGCGTCGAACAGGATCAGCGGGTGCATGTTGCCGTCGCCCGCGTGAAAGACGTTGGCGACGTCGAGGCCGTATTCCTTGGACATCTCGCCGATGCGTTTCAGCACATAGGGCAGTTCGTTGACCGGGATGGTGCCGTCGAGGCACATGTAGTCGTTGATCTTGCCCATGGCGCCGAATGCGGATTTTCGGCCCAGCCAGATGCGCTTGCTCTCATCCTCGGACGAGGATTGGCGCAGCTCGACAGGGTCGTGCTTGCGGGCGATGTCCATGATCGTCTCAAGCTGCTCGTCGATCTCGGCGTCGGAGCCTTCAACCTCGACGATCAGGAGCGCCTCGCAATCTGGGTAGCCGGCACCGGCGAAGGCCTCGGTCGCGCGGATGCAGGGGCGGTCCATGAATTCGATCGCCACCGGCAGGACGCCGGCCTTGATGATGTCCGACACGCATTGGCCCGCGATCTCGGACGAATCGTAGCCGATCAGCACGGGGCGCGCGCCTTCGGGCTTGTGCAGAATGCGCAGGGTCGCCTCGGTGACGATGCCAAGCTGGCCTTCGGAGCCGCAGATGAGGCCCAGAAGATCGAGACCTTCGGCATCGAGATGCGCGCCGCCGATCTCGGTCACGGTGCCGTCCATCAGCACCATCGTCACGCCCATCAGGTTGTTGGTGGTGACGCCGTATTTCAGGCAATGCGCGCCGCCCGAGTTCATCGCGATGTTGCCCGCGATGGCGCAGGCCAGTTGGCTGGATGGGTCGGGCGCGTAGAAAAAGCCGTCTTCCTCGACCGCGCCGGTGACCGAAAGGTTCGTGCGCCCGGTCTGCACGCGGATGAAGCGGTTGTCGTAGTCGGTTTCCAGCACCTCGGTCATGCGGGCGACGCCGATGATCACGCTGTCCTCGGTCGGCAAAGCGCCCCCGGCGAGCGAGGTGCCGGCGCCGCGCGGCACGACGGGCACGCCCATGTCGTTGCAGATCCTGAGGGTCTCGGAGACCTCTGCCGTGGAGGCGGGCAGAACCACGGCCAGGGGCGGGCATTTGTAAGCCGTCAGCCCATCGCATTCATAGGCGCGGGTCTCGGACGGGTCGTGGATGAGCGCCTCGCGCGGCAGGAACGACGCCAGCCGGTCGAGCAGTTGCGACTTGCGGGCAAGGATGGTCGGGTTCGGCTTTGGCATGTCCATGGCGGATCTCCCAGGATTGGTAAGATAATATAACCAATTCGAAGCAGTCGCAAGTGCGGCATCCGCGACGCAATGACAAGAACAATTCTGTCAGCACACGGTTGTGAGTGCATGTATCGTGACCCTCGCCTATATTAGCAGACATGAAAAGACTCGCTGCATTTTTCCTGGCCGCGCTGCTGGCTACTCCGGCCATCGGCGAAGAGCCGCAGGTATTGGACGTGACCGTCGAAAAGGCGGGCATGGTGTGGAATATTCACGTGACGATACGCCATCCGGACACCGGGTGGGACCATTATGCCGACGGCTGGGAAGTGCTGGATGCGGCGGGCAACCGGCTGGGGTATCGCGAGCTGATGCATCCGCACGTGAACGAGCAGCCGTTTACCCGGTCGCTGAGCGGCGTGGTGATCCCGGATGGCACGCGCGAGATCTTCGTGCGGGCGCATTGCTCGGTCGACGGCTGGGCCGGTGCGCAGAAACGCGTGGCGTTGCAACCCTGACAGAATGAACGCGCCCGAAGGCGCGTGCAGGTTGGTCTCGGGGTCGGCCATGAGGCCGACACCTCGGTGGCCTCTTGGCGGCGTGACGCGGTTATCCAAGCGTGGCGCGTGTGGTCGGTGTGGCAGCCTCCGGCGGGGATATTTTTGGCCAGAGGAAGCAGGGCGTGATTATTGGCGGCCTTCGCGGAGCCAGCCACCGACGATGAGGGTTGCGGCCAAGAGCAGCACCAGCCAGGCCGGCAGAAGTGGTGTCTGGGTGACCGAGCGGGTCTGGTAGGCGTTGCGATCCAGAAGGCCGATCCAGCCGCGCCCCGACATGGCGCGGCCTTCGCGCACGGTGCGCACGCGCGGCGTGCCGTCGGCCAGCGGGTGGATGCCACCGCCGGTTTCGGAGATGTAGGGTTCGAGCGTTTCGGTGTCGGCGATGGTGTTCTCGAATTCCACAGGGGAGGCGGGGCCGAGGCCGATGACCGCTGTATGCTCGCCGTTTTCCAGCCTGTAGAGGCCGATGGTGGGGCCGTCGAACAGCGCCTCGAACCGGCCGGGCGAAACCTCTTCCAGCTCCATCTCGATCTGTTCGTCCTCGGGTGTGGTGATGGTGACCGGGCCGACGGACTCTTCGAGCGAGCGGCGGATGATTCGCATCTGCTGGCCGGTCGCCTCGGCCCAGAGCGCTTCTTCTTCCAGTTCAGGTTCCTTCATCATCCAATGGGCGAGACGGCGCAGGAGTTCCAGCTGCGGACCGCCCCCCTCGAAGCCGCGGTTCCAGAGCCAGGCGTGGTCAGAGGCCAGAAGCGCCACGCGGCCTTCGCCGACGCGGTCGAGAGTGAGCAAGGGACGGTCGCCGACGCCGGTCATGACCGTGTCGCCGGAGGTTTCCTCGACCTCGATCTGGCGCATCCAGCGGCCCCATTCGCCGCCGAATTCCTGTTCCAGCCCGGAGGTCACGGGGTGGCGCTGGCCCAGGTCGGTGATCGAGGGGCTGTAGCGTTCCTCGAGCACGCGGGCGGTCGGGCGGCCGGGCAGGATGGCCTCGAGCGGCGTGCGGTAGAGGCTGTCGGCGGCGGCATAGTCGGGCCCGGCGGCGATCAGGACCGCGCCGCCGCCTTCGACGTAGTTGCGGACGTTGTCGAGATAGAGCGAGGGCAGGATGCCGCGACGCTTGTAGCGGTCGAAGATGATCAGGTCGAAATCGTCGATCTTTTCAAGGAAGAGCTCGCGGGTGGGGAAGGCGATGAGGGACAGCTCGCGCACCGGGACGCCGTCTTGTTTCTCGGGCGGACGCAGGATGGTGAAGTGGACGAGGTCGACCGAGCTGTCGGATTTCAGGAGGTTGCGCCAGGTGCGCCCCCCGGCGTGGGGCTCGCCCGAGACGAGCAGCACGCTGAGCCGGTCGCGGACGCCGTTGATCTGGACGAGCGCGGTGTTGTTGCGGTCGGTCAGTTCGCCCTCGACGGCGGGGGTTGAGAATTGCAGCACGTTGCGGCCGCCATGGGGCAGGCGCAGGGGCAGGTCGATATCCTCGCCCAACGGCACGTTGAACCGCTGTGGGTCTTCGCCGTCGACCGAGACGTCGACCGGTACGGTGGAGGTGCCTTCGGGGGCGGCGCCGTCATCGGTGATGCGCAGGGTCATCTGGATTTCCTCGCCCAGGATGGCGAAGGCGGGGGCGTTTTCGACCACCAGCTTGCGGTCCCAGTCGTCCTCGCGGCCGGTGTGCAGCAGGTGGAGGGGCGCGGGCATGTCGGGGGCGCGGTCGAGGTCGTGCAGGCGGCCGTCGGACATCAGGATCGCGCCGGCGATGCGGGCGCGGGGTTCTTCGGCCAGCGCCTCGGACAGGGCGGTCATGAGCTGGGTGCCGGTGTTGTCGGCACCGTCGGGGACGGTGATGCGGCGCAGCTCGGTGTTGTCGCGCGCGGCAATGCGGGCGGCGAGGTCGTCCGCCGTCGTGTCGGTTAGCGAGGCGCGGTCGCCCAGGGTCTGGCTGGCGCTTTCATCCTCGATCATCAGGACGATGTCGGAGAGCGGCTCGCGGTCTTCGGCCTGGTAGACAGGGCCGAGGAGCGCCGCCAGCACCACGAGACCGGCCAGCGCGCGGAAGGGCCAGCCGGAGAGGCCGCGCCAGATGGCAAGCGCGGTGCCGGCCATCATCATGGCCGCGAGGGCCGCGATGAGCCACGGGTTCAGGAGCGGTTCGAAGACGATGCTGCCGGTCATTGGCCAAGCCTGTCGAGAAGGGCGGGCACGTGCACCTGGTCGGATTTATAGTTGCCGGTCAAGACGTGCATCACGAGGTTGACGCCGAAGCGGTACGCGAGTTCGCGCTGGCGTTCCCCGGCAAAACCGCGGCCCACGGGGAACAGCGGATTGCCGCGCTCGTCCATGGCCCAGGCCGACGCCCAGTCATTGCCGCCGATGACGACGGGCGTGACGTTGTCGTTGAGATTGCGGAAGGGCATACCCTCGACCTGTTCGGCGTCGGCGGGTGCGGATTCGACCCAGACGGAGCGGCCGGTGTGGCGGCCTGGAAAATCCTGAAGAAGGTAGAAGGTGCGGGTGAGCACGTGGTCCTCGGGGATGGGCTCCAGTGGGGGGATGTCGAGCGGGCGGGCGAGGCGTTGCAGCTTGCGGCCCGCGGGAGACGAAGCGCCGAAGCCCGCGACATTGGCGTCGCGCGTGTCGAAGAGGATCATGCCGCCGGTGCGCAGATAATCGTTGAGCTTGACGTAGGCTTCCTCGGACGGGATCGGCTGATCGGGGGATATCGGCCAGTAGAGGAACGGGTAAACCGAAAGCTCGTCGGTTTCGAGGTTCACGCCGACGGGGTCTGCCGGTTCGACGGAGGTGCGGAAGAAGAGGGTTTCGCCAAGGCCGCGCAGGCCAGCATGGGCGGCGTTGTCGAGGCTGCGGTCGCCGGTGATGACATGGCCCAGCACGACCTCGGACGCGGCCATCAGGGCCTTTTCGTCGGCCTCGGTCATGGTGCTGTCTTGCGCGTCGGCCATGTGGGGCGTGAGCAGGAGCGCCAGAACAAGGGCGGACATCGTGGCGCGGGCGGGCAAAAGGCGGCCTGAAAGGCCCAGCGAGGCGAGGATGTCGGCCATCAGGATCAGAAGCGCCCCGGCGAGGAACCAGCCGCCCAGCGCGGCCTCGGGCGGGCGGTCGAGGCCGAGGACGGGCAGGTTGGCGGGCCAGCTGACCGGGGTGAGCGTGGTGCCCGAGGGAAGCACGTTGAGCGCGAGGCGCCGGTCGGGGCCGTCATAAAGCCCCGGGCGGAAATCGGGGCCGGGGACATCCTCGACAAAGCGGGTGCCGTCGACGCCGGGCAGGGTGCTGGCATCTTCCAGAACGCCGGAGCCCGACAGGACCTGCACGGGCTGCCAGGTGGTGCCTTCAAGCTCGGCCAGGTCGGGCAGGGCGAGGCTGGAGGATATGGCCAGCCGTTCGAGCATCTGCACGAAGAGGCCCGAGAGCGGCAGGGTGGACCATTCGGCGTTGGCGGTCACGTGGAAGAGGACGACCTGGCCCTGTCCGATGCGTTTGCGGGTCACAAGCGGCGTGCCGTCGCTGAGTTGGGCGATCACGCGGTCCGCGAGCGTGGGGTCGGGCTGGGCCATGACCTGGGCCGTCACCGTCACGTCGGAGGGCACGTCGAGGCCGAAGAAGGGGCTCGATTCGGGGAAGGGGGCCAGCTCCTTGGGTTCGCCCCAGCTCATGGCGCCGCCGACGGAGCGGCCCCCGGCGCGCAAGCGGACCGGCATGAGCGGGTCTTCGTCGCTGCGCGAGACGTCCGAGGCGGCGAGGCGCGGCCCGGCGAAGCGCAGTAGCATGCCGCCACGGTCGGTCCAGTCCATGAGGTCGGCCTGTTCGGCGCCCGAGAGCGTGGCGACATCGGCCAGCACGACGACATCGGGATTGGCGGGCAGGACGTCGCTGAGGCTGCCGTCGAGCAGGTCGGCGGTGGGTTCGAGCGCCTGTTCGAGGTAGTGGAGCGGCGACAGAAGTTCGAGGCCTTCGCGATCCTCGCGGCCGGCGATGAGCGCCACCTCGCGGCGCTTGAGGCTGTCATCGGTCAGGGTGACGGCGCCGGCATGGGACTGGCCGGCGATTTCGAACCGGGTGAGTCGGGCGCGGAGTTCGGCGGGCAGGGACAGGAGCGTGGTGGCTTCCTTGGCGCCGGCCTCGAACGTCATCTCCTGCGTGGCGAGAAGGCGCTGGGCGCCGGAGGGGTCGCGGCCATGAGCCTCGACCGTGATGTCGCGGGCGGGGCCGGGATTGGCGCGGGTGGCGGTGAGGCGGAGGGCGTCGTCCTCGACCACCGCGGGGGTCAGGGCGTAGATCGGCACGGCGCTTTCGTGCACGGTGACGGGGCCGCGATCCTGCAAGGCGTCAAGCAGGGTCTGACGGCCCTCGCGGGCAAGGCCGTCGGAAAACCAGCGGGTTTCGAAGTCTTCTTCGCCGAGCAGGGTGGCGGCTTGTTCATAGTCCTCGGGCTGCGGCGACCACGCGGCGGGGGCGAGGCCGGTGAGGCGCGTGCGCCACGTTTCGGCGGACTGGAAGACCGGCGCCTCGGGGTCGGAGAGTTGCAGGATGCCGACGGGGCGGGCGTTACGCCCGGCCTCGGCCAGCAGGGACTCGAGCAGGTCCTCCTGCGCGGGCCAGTCGCGGGCGCTGGCCCAGCTGGAATCGAGCACGATCAGCATGGGGCCGGTGCGGTTGGCCTGGGCCTGGTCCTGCGGGTTGAGGATGGGGCCGGCGAGGCCGATGATGACGGCGGCGACGGCCAGCATCCGCAACAGCAGCAGCCACCAGGGCGTGCGGTCCGACACGCTGTCGTCGTCGCGCAACCCCAGAAGAAGCGCCACGCCGGGAAAGCGACGGCGGATGGGCGCAGGCGGCACGGCGCGCAGGATCAGCCACAGGATGGGGAGTGCTGCCAGCGCCACCAGAAGCCAGGGCGCGGCGAAACCGATGGGGCCGATGGTCATCGCCCGTGCCCCCCGTCGAACGCGTTATAGAGCCAAAGAAGCGCGGATTGCGCGGAATCCGATGTGTGGTGCGTGCCGTAGAGCCAGCCGGTGGTGGCGCAGAGGCGGCGCAGGTCATCCTTGCGAGCGGCGAGGCGCTCCAGATAGCGGTCGCGCAGTTCGGACGCCTTGAGCGTTTCATGCACCATCGTGCCGCCCACCGATTCAAAGATCGTGCGGCCGCGGTAGGGAAAGCTTTCCTCGGCCGGGTCGAGGATCTGGTAAAGCACGCCGCGCACGCCGCGGTCGGCGGCGGCGGTCAGCGCGTGGCGCACCGGGTCGAGATCGCCAAGGAAGTCCGACAGGAACAGGGCGCGCCCGTGCGAGAGCATCCCGGTGGTTTGGGGCGCGCCGTAATCGTCGGGGCCGTCCTGGCCAAGGGCCATGGCGAGGCGCTCGATCTGGGCGTCGCCGCGGCGGGGCGGCAGGTCGGCGCCCGAGAGGCCGATGCGTTCGCCCGCGCGATTGAGCAGGATGGCGATGGCCAGCGACAGAAGGCGGGCGCGGTCGGCCTTTTGCGGCAGGCTGTCATCGGAAGCAAAGCGCATGGAGGCCGCGCCGTCGACCCAGAGGGTGACGCTTTGGGCGATCTGCCATTCGCGCTGGCGCAGGAATTGCGTGTCCGAGCGGGCGGAGCGGCGCCAGTCGATATGGCGCAGCTCGTCCCCGGCCTGCACCGGGCGGTATTGCCAGAAATCGTCGCCCATGCCCGCGCGGCGGCGGCCATGCTCGCCCAGCAGGACGGTGCCCGCCAGATGCTCTGCCCGCGCGAGAAGCGCGGGAAAGCGGGCGGCCTCGGCCTCGGACCGGGCGCGGAGAGGCGCGATCTGGGTCAAGCGGCGGCCTCGGTCCTCGTCACTTGGGCGACGGTGGCGGCGATGAGGTCGTCGAGGTTTTCACCCCGGGCGCGCGCGGCAAAGTTGAGCGCCATGCGGTGGGTCAGGACAGGCTGGGCCATGGCCGCGATATCGTCGGAGTCAGGGGCAAGCCGGCCCTGAATCATCGCGCGGGCCCGGACGGTCAGCATCAGCGCCTGCGCGGCACGCGGGCCGGGGCCCCAGGCGACGTTTTCGCGCACCGTCTCCGACGAGGTGGCGTCGTCGGGGCGGAAGGCGCGGACAAGATCGATGATCTGTTCCATCACGGCCTCGCCCACGGGCATCCGGCGCAGGAGGGTCTGCGCGGCAATCAGCTCCTCGGCGGTAAAGACCTGGTGCGCCACATCCTCGGTCGCGCCGGTGGTGGCCAGCAGGATCGCGCGCTCGGTGTCGCGGTCGGGATGGGGCACGTCGATCTGCACGAGGAAGCGGTCAAGCTGGGCCTCGGGCAGAGGGTAGGTGCCCTCTTGCTCGATGGGGTTCTGCGTTGCCAGCACGTGGAAGGGCGGCGTCAGCGGGCGGTCCTCGCCGGCGACCGAGACCTGCCGTTCCTGCATCGCCTGAAGCAGCGCCGACTGGGTGCGGGGGCTGGCGCGGTTGATTTCGTCGGCCATCAGAAGCTGGCAGAAGATCGGGCCGGGAATGAATTTGAACGCGCGGGTTCCGTCGGCGCCGGTTTCCAGCACCTCGGAGCCCAGGATGTCGGCCGGCATCAGGTCTGGCGTGAACTGCACGCGGTTCGAATCGAGGCCCATGACGACACTGAGGGTTTCGACCAGCCGGGTCTTGCCGAGGCCGGGCAGGCCCACCAGCAACCCGTGCCCGCCGCACAGCAGCGCCGAGAGCGACAGGTCGACGACCCGTTCCTGCCCGATGAAGCGGCGGGTGATCGAGGCGCGGGCCTGGGCCAGCTTGTCTTCGAGGGCTTCGATCCCGGCCAGCAGGTCGGCGTCGTCGGTCATGGCAAAACTCCGGTATGGGCTATATCGCTTGGGTAGAGTGTATCGCGCGCAAGCAAAATGGCAAAAGCAATGAGCAATAAATCGGTCACAACCCCGTCAGCGGAAAGCCTTGCCGAAACGGCACGCAAGGAAAGCGGCAAGGGCCTGCCGCCTGTGCATTTGTGGAACCCGGAGTTTACCGGCGAGATCGACATGCGGATCGCGCGGGACGGGACGTGGTACCACGAAGGCACGGTGATCGAGCGGCAGGGGCTGGTGCGGCTGTTTTCGACCATCCTGAAGAAGGAAGGCGACCGCCATTACCTTGTCACGCCGGTGGAAAAGGTGGGAATCGTCGTGGAGGACGCGCCGTTCGTGGCGGTGGATTTTGAGGCGGAAGGCGAGGGCGCCGCGCAGATGCTGGTGTTCGTGACCAACGTGGGCGATCACGTGCTTGCGGGTGCAGATCATGCGATCCGGGTGGAAAGTGACCCCGAGACGGGCGAGCCGTCGCCCTATCTGCACGTGCGGGCGGGACTGGAGGCCCTGATTGACCGCAAGTCGTTCTATCGGCTGGTGGACCTGGGCGAGCACGAGGATGGATGGTTCGGCGTCCGGTCGGACGGGGCGTTTTTCCCGATGATCCCGTCCGAGGAACTGCCGGCCGGATAAAGGCCGACGGCTGTGTCAGCGCCGAAACGGGGTCGGACGCCGGTTGGAGGCGGCGCTGTCGACCACGTCGTTGATCCTGTTTTCACGTGTCGATGCTGACTTGGCGGTCTTGATCCATTCGAGCGTGCCGCGCCGGATGCTGCGCGGCCAGTCATCCCACACCGCCACGAGATCGCCCAGCGCGCGGATCAGGTCTTCGGGGCAATCGAGACGGTCGACATCATCGAGGAAGGTCCACATCCCGCTCGCTTTTGCGGCGGTGACGAGCGCCTCTCCGGCGGGTTGAAGGCGACCGGCGGCGCGCAGGGCGCGGACCTTGGCCTTGTTCACGGCGGACCAGGCAGAGCGGGGATTGCGCGGTGCGATCAGGAGGCTGGTGCGGTCGTCGTCGACCTTGCGCGGCTGGCTGTCGATCCAGCCCCAGCAGAGCAATTCCGAGACGATCTCGTCATAGGCGATGTAGTGCGGGGTGTGTTTGCGATACGTTACAAGCCAGACCGAGGGCGAGCGATCATGATTGGCGGCAAGCCATGTGTGCAGGTCGTCCTGTGACCTGACCTCGACCCTGTTTGCGGTGTCTGCTGCGCGTTTGGCCATGATGCAGTCAGATACGCGGCATCGACCGAAACGGATGATTGAGGACACAAAAAAACCCGATGCGGGGGCATCAGGCGGATCGGCTGTCGCGGCGAGTCGGAAAGTAACCCGGGTCGAAGCGGGCACCCGAAGGTGCCGTGCCCCGACCCGGGAAGACGTCGAAGATTAGTACTTCGTCGTGACGGGCTCAGGCTCAACCGGAACCACGACTTCTTCTTGTTGTTGCTGTGCACAGGCGGCCAGGCCGACGGTTGCGATGAGAGCAGCAATCATTGCAGTTTTGTTTTTCATGTGAACAAATTCCTTCCATGTCACGCGCCCGATACTGTGTTTGAACGCGATTTGTTGTCAACACAAGAGCTTGCGTAAAAACGCGAATCTCCGGCTGCTATGGCTTCTAGGACAGCATTTTTGCCACGTAAATGCCTTTTTGAGCGGGATTCCGCGATTTTTAAGGGGTTTGGCGCTGTTGCAACTGTGCTACTTTTGCAATTCGCCTTGGAAAAACCGCTTTCCCGGCCCGCAGAACGGCCTATCGCGCGGGCGCTCGATTCCGCGACGGCTCGCCTGGTTCCAAGGCATTTCGGCGGTTCTAGTGCGCTTGGGCCCAGTTCGCGCCACGCCCCGCGTCGACCACGAGCGGCACGTCGAGATGCAGGGCCGGGCGGGCGGCCTCTTCCATCACCTTGCGGGCGGTTTCGATGACCTTGTCCTCGGCCCCGTCCGAGACCTCGAACAGCAGTTCGTCGTGCACTTGCAGCAGCATCTTGCAGGGCAGGTCGGCGATGGCGTCGGGCATCCGAATCATGGCGCGGCGGATGATGTCGGCGGCGGTACCCTGGATCGGCGCGTTGATCGCGGCGCGGCGGGCAAAGCCGGCGCGCGGGCCCTTGGCGCTAATCTCGGGCGTGTGGATCTTGCGGCCGAAAAGGGTCTGGACGAAGCCGTGGTCCTTGGCGAAGGCGACGGTGTCGTCCATGTAGGTGCGGATGCCCGGGAAGCGTTCGAAGTAGCGGTCGATGAAGGCTTGCGCGTCGGCGCGGGGAATGCGCAGGTTCCGCGCCAGGCCGAAGCCCGAGATGCCGTAGATCACGCCGAAGTTGATCGCCTTGGCGCGGCGGCGGATCTCGGGTGTCATGTCGTCCATCGAGACGTCGAACATCTCACTTGCGGTCATGGCGTGAATGTCCTGTCCGTCGCGGAAGGCGTCCTTGAGGGCCGGGATATCGGCGATATGGGCGAGGATTCGCAGCTCGATCTGGCTGTAGTCCAGCGCGACGAGGGTGTTGCCGTCCTCGGCCACGAAGGCCTCGCGGATGCGGCGGCCTTCCTCGGTGCGGATGGGGATGTTCTGCAGGTTGGGATCGGTCGAGGCGAGGCGGCCCGTGCTGGCGCCGGTCTGGACATACGAGGTGTGGACGCGGCCCGTGTCGGGGTCGATGTGGTCCTGCAGGGCGTCGGTATAGGTGGACTTGAGCTTGGAGACCTGCCGCCAGTCCATCACCCGGGCGGGCAGGTCGTGTTCGGTGGCGAGATCCTCGAGCACGTCGGCAGGGGTGGAATACTTGCCATTCTTGCCGCGTTTGCCGCCCGGCAGGCTCATCTTGTCGAAGAGAATATCGCCCAGCTGCGCCGGGGAGCCGACGTTGAACTTCTCGCCCGCAAGCTCGTGAATCTCGGCCTCGAGCCCGGCCATTTTCTGAGCGAAAGCGGCGGACATGCGGCTGAGTGTATCCTTGTCGACCTTGATCCCGTGCCGCTCCATCTGCGCCAGCACGGGCACCAGCGGGCGTTCGAGGGTCTCATACACGGTGGTGACCTTCGCGCGGTGCAGTTGCGGCTTGAACGTGTGCCAGAGGCGCAGGGTGATGTCGGCATCCTCGGCGGCGTATTTCACGGCCTCGTCGATGGGCACGCGGTCGAAGGTGATGGCGGATTTGCCGGTGCCCAAGAGATCCTTGATCGGGATCGGCGTGTGCGACAGGTAGCGTTCGGCGAGCGTGTCCATGCCGTGGCCGTGCATCCCGGAATAGAGCGCGTAGGACATCAGCATGGTGTCGTCGATGGGCGCCATGGCGATGTCGTAATTGGCCAAGATCTTGGTGTCGTATTTCATGTTCTGCCCGATCTTGAGAATCGCGGGGTCCTCGAGCACGGGTTTCAGGACGTCGAGCGCATCCTGCATCGGGATCTGGCCGTCGAGCAGCGCGTCGGAGCCGAAGAGGTCGTCGGCATTGCCGTCCTTGTGGCCCAGAGGGATATAGCACGCCTCGCCCGGGTCGATCGACAGGCAGATGCCGACCAGATCGGCCTGCATTTCGTTGAGCGAGGTGGTCTCGGTATCGACGGCGACGTAGCCGCGGGCGGTGATGCGGTCGATCCAGCCTTGCAACGCTTTCATGTCCGAGACGCGTTCGTATTTCGAGGGGTCGATGGCGGGCCAGTCGGGCGCGCTGTCTTCGCCAGGGTCCGGTGCGGTGGGTTCGGGGATGGCGGGCGCCTCGACATCCAGCGCGTCGGCGATGCGCTTGGTCAGGGTGCGGAATTCCATCTCGGTCAGGAAGGCCAGCAAGGTGTCGGGATCGGGGTCGCGCACCTCTAGGTCGTCGAGGGTGAAATCGAGGGGGGTTTCGCAGTCGAGTTGGACGAGTTTCTTGCTGAGTTCGATCTGCTCGCGTTTCTCGATCAGGGTCTCGCGGCGCTTGGGCTGCTTGATTTCCTCGGCGCGGTCGAGGAGTTCTTCGAGGCTGCCGTATTCGTTGATCAGGAGCGCGGCGGTCTTGATGCCGATGCCGGGCGCGCCGGGGACATTGTCGACGCTGTCGCCGGCCAGGGCCTGCACGTCGACCACACGCTCGGGGCCAACGCCGAATTTCTCTTCGACGCCTTCGCGGTCGATGCGGCGGTTCTTCATCGCATCCAGCATTTCGACGCCGTTGCCTACCAGCTGCATCAGGTCCTTGTCAGAGCTGATGATGGTCACGCGCCCCCCGGCGTTGCGGGCCTGGACGGCGAGGGTGGCGATGATGTCGTCGGCCTCGTAGCCTTCCATCTCCTTGCAGGCGATGTTGAAGGCCTCGGTCGCGCGGCGGGTGAGGGGGATCTGCGGGCGCAGGTCCTCGGGCATTTCCTCGCGGTTGGCCTTGTACTCGGGGTACATGTCGTTGCGAAACGTGTGGCTGCCCTTGTCGAAGATGACGGCGACATGGGTGGGAGCGTCGGCGCCGGTGCTGTCCTCGACATATTTTTGCAGCATGTTGCAAAAGCCCGACACGGCGCCGATGGGCAGGCCGTCGGATTTGCGGGTAAGTGGGGGCAGCGCGTGGTAGGCGCGGAAGATGAAGGCCGAGCCGTCGATCAGGTGCAGGTGATGTCCCTTGCCGAATGCCATTTGCCGCGCCTTTCGTTGATGTCGGGTTACGTATCTCATGCCCGTGAAGGCAGTTCCAGCCTGACTTTTCGTGGCGGGATGTGCGCGCTGCAGAATGGGTGAGGCACGGTAATAGCTCTTGTGCCTTACCAGTCTGGCGTACGTCGAAAGGCAACGGCGCGGCGGGTGTTTGCAAGGCGCGGCTTGGTTTGTGACGTAAGGGAACTTTTTGAGTTATCTTGAGTTATCAATGTCTTGGGGGACTTTGCCCGAATTGGAGACACTGATTTTCTGCTGAGGGACTGGACCGATCGGAGCGGATCGGGCACACTAAATGCCGTAGGAAGGCTGATTTTTTAAAGCGATTTTATGATGTGACGACTGCATTACGGTCGGCCTTTCTACACGAAACTTGAAACCTGTGGCGCCGGTCGAGCGCGCCTTGGCCGAACCGCCGCTTCAAGCGGAGAAGGAAAATGGCCAAGACAAACACAAAACCCCCCGATGCGACACGTGACAAACCGGGCGAGCCCGTCAAACGCGGAGACGCCGAGAAACCAATCATTGTTTCGAGACGGGTCTTCAGCGATTTCGCGATGATTTGAGGCGCAAGGGCGCCGAAGACAGATATTTCAGGACCGGCCAGGTCGTGACCGCGCCATCTGCGAGGAACGACATTTCAAGGGCCAGAGGTCAGTCGCCTATTTACTCTAATCCGGCGAGCTGGCGATGTTCGGAAACCACGTCCCGAATGCGTTTTGCGCCTGCAACGCGCCGGACGGGAAAGGCCGCAGCCCGTCACTCGGGGTGGAACCAGCGGTGCGATAGCGTGACGGCATAGGGTGTCGGGGTCCATGCGCCGAAGCGGATACCAGCGCGGCGCAGGATGCGGGAGACCCAGGTGTTGCAGGTACGGAAGATATGGAAGCTGCCTGTTGCCTCGAAGAACATGTCCGTGTCAGTGAAGCCGGGGGCGGGAAGCGCGATGGCTTCGTAGTCTGCGTCAAGCTTCAGTTGTCGGAGGATCGCCATCAGAAGCCCGGAATACTCTGCGGGCGTCACCTTTAACGCCGGGCTTTCGTAGCCTTGGGGCAGTGCGCCGATCACGTCGGCGCGCAGGACGGCTTCGTCGCCGGTGACGGCGCGCCAGAGCGTGGCGGCGGGCATATCGCTGTAGGAGCCTTCGTGGGTGTAGAAGGCGCGGCTGCCCCAGCCGATCACCAGCCACTCGGCCTGTGGGTCTGCAAGGGGCAGGCCCGCCTGTTCAAGATGGAAGAAGCGTGCCCGTGTCCGGGGTGTCAGCGGCAGGAGGAGGTCATAGTGGATGGGTCCGGCCACAAGCCGTATCTCGATGGGCGGGCCGCCTTCGGCGGAGGGATTGGGCGAGAGCGAGCCGGGGATCAGGGCGCCTGCCACCGCGGACACGAGGTAGAGACTGATCAGCGCGAGAACGGCCAGAAAGCCGAGGAACAGGCGCTTTCCGGCGACCCGCAGAGCCTGCTTCAGACCTTGCCCTCAAAATCGCGGTGGACCAGCTTGGCGTCGCAATAGGGGCATTCGACAAAGCCCATGTCCTGCGGGATGGTCAGCCACACGCGCGGGTGGCCCAACGCGCCTTCGCCGCCATCACAGGCCACGCGGTAGCTGTCGACGATGCGGGTTTCGGGGGCTTCGGTCACCATTGACGGCGTTCCTTTTGGCTGCAAGTAGGTCGGGGCAGACTATATCCGAGAGACATCCGGGGACAAGAGCCGCCATGCCGACAAATGCAATCGAAGTGAGAGGCCTGGAGAAGGTCTATGGCGGTGGTAAGCGCGGCATGGCCAAACCTGCCTTGACGGGGGTGGATCTGGACGTGCCCAAAGGGTCGGTCTTTGGCCTGTTGGGGCCGAATGGCGCGGGCAAGTCGACGTTGATCAACATCCTGGCCGGGCTGGTGACCAAGACCGCGGGGCAGGTGAAGATCTGGGGGTTCGACCAGGACGTGAACCCGCGGCAGAGCCGGGCGTCCATTGGCGTGATGCCGCAGGAGCTGAACCTGGATCCGTTCTTTGCGCCGCGTGCGGCGCTGGAGGTGCAGGCGGGCCTTTATGGCGTGCCCAAGAAGGACCGGCGCAGCGACGAGATACTGGAGCTGGTGGGGCTGAGCGACAAGGCCGAAGCCTATGCGCGCACGCTGTCGGGCGGGATGCGGCGGCGGCTGCTGCTGGCCAAGGCGCTGGTGCATCACCCGCATATCCTGGTGCTGGACGAGCCGACGGCGGGCGTGGATATCGAGCTGCGCCAGATGCTGTGGCAGAACGTGCGCAAGCTGAACGAACAGGGGATGACGATCATCCTGACGACGCATTACCTGGAGGAAGCCGAGGAGATGTGCGACGAGATCGCCATCATCAACGAAGGATCGGTCGTGGCGCGGGACAGCACGGCGCACCTGCTGAGCCAGATGGACCGTCGCACGATGGTGATCGAGCCCGAGGCCGACCCGGTGGCGCTGCCCGAGGGCGAAGGGCTGACCGTCGAGACGCGGCCCGGGGGGCAGGTTGCGATCAGCTATCGTTCGACCAAGATGTCGGCCGAAGCGGTGCTGGAGGCGGTGCGGGCCTCGGGGATGCGGATCCGGGACGTGCGGACCGAGCAGGCGGACCTGGAAGAGGTTTTCCTGGAACTGACGCGCTCGCGGTAAAAGCCTATTTGTCCGACAGCCGTTTCTCGATGGCGCGCAGGCGTTGCAGGACTTCTTCGCGGTAGTCGTCGGTGCGCTCGTTGGCCTCGAGGTTGTGGGCGTCCTGCATCGAGTTCACGATCAGACCGACGACAAGGTTCACCACCGCGAAGGTCGTCACCAGGATGAAGGGCACGAAGAACACCCAGGCGTAGGGGTAGACCTCCATCACCGGGCGGACGATGCCCATGGACCACGATTCCAGCGTCATGATCTGGAAGAGGGAATAGCCCGAACGGCCAATCGTGCCGAACCATTGATCGAACAAAGCGGCCTGTTCGGGCGTGCAGGTGGGGCAGCCGCCGCCGAACAGTTTGGTCGCCATGACCGAGCCGATGTAGAACAGGATGCCCATCAGCAGGAACACCGAGCCCATGCCGGGCAGGGCGTTCATCAGCCCTTCGACCACGCGGCGCAGGGACGGGGTGACCGACAGGATCCGCAACAGGCGCAGGATGCGCAGCGCGCGCAGGACCGACAGGCCTTGCGTGGCGGGGATTAGCGAGATGCCGACGATCACGAAGTCGAAGACGCTCCAGCCATTGCGAAAGAACGCGGCGCGGCGCGCAAAGAGTTTCAGCCCGATCTCGACCACGAAGATGGCCAGGCAGATCTTGTCCAGCATGACGATGAGCGGGCCGGCGGCCTGCATCGCACGGTCGGAGGTTTCCAGGCCAAGGACCGCGGCATTGAAGAGGATCACCGCGAGGATGAAATTCTGAAAGCTCGTGCGGCTGACGAGGGCTTCGACGCGGGCGCGCAGCGAGTGCGGTTGGGTCTGTGTGGACTGGCTCATGGCGCTGGATATGGGGCAGGGCGCGCGGGCGCGCAAGGCACGGTTTGGATCAGTTGTCGGCCTTGGCCAGCATCCGCCCGAGGCCGCGCCCGCCGAGGATGTGAAGGTGGTAATGCGGCACCTCCTGCACGCCGGCTTCGCCCGCGTTCGAGATGGTGCGATAGCCCGGATTGCCGTCGCCCGGCGAGACGCCGGTCATGGCGCAGACCTGGGCTGTGACGCGCATGAAATCGACCAGTTCCGCCTCGGACGCTTCGGCGGCGAAGTGATCGTGGCAGACATACGGACCCTTGGGGATGACCAGCACATGCACGGGCGCCTGCGGCTGGATGTCGTTGAAGGCAAGCGTGTGCTCGGTTTCCAGCACGGTGTCGTTGGGGATCTCGCCGCGGAGGATCTTGGCGAAGATGTTCTGGTCGTCATAGGAAAAGGACATGGTGTGCGGCCTCAATCGGCGTAAAGGTGATCGGTTCGGGCAATCTCTAGCGCCTTGTCGGGCGCGATATCAAGGAAACGGGCGATAAGGCCCGCGTTATCCTCGGGGTCGTTCGACTGTTTCATGATGCTATGATTCTCGAACTCGGCGTCGCGGATGCGGTCGGATTCAAAGTTGATGTCGCCGCGGATCGTCGGCAGCAGGCGTTCCAGCGTTTCCTTGGGGGTCTGGGTGCCGGCCAGCCCGACGCGGCGGGCATGGCCCACAAGGTAGGCATCGGAGAATTCGCACTGGATTTCCAAAAGCTTGGTGGTGGAGCGGTCGTTGCAGAAATCCTCGAGCAGGTCGATATTACCGGGGTCCATGCAGACGATCAGGCGATCGGTCTCGAAATAGTCGAACAGCATCCGCATCAGTGCGCGGCGGTGGCGGGTGCGCTTGCCCAGCGTGGCCTGGATGCCGCCGAGGTCGGGCAGGTGGGTGTTTTCCTCGTTGAAGAGGTATTCGATGGCGGGCACGTTGGTGACCTGGCGGATCTTGTCGATCATCCGCTTGGCGACGTGCCATTTCTTGCAGATGATGATCATCAGCTCGCGTTCGCGGCCCAGGGTGCTTTCGGTTTCCCAGAACCGCAGGGCGAAACGGCGGCCGATGCGCCCGCGCCCGGTGAGAAACTTGAAGAGGCTGCGCCCCTCGTCCGAGATGTTGAAGCGGGCGTCCTCATCGGCGTAGAGCGCGCCGAGACGGGTTTTCAGCTCGGTCGCCTCGGGGCTGATCTTGCGCGCAAAGAGCGCGTCCTGGCTGAGCAGCAGGTCGTAGTGATCGTTGTAGAAGGTGACCGGCATCCCGTAATCGGTGAACATCAGGAAGGTCAGCGTGCGTGTGCGGATTTCATTCTCGGGGACGAGATGGCGCACGAGGGTCTGAAAGAACGTTTCGTCGGGAATCCAGGTGGTGCGGAAAAACCGCATCACGTCGCGGCGCTTGCGGGTGAAGTCGAGGATCCACTCGATGGTGCGGCGGCGCAGGCACCACCACTGGCTGCCGATCTGGATTTGCAGATCGGCGGGGATCTCGCGCTTGAGGCGCAGCTTTTTCTGAATGTTGAACGAGGTGTAGAACAGCCACTTGTGGTTTCGTTCGTTGAAGAAATGGCGGTAGATCAGCCGCTCTTCCTTCATCCCGGTCTTGATCCAGTCGGACGAGAAATAGTCGAAGCTTTCGATGTAATCGACATCGTGGGCGTCAAGGAAATCATGCGCGTAGCGGGCCGATTTGATTGCCGCGCAATCGCCCGACAGCATGTAGAAATGCGTGGCGCGGGGGAACGCGTCGACCGCCGCCTCGATCGAGTACAGCGTGGCCTGTACGAGCGACCACTCGCCCCAGCCGCACTTGATGCGCTTGCGGGCGAACGTGACATTGGGATTGTCGGCCAGCGCCTCGCGGATCTTGCGGTAATGTTCGGGCTTGGCGCGGGCGTCGAAGTGGATCGACATGTAGTCGCCCGCCGCGGTCAGCATGTTCGCCTGTCCGATGATCGCATCGGGGTCCTTGTGGCATAGCAGAATGAAGGCGATCCTGGCCATGGGCGAAACGATTGACCTGCTCTTTTGTCGATTGTTTATAGTGATAGAGATGAACAGCCGTTGAATAAACAGGCTTTCTTTGGTTTTTTTAACGGGTTAAACACGAATTGACCCGACAAGAACCAGAACGGCGGGGTTGGAGGCAGGCAGATGGGCTTTCCCGGTACATGGATGACGGAAAGCGAGAGCATGGTCTATCGGGTGGTGCCGAAATGCGCCTGCTCGACAATCGGGCAGATCATGTATTTCTCGGACCATGGGGAATTCTTTGACGGTGACATCCACGACGCCACGGATGGCCTGCACAAATGGGCCCGCGACGAAAGCCAGCCGCTGATCAAGGCGAATGTGCGCACGCACACGTCTTATGCGTTCACCTGCGTGCGCAACCCCTATACCCGCATCCTGTCATCGTTTTTCGACAAGATCTGCGGCATCCAGCGCAACGGCAAGCGGTATCGCGGCAAGCTGGTGCCCTTGTTGATTCAGAAATACGGGATCGAGGTGGGCGGCGAGGACGGCAAGCAGGAGTTCGACCAGATCAAGAGCTTTCGGCGGTTCCTGCTGTTCACCCGCGACACCATCCGGTGGAAACGCCCGATGGAGCCGGACATTCACTGGTCGTCGATGTCGGGGCACGTGTCGACCTTCATCGTCAATGGCGGCACCTATGACAAGATCTTCTGGACGGAGTCGTTCAACGACGGCATGGCGGATGTCCTGAAGGCGACGAAGACGCCGAACAAGGTGGATCTTAAGAAGATCCCGCGCTTCAACGAGAGCGAGGGGCACGGGCCGAAGCGCGCGCACCCGGTCGAGGACTATTTCGACGACCTGTCGATGCACCTGGTGAAAGAGATCTACCACCGGGATTTCGAGCTGTTCAAATACGATTTCGACGATCCGTCGAACAAGATGCCCATTGGTGAGATCGACCTGGACGAGGTGCACGCCAAGCTGGGCGAGTGAGCAGGGGCGTGCAGTAGCTCTCAGGAAAGCATCATACCGTCGGCAGATCGGGCCAGTCGGACATGATCGGCGCTTGCGCGGTCTTGCGGATCTCGATCATCTTGACGTCGTAGTGGTTCTCGAACTCCGACAGCGCCTTTGCCAGCCGGGGGTGATCGCGGTCGCGCCTGAAGAAGGCATTCGACAGCCAGTCGGGGGTGATGAGGTGGCAGAACGCCCGGGCCTCGCGGGCGTGCAGGCTGCGCGCGATGTCGTGGCTGGCGGATGTGTAGAGCTGGTCGTCCTGTCCGGTATCCATCGAAACGTAAAAGGGCGCACGGATCGAGATGCTGCCGGCGCCGCTGAACGTGTCGTCGGCCCATGGGGTGTGCAGGTCTGACAGCGTTTGCAGCAGCTCGGCAGGGTCGATCAGGCACATGGTGCAAAATTGCAGGATGTCGTCGCCCGGGCCGGTCAGGTCGCCCGGGCGTTCGGCGCGATGCGGCCAGCCGTCGAGGCCATAATGACCGCTTGTGAACCAGTCTTCGAATAGCCGCGCGGCCAGGATGCGCAGGGGTGCGATCAGGTCGGGCCGCCAGAACCAGAAGCCCGCCTGGAGCGCCGTTTCAAGAACCTCGGAATAATTGAGGTGACCAAAGCCGTCCGGCACCGTGCCGGTCAGCATGGTCTGGATCCCGAAGGGCAGGAAAAGCTTGATCGTCTCTTCCCCGCCGACGCAGCGGGGGTGTTCGAAATAAATTTGAGCGAACTGTTCCGGCCGTGGGCAGGTGCCGCGTTGGGCCAGCCGGGCGGCGGCGAAGATCGGCGCCGACAGGGTCTCGTCGGGAAAACACTGCGGGCAGAGCGCGTCGGGCGCGTCGTGGTAGCGGAAGGCCTCGATGCAGGTGGCAAGCGCGTCGCGCGCCGGCGGTGTTTGCGTCGGCAGGGGACAGAGCCAATCGGGGCGCGGGCCGGGGGCCGACATGCGCCTAGATCAGGCCGGCCTTGGAAAAGAGTGCCTTGACGTCCTGTTCGGGCCGGGCCCCGTAATGGGTAATGACCTCGGCGGCGGCGATACAGCCCATCCGGCCCGCGACCTGAAGCGACGCGCCGGTGGCCAGCCCGTACAGGAAGCCCGCCGCGAACTGGTCGCCCGCGCCGGTGGTGTCGACGGGGGTGATTTCATCGACGGGAACGGTCACGGTGTCGTCGCCCCTGACGATCACCACGTCATGGCCTGAGCGGGTGCAGACGATCAGGCCGCTTTCGGCCGCGGCCTGTTCCAGCGCGGCACCGAGGTCTTCGGTCTGGTAAAGCGCGCACCATTCGTGCTCGTTGCCGATGACGTAGTCCAGCTCGGTCACCAGCTTGCGAAAGTCGGCGCGGTGCCGGTCGACGCAGAACGGGTCCGACAGGGTAATGCCGGCCATGCCACCCGCCTCGCGGCAGGCGCGGGCGGCGGCGAGGAAGGCGGCCTTGCCCTTGTCCTTGTCGAAAAGATAGCCCTCCAGAAACAGCAGACCGGCGCCGCCCGCGACGGTATCGTCGACATCGTCGGGGCCAAGCTCGGTCGAAATGCCGAGATAGGTGTTCATCGACCGTTCGCCATCGGGCGAGACGAAGATCATCGAGCGGGAGGTGGGCAATTCGCCGCCGCTTGCGGGCGCGTTGACGAAATCGGTGCCGACATCCGACATCTCGCGGGCATAGTCATGGCCCAGCGCATCGTCCGACACCCGGCCGATGAAGGCGGTCGTGAGGCCCAGCGCCCCCAGCCCGGCGATGGTGTTGGCGACCGAGCCGCCCGCCATCTGGGTGCGGTTCTGCATGTTGTCGTAAAGATGTTCGGCCCGATCCTGTTCGATCAGCTGCATGATGCCTTTCTCGATGCCCATGCGGGACAGAAACCCGTCATCGGCCTGAGAGATCACATCGACGACGGCATTGCCGATGCCGACAGCCTGGTATTTGGTCAAAGTCTTTTTTCCTCGAATTGGCAAAGGTCACGGATGATACAGGTCTGGCACATCGGGGCGCGGGCCTTGCAATGGTAGCGGCCGTGCAGGATGAGCCAGTGGTGTGCGTGCTGCTGGAAATCCACCGGCACGTTGTCTTCGATGGCGCGTTCGACGGCGTCGACATCCTTGCCCGGCGCGATGCCGGTGCGGTTGCCGACGCGAAAGATGTGGGTGTCGACCGCCTGGGCGGGATAGCTCCACCACATGTTCAGAACCACGTTGGCGGTCTTGCGCCCTACGCCCGGCAGCGATTGTAGCGCGGCGCGGGAATTGGGCACCTGGCCGTCGAACCTGTCGATCAGGATGCGCGACAGCTTCATCACGTTCTTGGCCTTGTTGCGGTAAAGGCCGATGGTCTTGATGTGCTCGATCAGCTCTTCCTCGCCCAACTCCAGCATCTTTTCCGGGGTGTCGGCGATCTTGAAGAGTTCGCGCGTGGCGCGGTTGACGCCGGCATCGGTCGCCTGCGCCGAAAGGGCCACGGCGACGAGGAGCGTGTAGGCGTTGACGTGGTCGAGTTCGCCCTTGGGTTCGGCGGAGGCGGCCTGGAACCGGGTGAAAATCTCGCGGATCGTTTTGTAGTCGAGTTGCTTGGCCATGGCTGTCCTTGTGCCCGCTTTGACCGGGATGCGCAACATTCGGGTCGCGGTGCGGGGGGCGTGCGCGTACATTTCTCGTATTGAATGGAGACGCCACATGACCGCCGGGATCAACACCGAAATCCGC
Source organism: Roseovarius atlanticus (assembly GCF_001441615.1). Taxonomy (GTDB): domain Bacteria; phylum Pseudomonadota; class Alphaproteobacteria; order Rhodobacterales; family Rhodobacteraceae; genus Roseovarius; species Roseovarius atlanticus. Next base: position 59,611 of record NZ_LAXJ01000005.1, read on the forward strand.
GATGGATATCATTTCAACGTCATGCGCCGGGCGATCGACCTGATCGACGCGGGCGGGCCGGGGGTGCGCCTGTCGGACCTGGCACGCGACATGAACATGAGCCCGGCGCATTTCCAGCGGCTTTTCACGCAATGGGTGGGCGTCAGCCCCAAGCGGTATCAGCAATACCTCGCCTTGGGGCAGGCCAAGGACCTGCTGGCCGAGCGGTTCACCACGCTGGATACCGCGCATGAGCTGGGCCTGTCGGGCACCGGGCGGCTGCATGACCTGTTCCTGCGCTGGGAGGCGATGAGCCCCGGCGAGTTCGCGCGGCGGGGCGACGGGCTGAAGATTTACTGGGGGTGGTTCGACAGCCCCTTCGGCCTGGCGCTGGTGATGGGCACGGAAAAGGGCATCTGCGGCATCGGGTTTGCCAGTGAAACCGGCGAGGCGGCGGCGATGGAGGACATGATCGCGCGTTGGCCCAACGCCGAGTTCGTCGAGGACCCGATGATGCTGCGCCCGTGGGTGTTGACGGCCTTTGGCGCAGGCGATCAGCAGGGCGAAAAGGTGCCGCTCTACATGATCGGCGCGCCGTTCCAAATCAAGGTGTGGGAGGCGCTGATGCGGATTCCCTCGGGGCACGTGACGACCTATTCGGAAATCGCGCAGTCCATCGGCAATCCGCGGGCCGTGCGCGCCGTGGGCACGGCGGTGGGGCGCAACCCGGTCAGTTTCCTGATCCCGTGCCACCGCGCGCTACGCAAGTCGGGCGGACTGGGCGGCTATCACTGGGGCCTGCCGGTGAAACGGGCGATCCTGGCGTGGGAAAGTGCGCGGGCGGAAGCCGGGTAAGGCCATTTTCTGCGTAGAAAATGGGGCAATAAATGCGCATTTATTGCCGGCTCCGAACGGGCTCTGCGCGGATCATTGCCGGTTTGCGCACAGAATGTGCTTGGGCCTTGGCCATAAATTGCTTAGAATCACCTTCAGACCCGGCAAACGGGCGTTTGGAACATGAGGCATCAGGATGAGCATTTCACATAAAACCGTCACTCTTATTGCGGGTCTGTCGATGTTGGGGGCCACGGCCTGTACCAGCCCGACCTACTTGGACGACACCGCAGTCGACCGGAACCAGAAGGCCAAACAGGGCGCACTGCTGGGCGGGCTGCTGGGTGCGGGCGCGGGGGCGCTCGTGGCCGACAAGAAGGTCAAGGGCGCGCTGATCGGCGGCGCGGTCGGCGCGGCGGGCGGTGCCGTGGCAGGCACCATGCTGGACCGGCAGGAAGCCGAGCTGCGCAACAATATCGGCAATGACAATGTCGATATCCAGAACACCGGCGACCGCCTGATCGTGACGCTGCCGCAGGATATCCTGTTCGACGTGGACAGCGCAGCGGTGCGTCCGGGCCTGCGCAGCGATCTGTCGGCCGTGGCGCAGAATTTGCAGAAGTACCCCGACAGCCGGGTGCAGATCGTCGGCCATACGGACAATTCCGGTGGGGCCGAGCATAACCAGGCCCTGTCCGAGCGGCGCGCGAATGCCGTGGCGGACGTGCTGATGAACAACGGCGTGGCCTTTGGCCGGATCGACGCGTTCGGCCGGGGCGAGGATGTGCCGGTGGCGTCGAACCTGACCGAGGACGGCAAGGCGCAGAACCGCCGGGTGGAAATAGTGATCCTGCCCAACGCGGTCTGAGGACGGACCCGCCCGGCGCGACAGGGTCGTTGCGCCGGGCAGTTCCTGTTCAGAAACCGATCAGCCGTTCGGCCAGCGCGATGAAAAGCGGGATGCTGAGGATCGCGACGGGCGTGCCTAGGCCGGTCGAGGCGCCGACATAGGCCGAGGGGTTCGCCTCGGGCAGCGCGCCGCGCAGCGTGGGCGGGCCCGAAATGTCCGAACTGGACGCCGCCATCACCGACAGCAGGACGACACCCCCGGCGGAAAAGCCGGTCAGATGGTGTGCGGCCAGGCCCAGTGCGAAGCCGAGGCAGCCATGCACCAGCGGCGCGGTCAGGCCATAGAGCACGTAGGCATGGGCGACCTTGCGCAGTTCCGATAGCCGCGCCCAGGCTTCCATCCCCATGATCAGCATCAGGATCGACAGCAGACCGTGGAACAGCGGCTTGTAGAAGTCGTGATACACCGTCTCGGGGCGCGCGAAGAGGCCCAGAACTATGCCAAGAAGCAGTGCGCTGATCGCCGGGCTGCGCAGCGTATCGGTCAGGATGCCGCGCATCAGGCCAGGCTCGAGCCGGGCGGGTGCATCGCCGTCACCGCTGCCAAGGCTGAGCGTCGCGGTGCCGCTGCCGTTGCCGCTTGCGGCCGGGGCGCGACGGACGGCGGCAACCCGGGCCAGCAGAATGGCAGTGACCAGTGCCGCGATATCCATGAACGGGTAGAGCGCGCCGATGAAGCCCTCGTAGGCGATGCCTTCGGCATCGAGCATCGTCATGCCGGCGGCCAGGGTCGAGGCGGAAACGGCCCCGAAGAGACCCGCCGTGGCCATGCCGTCCACCGGTCTGACACCGCGCCAGCGCGCGAGCGTCCGTGTGCCCAGCAGAACGATCAGGATGCCGGCCAGCGCGGCGCAGAAGGCCGGTACGGCGAGCGCGGCCAGATCGGCCTCGCGCATGGCGATACCGCCGCTAAGGCCGACCTTGAGCAGCAGCAGAACGATGATGAACTTGTAGACGGGATCGGGAATTTCGAACTTGCTGCCGATCGCGGCGAGCACCATGCCCCCCAGCAGGAATGACAGGGTTGGTTTTTGCAGTTGGTCGAGCAGGGTCGACATGAGTGCGGTAAGAATATCCATGAGCTTGTCCCTCTGAACGGATGCGATGGCGATCAGATAGCGGGCAACCTGACTAATAAAAAATACAACTATCTTTATTTATCGTTCTATTTTATGGAATGATCATGGATCTGAACTATCACCATCTGCGGTATTTCCAGGCCGTCGCGACCGAAGGCAACCTGACGCGGGCGGCGGAAAAGCTGAACCTGTCACAATCGGCGCTGTCGACGCAGATCCGGACATTGGAGGCACGTCTGGGTCACGCCTTGTTCGAGCGGGTGGGGCGCACGCTGGAGCTGACCGAGGTGGGCCGCATCACGCTGGACCACGCGGCCCGGATTTTTGCCACGGGCGATGAGTTGCTGGCGGTGTTGCGGCGCGAAAGCCTGCAAACGCCGCCGCTCAGGGTCGGGGCGCTGTCGACCTTGTCGCGCAACTTTCAGTTGGGGTTCCTGAGGCCGGTGATCGCGGAGGCGGGCACGGGGATCGTCCTGCGGTCAGGCCAGGTCGACGGCCTGCTGGAGGACCTGGCCGCGCTGAGGCTGGACGTGGTGCTGATGACCGAACCGCCGCGTCCGGGCGCGGGCGAAGACCTTGTGGCGCACCGGATCGCCGAGCAGCCGGTTGGCTTGCACGGGCTGCCGGAACGGATGGCGCATCCGACGCTGCGCGCGCTGCTGGAAAGAGAGCCTGTCATCGTGCCCACGGAAAGCCCGATCCGCACCGGCTTCGATGCGCTGGTGGCGCGGCTTGGGGTCAACGTGACCATCGCGGCGGATGTGGACGACATGGCGATGGTTCGTCTGCTGGCGCGCGAGGGCGCGGGCGTGGCAGTGGCGCCGTCGGTGGTGCTGAAGGACGAGATACGCGACGGTGTTCTGCAGACCGCGAAATTCGATCTGAAGATCGTGGAGACGTTTTATGCGGTCACGGTCCGGCGCAACTTTCCGCATCCGATGTTGCGGGACCTGTTGCCGACCGAGGCGGCGGCGTAGGGCGGCACGGCACGCACCGCCCCAAAGGGTCAGCCGAAGACGCGGCCCAGCGCCTCGTCTACAGAGGCGACGATCTGGTCGATGTCGTCCTTGGTCGAGATCAGCGCCGGTGAGAAGCACAGCGTGTTGTTGAAGCCCGGGATCGAGCGGTTGGTCACGCCGATGATCGTGCCCTGCGCCATGCAGTCGGCGACGACGGCCTGGGCCTGTTTCTCGGGTACCGGCTCCTTGCTGGCGCGGTCCGAGACAAGCTCGGCCCCGAGGAAGAGACCCTTGCCGCGGACCTGGCCGATGACGGCGTGCTTGTCGGCCAGCGCGTTCAGTTGGTCCATCATGTAGTCGCCCATTTGCGTGGTGTTTTCCAGCAGGCCTTCCTCTTCGATGATCGCGACGTTTTCCAGCGCCGCGGCGGGGCCAGCGGTGCAGCCGCCGAAGGTCGAGATGTCGCGGAAGTAGTTCAGCGGATCCTCGATATCGTCCTTGAACATGTCAAAGACCTTTTCGTTGGTCACGCAGCAGGCGATGGCGGCATAGCCGGAGGCGACGCCCTTGGCCATGGTCACGAAATCGGGCTCGACGCCGTAATGCTGGTAGCCGAACCAATGGGTGCCGGTACGGCCCACGCCGCAGACGACCTCGTCAATATGCAGCAGGATGTCGTACTTGCGGCAGATCTCCTGCACGCGAGGCCAGTAACCCTCGGGCGGGGTGATGACGCCGCCGCCGGCAGTGACCGGCTCAAGGCAGAGCGCGCCCACCGTGTCGGGGCCTTCGGCAAGGATGACTTCCTCGATCGCGTTGGCCGCGGCGATGCCGTATTCCTCGCCGGTCAGGTCCCATTGGGCGCGGTATTCAAGGCAGTGCGGCACGCGTACGAAACCGGGCGCGAAGGGGCCGTATTGCGCGTTGCGTTCGTCCTGGCCGCCCGCCGACATCGTGCCGATGGTCGAGCCGTGATAGTCGCGCTCGCGGTAGAGGATCTTGTATTTCTTGCCGCCATAGCGCTTGTGCGCGATCTGGCGGACCATCTTGAAGGCTTTCTCGTTCGCCTCGGAGCCGGAATTGGTGAAATAGACCCGGCTCATGCCCGGCATCTTGGAAATCAGCTTTTCCGAGAAGAGCGCGCCGGGGATCGAGCCGGCGGATCCGGCGAAATAGGGCAGCTTGATCAGCTGGTCGCGGATGGCGTTGGCGATGCGCTCGCGGCCATAGCCTACGTTCACCGTCCAGACCCCGCCGGACACGGCGTCGATATGTTCCTTGCCGTGCTGGTCCCAGACTCGCATCCCCTTGCCCTCGACGATGATGCGGGGGGCGCCGGTCTGGAACGGCTGGTGTTGAATCAGGTGGTGCCAGACATGGGCGCGGTCGGCGTCCACGACTTTGTCGATATCATTCAGCAGGTTGCCATCCATGGGAAGCTCCATCAGGTCGGGCCCGGCACAGCGGCCGGGGGCGGATGAGTGCACAGCAGTGCGATTGCATCATAATCAGCCGTGAAACTGCGACTGTCGATAGGGCCAGGCAGGGTCATTGTTTAGGTCCAGAAAGTGGTGAGCTACTTTCGCTGAAACGCGAAACGCGTGCTATTCTGCTGATTTCCGAGACGGTTTTCCCGAAACTTCGGTTCGGAAAGGTGGAAGAAGCCGCGTCAGCCAGACAAAATCATTGATCGGAATCGTAAATTCGGATCGGATGAGGCCGCATCTGCCATCGGGGGCAGCGTGATGGCATGGTTTCTGCCGTGCAGCGAATGTCCCCGGCAAGGATGGCGCAACAAAAAAGAAACGACAGTCCAGGGAGACAAGAAGCAATGACACTCAAGTCGAAACTCATGGCGGCCACCACCGGCGCGGCACTTCTGGCCGGCGCGTCCGCCTCGGCGCAGGAGCTGACGGTCGGCTATTTCCTCGAATGGCCGATGCCGTTCCAGTATGCCAAGGCCGAAGGCATGTATGATGAAGCGTTGGGCATGACCGTGAACTGGGTCAGCTTCGACACCGGTACGGCGATGAGCGCCGCGATGGCCTCGGGCGACGTGCAGCTGAGCGTGAGCCAGGGCGTGCCGCCCTTCGTGGTGGCCACCAGCGCGGGCCAGGATCTGCAGATCGTCGACGTGGCCGTGTCCTATTCCGACAACGACAACTGCGTCGTGTCGGCGGCGCTGGAGATTGACAAGGACAGCGCGGGTGAGCTGGCCGGCAAGAAGGTCGCCGTGCCGCTGGGCACCGCGGCGCATTACGGTTTTCTGAAGCAGATGGACCATTTCGGCGTGTCGCTGGACAGCCTGACGGTCGTCGACATGGCCCCCGCCGAAGGACAGGCCGCACTGGCGCAGGGTGCCGTTGACATGGCGTGTGGCTGGGGCGGTGCGCTGCGCCGCATGAAGGAAAGCGGCAACGTCCTGCTGACCGGTGCCGAGAAGGAAGAGCTGGGCATCCTGGTGTTCGACGTGACCTCTGGCCCGGCCTCGTTCATCGCCGAAAACCCCGACGTGGTGACGAACTTTCTGAAGGTGACGGCCGAGGCCAACGCCATGTGGGCGGACGAGGCCAACCACGAGAAGATGCTGCCGGTGATCGCCGAGGACGCGGGCATGTCGGAAGAAGACACGATGGCCACCATCGAGACCTTCGTCTTTCCGCCGGTCGACGAGCAGCTGACCGAGAAGTGGCTGGGCGGCGGCGCGCAGGAATTCATGCTGGGTGTCGCGAACGTCTTTGTGGAATCCGGTTCGATTGACGCGGCGAAAGCCTCTTACGAGACGAATGTGAACACCGGCCCGCTGGAAGCGGTTCAGTAAGGCGGTTCACGCAGGATAGACCGCGGGCCACGCGCATGGCCCGCGGTCATTCAAGACCTACAAAAATCTCGAAACGAAGGGGGCAGGCATGTCGACACTGAAAATCGACAATATTTCCATGCGCTTCGATTTGCCGAATGGCGGCCATGTGCAGGCGCTCAAGGACGTCTCGCTGGAATTGCAGAGCGGGGAGTTGATGAGCGTGCTGGGGCCGTCCGGTTGTGGCAAGACCACGCTTTTGAACATCGTGGCGGGCTTCCTTGCGCCGACTGAGGGAAAGATCACGCTAAACGATCACAAGGTGACCGGCCCCGATGCGGAACGCGGCATGGTGTTTCAGCAAGGCGCCCTATTCGAGTGGATGAGCGTGCGCGACAACGTGAGCTTTGGCCCCCGGATGAAAGGCGAGAGCAAGTCCAAGTACATGCCGACGGTCAACCACCTGCTGGATGTGGTCGGCCTGAAGGATTTCAAGGAAAAGGCCATTTACGAGCTGTCCGGCGGGATGCAGCAGCGCGTGGCACTTGCGCGGTGCCTGGCCAACGATCCCGACGTCATCCTGATGGATGAACCGTTGGGGGCATTGGACGCGCTGACTCGCGAGAAGATGCAGGGGCTGGTGCTGAAGCTGTGGAAGGAAACCGGCAAGACGATCATCCTGATCACCCACTCGGTGGAAGAGGCGCTGCTCTTGGGCGAGCGTCTGCTGGTCATGGCGCCGCGGCCGGGGCGCATCCACAAGGAATACCGCCTGCCCTTTGCCGACCTGGGCGTGGGCAAGGACTTGCGCGAGGTGAAGAAGCACCCCGAGTTCAGTCAGCGGCGTGAGGAAATCCTCGAGATGATCTGGAACATGGAAGAAGAGATCATGGGCCGGGTGGAGGAAAGCGCATGACCGGGTTCATCGTTCTCGCGCTTTACGTGGCCGCGTTCTTTGTCGCGTATCTCGCGGTTTCGGCGCTGTACCGAGCGTTCTTTGCGCGGGCCGATTTCACTGCGCTGAAGACGGTCACCTTTGGCGATGAAAGCGCCGTCCGCCCGAACCGGGCGGCCAGTGTGCTGTCGGTGATCACGATCTTCCTGCTGTGGGTGGCCTTTACCAATTCGAGCCTGCCGTTGCCGCAGGCCTCGTCGCCGTATTTGGGTGAGGTCACGTTCACCTATACATCCACGTTGCCGGACGGACGGGCGGACGATGCCGAGGTATCCGTTCTGGTCTACCGCGAGGATATCAGCCAGACGGTGGATTCCGAAGGCAACCCGGGGCGCATCCCGGCCGCACCCGAGGTCGAGCCGGGCGACGGGTTTGCCAAGAACGACAGCGTTGTGGTGCCGCGATACGGCTACAAGGTGATCAACGTGCTGGGCAATGACGAGTTGGGTCGGTCCGAGGATGCCGTCATTACCGCGCTCAACGGGACCGAGGTGCAGGCCGGCGAGACGATCAAGCTGCCGGAAGGCGAGCTTGGGCTGACGGACAAGGGCACGCCGACATTCTCGCCCTCGACGGGCAACCGGATGCAGCGGCTGTACCTGCCCGCGCCCGAGGTGACGGTGGAGCGGTTCGTCGAGTTGAACGAGGACGGATACCGCAATTACACGCTTTGGCAGCATACGTGGATTTCGCTGCAACGGGTCTTGCTGGGCTTTTTCTTCGGCGCGCTGGTGGGGATCCCCCTGGGCTATGCGATGGGCCTGACCAACTGGGCGCGCGGCTGGTTCGACCCGATCGTGGAGTTCATGCGGCCGGTGCCGCCGCTGGCGTTGATCCCGCTGATGATCATCTGGTTCGGCATCGGCGAGCAGTCCAAGGTGATCCTGCTGTTCCTGGCGGCGCTGTGGATCATGGCGATCGCGGCGCGGGCCGGCGTGTCGGGCGTGGCGATTTCCAAGGTGCACGCGGCCTATTCGTTGGGCGCGAGCAAGATGCAGGTGCTGACCAAGGTGATCATTCCCAACAGCCTGCCGGAGATATTCACCGGTGCCCGCGTGGCGATGGGGGTCTGCTGGGGCACGGTGGTTGCGGCCGAACTGGTGGCCGCGGAGCGGGGCCTTGGCATGATGATCATGGTCGCGTCGAAATTCCAGCTGACCGATATCGTGATCGTGGGGATCATCCTGATCGGGATCATCGGTTTCCTGATCGACGTGGGCATCCGGATGCTGGAAAAATGGCTGGTGCCCTGGAAAGGGCGCGTCTGACGCCAGCGATATGGCAGAAACGCCCGGCCGATGCGCCGGGCGTTTTGTTTCAGGCGCGCATGTCCTTGGGCGAGCCCATCACCACGAAAGAGGTGATGGCGTTGACCTGCGGCAGGGTGCCGATCACGTCGGTGTGGAAAGACTTGTAGGCGGGTAGGTCGGCGACCTCGATCCGCAGAAGGTATTCGACCGAGCCGGTGATGTTGTGACACTCCACCACCTCGGGGGCGATGGCCATGGCGCGCTCGAAGGCGACCTGGCTGTCCTTGGTGTGGGAGTTGAGGCCGACCGTTGCATAGGCGACGAAACCGACGCCCAGCTTGGAGCGGTCGAGCACGGCGCGGAAGCCGGTGATGATGCCGCGGCGTTCGAGATCCTGCACCCGGCGCAGGCAGGCCGAGGGCGAGAGGCCGACTCGTTCCGCGAGGTCCAGATTGCTGATCCGACCGTCACGTTGGAGTTCTTGCAATATCTTGTCGCTGATTTGATCCATGGTGCATTCAGATTGCACAAAACTTTCAATAACACAAACAAACGCAATTTCACTGCGCCTTATGCGGCATATGGTTGCGTCCATGACATTCGATCTGCTTCTTCTACTGTCGGGCTTTGCCCTAGCCACGGTCATCACGCCCGGGCCCAACAACCTGATGCTCATGGCTTCGGGGGCCAACTTCGGATTCCGCCGGACGGTGCCGCATATGCTGGGCATTACGCTGGGCTTTCCGTGCATGATCGTGCTCGTGGGCCTTGGCGTGATGCGGCTTTTCGATGTGTGGCCGCCCGCCTATGTGATCCTGAAGGTCCTGAGTGTGCTGTATCTTCTGTACCTGGCGTGGAAGATCGCCAATGCGGCGCCGCCAAAGGAAGCGCAGGCCGGGGGCAGACCGCTGAGTTTCCTGCAATCGGCGGCATTCCAGTGGGTGAATCCGAAGGCATGGAGCATGGCGTTGTCGGCCATCACCCTCTACGCGGCAAGCCGCGACCTTGCCGCCGTCCTGTGGGTCGCGGGCGTGTATGTTGTGGTGTCTGTGGTCAGCACGACAAGCTGGACAGTGCTGGGGCAGCAGATGCGGCGCTTTCTGAACAGCCCGACGCGTCTGCGGGTGTTCAACCGGGTGATGGCGGCGCTGCTGGTGGCCACGCTGATCCTCGTGCTGCGTCAGCCGCCGGCCTAGGGCGGGCTTGCGACGCACCCGCGATGCTGCGATGACGGTCGGCATGACGATCACGCTTCTTCATACCGCCAAGGTGCATTGCGCGCGGTTCGACCGCATCCGTGACAGGATTGCACCGGACACGACCCTGAACCACATCGTGCGCCCGCGCTGGCTGCAGCGGGCCGAGGACGGCGGCGGCGCATCGCTGGAAGACGAGATTGCAGGCGTCGTCGCGCGGGCCCGGGGGCCGGTTCTGTGTACCTGCACGACGCTTGGGCCGGTGGCCGAGAGCGCGGGCGCGATGCGCGTGGACTGGCCGATGATGCGGGCGGCGGCAGGGGCGCGGGGGCCGGTGCTGATGGCGTTCTGTTTGGAAAGTACCTATGCGCCCAGTCTTGCTCTGCTGGAGCGGGCCTTGGCCGAGCAAGGGACGCCGCAAAAGGTTTATCCCCTGCCGATGCCGCAATACTGGCTTTTGTTCGAGGCAGGCGAGACAGACGCCTTTGACGCCGTGATAGCGGGCGAGGTGCGGCAGGCCGTGGCGGCGCAGGGCGACGTGGCGGCGGTGGTTCTGGCGCAAGCCTCGATGGCGGGCGCGGCGGCGCGGCTGGAGGATCTGGGCGTGCCGGTGCTGAGCTCACCGGAGTTGGCGCTGCGGGCTGTGCTGGGCGTCGCGGGCGGCTAGAGCCGTTTGAACATGTAGGTCGTGGAATGCAGCGTGCGCCCGTCGGGATCGAGGGCGAAATCGGGGATGACGCCCGCCACCTCGAACCCCACGGATGCGTAAAGCGATTGCGAGACGTCGCCGCTGCGGGTGTCGAGGGTGACGTTGGTCTTGCCCAAGGCACGAGCGTGGTCCAGCGCGGCGGACAGAAGCACGCGCCCCAGACCGCGGCGGCGAGCGGTGGGATGGACCATCATCTTGGCGATCTCGGCCCGGTGCGGCTGGTTTCTTGGCATAGCGGTGATCAACTGGACCGTCCCTGCCAGCGTATCGCCAAGCTGGGCGGTGAACAGGCTGCGGGCGTTGGCCGTCACATGCGGAAAGACATCGTCGCGCCAAAAGGCGCTGGCCGTCTCGGGTGTGAGCGGATGCAGGAAGCTGACGGCGGCGCCGTCGGCCACGGTGTCGATCAGCAGGCGGGTGAGACCGTCAAGGTTTCGCTCCAGCTCGGGTCCGGTCAGCGCGGCGATCCGGGGCGGCGTCATGCGAGTGCCAGCAGGTAGCGGGCGCCGTCAGGCCCGGCGCGGAATTCCGACACGCCGTGCAGGCGGTAGCGCAGACAGTCGCCGGGCGACAGGCTGTGGGTCTGACCGTCGACGGTGATCTGCAACGCGCCTTCCAGCAATACGAAATGATGTTCGTGGCCCGGCACGCTGGGTTGGTCGTAGGAGATGTGCGCGTGCGGTTTCAGCGTCGCCTCGACCAGTTCGAGTTGCAGGTCGGCGCTGGGCGGCGAGACGTTGCGGCGGTGAAAGCCGTGACTGGCATCGTGATAGACCGGCTGGGCGTCGCGAGACACCAGCGCCTCAAAGCGGCCTTCCAGCGGCGCGATCAGTTGCGAGATCGGCAGGCGCAATGCGGTCGAGAGCTTGGCAAGGGTGTCGGCCGTCGGGCTGACCTCGCCATTTTCAATGCGCGAGAGGCTGGCGCGGCTGATGGTGCTGGCGGTGGCCAACTCCGCGAGCGTGAGGTTGCGCGAGTGGCGCAGGTCGCGGATGTGTCTGGCCAGCGGGGGCGGGACGGCGAGAGATGATTCCATAAATGGGAATAAATTCCATTTTCGGGATTCGCGCAAGCCGGAACTTGCGAAGTTTGTTGAACCCCCGGGCCGTTTCCATATATCCCGTTGGCCAAACAGGAGCATGGGCATGACCAACTACCTCGACTTTGAAAAGTCCCTGGCGGAAATCGAAGGCAAGGCCGAAGAGCTGCGAGCGATGGCGCGGACGACCGAGGGGATGGATGTCGAGGAGGAAGCCGGGGCGCTGGACCGCAAGGCGGCCACCATGCTGACCGACCTTTACAAGGACCTGACGCCGTGGCGGAAATGCCAGGTTGCGCGGCATCCGAACCGGCCCCATTGCAAGGACTATATCGAAGCGCTGTTCGAGGAATACACGCCGCTGGCTGGCGACCGGAACTTTGCCGACGACCAGGCGGTGATGGGCGGTCTGGCGCGGTTCGGTGACACGCCTGTGGTGGTGATCGGCCACGAGAAGGGCAACGATACCAAGTCCCGGATCGAGCGCAATTTCGGCATGGCGCGGCCCGAAGGCTATCGCAAGGCGATCCGGCTGATGGACATGGCGGACCGGTTCAACCTGCCTGTGATCACGCTGGTCGACACGCCCGGCGCCTATCCCGGCAAGGGCGCCGAGGAACGCGGGCAGAGCGAGGCGATTGCCCGCTCGACCGAGATGTGCCTGAAGGCCGGTGTGCCTCTGGTCAGCGTGATCATCGGCGAAGGCGGATCGGGCGGCGCGGTGGCGTTCGCCTCGGCCAACCGCGTGGCCATGCTGGAACATTCCGTCTATTCGGTGATCAGCCCCGAGGGCTGTGCCAGCATCCTGTGGAAGGATTCCGAGAAGATGCGCGAGGCTGCTGAGGCGCTGCGGCTGACCGCGCAGGACCTGATGAAGCTGCGGGTGATCGACCGGGTGATCGACGAGCCCAAGGGCGGCGCGCACCGCGATCCCACGGGGGCGATGGCGTCGGTGGGTGATGCGATCCGCGCCATGCTGGACGGTTTGAAGGATCTGTCACGCGAGGAGCTGGTGCGCGACCGGCGCGAGAAATTCCTTAAGATGGGCGCGACCGGGCTGGCCGCCTAAAGCGTGACGCCCAGCCGTATGATGGCCCACGCCGCGCCGGCGATATGGGCCAGCGTGATCAGTACCGAGAAGACGTGAAGCAGCTTGAAGCGCTTGGTGTGACCGGCGTCAGTTGCGGCGTTGATCCGGGGCATCAGGGACTGGCGCGCGTAAAGCGTGGTCAGCGCGATAACGACGAGTATCACTGTGGACAAAAGGTCGGAGAAGGCGGCGCAGACTGCGGCAAGAGCCGCCGTGCCCAGCACGAACAGGTAGAAATGCGGAAAGGCGCGGCGGATCAGTGGGCGCGCCGTCTCTTCCGGCAGGGCGCGCAGCACGAAGGCCGCGAAACCGAAGGCATAAAGCGTCATCCCGCCGAAGAGCAGCGCGGTCAGAAGCAGGGCGAGGATATTCATGTCGTGGCCTCTGGTTTGCGGGCGGCGCCGATATAAATCACCCGCTTGAACGGCAGCACGCCGAAGGTGAAGTCCAGCCGCCGGGTCAGGCCGGTGGGGCCGAGACCGGCCATCTTGCCGGGGGTCAGGCCGGCCTGTTGCAATCCGTCCGTCAGTTCGGCGGGTTTGATGAACATCGCCGGATCGTGGGTGCCTTTGGGCAAGAGGCCAAGGATATCCTCGGCCACGGTGATGGTGGCCAGCCGGGCGACCATATTGCGGTTGATCGTGTCGTAGAGGAACAGCCCGCCGGGTTTCAGGACGCGGGCGACCTCTTGCAGGACCTGCCCCAGATCCGAGACATGCTCCAGCACATCGACGCAGACGACAGCGTCGAATGCCGCATCGTCATAGGGCAGAGCCTCGCCCACGCCGGTGTCGTAGCGGATGTCGAGGCCGGATTGCGCAGCATGGGACCGGGCCGCGGCGATGGCCTCTTTCGCGGGGTCGATGCCGGTCACATGCGCGCCGCGCTGCGCTATGGCCTCGGCCATGAAACCGCCCGCGCACCCCAGGTCGAGCACGCTTTTGCCCGCCCAATCGATGTGCCGGTCGAAGAATTTCAGGCGGGCGGGCACGAGGTTTTTCAGCGTGCGCACCCAGCGCAGATCGTCCGACCACCATTGCGCGGCGGCGGCGTCGTAGATCTCTTGCTTGTTGCGGGTTCGGTCGTTCATGGGCCGGAGATAGGCCGGAGGGCGCAGGCATCCAGAGGCGTCGTCAGGCCAGCAGCATCTTCAGCCCCTGCGTCACGTCCGAGCGGACGGCAAGGCGCAGGCCCGGCTCGTCGCCGGCCTTGAGCGCCGAGATGATCAGGCGGTGATAGCGCGGCGGCTCTTTCTGTTGCAGCTTGCCGTAGAGCGCCCGCATCGTGGGGCCCAGTTGCAGCCAGACGGTTTCGGCCATCGCCAGCATCGCGGGCGCCTGGGCGCGCAGGTATAGCGTGCGGTGGAATTCGAGGTTCGAGCGGATGTACCCGACCGCGTCCTGGTGGGCGATGTGATCGGTGATCCGAGCGTTGATGGATTGCAGCCGGTCGATCAGGGCCATGTGGGCGCGGGGCAGGGCGCGGCTGGCCAGCTCGACCTCGATCAGGGCGCGCAGGGCGGCCAGTTCCTCGATCCTTTCATTGCCAAGCTCGGGCGCGGCCAGGCGGCCCGAGCTGCTGACCGTCAGGGCGCCTTCGGCGGAGAGACGGCGCACGGCCTCGCGGGCGGGGGTCATGGAAACGTTGTACTCGGCGCCGACGCCGCGCAGGGTCAGGGCCTGGCCGGGGCGTAGTTCGCCATGCATGATGCGGCTGCGTAGGCCGCGATAGACGCGGTCATGGGCCGACCCGGTCGGGGCGGTGCCGGGGGCGGGGACAAGCCCGGCTTCGGAACGCGGCGGAAAGTTCATGGCGCATTTGTGATCACGGATTGGCCCGCGGTCAATCCCGTTGCATCACTCGAAGCGATAGCGGTGAAGTTCCGCGCCGTTTTCCCGCAGCCAGCGGCGCGGCGTGTCGTAATCAGGGCAAAGCCGTTCGACGATGGTCCAGAAGGCGTGGGAATGGTTCATCTCGACAAGATGCGCAACCTCGTGCGCGGCGACGTAGTCGAGCACCTCGCGCGGGGCGAGGATCAGCCGCCAGGAATACATGAGGCCGGCATCATGGGTGCAAGACCCCCAGCGCGAGCGCGTGTCGCGCAAGGTCAGGCGGGCATATTCGCGGCCAACGGCCTGCGCGTAGTAGTCCGAGGCGGCGGCGAGGTGATCGCGAGCGCGGGTTTTCAACCAAGCCTGTACCCGCCGGGGCGCGGTTTCGGGCGGGCCGGGCACGGCTAGCGTGTCGTCTGCAAGCTGAATCCGCCGGCCCGAACCGGGCAAGAGACGGCGCAGGCGCCCCTCGACGGGCAGATCCGAGCCGATTCGCACCTCGGTCATGTCGGGCTGACGTGAAAGCTGCGCCCGCAGCCAGGCGGCCTTTTCGTTGGCGAAGTCCAGCGCCGTGCGTTCGGCGACGCCGGGGGGCATGGTCAGCGTCACGCGCCCGTCAACGCCCGACACCCTAAGCGAAATCCGCCGCGCCCGCGCCGAGCGGCGCAGGATTACTTCGACCGGGGGGTTGCCGGGCAGAACATGATGCCCCATATGCCGCTCACCTCTTGCAGCGCCGTACCGCGCTTTATGCCTTTGACACCTGATACGTCTTATGGCAGGGGACGTCGAACGCCTGCAAGTCCACAGACACCGAAGGGGATAAGGATGCCCAAGGAAGAATGGGGTGTGAAGCGCGTCTGCCCGACGACGGGCAAACGGTTTTACGACCTGAACAAAGACCCGATCGTCAGCCCCTACACGGGCGAGGTTGTCGAGATGCATTCCGGCAAGAGCCGGTCGATCACCGCGGATGCGGAAGATGCCGAGACCAAGAAGATGAAGGGCAACGAGGTCGACGATGAAATCATCGACGACGATGATGATGACGTCGATGTCGACCTGGGCGACGATGTTCTGGAAGACGACGACGATGACGACAACGTGTCGCTGGACGATATCGCGGACGTCGCGTCGGAAGACGACGAGAGCTGAACCAAGTTGTGAGAGGGCGGGATTTTCCACTTGATCCCGCCTGCCGCTTTACCTAGAAGGCGGCAAATGAAGGCTCGGAGACGGGCCGTCGGTTCGGGGCCTTAGCTCAGCTGGGAGAGCGCCTGCATGGCATGCAGGAGGTCAGCGGTTCGATCCCGCTAGGCTCCACCAAATTTCCGAACTCATAAGATTCATAGCCTTATCACACGGCAGCATGGGTGCCGGGTTTTTGTATGGGCAGGTCATGGCCTTGCCGTTGCCGGGGAGACTGCCGGAGAGTCGGGTTTGACCGGGCGGCTTCCAGCAGAGATTCGTCGCAGGATATCACGCGTTTTCGACGCCTGAAATTGAGGCTGGGTCGCGCCGGAAACTACCTAGGCGCGACTGCGAATCTGCTTTTGGGTGATTCCGTAACCCATTGCCATGAATTTGAATTTTCGCGCTTGACACGCTTAAATTGAAAAATGCTTTACACAAATCTGCTTTGACGCGTAGCATTGGCGCAAACGCATTTTTATTCTGTTTTGTACTGTAGATGGTCGCCTTGGGTTCCATCCAAAATTGATAGTCAGGGAGTCATTCGTATGGCAAAAAAACCAGCTTCTGACGATAAATCCGACACCTCCGGACGCGGTAAGAAAACACCCGCTGGCGAGGGTGCGGCCGGTCCGTCCCCGGAGGTTCAGCTTGTCTGGGCGCGGATCATATCTCGAGCTGCGTCGGACAGTGATTTCGCATCCGTGCTGCGTGACAATCTTGGCGAGGCGTTCGCGGCGTTCGGAGTTTCGGACATCAGCGGCATCGACCCCGAGGACGACCTGATCCCCACCTATTCGGACGCGCTTGAGATGATCGACGCGGCCACCAAGCCGCCCGCATCAGGCGAGGGCGTGATGCCGGGGCAGGACGCGGTCAACCAGGGCAGTGGCGGGATGACCGCCGGGTCCGGGGCCTGCCAGGCTTGCGCGGTGACGCAAGGCTGCGTGGCCAGCGGTTTTTGCGGGGCCTGTTTTGCGTCGGGGCAACCGCAGGCTGGCGGCGGCAGCGCCAATGCGCCGACCGGGTCCGAGGACCAGGACCAAAAGCCGGCAGAGCCCGGCGACGACACCAACCAAGAGGCGCCGGCAGCGACGACAATTGCAACAACAGCTTTTACGACGGGATATACCATGCAGACTTCAGGAACTTCTTCGACACTTTCCGGCGATTGCGTTGGCTCGATCGGAACGGCCGGCTCTCTTGGTTCGGTTGGAGGCACGGCAGGGACCTTCGCGACCGCCGGAACCTACGGCAGCGCCGGGGCGCAGGCGCCTTGCGAGGCGACCAATGCGTCGCAGGCCTCGATCAAGCCAACGGTTGCGACGATCCGGCAATGCGAGATGACCCAGGCCAGCATCAAGCCGACCGAATTGACGACGGCGACGCGGCTGACTCAACAATGCCTGACCACGCCGGTACCGACGACCGCGACGCAGGTGACCACGGGATCGCAGGTCACCAGCGGGCCGCAAGCAACATCCGGTAGCGTACTGACGAACCCCGGCCCGATATCGACCCGGCTGTCGGGTGGCTCTTACGCGGCGCCGATGTCGGGCGATTGCTGGGGCTCCGCCGGAACCTTCGGCAGTGCCGGGACATTTGGCGGCTGCGCGGGGTCCATCGGATCGGCCGGGACATATGGCAGCGGCGGATCGTCGGACTTGCACGTCAACATGAAGACGGCCGATTTCTGCCTGACGCCCTGCGTGCAGACGACGGCGTCGATGGTGACCAGCGCGACCTTGCAGAAGCCTGCGATGAACGCCACGGCCCGCGCGCCGGTGTCCGGCGATTGTGTGGGCTCGGTCGGATCGGCCGGGTCGCTGGGCACCGTGGGCGGCACCGCCGGAACCTTCGCTTGCGCAGGCACCTATGGCTGTGCCGGGGCGCATTTGCAGATGAAGACGGCGCATATGCCGCAGGCGATGCAGTGCCAGACCGCCACTCAGGCCACCCAGGCGACGCAGGCAACCAACGCCATGTCGTCGACGCGTCTTTCCGGCGCGTCACTGGGTAGCTTCGCGACCTATTGCGGCTGTGTCGGCAACGACGGCGGCGCAGGCATGACGGGTGATCCCCTGAGCGGTGATTGCTGGGGCTCGGCGGGCACGTTCGGCAGCGCCGGCACCTTTGGTGGCTGCGCGGGATCGGTGGGTTCGGCCGGAACATACGGCAGCGGATCGAGCGAGTTGCAATCGCTTCAGGTGCAGCGGCCCGGCGCGGCCATGTCCGCCACGCGCATGATGCCGGTCAACATGGCCGAGCGTATGCCCAGCATGGGCTATGGCTACGGCTGGTGACGTGCGGATGCGGTTGCGGCCACGGCCGGCCGCGACCGCGACGACACGCCTTGATGTTCCTGACCGGACAGCGGCCCTGAAGGAGGTGCGCCATGATTGCCCGACCCGTGTTGCGAGAGGATTTCGCCGTTTACCTTTTGCATGGCGAAGGCAATATCCTGTTGTCGGACTCCGAGAGTTTCGCGCTTGAGGGCGGTGTCATATCACCCGTCCTGTCCTTGATCGACGGTCGGCGCACGCGGACCGAGATCGTGGCCAGCCTCGCCGGTCAGATCGCGCCCGAGGAGGTTTCGCAGACGCTGGATTACCTGGCGCAGATGGGCCATGTGCGAGAGGCCGACGCCGACGCCGCGCCGGACGAGGCGCTGTTCTGGTCCAGCGTCGGGATCGACACCCGCATCGCGCGTGACAGGGCCGCGGCCTTTCCGATCCAGGTTGTCACGCTGGGTGAAACCGATCCCGCGGCGGTGACGACATGGCTTGGCTCGATGGGGTTGCAGGTGGCGTCCGAGGGCACGGACGGTGCGGTGGGACTAGTGCTTGCGGATGATTATCTCGATCCGCGGCTGGCAGAGTGGAATGGATATTTCCACGCGCAGGGCAAACCGTGGCTTCTGGTGCGGCCCGCCGGGCTGAAGCCGTTGGTGGGGCCGCTTTTCGTGCCGGGCGCGACCGGCTGTTGGGAGTGCCTGCGCACGCGGCTTGCCGAGAACCGGGAGGTCGAGCTGATGCTGTCGCGGCGGCTGGGGATCGCGGGCCCGCCGGACAGGCCGGTGTCGCGGCCGCAGGCCTTTGTCGCGCAGGCGCTGAGCGCGGCGGCGGTGCAACTGGCGCGGTTAGTGCAGTCGGGCCGCAACACCGACCTGGAAGGGCGGATTCAGGAGCTTGACCCGATGGCCCTGTCGCGGCGGCAGCACCCGCTGCTGGCCCGGCCGCAATGCCGCTGTTGCGGCGACCCCGAAATTGGCCGGATCGGCGGCGCGCCGACCGAATTTCGCGCGTTCCGGTCGGTCAAGGGGGTCGAGAACGGCGAGCGCAGCGCCAGTGCCGCGCAGACGCTGGCCCGCTACAGCCCGCTGATCAGCCCGCTGACCGGGATCGTCAAGGAACTGATCCCCAGCCAGTGGAACGGGCAGACGCCGCTGCGGTCCTACAGCGCCGGCAACAACCTTGCGGTGGCGCCGATGGCCCTGATGGGGCTGAAGCAGAACCTGCGCAGCTATTCTTCGGGCAAGGGGCGCACGGACCAGCAGGCGCGGACATCGGCCCTTTGCGAGGCGCTGGAGCGTTACAGCGGCAAGTATCGCGGCGAGGAGGTCATTCTGCGCGGCACGTTGCGGCAGTTTGGCGATGCCGGCATCCACCCCAATGACCTGATGCTGTACTCGGAACGGCAGTACCGCGAGCGCGACGCGTGGAACGCCCGTGGCAGCCAGTTCCAGGTGGTGCCCTACTGGCTGGAAGACACCGAGGTCACCGACTGGACGCCGGTCTGGTCGCATACCGAGAAGCGCATCAAGTATCTGCCCGCCAGCCTGATGTTCTACAGCTACCCGGTGGAAGGCGCGCGGTTCACCAGCTGGGCCGACAGCAATGGCTGCGCGGCGGGCGCGTCCTATGAGGATGCGGTGCTGCAGGGTCTGTTCGAACTGGTCGAGCGCGACAGCGTCGCGGTCTGGTGGTACAACCGGGTGCCGCGGCCGCAGGTCGACCTGGCGGCGATGGATGATCCGTTCATCGCCGAGATGCAGGACTGGTTCGCCCGGATCGGGCGCGAGTTCTGGGTGCTGGATCTGACAACCGACCTGGGCATTCCGTCCTATGTCTGCCTGAACCGGCGCACTTATGGGCCGACCGAGGATATTGTCATGGGGTTCGGCGCGCATCTGGATGCGCGGACGGGAATTCTGCGGGCGATCACCGAGATGAACCAGTTCATGCCCGCGGTTCTCGACGTGGCCGAGGATGGCACCACGCGCTATGCGTTCGACGATCCCGAATGCCTGCACTGGTGGCATACCGCCACCTACGAGAACCAGCCCTACATTCAGCCCAAGGGGCAGGCCGTGTTCGATCCTGGCGCGCAGGCAGACCGCACGGGCGGGACGATATCGGACCTGCTGGCCGAGGCGATCGGCGCGATCGAAAGGGCCGGACACGAGCTTTTGATTCTGGACCAGACCCGTGCCGATGTGGGCCTGCCGGTGGTCAAGGTCATGGCGCCGGGCCTACGGCATTTCTGGGCGCGGTATGCGCCGGGTCGGCTTTACGACGTGCCGGTCAGGATGGGGGATCTGAAGGCGCCGCTGGACGAGGCCGCGCTGAACCCCATCGCGATGTTCCTGTGAGGATGCCGCGATGTTCATGAGCCTTTGCCGACCGCCCGGACGCAATGCCGACCCGCAGTCCCCGGCCGACCCCACGGCGGTGCTGGACGAGGTTCTGGCCAGCATCGGAACGTCCGCGCCGAACACGGCGGTCGCGCTGGCGGACATGCTGCGCGCGCCGGTCGCCCGAAGCGCGGTCGATGCGTTGGTGCTGGAGGCCATGCAGGGCGACGAGCCGCTGGCCGCCGTGGTCGCCAGCCGCACGCTGGACACGTTGGCGGCGCACCGGATGCTGGCCTACGCCACCACCGAGGATGCGGGCGAGGCGCTGTTTCGGCTGATGCCGGTCGCGGCGGGGCCGGCGATTTCAGGCGCGGAGGCCGATCCCGATACGGTGTACCGCCTGTCGCGCTTCGCGCAGGTGCGGATGGACGATGACGGCATCTCGCCTGGGCGGTTGCCGGCGGAGGGCGGCCTGATCCTGGAAAGCCCGTTGTCGCGGTTTCGCTGCCATATCGCGACCGACGCGCGCAGCACCACCGCGATGCGCAGCCTTGCCCTGCTGGGTTCGGGCGCGGGGCTGGACGCGTTTCACCGGGCGCGGATCACCGAAGAGGAATGCAAGCCGATCCTGGCGATGCTTCTGGCGGCCGGATTGATCTGTCCGCTGGACGCCGAGGGGCTGAGCGCCGAGGACCGCGACCCGGTGCTGCGGCAATGGAGCGTGCATGATCTGGTCATGCATGTCCGGGCGCGTCTGGGGCGGCACGATCAGCCGATCGGCGGGGATTTCCGATTCAAGAACATCGTCGACCCGGTGCCCGCCATCCGCCCGGAGCCGGAGCACACGGCCCGCGTGCCCCTGCCCGTGCCGGACGAGGCGGCGATGGCGGCCACCGATCCCAGCCTGTCGCAAGTCATCGCGGCGCGCGCCTCGGTCCGACCGCAGTTGCGGCGGCATCTGACCTTGCAGGAGCTTGGCACCTTCCTGTGGCGCACGGCGCGGATCACCCGCAGCTTTGAAAGCGAGGCGGGAGACTTCACCGCGCGCCCCTACCCGTCGGGCGGGGGCAGCTATGAGCAGGACGTCTGGGTCACGGCGCGCGAAGTCGCGGGATTGCCGCCTGGTTTTTATTTTTACGCCGCCACCACTCACGAACTGTTGCAGGTCCGCCCGTGGAACGCCGAGTGCGAGGCGATGATCGGGCAGGCAAGCACTGCCATGGCCGGAACGACAGTGCCCGACGCGGTGCTGACGCTTGGGTCAAGGTTCCAGCGGGTCAGCTGGAAATACTCGGGCATGGCCTATGCCACGCAGCTGAAGAACGCCGGGGCGATCTACATGGCCTTCTACCTGGCCGCCACCGCGATGGGGCTGTCGCCTTGCGGTCTGGGCCTGGGCTCGATCGAGGTCTTCGCCCGGCTGACCGGCTGCCGGATGGAACGAGAGGGATCGGTCGGTGAGTTCGCGCTGAGCGGACCCCCGGCCTGAGAGCGAGGAGAGCGCCATGCCGCAGACCGGGTACCAGGAGTTCGACCTTTGGACGATGCGGGATTTCGACGTCCAGATGACGGCGGACGACCGGCGCAACACGGCCAGCGGCCTGCGCGACCTTCTGCGGGACTATTACGTGCACCTGCCGCAGAAGGTGGGCGCGATGGCGATCAACCCCGACCGCGAGCTGGAGCTTCTGGCCGATGACGCGCCGCTATACCTCAACAATCTTGAATTCCTGGACCGGCTGAATTCGGTCTTCACCAAGCTGCGCGACCGCCACACCGCGCTCCGCCTGCCCGACCCGCTGAACCGGATGATCGCCTTTCTGCCGGTGGTGCTGGAAAGCTGCTACGAGGGCGGGCGGCGCGTTCTGCTGGTCACCCGGATCGCGGGCGAGGTGCCGGACGACCAGCTGGAGGTGGGCGTCGAGGTCACGCACTGGAACGGCACGCCCGTGGCCCATCTGATCAACCAGTTTTCATGGAGCACGCCGGGGTCGAACCCCTATGCCCGCATCGCGCTGGCCCAGCGCAGCCTGACGCTGCGGGCGCTGGGATACATGCAGATGCCGCAGGAGGACTGGGTGACGCTGAGCTACATCTCGCTCAAGGGCGAGCGGCGGCATATCAGCCTGAACTGGCGCATCGCGCTGGCGCCCGACGGCGGCGGCGGGGCGGGCGGGCTTTTGTCGGGGGCGGCGATGACCACGCCCTTGGCGGCGATGGTGGGGCTTGATGAGGGCACCGAGATCATCAACACCGGCTTGAAGGACATCTTCGCAAAGCCCCGTCGCGCCAGTGTGATCCGCAAGCGTGAGGGGCGGCACGGCGGGTTGTTGTCGGAACCGCTGGACGGCTCGGCCGGTCTGGAGAACCTGATAAGCGCCTCGACGCTGACGCTGGATGACGGGCGGGCCTATGGGTATCTGCGGCTGTTCTCGTTCTCGGTGCCGGATGTGCGCGGCTTTGCCGAGGAAATGGCACAAGTGCTGCGCCAGATGCCGCCCGCGGGGCTGATCATCGACGTGCGCGGCAATCCCGGCGGGACCATTCCGGCGGGCGAGGCGCTGCTGCACATGATCACCGACCGGGCGATCGAGCCCACGCGCAACGTGTTTCGCGCCAGCCGCCCCTTGCGAACTATGTCGGGGGCGATCCCGTTTTTCGAACGCTGGCACCGCTCGCTGGAGATGGTCTACGAGACGGGCCAGGGGTTCTCGCAAGGGTTCGAGCTGTCGGACCCCGAGCATTACGCCGGGCTGGAACACAGCTATGGCGGGCCGGTCGTGGTGGTGATCGACGCTCTGAGCTATTCCACGACGGATTACTTCGTGGCCGGGTTCGAGGACAATCGCCTGGGTCATATCCTGGGGCTTGATCCGACGACCGGAGCGGGCGGCGCGAATGTCTGGAGCCTGTCGCAGATTTCGGGCTTTGCCGCCGAGGCCGGTCTGCCGCCCATTCCGCATCTGCCTGTGGGCATGGACTGTCGCGTGGCCGTGCGCCGCGCGTTGCGCGCCGGGCCGAACCGGGGGCTGCCGCTGGAGGGGTTGGGCGCGACGGCGACGCAGCGCTATTTCCCGACGCGCCGCGACGTGCTGGGCGTCAACGAGGATATGCTGATCGCGGCTGTGAACCTGTTGCAGCAGCCGCCGCCCTGACGCGGACGCAGCGCACGCGCGGATTTGCGGCACGGAACCTCGGGCCGAGCCTGCACGTTGATCGTGCAGGTCTGCATAGCTGGCAGGCCCAAGCCCGTGAAAGGATATTTCAATGTTTCTGCTGCAATCCGTCGCGATGGTCCTGGCCCGCCTTGGGGTGCGGCAACCCGTGCGGATCGCGCCCCGGCGGTTGAATGAAGGGTCAGAGCGCGGCGCTCCGCGATGACGGACGACGACCGAACCGCGCGATTCGCCCGGTTGGATCGTCTGGCCAACACTCTGGACAGCAAGTTCCGGATACCGGTGCTGGGCATCCCCGTCGGGTGGGACTCGATCCTGGGGCTGATCCCGGGGGTCGGCGACCTGATCACGCTTGGGCCCGGTGCGTGGATCGTCGTCGAGGGGCACCGGATGGGCGCGCGCAAACGTGTTCTGGGCCGCATGGCGCTGAATACCGGGATCGACACGGTCCTGGGCGGCATTCCCGTGATCGGGGACGCATTCGACCTTTTCTTCAAGTCCCACCGGCGTAACGTGGCGCTGCTGCGCCGCGAGTTGGCAGGCCCATCGGCACCCGAAGGGGATGCGCTTGAAATGATGCGGGGGTGAAACGTCCTCCGGCGCATCATGAAACAGACTTCGCGGATCAAGAACACGTTGTTTAAGCGAACCGATTTCCGATAGGCTTCACCTGTCAGGAGGGCGCATGGCAGAGCACGAGGACTTTCCAATCGTCGGAATCGGTGCATCCGCCGGGGGGCTGGAGGCCTACAAGCGATTCCTGAGCGCTTTGCCAGGCGATACCGGTGCCGCCTATATCCTGATCCAGCATTTGGACCCGAACCATCCCAGCATGATGGCGGATCTGCTGGCGCGACAAACCTCGATGACCGTGGTGCAGGCCCAGGATGACATGCTGCTGGCACCCAATACTGTTTACGTGATCCCGCCGGGCAAGTTCATCCGCCTGATCGACCGCAAGCTTTGCCTGGATGAGCCGGTCGAGCAGCGGGGTATGCGCATGGCGATCGACTATTTTTTCCGGTCGCTGGCCGAGGAGCGCGGGAAAAAGGCGATCGGTATCGTTTTGTCCGGCACGGGCAGCGACGGCACGCTGGGACTACGCGACATCAAAGCGGTCGGCGGCATGGTCATGGCACAGGACGCTGCCGGGGCCGAACATGATGGAATGCCACGCAGCGCCGCCGACACGGGACTTGTGGATTTCATCCTGCCGGTCGCCGAGATGCCGAAGCGTTTGAAACAGTTCTTCGATCACCCTTACCTGCGCGAAGAGACCGATACCGGCACGCCGCTGTCGGAACAGACGCCGGATGACTTTAGCGAGGTTCTGCGGCTTTTGCAGTCTCAGACAGACTACGACTTTCGAGACTACAAGCGTGGCACGATCGAGCGGCGGATCCAGCGGCGCATGGGGCTGGGGCAGTTCCGGGAATTGTCAGACTATGTTGTGTACCTGAACCAAACACCCGAGGAAGTGCATCGCCTGTTCCGCGACCTGCTGATCGGCGTGACCCGCTTTTTCCGCGAGCCCGAGGCGTGGGAGGCTTTGGCCGACAAGGTCATAGAGCCGATGCTGGACGGCAAAAAGAAGAAGGATACGATCCGGGCCTGGGTGCCCGGGTGTGCCAGCGGGGAAGAAGCCTATACGCTGGCGATGGTGATATGCGAACGGCTGGACCAGCGTCGTGCAGATTTTCCGGTGCAGGTGTTCGCCACGGACCTCAACTCGCGAGCCATCGAACTTGCGCGAAGCGGCCGCTACCCGACCGCCGCACTGTCCGATATTCCCCAGCGGATGCGCAAGGCCTTCGTGGCGGAAGAGGATGACACATTCCTGGTCAGCAAGCGGTTGCGCGAAACGGTTGTGTTTGCCCAGCAGAACGTGATCTCGGACCCGCCCTTTTCGCGCCTGGACGTCATCAGTTGCCGCAACGTGATGATCTATCTGGAGCCCGACGTGCAGCAGCGCATGATCGAGATGTTCCATTTCGCCCTGGCCGAGAACGGGCATCTTTTCCTGGGCAATTCCGAAAGCGCGGAGCGTCCGGGGCGCCTGTTCACGGCGGTCGACAAAAGCAACCGGATCTATCGCAAGGCGCTCACCGGCCGGGTGCGGCCCAGTAAGCTTCCGGTTGCGCCGAGCGGGTCGAATGACGGGCCGAAACTGCCGTCGCACACGCGCTCGTTCGCGCCGGTTGCCGAGACCGCGCGACGCCAGTTGATGGAGCGTTTCGTACCGCCTTGCGTCGTCGCGAATAAAAGCCTTGAGGTGCTGTATTTTCACGGAGCGGTGCGCGACTACCTGCAATTCCCTACCGGCGAGCCGACCAGCCGGCTGCCTGATATCGTGTTGCCCGAATTGCGAAGCAAGCTGCGCACGGTGCTGAACGCGATCCGGTCCGGCGGGGAAGGCGCGGAGTCGCTTGCGCTGAATGTGCCGCGCGGCGACGGCCAGATCAGCGTTCGGATTTCAGCCGAAGAGGTCGGCGGCAGCGATGGCGAGCCCAATTATCTTGTCCGCTTCGAGGATGCGTCGGAAAAGCGCGACAAGGAGGCCGAGGAAGAGGCCCGTGCCAAGGCGCGGGACGCGGCCGAGCCGGATGAGCGCGATGCTGTCGAGACGCTGGAATACGAGCTGCAATCGACGCGCGAAGACCTGCAATCGATCATCGAGGAGATGGAGACCTCGAACGAAGAGCTGAAGGCCTCGAACGAAGAGGTCATGAGCATGAACGAGGAACTTCAGTCCACCAACGAGGAACTGGAGACCTCGCGCGAGGAGCTGCAATCGCTCAACGAGGAGCTGTCGACGGTCAACAGCCAGCTCGAGGACAAGATCGAGGAGTTGGAACAGACCAACAATGACCTCAACAACCTACTGACCTCGATCGATATCGGGGTGATTTTCCTGGATACCGATCTGATGATCCGGCGCTTTACGCCGGCGATGAAGGACGTGATGCGTATCATTGATGGCGATATCGGGCGACCGGTCGAAGATATCGTGATGCGGATTCAGGACCCGAACCTGATAGACGACGCGCGCACCTGCCTTGAAAGACTGGTCGACCTGGAGGCCGAGATCAGTACCGACGACGGCAGGCACCGCATTCGCCGCCTGCGTCCCTACCGGACATCCGAGAACCTGATCAAGGGCGTTGTGGTGTCGTACACGGATGTCACCAACCTGCAAGAGGCCCGTGCCTCCGCCCGCCGTCGCGAGGCGCAGCAGGAGGCCGTGGCCGACCTGGGCCGGTTGGCGCTGTCGGGTGCCGAGCTTCAGGATGTTCTGGACCTGGCGGTGCGCGAGCTGTCGGAGCACATGAACGTGCGATTCACCAAGGTGCTTCAACTTGAGCCCGATGGCGGACGGCTGACGCTGCGCGCGGGCGTCGGCTGGACCGAGGCCACGGTGGGGGAATCGACTGTCGGCACGGGCATCGAAAGCCAAGCAGGCTATACGCTGCAACAGCGCAGCGCGGTGGTGGTCAAGGACTTCCGCGAGGAAAGGCGGTTCACAGCGCCGAGATTGCTGAAGGATCACCACATCCTGTGCGGTGCAAGCGTCATCATCGGACCGAACGACGCGCCGTGGGGCGTTCTGGGGGTGCATGAGAGCGACCCCGACCGCTGTGGTTTCGACGCCGACGACATCAACTTTCTTCAGGCGACATCGAATGTTCTGTGGCTGATGATCGCGCGCAGCCGGGCCATGGAAAATATCGAGGAAGAGCGCCGTCAGCTGCGCGACATGGCCGACAGCCTGCCGATCCTGTTCGCGGTGATCGATGCCGACCAACGGTATGAGTTCGTCAACAAAGCCTACGAGTTCTGGGGCCGGACGGCAGACGAGATCGAGGGAATGCGGGTTTCGGACCTGGTGAACCCGGAGGCGTACAAGCTAGTTGCGCCACATGTCGCCGGCGCGCTTCGCGGTGAAGAGCAGAACTTTGAAGTGACGATCGGCGCGGCGCCCACCGGCGAGAGACGCGACGTGCTGGTCAGTTATGCGCCGCGGCGTGATGGGTCGGGAGAGGTGACCGGGTTCTTTTCCGCCGCTCTGGATGTGACCGAGCGCAAACGGCTGGAGCGCGACCTGGCCGAACGGTTCGACCAGTATCGCACTCTGGGTGAATCCATCCCGTTCGGTGTATGGATCAACGATGCCGAGGGGACGCTGACCTATGTCAGCCCCGCTTTCCTGGATCTGGTCGGCAAGACCCTGGCGGAAGCCCAAACAGACGGCCTGATCGCATGTGTCGCCCCGGGTATGCGCGAGGAGGTCCGGGAGCTGTGGCAGGACACGCTGCGGACGGGAACTCCGTGGGAACGCGAGCTGGATATCATCGGCAAGGATGGCAAGACATATCATACCTTGGCCCTGGGGCGGCCCATACGCGACGCGTGGGGCAGGATAACATCCTGGGTCGGGCTGAACCTGGATATCACCGAGCGAAAGGCGGAAGCGCAAAGGCTGGCTGTCATCTCGGCCGAGCTGGATCACCGGGTGAAAAACATCCTGGCCACGGTTTCGACCATCACGCGGATGACCGGGCGTTCCTCGAAAACATTGGAGGAGTATCGCGATTCGCTTCAGTCCCGCATACGTGCGATGGCGGCGGCACACCGGCAGCTGGCGGATGCCAAATGGCAGGGCATGTCACTGCAACAGCTGGTCGAGACCGAGATCGACCCGTACCGCGCCAGTCGCGTCGAAGCGATCCATGTGGACGGTCCTTATGTCGAACTGCCGCCGAGCCTTGTGCAGACGCTGGCGCTGGGATTCCACGAACTGACAACCAATTCCAGCAAGTACGGGGCGCTTGCGAACGAGGACGGGCAGCTTGATATCAGATGGACGACCGAGGGTGGATTACAGATAGACTGGATCGAATCGGGCCTGTCGGGCGTTAAGACCCCAACCACGGGCGGGTTTGGCACCACACTGCTGACCCGCATCCTTGCGGCGCAAGGTGCAGACGTGACTATCGACTATCACGATACGGGTATTCATGTCAGGATATCCCTAGCGCATGTGGCGTAGAACTACGCCGGGAAGGAACCACCATGAAGGTTCTTGTTGTGGAGGACGATCCGCTTTTGCAGGTCGATCTTGCCGAAATGCTGGAGCTGATGGGGCACGAAGTCGTCGGCCCGTTCAGCGCGGAGGCACCGGCAATTCAAAGCTGTGATGCATCGCTTCCCGATGCGGCGTTCGTCGATTTCAACCTGGGAAAGAACATGAACAGTTCGAACCTGGCGCGGCGGCTTTTCCATGAGGGCGTGCAGTTTGCGTTCCTGACGGCGCATGGCCGACAATATCTGCCGCGCGATCTGGACGAGGTCCTTGTGATTGAAAAACCCTATACCGAAGCGCAGCTTGAGCAGTTTCTAGGGAGCGTCCGGCACTGACCTGTGCGTGTTATTCGCGGCAAGAGCCTTTGGCATCCGCGAGAGGGTTTCGATCACGAGTTCGGCGGGTTCCGTTTTGTCTATGGCGATCGCGGACGGGTCGATGTCGTGCATACGGGATTGCTCGCCCAGGATGCCGCTGTAAATCACCGTGGACACGCCGCGGGATTTCAGCACGGCCAACAGACGCTTGCCTTCGGGTTCGTTCAGATAAGCGCCGGAAAAGGTGTTACCCAGGTCGAGGTCGAGGATACAGTAGTCGAACTTATCCGCATTTATCGCGGCAAGCGCGTCCTGATAGCAGCTGACGCTGCGCAACGACTTAACCCCGGCATCGCTTAGCGCGATTTCCAAACCGACACGGATTACCGGATCGTCTTCTACGACAAGAACCGATGACAGGGAAATGGGACTACCCTCTAAGATTTTTCTGCTCGGGCGACATCGTACCATGTAGAGCGACTGTCGCGCAAAGGGTGGCTGATACGTAGGCGGGTCACCGCTGGCGAGGTATGCGGGCCGGATTGCGGCATCGGGCGTGAATCGGATTGCGCGCGGCTTACCCGCGAACCAATTCAGATGAACTGTTGCAGACGAATTTGGGTGGCCCGGTCGACCGGCAGAAACTGGGTGTGGACCTTTAGGCCGGGTTCGGCGCTTGGGGCGGTCCGTGCGGGCGCGGGCGTGCGGCGGTGGGTCATGATCGGTCTCCTTTTGTGATCGTGTGATCATGGGTCGGACACAGATGTGTTTCGGTTCAATCACGCCTGCGCGTTCGGGTCTTGCAATGCGCCGGGGACAGGCCATTTTTCGTAGAGAAAGCAAAACGTCGGGGGCACCCATGACCTATCAAAAGACGCAGGACGCGGTGGCACGGCTGACGCCGGAGCAATACCGCGTCACGCAGGAGAATGGCACCGAGCGGCCGTTCACCGGGGAATACAACGACACCAAGGAACCGGGCATCTATGTGGACATCGTTTCGGGCGAGCCGTTGTTCGCCTCGTCCGACAAGTTCGAAAGCGGTTGCGGCTGGCCCAGCTTTACCAAGCCGATCGAGCCGGCGCACGTGACCGAGCTGCGCGACGACTCGCTGGGCATGGTTCGCACCGAGGTGCGCAGCGCGCATGGCGACAGCCACCTTGGCCATGTCTTTCCCGACGGGCCGCAGGACCGGGGCGGGCTGCGCTATTGCATCAACTCGGCCTCTTTGCGGTTTATTCCGCGCGACGAAATGGAGGCCGAGGGTTATGGTGATTATCTGGATCAAGTGGAGGACGTGTGATGTCTGAAGAACGCGCAGTGCTAGCAGGCGGATGTTTCTGGGGAATGCAGGAGCTGATCCGCAAGATGCCCGGCGTGGGCAAGACCCGTGTGGGATACACCGGGGGCGATGTGCCCAACGCCACCTACCGCAATCACGGCACCCATGCCGAGGGGATCGAGATCTGGTTCGATCCCGACAAGATCAGCTATCGCGAGATCCTGGAATTCTTTTTCCAGATCCACGATCCGACCACGCTGAACCGGCAGGGCAACGATGTGGGCATGAGCTATCGTTCGGCGATCTACTATGTGAACGACGAGCAAAAAGCCGTGGCCGAGGACACGATTGCCGATGTGAACGCCTCCGGCATCTGGCCGGGCAAGGTGGTGACCGAGGTCGAGCCGGTGGGCGATTTCTGGGAGGCCGAGGCGGAACACCAGGATTACCTTGTACGGTTCCCGGCCGGTTACACCTGCCATTTCCCGCGCCCGGACTGGGTGCTGCCGCGGCGCGACGCAGCGGAATAAGACGCAGCGAACGACGCACCGACGTTACAGGCAGAGCCGTCCCAATTGGGGCGGCTCTTTCGGTTTGTTGAGGACCTACCCAAAAATACCCTGTTGCGTCATGGATCGAGACACTTAGTATTCCCGGCACAAACAGGGAGAGAAAACCAATGAACAAGATGATCGGAGCCGGCGTCACCGCCGCGCTGTCCTTTGCCTTTGCCGGAGAGGCCCTGGCGGTGGAATGGAACGTGTCCGTCTGGGGCAAGCGCCGCGCCTTTACCGAGCACGTCGAAAAGCTGGCTGAGCTGGTCGCCGAGAAGACCAACGGCGAATTCACCATGAACGTCAGCTATGGCGGGCTGTCGAACAACAAGGAAAACCTTGACGGGATCTCCATCGGCGCCTTCGAGATGGCCCAGTTCTGCGCGGGTTATCACCCCGACAAGAACCGCGTGATCACCGTTCTGGAGCTGCCGTTCCTGGGGGTCAGCGACCTGGAGGAAGAGCTGGCGGTTTCGACGGCGGTCTACAATCACCCCGCCGCCGCCGAGGAAATGGCGCAGTGGAACGCAAAGCTGCTGATGACCTCGCCGATGCCGCAATACAACCTTGTGGGCACGGGCGAGCCGCGCGACGAGCTGGCCGACTTCGAAGGGATGCGCGTGCGCGCCACCGGCGGGCTTGGCGAGGCGTTCAAGGCGGTAGGCGCGGTGCCGACATCCGTGACGGCGACCGAGGCCTATCAGGCGATGGAATCGGGTGTGGTCGACACGGTGTCCTTCGCGCAGCACGCGCACCTATCGTTCGGCACGATCAACCAGGCGGACTGGTGGACGGCCAACCTGAACCCCGGCACGGTGAACTGCCCGGTCGTGGTGAACATCGACGCCTATGAAGGGCTGAGCGATGAACACCGCGAGGCGCTGGACAGCTCTGTGCCCGAGGCGCTGGACCATTACCTGGCCAATTACGGCGAGCTTCTGAAGCGCTGGGACAGCGTTCTGGAAGAGAAAGGCGTCGAGAAGGTGATGATTTCGGACAGCGTGAAGGAAGAGTTCAAGGCCCAGGCCGCGGACCCCGCGCGTGAAGCGTGGATCGAGGAGATGGAAGCGCAGGGCCTGCCGGGCCAGGAGCTTTACGACCTCGTGCAGAGCACACTCGAAGAGCATCGCGCCACCAACTGATCGCGCATGACCTGCACCGCCCGGCGCGCAGCCGGGCGGTGTCGGCTTTTTTACGGGGGAGGATAGGATGGCCGGTGCATCGACCGTTCTGAGCGACAGCAGCCTGCTGAGCCGGCTGGACCGTGCACTGCTCCCCTTGGAGCGTTTCATGGCGCTATTGAGCGGGGTCGCGGCGTTTTCCCTTATGTTTTTAGCGGCTTACTCGGTGTCGGGCCGCAAGTTTTTCGACGCGCCGCTGGCGGGATATGTCGATTACATTGAGGTGCTGATGCCGCTGATTGCGATCATGGGTGTGTCCTATGTTCAGCGCGAGGGCGGACATATCCGCATGGACATCCTGATCGGCAACCTGAGCGGGCGCCTGCTGTGGTTCCTGGAGCTTTTGACGGTGCTGCTGGTGCTGGTGCTGATCGTCGCGCTGGTCTGGGGGTCTTGGGCGCATTTCGACCGATCGTTCGATTGCGCGCGGCCCTTGTGTTCGCGCGACAGTACGATCGACATCGGCCTGCCGGTCTGGCCGGCGAAGCTGGTGGTGCCGGTGGCGCTGGGCGTGTTGGTGGTGCGGCTGGTGTTGCAGGCCGTGGGGTATGGCCGGGCGATGGTGCGGGGGCTGGAGCGGCCCGTCGCGGTGCCGCTGGCGCTGTCGGTGGCCGAGCAGGCGGCGCTTGAGGCCGAGCAGTTGGAAGGGCGCGATTGATGGATCCGATCACGATCGGCCTTTGGACCACGGGCTTCATGCTGGTGATGGTGGTCATCGGAATGCGCGTGGCCTTCGCCGCCGGGCTGGCGGGGTTTCTGGGCCTTGTCTGGCTGCGCTGGAACGGGTTTGATTATGACCCGGCCCGGCTGTGGCAGGCGATCGAGATCAGCGTGAAGATCGCCGGTCAGGTGCCGCATTCCAAGGTGTCGGCGAACGCACTTTCCCTGATCCCGACCTTCATCCTGATCGGGTACCTGGCCTATTACGCCGGCCTGACACGCGCCCTTTTCGAGGCCGCCAAGCGGTGGATCGCCTGGGTGCCGGGGGGACTGGCCGTGTCGACGGTGTTCGCCACTGCCGGTTTCGCGGCGGTGTCGGGCGCGTCGGTGGCCACGGCGGCGGTGTTTGCCCGTATAGCTATCCCCGAAATGCTTAAGATCGGGTATAACAAACAGTTCGCTGCCGGCGTCGTGGCCGCCGGGGGGACGCTGGCGAGCCTTATTCCGCCCTCTGCCATTCTGGTGATCTACGCGATTATCGTGGAGCAGGACGTGGGCAAACTCTTGCTGGCGGGCTTCATTCCGGGGGCGTTTTCGGCCATCGTCTATGCCACGCTGATCATCGGGATCGCGGTCATTTTCAAGTCCGTGGGGCCGCCGGTGGGCGGGTTCACCTTGCGCGAGAAATTCGCGGCGTTGCCCGCCGCGCTGCCCATCTTGGCGGTGGTCGTGATCATCATCTTCTTCGTCTACAACCCGTTCGGCGATGCCTGGGGCACGCCCACCGAAGGCGGCGCGGTGGGGGCGTTCATCGTGTTCCTGATGGCGCTGTGGCGCGGGATGCGGTTGGGGGAGCTGAAATCGGCCCTGATCGAGACGGCGAAGCTGACGGTGATGATCTTTACCATCATCTGGGGTGTGCTGATTTACGTGCGATTCCTTGGGTTTGCGGACCTGCCGGGGGCGTTTGCCGACTGGATCACCTCGCTGACCGTGTCGCCCATGCTGATCCTGATCTGCATCCTGCTGGCCTATGCGGTGCTGGGCATGTTCATGGACGCGATCGGGATGCTGCTGCTGACCCTGCCGGTGGTCTACCCGGCGGTCATGGCGCTGAACGGCGGCGAGTTCGTCAGCGTCGAGGACAGCGCGTTCGGCATGTCGGGCGAGATGTGCGCGATCTGGTTCGGGATCCTGGTGGTCAAGATGGCGGAGTTCTGTCTGATCACACCGCCCATCGGCCTGAACTGTTTCGTGGTGGCGGGGGTGCGGCCGGACCTGAGCGTGCAGGACGTGTTCAAGGGCGTGATGCCGTTCTTCATCGCCGATGCGGTGACGATCGGGTTGCTGGTGGCGTTTCCGATTATCGTGCTGTGGCTGCCGGGGTTGGCCTGACCGCGCGACTCGAAGGTTAACGGGGCGGAACAGCCGAAAACCGCGTCGGTATCACGTCGGTATTTACGACTGTATCGCGGCGGTGCCATCGTCCGAAGGCCCGGATGAACAGGGCGGGCCTTGCGCCCTGTGGCCCGCGTGGCGATTTCGAGTATTTTTGGAACGATGAAATCCGGGGGGCGCCTAGTCGTCGCAGAGGGTGCGCGCGGTGGAGAGGATGGAGTCGGCCGAGGGCATCGTGGCGGCGTAGGCCGGGCCGGTTGCGATGAAGCTGTCGGTGGCGGTGAGGCGGCTGTGAGGAATGTCGGTGTGCTCGGTGAAGAGCGCCATCAGCGCCTCGGCCACGCCGCCGGAGTGGCGGGTCTCGTCGACGATGAGGATGCGCTTGCAGCCCGCCACCGCGTCCAGCAGGGCCGAGCCGGGGAGCGGTGAGAGCCAGCGCAGGTCGATCACGCGGGTCTTGATCCCGTCGGTGTCGAGTTTGGTCTGCGCCTGGCGCGAAAGATGGTGGCCGTTGCCGAAGGTGACGATGGCGAGATCGGTGCCGTCGCCATGCTGGCCGACCTGTCCCAAGGGGATGGTTTCGGATGGGTCGGGATAGGTGGTGAGCCAGGCGTTGTCGCCGGGCTCTGTGAGGTCGCGCATGGGGTAGAGGGCAATGGGTTCGAGGAAGACCACGACGCGCTGTTCCTCGCGCGCCAGACGGACGCATTCGCGGAGCATCTTTGCCGCGTCGGCGCCGGTGGAGGGGCAGGCGAGGATCAGGCCGGGAATGTCGCGCAGGACGGCGATGGAATTGTCGTTGTGGAAATGCCCGCCGAAGCCTTTCTGATATCCCAGCCCCGCGATGCGGATGACCATGGGGTTGGTATATTGGCCGTTGGAGAAGAAAGGCAGGGTGGCGGCCTCGCCGCGCAATTGATCCTCGGCGTTGTGGAGGTAGGCGAGGAACTGGATCTCGGGGATCGGCAGGAAGCCGTTATGGGCCATGCCGATGCCGAGGCCCAGAATGGAGGTCTCATCGAGCAGGCTGTCGATCACGCGGGCGGGGCCGAAGCGGTTTTGCAGCTTTTGCGTGACGCCGTAGACGCCGCCCTTGCGGCCCACATCCTCGCCCATGAGGACGATCTCGGGGTGGGTGAGCATGAGGTCGGTGAGCGCCCAGTTGATGTGGCGCGAGAGGATCTGCGGCTCGTTCATCGCCTTGAGGTCGGGGCCGAAGGCTGCCGCGCGGGCCTCCTCGCTGGGGCCGTTGGTGGGGGCGCATGAGCGTTTCGGCGGAATGAGGGAGGCCATGACATCCTGCGCCGTTTGCAGGCGGGGGCGGGTGGCGGCGTGGTCGCAGGTTTTTGCGACCTCGGCGCAGGTGTCGGTGTAGAGGGTGCGGGCGTCCTGCGGGGTGAGTATGCCGGAGTTGTCCAGCAGGCGGACGGAATGCAGGAGAGGGTCGTTGGCCTCGTCGGCCTCGACCTCGGACTTGGGCAGGTAGGTGGTGGGCACATCGGCGCCGGCATGACCGTAAAGGCGCACGGTGCGGACATGCAGGAAGACCGGCTGGCGGTGGGTGCGGGCATGATGCGCGGCGCGTTGGGCTGTGGCGTATGTGTCGTAGATGTCGAGGCCGTCGCAGGCCATGTAGGTCAGGCCCGGGCGGTGGGCGAAATTGGCGGCGATCCAGCCCTTGGGGGTCTTGACGGAAATGCCGATGCCGTTGTCCTCGCACACGAAAAGCATCGGAAGGGGCACGTTCTGGTAGGCGGTCCAGGCGGCGGTGTTGAAGGCGGCCTGGGCGCTGGCGTGGTTGGCCGAGGCGTCGCCGAAGCTGGCCATGACGATGCTGTCGCGGGGCAGCTGTTCGTGTTCCGGCGCGTGGCGGCGGGCGAGGCCGAGGGAATAGGCGGTGCCGACGGATTTGGGCAGGTGGCTGGCGATGGTGGAGGTCTGGGGCGGGATGTTGAGCGCCTTTGACCCAAGCACCTTGTGGCGGCCGCCGCTGATCGGGTCTTCGGAGGAGCAGGCGAAGGAAAGGGCCATGTCCGTGGCGATGTCCTCGTGCCCGGTTTGCAGGGCGCGGGCGATCTGGAAGGCGGCGTCGCGGTAGTGCAGGAACGCCATGTCGGTGGGGCGCAGGGCGGCGGCGACGGCGGCCATGCCTTCGTGCCCCGAGGAGCCGATGGTGTAGTATCCCTGACCGGCCTTTTGCATGACGCGCGCTTGGGCGTCGAGCGCGCGGGAGAGGCATTGCGCGCGGAAGATCAGGCGCGCGGTCTCGGCGTCGAGCGGGCCGGAGGGGTCGCGGCCCAGGGGCAGGTCGCCGGTGCCTGTGCGGTTCAGAAAGTTTTCGTGCACGATCTGGGCGCGGTCCATGGGCAGTCTCCTTCTTGGTCGAAGGGGTAGAGAAGCCGCGCGGGAAAGGGAAGGGTCAGGTGCCGGGATCGTGGCGGGTGACGCCGCCGATGGCGGTGGTGAGGTCGGTTGCGGCCTGCATCACGGCGGCGCTGAGCCGGTCGATATCGCCGGTGCCGACGCGGCTGGTGGGGCCGGAGACGGAGATGCCGGCGACAGGCTCGTTGTTGAAATCAAAGACCGGGGCCGCGATGCAGCGCATCCCGATGTTCTTTTCCTCGCCGTCGATGGCATAGCCGCGCGACCGGGTGAGCGCGAGTTCGGCGCGCAGGGCGTCCGCGTCGGTGATGGAATGTTCGGTGAAGGCGGTGAGGGGCTGGTTGTTCAGCAGTCGGGTCAGGCGGGCGTCGTCCATTTCCGCCAGCAGCGCCTTGCCGATGCCCGAGGCGTGCATCTGCGACAGGGTTCCAGGGGGGAAGAAGGCGCGGATGCTGGCATGGGTTTCGACCTGGCTGACGAAGAGGACCTGGCCGGAGGTTTCGACGCCAAGGTTGGCGGTTTCGCCGGTCACCTCCATCAGGCGTCGCATGATGGGGCGGGCGCGTTCGACAAGGGTGGTGCGGCGCAGGAAACGGGCGCCGATGATGAAGGCCTGCGGGCCGATATGCCAGGCCTGTTCCTCGGGGTCGAATTCCACCAGGCCGCGCGTTTCCAGCGTGACGAGCACGCGGTAGAGCGTGGCGGGGGACTGGTCCATCTCGGTGGCGAGTTCCGAAAGCGCCTTGCCCTGGTGCTGGCTGACGTAATCGAGCACCTCCATGGCGCGGTCGAGGGACTTGATGGTGTTCTGGTCGGTCTTGTCGTCCCAGCCGCGGGGGCGGCCACGGGCGCGTCGGGGGGAGGGATTCGGGGTGGCCATGGTGTGCCTCAAGCGATTTTGAAATATTACTTCACAATATGAAAAATATAAGAGACTGACAAGCATGAATAAATTTTGCTCGTGTAAAAATGAAAAACGATTTCAAAAAAATTTCCAAGCGGGGGGAGTGTCTGTACACATGGGGTTAGATTTGGAGGAGAGATCCATGAGTTTTCAGAATCCGGTGTTCATTCCCGGCCCGACCAACATTCCCGAAAGCCTGCGCAAGGCGTGCGACATGCCGACGATCGACCACCGGTCGGCGCTGTTCGGTGACATCCTGCATCCCGCGCGGGCGGGTGTGCAACAGGTGCTGAAATCGAAGGACGCGGAAGTGTTCATCTTTCCGTCGACCGGTACGGGCGGCTGGGAAACCGCGATCACCAACACGCTGTCGCCGGGCGACAAGGTGCTGGTGGCGCGCAACGGGATGTTCAGCCACCGCTGGATCGACATGTGCCTGCGGCATGGGCTGGACCTGACCATCGTCGAGACGCCGTGGGGCGAGGGGATTTCCGCCAAGCGATACGGCGAGATCTTGGAGCGGGACTCGGGCCACGAAATCAAGGCAGTGCTGGCCACGCATAACGAGACGGCGACCGGCGTGACGTCCGATATCGGCGCGATCCGCACGGCGATGGATGCCGCCGGGCATCCGGCGATGCTGTTCGTCGACGGGGTCAGCTCGATCGGGTCGATGGACTTCCGGATGGACGAATGGGGCGTGGACGTGGCCGTGACCGGCTCGCAGAAAGGCTTCATGCTGCCGGCGGGGTTGGCCATCGTGGGTTTCAGCGAAAAGGCGATGGAGGCCACGAAGAGCGCGCGGCTGCACCGGACGTTTTTCGACGTGCACGACATGCTGAAGGGCTATGCCAACAGTGCTTATCCCTATACGCCGTCGGTCGGGCTGATGAACGGGCTGAAAGTGTCGTGCGACATGCTGCTGGACGAGGGGCTGGAGGCGGTGTTCGCCCGTCATACGCGTATTGCCAAAGGTGTGCGGGCGGCGGTGCAGGCATGGGGCCTGACGCTGTGTGCGAAGACGCCCGAGGTTTACTCGGACACCGTCAGTGCTATTTCTACGCCCGATGGGTTCAACGCGACCGACATCGTGACCCATGCCGCCGATGCCTATGGCATGGCGTTCGGCGTGGGGCTGGGCGAGGTGGCGGGCAAGGTGTTCCGGATCGGTCACCTTGGCAGCCTGACCGACGCGATGGCGATTTCCGGCCTTGGCGTGGCCGAGATGTGCATGGTCGACCTGGGCCTCGACATTGAACTCGGCTCGGGCGTGGCGGCGGCACAGGACGTCTGGCGCAAGCGCCCGGCCCTGGCAGAGAAGGATGCCGCGTGATGAAAGACGGAGCGGAGATGTATATCCCCACATACCAAGACATGCTGGACGCGCACGAGCGGATCAAGCCGCATATCAACCGGACGCCGGTGTTGCAGTCGGCCTATCTGAACGAGTTGACCGGGGCCGAGCTGTTCTTCAAGTGCGAGAACTTCCAGGAGCCGGGAGCGTTCAAGGTCCGTGGCGGGTCGAACGCCGTGTTCGGCCTGAGCGACAAGCAGGCGGAAAAGGGTGTGGCGACGCATTCGTCCGGCAACCACGCGCTGTGCTTGAGCTATGCGGCGGGGCGGCGGGGCATCCCGTGCAACGTGGTGATGCCGCGCACGGCGCCGGAGGCCAAGAAGGATGCCGTGCGGCGCTATGGCGGGACGATCACGGAATGCGAGCCGTCCACCAGCAGCCGCGAGGCGGTGTTCGCCGAGGTGCAGGAGAACACCGGCGGCGAGTTCGTGCATCCCTACAATGACCCGCGCGTGATCGCCGGGCAGGGGACGTGTTCCAAGGAGTTCATGGAGCAGGTCGATGGCCTCGAGATGATGGTCGCTCCGATTGGTGGTGGCGGCATGGTTTCGGGCACCTGCCTGACGCTGTCGACCCTGGCGCCCGAGGTGAAGATCATCGCGGCCGAGCCCGAGCAGGCGGACGACGCCTATCGCAGCTTCAAGGCGGGGCATATCATTGCCGACGACGCGCCGGATACCATCGCGGACGGGCTGAAAGTGCCGCTGAAGGACCTGACCTGGCATTTCGTGTCGAACCACGTGAGCGAGATGTATACCGCGAGCGAGGACGAGATCGTCGAGGCGATGAAGATCACCTGGAAATACCTGCGGATCGTGATGGAGCCCAGCTGCGCCGTGCCGCTGGCGGTGATCCTGAAGAACAAGGACTCTTTCAAGGGCAAACGCGTGGGCGTGATCGTGACCGGCGGGAACGTGGACCTCGACAAGCTGCCGTGGATGACGTGATCCCTTTGCACACGGTTGAGGTTTCCGATAGGAAACTTACGTAGACGATATGAGCCGGCAGGGCGGCGTGGCCCTGCATGACAAAGACATTCATGGATAGGGAGAGATCCGATGAAAGACATGAGCAATCTCGACGATTTCGAAGTGGGCTTCGACATTCCGGCCAAGCCGGGCATGGACGAATCCGAGATCCAGACGCCCTGCCTGGTGCTGGACCTGGACGCGCTGGAGCGCAACATCAAGAAGATGGGCGACTATGCCAAGGAGCATGGGATGCGGCACCGCACCCACGGCAAGATGCACAAGTCCGTGGACGTTCAGAAGCTGCAGGAAAAGCTGGGCGGCGCGTGTGGCGTCTGCTGCCAGAAAGTGTCGGAGGCCGAGGTGTTCGCCCGGGGCGGCATCAAGGACGTGCTGGTGTCGAACCAGGTGCGCGACCCGGCCAAGATCGACCGGCTGGCCAAGCTGCCCAAACTGGGCGCGCGGACGATCTGCTGCGTCGATGACCTGGCCAACGTGGACGACCTGTCGGCTGCCGCGCAAAAGCACGGCACTGAGATCGAGTGCCTGGTCGAGATCGACTGTGGTGCGGGGCGCTGCGGCGTGACCACGACGCCCGAAGTGGTGGAGATCGCCAAGGCGATCGACGCGGCGCCGGGGCTGAAGTTCACCGGCATCCAGGCCTATCAGGGCGCGATGCAGCACCTGGACAGCTATGACGAGCGCAAGGAAAAGATCGACATCGCCGTGGCGATGGTGAAGGACGCGGTCGACACGTTGAAGGCCGAGGGGCTGGAATGCGACATCGTCGGCGGTGGCGGCACCGGGTCGTATTATTTCGAGTCGAACTCGGGCGTGTATAACGAGTTGCAGTGCGGCTCGTACGCGTTCATGGACGCCGATTACGGCCGCATCCTGGACAAGGACGGCAAGCGGATCGACCAGGGCGAGTGGGAGAACGCGTTCTTCATCCTGACCTCGGTCATGTCCCACGCCAAGGCGGACAAGGCGATCGTCGACGCGGGCCTGAAGGCGCAGTCGGTGGACAGTGGTCTGCCCGTGGTGTTCGGCCGCGATGA
The DNA here is from genome assembly GCF_001441615.1 of Roseovarius atlanticus. Lineage (GTDB taxonomy): Bacteria > Pseudomonadota > Alphaproteobacteria > Rhodobacterales > Rhodobacteraceae > Roseovarius > Roseovarius atlanticus. Next base: position 100,380 of record NZ_LAXJ01000005.1, read on the forward strand.
CGTGGAGTACATCAAGTGCTCGGACGAGCATGGCGTGGTCAAGGACCCCGGCGGCGCGCTGAAGGTCAACGACAAGCTGAAGCTGGTACCGGGCCACTGCGACCCGACCGCCAACGTGCATGATTGGTACGTTGGGGTTCGCAATGGCAAGGTGGAAACCGTCTGGCCGGTGTCGGCCCGCGGCCACGCCTACTAAACCCAAATCTTCCTGAGACTGTCGGGGTTGGCTGCGCGCTGACCCCGCTTTTTTGAAAGGCCCCCAAAGATGATCATTGTTCCCGAGCGCGAGATTGCAGACCTGATGACGCGGGAGGCGGCGTTCGAGGCCGTCGAAAAGGTGTTCGCCGCGATGGCGGCGGGTGACGCGTATAACTTCCCTGTCGTGCGCGAGGCGATCGGGCATGAGGACGCGCTTTACGGCTTCAAGGGCGGGTTCGACCAGGCGGGACTGACTCTGGGGCTGAAGGCCGGGGGCTACTGGCCCAACAACCTGGAGAAGCGGGACATCATTAACCACCAGTCGACGGTGTTCCTGTTCGATCCCGATACCGGCAAGGCAAAGGCGATGGTGGGCGGCAACCTGTTGACGGCGCTGCGCACCGCCGCGGCCTCGTCTGTGTCGATCAAGCACTTGGCGCGCAAGGATGCGAAGGTGCTGGGCATGGTCGGTGCGGGGCACCAGGCGACGTTCCAGCTGCGCGCGGCGCTGGAGCAGCGGAAGTTCGAGAAGGTAATCGGGTGGAACTATCACCCCGAGATGCTGCCCAATATCGAGAAGGTCGCGAAAGAGGCCGGCGTGCCGTTCGAGGCGGTGGAGTTGGACAGCATGGCAGAGGCGGACGTGATCATCTCGATTACCTCGTCCTTTGACGCGACCCTGATGGCCGATCATGTGGGCGCGGGCTGTCACGTGGCCTGCATGGGCACCGACACCAAGGGCAAGCAGGAGGTCGAGGCGGCGCTGTTGCAAAAGGCGACGGTGTTCACCGACGAGGTAGCGCAGTCGATCAGCATAGGCGAGGCGCAGCACGCGATCAGCGAGGGCCTGATCACCGAAGGCGACGTGCACCAGATCGGTGCGGTGATCAACGGCACCCATCCCGGGCGGACGAGCGATGACGAGATCACGCTGTTCGACGGCACCGGCGTGGGCTTGCAGGATCTGGCCGTGGCGGCGAGCGTCGTGGATCTGGCGGTGGAACAGGGCCGCGCCATCGAAGTGGATTTCTGAGGCGGGCGTTTTGCCGCGGCTGAGGCAGGGATAGCATCGGACGAGGGGCGCGAAGGAGACTTCGCGCCTTTTGCTTTGGTCCGGGTGTGCGGGGGAGGGTTGCGAAAGGGCACGCCGGTGCGCAGCCTTCGCGGGAACGTGCGCCCCAAGAGGGCGTATCGCATTAATTTTCCGAAGATTCAGTGGTGAGCCGTGCAGGATTCGAACCTGCGACCCACTGATTAAAAGTCTTACGGTTTTGTTTTCTATCCTTTTCGAAACGGCGCAGATCATCTCTAAATAATGCTTGTGTATAAGGCGTAAATCGAACTATGGGTATATCTTACTTCTATGTGCCCCTTTTAAACTCATCGCAAAATGCTTACCTTATGCTTACCGATTTTAATTCACTGAGTGTGCCCAATGCCAAAGCTCAAGCTGTCAAAATCCGTCACCGACAAATTGCAGCCCGGCGAGAAGGACGTGCTCTATTGGGATGCGGGTTTGCCGGGATTTGGCCTTCGGGTGAAATCCAACGGTACCAAGAGCTACGTCGTTCAATACCGGAACCGACAAACCGGTCGATCAAGAAGGAAGACAATAGGAAGGCATGGGCCTCTGATGTCATTCGCTCAGGCCCGAGACATTGCTTCGGGTTATCTGGCGGATGTGATCCGGGGAGGTGACCCTGTCGCGCAATCCAAGGCATTGCGTGATGCGCCGACGATGGAAGAGTTAAGCGAGCAGTATCTGGTAACGCATGCCATTCCCAAGAAACGTCCCAAGAGTGTGGTCAACGATAAGTCGATGCTCAGCAGATTGATCGTGCCGAAGCTTGGAAAACTCAAGGTCGCGGAAGTTACGCACAAAGATGTACAATCCTTGCATAATGCCCTTTGCGACACGCCCTATCAGGCAAACCGAGTCCTTGCGCTTTTGTCAAAGATGTTCGAACTGTCGATCAGATGGGGCTGGCGCCCAAACAACCCTGCGCGCGGCGTTGATAAATACACGGAAGAAAAGCGTCATCGTTGGCTGTCCGGCGATGAACTCGACAGATTGTTGTCTGCCCTGGACGCCCATCCCAACCAGTTGGCAGCAAACGCAATCAGGCTTCAACTGTTGACAGGTTCGCGGATTGGCGAAGTTCTTTCTGCGCAATGGTCCGACTTCGATCTGGATCGTGGCACTTGGATCAAGCCTTCGCATCACACCAAGCAGAAACGGACCGAACATCTTCCCCTGTCCGGATCCGCGGTTCGCCTCTTGGTACGGATGGCGACCGCCAGCGGTGAAAAGTCAAAATATCTATTTCCGGGCAAATCAACAGCAAAGCCTCTCGTTGACCTGAAAAGATTTTGGAGGACGGTTATCAGGAATGCTGCAATTGACGACTATCGCATCCACGATAACCGGCACACACACGCATCGCATCTTGTATCCGGCGGAACGAGCTTGGCCATCGTTGGCAAACTTCTCGGTCACACCAACCCGCTTACAACGCAGCGCTATGCTCACTTGGCTGATGATCCTCTCAGGAAAGCAGCAGAAGCATTTGGCGAAAAGATCGAAAGCTAGAGGACGCGTTCGCATTGCCGCAACCCAACAATTCTCCTTTAGCGGACCTTTATGAAGCTTGCGGCGAATGACGGTTGTGAGCCCATACCTACTGCGCTGCGGCAGCGCGGCGAAGGTCAGCTTTGTCTCGCTCAATTGCTGATCACTGCATCCACTTCGAATTCGACCAACCACTCTGGGTTCACGAAGCGGTCGATTGCCATGATCGTGTCAACCGGTCGAATGTCGCGAAAATATTCCTTCCGCACATCTATCGCAGCCTTCCAAATGTCGATGTCGGTCAGGATGACACGGGTGCGGACAACGTGATGGAGGCCCGAGCCTGCTTGTTCTAAAGCCGACTTGATAACTTCGATGCACTGCCGGGTCTGCGCGGCCACATCGCCCACGCCCACCGTCCGTCCGTCAGCGTCAACCGGTGCTGTGCCGCCAACGAAAATGAAGGGCCCAACGCGGACTGCACGCGAGAATCCGACAATGCCCTCCATAGGGTTGCCGTTTGAAATCAGTTCTCGGTCAAAATCCATGATAGGCTCCTACTTGGGTGAGCGCAGCTTAGCACAGTCTGTGCCCCGATAACTGGGGGGCGAAACAATCACACAATCGGAATTCGACACATGGAGCGCAGGGCAGAGCTACGAACACTACATGGGCCGTTGGAGCCGTAAGATCGCCGCGAAATTCGTCGACTGGGTCGCTGCCCCATCGCAGGCCGACTGGCTGGAAATCGGATGCGGAACAGGCGCGCTCACGCAGGCTGTGCTCTCCGCAACAGCCCCCCGGTCCATTCTAGCGACGGATCAATCCGCTGATTTCGTAGCCCATGCCGAGGCGCAGATCACGGACGAGCGGGCCTCGTTTAAGGTCGCCGATGCCGCGAATTTGCCATGTGCAGATGCATCGTTGGATGTCGTGACCTCTGCGCTTGTCTTTAACTTCATTCCGGACAAGCAAGCGGCACTCGCCGAAATGCGCCGTGTCTTGCGGCCCGGCGGCTTGGTTGCGTTCTACGTTTGGGACTATCCAGGCAGGGGCATGGGGTTCATTGACGCATTTTGGAAGGCGGCTGCGGAAATCGATCCAGACGCCTTGGAATTGGACGAAAGTGCACGGTTTCCATTCTGCACTGAGAGTGGATTGGCCAAACTGTGTCGCGATGGCGGGGCGTCTTTCACTGAGATCGCAGCAATCGAAGTGGAAACCCGGTTTCCGGACTTCGATGCCTTCTGGCACCCATTCACCTTGGGTGCGGGGCCTGCACCGGGTTACGTTAAAAGCCTTTCAGCGGATCGTGTGCATCAGTTGAAGGATAATCTTGCTGGCAAGCTCGGGAAAAGTGGGCCTGTTGTCCTTCCAGCTCGTGCGTGGGCCGCGAAGGCGCGCTGGCTCGTAGAATAGGCCAGTTATGTCAAAGCCGACATTTCAGATAATTCCAGAAATGGCGGCTTCGTCCGCACAGCGGACCTATGTCATAACAACTCCACGTGTCCGCTTACGGCCCATACCCGATCTTTACACGGTCTTCGAATGCCGCGACTGCAGCCCGCATTGCCGCCATTCGCTGTGAATGCATAATCTGGATCAGGTTGAACTCATACAACGCGGGACAAACCGGCTATTCGCTGCACATGCGAAATCAATGCGTTGATGAAGGCTAGACGATCGTGCGTTCCGGGCAATAGGTAGAAAAAGCGCGGTACCGGCGTATCGTGCGGGTGCGAGCGTCCACAGATGTAGACAGACCTCGACGTTCCCTCGCGAAAACAGGAGGCGGACGTGGTGCACAATCTTGACCTAGTTGCGTTTCTTAATTGGCCGAGGATGTGAAACCGTCGTCCTCGCCTATGGGGTTCTTTCGGACATGACCTTAACATCTGTTGATAAGATTTCGTCTTCAGCTAATTTACAACCTAGGCAGCATTTGGAAAGCCGAATGGGACTGATTGAAGGAGATCACTCGCGCAGGAGCCAGCGGATCGATTGGAGCCCGCCAAATATTTTCAGCTCGGTCGAGCGGTTTGATTTCACTAATCCGATCGAGCATCTCAAGGTTTGCACGATTTCACCTGGACCGCGCGGGCTCAGACTGTTCGAATTTGTCTCATCCGGCCATGTGTCCGTCACGACAGAGGAAAATCGAACGGCGCTGATTCTGCCGACCTCCGGCAGACTCGAAGTTCAGATGAAAGGGCAACGAGAGACGACAGCACATGGCGGATTGTTAGCCTTTGGCCCGATACGTCGCAAAACGACCACCGTAGCACCAAGTAACAGCGCGCCGTACCGGTCGCTGTCGATCGTTATCCCGCGCCGAAATATCACGAACACCAGAGATGTGCAGGCCCAAGGTCTTGGCTCTGATACTTGCTTTCACTCGAATGCATCAACCGAACTCGGATCGCTCATTGTATTTCTTGAGTACGTCTTTTGCGATTTCAAGTCCGCACGTCCTGTCCTGACCACACCACGCGCATTTGCGGCAGCAGAAGCTCTTGTAGCGGAGTACATGGCGCATGTCTTGCCTACCGGATCGACGAAGTCGGAGAGTTTCCCAAAAGCTTCGAAAAAAATCTTCGATCTTGCGCGCGAATACATAGCTGCGCACTACCACGAGCCCATCACGGTCGCAGAAGTTGCGAAAGCCTCCGGCACAAGCGTCAGATCACTTCAGTCGACCTTCAAGGCGTTGACCGGAATGTCACCCCGGCAGTTCCTGACCGATATTCGGCTCGACCACGCACGAGCTCTTCTGGAACGCGGGCTGCCAGGAACGACAGTCACGAACGCGGCCTTCGAGGTCGGCCTTTGCCACCTTGGCCGCTTCTCGAGAGCATACCAGCACGCGTTTGGAGAACTGCCGTCTACCACGCTCAAGCAAGCGCAGTTGATGCCGTGACCGGTGCGTTGGGACGGGCGCGTCGAAATCGGCCTACTGGGTCATACGCTTGCCATTTACATCGGCCGCAGCCCGCTTTTGGGCGCTACGGAACTCTTGTAGTGCCCCGGAGGCGCATAAGTCGCTACGGTCGGCAGGTTTCTTGAGGCTCTGCGCAATTCGGCCAATTGCTCGCGCATTTCGGATAGCTGAGTTGAAACCCGGTCGGTAGTCTGGATCTGGGGCGCTTGAGGAACCATTGCTCAATCGTGAAATCCTCGTGCCGATTGGGGAGTAGTGCCAATGAAACCTTTGATCAGTTTTCCGGCTCTGCAAGCGCTCCATCGACCGTGCATCCGGGTCTCCGCGCTGTTGGCAACACTGGCGTTGCTCCTTTCGGCGGCTGTGGCAGAGGCGCAGAATATCCGCACAGAACGGGTTTCCTTCTCCACGGGAACGTCCGGCACTGTCATCCGCGGAAAAATCGTCGGCGACGAAACCATCGACTATGTCCTGGGCGCCAGAGGTGGGCAGCGCATGGTTGTCGATCTCGAGGTCGACAATCCCAGCGCCTACTTCAACGTGCTGCCCGCAGGCAATCCGGCAGCCATCCACATCGGGAGTGTCGCTGGCAACCACTTCGACGACATCTTGCCGTCGAGCGGAGATTGGGTGATCCGGGTATACCTCATGCGATCCGCGGCGCGGCGCGACGAGCGAACCGACTTTTCGCTCTCTGTGCATATTGGAGGTACGGGCCATTCGGTCCAGGCGCCGGATTTCGCCGACGGGGATGCCGGAGGACCAGACTACTGGCAGGTTACCGGTATCGCGGGTGGCGATCATCTCAATGTCCGCAGCGGACCCTCGACACGACAATCGGTCATCGCACGCGTCGTGAACGGACAGATATTCCGGAATCTCGGCTGTAGTGGCATGGGAAACGACCGCTGGTGCCATGTGGAATCGGGCGACGGCCTGATGTCCGGATGGGTCGCCGGACGGTATCTGCGCGAGTCCGGAGCACCGTCCCGCCCGTCGCCTACTGTGCCAGCCTCCGATTTCGCCGACGGCGATGCAGGAGGCCCGGATTTCTGGGAGGTGCACGGGGTGCCGGCTGGAGACTACCTGAACATGCGCACCGGGCCATCGTCGAAGTATAGCATCGTCGCGCGTGTCGCGAACGGGCAGTCGCTGCGCAACCTGGGCTGCCGGCGCGAGGTTCAGTCCCGCTGGTGCCATGTGCAGACGCCGGATGGCGCATACGACGCGTGGGTCTCGGGCCGCTACCTCCGCGAAGGCGCCGGACAGTCTGCGTCCGGCCAAGGGGTTTTCGTGCCGTCCGGCAGCAGTGTGTCGCCCGATCTCTACATGCGTCCGACCGGCGAGGTCGAGGTCAGTTGGTCCGGCGGATGCACAGTGCTCTACAATCCGGCGGGGAACAGAATTCAGGCAGGCAGCACCTGCTCGGGTAACCAGATCGCCGTATCTGATGCAAGCGTCGCGCGATTTCATCGCTAGGAACGTTCAAGATGTAGAAAGCATCTTGAAGCCAAAGGAGAACTAGAAAATGAGACATATCGTGGCCTTAGCTGCCATCGCGGTGACCTGCACCGCCTGTATGGAAACCGACGGCGGCAGCAGCCTGCAGACCGGTTCCGGCAATGATACCGCTTCGGGATCGGTTCGAGGAAGCGTGAGCGCGCGTTCTGGAGGCGGCTATACCTTCTTGCTGAACCGAGATACGGCGGTCTGCTCCGCCGTGTTCGACGATGCCGCATCCGCCGGAGCGACAGAGCTTTCGGATCTGAATTGCAGCGGCGGAAACGAGGGCACTGCAACCATCATCTACGGCTCCGATGCGACACCCGACCGGGTTATCTATGCTGTCAACGGCGTCGGAGGCGGCACGATTAATTTGTGAGGTTCCGTCTCGGAGCGGCGCTCTTGCTTAGTCATTGATCCTAAGAGGAACACCTTCATGACGAGTCTTTTCCTATATCGACGCTGCGGTCTGCACGCCGCGGCCATCGCCTGCCTGCTTGCTGCCGCGCCCGCGGCGTCGCAGGAACAGACTGAAGAGGACAAGCAGAAACTCGAGGCGTTTCTGAAGTTTCAGGCCAACCTGCCGAGTTTCCTACCCACCGTGAACCTGATCAACGCCGAAGCGCTGCCAATCACCTTCCCGTTTCGCATGGTAGGAGAACAGATCGTGGTCGATGTCGATTTCGGTGACGGCGTCGCGCGGCCCTTCATGCTCGATACCGGCGCGCCGACCTTCGTGACGGAAGAGATTGGTGATGAGCATGGCGGCGAAACGGTCATCGAGATGGTGACGATTGCCGGGGGCGGCGTCATCGAATGGTCACCCATGGTGAAGTTTCCCTCCGTAACCATAGCGGGCGCACTCGAAATCACCGACGTCACGGGTGGTGTCAACTGGGCGACCGAGGGGCCGTTCTACTGCATCACGCGCAATGGACTTATCGGCTCGCAGGCCATGCGAAACGCAGTCTGGCAGATCCACTACGGCAACGAAGAAATCACCGTAGCTGCGACCGTCGACCAACTCGACCACATCTCAGATGCCATCGCCCTTCCATTCACCGTCAAGGAGGACGGGCTCTCGCCAACGCCATGGGTTGAACTAGGTTTGGGCGACGGCAAATTGGTGTTCATCGTCGACACTGGAGGAGGCGTTCCCTTAACGATCAACAGCGAAGCCCTTGCAAAGGTCGGCCTCGAGCTACCCGAGGATGCGCCCGTGGCCGCCGGCATCTCTAGCGGCGCGGGCGGAGATTTTGACACGGCGCTGGCCGGGTTCACAGCGCCGATGATGTTCGGCGACGCCGAACTTCTGACGACTGCTGTGGTGGGCGACGGCCTCGCTCCGACGACTGATGGCAACATGGGCGCGTCGTTTCTAAAGAATTTCATCGTGACCTTGGACTGGTCGAGCCAGACGATGTATCTTGAACCGCTGTTCGAAGGCGACCGCGTGCCGCTTCCGGGCGCGGCTTCGGTCGGGGTCGGGTTCCATGGCGACGATCTTGCCGTGACCTCTATCGCGAAAAGCGGGCCCGCCGACGAGGCGGGTCTGACGCTGGGCGAGGTCGTTATCGCAATCAACGGGACCGACGTGACCGACATCTCCGCCGACGCGTTCTGCGAATTGAAGAAGACGCCGTTCGAGACGGTCACGACCGCGTCCGACCAAAGCTATGATGCGGGCATGATCGAAGGGTTCTTCGACACGCAGGAGTAGACGACACGCGCGTCCGGAACCTGCGTTCCGGGCAACGCGACACGCTTCGCAAGGGACACGGATAATGACGCCTGACCAGATCATCGCCGCTATCGGCCTTCTGATGGCCGAACCCGATCCGGCCTTCGAGACCTTGCGCGCAGGTGGCTTCGATGCGCGATATCCGGTCACCGTCGAGGCTTGCCCGGAGACGACTTCTCCGCTGGACGTCGAGGGTCAGACGATCATCTGCGGAACGGTCAGCGTGCCGGAGAATTACAACGAGCCTGACGGTCGGCGCATCCCGCTGGAGTTTGCGCTCGGGCGGGCACATTCGAGCAACCCGTTCGACGATGCCATCGTCTATCTGCATGGCGGACCGGCTGGCGGCGCCCTGTCCGCAATCGGTGCCTCGACAGAAATCATTCTCGGCGATCATCGGCCGCATCGCGACGTGGTGACCTTTGATCAGCGCGCCTCGATGCTGTCGTCGACGACGGTCCGCTGCAACGCGACGATGGCGGAGAACATCGTGGACCTGGTCCGCACCGTAGAGAGTGCGCCTACACCCGAAGGTGTGGAGCCGTTCGATCTCGGTGCGTTCTTCAAGCCCTGTATCGACGAGCTCTATGCCAGTGGCGCCGACCTGCCCGCCTACAACACTGAAAACAACGCCCGCGACGTCCGCGCGCTGATGTCCGCGCTGGGTTATCCGGAATACAACATCTTTGGGATATCCTATGGCACCCGCCTCGCGCTGGAGGTGCTGCGCACTGCGCCCGAGGGCGTGCGGTCCGTCATCATCGACGGCGTCGCCCCACCGAACGTGCATCTCTACGACGATCTTTTCGGCCCGCATGCCGATTCCATCGAGACGCTCTTCGATCAATGCGCCGCACAGCCGGCCTGCGCCGAGGCCTATCCCGATCTTCGTCAGACGTTCATCGATCTGGGCACGGTCTTGACCGAAACGCCGGTCCCCGCGGCGCGCGGCATGCCGGCCATCAATGCCGATGTGTTTTACAACACTATCAACCAGCGCACCAAGCTCAGCGAGCACTGGGTCAGGGACCTGACCAGGTATCTGCCCCGCATAATCCATGAACTGGCCGAGGGCGATCCGACCACCTTCGATTGGTACATGTCGACCTACGCCGAGAACGCCGACGCCCCGCAAAGCGCCGCGGACCTGCTGGGCCCGGCTGGCGCCACTCTCAGCGGGGACGAACGCGCACTGGCCCTGTCGGTTCTCGAATCCGCGCAGAGCATGTCGGACCAAGGCGAAGGCGTCGCGGCGGTGATGACCCAGCTCAAGCACGATCTCGTCGCGGGCACGGTGGCGGTTTCGGTGGCCGAAACCTTTGACCAGCGCGCGTCGGAGGCGCTGCGGGAGCTCTCGCACGACGAGATTCCGGCTGCCGTTCAGGGCTATGCCCGGATGCAAGCGGGCGAACCGACCCGTGCCGCAATCGGCTATTGGGTTCTCGCGCATTTCCATGGACCCGACCAGACGGAACTCATGAGCTTGGTCAATGCGATGAGCCCCGATGACATCGCACGGACCTTCGACATAGCGAATGTGGAGCTGGACAAATACCAGGGTACCATCGAGAACCTGATGGGGCTTCGCATCTATGCCTGCCAGGAGGACTTCCCCTTCAATTCCCGGGATAATGGCGCGAGGCTTTTGTCTGAGTTCCCCTACGATGTTATCGCCGGAGAGGAAGGCCGGGCGGCGCTGGAAAACATCTACACCATATGCGACCTATTCGAGCCGGCCCCTCGGGACGGGTTCCAGGAGCCAGTCGTCTCGGATGTCCCGGTTCTCGTCGCCGGTGGGACAAACGACACCCAGACCTCGTGGAAATGGTCCCATCTCGCTGCGGAAACGCTCAGCAACTCGCAGGTCGTGATCTATCCCAATTCGGGACATGGCGCGTCGCTCTACTCGGAGTGCGGACGCGACATCAACGCAAAGTTCATTCTCGATCCGGGCGCGGAGCTGGACCTGTCCTGTGTCGAGAGCCTGACGCCGCAGTTCGTGCTTCCCGACGCAACACTGCCCTAGGCGAGGTGGTCGGAAGCAAGCAGTGCTCATTTACAAGTGTTCAAACCAAGGAACGGAGAAATACGGAACATGAAAATCACCATGAGAAATTGCACCGGCCTTGTCGGCATCGCAATCCTTGCAGGATGTGTCGAAACCAGCGAGCCGGCGCCGTCACAAACGCAGCCCTCGATCGGCAGTTCGACGGATATCTCGTCATTCCAGGGCGCACGTGCAGGCCAGGCCGAGAATGGCCTTCAGAATCTGGGCTACGAGCTTGCTCGTACCGAAGGATTGACGGCGTACTGGTTCAATCGGGACACGGACGCCTGCGCCCGCATCGTCACCGCCGATGGTCGCTACAAGTCCGTCACGATGGTCCCTTCGGGAAATTGCTGACAATGGTGCGAGCGGGACGCCTTTGCAAAGCCGCATCGCTCGCATCCGCGTCTGATGTGAAACGGCATGACGGCACTTATTTGCGGACCGCGTTGGGGGGGTTGAGTCAATGCTGACCCGCCGCCGCCTCCTCGCCGGCAGTGCCGCGACGCTCGCCGCAACCCGCCTTGGAACGGCGGAAGAAGCCCGGATCGACATCGAGAACATGCTTCCGGGCGACTTCACCTGGCGTCCGGAGCGATCGCCGCACGGAGCAGTGGCCGTGATCGCGTCGATCCCGGAGCAGCGGGTGCACGTCTATCGCAATGGTGTCCGGATCGCCGTATCGACCTGTTCGACCGGAAAGAGCGGGCACGAGACGCCGACCGGCGTGTTTACCATTCTGCAAAAGGATGCCGACCATCGGTCCTCGACCTATGGCGGTGCGCCGATGCCCAACATGAACAGATTGACATGGGACGGTATCGCGCTCCATGCCGGGAACCTTCCGGGATACCCGGCATCGCACGGGTGCGTACGACTGCCGCTGGAATTCTCCCGGTTGCTCTTCACGGTCACGCATATCGGATCGCCCGTGATTATCTCCGGTGCCAACAACGACCCGTGGGACCTCGTGCACCCTGGACTGGTTCTGCAGGCCTTCGCCGAACAGGAACTCGAGACGGCCGTTCAGAGCCTCGAGGCGCGTTCCCATCCGTCGGATTGGACCAATGAGCAGCCCTACCCGATCACCACCGTGCTGGCGACCGCAGCAGACCGGCGTTTGATCGTGATGGAAAACGGGCGCGAGGTCATGGAAGACGAGATCATGATCCCCGATGAGCGCCCATTGGGTGAACATGTGCTCGTATTGAAGGAACGGCGGGACGGCGGTCTGGGCTGGATGGGGGTCACGCATCATCCCGATCCTATGCATCCGCTTTGGCCTGAGGAACAGGTTCTCAACCGGCTGCGTCTGTCTTCACGGGCGAATGCCCATATTGCCGAACGCTTGCACCCAGGGATGACTTTTGTCGTATCCGATCTCGCCGCGACACCAGACCGACAGTCCGGCGAAGATTTCGTGATTCTGACGGGCGAGCAACTCACGTCGCCTCGCCCTCCGCAGATTCCGGTCCGTCCATGAGACTGCTCGCGGCCCTTCTGCCCTTACTCGCCATATCGGATGCGTCCATGGCGCAGTCCGGCAGTCAAGACCCCGATACTCATCTCCCGGACACAGACTTCGTCGTCATCAACATCGACGGATCCGTGAACATGCGAGCGGGCCCAACCACTGACGCAACCCGGTTGCAACGCCTACCAGATGGCACCCTTCTACGCCGCGTGGCTTGCCAAGCCGGCGCGGATGAACCCTGGTGCGAGGTCGAACTGGCCGACGGCAGCCTGGAGGGTTGGGTTGCCGCACGGTTTCTCATGGCCTGGTATGGGGCCGATCCTTTCGCCCTCGAGAGTGCTGCAATTCCGTCCGACCGCCGGATCGAAGGCCGAGGGGAAGGATCCTACGCGGGTGCTTTGGAGAAGGGCGAAATTTTGGACCTCATGCTGTCCCCTCCTGCCGACACCGTGGTCGGGGTCACCCTCGAGGCTGCCGTTTCCATCGGCACGACGGTATTTTCGCAGGATGGTGCGGCTCTCGCCTCTGAGCGCGGCACAAGCGAACTGGCGGTGCTGCTGCCAGAAGGCGGAAAACTTCTGATCCGAATAGCCGACATGCTTGGCGATGGCGGCAACTGGAAGCTGGTTGTCGCATACGATTGATGTCAGCGGAGACACCCTAAGCTTGGCGCCGAGGTCGACATATCAGTCAAGGTTGCTTTGGTTGGACCTCGCGCGAGGCGTCGCTTTGCTCGGGATGGTCGTATTTCATTTCGCGCGTGACCTAGAGATGTTTGGCCTGGTCACTTCCGGAACGACCATGACCGGCGGGTGGGCGGCATTTGCGCGCTTGGTGGCCGGAAGCTTCTTATTCCTCTCCGGAGTGAGTTTCGATCTAGCACATCGGGGCGGTTTCAGGACAAGGCCCTGGGCGCGCCGTTTCGTCATCATCTGCGGAGCCGCCGGTCTCGTGACCGTTGCCACGCTTGCCGTCTTTCCGACACGCTTCATATACTTTGGCATATTGCACGCGATCGCTGCAGCCAGCCTGATCGGGGTAATCTTTCTTTATTTCCCGGCCATGGCAGCGCTTTTTACCGGAATTGCAATTCTTGCGATGGATAACTTCCTCGCGCCCGGAATATTGGAAAGCCAGTGGCTCGTCTGGACAGGGTTGAGCGCGGCGGCGCGGCCGTCACTGGACTTCATTCCGCTCGTGCCTTGGCTTGCGCCGTTTCTGTTTGGCATGGCCTTGGCGCCCTTGCTTCCACAAGAAGCTCCCCGGTCAAGTTGGCCGACGAAACCGTGCGTTCGCATTGCAGCATGGCCCGGTCAGCACAGTCTGCTGGTGTATCTGCTGCACCAGCCGCTTCTGTTGGGAGTGATCTGGGTCTTTGCGCAAATCTTGAGGTAGAGGCAAGGGAACTCCTCGTGGGTGCTGAAAAGTTTCTCGAGGCAGCCGGTATCACACGCATGCCGACGCACCCGCCAGTTGCGAGAGTAATCCTGATCAGTCCCGGCTGGAGGCACAACCGAACCTTCCGTCCTGTTCTGTGGCTTATCCGAAAACGGCGAAGCCTTCGGACAATCGCTGATAGATCGCCATAAGGCTTGCCGCAGCGATCATCGCAGCCGCAAACGCCGCAACAAGTAGCCACCGAGCAAGAATTCTTGTTGCGTGCTTTAGCCCGGCCGTGTCGGTCTGCCCGCGCAATATAGCCTCTTCAGCGGCGATCCTGCGACAGGCCCGGCCAAGTGCCAGAAGGACGATTGCCCCGGAGACATAAGCAAATCCGACCACGACACTGACGACGATCGTCTTTGCGTTTCCGCGAGACAGCGCGCTTTCGATGATCAGCAGGGCATCCAGCAAACAGAGGGCCGCTCCCAGTCTGCAAACTAGTGACAGAGCGGTTGTCATGGATTTTGAGGTATTGGTTGGTGCAGCGTCTTCGTCATCATCAGTACCTGATCCCCGGCCTGCGTCGCCGCCGGCGAGTGGCGGCGCAGTACCACTGAAACCAACAGAACCTGTTCAGAGTGAGCCTTCACTACCGGTATACATGACCCCGGCCACTTGTCCCGACGGGCTCGATTGGCAGGACCAAGGTGCGTCCGCGCCTGCGACGGTAGCCCGAACGCCGACACCAGACTCTCCCTCGACGACGTCGAAAACCGCCACATCGGACAAGGGACGGTTGGTCTCCTGCGCGATGGCAGCACGGCAAGCGTTGGCCGCAGTGGAATTCAGATTTCCACCGGTGACAGCCGGAGTGACCGTGGGGCCTTCGTTTTCAACGCAACCCGCGAGAACGCTTAGGCAGATCAGTCCGATCGGCATGCAAATTCTGAAGATCATATTTTCACCCTCTTCTTTAAGAAGCGTGACCCAACCATCGCCAAATATACAATTCTAGGAAAGGAAAAAACGTGCATCGTTAACTTCGGGCGCCGTAGAGATCGCGCCAACTTTTGGAACCCTGCTTAATTCGTACGGACTTGGCTCCAGAAAATGTGGCCTGCTCCTCGTTTCGTGGGCACCGAAGGTGGTATTCATGAAACTGGAGTACCTACATGACGAGAAGGATTGAGGTGCCCCTAGATTTGCGGGTGCTTTGCCGCCGATTTTGAGGCGAGGAGGCCGACGCAAATTTTGTTGCCTTAATCCGAAGTTAGCCGCTAGCCTTCAGTACATGTCAGAGTATTTTAAGCCACTCGCAGCTGTGGTCGTCGCTGTGCTTCTCGCACTTCGCTGTTAATTTCGCCTTACAACACCATTGCTTTCTTAATTTCCTAGAAACCATGACTTAGTAGATGGCGAAACACAATGATCGTTGCCTTGATGCCCAGTCATCTCTCAAGTTAACAAGTGTTCCAGCCACGCTGCTGCGGCTACATCCCGATATCCAGCAACAGAGGACGTCTGCTTTCAATAACACAGGTTGATCGGTTCGCGTTTGCAGCGAGCTTCCGCTCTCCGCCCGATTCCGTTAAAAAACAACTGTTTGCCTGTGCAGAAAGTGGCGACCTGAAGAGCGCATAAAAACCTTTCCTTTCAGGCCGTGCGCGTTTTCTGCGGTGCAGGAAAGTTCTTTGCCAGTTTCCGGTGGTTCTGGGCGGTTGCGGCGAGCAGGAATTCGTCATTTGCGCCGCATGGGCCACGTAGTCGGAGCCTTCCCCGACCAAATCGCCCGCCGCTTCATGCGCGCCCGCAAGACCGCCGTGCTGCCCCTGCTGGAAAGCCTCGCCGCGCTGGGCCAGGCCGAGAAGGTCGAAGAGGATCGCTTCGCCGCATGAAACTGCGGTTTTTTGGTGCGATGTCACGCCTTTTGGGGCGTGGTCACATCTTCCGGACCCGGTATCCATAAAATCAAACTCTTAGCGGCTTCATGGTCACGCCTTTGGCGTGGCCGTCCACAGACTGTCGCCGTGTAGAAGCCCACCTTTGAATTCAGAAACAGGCCGCGCTCTCGCGCCCTGTGAAGAAGCGAAAAGGTGGTTCGATGACGAAGTTGACACAGGACCAATTGGCGACGCGCTGGCATATGTCTCCGCGAACGCTGGAACAGTGGCGTTGGCTGGGCAAGGGGCCGAGGTTCCTCAAGATAGGAGCGCGGGTTCTTTACGATGAGGCCGAGATTGAGGCGTTCGAGGCCGGGCAGGTTTGTCAGAATACGCACGGTCCGATTGGCACGGGTGTGCTGTGATGGCCAAGAGGTTTTCGACGGGCAGGATCAAGACGCACCGGGTCTACACGGTTTGGGAAGTCTCGGACGTTCTTGGATGTCATCGCCAGACGGTCATTCGATGGATCAAGCACGGGGGTCTGATTGCCGATACCAGCAGCAAACCCTGGCTGATTGAGGGGCGCGACCTGAAGGCGTTTCTTGGTGCAAGGCAAACCAAGGCGCGTTGCAAGCTGGCCCTGCATCACTGCTATTGCCTGGGCTGTAAAGCCCCACAGGAGCCGGACGGGAAGATCGCCGATTATGTGCAACAGACACCTGTCAGTGGGCGGTTGATGGGCCTTTGCCCGAGTTGCGGGACGTTGATGAACAAGGTTGTCAGACGCGCCGATCTTGAGGCGATCCGGGCCAAAATCGAGGTGACGGTTCAGAAAGCCAACCCAAGATTAGTGTCCCGTGTCGATCCCCCTTCAAATGTCACCTTGGAACAGGAGGCCAAACCCCATGGCAAAGCGCAACAAGGATAACCTTCGGATCAAGCGGAAATACCTCGTCTGGCGCAAGGATGCGCAGGGGGTTTCTGAGGCAACAATAGATAAGACTGCCGCCGCGATTTCACTCTATGACGGCTGGCTTGCGGGAAAGGACTTTCGTGCCTTCCATTCCGAGCGTGCCCGTGCCTTCAAGCGGTATCTGGCGGGGTTGAGGAATGAACGAACGGGCGCGCCGTTGTCTGCTGCCACGATCAACGGAACGCTGCGCGAGTTGAAAGGCTTTTTCTACTGGCTGGCAGATCAACCGGGCTACAAGTCAAAGATTTCCCGGGCCATTGCGGATTATCTGACGCCAGACAAGAAGTCCGAGAATGCCCGCAGGGGCTCGCTCTGGAAACCGCATCCTTCACCGGATCAGGTTCGGCACATCATCGCCAATATGTCACAAGGAACAGTGATTGAGCGTCGCAATCGCGCATTGGTTGCCTTCCTATTCCTGACGTGTTCCCGCGAAGGAGCGGCGATCACTTTGCGACTTGGTCATGTCGATTTGGCTCACAATTGCGTGCATTTCGACGGGCGACAGGTAGACACAAAGTTCGGGAAAACATTCACCACTGCGTTTTACCCCTTCGGTGAAGAGTTGGAGCGTTGCGTGTTCAATTGGCTTGAAGAATTGAAGCGGGACCACCTGTTCGCAAGTTCAGACCCGTTGTTTCCGAAGACCCTGGTTGGCGTGGGAGCATCTAGAAAGTTTGAGGTGATGGGTATTCTCAGGGAGCCCTGGGCCAGCCCATCAAGTGCTGCCAAGATATTCAAGCAAGCCTTTGCTGATGCGGGCCTTCCTCCGTTTTCTCCGCACCGTGTGCGCGATACGGTTGCCGAACTGGCCAAGGATCACTGTCGGACACCGGAAGACTACAAGGCATGGTCGCAGAACATGGGGCATGAGGATGTTCTCACGACTTTTCGGTCACACGGGTCAGTTGCACCGGGACGGCAGACTGAATTGATGCAGCGGTTTCGGGATCGCGGACGATGCACTGATGACGAGGGGTCTGATATCATTGAATAGGTTTCAATCCTGTTCGATTTTCCTAACGATGACACGGTCAGGCGCAAGGCGGTATCCCTGCCAGGGGTTGTTCTCGATCAGTTCACCCCCCAGAGCTTCATCAAGGCCGCTCGAAGCGAACCTTTGCCTTAGATATGATCGGGCACGCATGACCCGGCGACGCAACGCTTCGTCGCTCGCCAATTCAAGGTGCTGGGCAAGTTGAGCAGCTTGAAGGAACGGATAGTCCAATGGTGGCAATCCTTGCCCGACGCCAGTCAGCCAAAGGGTTGCCAATTCGATCAATAACGACGCTGTCGCGTTCCTTTCAAAAGTAACCCGGTCATCAATTGTAATCCGCCGTCTGCGCGTATCCACTTCCAGAATGAATGGGTGTGGCATCGGAGGGTCT
Organism: Roseovarius atlanticus; assembly: GCF_001441615.1. GTDB lineage: Bacteria > Pseudomonadota > Alphaproteobacteria > Rhodobacterales > Rhodobacteraceae > Roseovarius > Roseovarius atlanticus. The sequence goes on from NZ_LAXJ01000005.1 coordinate 118,477, forward strand.
GGTGGAGCCGCCTGATCCGGGATTGCAGCCAGCAACGCTTGTCGCTGAACGTCGCCATAGAGCCTGGGCAAGCTCCCCTCAGGGAAGCTATCGGCATCGCGACTATCGAACGTGTTGTGCATCACCCCGGACACGGAAGCGCCATGACGGTTCAACAGATCCGCGATCATCGTTAGAGCCGTCGCGGGCGGATAATCAAGATGTCCGACGGCATCCAGAACCGCCGGGAATGTCCGCTCCAAAACTTCCGGCGTCATATGTTCGAACACCTGGGCATTGCGCACATAGGACAGAGCAACTTCACGATCTATGGCACCGTTCCTGGCATCATCCATCAATGCCACTTTGTATGCCTCTTCTGGGTCAAACTGCGTCAGCCCGGCAGCCAACATCGCGAAGCGGCGATCAATGCACTGCGAACAGCGTCCGCAATGAACGTGCTGCTTGGTCTGATTATGAACATCGGCGCAGCTTCGGGTGTGGGCTATGTGGTCATTCATTCCCAGCCGGGAAATAGCTTTGACAACATCTGTTTTGGTGCGCCAGAAAAGCGGGTTGTCGATCCTCATACCCTTTTCGAAGACCTTGGCAAAGAACCCCGTAAACCGCGTCAGAGTTTGGGGATGTGTTGTCCGGGTCGCGCGTGTTCCGACAACATTGTTGACCGGTGGCAGGTTCAGGCTGACCACGCCGTTTTCATGGAAAGATACGCGGTTTTGTTCAAAGGCCTGCGCCGTGATCGCCCCCAGCACCGCAAACAGGAAAGACCGGCTGCGATGCGTGCCTTCTTTCAGGCTACGCCCCTTCATCTGAACTTGAACAGGCACATGTCGACAAAAATCCCCACCAAACTTGCCGATCAAGGCCTTGTGCAGGTTGCGCTGTACGGGCGCGATCTTGGACGCCGAGAAATGGCTGACCAGCGCGACACGTTGGCGTTGCTCAGCGATTTCTTCCAGCGCACCGGCAAAGGAATCGAGTCCGCCTGAGAACATCAGAACCCGGTCGGCCTTCCAGGAACTCTCCGCATCGAATTTGAAAAACTTCGAGCGCTCAGCCTCGGGATAACGTTTTTGGCTGAAGCCAAACTCAAACCGGTCACCGGACAGGAACATCAAGGTCTCTTCGAGTAACCGCGTCACATCGTCCCTTGCCCAAAAGTCACGATCTCGAACCGGCATATCGACAATGAACCGGCGGTGCCATTTACGCCCCATTTGCTGATCAACCGGTCCGCCCCGGCTCACAGCAGCATCCGCGCCATAAACCACCGCGGCGATCTCCAGCAGATCAAATGCTCGATCCGGCAGCCCTGCTACAAGTTGCTCGTTGAGCCGACCGATCCGCAACCTCACACCCACCGGCTTGTCGTCGATCTCCAGGCGCACTTCCTCATCACCCCCGCTCTTGGTCAGCGGGGCGAGGCACCGGATGTGATGCTCAGGCGGTGTCACGCCGCCGCCCAAGTTCGGTCCTCATCTTCTTGAAGGCATATTGAGTGAAACGGTCAATAGCCTCTTGATCCAATGACTGCTTCTGCCAGACGGTTTTGCCGTACCAACCACCGGCAAACTCTTGCACGATCTGGGAAGCCTCGAATGTGTGCTGGGCCAATGCCTGTTGAAAGGCTATGCGCTGGGCATCATCAGTGAACCGTTTGTCTTGTCCCGTATGATTTGCCAGTTCACGGCTCAGATAATAGTCGAGCGACCGATAGGCCAGCCGGGCAAAGAAACCCCGGGCCAGGTCTGCAAACCGGCCTCCTGACGCGAAACTGCCCAACGCCGCGCGAATTTCCTGAGATGTCGGTTTAAACAGCGACGGCAACTGGTCGCGGAGTTGAACGGAAAGCGTTTCGAGCAAGGCGGTCTTGGCCAGTTCGCCCGCATCGGATGATGATCCGATCTGAAAGCTCTGACGATCAATGGCCAGCTCAAGGCCTGCCAACAACCCTGTCACCGATGACAACGCATTTTCTCTGACACCCAGATCGGCCAGCGCGTCCTCAAAACCAGGCGCCCGGGCCAAGAGCGGAAGCCGCACGAGCAAAGAACTTATGAACTGGAAAAGCGGGTCCTTGCTGGCACGAGACAGATCAAGCTCAGAAGCCTTGGCGGCAGCCTCGGCAATCGCATCAATCGATGCTTCAGAATCAATTAGACCAACGACTTCCCGCCACTTCTTGGACCGTGGCAGCGTGCCCAGCCGAATATGGCCCATGGCGCTCTCCCTGTTAGGTCATGCGTCGCGCAACTAGAGGGGGAAATCAAAGAAAAACTGCGTGAATTTGCTTACCCTGCGCTTACCCAATTTCAGGCCAAGCACTCTTGAATTCTTGTAAGTCTTTGATTTCAGTGGTGAGCCGTGCAGGATTCGAACCTGCGACCCACTGATTAAAAGTCAGTTGCTCTACCAACTGAGCTAACGGCCCACTAGGCGGCCTATCTAGAAAGAGGGGAGAGGGGGGTCAAGCCCGAATCGAAGGGAATTTCGCGGTGTGGCTGGATTCGTCCGCGCGGGCGCTTTATATGCGCGGCCATGAGCGATGCGCAGGATACCGGGTTGCCCTTCATGAAGATGCACGGGCTGGGAAACGACTTTGTCGTCGTGGACGCGCGTGCGCGGTCGGTAGAGGTCACTTCGGCGCTGGCGATGGCGATTGGGGACCGGCATCGCGGGATCGGGTTCGATCAGCTGGCGGTGATCCGGGAGGGCAAGGGCGACGCGCACCTGGAGTTCTGGAACAGTGACGGGACGCAGGCCGGGGCCTGCGGGAATGCGACGCGGTGCATTGCGCGCTATTTGCTGGATGAGACGGGCCGCGACAGCCTGCACCTGACCACGGCGCGGGGGGATCTTTATGCGGTCGATGCGGGGGACGGGCTGACCTCGGTCAACATGGGGGCGCCGTTCCTGGACTGGCAGGGGGTGCCGCTGGCCGAGGAAATGGACACGCTGGAACTGCCCGTCGAGGGCGGGCCGGTGGCCACGGGCATGGGCAATCCGCATTGCACGTTCTTCGTCGAGGACGCCGAGGCGATCCCGCTGGAAACCTTCGGGCCACGCTACGAGCATCATCCGCTGTTTCCCGAGCGGACCAACGTTCAGGTGGCCAGTGTCATTGGCCCCGATCACATCCGGATGCGGGTGTGGGAGCGGGGTGTGGGGTTGACGCTGGCCTCGGGGTCTTCGTCTTGCGCGGTTGCCGTGGCGGCGGCGCGGCGGGGGTTGACGGGGCGGAATGTGCGGATCGACCTCGACGGCGGCACGCTGCGGGTGGAGTGGCGCGAGGATGGCGTGTGGATGACCGGGCCGACGATGCATGTCTGCGACGGGGTGCTGACGGCGGATTTCCTGAGGGCCGCGTCATGAGTGCGCCGGTCTTCACCACGCTCGGCTGTCGGCTGAACGCCTACGAGACGGAAGCCATGAAAGAGCTTGCCGGCGAGGTGGGGCTTGAGAATGCCGTGGTGGTGAACACTTGCGCCGTGACAGCCGAGGCGGTGCGCAAGGCGCGGCAGGAGATTCGCAAGCTGCGGCGTGAAAACCCGGACGCGCGGTTGATCGTGACGGGCTGTGCGGCGCAGACGGAGCCGGAGACCTTTAGCGCGATGGACGAGGTGGATGCCGTGATTGGCAACACCGAGAAGATGGTGCGCGACACGTGGGCCGGGCTGGCGGCGGACTTCATCGGCGAGACCGAGGCGGTCCAGGTCGACGACATCATGAGCGTCACCGAGACGGCAGGGCATCTGATCGACGGGTTCGGCACGCGGTCCCGGGCCTATGTTCAGGTGCAGAACGGGTGTGACCATCGCTGTACCTTCTGCATCATCCCTTACGGTCGCGGCAATTCGCGCAGCGTGCCCGCGGGCGTGGTGGTGGATCAGATCAAGCGGCTGGTGGATCGCGGCTATAACGAGGTGGTGCTGACCGGCGTGGACCTGACAAGCTGGGGCGCGGATTTGCCGGCGGAGCCGAAGCTGGGCGATCTGGTGATGCGCATCCTGAAGCTGGTGCCGGACCTGCCGCGGCTGCGGATATCGTCGATCGATTCGATCGAGGTGGATGGGAACCTGATGCAGGCCATCGCCACCGAGCCGCGGTTGATGCCGCATCTGCATCTGAGCTTGCAGCATGGCGACGACCTCATCCTGAAGCGCATGAAGCGGCGGCATCTGCGGGACGACGCGATCCGGTTTTCCGAGGAGGCGCGCAAGCTGCGGCCCGATATGACCTTCGGCGCGGATATCATCGCAGGCTTTCCGACCGAGAGCGAAGCGGCGTTCGAGAACTCGCTGCGGCTGGTCGAGGAGTGTGGGCTGACCTGGCTGCACGTGTTCCCCTACAGCCCGCGCCCGGGCACGCCGGCGGCGCGGATGCCGCAGGTGGACGGGCGGGCGATCAAGGACAGGGCCGCGCGGTTGCGGGCGGCGGGGGAGGCGCGCGTGGCGCGGCACCTGGACGAACAGCAGGGGCGGGTGCACCGGGTTCTGCTGGAGAATGCCCGGATGGGGCGCACCGAGCAGTTCACCGAAGTGACGTTCGAGATGGATCAGCCCGAGGGTCAGATCGTGACCGCGAAGGTGACCGGACACGATGCGACGCGGCTGACGGCGGACCCTGCTTTGTGCTAGTCTGAGGGCGGTCGGCCCTCGGGAGGCGCACATGCAGACGCAGGATGTTATCGAACAGGCAGTCGAGGCCTATGCTGGCGGAGATGCCGCCGCGCTGGATGCTCTGTTGACCGAGGATTTGCGGTATCGGATCAACGGTCAGCCGGATTGCGGGAAGTACACCCGTGACGTGGCCGGCAAGGCGGCGTTCTATGACGCGGTGGGGGAGATCCTGGCGTGGTGGGAGATCACCGGTTACCGGATCGTGGACCTGATCGTCAGCGGAGAACGGGCGGCGGCGCAGGTGGCGCATCACGCCATGCACAAGGAGACGGGGCGGCAGTTCGACACGAAACTGGCGCTGTTCTTTGCCGTGAAGGACGGGCAGATCACCGAGATTGCCGAATATCATGACACCGCCGCGCTGGCGCGGGAGCCCTGACGCGCCGCGATTGTGACGGGGACAATTCTTTGCTGGCTTTGAGCGGCGCCACCGCGACATGGTGAGCGCGAAGGAGACCCGCCATGCATCCCAACCCGATCTTTCGCCAGACGCCCGAGGCGCGCAACATCGCTTTTGCGCGGGCGCAGGCGTTCGGGATGCTGGCGGTTGAGGGCGAGGGCGCGCCGCTGGTGAGCCACATCCCGTTCCTGTTGTCGGAGGATGGCGCGGTGGCGGAGTTTCACCTTGTGCGGTCGAACCCCATTGCGCGGGCGCTCTCCGCGCCTATGGCGGCGCGGCTGGCTGTGGTGGGGCCGTATTCCTACGTCTCGCCGGACTGGTACGGGGCAGAGGACCAGGTGCCGACGTGGAACTACGTGGCGGTGCATCTGGTGGGGGAAGTGGAGTTGCGACCGCAGGACGGGATGCGGGACCTACTGGACCGGCAATCGGCGCATTTCGAGGATCAGCTTTTGCCGAAGGCGCCCTGGACATCCGACAAGATGACGCCGGACGTGATGGCGCGGATGATGCGGCAGATCGTGCCCTGCCGGATGCGGGTGGATGAGATTCACGGCACGTGGAAGCTGAACCAGAACAAGGACGATGATGTGCGCCTGCGGGCCGCCGAGGCGGTGGAGGCGTCGGGCATCGGCGTTGACACCGGGGCGCTGGCGGCGCTGATGCGGGATGCAAACGGTTAGACCGCTGGACCGGGCGCTATCAAGGGCGTAGCGTCCGGAAAAACCGGAAGGATAGGAACGATGCAACTGATCTCTGCAAAACCGTCGCCCTATGTGCGAAAGGTGAAGGTGACCCTGATAGAAACCGGGCTGATCGACGAGGTCGAGATGGTCGAGGTGTCGACCACGCCGGTGGCGACCGATCCGGCGGTGGCGGCGGCCAATCCGGTGGGCAAGATCCCGGCGCTGATCCGGGACGAGGGGCCGACGCTCTATGACAGCCGGGTGATCTGTCGCTACCTCGATGCGCGGGCGGGCACGAAGCTGTACCCCGAGGGCCGGATCTGGGAGACGCTGACGCTGGAGGCGACGGCGGACGGGATATTGGATGCGGCGCTGGCGATGGTCTGCGAGCGGCGGGTGCGGCCGGAGGAGATGGTCTATGAGCCGTGGATCGAGGCGCAATGGGAGAAGGTCGCGCGCAGCGTGGGCGCGATCAACGCGCGGTGGATGAGCCATCTGCGCGGGCCGCTGGACGCGGGGCAGATCGCGGTGGGCTGTGCGCTGGGCTATCTGGATTTCCGGCTGGGTGACCGGGGGTGGCGCAAGGGGAATGACGCGCTGGACGACTGGTTCGCGGCGTTTTCCGAGCGCGACAGCATGAAGGCCACCGCGCCCGAGTAGGTCAGAAGACGAAGTCGTCGGCGGCAAGCGGCGCTTCCAGGCCGGTGAAGATGATTGTGTCGCCATTGCCGAAGTCAATCATCGCCTGGTCGCCGGAATAGGTGATCAGGCCCGAGATGTCGGCAAACGAGGTGAAGCCGAAGCCGCCGATGCCGATTTGGTCGATGCCGGTCTCGAAGTTGTCGATCACGTCATTGCCGTTGCCCTGAAAGAAGCCGATGAAGTCCACGTCGCCATCGTCGACGAGGTAGATGAAATCGTCGCCCGCGCCACCGAACACGGTGTCTTCGCCGTCGCCTGCATGGATGCTGTCGTTGCCGGCCTCGCCATAGAGGTTGTCGTCGCCCTCGCCGCCGACGACCACGTCATTGCCGCCATTGGCGATGATCACGTCGTTGCCCAACCCGCCGAAGACGGTGTCGTTGCCCGAGCCGCTTTCGATCGTGTCGTTGCCGGCGAAACCATAGAGTTTTTGGGCGTCCTCGACATAGACGTGGAAGATGTGGTCGTCCTCGCCGGTGCCGTGCACCTCGCCCGGCAGCACGCGGCCGCCGGGGGCGCCATCGTGGCTGTCATCGCCATCGGTGAAGGCGTCGGGTAGGGGGCTGTGGCCGTGAAAGCTGAACTCGTCGCTGTCGCGGGTTTTGGTGCTGAACTGCTGGATCTGGAGTTTCATGATGCGTCCTTCGGTACGGAATACCTCTATGGGTCGCGGCACCGGGCGGAGGCGTTCATAATGGGGCGGAGGCCCGGGGCGGATATGCCCGGGCCGCCGCCGGTGGTGTCAGGTCAGCAGGCGCCGCAGCGGCGGGATGCGGGAAATGACCAGTACGTCGAGCGCGATGACCGCGATCAGCGTGAGGCCCGCCAGCGGGAAGGCCAGGGACACCAGCAGCCCCACCAGCACCGCGCCGGACCATAGTGGCATGTTGGCGGGCATCGGCGGCGGGGCGAGGCGGGCGGTACCGGACGGGCGGCGTTTCCACCACATAACCACTGCCGTGACGCAGAGCATCAGGACCGTGAGGCAGAAAGCGGTGTTGGCCAGAACGCTCCACAGGCCCAGCGTGCCCATGTGCAGCGCGATGCCGACGGCCATGGCCTTGCCCGCCAGCGAGTAGTCCTCGTACCGGATATCGGCGAGGATTTTTCCGGTGTAGCGGTCCACATGCGTGGTGCGGTCGGTGGTGGGGTTCACGTCGTCGGTGTTCATCGAATCGCGCCCGAAGGTGTAGACGCCGGTGTCGCCCGAAGGCAGGTTCATCTGGTAGCGCCCGTCAAAGCCGATCTGGCGGGCGAGCGCATCCATGCTGTCGATATTCACCGGCGTGCCGGGGGCGAGGCCGTCGGTGCCGGCTAGGCTGCCCGAGCCGGGCAGGGGCGTCTGTTCCAGCACCCAGGGCACATCGGCGCGGCCGGCGTTGAGGCTGGCATGGGTGGCGTCGGAGAGGGGGATATTGTCCCATTTCTCGGCGGGAAACTGGCTCCAGGCCTGGACCATCTTCGCGCCCCAGATTTCGGTCCAGGACAGGCCCGAGAGCAGGAAGAAGATCAGGATGATCGAGATCCAGAAGCCTGCCGCGCCGTGTAGGGCACGCCAACCGCCCCGGCCACGTCCCAGGCGTGGCAGGAGTGCCTCGCGCCAGGTGCCGCCGCCGCGAGGCCACCACATGTAGAGGCCGGTGGCGATCAGGACCATGCCGATGGAGGCGGCGATTTCGAGCATCCGGTCGCCGGTGACGCCAAGCCTGATGTCGCTGTGCAGGCTGTCGGCAAAGTCGTACCAGCCGCTGCGGCGCGGCCAGCTTTGGATGACGTCTGCGGTGTAGGGATCGACGGCGACCATCTGGGGGCCGGTGGCGTCGTCCACGCGGAAGACGGCGGCGACATCGTCGGTGCGGGGTGCGATATAGGCGCGCAGCTCGCCCTCGGGGATGGCGGTGAGGGCGGCATTGGCCTGATCGGAGACGGCGGTGGGTGCCTCCAACGCGGTGACGGGAATGCGTTCGCCGTCGCGGCCATCAAGATGCGCGATCCAGAGCATCATCAGGCCGGTGATCGCCAGAAGGGCGAAGAAGGGGATAACGTAGAGCCCGGCGTAGAAGTGCCAGCGCCACGCGGCGCGGTAGAGTGTTTGCGGGACATGCGCAGCGGTCGGGGCCGCGCCCACGGGGGTGGGGTCGGAAACCATGAGGTTCTCCTTTGAAATGAAGCAGTTGGGGTGGTGCAGTCAGATCAAAGGTAGGCGGGAGGTGCGCGCGGGTGCGCCGGGGGGAAGCCGAGGCTGGGATGCGGCTCTGCCTTGTGAATACGTACCGCGTTGCGATGGGTGGCGCGGATCGTGTGCTCTGCGACGATCGGGGCTGTGACCGGATCGGCGGCCTTGGCATGGGTGACCTAGGGGCAAGGCACGTCCTTTGCCTCGACCGGGGTGCCGGTTTCATCGACGGTAATGCTGCGCTGGGCGTCGCCGGTACACAGTACGACGGTGATGCCGCCGGGCTGGAACTGCGGCATGGTGCCCGGCGCGAAGGACGAAAAGGCGGTGAAGACGGAAAGAAACGCCCAGAGCAGCATCAGGCCGATGCTGCGGGTCGCGCCGGAGCGGGAAGGGCGTTTCGATTTCATGAGTGATGAGTAGCGCGCCCCGGGGGGAGCGCGCCAGAACCTAGAAGCTGTAGCTGATGCCGAAATTCAGCGCGTGGGTCAGCAGGTCGGTGCTGAGGCGGCCGTCGGGCTGGCCGGGGTCGCCGTCGATGGTGATGTCGTTCTCGGAATACGTCATCTGGTATTCGCCGAAGATCGCCCAGCGGTCGGTGAAGTCGTACTTGATGCCGGCGATGCCGCGCACCGCGACGCCGGTGTTTTCGTAATCGTAGGTCCGGTTGGTTGCCCCCACGGCCAGCGCGTCGACATGCGGGATGGCAACGCCGAGACCGCCGCCGACATAGGGCGTGAAGCGGCCCTGGTTGAAGGCGCCGGGCCAGCGTTTCATGACGTTGGCGGTAAAGATGTTGTGGCCGTCCGACAGCTCGAACCGGGTGAGGCCCACGGCGGCGGCGTCGCCGGCGGGCATGTAGGCCTTGGTGTGCGTGCCCTCAAGGCCGAAGCCCCAGTTGGTGTCGGTCCAGTACATGACCCGGCCACCGTAATAGATGGGAGCGTCGAACGGCTTGCCTTCCCAGCCGATATTGCGGCTGAAGCCGCCGCCGCCGTTGGGCAGCGTGCCGCTGGCGGTGCTTTCGGTCACGCCCTGCGCGCCAAGATAGAAGCTGAGCTCGATCTCGGCGGCGGCGGGGCTGGCCATGGCGACGAGGGCAAACAGTGAAACTCGGACGGAATTCAGCATGATACAGGCCTTTGAAGCAGGAGGGCGGGTTGAATTCGTCCATACACCCGTGGGCAGACCCTCACAAGCGCGACACATGAGCGCCCTCATCAAATGATTGGCATTGTGCACTGGACGCCTCAGGCTAGCTTGGATAAATACGCGCATGATCGCGGTTTGAGGGGAGTCGTCCGTCTGCCGCATACGGGAATTTGCCTAGAAGGCTCAGACAGATTGGAGATTGGCTCGTGTCCCACGCAGAAGATCACGAAGGTACACGCAGAGATTTCATCTATTACGCGACCGGCGGTGCCGGTGCGGTGGCGGTGGGCGCGGCGGTCTGGCCGCTGATCGACCAGATGAACCCCTCTGCTGACGTTCAGGCGCTCAGCTCGATCCGGGTGGATGTCTCGGGCGTCGACCAGGGCTCGCAGCTGACGGTGAAGTGGCTGGGCAAGCCGGTTTTCATCCGCCGCCGCACCGAGGCCGAGATCGAGGCCGCTCGCGATGTGGACGTGTCCAGCCTGCCCGATCCGGTGGCCCGCAACGAAAACCTTGATGGCACCGCCGACGCCACGGACCAGAACCGCGCGCTGGACGACACCGGCGAGTGGCTGGTGCAGATCGGCGTCTGCACGCACCTGGGCTGCGTGCCGCTGAGCAATGCCGGCGATTACGTGCTGGACAGTGGTGTGGGCGGCTGGTTCTGCCCTTGCCACGGGTCGCACTATGACACCGCGGGCCGCATCCGCAAAGGCCCCGCGCCGGAGAATCTGCCGGTGCCGGTTGCCGAATTCGTCGACGAAACGACCGTTAAGCTGGGATAAGGAATAACAACGATGGCTGGAATTCCTCACGACCATTACGAGCCGAAAACCGGTGGCGAGAAGTGGCTGAACCGCCGCCTTCCCATTGTCGGTCTTCTGTATGACACGATCATGATCCCGACGCCCAAGAACCTGAACTGGATGTGGATCTGGGGCATCGTTCTGACCTTCTGCCTGGCGTTGCAGATCATCACCGGGATCGTGCTGGTCATGCACTATACGCCGCATGTGGATTACGCGTTCTCGTCGATCGAGCACATCATGCGCAACGTGAATGGCGGGCACATGATCCGGTATTTGCACATGAACGGCGCCTCGCTGTTCTTCTTTGCGGTCTACCTGCACATCTTCCGCGGTCTTTACTATGGCTCCTACAAGGCCCCGCGCGAGATCACGTGGATCGTTGGGATGCTGATCTACCTGATGATGATGGGCACGGCCTTTATGGGCTACGTGCTGCCCTGGGGGCAGATGTCGTTCTGGGGTGCCACGGTGATCACCGGCCTCTTCGGGGCGATCCCGCTGATCGGTGAGCCGATCCAGACCTGGCTGCTGGGCGGACCGGCGGTGGACAACGCCACGCTGAACCGGTTCTTCAGCCTGCATTACCTGCTGCCCTTCGTGATTGCCGCGCTGGTCGCGGTGCATATCTGGGCGTTCCACACCACGGGCAACAACAACCCCACGGGTGTCGAAGTGCGCCGCACCTCGAAGGCCGAGGCCGAGAAGGACACCGTTCCGTTCTGGCCCTATTTCGTGATCAAGGACCTGTTCGCGCTGGCCGTGATCCTGGCGGTGTTCTTTGCCATCGTCGGCTTCATGCCGAACTACCTGGGCCACCCGGACAACTATATCGAGGCCAACGCCCTGGCGACGCCGGCGCATATCGTGCCCGAATGGTACTTCCTGCCGTTCTACGCGATCCTGCGGGCGTTCACGTCGGAAGTGTGGATCGTGCAATTCGCATCGTTCATCACCGGCGGCATCATCGACGCCAAGTTCTTTGGCGTGCTGGCGATGTTCGGCGCGATCGCCGTGATGGCGCTGGCGCCCTGGCTGGACACCTCGATGGTGCGGTCGGGCCGGTATCGTCCGATGTTCAAGTGGTGGTTCTGGCTGCTGGCGGTCGACTTCGTCGTGCTGATGTGGCTGGGCGCGCGCCCGGCGGAGGAACCCTATGCGACCTATTCGCTGATCGCGTCGGCCTATTGGTTTGCCTACTTCCTGGTGATCCTGCCGCTGTTGGGCGTGATCGAGAAACCGTTGCCGCAGCCCGAGACCATCGAGGCGGATTTCGAGGCGCACAAGGCGGCAAGCGGCGGCACGACCACCGTTGCCAGCCCGGCCGAATAAGAGAAAGGACGAGGCATATGTTCAAGACAGTCGCGATCAGCGCGGTTACCGCCCTGGCCCTTTCGACCGGCGGCGCGTTCGCCGCGGGCGAGGGTGGCCACACCAAGGATGTGGACTTTTCCTTCGAAGGGCCGTTCGGCAGCTTTGACCAGTTCCAGCTTCAGCGGGGCTTGCAGGTCTATACCGAGATCTGTTCGTCCTGCCACGGCCTGCAATACGTGCCGCTGCGCACGCTCAGCGATCCGGGCGGCCCGCAATTCTCGGATGCCGAGGTGCGCGCCTATGCAGAGAATTACGAGGTGTTCGACGAGGAGTTGGACGACTTTCGTGCGGCGACGCCGGTTGACCATTTCCCCGGCTCGAACCTGGAAAACGCGCCGGACCTGAGCCTGATGGCCAAGGCCCGCGCCGGGTTTCACGGCCCCGCCGGGACCGGGATCAACCAGCTTGTCAAAGGCATGGGCGGCCCGGAATACATCTATTCGCTGCTGACCGGGTACACCGGCGAAACCAAGGAAGAAGCCGGCACCACGCTTTATGAAAACGAGGCGCATCCCGGTACCTGGATCGCCATGGCGCCGCCGCTGTACGGCGAGGACGTGGAGTATGCCGACGGGCATGAGAACGACCTGAGCGCGATTGCCAAGGACGTGTCGGCGTTTCTGATGTGGACGGCGGAACCCAAGATGATGGACCGCAAGCAGGCGGGCCTGACCGGGGTGATCTTCCTGACGCTGCTGTCGGTTCTGTTGTACCTGACGAACAAGCGGATCTGGAAGCCGATCAAGAAGAAATACGAAAGCTGAGCGATCGGCATTCGCTGAGACTTGAAAGCCCCCGTTGCGATGCAGCGGGGGCTTTTGCTTGGGGAATGAGGACTGGCGATGCGCGCTTGCTGCGCCTCGATCCCGTGCAGGGTCAACGACTAACGCGGCAGCGGGTTCAGCGCCTTGTTGTAGGGCTTCCAGTCGGTGATCTCGGGGTAGTATTTCTCGCGCCAGCGGCGGACGCGGGGGTTCATCACCCGGCGCCATACGGGCGGGATCATCGCGGCGACGGTCATCACCGGGTAGCCATAGGGCAATTGCGGCGCCTCGTCCTCGTCGTAGTTCTGCAAGAGCGGGAAGCGGCGGTTGGGCTTGTAGTGATGGTCGGAATGGCGTTGCAGGTTGATCAGCAGCCAGTTCGACGCCTTCTGCGCGGCGTTCCAGCTGTGTTGGGGTTTGACGTGCTCGTATTTGCCGTCGCCCAGGTGCTTGCGGGTGAGGCCGTAATGTTCGACGTAGTTGACCAGTTCCAGTTGCCAGATGGCTATGAAGGCCTGCCAGACAAAGAGCGCCAACCCAATCCAGCCTCCGATGAGCGCGGCAAGCAGCAGCATGAAGCCTTGTAGCGCCCAGTACTTCCAGAACGGGTTCTTGAGGTCCCACCACGGCTTGCCCTTACGGGCCAGCATGGCCTTTTCGGCCTCCCACGAGGACACCAGGCTTTCGTGCAAGACGCGGGGGAAGAAGCGGTGGAAGCCCTCGTTGTAGCGGGCCGTGACCGGGTCGCGCGGGGTGCCGACGTGGCGGTGGTGGACCTGCAGGTGTTCGGACCGGAAATGCGAGTAGAGCACCATCGACAGGAGCGCGTCGCCCAGAAAGCGTTCGCCCTTGCCCTTCTGGTGCATGAGTTCGTGCGAGAAGTTGATGCCGACGGTGCCGGAAATCACGCCCATGCCGAAGAAGAGCAGGATGGTCTCCAAAGCGTTCAGGTGCGCGTCGCCGGGGCCGGTGGCGTACCAGATCATCCAGAAAAGCAGGCAGAACTGCACCGGCGGCCAGAGCACGGTGACGGCGGTGTACATGCGGATGTGGCTTTCGCGTGTTTCGGGGTCGAGATTGTCCAGCTCCAGCCCCAGCACGGCGTCGAGCGCGGCGAAGAAATACCAGGTGAAAAGCGGCAGAAGGATCACCGTCCAGCCGCCCTGGGTGGCGCTGATGATCGCCAGCGGGACGAGCGAGAAGGCGGCCCAAAAGGGCAGCGCGCGCCTGAGGGTCTCGACCTTGTCTTCGGGTAGATACTTGGGCGTGGTGGTCTGCATGGTTTTCACCTTTTTGCCCGCAATTATAGTGCGATGCGCGGGGCGGGGCGATTGCGCAAATCGCCTCAGGACGTGTTCGCGGCGCAGTCTTGCAAGGGTTCGCGGGCCAAGTCAAAAACCTTGCGCATGACGGTGGGTAAGTCGGTCGGTTTAAAGGCGTGGGCGGGGACAAAGCGGGTGGTGTCGGAGGGATTGTTTTCCTTCGCGCCGATGCAGGCATAGGCGATTTTCAGGCGCAGGTGGAAATGGGTGAAGGTGTGGCGGGCCTCGGCGTCGAGCATCTGCCAGTCGGCCTGTAGCGGCGGGGCGGG
>NZ_LAXJ01000050.1 GCF_001441615.1 Roseovarius atlanticus
AATTCCGTCATTATGGATGGTGTAGAGCTTGGGGCGGAATCGATTGTCGGCGCGCAGGCGTTTGTGCGGGGCGAAACCGTGATTCTGCGGCGTTCGATGGTGGTGGGATCGCCGGCAAAGGTGATCCGCGAGGTCAGCGAGAAAGAGATCGCGTGGAAAACGCGCGGCACCGCGGAATACCAGCAACTTGCGCGCGACTGTCTGGCCGGATTGACGCCGGTCGAACCGCTGAAGGCGGTCGAGGCAGACCGGCCCGGCATGGCGGCCTCTGACGTCGTCTCCATTCAGGAGGCGCGGCGGACATCGTCCTGACCTGTCCGGGAACCGAACCGGTCAGGACTACTTCAGATTCCGAAAGCGCCAGATGGAAGCGCCTTGACGCGGAACGGCATTCCCCGAGCCGGTGTGCCGTCCCTCAAGCCTTTACAGACGGAAGATCCCGTAGTGCGGATCGTCAATCGGCGCGTTCAGCGAGGCGGAAATCGACATGCCAAGCGCGTTGCGTGTGTCCGCCGGGTCGAGGATGCCGTCGTCCCACAATTCCGAGGTCGAGGTATAAGCCTCGACATCGCGCTTGTATTTTTCCAGAACCGGTTCTCGGATCGCGGCGATTTCTTCTTCGGTCAATTCTTTGCCTTCGCGCTGAAGCTGTCGGATCTTGACGTCAGCCATAGTATTGGCGGCCTGATCCGCCCCCATCACGCCGATCTCGGCCTGGGGCCACATGAACAGCGTGCGCGCATCCCAGGCCCGCCCGCACATGCCGTAATTGCCTGCCCCGTAAGAGGCATTGGCGATCACGGTGAACTTCGGCACGACCGAGCCACCCTGTGCCATCAGCATCTTGGCACCGTCCTTGGCGATGCCGCGTTCTTCGTATTCGCGGCCGACCATGTAGCCGGTGATATTCTGGAAGAAGACCAGAGGCGTGCGGTTCTGATTGCAAAGCTGCATGAAATGCGCCGCCTTGAGCGAACTGTCGTTGAACAGCACCCCGTTGTTGGCAAGAATGCCGACCTTATAGCCCCAGATATGGGCAAAGCCGCACACCATCGTGGTGCCATAGTCGGGCTGATATTCGTGGAACCGCGATCCGTCCACGATCCGGGCCAGAACCTCGCGCATGTCGAACTGGGTTTTCCGGTCCTTTGGAATGATCCCATAGAGTTCTTTAGGGTTGTAATACGGTTCCTCATAAGAT
>NZ_LAXJ01000051.1 GCF_001441615.1 Roseovarius atlanticus
ATGGCAAAGGAAAAGTTTGACCGTTCGAAACCGCACGTGAACATCGGGACCGTTGGTCACGTTGACCACGGCAAGACGACGCTGACGGCGGCGATCACGAAGTATTTCGGCGACTTCCGCGCGTATGACCAGATCGACGGTGCGCCGGAAGAGAAAGCGCGCGGGATCACGATCTCGACCGCGCACGTGGAGTACGAGACCGATGCGCGGCACTACGCCCACGTCGACTGCCCCGGCCACGCCGACTATGTCAAGAACATGATCACCGGTGCCGCCCAGATGGACGGCGCGATCCTGGTGGTGAACGCCGCCGACGGCCCGATGCCGCAGACCCGCGAGCACATCCTGCTGGCGCGCCAGGTGGGCGTGCCCGCGCTGGTGGTGTTCATGAACAAGGTCGACCAGGTCGACGACGAGGAGCTGCTGGAGCTGGTGGAAATGGAAATCCGCGAGCTGCTGTCTTCGTACGAGTTCCCCGGCGACGACATTCCGATCATCGCGGGCTCGGCGCTGGCGGCGATGGAAGGGCGTGACCCGGAGATCGGCGAGAACAAGATCCGCGAGCTGATGGCGGCGGTCGACGAGTACATCCCGACGCCGGAGCGCGCCGTGGACCAGCCGTTCCTGATGCCGGTCGAGGACGTGTTCTCGATCTCGGGCCGCGGCACGGTTGCAACGGGCCGGATCGAGCGTGGCCTGATCAAGGTCGGCGAAGAGATGGAGATCGTGGGCCTGAACAAGAACAAGAAGACGACCTGCACGGGCGTCGAGATGTTCCGCAAGCTTCTGGACCAGGGCGAGGCCGGCGACAACGTTGGTCTGCTGCTGCGCGGTATCGAGCGTGACGGTGTGGAGCGCGGCCAGGTGCTGTGCAAGCCCGGTTCTGTGAACCCGCACACCAAGTTCGAGGCCGAGGCGTATATCCTGACCAAGGAAGAGGGTGGCCGCCACACGCCGTTCTTCGCCAACTACCGTCCGCAGTTCTACTTCCGCACGACGGACGTGACGGGCACGGTGACGCTGCCGTCGGGCACCGAGATGGTGATGCCGGGCGACAACCTGAAGTTCGAGGTCGAACTGATCGCGCCGATCGCGATGGAAGACGGCCTGCGCTTTGCCATCCGCGAAGGCGGCCGCACCGTCGGCGCCGGCGTGGTGTCGAAGATCCTCGAGTGATCTGAGGCG
>NZ_LAXJ01000052.1 GCF_001441615.1 Roseovarius atlanticus
TGGCCTGTTCGGTGTGGAATGTGCCCTGCGAACCCGTCAGGCCCTGGCAGATGACTTTGGTATTCTTGTCGACGAGAACGGCCATGTGGCGTCTCCTTCCTTGATGGTCTTTATCCCCGGCGACCGGGGGCTTGTTGGTCTTGGCGCGCGGGGCTCAGCCCCCGCGCACGGATATGTCGAACGCCTCAGATGCCGGTGGCATAGCCGAGGTCATAGGCGGTCACGGTGCGGCCCGGCGTGCCCCGGATCACCAGGATCAGGTTGCCCTTGGCGCCCAGGTTGTAGACGCGCGCGGGCGGGGTGATCCGGTCGGTCATGCGCGGCGCGCCGAAGCGCTCGGTCATGGCCTGTTCCAGCGTGTAGACATTGCCCGGGAACCGCGCGCTGACGGCACAGAACGTCCGGCCCTCGGGGGTGCGGGTGACGGCGGCCGAGACGGCACTGGTGGGCGAGAAGTTGCGCCCGCCCTCCTCGACCGTCAGCCCCTCGGCGACCATGCGCGCCTTTGCCCCGGCAAAATCGGGGCGGGTCGGGCCGCAGATGCTGTCGTTGAGCGTGATCACGCGGTCGAGGCTGACCGGATCGGTGCCGGTGCGCGAGATCCCGTCGCCGCCGGACCCGCAAGCGGCAAACAGGAGCGTGGCGGCAAACAGGATCGTGAAGTTTCGGAAGCTCATGCTGTCATCACTTTTCTATTGCAGCACGCCCATTTGATACGTACCCGCACCACCACCGTTTGAGGCCCCTTGCAGCAAAAGCAGAGGTTTTCCGGGAAAGCCGGGAAACCGCGTTACCAGTCCGTTTCCAACGGGTTCACCATTTCCGAAACGGTTCCGCATTTCGGCAAATGCGTTCAGACCCTCTGGCAGGCGCGCTCGCATGACGCAGACTGGCTGTCCATTTCCAACCGTTGTCTGCGAGAAGATCACCGCTTCGCCAAGCCGGTTTTCCCGACCCCGGACACAAACGTCGCGGAAGTTCTTGATCGCTTGATCAACGGGAACTTCGGGAAGCGATTGAATGCGCGCCACCTCGCTTGCCGGTGACGGAGTGTCGTCGCACGCGGCCAAAGAGGCCGTCAAAAGAACTAGGGCGGCTAGGTTCCGAATTCCGAACATTCGTATCACCCCTTCACAGCCTTCACGATCTTCTGCGCGCCGTCCTTGAGGTCGTCGGCGG
>NZ_LAXJ01000053.1 GCF_001441615.1 Roseovarius atlanticus
CGCGCAAGGCGCGCGGGGTCTTGCCCGAAAGCGGTGTCATTTCGGCTTCCGCCCGCGCTGACCATGCTTCAATATCGTCTAGGTGCCGCATTGCTGTCAGACATGCCGTCTCCATCCCCTCAAGCCAACACGCCAAACGGTCAGCGGGTGGGCCGCCAGCGCGCAGCCCCCCTGCCCCACCCATGGCCAGAGGTGCAAAGACTGCTCCCTTGCCCTCGCTGGCCGCGATCCGCGCGGCCGTGACTGCCGCTTCCATTCGATCGCCCTGCTGCCCAAGGCCCGCAAGGCTCCAGAGGTGATAACCCGCGCAGGCACGGGTTATCGGGTGCAGCTCGGCGGCTTGCGCCATCAGGTTCAGCCAACCGCCCGCGCGATCCGCAAAAGGCTCGGCGTCATCGACCATGTTCTCGGGATCGCGACGATCGAGGAAGGCAGAAAGGTCCACCTCGGGGCCTGGTCCCCCTGTCAGACGACGTACCGCCCAACCGACACGCGCCAGTCCTGCGGGGTCCTCTTGAACGCCTGACAGGCGCATGGATATCCAAATAGCAATGCGATCCGGGCCAATGCGGTCACCCGCGAACCAGCTGAGGTCGGCAGCCTCGATCAGGGCAAGCCTGTGCCGCCATCCTTCCGGGCTGCGCTTCAGGCGGTCGTCCAGCGCGCCGACGCGACCGGCCACACGGGCAAGACGCGCGGCATGACCCGCCTCTGCTTTCCGCCAATCGTCGAGGATCTCGGCTTCACGCGGTTCGGCCCGCGGTCCGGGCGGCAGATAATCCGGCTCCTCTTCCATGGGACCGGGCAGGAACCAAAGATCGTCCTCGGACGACTGTTCCACCTCCTCAGCATCGAGAAAGAGAACGTCCGATTCATCATGAAAGGCAGGCGCTTGAGGCTTCATATGTGCAAAATACTGGGTTTTTGCATTTTACCCAAGGGTTTTGTCAGAGTGCACCCGCGCTTCTTATATAGCACGCGCGGGCGATGGTCGGCGAGGGCTCTCTGATCGCGCTCAGCCTATGGAAACCAAGGGCTTTCCGTTGAGCAGGGGCACAGAGATCGCCCTTGCATCCGTTTACAAACGGTCGTTTATTGG
>NZ_LAXJ01000054.1 GCF_001441615.1 Roseovarius atlanticus
TGGAGTGCCCCCACTGAAGTGGTCCACCAACTGGGATAGGATGATCCCGTTCAGGAGGACCAGAGATGGCAGGAAAGCGAGACAAACCCGAAGAGATCGTGCTGAAGCTTCGGCAGATCGAAGTGTTGCAAGGGCAAGGAATGGCGATTGCGGATGCGGTGCGCCAGATCGGCGTGACGGAGCCGACGTATTACCGCTGGCGCAAGCAGTATGGTGGCATGAACCGGGACCAACTCAAGCGGCTCAAGGAGCTTGAGACGGAGAATCAGCGGTTGCGGCGCGCGGTCTCGGATCTGACGCTGGACAAGATGATCCTGACGGAGGCTGCACGGGGAAACTTCTGAGCCCTTCGCGCCGTCGCAAGTGCATCGACAGTGTGCGGCAGACGCTCGGCGTGTCCGAGCGCCGCGCCTGCCGCACACTCGGGCAGCACCGGTCGACACAACGCAAGGTTCCATGCGGCGCCCCGGAGGAGGAACGGCTGACGGAGGACATCATCGAGCTGACGCGCGCCCACGGGCGTTACGGCTATCGGATGATCACCGGATTGCTGAACAACGCCGGCTGGCATGTGAACCACAAGCGGGTTGAGCGGATATTGCGGCGAGAAGGGCTGAAGGTCCCGCAGAAACAGGCAAAGAAGGGCAGGCTCTGGTTGAACGACGGATCGTGTGTCCGGCTCCGGCCGGAGCGCCCGAACCACGTCTGGTCCTATGACTTTGTCCAGGACCGGACGCATAACGGGCGGATCTTCCGCATGCTCAACATCATAGACGAGTTCACAAAGGAGGCGCTGGTGATCCGTGTCGACCGCAAGCTCAATTCGACCGACGTGGTCGACGCCCTGACAGACCTGTTCATCCTGCGGGGCCCGCCCGAGTTCATAAGGTCCGACAATGGCGCGGAATTCATCGCCAAGAAGGTGCGCGCCTGGATCGGAGCCGTCGGTGCCAAGACCGCCTTCATCGAACCGGGATCGCCGTGGGAGAACGGCTACTGCGAGAGCTTCAATGCCCGGTTCCGCGACGAGCTGCTGAACGCCGAGGTATTCTATTCACTCAGGGAGGC
>NZ_LAXJ01000055.1 GCF_001441615.1 Roseovarius atlanticus
CCGGCGCAGGTCGCCGGGCCGAACGTCGGAACCACTCACATGCACCGCGTGCAGGTCGCCCGAAGTGGATGCGCTCGTGACGTAAAAGCAGCGCACCCATATCTGCCATGCCACCTGCCGTTTCCAATCCGACGACCGGGCCACCGCGCAGCGCCTCAATCCTCACGCACGCCACTGAACTCAAATTGACTAGCGATTATCCATTTCGTCATGGCTGACAGGCGCTGGAAGTAGCGCAAGAAAGCGTGCCAAAACCATGACCGTCATGAATATTCCGACAAAGCTGTGCACCGTTAGAATAACCACACCAACCGGGTTCGTCGCTTGCGTGCTTTCCGGCCCGAAGGATACCATCATCAACAGGCATTCGCGGAAAATCGTGAAGAACTCGATTTGGCTATCGGGAAGGACGATATCTCCCGAACGATAGAAGAAGGTGTAAAATACGCCGAACCAGCAAAGCACTTCGAAGTAGTTATGGAGCAAAAGAAGCACCAGCCGTCGAAAACTCCTGACCTTGTACTCCTTTCCTTGGCGGAAAGCCCGGTACTCATCAAAGAGCAGAACATTCAACTGGTAGACGACCAATTCGAAGACCCTGAATACACCGTAGACAACCATGACCAGGAGCAAGGTATTCGTCGGCTCGCCGTAGCGGTATGACGCGATGGCAAAAGTGACCAAGGCTATCAGCGTCTGAATTGTGACATACCACTCGACGAAACCGTATGTGGCTGTACGGCTGCGAAAGAGAAGCCGGATGATCGCGAAGATTGAAAATCTCGCAAGAAACGAAAATACCGCAGACCAAAAATCTACAATCCAAGTATCTTTCATCGTTTATTGTCCGTGTGTTTCGCCGTATTCGCCAGCGGCAATCGCATAAGCATTGCAAATATCCGGAAAGCGATCCAATTCCAAAAACTGCGTTGCAATGATTGTCGTCAGTCGAGCACCCGACCGCCCAGCGAATTGGCACCGCTCTCG
>NZ_LAXJ01000056.1 GCF_001441615.1 Roseovarius atlanticus
TTCTGCGCGCCGTCCTTGAGGTCGTCGGCGGCGATGACGTCGAGGCCGGAGGTGTTGATGATCTCCTTGCCCTTCTCGACATTGGTGCCCTCGAGGCGGACCACGAGGGGGACCTTCAGGCCCACTTCCTTGACGGCCGCGACCACGCCCTCGGCGATCACGTCGCAGCGCATGATGCCGCCGAAGATGTTCACCAGGATGCCCTTCACCTGCGGGTCGGAGGTGATGATCTTGAACGCCTCGGTCACCTTGTCCTTGGTGGCGCCGCCGCCCACGTCGAGGAAGTTCGCCGGCTCGGCGCCGTAGAGCTTGATGATGTCCATCGTCGCCATCGCGAGGCCCGCGCCGTTGACCATGCAGCCGATCTCGCCGTCGAGCGCGATGTAGTTGAGATCGTACTTCGACGCCTCCAGTTCCTTGGGGTCTTCCTCGGTCGTGTCGCGAAGCTCGGCGATGTCGGAATGGCGGTAGACCGCGTTGGAGTCAAAGCCCATCTTGGCGTCGAGGCACTTCAGCTCGCCGCCCTCGGTCAGGATCAGCGGGTTGATCTCCAGCATCTCCATGTCCTTTTCCAGGAACATCTGGTAGAGCGTGCCCATCAGCTTGACGCATTGCTTCACCGCCGCGCCCTCGAGTTCCAGCATGAAGGCGATGCGGCGGCCGTGGAACGGCTGGTAGCCGGTGGCGGGATCGACGCTCAGGCTGAGGATCTTCTCGGGCGTCTTCTCGGCCACTTCCTCGATATCCATGCCGCCCTCGGTGGATGCGACGAAGCTGACGCGGGAGGTCACCCGGTCGACCAGGAGCGCCAGGTAGAACTCCTTGGCGATGGCCGCGCCTTCCTCGATATAGATGCGGCCCACCTGCTTGCCGGCCTCGCCGGTCTGCTTGGTCACCAGCGTGCGGCCCAGCATCTTCTTGGCTTCCTCGGCGGCCTCGGAGACCGACTTGGTGAT
>NZ_LAXJ01000057.1 GCF_001441615.1 Roseovarius atlanticus
ATGAAAGCATTGGACGGCATCAAGATCCTGGACTTCACGCATGTGCAGTCGGGTCCGACCTGCACGCAGCTTCTGGCGTGGTTCGGGGCGGATGTGCTGAAGGTGGAGCGGCCCGGCGTGGGCGACGCCACGCGGCAGCAGCTGGTGGACGTGCCGGGCGCGGACAGCCTGTACTTCACCATGCTCAACCACAACAAGCGCTCGATCGAGCTGAATTCCAAGAACGAGACCGGCAAGCAGGTGCTGACCCGGCTGATCGAAGAATGTGACGTGCTGGTCGAGAACTTCGCGCCCGGCGCGCTGGACCGGATGGGGTTCAGCTGGGAGCGGATCCAGGAGATCAATCCGCGGATCATCATGGCTTCGGTCAAGGGCTTCGGGCCCGGCAAGTACCAGGATTGCAAGGTCTACGAGAACGTGGCGCAATGCGCCGGCGGCTCGGCCTCGACCACCGGCTTCCGCGACGGCCCGCCGCTGGTGACCGGCGCGCAGATCGGCGACAGCGGCACCGGCCTGCATCTCTGTCTTGGCATCATGACGGCGCTTTTCCAGCGCGAGCGCACGGGCCGCGGCCAGAAGGTGCTGGCACCGATGCAGGACGGGGTGCTGAACCTCTGCCGCGTCAAGCTGCGCGACCAGCAGCGGCTGGAGGCGGGCCCCTTGAAGGAATACAGCCAGTACGGCGAGGGCATCGAGTTCGGCGAGGCGACGCCGCGCGCGGGCAACGACTCGGGCGGCGGTCAGCCGGGTCGGATCCTGAAATGCAAGGGGTGGGAGGACGATCCCAACGCGTACACCTACTTCATCACCCAGGCCGCGGTGTGGGAGCAGATCTGCGATGTCATCGGCAAGCC
>NZ_LAXJ01000058.1 GCF_001441615.1 Roseovarius atlanticus
TCGCTCTCGATCAGCATCTGGCCCTCATCGTTTTCGAGCAAAGTGACGTCGATTGTGCGATCCACCTTGGCGGGGTCACCCGGCATGCCGACCATCATTTCTGTCTGTTCGGTAGGCTGGTTTTCATCATGTCCACCGCCGTGCGTGCCTGTAGCATAGGCCTGTGTGGAAAGCGCGATCGCGAGGCTTGTTGTCAGAAGAAGGTTTTTCATTTCATTTTCCTGTAGGTTGGTTTGGTTAGAGATGACGAAGGGCTGCTCAGCCCTTCGAGGCTGGTTTCTGTGTGAGAATGGTCCTGGGGCTGTTGTTGGAGGCGAATTCAGGCAACTCGCCGGTCCATTCGTAGGCCATCTCGCCCGGGGGGTTCTCGTACCAGCCGGGATCGGAGTAATCGTCCGCGTCGATGCCGTCCCGCACCTTTACGACCGAAAACATGCCGCCCATCTCGATGGGGCCGTAAGGACCCCAACCCGTCATCATCGGGATGGTATTGTCGGGCAGCGGCATTTCCATTTTCGCCATATCGCCCATCCCGTTCGTGCCCATAGGCATGTATTCCGGCTGGAACTGACGGATCTTCTGCGTCAGCGGCTTCTTGTTGACCCCGATGAACGTCGGCACGTCATGGCCCATGGCGTTCATCGTGTGGTGTGACTTGTGACAGTGGATCGCCCAGTCACCCAGATGGTCCGCGACGAACTCATAGGCGCGCATCGCGCCCACGGGGATGTCGATGCT
>NZ_LAXJ01000059.1 GCF_001441615.1 Roseovarius atlanticus
GGGTTGCTTCAAAGCCTGTAGCAGTGCGGCGCTTTCCGGCATGTTGCGGCACTCAGGCAGACCTTTACGCGAATTTCGTTTCTGCCATACAAAGCGTTCCTCTTAAGAACCGTTTCGACAATCTCTCTCAAAAGCGCGGCGGGCGCTTTAAGGATTTGAAGGCGCCGCGTCCGACGCGCTTGCCCAAACCAATGACAGGTAGATTGAACAACAGAAATGCGGGCTATCGCTATGAACGCGGGACCATCGTGGAGCAGGTCTCCTCGGTCTCATTATCGCCAACCTCTTTCAATAGAACAAATTAAATCCGCGACTTAACAGTCGATCAAGGAAGATTTTTTCAACGAAATACGCCATAAGCGACGTGCCCGTTTGGAAAGCTCGATGACAGTTGCGATTGTATCAGATGGCACTCTTCCGAGTATCTTACTTTTAAATGGGTCGGAACGCGGAGAACGTTAGATGCGGGTCGCATCCGCTCCGCCACTTGCCCCGGCGAAAGCGTTATCCCCATCCAGCTGCGGCCGGATTTTTCCGCGGTTTTCGAGGGTTATGCGGGTGTGGCTTAGCACCGGTCCCGGTGCCGGGAGGCCCATAGGCGGTCTCTCAGGGCCGATATTCTCCGGACCTCATGACTGCGCCGATTT
>NZ_LAXJ01000006.1 GCF_001441615.1 Roseovarius atlanticus
GCCGGGCCAGCCGAGCATCCCCCCCAGAAGGCCGCTGTCGGGGCGGCGTTCCAGCAGCCAGGCGCCATCGGCGCGGCGGGCGACATAGGCGATGCCAAGGCGTGTGGGCTTGGCCTTTTTCGGGGTCTTTTTGGGCAGTTCGGCCTGCGTGCCGTTCTTGCGGGCAATACAGGGCGTGCGCCACGGGCAGATGCCGCAGGCGGGCGCGCGGGGCGTGCAGATGGTGGCGCCAAGGTCCATCACCGCCTGGGCATAGTCGCCGGGGCGCTGAGGCGGCGTGAGGGTTGCCGCAGCCTCGGTCAGTTCGGGCTTGGCGGCGGGCAGGGGGGTGTGGATGTCGTGCAGGCGGGCCATGACCCGTTCGACATTGCCGTCGACCACCACGGAAGGCTGATCGAAGGCGATGGCCGAGATGGCGGCGGCGGTGTAGGGGCCGATGCCGGGCAGTTTTTGCAATTCGGCGGCGGTGCCGGGGAATTGGCTATCGTGGTCGGACGCCACGACGCGGGCGCATTTCAGCAGGTTGCGGGCGCGGGCGTAATACCCGAGGCCCGCCCATTCGCCCATGACCTGCGCATCCTCGGCGGCGGCGAGGTCGGTGACGGTGGGCCAGAGCGCGGTGAAGCGTTCGAAATAGCTTTTGACGGCGGCGACGGTGGTTTGTTGCAGCATCACCTCGCTGAGCCAGACGGCGTAGGGGTCGGGGCGCACGCCGGCCTGTTTCGCATCCGGGGGCACGCGCCACGGCATCTGGCGGGCGTGGCGGTCGTACCAGTCCAGCAGTTCGGCGCTCAGCTTGGTGTCACGCATCTGTTATCCCGCCTTTGCCAGCTTTGCGTTTGTCGTTCATCCTCATACCCCCTACATTAGGGCGAGGAAACGGGAGGTCAGCCATGCCCGCATATCGGGGCACGACGAAAGGCTTCAAGCGCAGTGGCGCCCTGTTGGGGGCGCAGATCCGGAAAGCCTCGGAAAGCAGGGGCTTTGCGGTGTCGCGCGTGGTGACCCACTGGCCCGAGATCGCGGGTGAAGAGATCGCCGCCATCTGCCGCCCCGTCAAGGTGAGCTATGCGCGGCAGGGGTTCGGGGCGACGCTGGTCGTGCTGACCACGGGCGCACAGGCGCCGATGCTGGAAATGCAGAAGGAAAAACTGCGCGAGCGCGTGAACACCGCCTATGGATATAATGCCATCGCGCGGGTGCAGATCACGCAGACCGCGCCCACCGGCTTTGCCGAAGGGCAGGCCAGTTTCGAGCACCGGCCCAAGGCGGCCGAAAAGCCCGCCCCCAGCGAGATGACCATGGCCGTCGCCGCCAGGCTGGCGCAGCCCGTGGGCGATGCCATGCTGCGCGATGCGCTGGAAATGCTGGGCCGGAACGTACTATCGAAAAGCAACACGCAGAAATCGTAAGGTGATAAGATGAAAAACGTGCTTCTTTCCGGGGCCGCGGCCCTTGTCCTGGCGGCCGGCGGCGGCTGGTGGCTGAGCGGGCAGACCGGCAACACGACGCAGGACAGTGGCATGATCGACCTGCCCGGTGCGGCCAATGCGCAGGAGGCCTCGGACGCGCCGGCGGAAGAGATCGACACCTCCTCGATCGTGGAAATGACGCTGGGCGAGGAAAGCGCGCCGGTGAAGATCGTGGAATACGCATCCTTCACCTGTCCGCATTGCGCGAATTTTCACGAGAACCAGTTCAAGCAGCTGAAGTCCGAGTATATCGACGCAGGGAAGGTGCACTTCACTTATCGCGACGTCTATTTCGACCGCTACGGCCTTTGGGCGTCGATGGTGGCGCGGTGCGGTGGCGAAGAGCGATTCTTTGGCATCACCGACATGATCTATGACCAGCAGAAGGACTGGATCGGCGACGGGCAGGACCCGGTGGCGATTGCCGAGCGGCTGCGCAAGATCGGCAAGGTCGCGGGGCTGAATGATGATCAGCTGGATGCCTGCCTGAACGATGCCAACAAGGCCAAGACGCTGGTCGCGTGGTTCCAGGAGAACGCCGAGGCCGACGACGTCAATTCGACGCCGACGCTGGTCATCAATGGCGAGACACATTCCAACATGTCCTATGACGAGTTGAAGGCGATGATCGACGAACAGCTGGCGGAATGAAGCCCGCGCCGCTGGCCGGCCTGAAGGTCGTCGAGCTGGCGCGGATCCTGGCCGGCCCGTGGGCCGGGCAGGTGCTGGCCGACCTGGGGGCCGAGGTGATCAAGGTGGAAAGCCCCGCGGGCGACGATACGCGCCAGTGGGGGCCTCCGTTCATCGAGCGCGACGGCGACCGCTCGGCCGCCTATTTCCATTCGTGCAACCGTGGCAAGCAAAGCGTCACGGTGGATTTCCGCACCGAGGCGGGTCAGGCCCGTGTCCGTGAGCTGGTGGCGGGTGCCGACATCCTGATCGAGAATTTCAAGGTTGGCGGGCTGGCCAAGTACGGGCTGGATTACCCTAGCCTTGCAAACGTAAATCCGGAGTTAATTTATTGTTCGATCACCGGGTTCGGGCAGGACGGGCCCTATGCGGGCAAGGCGGGGTATGACTACATCATCCAGGGCATGTCCGGGCTGATGAGCATGACGGGCGAGCCCGACGGCCAGCCGGTGAAGGTGGGCGTGGCGGTGACGGATATCTTCACCGGCGTCTATGCCAGCACCGCGATCTTGGCGGCGTTGCACCAGCGGCAGACGACGGGCAAGGGCCAGCATATCGACATGGCGCTACTGGATACGGCGGTGGCGGTGACGGCGAACCAGGCGATGAATTACCTTGCCACGGGCACGCCGCCGCAAAGGCTGGGCAACCAGCATCCGAACCTGGCGCCCTACCAGGTGTTCGAGTGTTCGGACGGATTCCTGATCGTGGCGGTGGGCAACGACGCGCAGTTCGGACGGTTCTGCGAAGTGCTGGGCGCGGCGGAAGTGAAGGCAGCGCCGGAGTACGCAACGAATGCCGACCGGGTGGCGAATCGAGACGCGTTGACTGCGGCACTGACCGGGTACACGGTGCGCCTGACCAAGGCCGCGTTGCAAGCCGGGTGCGAGGCGCAGGGCGTGCCAGTGGGGCCGATCAACGACATGGCGGAGGTTTTCGCCGATCCGCAGGTCGTGGCACGCGGCCTGAAGGTGGAGGTGGACGGGGTGCCGGGCGTGCGCAGCCCGATGCGGTTTTCCGATGCGGATTTGTCGCTGTGCCGTGCCTCGCCGAAGCTGGGCGAGAACGATCCGGCGTGATCCGATTGTGTGGCTGCGCCACGCTTTGTTTTTCGATTTGAGTATTTGAAGAACAGTGAAAATCGGGTCAGAGGCCCAGGTTTTCCAGCTTTGCGTCGATTGCCGACCAATCGGAAAGGGTGAGACGGACCGGCAGGGTCAGCACCTTGCGGCGAAAGGCCGGGGGCAGGCGGACGGCGTCTTTCTCGGTGGTGACAAGCTGGGCGTGGATGAGCGCGGCCTCGTTTTCCAACCGGGTCATCAGCGCCTCGGTAAGGGGCTGGTGATCGTCCAGCGCCTCGGCCCGCGAGAGCGTGGCGCCGAGGCCGCGCAGGGTGGCGAAGAATTTCTCGGGGTGGCCGATGCCGGCGAAGGCCAGAAAGCGCGTGCCGGTCCAGTCCATTCCGGTTTGCAGCGGTTCCAGCCGGCCGTTCACATGGGGGATCAGGATGATGTGGCCCCATGTCTTGCGGAACTCGATCTGGGCGGCTTCGGGGCCGATGGAGAGCAGAAGATCGGCGCGGTCGAGACCCGTCAGGACGGGTTCGCGCAGAGGGCCGGCGGGGATGCAGCGGCCATTGCCGAAGCCCTTGACCGCATCGACCACGACGAGCGACAGGTCGCGGGCCACCGACGGGTTCTGATGACCGTCATCCATGACGATCACGTCCGCGCCCGAGGCGGCAGCGGCCTGGGCGGCAAGCGCGCGGTCGCGGGCGATCCAGGTGCGGGTGAAGGCGGCAAGCAGCAGGGGTTCGTCACCGACTTGGGCGGCAGTGTGCTGGCGCTCGTCCACCTCGACGGGGCCGTCGAGACTGCCGCCGTGACCGCGCGAGATGACGGCGGGGGTGCGCCCGCGCGCCTTGAGGTGTTGCACGAGGGCGATGACCGTGGGCGTCTTGCCGGTGCCGCCGGCGTTGAGGTTGCCCACGCAGATGACCGGGACCGGCGCGCGGTAGCCGGGGGGCGTGGCCAAACGGCGGGCGGTGGCCCGGGCATAGAGCGCGCCGAGTGGCGACAGTACACGGGCGCGCAGGGACGGGCGGCGCGGCGGCGTGTTCCAGAAGGCGGGTTCACGCATCAGCGCATCTCCAATTGATCGAGCCGGTCGTTCAAAAGATCGGCGATCCGGTCTGTCAGTTCGGCGCTGCGCGAGGCGACCTCCCACGCGGCATGGGCCATGGCGGCGGATTGATCCGGGGGGATCAGGCGCTTGACGGCGGCGGCCAGGGTTTCGGCATCGCGGACGATGCGGGCGGCGCCGGCCTCGGCAAAGCGCGAATAGCTGGGCAGGTAGCGGCGGATATTGGGGCCGTAAAGGATGGCGGAGCCATGCGCGGCGGGTTCGTTCGGGTCGCAGCCATGTGCGCCGGAGACCAGAGAGCTGCCCATGAAGGTGATCGGCGCGAGGCGGTACCACAGGCCCATTTCGCCATGGGTGTCGGCGAGGATGACCTGTGTCGTCTCGTCGGGAAAGGTGCCGGTGGACCAGGCGATATGGCGCATCCCGGCCTCGGCCAGGGCGTCGGTGAAGGGGGTGGTGTCTTCGGGTGAGTCGGGGACGACGATCAGAAGGGTGCGGTGGGAAAAGCGGCTGACCTCGCGGTGGGCCGTGAGGATCGTTCCAATCTCTTCGGGGCGGAGCATGGCGGCAAGCCAGACCGGGCGGCCCAGCAGAAGCGTGGCGAGTTCGGTGCGGTCGGTCTCATTGTGGGGCAGCGAGACGGTGCCTTCGAGCAGGGGGCCGGTGACGGACAGGGCGCGTTCGGGCACGCCCATGCGGCGCAGGTATCGGGCGGACGCCTCATCTCTCGCCATGACGAATTCGAACTGCCGCAAGAGCGCGCGGGGCAGGTCGGGAAACCAGCGCCAGGCGGGGCGGGACATGGCCGTTTCGGTGGCGTCGATCAGCGCCATGGGAATGCCAAGCTCGCCCGCGCGATCCATCAGCGCCGGATGCAGCGCGCCGCCGGTCCAGAGGGCGATGTCGGGCTGCCAGTGGGACAGAAAGGACGCGGCGTTGGCGACTGTGTCCTCGGGGAGCTGTTCGACAACGACCTCGGCGCGAGGCTTGAACGGGGTGTCGGGCACCGCGCCAGCGGTGGTGAGCAGAAGCGACAGGTCGGGCCGGTGCAGGCGCAGCCGGTCGAAGAGTTGCAGCAAGGCGTCGATATGGATCGTGTCGGCCGCGTGAGCCCAAAGCAGTCGGCCCGGCGGGCGCGGCGCGTCGGGCGCGTAGCGGCGCGTGGGGCCGCGGCGCGCGTAGGCGAGATAGGCCGTGAGGCTGAGCGAACGGCTCATGGCCGCGGCCCGGGGGCTGGCGTGAATAAGTCCCGGAAATCAGGGTTGTAGGGGCGCTGCACCATGGGGTCCTTCGCGGCGGGCCGGGTTGGGCGCAGGGTATTTGATTGCCGGGCGGGGTCAAGGGAGGGCGACGGGTTGACCCGAGCGGCGGAATGGGGCCAATGGACAGGATGAGACCGGAGACCGTGCGATGACGAAGCCCTTTTTGATCTTGCAGCTGCGGCCCGAAACCGAGGCCGCGGATGACGAGTTTGCGGCGATCCTCGCCAAAGGCGGGCTGGAGGCGGGGGAGGTGCATCGCATCCGGATGGACCAAGAGCGGCTGCCGGAAGATATTGATCTGGATGAGTTTTCCGGCGTGATCGTGGGCGGTGGGCCGGGCTGTGTCAGCGATACGCCGGAGGACAAATCCGAGGTCGAGGCGCGGATCGAGGCGGATGTGCTGGGGCTGATGCCCAAGGTGACGGCGCGGGATTTTCCTTTTCTTGGATGCTGTTACGGGATCGGGATCCTGGGGGCGCATCTGAAGGGTGACGTCAGCAAGCGGGCCTATGGCGAGGCGGTGGGCACCTCGGCTTGCGACGTCACGCCGGAGGGCCGCGAGGATGCGCTGCTGGAGGGTGTGCCGACGGCGTTCGACGCCTTCGTGGGGCATAAGGAGGCGTTGCAGGATCTGCCGGACGGATGTGTACATCTTGTTAGGTCGGAGGCGTGCCCCTACCAGATGCTGCGGTACAAAGAGAATGTCTATGCCACGCAGTTCCACCCCGAAGCGGATGCGGCGGGGTTCGAGACGCGGATCAGGATCTATCGCGACCGGGGCTATTTCCCGCCCGAGGATGCGGATGACCTGATCGCGATGTGCCGGGCGGCGGACGTGTTCGCGCCCGAGATGATCCTGCGGAATTTCGTGAAGCGGTACGGCAGGGGTTAACGGCAGGGCAGGCACGAAAAGGGCGTCGGTATCACGTCGGTATCCGAGTGGTACGGCGACGGTGTGATTTGCCGGGGAACTACCGGGTTAACGGATTGCGCAAGGCGCGCGCCTGAAATGACTGGCGCCACGGAAGGTATGCGACCTGTCGATTATTGCGGCGCGTTTACCCGGCCAGTTTCGCCTGCTGCGCGAAGGGGCTGAGGCCGAGCCAGGCCTGCATGTTGCGGATCAGTTCGGACGACCCAACCAGCACCAGCGCGTCGCGATCGATGGCATCGGCGACGGACCTCAGGCCCATCCAGATTTCGGTCATCGTGCGCAGGTCGACATTGGCATAGAGGTCGACGTCGAAGCCGGGGTCGATGTGGCAGAGGTCGACGGTGCCTTCCGGCTCGACGATGAGCCACCACTTGCGCTGGGATGTGGGCAGTTCGGGATAGGTAAAGGCGATCACCACGCGCCGGTCCGGCACCGGTTCGGTGTTCAGGTTGCGGCGCATGTCCCACATCAGCAACTCGGGGTCGAGGTTTTCCAGCGAGGGCTCGGTTTCGACCCATTTCTGGCCCCACATGCCAAACGCCTCGATCACCGGCTGCAGGTCGCGGCCCGCCGGGGTGAGACGATAGGCGTCGACCTCTGGCGGGCCGGTGAGGCGCGTGCGTTCCACCACGCCGGCCGTTTCAAGTTCGCCGAGGCGCTTGGACAGAAGGGCCGGCGACATGCGCGGCACGCCGCGTCGCAGCTCGTTGAAGCGGGTCGATCCGGCGACCAGTTCCCGCAAGAGGACGATTGTCCAGCGGGTGCAGAGTACTTCGGCCGCCATCGCGACCGGGCAGAATTGCTTGTAGCTCGCGTTGGTCATGGTTGGCCTCCTTTCGGTGTCGGCTTTGCATCCTGACATATCGATGCCCCGTCCGGCCAGTTCAGAGTCTGTACCGGGCGGATTCAGATTGTGAACTGGCATGGCGGGCGGCGGGTCTGTCACGGTTGGCCCATGCCGGTGAGCCCGGTGAGATGAACACAGGACAGAAAGGAGAAGACCGATGCCCCTTGTCGATATCGAACTGATCGAAGGTGTCTTCGACGATGACCAGAAACGAAGAATGATCCACGACGTGACCGAGGCGATGGTCGGCGTGGAGGGCGAGGCCATGCGCGGCGTCACCTGGGTGCGGATCAAGGAAGTGGCCGGTGGCGAATGGGCCATCGGTGGCAAGCCGTTGAGCGCGCGTGACGTAAAGGCGATGCAGACGGAACCGGCCTGAAGCCAGCCAGCACCGGAGGAGAAAGGAGGAGACATGACACCGCATGTCGCGGAAGATTTGAACGACGTGACGCTATTCGAGCGCCTTGGCGGTCCGGCCGGAATCCGGCGGATCGTCGATGGCGCGGTTGCCGCGCACATGGAGAATGCGCTGATCTGTCATCGCTTCGCGCCCTATGCCGACCAGCCCGAGCGGGTCGAGGAGATCAAGGCGCATACCTGCGATTTCTTTGCGGCCGGGAGCGGCGGGCCGGACGCCTATGACGGGCGGAGCATGCGCGACGCGCATCGCGGGATGGATATCGACGCGGCCGAGTATGACGCGGCCGCGGGGGACATCCTGCGGACGATGGACGCCCTGCGGTATGACGTGGAGACCTGCGCCGCGGTGGGCGAGATCCTGCAATCGCTGAAACCCGAGATCACTCACGCATGAACGGTACGGCCCGTTGGCCGGATCGTGGAAAGGAGACCGAGATGACAACCGAGATCGAGATTCGCCGCTTCGAGAACCCGGATGACAGGCTCGACATGAAAGAGCGAGGCGGGATCGACATCGTGAAGACCGCGCAGGGCTGCACCGGGATGCATGCCGTGTTCGAGCCGGGATGGACCTGGGAGGCGGACGAAAAACCGCTGCTGGGCAATCCCGAGACCTGCCCGATGCATCACACGGGCTATTGCCTGTCGGGCCGGCTGGTGGTGCGGATGGTCGAAAGCGGACGCGAAACCGAGATCACACCCGGCGATTTCTTCGAGATTCCGCCGGGCCATGATGCCCATGTCGCGGGCGACACGCGGGTGGAACTTATCCTGTTCGAGAGTGCGAACGAGTAGGTTGGAGTCAGCTTTGCTGCCGACCCGAGCGACAAACGCCCGCCGATCCGCGCGGCGGGCGTTTCGAAATCTGCCCGGCGTGTGCCGCGAGCGGCAAGTCAGATCCGCAGGAACGGCTGTGCGATGCGGGGCAGGAAGCCGCGGAAGCGCAGGGGGGCGTCGGTGACGGCAAGGCAGATGCAGTCGGCGCCCACCTCGGCCACGGGCGTGTGGTCGAGGTCTTCGTCGGCGATCTCGATATCGCCGGGGCCGAAGCGGTCGACCTCGTCGGCGAAGGCGCCTTGCAGCACCAGCGTCAGTTCCGTGCCGCGGTGGCCGTGGTCGGGCACGGCGGCGCCGGCGGGAATGTAGAGCAGGCGGGCCGTGGCTTCGCGCGAAGTGGGCAGGATGGCCTGCTTGACCCCCATGCCGACGGATTTCCATTTCACCGCGTCGAGATCGCCGCCGATATAGTCCTGCAGGGGGCGCGGCAGCGTGCCGGCGGCCGTCTGGGTGGTGTCGGGGGCGGGCGTGTCGGCCGCGTCGATCAGGGCCAGCGTGTCTTCGAATGCGGTGTCGGACAGGTCGGCATCGCCGCAGTCTTCCATCAGGGCACCGCCGACGGCGTCGAAGGACGCCAGCCGGGCGCGGCATTCGTCGCACATGGAAATATGCGCGGCCACCGCGAGGCTGAACGCCTCGGGCAGGGTGCCCGCGGAATAGCCCATGAGCAGCTTGTCACTCAGGTGGTGTTTGATCGTGTCTGTCATCGTCGTCATCACTTCATCTGGTGGCGCAGGCGGTCCAGCGCCAGTCTGATCCTCGATTTGATGGTCCCGAGCGGGAGGCCGGTTTCCTCGGCGATCTCGGAATGGGTGAGATCGCCGAAATAGGCCTTTTCGATCAGGTCCTTCTGTTTTTCGGGCAGCTGCGCGATGGCAGCGCCCAGTTTTTCGCTCTCCTGTTGCAGGGCCAGGGCATCTGCCTGGTCTGGTTCCTGCTCCGGGCCCCAGGGCAATTCCTCGGGTTCGGGTCGTCTTTGCTTGCGGATCGCGTCAATCCTGCGGTTCCGCGCGATGGTAAAGATCCAGGTCGCCGCGCTGGCGCGGGAAGGATCGAACATATGGGCCTTTTGCCAGAGGGTCGCCATGACCTCCTGTGCGCATTCTTCGGCCAGTGAGGCGTCTGTCCCGGATTTCATCAGGAAGGCTTTAACCCGTGGGGCGAAATGCGAAAACAGCCGCTGAAAGGCGGCGCGGTCGCGCTGATCGCGTATCCGGGCGATGTAATGCGCCCAGTCCTGGGTATGCTCTTCCGTCTTCTCGATCACCGGTTCAATACTCTTGCCTTTGCCTCGGATCGAAAGAAGCACGCCCGCCTGAGGCGAGGTGTCGGCACGGGGGCCGGTGATCTCGATGGCGTCAGCATCACTGAACATGTCCTTGCTACGCGGGCATTGCCGTATCGGATCAAAAAATTCAGACGTTTTCTTTGCATCCGATTTCGACGCATGGTCGTACCTTAAGCAGGGACAATTAAAGGTACTACACGGAATGCCAGTTACGAAAGTTGCGCCGTTGCGCAAGAAAGTCGCAGTCATCGGCGCGGGGATCAGTGGATTGGGGGCCGCGTGGCGGCTGGCCGGGGCGTGCGATGTCACGCTGTACGAGGCCGAGGCGCGGCTGGGCGGCCATGCGCGGACCCGGATGGCGGGCAAGGACGGGACGCAGCCGGTGGATACCGGGTTCATCGTGTTCAACTATGCCAATTATCCGCATCTGACGGAGCTCTTCGCGGCGCTGGACGTGCCGGTGGTGAAAAGCAAGATGAGCTTTGGCGCGTCGTTCCGGGACACGCGGTTCGAGTACGGGCTGGACGGGGCGCAGGCGTTCTTTGCCCAGACTCGCAACGTGCTGGACCCGCGGATGTGGATGATGCTGCGCGATATCTTTCGGTTCAATGCGCGGGCGGTGCGCACGGCGGAGGCGCATCCCGAGGCCAGTATCGGCGAGCTGTTGCGGACGATGGGGCTGGGGAAGTGGTTTCGCGAGCGGTATCTGAGCCCGTTCACCGGTGCGATCTGGTCGACGCCGACGGAGAAGGTGATGGATTTCCCGGCGCACGCGCTGATCCGGTTCATGGAGA
Organism: Roseovarius atlanticus; assembly: GCF_001441615.1. Lineage (GTDB taxonomy): Bacteria > Pseudomonadota > Alphaproteobacteria > Rhodobacterales > Rhodobacteraceae > Roseovarius > Roseovarius atlanticus. Next base: position 10,687 of record NZ_LAXJ01000006.1, read on the forward strand.
ACCACGCGCTGCTTGGCTATGAAGGGCAGCACCAGTGGTACACCGTTCAAGGCGGGTCGATCGAGTATGTCTCGCGGCTGGAAGAGGCGTTGCGCAAGTTTGGCGTGCGCATCCGGACCGGCGCGCCGATTGCCGGGGTCAGGCGGACGCATGGCGGTGTGGAGGTGCGGGCGCATGGTGCCGAGTGGGCGAGCTTTGACGAGGTGATCTTTGCCACCCATGGCGATGACAGCCTGAAGATGCTCGAAGACCCGACGCCCGAGGAGCGCGCCGCGCTGGGCCGCGTGAAATACCAGCCGAACGACGTGGTGCTGCATTGCGACACATCCGTCATGCCGAAGCGGCGGGCGGTGTGGTCGTCGTGGAATTACATGGAAGGGCCGGCCAAGCGGGACGGGCAGATCGACCTGACCTACTGGATGAACAGCTTGCAGCCCATTGCGATGGACGATCCGCATTTCGTGACGCTGAACAGCACGCGGCCCATTCGGGACGAGATGATCTATGACCAGACGGTGCTGCGGCATCCGGTCTATGACATGGACATGCTGCGCGCACAGCAGGAAGTGGCCCGGATCAACGGCACGGGCGGCACATGGTTCTGTGGCGCGTGGATGAAGAACGGGTTTCACGAGGACGGGCTGTCGAGCGCCTATGACGTGGCCGATGCGATCCTGGCGCGGGACAGCGCCGCGGCGGCGGCGTGAATGGGGCCGACCATATCGCGGGCCATACGTGGCATGGGCGCAAGGGCGATATCCGCAACGCGTTCCGGTACAGTATCGATTACGTGATGGTGGATGCGGAGGCGGCGCTGTCGCCAAGCCGTGTGTTCGGGCGCAACCGCGCCGGCCTCTTCAGCCTGCGTGACCGGGACCACGGCGGCCCGCCGGGGCAGGGGCGCGGGCCGGTCTGGGTGCGCGAGGTGCTGGACGCGCACCAGTTCGCGGCGCCTGTGCGGATCGAGTTGTTGGCCCAGCCGCGGGTGCTGGGGCATATCTTCAACCCGGTGTCGTTCTGGCTGTGCTACAACGCGGCGGACGAGTTGATGGTGGTGATCGCGGAAGTGACCAACACTTATGGCGACCGTCATTCGTACCTGTGTCACCACGACGATCGCAGTCCCATCGGCCCCGAAGACCGGCTGCGGGCGAAGAAGTTGTTTCATGTCTCGCCATTCCAGACGATCGAGGGGGAGTATACCTTTCGGTTCGATATTCGGCCCGACCGGATCGGGATCTGGATCGACCTGAGCCGGGGAAAGGGCGGGGTGATCGCGACGCTGGTGGGGGATCGCAGGCCGCTGACGACCGGGAGCGTGCTGAAGGCGCTGGCGCGGCGGCCGCTGGGGTCGCGCCGGGTGCTGGCGCTGATCCACTGGCAGGCGCTGAAGCTGTGGTGGAAGGGCGCGAAATTCCAGAACCGGCCCGAGCCGCCGACGCGGGAAGTGAGCCGATGAGCGGGGCCGGCAAAGCGCCGCGCCTGCCGGCCTTTGCGCTGTTCGCGGCGATGCTGTCGGCGGCGGGACTGCCGCTGTATATGCACGCGCCGAAGTTTTTCGTGGACGAATACGGCGTGTCGCTGGCGGCGCTGGGGACGGTGCTGGGGGTGCTGCGCCTGCTGGATTTCGTGCAGGACCCGCTGTTGGGGCGGGTGTCGGCGATGACGGCGGGCTATCGCGGGATGACCGTACTGATCGCGGGCGTGGCGATGATCGCGGGGATGCTGGGGCTGTTCGCGGTGGAGCCGGTGTTGCCGCCCCTGTGGTGGTTCGCGGTGATGCTGACGCTGGTCTTTTCGGCGTTCAGCTACCTGACGATCTGTTTCTATGCCCAAGGCGTGTCGGTGGCGGGCCGCACCGGCCAAGGCGGCCACCTGCGCGTGGCGCGGTGGCGCGAGACCGGGGCGCTGTTGGGCATTTGTGCCGCCGCCGTGGCGCCCGTGGCGCTGGGTGGGTACGCGGCCTTTGCCGTGGCGTTCGCCGGGCTGGGGCTCGTGGCGCTGTGGGGGATGGGGACCGAGTGGCGCGGGCAGCCGCCGGAGGAGGGCGTGACCTCGCAGCTGGGAACGGTGCTGCGCGATGCGAAAGCGCGGCGGCTGTTGCTGGTGGCCTTGGCCAATTCGGCGCCGGTGGCGGTGAGTTCGACGCTGTTTCTGTTCTATGTCGAGGACAGGCTGGCGGCGCCGGGCTGGGAAGGGCCGCTGCTGTTGGTGTTTTTCCTGAGTGCGGCGGCCGCGGCGCCGATGTGGGGCAAGCTGGCCGAGAGTTATGGCGCGCGGCGGGTGCTGATCTGGGCGATGGTACTGGCCATCGTGGCCTTCGCGTTCGCCGTGATGCTGGGCGCGGGCGACATCTGGGCCTTTGCGGTCATCTGCGTGCTGACCGGCGTGGCGCTGGGGGCGGACATGACGCTTTTGCCGGCGCTGTTCGCCGACCGGATGGCGGAGGTGTCGCCGGGGGCGGCCGAGGGCTTCAGCCTGTGGTCCTTCGTGTCGAAGATCACGCTGGCGATTGCGGCTGTGGGCCTGCTGCCGCTGCTGGAGTCGGTCGGCTATGCCTCGGGGCAAGAGAATTCGGAAGACGCGTTGTGGGCGCTGAGCCTGCTTTACGGAGCGGTGCCCTGCGTTCTGAAACTGGCGGCGATTGCGCTGTTGGCGACGGCGCCCGGGGGCGGGGACGCGCCCCAGGGGGCCATGGTTGAAGCGGGGAGACGGAGATGATGTTCGAAGGATTTCTGATCATGTGCGGGGCGGCGCTGGCCACGGGGGTGGCGGTGCTGCGCAATCGGTTCGCCGGGTTCCGGGCGCAGAGCGTCGAGGATTACGCCGAGACGCTGCCGCGGTTCGACCTGCGCCAGCATCTGAACGGGCCGATGCGCTGCGAAGGGGTGATATACGGCCCGCTCGGGCGCGTGGCGTCGCGGTTTTCGGCACGGTTCGACGCGCGCTGGGACGGCAACAAGGGCGTTATGGCCGAGCGTTTCACCTATGACAGCGGCACGGTGCAGGAACGCGAGTGGCGGCTTGAGCTGGGCAATGACGGGCGCATCCGGGCCGAGGCCGACGACGTGGTCGGCACCGGCGAGGGCCGGCACGCGGGCGCGGCGGTGCAATTGTGCTATGATATTCGCCTGCCCGCCGAGGCGGGTGGTCATGTTCTGAGCGTCGAGGACTGGATGTACCTGACGCCGGGTGGAACCATTGTGAACCGCAGCCAGTTTCGCAAGTATGGGATCAAGGTCGCCGAGCTTGTGGCGACCATGCACAAGTTGGACGACACGGAAATTCAGAAAGCGGCATAATGGACTGGACTGGAAAACGCTATTGGCTGGTGGGCGCGAGCGAAGGGCTTGGCGCGGCGCTGGCACGGAAACTGAGCGCGGTGGGGGCGGAAGTGATCCTGTCTGCGCGCAGCGAGGGCCGGCTGAAGGAGGTGGCGGAGATGCTGCCGGGGCGATCCAGTGTCGTGACCGTGGACGTGACCGACGAAGAAAGCGTGAAGGCCGCCGCCGAAGAGGTGGGCGAGATCGACGGCGTGGTGACGCTGGCCGGTGTCTACTGGCCGATGAAGGCGACCGAGTGGGAGCCTGAGCAGGTGACAGCCATGGCGGACGTGAATTTCACCGGCACGGTGCGGGTTCTGAACCACGTGGTGCCCAAGATGGTTGCGCGGGACCACGGGCACATCGTTGTGACTGGCTCGCTGGTGGGCTTTCGCGGGCTGCCGGGGGCGATCGGGTATGGTGCCTCGAAGGCCGGGATCATGTCGCTGGCGCAGAGTATGCGGGCGGACCTGTGGCGGACGGGTGTGCTGGTGCAATGCGCCAACCCGGGCTTTATCCGCACGCGGCTGACCGACAAGAACGATTTCAAGATGCCGGGTTTGATGGAGCCCGAAGAGGCCGCGCAGATCATGTTCGAATTGATGAACGACGAGAACGCGTTCGACCGGAATTTCCCCAGCTGGTTCAGCCTGGTGTTCCGGGGCGCGCGGTTCCTGCCCAACTGGCTGTATTTCCGCCTGTTTGCGTGAGATCAAGGTCGGCGCCTGTCCCGAAGGCCATATTTTTGGTAGAATCACTGCCGGAAAAGGAGGTCGGGACATGCTGGAGATCAGCACTTACAAAGTCGCCCAGGTGATCCTCATGTCGCGCGAACTGGACCGCGCGGAAGGGGAGGTTCGGGCGTTCATCGAGCGGCTGGCCGAGGACGAGCAGGCCAGCTTGGTGGCGCTGATGTGGATCGGGCGCGGGAGTTTCGGGGCCGATGAGCTGGAAGAGGCCAAGGCGACGGCGCGGGAGGAGGCGACGACACCCACCGCCGATTACCTGCTTGGCACGCCGCATTTGTCGGATCACCTGGAAAACGGGCTGGAAGAGCTGGGCCTGTCGGCGCAGGACGACGAGGACGACCTGGTGCGCGGGGGATGACGTTTTGCGGCAAGGTGGGTTTTCACCCACCAAGGTGGGTTTTCACACACCAAGGTGGGTTTTCACCCACCCTACGGGTGTTGCGCGTTTGCCCGCGCGATTCGGGAAAATGCGGCGTGATGTACGGAGACGGTCCGAGAGCGCGTGAGACATGGTATAACAGTCTCGAAAGCGTTCCAGGAGGGTGACATGAAAGCATCTGTATCCGTCGCAGCCATCGTTTCGGTTCTTGCAGCCCCGGCATTCGCGGGCAACATCACGCCGCCGGCGGACCCCTATGTGGCCCCGCCGCCCGCGCCGATTTCGGACTGGGCCGGACCTTATGCCGGTGTGCAGCTGGGTTTTGGCGATCTTGACATCAACGCCACGAACCCCACGCCCGGCGCCAACTTTCCGGCGGTCAACCTGAGCGATGATGGGTTCCTGGGCGGTGTCCATGCCGGGTACAACTGGGACCGGGGCACGCTGGTTTACGGCGTCGAGGCCGATATCGACTTTACCGACATTTCGTTCAACACGGTCGACGTGGACACCATTTCGCGGCTGCGGCTGCGGATGGGCGTCGATACCGGCAGCGCCTTTGTCTATGGCACCGCCGGCGCGGCCTATATGAGCGGTAGCGGTGGCGGGTTCAGCCTGGACGGTTGGGGCTGGGTGGCCGGTGCGGGCGTCGATTTCAAGTTGAGCGAGAAATGGGTTGCGGGCGCGGATGCGCTGTACCACGAGTTCGACGACGTTTCGCCGTCCGGCGGTGTCGACGGCATGACGTACCGGCTGCGGATGTCGTACCGGTTTTAGACCCGGGTCACAGTGACGAGGGTGGCGCGTGGGCTTTCGCCCACCCTACGCCTTGTGACCGCGCTTCAGGCCAGGTGGTCCACGACCTGCAAATGCTGCGCGAGGCGGTCGACCTCTGACAGCAGGCGTGCGACCAGCTTGGGATCGCTGGGGGCGGGGCTGACGCCGGCGGGGATTTCGTGATTGGCCACGGCCTCGACCGCGAGAGAGACCGGGACCGACACCAGCCGGGACATCGCCGTGCCGCGCGCGTCGCCCCAGGCGTCCATCACGAAGGTCTTGTGCCAGACGGCGTCGCCGCCGCGTTCGGCCTTGAGGTCGACGCAGAGCACGACGCGGTCGGGGTCGTCCTCGCCATAGGCGTTGTCGCGCCAGAACTGGTCGGACATTTCCTTGAGCCTTGCCTCGCCTTCGGGGCCTTCGAGCGTTTCGATCTCGGCGAAGACATCGGCCCACGCCTCGGACCAGCCGTCGAGGCGCAGCGTGCCGCGGACGAATTCCTTGACCCGCCAGGCGGGCTCGAAGCCGTAGTCGTCGAGGAAGGGCAGGCTGTCGCGGTTGGGGTAGACCTCGAACGTTTCGGGCGTGGGCAGGGGCGCGGTGTAGGTGCCGAGGGCATCCCACGGGCGCTGCACGTTCAGTTCGGAGTAGTTGCGGATCGAGCGGGAGGGCGAGCGCAGGGCCTTGAGCACGCCCAGGGGTGACCAGCTGAATTTATAGCGGAAGGGGTTGGGGTTTTTGGGGATGCCGCCGCAATAGCTGAGGAAGCTGAGATCGTTTTCGGGGTTGAAGGCCGCCGAGGCGCGGTAATCGGCCATCAGGTGATGGGCCATCAGGTGGTCGATGCCCGGATCGAGGCCGATCTCGTTGACCACGGAAACGCCGCGCAGGAGCGCCTTGGCGTGGAGCGCGCGCATCTCGGGGGCGATGTAGGAGCTTGAGACGAAGTTCGCGCCCTTGTTGATGCACATCTCGGCGATGGGCACGTGCCAGTCGCCGGGCAACATGGAGACCACGATATCGCCTTCCTGCACCTCGGCGGACAGCATGTCGAAGTCGAACGCGCGGATGCGGTTCGTGAGGTCGCCCACGGCAGCCTCGGCCTTGTCCAGCGAGCGGTTCCAGACGGTGACGGGCTGGCCCGCCTCGATCAGCCTGCGCAGGCCGGGCACCGCCGACAGGCCGGTGCCACACCAGTGGATTGTCATGTTGGTGCCCCCTTCAAACGTGCGCGCGGAAGGTCTGTTCCGCGCGCGCCCACACTCCGGCGTCCAGTTTGTCCAGTGTTTTCAGGGATGGCAAGAGTTGGCTGGCATAGTCTTGCGAGGATTCCAGCGGCAGGAGCGACGGCAGGTTGTCGATGGCCATGACGTCGAGTGGCGGCGCGTCGTGCACGCGGGTCACGGGGGCGTCCCATGTGGTGGCTTCGGAATAGACCGGCACGGGGTTGTAATCGCTGTCCGGATCGCAGGCGACGTCGCCGACGACGGTCAGGCGGCGGGGGGCGGTCAGGGCGTCCTTGGGCACGAAGACGGGCGTGCCGGGGCGGGCGAAGATGCAGTTGAGGAACAGGTCGTGTTGCAGGATTTCGGGGAAGGGGCCGCCATGGGCGGTCTCGTCCATGTCCCACCTGGTGGGGGTGATATCCATCGCGGTGCAGAGGTCGGCAGCACCAGTGCCGACGCGGCCAAGCGCGCCGATGACAATGGCGGAGGGACGCTCGACGCCGGTGGCGTCGAGGGTTTCGGCGAGATCCGTCAGCAGCGCGTCCTTGTCCGGGTAGGCGGAGACGGGCCCGCAGGTCTGACCGTGTTGCTGGGCGGCCCAGGCGAAGAGGCTGACGGCGGCGCCCGCATAGCCCGCCCAGTAGCCGAAGGCGGCGACGCGGCGGCCCTGCTCGTCGACCAGGTATTCAAGATCGTAGAGCGTGCCGCCCCCGGCCTTGAAGCGGTCCAGCAGGCGGCGGCCGGAATGCTGGCCCTTGAAGGCGTGGCCGAACATGATGTGCCGGTGCGGCAGGGGCGTGCCGTCATCGGGCAGTTCCTTGAGCCCGAAGATGATGGCGTCGCGGGGCGCGTCGGGCCAGCTGTTCTGCGGCACGATGGTGGCGCCGGCCTGCGCGTAACGGTCGGTGGGGATGATGCGGTCGGGGCTGTCTTCGACGCTGACCTCAATGCCTTGTGTGATGAGGGCGGCGGCGCCCTCGGGGGTGAGGCCGGTGCGGTCTTCGTTGTCGCGCTGTTCGGCGCGGAGCCAGAGATGGGTCATGCGAAGTCTTTCGTCAGCAGGCCGTAGGCGCGGATCGCCGCCGCCGAGGGGCGGGCGGCCATCATGGCGCGATGGGCCTTGATCCTGGGGAAGTGGTCCACGTCCACATTGTCCGTTTCCAGCCAGCAGCAGATCGCGAAAAGCCAGGGGTCGGCGATGGTCATCTCTTGGCCCATGACGAAGGGGGCGAAGGTGCAGTTTTCCTCGATGAAGGTGCAGCTGTCGGCCATGGTCCGTGGCATCTTGGCCTTCATGTCCGCGAGCGCCGCGTCGCTGTCGGCCCAGCGGATACCGCGGGGGCCGTGGGCGTGGTTCACATGCATGGTCGATGCAAGGTAGTAGCAGACGCTGCGCATCTGGGCGGCCTGCCACGGGTCGGCGGGGACGAGGTTTTTATCCGGGGCGAGGCTGCCGATGTATTCGGCGATGGCACCGGTTTCCGTCAGGATGCCTTGATCGGTGACCAGGGCCGGGACGCGGCCCTTGGGGTTGAGCGCGAGGTAGTCAGGCTTGGTCTGGTCGCCGTCGGCGAAGCTGAGCGCGACGGGGGTATGGTCCAGCCCGGCCTCTTGCAGAAGCAGGCCGGTGGCGACGGAGATGGTTCCGGGGGCGTAGTAGAATTTCATGCGCGGGGTCCTTCAGACAAAGGTGCGGGCATGGGCCCGGTCGGGGCGGTCGAGATGCGGGATGGCGTTGAAGCCCGCGACCATGAGCGTGTCGTGCACGTAGCTGAGGCGGTGCATCGAGGCGTTGTTGATTTGCAGCATGACGCGGGCCATGGCGGTGTTGTCGAGGTCGAGCACGTGGCGCAGGGCCATGCCGATGACCCCGCCGGAGGTGACCAGAAGGGTGCGGCCCGCGTCGGCGCATTGTTCGGTCAGCACCTCGGTGATGCGGGCAGCGAAATCATCGAAGCTTTCGGGGACGCCGGGCAGGTCGCCGGTGGTCCAGAGCGTGATGACCCGGGGCAGGTGCGTGGCGAACTCTGACGGGTCGGTGGGCACCGGGATGGCGTGGGCGTCGAAGGCGGCCTGGGCGAGGGCGAAATAGCTGAGCTCGTTCAGGCGCGGATCCTGTGCGGTGACGGTGACGCCCATGTGGTGAGCGGTGTCGACCTGGCGTTGCAGCGTGCCGGTGAGGACGCGGTCGAAATGCGGGTTGGTCGCGGCGATGTGCTCGCCCAGCCAGCGGGCCTGGTCGGCGCCGAGGTCGGAGAGTTGGTCGTAGCCCGCTTCGTCGGTGGCGTGGCTGTTGGCCTGCCCGTGCCGCACAAGGATGAGTTCCGCCAAGGTGGGTGCTTTCGTTGTGTCAGATGCGGGCAACCTAGCGCCGGGGCGCGGGAGGGTGAAGGCGGTTGGGGCGGATTATTTCGGGGGATGGGGACGCGTGGGTTTTCACCCACCCTACGCGTTGGATGTGGCGGGTCCGGAATGCGTGGCCGCAAGATGGACCGGAGGGCCTTGGTGGCGGGCGAGGGGTTTGCAGGGGGTGGAGGCGCGTGGGTTTTCACCCACCCTACGCGGTGGCCCGTGCGTTATGCAGGGCCCCAGCTGACATCGCCGAGGAAGATGTAGCCGGCGCCGTAGATCGTTTTGATCAGGCGGGGGTTCTTGGGGTCCTCGCGCAGCTTGGTGCGCAGGCGCGAGATGCGGACGTCCATGGCACGGTCGAAGCTTTCGCCCGCCGCGCCGCCCAGGGCCTCTTGCATGGCCTGGCGCGAGATCAGGCGCTTGGGGCGGTCGAGAAAGAGGCGCAGCACCTCGCCCTCGGCATGGGAAAAGGGGGTTTCCTGTCCGGTGTCGTCTTCCAGGACGTAGCGGTCGAAATGCGCGGTCCATGGGCCGAAGCGGGCGGTGTTGCCGGTATTCGGGCCGGGAGCGTCGCGGCGCAGGCGGGCGCGGATGCGGGCCACCACCTCGGCGGGATCGAAGGGCTTGATGATGTAGTCGTCGGCGCCGAGTTCGAGCCCGGTGACGCGGTCCTGCACCTCGGCCCGGCCGGAGATGATGATGACCCGTGCGCCCTGTTCCAGTGCGAGGCGATGCACCAGCGTCAGCCCGTCGCGGTCGGGCAGCGAGAGGTCCACGAGGCAGATATCGGGCGAGTGGGTGCGCAGCGCGGCCTCGAACTCGGTCGCGCGGGCGAAGGTGAGGGTGCGAAAGCCGGCCTCTTCAAGCGTCTGGGCCAGCATGGTGCGAATGGCGGGTTCATCGTCGAGGATGGTGACGAGGGGTGTGGTGGCGGTCATCGCGGCGCTCCGCCAGACAGGGCGGCGCGCAGAGCGCCGGGTTGGAAGGGTTTGCGCAGCACCGGCGCGCGGGCAAGGGCCGCGGCGTGAAGCGGATCGGAGGGCGGCAGCGAGGTCATGAGCACCGCAGGCGGGTGCCGCGCTGGCAGCGCGTCGATGAGGTCGAGGCCGGTGGCCTCGCCTTCGAGGGTGATGTCGGAAAGAATGGCGGTGATCTCGGGCAGGCCGTTCAGAAGCGCCTGCGCTTCGGTGGCGCTGGTGGCCTCGATCACCTGGTGACCGTCGGCGCGCAGCATGGCGCGGATGCTTTCGCGCAGGTCGGCGCTGTCCTCGACCAGGAGGACAAAGCCGGGGGTGTCGTCGGCGCTGGCCTCGCGCAGGGGCAGGCGCAGGGTGACCTGGCCGCCCGCGTCGGTGTTGTCGATCATCACGCGGCCCCCGGCGAGCTTGGTCATGTTGTAGACCATGGTGAGGCCCAGCCCCGAGCCTTCGCCGCCCTTGGTGGTGAAGAACGGATCGAACGCGTGGCTGCGGACGTGGTCGGAAAAGCCGGGGCCGGTGTCGGAGACCGTCACGTCGAGCCAGGTGTCCTGGACGGTCGTGAGGGCAAGCGTGATGCGGCCCGGCCCCGCGATGGCGTCGCGGGCGTTGAGGAGGAGGTTGATCAGAGAGTCCTGCAACATGCCCGGGTCGAGAAGGCAGGTGCGTGGCGCGTCGGCGGGCCGGATATCGAGGGTGACAGTGTCGGGCAGGACCGAGCGGGCCAGCGGTTCGAGATCGTTGAGGAAGGCGGGCAGGTCGGTGGGCACGGGCGTGTGTTCGCGCGGGCCGGTCATGTCGGCGATGCGGTCGAGCAGGGCGCCGCCGCGCCGCGCCGCGCCCAAGGTGGCGGCGATGAGGTCAGCGGCCTCTTCGGGCAGGGACATGGATTGCAGGCGCGACTGCATCCCGAGGATGATCGTCAGCAGGTTCGAGAAATCATGCGCGAGGCCGGAGGTCAGTTGGGCCGCCATCTCGCGGCGGCGGTGCTGGCCCAGCGCGGCGCGGGTCTGGGCCTCTTCGGTGATGTCCATTGACAGGATGTAGACGCCGCCGGTGGCCGGATCGGGGGTGAGCGCGACGCGGATGCGGCGGGAACTGGTGGCGTGGGTGAACTCGAACACGGACGGCTCGCCGGCATAGGCGCGGTCGAGATGGGGCGCGATGATGGCGAAGGTCTCTTCCCCCAGCGCGTCGGCGGGGGCGAGGCCGACCGGGTCGGCGGTGCTGCCCGGCATGACGAGCGACAGGCGGCGGTTGGAATAGGTATAGCGCCGGTCGGGGCCGACATGGGCGATATGGGCGGGCACCATCTCGGTCGTCAGACGCATCCGGGCCTCGGCTTCGGACGCCTGGCGCTGGGCCTCTTCCAGCGCGATGATGGTGGATTCAAGCTGCCGGTTGGCGGCCGCCAGATCGTCTGAATAAGTGACGAGCCGGTCCGACAGTTCCTCGGACCGGGCGGCGAGCAGTGCCTCCTGCTGTTTGGCGCGGGTGATGTCGGTGTAGACGGTAACCCAGCCGCCCTGGGGCAGGGGCGAGCCTTCGACGCTGATGGTGCGGCCATTGGCGCGGGTGCGTTCCATGTAATGCGGTTTGAACGCGCGGGCGGTGTCGACCCGGGTTGCGACGAAATGGTCGAGGTCTGTCACCTTACCGTAGTCGCCGCGTTCGGCCAGAAAGCGGATCGTGTCCTCGAAACGGGCGCCGGGGGTGACCAGCCGGTCGGGCAGGTCGAACATTTCCTGGAAGCGGCGGTTGCACACGGCGAGGTCGAGATCGGCGTCGTAGATGGTGAGGGCCTGCTGGATGAGGTTGAGGCCCGCCGTGGTCATGCGGGTGGTGTCGCGCTGGGTCATGCGGCGTGCCTCTGGGCCCAGTCGAGGGCGGTATCGAGCTGATCGTCGCCCCAGAAAAGTTCATCCTCTACGGTGAAGCTGGGGGCGCCGAAGATGCCGCGGCGCATCGCCTCTTCGGTGGTGTCGCGCAGGCGGTGCTTGTTGGCGTCGGCCTGGGCCTGGTCGATCAGGTCGGGCGGCAGTTTGGCGGCGTCGAGGCAGGCGGCGATGACGGACCGGTCGGCGATGTTCAGGCCTTCGGCGAACTGCATGAGGTAGACGTTCTGGCAAAAGGCGATGCCCTGGGGGTGTTCGAGCGCCAGTTGCGCGGTGCGGGCGGCGAGCACGCTGTGCTGGGGCATGGTGTTGGAGCGTTTGAACGTCAGGCCGCGCGCGGCGCAGCGGCGTTCCATGTCGCGCCACATGTAATTTCCTTTGGCGGCGTAGATTTTGAAAGGCGACGTGTCCCAGCCCTGCGCGGCGAAGATCGGGCCGAGCAGGAAGGGGCGCCAGCGGACGGTGATGCCGGCCTCGGCCGCGCGGGCGGGCAGGCGCATGACGCTGAGATAGGAATAGGTCGAGGCGAATTCGAACCAGAAATCCATCTGTGGCCGGGTCATCGTTGGATCCTCTTGCGAGAGGGGCAATCGACGGGGAAATGGCGGGTATGTCAAGGGTGGGGCTGCGTCGGGGCGGGAGATCCCGGATCAGGTCCGGGATGGCGGGGCGGGAGATCCCGGATCAGGTCCGGGATGGCGTTTTGAAGTGGTGGCGCGCGGAATCAAGGGCCTTCAGGCCCGCCGCGCGATCGCCAGACCGCCCGGACGGGCTGGCGATTGGGGGACGTGGGCGCGTCGATTGGAGGTTTTGCGGATTTGGCGTGGATAAAGCGCGCTGATGGAAGGTCGTTCGCCAGCCCGCGGTCTGGCGAGCGCGCGGCTCCGGTGCACTTCGTTGCGCCTGTTACAATTCGTAAGGATTGGGCAAAGATCAGGAAAAAGTTGACGCTCAGCGTCGGCTGCGCACTCTATGGGGATCGAGACTCGGTCCCCAGGGGGCGCGGTCTGTTCGCGGGAGAGAGCGGACAAAGGGAGGACAAAATTTGGCACAGTCGTCGAGAGGCGCGGATGGGCTTGTGTCCATTCCGGCCCTTTTGCAGCGCAACGCGGCGCAGTTCGGGACCAAGCCCGCCTATCGGGAAAAGGAATACGGGATCTGGCAAAGCTGGACCTGGGCCGAGGCGGAGCAGGAGATCGAGGCGCTGGCGTTGGGGCTGTTGAAGCTTGGCGTCGATAAAGGCGACTTCATTGCCATCATTGGGCGCAACCGGCCCTATTTCTACTGGTCGATGGTCGCGGCGCAATCGGTGGGCGCGATCCCGGTGCCGGTCTACCAGGACAGCGCAAGCGACGAGATGGCCTATGTGCTGGACCATTGCGGCGCGCGGTTCGCCATCGTCCAGGACCAGGAACAGGTCGACAAGATTATCGACATTCAGGACCAGCTGCACCAGTTCGAGCACATGATCTATGTCGACCCCAGGGGCCTGCGGAAATACGATCATGGCAAGCTGCACCAGTTCAGCGATGTGCAGGCGCAGGGGCGTGAGGCGAAGGACACGCTGATGGCCGAGCTCAAGGCGCGGCGGGAGGCCCTGGATTACGACAGCACCTGCGTGATGCTGTATACCTCGGGCACGACGGGCAAGCCGAAAGGCGTGGTGCTGTCCAATCGCAATATCATTGAGGCGTCGAAATCGTCGTCGGAGTTCGATCACCTGACGCGGAACGAGGAAGTGCTGGCCTATCTGCCCATGGCGTGGGTGGGGGATTTCATCTTTTCCATCGGGCAGGCCTATTGGTGCGGGTTCTGTGTGAACTGCCCGGAAAGCCCGGACACGATGCAGGTGGACCTGCGCGAGATCGGGCCGACCTATTATTTCGCCCCGCCGCGGGTGTTCGAGGGGCAGCTGACTAACGTGATGATCCGGATGGAGGATGCCAGCCGGATGAAGCAATGGCTGTTCCATACCTTCATGGCCCACGCGCGGAAGGTGGGGCCGGCGATCCTGGACGGCAAGAGCGTCAGCGGCTGGGACCGGCTGAAATACCGCCTTGGCGGGCTGCTGGTGTACGGCCCGTTGAAGGATACGCTGGGCTTTGGCCGGGTGCGCGTGGGCTATACCGCCGGGGAGGCGATCGGGCCGGAGATTTTTGATTTCTACCGCTCCTTGGGGATCAACCTGAAGCAGCTTTACGGGCAGACCGAGGCGTCGGTGTTCATCACGCTGCAACCCGATGGCGAGGTCTACAGCGACACGGTGGGCGTTGCCGCGCCGGGCGTCGAGTTGCGCATCGCCGAGAGTGGCGAGGTGTTCTATCGCGGCGACGGGGTGTTCGAGGAGTATTACAAGAACGCCGAGAGCACAGCGAGCACCAAGGATGCCGAGGGCTGGGTCGCCACGGGCGATGCCGGGTTCATCGACGAGGCGACCGGGCATCTGAAGATCATCGACCGGGCGAAGGATGTGGGCAAGATGGCCGATGGCAGCCTGTTCGCGCCGAAATACGTGGAAAACAAGCTGAAATTCTATCCCAATATTCTGGAGGCCGTGGTGTTCGGTAACCAGCGGGACGAGTGTACGGCCTTTATCAACATCGACCTGAATGCCGTGGGCAACTGGGCCGAGCGGAACAATATTGGCTATGCGTCTTACCAGGAGCTGGCGGGGCATCCCCGCGTGCTGGAGACGGTGAAGGAACACGTGGAGGAGGTGAACCGGAGCCTCGCCGAGGACCCGATGCTGGCGCATTGCCAGGTGCATCGCTTCCTGGTGCTGCACAAGGAGCTGGATGCGGATGATGGCGAGATGACCCGGACGCGGAAGGTGCGGCGGGGCGTGATCTCGGAGAAGTTCGAGGAACTCTTGGTGGCCTTGTACGACGGCTCGGAGGAGAAGTTCACGACGACGGAAGTCACCTATGAAGATGGGCGCAAGGGCAGCATCTCGGCCACGCTGAAGATCGTGGAGGCCAAGGTGGTGCCGGTGGAGACGCAGAAGGTGGCGGCGGAATGAAGCGCGTGGTCATTGCCTCGATCGCATTTGTGATCCCTTGCATGGTCCCCGCAGCGCCTGACGCGGAGGCGCTGTTCAGGGAGGTGGATTGTGTTGTCCTCGCGCTACCCGATCGGGAAAGGGCCGCGCGGCATCGGGAAAATGCAAGTCGTCTTGCCGCGGACGTGGTTGCAGGTCTCGGAGGCTGCCCGAGGTCATCGGACCCTGAGTTTCTAAACTCCGAGAACGCGTTCCGCATGGCACATCCCGGCGCTTCAGCCGAGTTCTGTGTCGGGTGGCTGGTCGCGCGTAGAAGTCAAGCAATGACCGTGGATGCGGAATTCCCCGAGCGTCTGGTTGCGAAGTTCGAGGATGAAATGGGCGTCGACCTTGAAACGCCGCGCGGGGACCTCGCGACGCAGACTCAGGAGTTATACGCTATGCGAGGATGTGTTTCCGAAGAGGGCGAGAATGAAAGCACGCAGTAGATTCAAATGGGTTGCCAGCTGTCGAGACGACGCTCAGCTGCGCTTTCGCCCCGCCCGCCATCCCGTTTGGCGTTGGGAGAGTTTTGATGCTTGATCAGATCGAAGGATACACCACCGAGGATGGCCGCAAGATTGGCGGCGTGGTGATGGAGATGAAGAACATCACGCTGCGCTTCGGCGGGGTGGTGGCTATCCAGGATATCAGCTTTGACGTGCGGGAGGGCGAGATCCGGGCGATCATCGGGCCCAATGGCGCGGGCAAGTCCTCGATGCTGAATGTCATCAGTGGCTTCTACAATCCGCAGGAGGGCGAGGTCTGGTACAAGGGTGAAAAGCGCCCGCAGATGAAGCCTTACCAGGTGGCGCAACAGGGGATTGCGCGGACGTTCCAGAACATCGCGCTCTTCGAGGGGATGAGCGTGCTGGACAACGTGATGACGGGGCGCATCCGGCAGATGAAATCGGGGCTGTTCGCGCAGGCGCTTTGGAAGGGCAAGGCCGAGCGCGAGGAGGTCGAAAACCGGGCCTTCGTGGAGCGGATCATCGACTTTCTGGAGATCCAGCATATTCGCAAGACGCCGGTGGGACGGCTGCCCTACGGGTTGAAGAAACGGGTGGAATTGGCGCGGGCGCTGGCCGCCGAGCCGTCTATTCTGCTGCTGGACGAGCCGATGGCGGGGATGAACGTCGAGGAAAAGGAGGACATGAGCCGCTTTGTCCTCGATGTGAATGACGAGTTCGGGACCACGATTGTGCTGATCGAGCATGACATGGGTGTGGTGATGGACCTCAGCGACCGTGTAGTGGTGATGGATTACGGCAAGAAGATCGGGGATGGCACGCCCGACGAGGTGCGCAGCAACCAGGCGGTGATCGACGCTTACCTGGGGGTGGCGCATGATTGAACGGTTGGGGTGTGTGCGGCCAAAAATTTTCGAAAATTTTTGTCAAATTTCTTCGAAGAAATTTGGCGCGGAGGTGAGAAATGCCTGATCAGTTGATATTCGGGATGGAAGTGTTCCTGAACGGTCTGATGGCCGGGGTTCTCTATGCGCTGGTCGCGCTGGGCTTCGTGCTGATTTACAAGGCGTCGGGGATCTTCAATTACGCGCAAGGCGTCATGGCGCTGTTCGCGGCGCTGACGCTGGTGGGGATCATGGAAGGGCAGGTGCCGTTTTCGCACTTGATCAACGCGATCTTCGGCACCGAGATCCACCATTTCGGCTGGCACGTGCCGGCGCTGGCGGCGATTTTGCTGACGATGGTGGTGATGGTGGCGCTGGCCTGGGCGGTGAACACGCTGATCTTCAAGCACCTGGTGAACCAGGAGCCGATCATCCTGTTCATGGCCACGATCGGCCTTGCCTATTTCCTGGAAGGATTCGGGGACATGATGTGGGGGTCGGACATCAAGACGATGGATGTGGGCCTGCCGCAGGGGATCAACGACGTGATCGACGAGACGACGGCGGGGTGGTTCGGATACGGCTTTTTCATCGACAACCTGGACATCGTGGCGACGGTGATTGCCGCCGCGCTGGTGTTCACGCTGATCGTGTTCGCGCAATACACCAAGCAGGGGCGCGCGATGCGGGCGGTGGCGGATGACCACCAGGCGGCGCTGTCGGTGGGCATTTCGCTGAACTTCATCTGGGTGATGGTGTGGTCGCTGGCGGGCTTCGTGGCGCTGGTGGCGGGGATCATGTGGGGCACGAAGTCGGGCGTGCAGTTCTCGCTGTCGCTGATCGCTCTGAAGGCCTTGCCAGTTCTGATGCTGGGCGGGTTCACGTCGATCCCAGGCGCCATCGTGGGCGGTTTGCTGATCGGCGTGGGCGAGAAGCTTTTCGAATTCGCCATCGGCGCGCCTTACCTGGGCGGGGCGACGGAGATCTGGTTTGCCTATGTGCTGGCGCTGATCTTCCTGGTGTTCCGGCCGCAGGGTCTGTTCGGCGAGAAGATCATCGAGAGGGTATGAGCGGTGCGCCTTGAGCAGAGCATAGACTGCCCGGATTGCGGCACGCCCATCGCGATAGAGACGCGGGCGCTGATGGAAGGGGCGTCGTTTGCCTGTGGCACGTGTGGGGCGGAGATTTCCATGGCGGGACGCGCCGGGGAAAGCTGGGGCGCGGCGCAGGCGAAGTTCGCGGCGCTGAAGGCGGATATGCTGAAGGCCGGGGAGGGTGAGGCATGACCCACAAGGCGCGTATCAGCGTGGTCTGCATCGACTGCCAGACCGAGGACCTGTCGGAGGCGACGGCGTTTTGGTCGGCGGCGCTGGGCAAGGACGCAAAGATCGACGAACGCGGGAAATACACCCAGTTCGACGGACATCGCGGGCATCCGAAGGTGTTGTTGCAGGCGGTGGATCACGCGCCGCGCGTGCATCTGGATATCGAGACTGACGACCGGGAAGCGGAATGTGCGCGGCTGACGGCGCTGGGCGCGCGCGAGGTCGAACGGCTGCGCGGCTGGATCGTGATGGAGGCGCCGACTGGGCACAGGTTCTGCCTGGTGGGGCCGCAGGGTGACGACTGGCCCGGCGACGCGGCCAGGTTCGAGGGAGAGACCGGGAGATGAGACAGCTGATCGCGATTCTGAATGTCGTGGCATGGTCGGGGTTCTGGGCCTTTGGCTACTTGGCGTTGACCTCGGGCGTGGATCAGAGCGGCCAGATGGTAGTGGCTGCGATCCTGGCGGCGCTGGGCGGCGGCACGGGGATGCTGGCGTATTTCTGGCTGGTGCGGCACGCGGAAGAGACCGGCTATGCCCGGCCCGCGAACCGGGTGATGATGCGGGAGGATGACGATGCGGAACCGGTTTGAGCGGGCCCGCGCGGGCGACCGCGTGTCCCTGCGGGCCACGGCACCCGCCCGCCCGGGACCTTCGTTTCGGGCCTGTGACGTATGTGGAGGAGAGATCTGATGTTTTATCGTGAGGCGGGCGATTTCAAGACGTCCTATGTGGCGGACAGCCAGACCTTTCCGATCAAGTTCGACAGGTTCCGCTATTACGCGGTGTTGCTGGTGGCGTTCGCCATCGTGCCCTTCGTGATCAACGATTATTGGGTGAACGCGGTCTTCCTGCCGTTTCTGATCTATTCGATTGCCGCGATCGGGCTGAACATCCTGGTGGGCTATTGCGGGCAGGTAAGCCTGGGCACCGGGGGGTTCATGGCCGTGGGGGCCTATGCCTGTTACAAGCTGATGACGGGTTTCCCGGAGGTGAGCATCTTTTTCCACGTGATCATCTCGGGCGGGATCACGGCGGGGGTCTGTGTGCTTTTCGGCTTGCCATCCTTGCGGATCAAGGGGTTCTACCTGGCGGTGGCGACGCTGGCGGCGCAGTTTTTCCTGGTGTGGCTCTTCAACCGGGTGGGGTGGTTCTACAACTACTCGGCCTCGGGGCAGATCAACGCGCCGGAGCGCACGGTGCTGGGCGTGCCGATCACCGGGGCAGAGACTGCGCCATGGGCGGCCTATCTTTTCTGCCTGGTGTTCACTGTTGTCTGCGCGCTGGTGGCGCGGAACATGACGCGGGGGATGCAGGGGCGGCAGTGGATGGCGATCCGGGACATGGACATCGCGGCCGAGATCATCGGGGTCAATCCGCTGAAGGCCAAGCTGAGCGCCTTTGCCGTGTCGGGCTTTTTCGTGGGCATCGCGGGTGCACTGTTCTTTGCCGTCTACCTGGGCGCTGTGGAAGTTGGCGAGGTTTTCGGGATCAACAAGTCGTTCCTGGTGCTGTTCATGGTGATCATCGGCGGGCTTGGGTCGATCTTCGGCTCGTTCGCCGGGGCGGCGTTCCTGGTGCTGTTGCCGGTCTTGCTGAAGAACGTGCTGGTGGGCGGGTTGGGCTGGCCCACGGACCTGGCGGCGCATTTCGAGTTCATCATCGTGGGCGGGCTGATCGTGATATTCCTAGTGGCCGAGCCGCACGGGCTGGCGCAGCTGTGGCGGGTGGCCAAGGAGAAATTGAGACTATGGCCCTTCCCCCATTAGGGCGGGGCACGCGTGGGTTTTCACCCACCCTACGGGTTGGACGCATCGCGCGTTCATGAAGGAACATCGGACATACCAAGGGAGGAACAAACCGATGAAACAGAGACTGCTGACAGCGATTGCGGCTGTGGCGATGGTGGCGAGCCCCGCGCTTGCGGAGCTGACCATCGTCGATACCAGCTATCGCACCGGGCCTTATGCGGCGAACGGCATCCCGTTCTCGGATGGCTACCAGGATTATTTCACCCTGCTGAACGAGCGTGACGGCGGCATCGGCGGCGAGATGATCAACCTGATCGAATGCGAGACCGGGTACAACACCGAGAAAGGTGTGGAGTGCTACGAGGCCACCAAGGGCGAAGGCACGCTGGTCTATCAGCCGCTGTCGACGGGCATCACCTATCAGCTGATCCCGAAGGCGACGGCCGACGGTATCCCGCTTCACACGATGGGCTATGGCCGCACCAGCGCCAAGGCCGGCGAGGTGTTCAAGTGGGTGTTCAACTATCCCGCCAACTACTGGGACGGGGCGAGCCTTGCGATCACGCATCTGCTGGAGCAGAACGGCGGCGATCTGAGCGGCAAGAAGGTGGCGCTGGTCTATCATAACTCCGCCTATGGCAAGGAGCCGATCCGGACGCTGCAAAGCCTGGCCGAGAAGCACGGTTACGAACTCATGGAACTGCCCGTCGACCACCCGGGCCAGGAGCAGAAGTCGCAATGGTTGCAGGTGCGCCAGCAGCGCCCGGATTACGTGATCATGTGGGGCTGGGGCGTGATGAACCAGGTCGCGATCCAGGAAGCCGTGAACATCCGGTTCCCGATGGAGAACTTCATCGGCATCTGGTGGTCGGGTTCGGAGAACGACGTGAAATCCGCGGGCGCCGGGGCCGATGGGTACAAGGCGCTGACCTTCCACAACCTGGGGTCCGATTATCCGGTCTATGACGATATCCAGCAATATGTCGTGGATACCGGCAATGCCGCCGGTGCGGGCGATCAGATCGGCTCGGTCCTGTATAACCGGGGCATGTATGCCGCGATGCTGGCCGCCGAAGCGATCAAGACCGCGCAGGAGATGCACGGCGTGACCGCGATCAACGCCGCGCAGATGCGCGACGGCATGGAGAATCTGGAAATGACCGAAGAGAAGATGGCCGCGCTTGGCCTTCCGAACTTTGGCCCCGAGTTCAAGGTGTCGTGCGAGAACCATGGCGGCAACGGCTTTGGCGCCGTGTCGCAGTGGAACGCGGAGGCCGGCGAGTTCGACCTGATCACCGAATACTACCAGTCGGACCAGGAGGTCATCCAACCGCTGGTGGAAGAGGATTCGGCGGCGTTCGCGGAAGAGAACGGCATCGAGCCGGGATGCTGATCTGACGCTTTCTTCCCGGCCGCTGCACATGGTGGCGGCCGGGGAATTCCTGAGTATTTGAAGAACAGTGAAAGCCGGGGGTGCAGCTTGTGCCCCGGGGCGCGCGCGGGAGAGTTGAGCCATGGCCGAGGCCGCCGTCGAGACGCAGGAGACCCTGCTTGAGGTGAACAATATCGAGGTGATCTACAACCACGTGATCCTCGTGCTGAAGGGCGTGAGCCTGAGCGTGCCCAAGGGCGGGATCACCGCGCTGCTGGGCGGCAACGGGGCGGGCAAGACCACCACGCTTAAGGCGATTTCCAACCTGCTGAAATCCGAGCGGGGCGAGGTGACGAAGGGCAATATCCGGTACCGGGGCGAGCGGGTGCAGGACCTTGTGCCATCGGAGCTGGTGAAGAAGGGCGTCATCCAGGTGATGGAGGGGCGCCATTGCTTCGAGCACCTGACGGTGGAGGAGAACCTGCTGACGGGCGCCTATACGCGCGGGTCGAGCAAGGGGGAGATCGAGAAGGATCTGGACCTTGTCTACGAGTATTTTCCGCGCTTGAAGGAGCGGCGGAAGAGCCAGGCGGGTTACACGTCCGGCGGGGAGCAGCAGATGTGCGCGATCGGGCGTGCGCTGATGTCGCGGCCCGAGACGATCCTGCTGGATGAGCCCAGCATGGGGTTGGCGCCGCAGCTGGTGGAGCAGATTTTCGGGATCGTGAAATCGCTGAACGAGGAGGAGGGCTATACCTTTCTGCTGGCCGAGCAGAACACCAACGTGGCGCTGCGGTTCGCGCAGTATGGGTATATCCTGGAGTCTGGCCGCGTGGTGATGGACGGGCCGGCGAAGGAATTGCGCGAGAACCCGGATGTGAAGGAATTCTACCTGGGCATGTCGGACGAGGGGCGCAAATCTTTCCGCGACGTGCGCAGCTATCGCCGCCGCAAGCGGTGGCTTTCATGAGCGACAGTGTCTGGTATTTTGCCTATCCGGAACCGACGCCGCCCGACGCCGCGGCTTTGCTGGGCGGCACGATTGCCGATCTGGTCGGGCAGGGGATCATTCGGCGGGACCAGGACCCGGAGGCCATTCTGGGTGAGCCCAGGGGGCCGGTGCATCGACCGGCGCAAGGGGCGGTGGCACTTGCGGGGCCATATGACTCCTTTATGGAGCTGCTGACCAATGGGGCGGAGTTCTGCGGGTCTCTGATCTTCAATTACGGTCCGCTGAACGCCGGCACGCTGGAGTGTCGCCACTGTGGGGTGACGATTTCGGATCAGGACACGGAAGCCTTTGACGACCAGATCAACGAGATCGGAGAGAGGGTGGCCGATGCCGACTTTTCCGATGGGGCCGTCAGGTGCATCACCTGCGGGGTCGACACGGCGGTGAATGACTGGGCGGCCGAGGGCGGCTTTATCCTGGCCGGCTTTGGCGTGGGGTTGTGGAACTGGCCCTATGGCACGCCAGTGATGGATGCGGTCAGGGACAGCCTGGAGCGGAATGTGGGGCGGCCAGGGCTGGCATCGGACGGGTACCGGATATGAGAGCGGTTGGACGCAGAGACATTGGCCAGCGGAGGGCCGACAGATGAGCCAGTATTTCGACGATCTTGAGACACGGGACCCCGAGGACCGGGCATCGGCGCTGGCGCGTGCGTTGCAGTCACAGATCGAACGGGCGCAGGGCCTTGCCGGGTATGGTGATACCCTGGCCGGAGTCGCGCCGGGGGATATCAAGAGCGTGGCCGATCTGGCCGGGTTGCCGGTGCTGCGCAAGGCGGACCTGGGGCAGGCGCAGAAGGCCGCGCCGCCTTTTGGCGGGCTGACGGCGGGGCCGGTCTCGGGCTTTGCGCATGTATTCCAGAGCCCCGGGCCGATCTATGAGCCGGGCGGGGCCGGGGGCGACTGGTGGCGGATGGGGCGGTTTCTGCACGCCTGCGGGATCGGTGCGGGCGATATCGTGCAGAACTGTTTCGGCTATCACCTGACGCCGGCTGGCATGATGTTCGAGAACGGGGCGCGGGCCGTGGGGGCCACGGTGCTGCCTGCCGGGACGGGCCAGACGGAATTGCAGGTGCAGGCCGCGCATGACATCGGGACCACGGCCTATGCCGGAACGCCGGATTACCTGAAGGTGATCCTGGATAAGGCGGACGAGATGGGGCTGGCTTTGAAGATAACCAAGGCTGCCGTGGGGGGCGGGGCGCTGTTTCCTTCGCTGCGGCAGGAATATGCGGATCGGGGCATCACCTGCCTGCAATGCTATGCCACCGCGGATCTGGGCAACATCGCCTATGAAAGCGTGGCGCAGGAGGGGATGATCCTCGACGAGGGCGTGATCGTGGAGATCGTGACGCCCGGCACCGGCACGCCGGTGGCGCCCGGAGATGTGGGCGAGGTGGTGGTGACCACGCTGAACCCGGATTATCCGCTGATCCGTTTTGCCACCGGCGACCTGAGTGCGGTGATGGAGGGGGAAAGCCCCTGCGGACGCACCAACATGCGCATCAAGGGCTGGATGGGCCGGGCCGACCAGACCACCAAGATCAAGGGCATGTTCGTGCGCCCCGAGCAGGTGGCCGCATTGGTGGCCAAGCATTCCGAGATCGCGCGGGCAAGGGTCGTGGCCAGCCGCGAGGGCGAGATGGACGTGATGACCGTGCAGATCGAGGCCGATGGCGGTGCGCCCGAGGCCTATGCGGCGACGGTGAGCGACGTTCTGAAGCTGAAGGGCAAGATCGAGGTCGTGGCACGGGGCAGCCTGCCCAACGATGGGAAGGTGATCGAGGATTTGCGCAGTTACGAATGACGCTGTCCGGGGGCCGCGTCACTGTTCGTCGCGGAGGAACGCCGGTTCGTCCTGGGTCGAGCGAGACGGGTCGTAGCGGTAGCCGCCGCTATCGAACTCCTTCAGGCTTTCGGGGTCGGTCAGGCGGTTCTGGACGATGAAGCGGGCCATCGCGCCGCGGGCCTTCTTGGCGAAGAAGCTGATGACCTTGGCCTCGCCATTCTTGGTGTCGAGGAAGGTGGGGGTGATGACCCTGAGCTTGAGCGCGTCGCGGTCCACCGCGCCGAAATATTCCTGGCTGGCGCAGTTGACCAGTGTCTTGCTGCCGGTCTCTTTCGCCTGCCGGTTCAGCGCCTTTGACAGCCGATCGCCCCAGTAGTCGTAGAGCGACTTGCCCTGCTCGGTCTTGAGACGACTGCCCATCTCAAGCCGGTAGGGTTCGATATTGTCGAGCGGGCGCAGGAGACCGTAGAGGCCCGAAAGGATGCGCAGGTGGTCCTGGGCCCAGTCGAGTTCGTCCGCGTCGAGCGATCCCGCCTCGAGCCCCTGGTAGGTGTCGCCGGCAAAGGCCAGCGCGGCGGGCTTTTTGTCCTGCTTGCCGAAATTGCTGAACCGCTGGGCATTGAGCTTGGCCAGGTCGTCGGAGATGCCCATGAGCTTTTTCAGGTCGGCCTGGCTGAGGTCGCGGGCCACGTCGGCCAGGGCGTGGGCATCCTTGGCGAAGGCGGGGCCGGTGGGGTGGACCCCCTCGGCCGGGGACATGTCCATTTTCTTGGCAGGCGAGACGACGACGAGCATTTGTGACCCTTGAGAAATTAAGCTTTCCGGGGATCTAGGGCGTTTCGAGGAAAAATGGAATCGCCAATACCCTGTCACGCCTTCGGCGTTCTCGGGACATTGGCGATACTCTGGTCATGTTGTCCTCGAAACACCTCAGTCCGTCGCGTGCAGGACGTCCAGAAAGGCCGGGCCGAAACGCTCGGTCCTTTTGTCGCCCAGCAGGCGTTCGAGGTCGCCGAGGTCGCGGGGTTTCGAGGCCGCGACGCGGGCCAGCAGGCTGGCGGAGCAGGAGAGCGGCTTGTCGATACCATCCTCGCCGCGTTGCAGATTGGCCTGCACTTCCAGCAGGCGGTCATAGACCGTGCCTGTCTCGCGGCCCGCGAGTTTGCGGCGGGTGGGGTGCATCACCTCGGCCTCGCCGTTGATAACCTCGAGAAAGGCCGCGCCATATTGTTCCAGCTTCTTGGAGCCGACGCCCGAGATGCGGGCCATGTCGTCGAGCGTGCGGGGGCGGGTTTCGGCCATCTCGATCAGGGTGCGGTCGTTGAAGACGATGTAGGCGGGCATCTTGGCGGCCTCGGCCAGCGCGCGGCGCTTGGCCTTGAGCGCCGACAGCAGCGGGGCGTCTTCCTCGGCCACCAGCGTCTTGGCGGCGGGGCGGCGGGACTTGGGCGCGAGGGTGTCGCGGCGCAGGGTAATCTGGTCCTCGCCCTTGAGGATGGGAATGGCCCGTTCCGTCATGCGCAGGGCGCCGTGGCGTTCGGGGTCGGGGCGGATCAGGTCGCAACCCATCATCTGGCGGAAGATGCCCTGCCAGGTGCGGCGATCGGTGTCGCGACCCACGCCGAAGGTGGGCAGGCCGTCATGGCCGCGGGCGCGGATCTTGTCGGTCTCGTTGCCGGTCAGGATGTCGATCAGGTGGCCCGCGCCGAAGAATTCATCCGTGCGCAGGATGGCCGAGAGCGCCTTGCGCACGTCCTGGGTGCCGTCGAAGGTTTCGGGCGGGGTGGCGCAGGTGTCGCAATTGTCGCACGGTGCCGGATCCTCGCCGAAATAGCGCAGCAGCGCCTGACGGCGGCAGGCGTGGGTTTCGGCAAGGCCCAGAAGGGCGTTGAGGCGGGCGTGATCTGCGGCGCGGCGTTCGGGCGGGGCGAGGCCTTCGTCGATCTGGCTGCGGCGCAGGCGGATGTCGTCGGGGCCAAAGAGTGTGAGCGTGTCGGCGGGCGCGCCGTCGCGGCCCGCGCGGCCGATTTCCTGGTAATAGGCTTCGATCGACTTGGGCAGGTCGGCATGGGCGACCCAGCGGATGTCGGGCTTGTCCACCCCCATGCCGAAGGCGATGGTGGCGACGACCACCAGCCCGTCCTCGGTGCTGAAGCGGTGTTCGACATGGCGCCGGTCGTCCGGGTCCATGCCGCCGTGATAGTGACAGGCGCTGTGGCCATCCTCGCGCAGGGCGCGTGCCAGCGTTTCGGTCTTGGCGCGGGTGCCGCAATAGACGATGCCGGACTGGCCCTTGCGGGCGGCGGCGAAGCTGAGGATCTGTTGCCGGGGGCTGTCCTTGGCCGAGAAGGCCAGCGTGATGTTGGGCCGGTCGAAGCCGCGCAGAAAGGTTTCGGGCTGTTGGCCCTCGAAGAGTTTCTCGACGATTTCAGCCCGGGTTTCAGCGTCGGCGGTTGCCGTGAAGGCGGCGAGCGGCACGTCCAGGGCGCGGCGCAGCTCGCCGATGCGCAGGTAATCGGGGCGGAAGTCGTGGCCCCATTGGCTGACGCAATGCGCCTCGTCCACGGCGATGAGGTTTACGCCGATGCGGCGCAGCATCCCCATGGCGGACCCGGCGGCGAGGCGTTCGGGGGCGATGTAGAGCAGTTTCAGGCGTCCGTCGTCGAGCGCGTCCCAGACGGCCTGGGTTTCTTCCTCGGTATTGCCGGAGGTGAGTGCGCCGGCCTCGACGCCCGCCGCGCGCAAGGCGCGGACCTGGTCGCGCATGAGCGCGATGAGAGGGGAGATGACGACGGTGACGCCGTCGCGCAGGAGGGCAGGGAGTTGATAGCAGAGGGATTTGCCGCCTCCGGTGGGCATGATGGCAAGGGTGTTGGTGCCTTGGGCGACGGTCTGGACGATTTCTTCCTGGCCGGGGCGGAAGGCGGAGAATCCGAAGACGTCTTGCAGCAGCGTGGCAGCGCTTTGCATGGGGAACCTGTAAGATTTTAGTTTTCTGCTCTTACGGGTGACAGTCCCACACTAAGGAATCGTAAACAAGTCCCGGATTGGGGTCAGACGGTCGATGTTGGCTGCGCAGAATCAAGGCCGCAGGCCGCCGCGCCATCGCCAGACCGCCCGGACGGGCTGGCGATTGGGGAGCGTGTGCGCCCCGGTTGGAGGTTTTTCGGGTTTGGCCGACATGAAGTGCCCTGAACACCCGTCAGGTCGCCAGCCCGCGGTCTGGCGATGGCGCGTCTATCCGCAATAGCCCAGGGGGCGTCCGTTGCACAGGAGTTCCGGCAGGATGAAGTCGCGCAGCGAGATCAGCGCGACGAAGGCTACCAGAGGCGCGAGGTCGAGGGGGCGGGTGTCCGGCAGGATGCGGCGGATGGGTTGGTAGATCGGCTCTAGCAGGCGGTTGAGGCCGTACCAAATCTGGGCCACGAACTGCTGGCTGAGGTTCAGGACCTGGAAATTGATCAGCCAGCTCATGATGATGTGGATGATCATGATGAAGAACACCACGTCCAGAATGAGCCCGATGGGACCTGCGATTGCCTGCATCTGATGAACCTCTTGCTTGCTGCGCCGAATAGGTAAGCGTCATGGCGGTATTCCGCAAGCTTTACGCGAGGTTGTGGTTGACGTGGCCGTGAGTTGCGTCAAGACCTCGGGCAAAAGGAGCGCCCGATGTATCCTGTCGTCCGCATGTTCTGGCAGCTTTTCAAGCACCGCAATTCGCCGCCGCTGGCGCCGACCGATACGCATGTGTCGCGGCATGTGTGCCTGCCGTGGGATATCGACCTGTGGATGGAGCTGAACAATGGGCGGACGCTGACGCTGTATGATCTTGGGCGTATCCCACTGGCAATGCGGGCGGGGCTGGTGAAGGTTCTGAAAAAGAACCGCTGGGGGCTGACCATGGCGGGGGCGAGCGTGCGGTATCGCCGCCGGATCCGGATGTTCGAGACGGTCGAGATGCGGTCCCGCGCCGTGTGGTGGGACGCGCGGTTCGTTTACCTGGAACAGTCGATGTGGAAGGCGGACGGCGAGTGCGCCAATCACATCGTCTATCGCTCGGCCGTGACCGGAAAGAAAGGGATCGTGCCGCCTGACGAGGTGATGGCGGCGCTGGGCAAACCTGTCGAGCGGCCCGAGGCACCCGAATGGGTGACCGCGTGGATCGAGGCGGATGCCAAGCGGCCCTGGCCGCCGATGCGGGACTGACGCGGAAAGCCGAACGAAGGGCTTGCCACCGCCCCTCGAACCGCGTTTGATCGCGACCAAACGAGGGGGCGAGATGGCAGAGGTTTCGGCACGCAAGCGGATCTGGGGCTGGTTCTTTTTCGACTGGGCCAGCCAGCCGTATCATACCCTGCTGGTGACATTCGTCTTCGGGCCGTTCTTTGCCGCCGTGGCGTCGCGGTATTTCCTTGGCACCGGGCTGGCGGAAGAGGCGGCGGATGCGCGGGCGCAGACGCTGTGGTCATGGTGCCTGGCGCTGTCGGGGCTGGTCATCGCCTTTGGCGCGCCGGTGATCGGCGCGATGGCGGATTCGACCGGGCGGCGCATTCCGTGGATGCTGTTCTTTTCGGTGCTCTATGTGGTCGGTGCGGCCGGGCTGTGGTGGACGGCGCCGGACGGATCGAACATGATCGCGATGCTGGTGATGTTCGGGATCGGCTTTATCGGGGCGGAATACGCGCTGATCTTCGTCAATTCGCAGCTGCCGTCGGTGGCGACGGCGGATGATGTGGGATCGACCTCGGGCAGCGGGTTTGCCTTTGGCTACCTGGGCGGGCTGGTGTCGCTGGCGATCATGCTGGTGTTTTTCCAGACGATGGACGGGGGGCGCACCATCGCGGGGCTGGAACCGGCGCTGGGGCTGGATGCCGCGCAGGACGAGGACAAGCGTATCGTCGGGCCACTGGCGGCGGTTTGGTACGTTGTGTTCATGATCCCCTATTTCCTGTGGGTGCGCGATGCGGATACCGCACCCAAGGGCGCAGGGTTCGTCGGTGCGATGGCTTTGCTGAAGAAGTCGGTGGCGAACCTGCCCAACCGCAAGAGCCTGCTGGCTTACCTGGGATCGTCGATGTTCTATCGCGACGCTTTGAACGGGCTTTACAGTTTCGGCGGCACCTATGCGACGCTGGTTCTGAACTGGTCGATCGTGAAGGTCGGCATCTTCGGTATCATCAGCGTCATCGGTGCGGCGGCGTTCAGCTGGGTCGGCGGAATGCTGGACAAGCGGTTCGGTCCGAAGCCGGTGATCGTGGTGGCGGTGTGGATCCTGATCGGGGTGTGCATCACCATTGTCAGCATGGACCGCACGATGTTTTTCGGCATCCCGCTGGAGGAAGGATCAAGCCTGCCGGACATGGTGTTCTTTGGCTGCGGCGTGCTGATCGGGGGCCTGGGCGGGACGCTGCAATCGGCCAGCCGGTCGTTGATGGTGCGCCACACGGACCCGGCGGTGCCGACGGAAAGCTTTGGCCTTTACGGGTTGTCGGGGCGGGCCACCGCCTTTATCGCGCCGGCGTTGATCGGCCTTGTGACCTATATCAGCGGAAGCGCGCGAATTGGGGTCACGCCCCTTATTCTGCTTTTCCTCGTGGGGTTGATCTTGCTACGCTGGGTGCAGGCAAAAGGGGATAGTGAGACATGGTCCGTATCGTAAAGCCGTTCCTGCTGGCGCTGGTGCTGGCGGGGTGTGGCGGGTCCACGCAGGAAGCGGAGGATGCACAGCCCGCGGTGCTGTCGACGCAGAACATTCCGGCGGACATGCGCGGGGTGCAGGCGAAACAGCTGTTCGGGGCCAAGCGGGGCGGCTCGCAGCAGCCGGCGCGCCCCTTTGGCGGCTATGCCAAGGGGTGCGTGGCCGGTGGCGTGCAACTGCCCGAGACGGGGCCGACATGGCAGGCGATGCGCCTGAGCCGGAACCGCAACTGGGGCCATCCCGAGGTGATCGACTTTGTCCAGAAGCTGTCGCGCTTTGCCGCGACGCAGCCGGGGTGGAACGGCCTTTACGTGGGCGACATCAGCCAGCCGAGGGGCGGGCCGATGCTGACCGGGCATCGCAGCCACCAGATGGGGCTGGACGTGGATATCTGGCTGCGGCCGGCGGACAACCTGAACCTCAGCCGGGCGCAGCGCGAAAGCCTGTCGTCGGTTTCGCTGCGCCGGGCGAACGGGGCCTATACGAACGACAATTACAACCGCACCCATCACGAGATCATGAAGGCCGCCGCAAAGGACCCGCGCGTGGCGCGGATTTTCGTCTTTCCGGGTGCCAAGGTGCGGATGTGCGAGGAAGAGACCGGCGACCGCAGCTGGCTGCGCAAGATCCGGCCGTGGTACGGGCACCATTATCATTTCCACGTGCGGCTGAAATGTCCGCGCGGCGCGAAAGGATGCGTCGATCAGGCGGCACCGCCCGCCGGGGATGGCTGCGCCGATGCGCGGCAATGGCAGCGCAACATCCTGAACCCGCCGCCGCCCGACCCCAACGCGCCGCCGCCCAAGCCGCGCCGCGAGCTGACCATGGCGGACCTGCCGGCGCAGTGCCTGGGCGTGCTGCAATCGGAGTGAGGTCTTGCGGTTCTGCCGCGAAGTGACTAGCGCAGGCCCCTGATATAAACGCGTATCGGGGGCCTGTGCGCATGACATCCAAGATCCTTCCCGGTGTTCTGGCGATGGCGGCGATTGTCGTCGCGTCGAATATTCTGGTCCAGTTCCTGTTCGGCCGGTGGCTGACATGGGGGGCGTTCACCTATCCGCTGGCGTTCCTGGTGACGGACGTGATGAAC
Source organism: Roseovarius atlanticus (assembly GCF_001441615.1). Taxonomy (GTDB): domain Bacteria; phylum Pseudomonadota; class Alphaproteobacteria; order Rhodobacterales; family Rhodobacteraceae; genus Roseovarius; species Roseovarius atlanticus. Next base: position 40,794 of record NZ_LAXJ01000006.1, read on the forward strand.
CGTGTCTATGGCCGCGCGGCGGCGCGGCGCGTGGTGCTGGCGGGGTTCGTGGTGGGGCTGAACTGTTCCTTTATCGGCACGCAGATTTCGGGGGAGTTCGGGCCGCTGGTGACGGTGCGGATCGCGCTGGGCTCGGCCGTGGCGTTTCTGAGCGCGCAACTGCTGGACATCGCGGTGTTCGACCGGCTGCGCGGCGGGGCGTGGTGGCGGGCGCCGGTGGTGTCGTCGCTGATCGGGGGGAGCGTGGACACGGCGCTCTTTTTTACCATTGCGTTTTCGGCCAGCCTGACATTCCTGGAGCCGGGCAACGACGTGAGCTGGGCCGGCGAGGCTTTGCCGCTGTTGGGCATGGGCCCGGTGGTGCCGCTGTGGGTGTCGCTGGCGGTGGCGGATTGGCTGGTGAAACTGGTGCTGGCAATTTTGGCACTTGTGCCGTTTCGCATCATCGTGGGGTCACTTAGTGGCAGGACCACATGATTTTGTTTTGACAAACGCGAAATCTGTGGCAGGCTACCCTTGAGTTCAACAACTGAAAGGAGGTGATCCAGTGTCTATAAAGGGATTGGAGAGAGGTGTCGGAACAGTCAGGGAGGTTCGTGTCTGAGGCAGCCCTTGGGCATGTAAACACCCGGATTGGCAGGGACGCTTCTACGGTGTCCTGGGTCTAACCGACCTCGCCTCCGAAACTTTTAGAAGGGCCGTTCCACGAGGTTGGAGCGGCCCTTTTAGTGTGAAAATGGCGCGTCGGTATCGCGTCGGTGTTTGAGTGGCAATGCATCGGTGCTATTTGACAGGGCATCATGAAGATCAACGACAAGATCACCATCGAGGATTGGGAGCTGACGGAGCAGTTCACCCGCGCGTCCGGGCCGGGCGGGCAGAACGTGAACAAGGTGTCCTCGGCGGTGGAGCTGCGGTTCGAGGCCGAACGCTCGCCCAACCTGCCCGACCCGGTGAAGCGGCGGCTGCGGCGGCTGGCCGGGCGGCGCTGGACCAAGGACGGGGCGGTGGTGTTGCAGGTGTCGGAGGAACGGAGCCAGGCCCGCAACCGCGAGATCGCCCGGGAGCGGTTGGCGGAGTTGATCGGCAAGGCCTGTGAAAAGCCGAAGCGGCGGATCCCGACGAAAGTGTCGAAGAACCAGAAGCGCAAGCGCGTCGAGGCGAAGAAGAAACGCGGCGAGGTGAAGGCGTTGAGGGGGAAGGTGGACGGGGTTTGAGGTTGTAAAGGGCCATCATTGGGCGGGGCACGCGTGGGTTTTCACCCACCCTACGCAGGTTTCACCGTGATGCCTCGCGTGGTGGCCGCCTCCAGCAAACGGCTGATCTGGCGCGCGGTGCTGTAGAAGCCGGGGCCGGATTTCTTGGTCCGAATGTCGTGGCCGGTGAAGACGGCGAGGCCGCCCGTCTCGGCGATGAGGTCGAGCAGGTGATGCTGCTGGCGCCAGCCGGGGAAGGCCTTGTGCTGCATGTCGGCGAAGCCGAGGGTGTCGAGACAGCGGGAGGCCGGGCGTTCGGTGTAGATGCGGGACGCGGGATCGGCGGGATCGAGGCTGCGGGGGCCAGCGGCGCGGACGATTTCGAATCGGGTGGCCAGCGCGGTGCGGGTCTCGGGCGTGGAGGCGTGGAAGGGACAGGCGAAGGTTCGGGCCGGGAAGCCCGCCGCGCGGTGGTCGGCGATGGCGCGGTCGACCTCGTGTTCCAGCCAGTGGTCGAGGCCGTGGGTTGCGAGGTAGGGTTTCAGCTTCGGATGGGTGCGGGTGTGGCAGGCGATCTCGTGGCCGTCGGATTGCAAGAGGTGCAGGCCGTCGAGTTGTTCGGGCTTGGCCTCGTGCAGGTGCGAGACGCAGAAGGTGACGCGGGCATCGTGTTCCGCGAAGACGGGCCGGGCGGCGACCCAGTTGGCGACGAAGAGATCGTCGAAGGTGAGGCAGAGCGTGCCGGGCAAGGATGATCCCCCATGCGACTAAGGTCTTGATGCGCGACACACCCCGCCTCTGTCAATTTGCAGGGCGCATCGGTCTTGGAGGGTTTGGGGCCGTGCGGTAGGATCGGGCCAACCCAAGGAGGAGACATGCCATGCAGATGAGTGGGGAGCGCGAGATAGCGGCGGACCGGGAGACGGTCTGGGCCGCGCTGATGGAGCCGGAGGTGCTGAAGGAATGCGTGCCGGGCGCGCAGGAGGTCACGGGCAACCCCCAGGACGGGTACGAGGCGACGGTGACGCAGAAGGTCGGGCCGGTGAAGGCCACGTTCAAGGGCATGGTGACGTTCAGCGAGATGACCCAGCCCGAGAGCCTGCGCCTTGAAGGCGAAGGCAAGGGTGGCGCGGCTGGGTTCGCCAAGGGCGCGGCGGATGTGCGGCTGGAGGAAGTCGAGGGCGGCACGAAGCTGAGCTATGACGTGGAGGCCAAGGTAGGCGGCAAGCTGGCGCAGCTGGGCAGCCGGATCGTGGACGGGTTTGCCAAGAAGATGGCCGACCAGTTCTTTTCCAACCTCGAGGAGGTGATCGAGGGGCCGAAGGAGGACGAGCCGGAAGAGCAGGCCGAGAAGAAGGGTTGGCTGAAGCGGATGATCTCGAAGGGGTGAGACTTCGATTTATGCCGGGTTGAGTGCGTCCCCGTCGGAGCCTCCGGCGGGGATATTTTTGGCCAGAGGAAAAGGGGGCGCCTCGCCGTTGAAGTTGTGCCGAGGGCGTCTGTCGGGACGCCTCCGGCGCGCGGCTAGAGCGTTTCGCCAAAAACCTGAATCACAGCTTTTGGCGAAGCGCAGTGCAAGGCTTGATCGTTGCGCGCGCCCCGCCTTTATCTGAAGTGTCAGGTGAAAGGCGGGACACTTTATTTCCGGCGCGGTCCGGTCTGGCGGATGAGCTCGGCGATGCGGCTGCCGATGGCGTCGGACCCCTTGGGCGAGGGGTGGATCAGGTCGACCGCGTGGTAGGTGCGGTCGCCGGGCGGGACCACGTCGCTCATCGGGATGAAATGCACGCCGCGGTCCAGCGCGGCGAGGCGGGCCATGCGGGCGTCCATCTCGCGGCCCTCGTCGACGCAGCCTTCGATGGGGGAGCGCACGCCGGGGGTGTGCAGGTAGCCCACCATCACCACGTTGGCGCCGGTCTTGCGCATTTTCGAGACGAAGCCGGGGATGACGCCGGTGGTGCCGTCTTGGGAAATCAGCCGGTCGATGCGGCGGTCGCAGAGCCCGCAGCCGCAGCCGAACAGAATGTCGTTGCCGCCGCCGTTCATCACGATCCAGTCCCAGTTGCCGGAGCGGTACTGTTTCGTGATGTTCATGCCGGCCGCGCCCGAGATGGGCAGGGCGTAAAGGAAGCGGGCGCCAGAGACGGAGCGGTCGATGACCGGCTCGCCCAGGCGGCGTTCCATGGCGTGAGAGACGGATTTCCCGGCCATGCCGTGGAAGGCCATCATGGAATCGCCCATGAGAAGGATGCGGGGGTTATCGGCACGCGTCACCGTCTCGGTGCAGGCACCGAGCGCGAATATGATGAGCGGCCAGACAAAACGAGAGAGGCGTTTCATGTCTGTCCTGCGATTGTCTTGATGCGCATGGCACCATGCGCCCCCAACCGCGCTTAGGATTCCCGCTTGCGGCGGCGGGCACAATGCAAAATGTGGAAACAATGCGTTTTATTCGGGGCAGCGTAGGCGTGCGCGCGCAGGAATGCACAAGGGGTTGTGTTATCCTGGCGGCTTGCGCTGGGTCGCTGCCGGATTAGGTTGCCGCCAATGACGAAAGAAGGAGCGCGGGACATGGCGGCGTTTGTCGAGGTGAGCGGCCTGGAGAAGACCTATGACGACGGGTTCCAGGCCCTGAAAGGCGTGGACCTGGAGATCCGCGAGGGCGAGATCCTGGCGCTGTTGGGGCCCAACGGTGCGGGCAAGACGACGCTGATTTCGGCGCTGTGCGGGATCACGACGCCCACAGGCGGCACGGCGCGCGTGGGCGGGCATGACATTGAGGCCGAGTATCGCGCGGCGCGGTCGCTGGTGGGGCTGGTGCCGCAGGAGATCGCGTTGGAGCCGTTCGAGAAGGTGATCAACACGGTACGCTTTTCCCGCGGCCTGTTCGGCAAGGGGCGCGACGATGCGCTGGTGGAGAAGATCCTGCGGCAGCTGAGCCTGTGGGACAAGCGCACCAACCAGATCAAGGAGCTGTCGGGCGGCATGAAGCGGCGGGTACTGATCGCCAAGGCGCTGGTGCACGAGCCGCGTGTCCTGTTCCTGGACGAGCCGACGGCGGGTGTCGACGTGGAGCTGCGTCGCGACATGTGGGAGGTGGTCGAAGGGTTGCGGCAGGATGGCGTGACGATCATCCTGACCACCCATTACATCGAGGAGGCCGAGGCGATTGCCGACCGGGTGGCGGTGATTGCCCACGGAGAGATCCTGTTGGTCGAGGACAAGGCCGCGCTGATGCAGCGGATGGGGCGCAAAAGCCTGCGGATCGACCTGGTCGAGCCGGTGGAGGCGGTGCCCGAGAGCCTGTCGGATTACGAGTTGTGGAAGAGCCCGGACGGCCAGAGCCTGACCTATACCTATGACACCAATGCCGAGCGGACGGGGATCGCGCGGCTGGTGCGCGAACTGACGGAGGCGGGGCTGGTGATCCGTGACATACAAACCAGCCAGTCGAGCCTGGAAGAGATCTTCGTGGGGCTGGTGAAGGAGGATGCGGCATGAATTTCCTGGCCATCGCGGCGATCTACAGGTTCGAGATGCAGCGGTTCTTTCGCACGCTCTTGCAAAGCTTCGTGTCGCCGGTGATTTCGACCTCGCTTTACTTCGTGGTGTTCGGCGCGGCCATCGGCAGCCGGATCGACCAGGTGGAGGGTGTGAGTTACGGCGCGTTCATCGTGCCGGGGCTGATCATGCTGTCGGTGATCACGCAGGCGATTTCGAACGCGTCCTTCGGGATCTATTTTCCGAAGTTCATCGGCACGATCTATGAGCTTTTGTCGGCACCGGTGAATTTCCTGGAGATCGTGATCGGGTATGTGGGGGCCGCGGCCACCAAGGCGCTTTTCATCGGGGTGGTGATATTGGCGACCTCGGCGTTGTTCGTGGACGTTGAGATACAGCATCCGGGCGCGATGGTCGCGTTTCTGCTGCTGACCTGTATCAGCTTCGCGCTCTTTGGGTTCATCATCGGGATCTGGGCGCAGAATTTCGAGCAGTTGCAGCTGGTGCCGCTCTTGATCGTGACGCCGCTGGTATTCCTGGGGGGCTCTTTCTATTCGATCTCGATGCTGCCGCCGTTCTGGCAGACGGTGACGCTGTTCAACCCGGTCGTGTACCTGATTTCGGGGTTCCGGTGGGCGTTCTTCGGGCAGGCGGATGTGTCCATTGGCCTGAGCCTGTTGGCGATTGCGGGGTTCACGGCGCTGTGCCTGTTCCTGATCTGGCGGATCTTCAGGACGGGGTACCGGATCAAGAGTTGAGGGGGAGTGGGGCCGCGCGTTTTGGACCGCGTGGGTTTTCACCCACCCTACGCAGGATGGGCGCCGCCGGAAGATGGGGCGGCGGCGGTCTGACCCCGCGTCGTTTACGTGGCTTTCTTGCCTTTGGGCGGTATTGATACGTGTCGCAACCTTGTTTGTCGTGCGCGGGCATTCTACATCGGCATCCATGAAGCGATTTATCCCGTTTTTGAAATCAGGCCCGCTGGTGTCGGTCGTCCGTTTGTCGGGCGCGATTGGCGCCGGGTCACGAATGCCGCTGAGCGACGAGGCGATGGCGCCCGCCATCGAGAAGGCGTTCAAGCGGGGCAAGCCCAGGGCCGTGGCGCTGTTGATCAACAGTCCCGGCGGTTCGCCGGTGCAGTCGGCGCTGATCGCGGGGCGGATTCGCCGGCTGGCGGACGAGCACAAGGTGCCCGTTCACGCGTTTGTCGAGGATGTGGCGGCGTCGGGCGGCTATTGGCTGGCCTCGGCGGCGGATGACATCTGGGTCGATGACAATTCCATCGTGGGCAGCATTGGGGTGATTTCCGCCGGGTTCGGTGCGCATGTGTTCCTGGCGCGGCAGGGCGTGGAGCGGCGGGTCTATACCGCGGGCAAGTCGAAAAGCACGCTTGACCCGTTCCAGCCCGAAAAAGAGGAAGATGTGGCACGGCTGAAAGGCATCCTGGAAGAGATGCACGGCAACTTCATTGCGCAGATCAAGGCGCGGCGGGGCGACCGGCTGAGCGAAGAGACGGACCTTTTCACCGGCGAGTTCTGGCTGGGGCACCGGGGCGTCGAGCTGGGCCTGGCCGACGGGGTGGCGCATCTGGCGCCGAAGCTGAAAGAGCTTTACGGCGACAAGGTTCGGTTTGCCACCTATGGCAAGAAGAAGGGTTTTTTCCAGCGGTTCGGCGCGTCGGTGGTTGAGGATGCGTTCGCCTCGGTCGAGGAACGCGCGGCGTTTGCACGGTTCGGCCTGTGACGTGCTGAGCAAGATCGCCCTCATATTCCTGGCCTTCATCGCCGTGCTGGCGATGTTCGGACGCCTGCGCTTTCCCGGACAGAAGAGGCTGGAGTCGGCCCGCTGCCCGCATTGCAAACGGTTCCGCATCGGCAAGGGGCCGTGCCAGTGCCGGGAGGGCAAATCCTGATGTGGCCATGGCTGATGTCGGGGCTGGGGCTGTTGATCCTGCTTCTGGCCGGGGATGCGCTGGTGAAGGGCGCGGTGAACCTGAGCCTGCGTGTGGGCATCCCCGCGCTGATCGTCAGCCTGACCATCGTGGCCTTCGGCACCTCGGCGCCGGAACTGCTGATCTCGGTGAACGCGGTGCTGGAGAACAAGCCGGGGCTGGCGCTGGGCAACGTGATCGGGTCGAACACGGCGAACATCCTGCTGGTGCTGGGGGTGCCGGCGCTGTTGTCGGTGCTGCACACCTCGGGGTGTAACACGCGCAAGACGTATCTGTTCATGATCGGCGCGACCGTGGTGTTCATCGGGCTGGCGTTCCGGGGACCGTTCGACATGCTGGCCGGCGCGGTTCTGCTGGCCTGTCTGGGCCTGGTGCTGGCCGATGCGTTCCGGGATGCGCGGAACCATCGGCGCGCGTGCCGGAATGCGGAAACGGAGGAAGAGGACGAGGTCGAGGGCGCGGACCCCGACATGCCGTGGTGGCAGATCTTCGTCTTCCTAGCGCTGGGGCTTGTGGGGCTGCCGCTGGGTGCGGACCTTTTGGTGGATAACGCGTCGATCATCGCGCGGGAGTTCGGTGTCAGTGACGCGGTGATCGGCCTGACGCTGGTGGCGCTGGGCACGTCCCTGCCGGAGCTGGCGACGACGGTGATGGCGGCGCTGCGCAAGCAGGCGGACGTGGCGCTGGGCAACGTCATCGGGTCGAACATGTTCAACCTGCTGGCCATCATCGGGATCACGTCCTTTGTCGGGACGATTCCGGTCGACCCGGAGTTCCTGGAATTCGACCTGTGGGTGATGTTGGCGGCCTCGCTGCTGCTGATCCCGTTCGTGTTCCTGGGCCGGGATATCACCCGGCTGTGGGGCATCGCCTTGACCGTGCTTTACGTGATCTATGTCTTGGTCGTGTTGAGCTGAACGGAGCCACCCGGCATGACCGAAGATACGAACACCCGCCGCGCCCTCGTGACCGGAGGCGGCAAGCGCCTTGGGCGGGCGATGGCGTTGTACCTGGGCGCGCGCGGTTATGACGTGGCGGTACATTACGGCGGGTCGGCGGATGCCGCCGAGGAAACCGCGGGAGAGATCGAGGGCAAGGGCCGGAAGGCCGTGACCGTGCAGGCGGACCTGCTGGACGAGGACGCGGTGCAGGCGTTGGTGCCCGAGGCGGCGGCGCGGCTGGGCGGGCCGGTGCATGTGCTGGTGAACAACGCGTCAATATTCGAGGACGAGACGTACGAGACCGCGACGCGGCAAAGCTGGGACCGGCACATCGAGTCGAACCTGCGCGCGCCCTTCGCGCTGACGCAAGGATTGGCGGCGCAGGTGCCGGAGCCGGTGAAGGACGAGAACGGCGAGCCGGTGGCGCAGGGGCTGGTGGTGAACATGATCGACCAGCGGGTGCGCAAGCTGACGCCCTATTTCGCCAGCTACACGATCGCCAAGTCGGGGCTGTGGACCATGACGCGCACCGCCGCGCAGGCCTTGGCCCCGCGCGTGCGGGTGAACGGGATCGGGCCGGGGCCGACGCTGAAGAGCACCGAGCAGAGCGAAGAGCAGTTCTTTGACCAGAGGGCGCGGACGATTCTGAAGCGGGGCGTGAACCCCGAGGATATCACCGCCGCGCTGGGCTATTTCCTGGAAGCGAAGGCGGTGACCGGGCAGCTGATTTGCGTCGATGGCGGGCAGCATCTGGCGTGGCAGACACCGGATGTTCTGGGCGTTGATGTATAGACGTTGCGTCAACTTGTTCACCGCGCGCAGGGCGGTTACCGAAGCGTTACAAAAGTTTTAATGTTTTCATATATTTGGGATACCACGGATTTTTTATCATTAAGAAACAACGTCTTAGTTTTTCGCCTATTTTTTAAGCAACTTAACGAAGCAGGCCGAAAACAACGAAAAAATCCGGGTAACCGAAACTTGTCCGCAGAGTTATCCACACGATCCGTGGAGATGTTTCCTATTGCGGCGTGTGTGCTAATCATTGCAGCCCACGCGCAGAATCACGACCAGAGCAAATGACAGGCGAATCGAATCACGAATCAGGCCGCGAGGCCTCGCCCGAAACCGGGCATAAGGTGATCCAGTCGTACCTGAAGACCCTGGACGGCTCGCCCGGGGTTTACCGGATGCTGGGGGCGCAATCGCAGGTTCTTTACGTCGGCAAGGCGCGCAACCTGAAGGCGCGGGTGTCGAGCTATTCGCGGCCCACGGGGCACACGCCGCGGATCGCGCGGATGATCGCGGAGACGGCCTCGATGATGTTTCTGACGACGGCGACCGAGACCGAGGCGCTGCTGCTGGAGCAGAACCTGATCAAGCAGCTGAAGCCGCGGTACAATGTGCTGTTGCGCGACGACAAGTCGTTCCCGAATATCCTGGTGACTGGCCACGACTTTCCGATGATCAAGAAACATCGCGGCGCGAAGAAGGAGAAGGGGCAGTATTATGGCCCCTTTGCCAGCGCGGGGGCGGTGAACCGGACGCTGGGGCAGTTGCAGCGGGTGTTCCAGCTGCGCAATTGCAGCGATACGCAGTTCGAGAGCCGCACGCGGCCCTGCCTGCAATACCAGATCAAGCGCTGCACCGCGCCGTGCGTGGGGTATATCAGCAAGGCGGAGTATGCGGCGCAGGTCCGGGACGCGCAGCGCTACCTGTCGGGGCGGTCGACCGAGATACAGGAGAAGCTGGCCGCCGACATGCAGGAGGCCAGCGCGGCGATGGAGTTCGAGCGCGCCGCGGCGTTACGCGACCGGATCAAGGCGCTGACCCAGGTGCAGACGGCGCAGGGGATCAACCCGCGCACGGTGGGCGAGGCGGACCTGGTGGCGCTGCACCTGGAGAAGGGACAGGCCTGCGTGCAGGTGTTCTTCATCCGCGCGGGGCAGAATTGGGGGAACAAGGATTTCTATCCGCGCGTGGGCGCGGACGTGGCCGAGGCGGAGGTGCTGGAGGCGTTCCTGGGGCAGTTCTATGACACCAAGGACCCGGCGCGGCAGATCATCCTGAGCCACGAGATCGAAAGCCCCGACCTGATGGCCGAGGCGCTGACCGGCAAGCTGGGACGCAAGGTGGCATTGCTGGTGCCGCAGAAGGGCGAAAAGGCCGAGCTGGTCGAGGCGGCGTTGCGCAATGCGCGCGAGAGCCTGGCGCGGAAGATGAGCGAGAGTGCGACGCAGGCCAAGCTGCTGAAGGGCGTGGCGGAGGCGTTCGACCTGCCGGGCCCGCCGGAGCGGATCGAGGTTTACGACAACAGCCACATCCAGGGCGCGCATGCGGTGGGCGCAATGATCGTGGCGGGGCCCGAGGGACTGATGAAGAACCAGTACCGCAAGTTCAACATTCGGGGCGACGAGCTGACTCCCGGGGACGATTTCGGGATGATGAAAGAGGTCCTGACCCGGCGGCTGAAGCGGTTGATCAAGGAGGATCCGGACCGGGACAAGGGGCTGTGGCCGGACCTTCTGTTGATCGACGGCGGGCAGGGACAGGTGAGCGCCGTGCATTCGATCATGCAGGAGATGGGCGTGCGCGACCTGCCGATGGTGGGCGTGGCCAAGGGGCTGGACCGGGATGCCGGCAAGGAAGAGTTCCACCGGATGGGCAAGCGGCCCATGGCCCTGCGCCACAACGATCCGGTCCTGTATTTCATCCAGCGGCTGCGGGACGAGGCGCACAGGTTCGCCATCGGCACGCACCGTGCCAAGCGGACCAAGGCGGTGAGTGCCTCGCCGCTGGACGAGATCGCCGGTGTCGGCGCGGCGCGCAAGCGCGCGCTCCTGGCGCATTTCGGGTCCGCGAAGGCGGTGAGCCGCGCGAACCTTGCGGATCTGAAGGCGGTCGAGGGCGTGTCGGCGGCGCTGGCGCAGAAGGTTTACGACCACTTCCACGAGAAGGGCTGAGGGGCTGGCCGGGATTGATGGGCCAGCCCCTCGCGCTACAGGTTTGATGCGAGTGGCCAGCCCCTCGCGCTCCCCGGAGTATTCGCCGCAAGAAAAAGCACGGCGCCGGGTTGTGGGATTCGGGGCTTTCGGACGGGGGCGGTTCGCACTAGATACAAACGCATGACGTGGAATATTCCCAACGTGTTGACCGTGCTGAGGCTGCTGGCGGCGCCGGCGGTGGCGGTGATGTTTCTGTACTTTCACCGGCCCTGGGCGGATTGGTTCGCGCTGGTGCTGTTCGTGAGCGCGGCGGTGACCGACTGGTTCGACGGCTATCTGGCGCGGTTGTGGAAGCAGACCACCAAGCTGGGCACGATGCTGGACCCGATCGCCGACAAGGCGATGGTGGTGATCGCGCTGGCGGTGATCCTGGGCTATTCGTCGATGTCGCCGTGGCTGGTCCTGCCGGCGACGATGATCCTGTTTCGCGAAGTGTTCGTGTCGGGCCTGCGGGAATACCTGGGCGACACGGCGGGGACACTCAAAGTGACCAAGCTGGCCAAGTGGAAGACCACGTTGCAGATGGTGGCGATTGCGGTGCTGTTCGCGCAGGGCGTTTTCGAGCATTATTTTGGCATGTCGTCCATGGGGATGGACGAGGCGCTGGTGGCCGATGTGCTGGCTGGCGAGGAAGAGGACCTGATGGGGCTGCGGTGGAAGTTCCAGGGCATGGTGATCGCGTCGCACGCGGGGCTGTGGCTGCTGTGGATTGCCGCGGCGCTGACGCTGATCACGGGTGTCGACTACTTCCGCAAGGCGACGCCGTATCTGAGGGATTGAGCGATGGACGTTTTGTATTTCGCCTGGGTCCGCGAACGGATCGGGCGCCCCAAGGACACGGTTGAGACCGGCGCCGCGACGGTACGTGATCTGGTCGAGGAGCTACGGGCGCGTGAGGCGCGCTACGAGATGGCGTTTGCCGATCTGGACGCGCTGCGCGTGGCGGTGGACCAGGAACTGGCGGACTTCGACGCGCCGCTGGCGGGCGTGCGCGAGGTGGCGTTCTTTCCGCCCATGACAGGGGGCTGAGGGCTTGGATATCCGGGTGCAGGACGCGGCGTTCGACCTTGGCGCGGAGGTGAATGGCTTTGCCGCGCGGCAGACCGGCATGGGCGCTGTCGTCAGCTTTACCGGGATCGTGCGGGATATCGCGCCGGGGCTGGAGGCGATGCAGATCGAGCATTACCCGGGCATGACGGAAAAGGCGCTGGCCGGTATCGCCGAGGAGGCGCAAAGGCGCTGGAGCCTGGGCGATGTGCTGGTCATCCATCGGTTCGGGGCGTTGCAACCGGACGAGATGATCATGATGGTCGCCACGTCCTCGCCCCACCGGGCGGATGCCTTCCAGGCGGCGGAGTTCCTGATGGATTACCTGAAATCGCGGGCCCCTTTCTGGAAGAAGGAAGTGACGCGGGAAGGGGCCGATTGGGTGGATGCCAAGGACGAAGACGAGGACGCGCTGGGTCGCTGGTGACGCAAGGTTCGCGTTGACCGGATTGTGGCTAGCGTCAAGAGATATGCAGGTCGAACAGAGGCGCGTCATTCCATGAACGAGATCATCCAGAGCTATGTCGAAACGCTGGACCCCAAGGCGAAGGGCACCATTCGGGGCACCGCGAAGCTGGTGATCGAGGGCGCGGGCAGCGTGATGCTGGACGAGACCGGCGCGCGGGCGGGCGACGAAGACGCCGACGTGGTGCTGATGGCCAGCGACGCGGTCTTTCGCAACATCCTGTCGGGCGAGCAGAACCCGGTGATGGCCTATATGTCGGGAAAGCTGAAGGTCGAGGGCAACGCGCAGCGGGCGCTAAAGGTCAGCGGGATCCTGACGGGGTAGCCACAGTCCCGAAACAACCTGAGCGGCGCCTCCTCGGGCGTATGGGCCGGAACTGCGTGGCTCTTTCAAAGAATCGTGACAAAATTGTAAACCGTGCTAGCATTTACCTCTCTGGAGGGAGTTTATGCGATGGCAGTACCGGCACAGGTGACTTGGGCAAATACTTCGGCAAAGCCGGGGGCAGATATCCGGCAGCTTGGTGGATACGTGAAGAAATTCTTTGGCAAGTCGCCGTGGCAACTGAGGCCCGAAGACGCGATTGCGAGTATCGAGCATGACGAGTGGCGGTTCTACGTCGAGCTGGATGGCGAGAAGGTCTGGCTGGAGGTCGAGGAAGACCCGCAGGGGCAGAAAAAGCTGAGCCTGTCGGGCGAAGTTCTGGCCGAAGAGGTATTCGGATCGCTGCCGGACACGCCGACGCAATAACCATCGTGGTTTCTGCCGGCGCGGCCCGTGGTTGCAGAGCTTGTCGCGCTTGACCGGGTCCGGTGAACCGGCGTTGACGTGGCGCGGGACGCGTCCGAGGAACTGGGGGACTCCCGCGGCATCCTCGTCAACCAGTGCGCCTGTCGGGCCGGTCGGGATCGACTGTTCGTGAGCATCCTGGCACTGCGGGCAAGCGCGTCTCGTGCCGAGGCCCCGGGCGGCCTTGCAGTGGTGGCCTATGGGGCTAAGTGACATCCGGTCTTACGTGACGATTGCAAACGATTAAAAGCGCCCATGGACTCGGACTCCTTCTTCGCCTTGGACCCCTATCACATCGCGCTGGCCGTGATCGGCTTGATCGTCATCAGCGCGCAATGGCTGCCGCGGCTTGTGTCCCGCGCAGAGCCGGTCTTTGCGCCGCTGATGATCCTGTTCGGGGCCGGGGCCGCGATGCTGATACCCGCCGCGGCCTTCATGCCCGACCCGCGCGAAGCGCCGCTGCTTTGGGAGAGGATGAGCGAACTGGCCGTGATCGTGGCGCTGTTCGGGACGGGGATGCGGATCGACACGATCAGCCCCTGGCGCAAATGGAGTCCGACGGCGCGGATGCTGGGCATTGCCATGCCGTTGACCATCGCCGCCGTGGCACTGCTTGGCGTCAGCCTGGAGGGCCTGACCGTGGCCGGGGCCATTCTGCTGGGGGCGGTCATCGCGCCCACCGATCCGGTGCTGGCCGCCGATGTGCAGGTCGGCCCGCCACAGGAAGGCCGGGAGCATCCCGTGCGCTTTACCCTGACGACGGAGGCGGGGCTGAACGACGGGCTGGCGTTTCCGTTCGTGTATCTGGGGCTTGTCGTGGCCGCCGAAGGCCTGAACCCGAGCGCATGGGCGCTGGACTGGCTGGTCTGGGACGTGGTCTATCGCATCGCTGTCGGAACCGTTGCCGGATGGGCCGGCGGCCGCGTTCTTGCGTTCGTGCTGTTCTCGGTGCCGCGGAACGCGCCGCTGGCCGACACGGGATCGGGGGTGCTGGCGCTGGCCGGGGTGCTGCTGTGCTATGGGTCGACGGAATTGCTGGAAGGTTACGGGTTCATCGCCGTCGCCGCGATGGGGCTGACCCTGCGGCGAGAGGAAAAGGACCACCGGTTTCACCGGCGCCTGCATGATTTCACGGAATCGATCGAACACGCGCTGACCGCCCTGTTGCTGGTCGCGCTGGGGTCGGTCCTGCCGCTGGTGCTGGCCGACCTGACGTGGCGCCATGTGGTCATCGCGCTGGTCCTGATCCTGATCATCCGGCCCGTGTCGGGGTGGCTGAGCCTGATAGGGTCGCATATGCCGCACCGGGACCGGGCGGTGGTGGCCGTCTACGGGGTGCGCGGGATCGGCTCGATCTATTACCTGTGCTACGCGATGACCCACATGGACTTTGTGAACGAGCGCGAGCTTTGGTCGCTGGTCGGGCTGGTCATCCTGCTGTCCACGATCCTGCACGGTTTCAGCGTGAACTGGGCGATGCGGAGGATCGAGGATTGACGGCCCAGGCGGTGAACGATCGGGCCGGGACATCGCGGCTTTCAATTCGCACCAAACTGCTGTATGCGCGCACGTATCTGAAACGTGACGCCTTAGACCCCGGCGCATGAGATGATGGAGGGGTCGGTGGCAATGGGGCCACCAATGTAACGGAGGACCCGGGATACGCCCGGGAGGGCCTCCAGCTAGGAAACGATAGATGTTCAAAGAAGTGAAAAAATCGATCCAGTGGGGCGAGGATACGCTGACACTGGAAACGGGCAAGGTTGCCCGCCAGGCGGATGGCTCGGTCATCGCCACCTACGGGGAAACATCGGTCATGGCGAACGTGACCTTTGCAAAAGCCCCGCGTGAAGGTCAGGATTTCTTTCCGCTGACCGTCCACTACCAAGAGAAATACTATTCCGCGGGCAAGGTGCCCGGCGGCTTTTTCAAGCGTGAGGCACGTCCCACGGAAAAGGAAACCCTGACTGCGCGTCTGATCGACCGTCCGATCCGCCCGCTATTCGTCGACGGGTTCAAGAACGAAGTGCTGGTGATGTGCACCGTGCTGAGCCATGACCTGGTCAACGACCCGGACATGGTGGCGATGATCGCGGCCAGTGCCGCGCTGACCATTTCGGGCGCGCCCTTCATGGGGCCGATCGCGGGCTGTCGTGTGGGCTTCACCGATGGCGAGTACGTGCTGAACCCCGAGGTCGACGACATGCACGACCTGCGCAACAACCCCGAGCAGCGGCTCGATCTGGTGGTTGCGGGCACGAAGGGTGCCGTGATGATGGTGGAATCGGAAGCTTACGAGCTGACCGAAGAGGAAATGCTGGGCGCGGTGAACTTTGCGCATGAGCAGATCCAGCCGGTGATCGACATGATCATCGACCTGGCCGAAGACGCCGCCAAGGAACCGTTCGACTTTCAGCCGCCGGATTACGGCGACCTCTACGAGGCCGTGAAGGCGGCGGGCGAAGACAAGCTGGCCGCGGCCTACAAGATCCAGGACAAGCAGGAACGCACGAGTGCCGTTTCGGCCGCCAAGGAAGAGATCAAGGCGTCGCTGTCCGAAGAGCAGCTTGAGGATGCAAACCTTGGCTCCGCTCTGAAGAAGCTGGAGGCGTCGATCCTGCGCGGTGACATCGTGAAGTCGGGCAAGCGGATCGACGGCCGCAGCCTGGACGAGGTGCGCCCGATCGTGTGCGAAACCGGACTGCTGCCGCGGACGCATGGCTCGGCCCTGTTCACGCGCGGCGAGACCCAAGGTTTGGTTGTCACGACGCTGGGCACGGGCGACGATGAGCAGATCATCGACGCGCTGCACGGCAACTTCCGCTCGAACTTCCTGCTGCACTACAACTTCCCGCCCTATTCGGTCGGTGAAGCCGGTCGCGTGGGCCCTCCGGGACGGCGCGAGATCGGTCACGGCAAGCTGGCGTGGCGTGCGTTGCAGGCGGTGCTGCCGGCGGCGACGGATTTCCCCTATACGATCAGGGTCGTCAGCGAGATCACCGAGTCCAACGGATCAAGCTCGATGGCGTCGGTGTGCGGCGGCTCCTTGTCCATGATGGACGCGGGCGTGCCGCTGAAGGCGCCGGTCGCGGGTGTGGCCATGGGCCTGGTGCTGGAAGACGACGGGTCCTACGGCATCCTGACCGACATCCTGGGGGACGAGGATCACCTGGGCGACATGGACTTCAAGGTGGCGGGAACCGAAGCCGGTATCACGTCGCTGCAGATGGACATCAAGGTCGCGGGCATCACGCCGGAGATCATGGAAAAGGCGCTGGAACAGGCGAAAGCCGGTCGGTTGCACATCTTGGGCGAGATGGGCAAGGCCCTGTCAGAAGCCGGTGATTTCTCGGTTCACGCCCCGCGCATCGAGACGATGCAGATCCCGACCGACAAGATCCGCGAAGTGATCGGGTCTGGCGGCAAGGTGATCCGCGAGATCGTCGAGGTGTCGGGCGCCAAGGTCGACATCAACGACGAGGGTGTCATCAAGATCGCGTCGCCCAACGGCGAGGCCATCCAGAAGGCATACGACATGATCCACTCGATCGTGGCGGAGCCGGAAGAAGGCAAGGTCTACAAGGGTACGGTCGTCAAGATCGTCGATTTCGGCGCCTTCGTGAACTTCTTCGGCAAGCGCGACGGGCTGGTGCATGTCAGCCAGATCGAGAACCGCCGCCTGAACCATCCGTCGGACGTTCTGAAGGAAGGCCAGGATGTGTGGGTCAAGCTGCTGGGCTTTGACGATCGCGGCAAGGTGCGCCTGTCGATGAAGGTCGTCGATCAGGAGACCGGCGAGGAAGCCAAGAAAGAAGAACCAGCGGAAGAGTAAATCCGCCGGTTTCGCAACATCGAGAACCCCGGTGGCGACACCGGGGTTTTTTCGTGGGAAAATGACGTAACGTCATAACCAAAGGTAAGGTTTTCCATACGGGCCAATGCCGGGGTTTTTGCGCATATACCGCGCAACCTCCCGACCGCAACAAGGGGGGACCCGGATGGGTATCTGGCGACGCTGTCACTCACGGATCAGGCGCGCCGGAAAGGACCCCGGCAAATGTGCCGGGGTCCTTACAATGTATGCAGCGTTCAGAACAGCACGGCGGCGGGCGGGCGGATGACACCGCGCGTGCCCACGACGCAGCGCGCCTCGCGGTAGGTCAGGATGGGCAGCGCCGCGCGATAGGTCGCGGTGCCCGCGGCGCGATGGATTGCAGCGGCTTCCTCGATCAGCCATTGCTCGGTCATCACGCCGGGCAGGATGGTTTCGCATGGCGCGCCCCCCTCGGCCAGTATTAGCTGATGATCTTCGAGCAGCAGGTGGACATAGGTTACGGAGCGGCACGGTTCATAGGTGATGCCGGGCTGGCCCACCAGCGCCTTGGCGGGGACCAGCACCTCGGGCGTGCCGAAGAGCAGTTCGGCCTTCCAGGATCGGATCGCGACGCGATGCTGCTGGGAGAGCCGCAGGGGGCGCATGTTGCCAAGCGTGCCGGGGGCGAACCGGACCGGACAGGCGGGCCCGTCGCCGGGCATGGTGCGCGCGCCTGTCCAGAGAATGCGCCGAGCCCCGTCGTTGCGGGTCAGGACCCGATCATTTAGGCGCAGATGCTCGACAGGGCGGGGGCCGGACGGTGTTTCGAGCAAGGTGCTGGCGGCGAAGCAATTGACCGTGTGGGTATAGCTGGTGTTCTGGTCGGAGGTGTAGAACCTGGGCGGCTGGCCGCTGTTAAAATTATTGAAATACCAGGTTTCCAGATCGAAGCCGGGGGTCCAGATCACCTGGGCCGGGTCACCGTTGCCATCCGTGCCTTCGAACACGATCAGGCCGCCATCCGCCGGGGCCGGGTCGCTGCGGATCACGACCGCGTCGTCGAGCAGATGCGTGCCGCCGGGGCCGGAATACTGGACATCGTATGTCTCGCCCAGTTCGAACAGGTTGGGGTCGCTGTCGCCCGCGTTCGAGGTGATGATCAGGTCACGCGAGCTGGTGGGCGGATAGTCGAAGGAGGACTGCCCGGGCGAGTCGTTGACGTTCGACCCCGTCGCGACCGCGAATTCGTTGTCTATACTGTAAAACGTCTTGGTCATGCCCGCCACTCCGAGAGGCGAGCATCACGTCAAGTGTCTAATGGGATGTTGATTACCGAAAGAAAAATACGGTGGATTTGAGTCAAACTGGCAGAGCCGTCGTTTGCAACACGGTGCGCAGCGCAAAGCTGGATTGCATGGTGGCCACGCCGGGAAGGCGGGTGAGGTACTGGCGGTGGATGCGTGCGAAATCCTCGGTCTCCTCGACTACCAGCTTGAGAATGTAGTCGGCGGTGCCCGCGGTCAGGTGGCATTCCAGCACGTTGGGAATGCGGGCGACGGCGATCTCGAACGCGTCGAGCACGTCGTCGGCCTGCGTCGTGAGCGTGATCTCGACGAACACGGTGGTGGGCACGCCCATGCGGCGCGGATCCAGAAGGGCGACGTACCCCTTTATGTGGCCTTCGGTCTCCAGCCGTTGGACGCGGCGATGACAGGCCGACGGCGAGAGGTTCACCGCCTCGGCCAAGTCCGCATTGGAGATGCGCCCGCGCTTTTGCAGGACACTAAGCAGGCGACGATCCATCGTGTCGAGGGTCATTTAAGGTAGATCCTGTGAGGCTCAGCATGTTTGTTCGAATATTCTTCGGAGTTCTACCGCAGAGCTGGGCAAAATTTCAAACCCCTTTCAATGGGACTGCTGTATTCTAGTGTATAACGCAAAGAGGAGTGCGACATGAAAATCGGATGCCCGACAGAGATCAAACCGCAGGAATTTCGCGTGGGGATGACGCCCAACGCCGCCGGAGAGGCCGTGGCCCATGGTCACGAGGTCATCATCCAGTCCGGCGCCGGGAAGGGCGCGGGGTTCGAGGATGCGGATTACGTCGCCGCCGGCGCTGCGATCATCGACACGGCGGAGGAGGTGTTTGCCACCGCCGACATGATCGTGAAGGTCAAGGAACCGCAGGCCGGCGAGCGCAAGATGCTGCGCGAAGGGCAGCTGCTGTTCACCTACCTGCACCTGGCGCCGGACCCGGAGCAGACGAAGGACCTGATGGAAAGCGGCTGTACCGCGATTGCCTATGAGACCGTGACGGACGAACGCGGCGGGCTGCCGCTGCTGGCGCCGATGTCCGAGGTTGCGGGGCGTCTGGCACCGCAGGTCGGTGCCTATACGTTGCAGAAAGCCAATGGCGGGCGTGGCGTGCTGATGGGCGGCGTGCCCGGTGTGGGTCCCGCGAAGGTTCTGGTGATCGGTGGCGGTGTCGTGGGCACTCATGCCGCCAAGATCGCCGCCGGCATGGGCGCGGACGTGACGGTGCTGGACCGGTCGCTGCCGCGTCTGCGGTACCTCGATGACGTGTTCGGCGGGACGTTCAACACCGGGTATTCGTCGCAGGGCCTGCTGGCCGAGCATCTGACGCAAGCCGACATGGTGATCGGCGCGGTGCTGATCCCCGGCGCCGAGGCGCCCAAGCTGGTGCGCCGCGCGCAATTCGCGGACATGAAGCCGGGCGCGGTGCTGGTGGACGTGGCGATCGACCAGGGCGGGTGTTTCGAGACTTCGAAGGCCACCACCCATGCCGACCCGATCTATGACGTGGACGGGATCATGCATTATTGCGTGGCAAACATGCCGGGTGCCGTGGCGCGGACCTCGACCATCGCGCTGGGCAACGCGACGATGCCGTTCATGCTGGCGCTGGCCGACAAGGGGTGGAAACAGGCCTGCGCCGACGATCCGCACTTGTTGAACGGTCTGAACGTCCATGCCGGGCAGTTGACATATTTCGCCGTGGGCAAGGCGCTGGGCATCGACGTGGTGTCGCCGCAATTGGTGTTGAAGGGGTAAGATCGCCGCCGAGGTCCCGGGTCACGCCCGGGACGTAAGGTCCCGTGGAGCCGCGCGATTGCCAGACCGCGGGCTGGCGATCGCGCGGCGGCGCAGCTAGCTGCGCCTTGATCCCGCGCGAAATCAGCTTCATTGCTCGATATCCGCGCCGCCTTCTTGGGTGCGTTTGGCGATGAAGGCGTCGATGGCCTCCAGCCGGTCTTGGGGCATGGCGGGGTCTTCGTGCGCGGCGAGCGTGTCGAAGAAAATGCGGTTGGCGCGTTGGGTCGTGTCCATTGCGCCGCGATCGCGGTAGTTTTCGAAGTTGGACCAGTCGGAGAGAAGCGGCGAGTAGAACGCCGTCTCGAACCGGTCCAGCGTGTGCTGGGTGCCGAAGAAGTGCCCGCCGTGGCGCACGTCGGCGATGGCGTCATAGGCGAGCGTCGCCTCGGTGACCTCGACCGGTTTGAAGATCTCGGCGAACATTTGCAGCACTTCGACATCGATGATGAACTTCTCGGCTGAGATGGTCAGCCCGCCCTCGAGCCAGCCCGCGCCGTGCAGGATGAGGTTGGCGCCGCCCATCAATGCGCCCCAGAGCGACATTTGGGATTCGTAAGCCGCCTGGGCGTCCGGCGCGTTCGAGGCGGTCGGCGCGGACGAGCGCAGGGGAACGTTGTAGCGGCGTGCAAGCTGACCCGAGGCGAAGGCTGCCTTGACGTATTCCGGCGTGCCGAAGGCGGGTGCGCCGGTGCGCATGTCGACGTTGGAGGTAAAGCTGCCATAGCAGACGGGCGAGCCGGGGCGGACGATCTGGGACAGGCAAAGGCCAGCGAGCGCCTCGGCATTCTGCATCACGAGCGCGCCGGGGATGGTGACCGGGGCCATGGCGCCGGCCAGGGTGAAGGGCGTTAGGATCATCATCTGGCCCGCGCGGGCGGCGTCGATGATGCCGCGGCACATCAGGCCGTCGAGTTGCAGCGGTGAGTTGGAGTTGGCGACGGAATAGCTGACGCAGGTGTTCGGGAACTCGTCTTCGCCGAGGCCGTGCGCGAGGCGCAGGATCTCGTAGCTGTCGGCGATGGCTTGACGTCCGCGGAAATAGACGAAGGGGATCTTTTCGGTCAGCGCGGCGATGGAGCGGGTCATGTGCAGGTGGCGCAGGCCGAGGGGCACATCCTGCGGCTCGACCACCGGGCCGATGAAGTGGATCACGTCGAAAGCCTGGGCGACCTTGCAGAAATTGTCGTAATCCGCGTGCGTGCCGGGGCGGCGCCCGCCCTGCAGGTCGGAACAGTTGGGCGAGCCGGCGGAGGTGGTGATGCCGACGTTCGGCCCGCCGAGGGTTTGCGTGCGGGTGGGGTTGCGGCTGTGCAGGGTGACGTCGGCGGGTGCGTGGGCCATGAGCGCCATCAGCGCGTCCGGGTCGAAGCGGATGATCTTGTCGTCCACCTCGGTCATGCCAGCGGAACGGTAGAGCCCGCGCGCCTCGTCATTCAGGACCTTGATGCCGATATCGCGCAGGACCCTGAGCGAGGTTTCGTGGATGGACTCGATCTCGTCGGCGCTGAACTGTTCTACCGGGGGATAGGGGCGTTTCCATTGGCGCCAGGCGGCGTCGAAGGTCTGTTCGGCGGAGCTGGCGCGTTTGGCGGCGCGGCCGCGGCGGCCGCCGGAGCGTTGCAGGGTCATGAGTTTCGCGCCCCGCGCATCAGGATGTTTCGGTAGGCGCTGGCTGTGCCGGGGTTGATGTCGCGCCCGGTGAAGCAGCGGAAATAAGCCTCCAGATAGCTCATCCGCTGGGCGTCGGTTTCGTCCGCCGCGATGTCGAGCGCGTAATAGGTGATCTGGGTGAAGCAGATCACGCGGGCGCGGATGAACGCCTCGGGCTGGGGATAGCCGAAGCGTTGGAACATGGCGGCGACGGCGTTTATGCGGGCGTCATCCTCGGATTTGAGGCGCGCGCGCAGGGCATCGTCGTAACGGGCCCAGTTGCGGATCGCCTGGTCGAGCGCGGGGTCGAAACGGCGGTGATCGGTCCAGACGGCGAAAAGCGCGAGGATGCCGTCGTCGAGCGTATTGGCCTTGGAGACCGCGTCGACGATCACGCCGGTATTGCGGGAGCGCCATTGATGAACCAGCGCGTCGAGCAGCGATTCGCGCGAGTCGAAGTGCCAGTAGAAGCTGCCCCGCGTGACGCCCAGGTTGCGGGACAGGACGGTGATCTGCACCGCGTCGACACCACTGTCGATCAGCAGGCGCAGGGCCGCGTCGATCCAGTCGTCACGGGTAAGACGGGTTTGCCGATCCTCTGTCTGCGTCGCTTGCATCGGATTCTCCATACAGGGTTGCATGGATAGATACAGGGTTGTATGGTTTCCGTCAATGTCAGGGAGAAGACGATGCCGCGGAAAGCCGACGCACAGGTCATGACGTTCGCTGGCCAAGAGTTCAGCCCCCGCTTCGCGTATGGCGAGATGGCGCAGGTGACCGAAGTCACGGGCACCGGCATGGGGACAAGGCTGGGCACCGGGTTCGGGCGGTTCACGGACGCGGAAATCCCGTGGACGGTTCAGTATGACGAGGTTCTGCTGGTGCTGGAGGGACAATTGACGGTGCGCACCGGGAACGGCGAGCATACGGCGGGGCCGCGCGACTGCATCTGGCTGCCGGCGGGGACGGAGCTGACCTATATCGCTGAGAGCGCCTTGGTGTTTTATGCGATCGAGCCGGCGAACTGGGCCGAGAAAGGGTGACGCGATGAAGATCAACCGCCTGCCGCAGGACGACAAGACAAATGGATGGAGCGCGATCCTGCCGGACCGTACCGCCCATGCGCCGCTCGAGGGGGATATCAACGCCGATTGGGTCGTGCTGGGCGCGGGCTATGCCGGGTTGGCCGCGGCGCGGCGGCTGGCCGAGAACTGCCCGGGCGAAAAGATCGTCGTGGTCGAGGCCGGGGAGGCGGGCGAGAACGCGTCGGGGCGCAACAGCGGGTTCGGGATCGACCTGCCGCATAACGTGGGGTCTTCGCTGGACGAGTTGGAGGGCAGTCATCGGTTCATGCGGCTGGCGCGGATGGCGATAGATCACCTGGAAGACGTGGTGACGACGCATGGGGTGGAGTGCGACTGGGCGCGCGCGGGCAAGTATCACACCGCCGTCAGCCCTCGCGGCACGCGCGACGTGCTGGAGCCGTTCAGAAAGGAGCTGGAGGCGCTGGGCGAGCCTTACGAGTGGATCGAGGGTGAGGCGCTGCGGGCCAAGCTGGGTAGTCCGCATTTCACGGCTGCCGTCTATACGCCGGGATGTGTGTTGATGAACCCCGCCGCGCTGACGCGGGGGTTGGCCGATACGCTGCCCGGTAATGTGACAGTGCATGAGAATTCGCCCGTGGTGGAGGCGGAATTTCAGAACGGCGTGATGCTGAAGACGCCCAAGGGATCGGTGCGCGCGCCCAGGATGATCATGGCGGCGAACGGTTTTTCCGAGCAGTTCGGGTTTCACCGGCAGAAATTTTTGCACCTGGTGGCCCATGCCAGCCTGACCCGTCCCCTGACCGAGAAAGAGCGGGCGGTGTATGGCGTGCAGGCGGCATGGGGGCTGACGCCGGTGAACGCGTTTGCCGGGATCACCATGCGCTATACCAACGATCACCGGATCCTGATCCGCCACGGGCTGAGCTACCGGCCCAGCCAGCGGCTGAAGCTCGGCGAGCACGAGCGGGTGAAGCGCACGCACAAGCGGCTGTTCGACCAGCGCTTTCCGGGTCTGGAGCAGGTGGAGATGGAGCATACGTGGTCGGGCTTTGTCTGCCTGTCGCGCAACGGGGCGCCGGCCTTCGGGCGGATCGCGCCGAACGTGTGGTCGGCTGTGTGCCAGAACG
This sequence comes from Roseovarius atlanticus, assembly GCF_001441615.1. Taxonomy (GTDB): domain Bacteria; phylum Pseudomonadota; class Alphaproteobacteria; order Rhodobacterales; family Rhodobacteraceae; genus Roseovarius; species Roseovarius atlanticus. The sequence goes on from NZ_LAXJ01000006.1 coordinate 64,441, forward strand.
CGGTGGGCGTGACCAAGGGCACCTTTGGCGGCATCCTGGCGGCGGACCTGGCGACCGGGCGCGACAACTCGATGATCGCGGATATGGAGAGCCTGGGGGAGCCAGAGATGCTGCCGCCAAGGCCGTTCCTGGATCTTGGCGTGCGGGCGCGGTTCCAGTGGGAGCTTTTCAGCAACCGGCACGAAGCGTGAGTTGATCGGCGGCACATGGCTGCGTAAGGTGGGAACAGGGCCGGGTCCGGGCCTCCTCCCTCCGATCGGGGCAGCATGTTTGGTGCAGGGCCGCTGAATTTCGACACTTTTCGGGATGCGTTTGCGCATGAGGAGGGGCTGCACGGCGCGCATCCGCGAGGAGAGACGACATGCGGCTGAGTGCCCCTGTTTTCAGACTTAAGAGAGATGCGAAGAAGCTGGCGCGGGAGCGATCCGTGCCGTTGCACATGGTGCTGGACGAGGTTGCGGTGCGCGAAGGGTTCCGCAACTGGAGCCACATGATGGCGGCGCGGCCCGTGGCGACGCTGGCTGCGCAGGTGCGGGCCGGGATCGCGCCCGGCTCGCTGGTCGTGCTGGCGGCACGGCCCGGACACGGCAAGACGCGGCTGGGCCTTGAACTGGCGCAGGAGGCGGCGCGGGCCGGACAGCAGGGATGGTTCTTCACGCTGGACTACACGCGACGGGATGTGGCCATGCTTCTTGATGAGGGCGAGACACCGGAGTGTATCTTGGATACGTCGGACGAGATTTGTGCGGCGCTTATTCTGGCGTCCACGCGGGATGCGGGATCGGGCGACGTGATCGTGATCGACTACCTGCAATTGCTGGACCAGAAGCGGGTGCATCCGCCGCTACAAGACCAACTGGAAGACCTGAAGGGTCATGCGCAAAGGACCGGGGCCATCGTTGTCGCGATTTCCCAAGTGGACCGGATGTTCGATGCCGAGACCGGGGACGTGCCCGGCTTTGACGACCTGCGGATGCCGAACCCGGTGGACCTGTCGTTGTTCGACCGGGGCTGTTTCCTGCATGGCGGCGAGGCGCGGGTGCTGTAAACGGATTAATGTCGTTTTGCGACCTTTCCGGGGTCGCATTTGGAATACGTGACTGGACCGGTGCGGCTCTATGGTCTTACAAATAACAAGAACCATAGAGCCAGCCGGGGACATCGCCATATGGGCCGATTCATCCTGCGCCGTGTCGGAGTGATGCTTCTGACGGCGCTTTGCCTGACGTTCATCGTCTTTTTCCTGACCAATCTTTATCCGAACCTGGAAAAGATGGCGAAGACCGAGGGCAACATGCGGATGTCGGATGCCGAGGTCGAAAGCTATCTGAACAACAACGGGTATTTGCAGCCGGTGCTGGTGAAGTACGGGCAGTGGCTGGGCGTGCTGCCGGGGTACGTGATCGAGGGGACGGACGGCAAGGTCCGGGCGAAATGCGCGGCGTCGGATGTGCCCATCGAGGAGGCACCGGCCTTTTGCGGGGTGTTGCAGGGCAACTGGGGCTATTCCAACCGTTTGAAGAAAGACGTGGACGAGGTGATCGGCGAGAAGCTGGCCTTGACCGGGATGCTGATGTTCTGGGTGATGCTGTTGATGGTGCCCTCGGCGCTGATCCTTGGCGTGTTGGCGGGAATGCGCGAGGGGTCGAAACTGGACCGGACGCTGTCGACCTTTTCCATCGGCACGACGGCGACGCCGGAATACGTGTCGGGGGTTCTGTTCATCGCCGTCTTCGCCAGCTCCGCCGTGGGGCTGAAGTGGTTCAAGGGCACGGCGACCAGTGCGATGGACAATATCACGTTCGAGAATTTCTTTCTGCCGGTGCTGACCATCGCGGTTTACGGCATGGGGTATATCGCGCGGATGACGCGGGCCAGCATGGCCGAGGTCATGACCTCGCAATATATCCGCACGGCGCGGCTGAAAGGGGTGAGCTTTCCCAATATCGTGATGAAGCACGCGCTGCGCAACGCGCTGATCGCGCCCTTCACGGTGATCATGCTGCAGTTTCCGTGGCTGTTGAACGGTGTGGTGATCGTCGAGACGCTGTTCAACTACAAGGGCTTCGGCTGGGCGCTGGTGCTGGCGGCGGGGAACAACGACATCGAGCTGTTGCTGGGAATTTCGGTGGTTTCGGTGGTCGTGGTGCTGGTGACGCAGCTGATCTCCGATATCGGCTATGTCTATCTGAACCCGCGTATTTCGGTCAGCTGAGGGGAGGAGCGCGGACATGGACCCCTTGAGCTGGAGCGGGATCTTCTTGCAGATGGTGCAGCAATTCGCGGCGCCGCTGATCGCGGTGGCGGTGACCTTTGCAATCTCCATAGTGTTCAAGCGCAGGCTGGGCCTTTACGGCAAGCTGTTCGACAGCGTGATCGGGATGATCGGGCTGGCGCTGGTGCTGTTCTGGGTGTTCACGGCGTTCTTTGCCGGGGCGCTGGACATGGTGGGCACGCATGACCCGCTGGACCAGTCGGCGATGATGAAAAAGGCGCTGCCGGGCGAGCCCTATACCAAGCTCATTGGCGAGCCGGACCCGGATGCGGGGGCGCATTACCTGCTGGGCGGCGACAACCTGGGCCGGGACGTGTTCAGCCGAGTGGTGGATGGCAGCATCAAGGTGATGCTGATCGCGCCCTTCGCGACGATCTTCGCCTTCATGGTGGGGATCACGCTGGGCCTGCCGGCGGGGTATTACGGCGGGCGGTTCGATACGGTGCTGAGCTTTCTGGCGAACCTCGTGCTGGCCTTTCCGGTGATCCTGCTGTTCTACCTGCTGGTGACGCCGGAGATAAAGGAGACACTGATACCGCGGATCATGGCGGGGACGCTGTTCCTGTTCCCCATCGTGTTCCTGACGGTGCTGTGGAATTCGCGGTTCCGGACGCAGGCGGCGAAGCGGAACCTGTACGTGGGCATCACCTTGGTCGTGGGAACATGGGTGTACCTGGGCATCGCGTGGGATGCGGACCCGACGGGGATCATCAGCTTTCCGCCGAACCTGCTGGTGGTGTTCGTGTCGGTGGTGTTCGTCAACGCGCCCACGGTCTTTCGGATCGTGCGGGGGCTGGCGCTGGACATCAAGACGCGGGATTACGTGGCCGCCGCCCAGACGCGGGGCGAGGGGCCGTGGTACATCATGCTGTGGGAGATCCTGCCCAATGCGCGCGGGCCTCTGCTGGTCGATTTCTGCCTGCGGATTGGGTACACCACGATCCTTCTGGGGACGCTTGGTTTCTTCGGTCTGGGGCTGGAAAGCGAGAGCGCCGACTGGGGCAAGATGATTATCGACGGGCGGCGGCTGTTGTCGGCCAACATCCTGCATATCGCCATTCCGCCCGCGCTGGCGCTGCTCAGCCTGGTTCTGGGGCTGAACTTTCTGGCGGACGGGCTGCGGGAAGAGAGCTTGAGGGATTGATCCATGTCGAAATTGCAAGCGCATGACGGGCCCATCCTGGAGATCGACAACCTGTCGATTTCCTTCTTCACGCGGTTGCGGGAGATCCCGGCGGTGATGGATTTCTCGGTGTCGGTCCAGCCGGGCGAGGCGGTGGGGCTGGTGGGAGAATCTGGCTGCGGCAAGTCCACGGTCGCGCTGGGGGTGATGCAGGATCTGGGCGTCAATGGCCGAGTGGTGGGCGGCACGATCAGGTTCAAGGGCCGCGACCTGAGCCAGATGAGCGCCGAGGAATTGCGCGACATCCGTGGCAACGAGATCGCCATGATCTACCAGGAGCCGATGGCGAGCCTGAACCCGGCGATGAAGATCGGCAAGCAACTGATCGAGGTGCCGATGATCCATGAAGGCATCGGCGAGAAGGAAGCGTGGCAGCGTGCGCTGGACGTCGTGCGGGACGTGAAGCTGCCCGATCCCGAGCGCATCCTGAAATCCTTTCCGCACCAGTTGTCGGGTGGGCAGCAGCAGCGGATCGTGATCGCGATGGCGCTGATGTCGAAGCCGTCCTTGCTGATCCTCGACGAGCCGACCACGGCGCTGGATGTGACGGTCGAGGCTGCGGTCGTGGAACTGGTCAAGGACCTGGGCAAGAAATACGGCACCTCGATGCTGTTCATCAGCCACAACCTGGGGCTGGTGCTGGAAACCTGCGACCGGATCTGCGTGATGTATTCCGGCGAGGCGGTGGAGACGGGCAGCATCCGCGATGTCTTTGACAAGATGCGGCATCCCTATACGCAGGCGCTGTTCCGGTCGATCCCGCTGCCGGGGGCGAACAAGAACGCGCGGCCGCTGGTGGCGATTCCGGGGAACTTCCCCTTGCCGCATGAGCGGCCTCAGGGCTGCAATTTCGGGCCGCGTTGCGATTACTTCGAAGAGGGGCGTTGCAACCGGGCGGAGGGGATACCGATGGAACCGGTGCTCGGGAATGAGCGCCATGCCTCGCGCTGTTTGCGGTTCGAGGAAATCGATTGGAACGCGCCGATCAAGGCCAGCGTGACGACCGAGGCGCCCGAGAAAGGCGAGGTCGTCCTGAAGATCGACAACCTCAAGAAATACTACGAGGTGGCGGCGAATGCGCTGTTCGGCAAAGGCGGCGACACCAAGGTGGTGAAGGCCAACGAGACGCTGAGCTTCGAGGCGCGGGAGAGCGAGACGCTGGCCATCGTGGGGGAGTCGGGCTGTGGCAAGTCGACCTTTGCCAAGGTGCTGATGGGGCTGGAGACGGCGACGGACGGGCAGATCCTGCTGGACAACCGCAACATCGAGGGCACGCGGATCGAGAAGCGGGACACCAAGACGGTGGCCGATGTCCAGATGGTGTTTCAGAACCCGTTCGACACGCTGAACCCGTCGATGACCGTGGGGCGGCAGATCACCCGTGCGCTGGAAGTGTTTGGCGTGGGCAAGAACGATGCAGAGCGGCGGGCGGAACTGATGCGCCTGCTGGACCTGGTGAAGCTGCCGCGCGAATTTGCCGATCGGATGCCGCGGCAACTGTCTGGCGGGCAGAAGCAGCGCGTGGGGATCGCGCGGGCCTTTGCCGGGGGCGCGCGGATCGTGGTGGCGGACGAGCCGGTGTCGGCACTGGATGTGAGCGTGCAGGCGGCGGTGACGGACCTGCTGATGGAGATCCAGCGCGAGAAGAAGACGACGCTGCTGTTCATCAGCCACGACCTGAGCATCGTGCGCTATCTGAGCGACCGGGTGATGGTGATGTATCTGGGCCACGTGGTGGAGCTGGGCACGACCGAGCAGGTCTTTGCGCCGCCCTATCACCCCTATACCGAGGCGTTGCTGTCGGCGGTGCCGATTGCCGATACCAGCGTCGAGAAAAAGCACATCGTGCTGGAAGGCGACGTGCCGTCGGCGATGAACCCGCCCTCGGGCTGTCCGTTCCAGACGCGGTGCCGGTGGAAATCGCAGGTGCCGGCGGGTCTTTGCGAAATCGAGGTGCCGCCGATGCGGACGCTGGATGACGGGCATCAGCTGAAATGTCACCTGGCCGAGGTGAAGCTGGCCGAGATGGAGCCGGTGATCAAGGTCGCGGCGGAGTAGGATCGCGTCAGAGCGGGAAGAAATAGCTGATCGCGAGCGTCGCGGTCACACCGACGATGATGTTCATCGGCACGCCGACCTTGAGAAAATCGGTGAAGCGGTAGTTCCCGGCACCATAGACCAGCGTGTTGGTCTGATAGCCGATGGGTGTGGCGAAGCTGGCGCTGGCGGAGAACATGACGGCGACGACGAAGGCGCGGGGATCGACGCCCAGCTGGCTGGCAAGCGCCACGACGATGGGCGTGAAGATGACGGCGACGGCGTTGTTGGTGACCACCTCGGTGAGGATCGAGCCGACCGCGTAGATCGCCAGCAGGGTCAGGAACGGCGGCAAGCCTTCGAGCCAGGGCGTGAGCGCGGCGACGAGCAGTTCCACCGCGCCGGTGTGTTCCAGCCCCGCGCCGACGATCAGCATGGCGAAGATCAGCACCAGGATCGAGCCGTCGATCGAAGACCATGCTTCGTCATTGTCGATGCAGCGCAGCACCAGGATGGCGGCGACGCCGACGAGGGCGAGGATGCCGATGGGCATGACGTCGAACGCCGCGAGGCCGACGATGCCCAGAAGCGTGAGGATCGCGACCGGGGCCTGTTTGCGGCGAAAGGCGCGCCCGCCCGGTTCGCTGACCGAGACGACATCGCCGGATTTGCGCAGCTCATCGAAGCCTTCGGCGGTGCCTTCGAGCAGGAGCTTGTCGGCGGGGCGCAGGCGCACGCCGGACAGGTCGGCGCCGGCGATGTGACCGGCACGGAAGGCGCCCAGCACGCGCATCCCGGCGCGGCGCCCTAAGGCCAGGTCGGCGATGCGGACGCCGGTGCTGCGGCGCGAGGGGGTGACGATGGCCTCGGCCACGCGGACCTCGGCCTCGGGGTCAAGCTCGATCGTGCGGCGCAGGCCGACGCGCAGGCCGGGCGTTTCGGAAAAGGTCAGAAGCTCGGAGGTGGGGGCAAGCAGGATGACGGCGTCGCCCTTGGAAATGATCTGGTCGGCCAGGTTCTTGCGCTCGATCTGGCTGCCCCGGCGCAGGCCGGTGACGCGGATGCTGTTGCGCTGAAAGTCGGCGATCTCGGACAGGGGCATTCCGATCATGGGGGAGTCCGCGAGTATCGTGACCTCGGACAGAAACGGCGTCTCGGATGTCTCGGCCTCGTCGTTCTGCGATCTGCGGTCCGGCAGCAGGAACCGCCCCAAGAGCAGCATCGCGGCCCCGCCGACAATAGCGACGGTGATGCCGACGGGGGCGATTTCGAAGATCGAGAAGGGCTCCAGACCGGACTCGCGCGCGACGCCGTCGACCAGCAGGTTGGTCGAGGTGCCGATGAGCGTGCAGGTGCCGCCCAGAACGGCGGCGTAGGAGAGCGGGATCAGCAGGCGCGTCGCGGCGATGTCGAGACTGCTGGCCAGGCGCATGACCACCGGGATCAGCACCAGCACGACAGGCGTGTTGTTGATGAAGGCCGAGGCGGCGATGGTGGCGAAGATGAAGATGCCAATGGCCAGAAGCGGGCGGTCCTTGGCGCGGCCTATGACCAGCCCGGCGATGGCATCCAGCACGCCGGTGCGGACCAGAGCGCCGGAGACCACGAACATGGCGGCAATGGTGATGGGGGCGGAGCTGGAAAAGACATCCATCACCTCGTCCGTGGGCACGAGCCCGAGGATGATGAAGAGCGCGGCCGCCCCGGTGGCGGTGACTTCGGGCGGGTATTTTTCAAGCGTGAAGGCGACGAAGAGAAGCGCGAGGATGACAAGCGCGATGACAGGGGCGTTGGCCCCGATGATGTCGTACATTTCCACAACCTGGAACGAGATACCTTGCGGCGGAGCATAGGTCTGTTCGTGGCAATGACCAGAGCGATCTGAGAGGGCAGCGGCAGGGTGCCGAAATGCCGGTGCGTCGGGCGGGCGCTCTTACAAAGGCCCGCCTGGCACGGTGTCTTGATGGTGTGGCTTTAGCGCGCCTTGAGCGCGTCGCGGATTTCCACGAGCAGGTCGATCTCGTTGGGGCCGGGGGCCTCTTCGGGGGCTTCTTCCTTTTTCTTGAAGGCGGCGTCCTTCACCTTGTTCACGTAGCGCACCAGCATGAAGACGACGAAGGCGATGATCAGGAAGTTGATAACGGCCATGACGAACGCGCCCCAGGCGAAGACGGCGGCGCCGGCCTCGCGCGCGGCCTCGAGCGAGGCGCCCTCGGCCACGTCGCCGGACAGGACGATGTAGTTGTTGGTGAAATCGAGCCCGCCGGTGAAAAGACCGATGATCGGGTTGATCAGGTCTGCCACCATCGAAGAAACGATGGCTGTGAAGGCAGCCCCGATGATGATGCCGACGGCCATGTCCATGACGTTACCGCGGGCAATGAAGTCTTTGAATTCGCTTAGCATTTATATGTCCTCTTTCCGTGGCGAGGCTGTTTTCGCCCCTGCCGGAGCTTCCATTAGCACAGGTTAATGAAAACGTGTGACGATTTGTTTGGGGAAAGGTGCGGGGTCCCTTCGCGAGATTGACTTTTGCCGACCCCTCGCGGACGGTCCCTTTGGGTGCAGGCAAGGGACGGCGATGACAGACCGGCAGAATGGCACGATCGTGGGGATCGACGTGGGCGGTACGTTCACCGACCTCGTGCAGCTTGATCCGGCCAGCGGCAAGGTGCGGTTGGCCAAGGTGCCGACCACGGTGGAAAACCAGGCCTTCGGTGTGATGAACGCGCTTGATGCCGCCGAGGCGGAGCTGGCGGCGATCGACCTGATCGTGCATGGCACCACGACGACGACCAACGCGGTGCTGGAACGCAAGCTGAGCCGGACGGGCCTGATCACCACGCAAGGCTTTCGTGACGTGCTGGAACTGGGCCGGCGGACACGGCCGCACGCCTATGGCATGACGGGGAACTTCACGCCGATCATTCCGCGCGATCTGCGGATCGAGGTGCCGGAACGGGTGGATGCGGCCGGAGACGTGGTGGTGCCGCTGGATGAGGATGCGGTGCGCGCGGCGGCGGAACGCCTGCTGGCGGAGGGATGCGAGGCGGTGGTGGTGCACTTCCTGCACGCCTATGCCAACCCGGGGCATGAACTGCGCGCCGGGGAGATATTGGCTGAGGTCTGGCCCAACGATCACATCACGCTTGGACACGCGATCTTGCAGGAGAGCCGGGAATACGAGCGCGGCGTGACGGCGGCGGTGAATGCCAGCGTGCAGCCGATCCTCGACCGTTACCTGAAGCGTTTGACGGACAGTCTGTCGGAGGGCGGCTATGACCGCGATGTGCTGGTGATGAACGGCAATGGCGGCATGGTGTCGGCGCGGCTGGTGGCGCGGGAGGCGGCCAAGACTGTGATGTCGGGGCCGGCCTCGGGCGTGATGGCGGCGGCCTATACCGGGCGACAGGCCGGGCTGGTAAACCTGATCACCTATGACATGGGCGGCACCTCGACCGACGTGGCGCTGATCCGGGGGGCCGAGCCGCCGGTGTCTCACGAGATCGAGATCGAGTACGCGATGCCCATCCACGTGCCGATGGTGGACGTGCGCACGGTGGGCGCGGGCGGCGGGTCCATCGCGAAGGTGAACGCGGCGGGGCTTTTGGATGTGGGGCCGGAGAGTGCCGGGGCCGATCCGGGGCCGATCTGTTACGGGCGGGGCGGGACGCGGCCGACGATTTCGGATGCCAACCTGATCCTGGGGCGGCTGGACGCGGCCAGACTGGCCAAGACCGGAGCGGTGAGCGCTGGCGACGTGGCGCAGGCCTTTGCCCGGGACCTGGCCGAGCCGCTGGGGCTGGACGTGACCGAGGCGGCGCTGGCGGTGATCCGCATGGCGAACACCAAGATGGCGGGGGCCATTCGCATGGTGTCACTTTCGCTGGGGGCCGATCCGCGGGATTTCGCGCTCTTTGCCTTTGGCGGGGCTGGGCCGCTGCACGCCTGCGCGCTGGCGCGGGAGTTGGGCGTGCCGCGCGTGCTGGTGCCGGCGCGGCCCGGGATCACCAACGCGCTGGGCTGCGTGGTGGCGGACCTGCGGCATGATTTCGTGCAGACGGTGAACCGGCCTGTCCATGCGCTGGAGAAGGGCGCGTTGGCCGGGGTGTTCGCAGAGCAGGCGGCAGCGGGCAAGGCGATGCTGGACCGCGAGCGGGTGGCGATGACAGGTGTGCGGCATGTCTACAGCGTGGATATGCAGTTTGTCGGGCAGACCCACCTGTTGCGCGTGCCGCTGGAGCGGCCGGACGTCACGCCGGAGGAGCTGCAGGCGCTGTTCGAGGACGTTTATTACGCCCGTTTCAAGGTGAGGCTGCCCGAAATCCGGGCGCAGGTGGTGACGGCAAACTGCTCGGTCGTTGGGGAACGGGCGCCGCTGGATCTGTCGGTGCTGGTGGACCCGGCGGGGCGCAAGGCAACGCTGGAGGAGGCGCAGACCGGGGCGCGGCGGGTGCGGTTCGAGGACGGCTGGTTGGAGACGCCGGTCTACTGGCGCGATCACCTGCCATTGGAGTTCCGTCTGGAAGGGCCCGCGATCGTGGCGCAGATGGACACGACCGTGCTGATCGAGCCGGGCTGCGTGGCGACCGGGGACGCGCATGGCAATATCCTGATCGCGGTGGGAGAGGTGCCATGACGATTGATCCGATCACCCTGTCGGTCATCCAGGCCGGGTTGCAGCAGGTCTGCGACGAGATGGACCTGGCGTTTTCCCGCGCCGCGTTCTCGCCCGTGATTGCCGAGGCGAATGACCGGTCAGACGGGATATATGCCGCCGAGGACGGCGCGCTGATCGCGCAGGGGGCGGGCGGTCTGCCGGTGTTCGTGGGTACGATGCAGTATTCAACGGCGACCTTGATCGGGATGATCGGCGAGGGGCGCGTGGGGGCGCCCGAGCCGGGGGACATCTATATTGTCAACGATCCTTACCTGGGCGGCACGCACCTGATGGATGTGCGCTTTGCGCGGCCCTTTTATAGGGGAGACCGCCTGTTCTGCTGGCTGTCGAATACCGGGCATTGGCCCGATACCGGCGGGGCGGTGCCGGGTGGCTTTTCCGCCAGTGCGACGGCAGTGGAGCAGGAGGGGCTGCGCCTGCCGCCGGTGAAACTGTTCAAGCGGGGGCGGATGGATGATGAGATATACAGCATCATCTATTCCAACATCCGCGTGGCGGACCAGCGGATCGGCGACGTGCGGGCGCAGGCGGCGGCGCTGGACCTGGGGGCCGAGCGTCTGGGGGCGCTGATGGACCGTTATGGCGATGACGTGGTCGAGGCCGCGATTGCCGAGCTGCGGGAGCGCGCGGCGCAGCAGATGCGGCGGTTCATCCAGGAGATACCGGGCGGAGAATACGGCTCGGTTGCGTGGATCGACAGCGATGGCGTGGTCGATGCGCCTTTGGCGATCCGCCTGAAAGTCACGCGGGAGGCGGAGCGGCTGGTTTTTGATTTCACCGGGTCGGCGCCACCGTGCCTGGGGCCGATGAACTCGGTCCGGGCGACGACGCTCAGTTCGGTCTACCTGGCGATGCGGCATATCTTTCCCGACGTGCCGATCAGCGCGGGGGCGTTCGAGCCGTTGGAGGTGACGGGGATCGAGGGCACGTTCCTGGATGCGCAGTATCCGCGCCCGGTGTCGGGCTGTGCCGCCGAGGTCAGCCAGCGGATCGCGGAGGCGGTGTTTGCCGCGCTGGTGCAGGCGCTGCCCGACCGGGTGACGGCGGCCCCGGCGGGGACGAGCGGGAACTTCGCGCTGGGCGGGCACGATCCGGCGAAGGGGCGCGATTTCGTGATGTACCAGCTGTCGGGCGGCGGCTATGGCGGCTGGGCGGACGGCGACGGGCTGAGCAACGGCTGTTCCACCATCGGCATTTCCAAGGCGCCGCCGGTGGAGATCATGGAGCAGGCATATCCGGTGCTCTACCACCGTTACGCGCTGCGCGAAGGGTCGGGCGGTGCGGGCCGTATGCGCGGCGGTTTCGGCCTTGATTACGAGCTGGAGCTGCGGCGCGGGCAGGCCAAGGCGAGCTTTGTCATGGATCACGGGCGGTTCGGGCCGCAAGGGGCGCTGGGCGGCGGCGACGGCGCGCCCAACGAGGTGACGGTGTGGCGGGGGGGTATGCCCTATACGCCGGTGCATCTGTCGAAAGAGCAGGACATTCCGCTGGGTCCCGGAGACCGCGTGCGCGTGAAGACGCCCGGTGGCGGCGGCTATGGCGACCCGATGCAGCGGGATCCGGGGCTGGTGGCCGAGGATGTGCGGCTGGGGCGCTACTCGGTCGACGAGGCGGAGCGGCTCTTTGGCGTGGTGATCGAGGAGGGCGCGGTGGACGACGTGGCGACCACGCAGCGGCGGTTGGGGTGAGGCTGGTCGCGGATCGACGGGCCGCGGTGCGGCGAACCAAGTGTTTTTCTGTCGCGCTTTATGTCAGCCGGATCCGCCAGAGTTTCGAGCGAGGCACCCAGCCCAGCCAGATCGCCGTGCCGGGGGGCGGCCCGGCGATGCGCGGCGGCGCGGCAGGGCCGCGCCTTGATTCCGCGCGGGGCGTAAATCGGCAGCTTGGTGAGGACGTCAGACGGTCGCCTGTTTCACCGCGCCGACCACATCGTCCAGCACCGTGTCCAAAAGGGCGGGGTCCAGAGATTCGCCCATGACGCGGATCAGGGGCTCTGTGCCTGACTTGCGGATCAGCAGGCGGCCGTCGCTGCCCAGCTTCTTCTCGCCGTCGGCGATGGCCTGTTGCACCCTGTCGGCCTCTAGCGGGGTCTGGCCGGACTGGTAGCGGACATTGACCAGCTTTTGCGGGATGGGAGTGAAGACGCGCGCCAGTTCGCTGGCCTTCTGGCCGGTTTCGACCATCGAGGCGAGGAATTGCAGCGCGCCGATCAGCCCGTCGCCGGTGGTGGCATAATCGGTCATGACGATATGGCCGGATTGCTCGCCGCCCAGGTTGTGGCCGCTGGCGCGCATCTCCTCGACCACGTAGCGGTCGCCAACCTTGGTGCGCTTGAGGCCGATGCCCCTGGATTCCAGATGCCGTTCCAGCCCGAGATTAGACATGACGGTGGCGACCAGCGCATCGCCCTTCAGCCGGCCCTCGGCGGCCCAGCGGGTGGCGATGAGGGCCATGATCTGGTCCCCGTCGGCGATATGCCCGGTCTCATCGATCAGCACGACGCGGTCGGCATCGCCGTCGAGGCAGATGCCAAGATCGGCGCGGGTTTCCAGCACCTTGCGCGCCGCCGCATCCGGGTGGGTGGAGCCGCATTCGAAGTTGATGTTGGTGCCGTCGGGTTCGATCCCCATCGGGATCACGTCCGCGCCCAGTTCCCAGAGCACGGCGGGCGCGGTCTTGTAGGCGGCCCCGTTGGCGCAGTCGACCACGATGCGCAGACCCTCAAGCCGGCCGCGATAGGGGAAGGTGGTCTTGGCATACTCGACATAGCGGCCGCGGGCGTCCTCGAACCGCTTGGCGCGGCCGATGTTCTCCGGCTTGGCGAGGCGGGCGCCGTCTTGCAGCAGTTGTTCGATGCCGGCCTCGGACTCGTCTGACAGCTTGAAGCCGTCGGGGCCGAAAAGCTTGATCCCGTTGTCGCTGGCGGGGTTGTGGCTGGCCGAGATCATCACGCCGACATCGGCGCGCAGCGAGTGCGTGAGGTAGCCGACGGCGGGCGTGGGCACGGGGCCCAGCAGGAACACGTCCATGCCGGTCGAGGCGAAGCCGGCGGTGAGGGCGTATTCGATCATGTAGCCCGACAGGCGCGTGTCCTTGCCGATCACCACGCGGTGTTCCTGATTGTCGCGGCGGAAATGACGCCCGGCGGCGGCGCCCAGTTTCAGGGCGAGTTCGGCGGTCATCGGCCATGTATTGGCCTCGCCCCGGACGCCATCGGTTCCGAAGAGTTTGTCAGCCATGCACCCGCACCTTTTGCCCCGTGACGTTTTTATGACCATTCTCATACAAGCGCGGCGGCACGCTGTCCAATGGTGCGCGCGGGCATGAGCCATTTGTGGCATAGACCGCATAGTGCCGCGCGCCTGTCGCAGATGCGCGTTGACGGCGCACGAAGCGGGACCGCATAAGAAGGCGGGGGCGACAGGCAGATCAGGGGCGAGACCCGATGAAGATTGCGATGATTGGAACCGGCTATGTCGGGCTTGTGTCCGGGGTCTGTTTCTCGGATTTCGGGCATGACGTCGTGTGCGTGGACAAGGACGCCGCCAAGGTCGAAAAGCTGAACCGCGGCGAGGTGCCGATCTACGAGCCGGGGCTGGATGTTCTGATGCAGAAGAACGTCGAGGCCGGGCGGCTGTCGTTCACTCAGGACCTGCCGCAGGCGCTGGACGGGGCGGAGGCCGTGTTCATCGCCGTTGGCACGCCGACGCGGCGCGGGGACGGACATGCCGACCTGACCTATGTGATGGCCGCGGCGCAGGAAGTGGCGAAGCTGGCAAAGGATTATATCGTGATCGTCACCAAGTCGACGGTGCCCGTGGGCACCAACCGGCAGCTGAAACAAGCGGTGCGCAAGGCCAATCCGGATCTGGATTTCGACGTCGCCTCGAACCCGGAATTCCTGCGCGAAGGCGCGGCGATCGAGGATTTCATGAAACCCGACCGCGTGGTCGTGGGGGTACAGTCGCAGCGCGCGGCGGAGGTGATGGAGGACATCTATCGCCCGCTTTACCTGCGCGAGTTTCCGATCCTGGTCACGGACTTGGAAAGCGCCGAGATGATCAAATACGCGGCGAACGCCTTTCTGGCGACCAAGATCACCTTCATCAACGAGATCGCTGCACTGTGCGAACGCACCGGCGCGGACGTCAAGCAGGTGAGCCGGGGCATGGGCCTGGACGGGCGGATCGGCAACAAGTTCCTGCACGCCGGGCCGGGCTATGGCGGCAGCTGCTTTCCCAAGGACACGCGCGCGCTGGCGCGGACGGGGCAGGAATACGGCGTGCCGCTGCACATCACCGAGGCGGTGATCGCCGTCAACGAAGAGATGAAGCGGCGGATGATCGACAAGCTGCTGGATCTTTGCGAGGGCAGCTTCAACGGCAAGACCATCGCGGTTCTGGGGGCAACGTTCAAGCCCAACACCGACGACATGCGCGAGGCGCCGTCGCTGACCATCGTGCCGGCGCTGGTGGGCGGCGGGGCGAAGGTGCGGATCTGCGACCCGCAGGGCGAGCGTGAAGGCACCGAGCGCCTGCCGGGCGTGCAATGGGTCGAGAACGCCTACAAGGCGGTGGGCAATGCCGATCTTGTGGTGATCCTGACGGAATGGAACGAGTTCCGGGCGCTGGACCTGAAGCGGATCGCGCGGCGGATGAACGTCGCCCGGATGGCGGATCTGCGGAACATCTATTCGGTCAAGGACGCCAAGCGGGCCGGCTTTGTCGCCTATGACAGCGTGGGACGCACGGCGTTCGAGCGCAAGCCCGAGGCGGAAGAAGCCGCCGAGTAGGTCAGGCGCCCAGCTCGGCCCGCGCCACGGCGACCCAGAAGGCCGCGCCGTGGGCGAGGGCCGCGTCGTTAAAGTCGTAATCCGCCGAATGGAGCGGGCGGGCGTGCGGCCCTTCGGTGCCGTTGCCCATCAGCACGAAGCAGCCCGGGCGCGTGGCGGCCATCTCGGCGAAATCCTCGGAAAAGAGTTTCGGCGGGCAGGCGCTGTCCATTGGTGCGCCGATGGCCTGCGCGGCGGCGGTGGCGGTGGCGACGGGTTGGGGCGCGTTGATGGTGGGGCGGAAGATCGTGTGGTAGGCGACATGGCCGCTGACGTCATGGGCGGCGCAGATACCATCGACGATGCGGCGCATCGCGGTCTCGATCCGGGCGTTGACCTCGGGCGTGAGGGCGCGGGCGTCGCCGGTGAGGGTGGCGCGGCCAGGCAGGACGTTGCGCTTGCCGTCGGTCTCGAACCCGGTGACCGAGACGACGCCGTTCTGCGCCGGGTCGAGCTTGCGCGAGACGATGGTTTGCAAGGTGCCGACGATCTCGGCCCCTATGGTGATGGCGTCGGCGCCCATGTGGGGCAGGGCGGCGTGGCCGCCGCGGGCTTCGACGGTAATTTCGAAGAGTGCTTCGCTGGCGGTGATTGGCCCCGCGCGAGTGGCGAAGTGGCCCACGGGCATTCCGGGAATGTTGTGCATCCCATAGACGGCCTCGACGTCGAAACGGTCGAATACGCCATCGGCGATCATGGCGGCGGCGCCTTGGCCGTGCTCCTCGTTCGGCTGGAAGAGGAAGACGATGCGGCCGGAAAGGTCGCCCGCTTCGGCCAGGGCTTTTGCCGCGCCGAGGGCCATGGTGGTGTGACCGTCATGGCCGCAGGCGTGCATCTGGCCGGGCACCTCCGAGCGGTGGGCAAAACCGTTCTGCTCGGTGATGGGCAGCGCGTCCATGTCGGCGCGGATGGCGATGGTGCGGGTGCCGTTGCCCTTTTGCAGGATGCCGACGACGCCGGACTGGCCGATCCCGGTGTGAACCTTCAGCCCGAAGCCGCGCAGAAGGTCGGCCACGCGGGCGCTGGTGCGGGGCAGGTCGAAGCCCAGTTCCGGCATCCGGTGAAAGGCATGGCGCCATTCGGTCATCTGCGCGGAGAGGTCGGGCGGGAAGGTCATGACCCTGGCAGGACGAGGATGGCGCGGAAGTCGTTCACGTTGGTGAGCGTGGGGCCGGTCACGACCTGGTCTCCGATGCGCCCGAAGAAGCCGTGCGCGTCGTTGATGGCGAGCGCATCGGCGGCGTCGGGGGCCTTGGATAGCGTTTCGGGTGAGATGACCGCGCCTGCGACCTCTGCCGCGCCGTCGACGCCGTCGGTGTCGCAGGCCAGCGCGTGGATGCCGGGCGCGCGGTCGAGGGCGAGGGCGAGGGCGAGGCAATATTCGGCGTTGGGGCCGCCGATGCCGTTGCCGCGGCGGGTGACGGTGAGTTCGCCGCCCGACAGGAGGAGGACGGGTTTGTCGCCCTGAGCCTTGCGCGCGAGGGCGGCATGGTCGGCGGCGACGTCGCGGGCCTCGCCTTCGAGGGCGTCTCCGAGGATTTGCACCTCGATGCCTTCCGCTTCGGCGATTTCGGCGGCGGCGGCGAGCGATTGCGAGGGGGCGGCGTAGATCACGTTTTCCACGGTCGACAGGCGCGGATCGTCGGGGGGCAGGGGGTTGCCGCCCGCGGTCAGGTAGTCGGTGATGGACGGCGACGGCGTGACGTTCCAGCGGTTGAGGGTTTCCAGCGCGCGGGCCGGGGTGCCGGTGTCGCCCACGGTGGGGCCGCTGGCGATGTCGCTTGGGTTGTCGCCGGGCACGTCCGATATCAGCAGGGCCAGCATCCTGGCCGGGTAGGCGGCGGCGGCCAGTTTGCCGCCCTTGACCGCCGAGATCTGTTTGCGGATGCCGTTGATGGCGCCGATGGGCGCGCCGGAGGCCAGCAGCGCGTCGGTCAGCGCCTGTTTCTCGTTGAGCGTGATCCCCTTGGCGGGCGCACAGAGGAGCGCGGAGCCGCCGCCGGAGATGAGGGCCAGCACGGTGTCGCCTTCGCCGCAGGTGTCCAGCAGGGCCAGCATCCGGCGGGTGGCGTCGACACCGGCCTGATCCGGCACGGGATGCGCGGCCTCGACAATCTCGATGCGTTCGCAGGGGCGGGCATAGCCGTAGCGGGTGATCACCAGGCCCTCGCAGGGGCCATAGGCGGCCTCGACCGCCTCGGCCATGCGGGCGCTGGCCTTGCCGGCGCCGATCACCACCAGTCGACCCTCGGGACGGGCTGGAAGGTGCGCGGCGAGGCTTTGCATCGGGTCGGCCACCTCCACGGCGCGATCAAAGAGGCGGCGCAGGAAGCTGTCGGGGTCTTGCATGAGGCGCTCCGGGTCTTGTGGTTGACGCAGCGTAGCGCGGTGTGCGGCGCGTGCAAGCACAGCCTGCCCAGCTTGACAAAACCGGGGTCAGAGGCGACAGACGCGGCCATGTGGATGACCTTTCTCCAGGTTGGCCTTGGCGGGGCCATAGGCTCGATGCTGCGCTTCGGCGTGGGGCAGGCCGTGGCGCGTCACGTCGGCGGCGGCTTTCCCATGGGCGTGCTGCCGGTGAACATCGTGGGGTCGTTCCTGATGGGGATGGTGGTGGTTTACACGTTTCACAAGGACCTCACGCATCTGAACCCGTTCCTGATGGCCGGTGTGCTGGGCGGGTTCACGACCTTTTCGGCCTTCTCGTTGGAGGCGTTCACCTTGTATGAGCGCGGCGCGGTGGGGACGGCGGCGCTTTACGTGATTTTGTCGGTGGGGTTGTCGATTATCGGCCTGGCACTGGGCGTCTGGCTGGCGCGGGGGATCTGGGCATGAGCGGTGTGCAGACATTGACGGTCGAGCCCGGCGAGGGCGATCAGCGGCTGGACCGCTGGCTGCGGCGGCGGTTTCCGCACGTGGCGCAGGGCCGGATCGAGAAGATGTGCCGCAAGGGCGAACTGCGCGTCGATGGCGCGCGGGTGAAGGCAAACATGCGGTTGGAAGAGGGCCAGCAGGTGCGCGTTCCGCCGCTGCCGGAGCCGGGCGAGGTGGAAAGCGCGCCGGTGGAGAAGCAGAAAGCCAAGATTTCGGACGCCGACGCGAAGATGATTCAGGACGCGGTGATTTATCGCGACGACCATATCATCGCGCTGAACAAGCCGCCGGGCCTGCCGGTGCAGGGAGGCAGCAAGCTGATCAGGCACGTGGACGGGTTGGCCGATGCGCTGCGGTTCGGGTTCGAGGATGCGCCGAGGCTGGTGCACCGCCTGGACAAGGATACGTCCGGTGTCCTGATCCTGGCGCGGACAAGGGCGATGGCGGCGGCGATGACGCAGGCGATCCGGCACCGCGAGACGCGCAAGATCTACTGGGCCGTGGTGGCCGGCGTGCCGACGCCCTATCTGGGCGAGATCAAGTACGGGCTGGTCAAGGCCGGGGGGCATGGCGCCCGCGGCGAAGGCGAAAAGATGGTCTGTATCCACCCCGGTGAAGTGGACCGCACCAAAGGGGCGAAGCGGGCGATCACGCAATATGCCACGCTTTACCGCGTGGCGAGCCGGGCGTCCTGGGTGGCGATGGAGCCCATTACCGGCCGAACGCACCAGCTGCGCGCGCATATGGCCGAGATCGGGCATCCGATTGTGGGCGATGGCAAGTATGGCGGGTCGAGCCAGGAGAACCTGGGCGACGGATGGGGGGCGAAACTGGGCGGGATCATCTCGAACAAGCTGCACCTGCACGCGCGGACCATGGCGTTTGAGCATCCGGTGACGAAAAAGCCGGTTGTGATCGACGCGGAGTTGCCCGAACACATGGCGAATACGTTCGAGACGCTGGGCTGGACGCCCGACCTGGCCGCTGACGACCCGTTCGAGGCGCTGCGATGAGCGCGCTGCGGCTGGTGATCTTCGACGTGGACGGCACGCTGGTGGACAGCCAGGCGGATATCGTCGCGGCGATGAGCCATGCCTTTGCGCGGGCCGAGCGGGACGCACCGACGCGCGAGGCGATCCTGTCGATTGTCGGGCTGTCGCTGGACCGGGCCATCGCGTTGCTGGCACCGGACGTGGATGCCGGCACGCAAGGCCGCATGGTGGAGTGGTACAAGGAAGCCTACATTGCCCTGCGAGCCAAGATCGGCGCGGCGGAGTCCTCGCCGCTCTATCCCGGGGCGCGGGAGGTTCTGGAGGCGCTCAACGCTCAGCCCGAGACATTGCTGGGCGTGGCGACGGGCAAGTCGCGGCGGGGGCTGGACAAGCTGCTGGAGGGGCATGGGCTGGAAGGCATGTTCATCACCCAGCAGGTCAGCGACCATCATCCGTCGAAACCACACCCGTCGATGATTCGCGCGGCCCTTTCCGAGACCGGGCTGGAGCCGCATCAAGCGGTGATGATCGGCGACACGAGTTTCGACATGGAGATGGCCGCCGCCGCGGGCGTTGCGGGCATCGGGGTCGGCTGGGGGTATCACCCGCGCGCGGCGCTGGGCGCGGCGCGGCACGTGATCGACAGCTTTGACGCCCTGCCGCCCCTGTTGCAGCAGATATGGGAGACGGCGGCATGAGCGAATGGAAGGCCAAGCGATTCTGGAAAGAGGCCACAGTCGTTGAGGACCAAGGCGGATTTGGTATTCGCCTGGACGGCCGGCCGGTCAAGACCCCTGCCAAGGCCGCGCTGGTGGTGCCGTCGCGGCCGCTGGCCGAAGCGATTGCCCGGGAATGGGATGCGCAGGACGAGCTGATCCGGCCCGAGACGATGCCGAACACCCGCTCGGCCAATGCCGCCATCGACAAGGTGCATCACCAGCACGCCGAAGTTGCCGATATGCTGGCGGCCTACGGCGATGCGGACCTTTTGTGCTATCGCGCGGACAGCCCGGACAGCCTGGTGCAGCGGCAGGCAGAGGCCTGGGATCCGATGCTGAATTGGGCGAAAGCCCGGTTCGGCGCGCAGCTGGTTCCCGTCGCGGGGGTCATGCACAGACCGCAGAACGCCAAGGCACTGGCGCTTTTTTCAGCGCATGTGCACGCGATGGACGATTTTACCCTCACGGCCTTTCACGATCTTGTGGGGTTGTCGGGATCGCTGGTCCTCGGGCTTGCGGCGCTGGAGGATGCGCGGCCCGCCACAGAGCTTTGGGATCTGTCGCGGATCGACGAGCGCTGGCAGGAAGAACAATGGGGCGCGGACGAGGAAGCGCGCGCGGTCGAGGCGGTCAAACGTGAAGAATTCCTTCATGCCAAGCGGTTCGGCGACTTGACCAAGGCGGCCTGATACGCGCGCATACGGTGGTTTCCCAAACGGAAACATTGACTAAGGACCATCGTTTTTCGTGACACGGGTCTTGACGTTCAGGAATGAATCCACACACACTTATGCACACTGACGTGGGGGGAACCCCTTTCACAGTATCGCTCCGGTCCTCTAGGGCCGACCAAACCGCCCTGCATCGGGCGGATACATCAGGAAGAGGTAAACATGAAAAAATCCGTATTTCTAGGCGCGCTGACGGTGGCCGGCCTTACGGCTGGCGCAGCTGCGGCCGCGACGCTTGACGATGTCAAGGCACGCGGCACGCTGAACTGCGGCGTGACCACCGGCCTGGTCGGCTTTGCCGCCCCGGATAACAACGGCAATTGGGATGGCTTTGACGTCGGCGTTTGCCGTGCTGTCGCCGCCGCCGTGCTGGGTGACCCGCAAGCAGTCGAATTCGTGCCCACCACTGGCAAGACGCGCTTTACGGCGCTCGCTTCGGGCGAGATCGACATGCTGGCCCGGAACACCACCTGGACCTTTTCGCGCGACGTCGACCTGAAGTTCGAATTCGTCGGCGTGAACTATTACGACGGTCAGGGCTTCATGGTTCCCAAGGAGCTGGGCGTGTCCTCGGCCAAGGATCTGGACGGTGCGACCGTCTGCATCCAGACCGGCACCACGACCGAGCTGAACCTGGCGGATTATTTCCGCAAGAACAGCATGAACTACGAGCCGGTTCCGATCGAAACCAACGCCGAAGCGCAACAGCAGTACCTGGCTGGCGCATGTGACGTCTACACCACCGACGCCTCGGGCCTGGCTGCAACGCGCGCCGCGTTCGAAAATCCGTCGGAGCACGTCCTGCTGCCCGAGATCGTCTCGAAAGAGCCGCTGGGCCCGCTGGTCCGTCACGGTGACAACGAGTGGGGCGACGTAGTTCGCTGGACCCTGAACGCGCTGATCGCGGCAGAAGAGCTGGGCGTCACGAGCGCCAACATCGCCGACATGGCCTCGGCCGCCGGCGACAGCCCGGAGATCAACCGTCTGCTCGGCACCGAGGGCAACCTTGGCGAGATGCTGGGCCTCGAGGCCGACTGGGCCGTGAAGGCCATCTCGGCCGGCGGCAACTATGGTGAGCTTTTCGAGAAGAACATCGGTGAGACCACGCCGATCGGTCTGGCGCGCGGCCTGAACGCGCAGTGGACGGATGGTGGCCTGCTCTACTCGCCGCCGTTCCGCTAAGATACCAAGTCGAAGGGCGCGGATCACTCCGCGCCCTTCGCGCATCTAACCAAGGACAGGCCCATCCGCGCAGCAAAGCGTACACAATAATCCGGGCCGCCAACGGGGACTCTTCAGATGACAATAATGACCGACCCTCAACAGGAGTCGTTTCGACCGTCTATGCTGTTGAACGATACGCGCTATCGTTCCTACACATTCCAGTTCATCGCCCTGATGGTGCTGATCGGAATCATCGCCTACCTGGGCTACAACCTGGTTCTCAACCTGCGGGCCGCGGGGCTGAACATCAGCTACGAATTCCTGGGTGAGCCGGCGGGCTATGACATCAACCAGACGCTGGTGGAGTACACCAGCCGCAGTTCGCACCTGACGGCGGCCATCGTCGGCATTCTGAACACGCTCTTGGTGGCGTTCCTGGCCTGTGCCACGGCGACGATATTCGGCGTGATCGCGGGTGTGCTGCGCCTGTCGAACAACTGGCTGATCCGCAAGCTGATGTCGGGCTATGTCGAGGCGTTCCGCAACGTGCCGGTGCTGATCTGGATCATCATCATCTTCACGATCATGACCGCGGTCCTGCCCGCGCCAAGCGCATTCCGAGGCGATGACCCAGACGCGTCGATGATCCTGGGCTCGGTCGCCTTTACCAACCGCGGCGTCTATGTGCCGATGCCGATCTGGGGTGAGGGGTCGATGGTGGTCGTGGTGACGTTCATCCTGTCGGTCATCGGGGTCTTCGCCTATCGCCGCTATGCCAAGAAGCTGCTTTATGCGACGGGCAGGCTGTTGCCGACGGGCTGGCCGTCGCTGGCGATACTGTTCGTGCCGTCGATCCTGATGTTCTTCGTCATGGGGCAGCCGATCTCGCTCGATTTCCCCGAACTGGGCGGCTTCAACTTTCGCGGCGGCCTTCAGATCGGGGCACCGCTGATTGCACTGTGGTTCGCGCTGTCGATCTATACCGGCGCCTTCATCGCCGAGAACGTCCGCGCGGGTATTTTGGCCGTCAGCAAAGGCCAGACGGAAGCCGCGGCGAGCCTAGGCCTGCGTCCGCGCCGGATCATGAATCTGGTGATCCTGCCGCAGGCGCTGCGGGTGATCATCCCGCCGCTGATTTCGCAGTATCTGAACATCACCAAGAACTCGTCGCTGGCGATTGCCGTGGGCTATGCCGACATCACCGCGACACTGGGGGGGATCACGCTGAACCAGACGGGCCGCGCCATCGAGTGCGTGCTCTTGTTGATGCTGTTCTACCTGCTGATCTCGCTCGGGATCTCGGCGGTGATGAACGTCTACAACAACGCCGTCCGGCTGAAGGAGCGCTGAGATGTCTGACACACATGCAGAATCGGTCGCTTATGTCCGCGACACCATGCTGCCGGAATCGCCGCCCCCTGCGGCGGAAACGGGTGTTACAAAGTGGATGAAGAAGAACCTGTTCGCGACGATCCCCAACTCGGTGCTGACCTTGGCGGCGATCCTCGTGATCTACTTCCTGTTGGCCGCGACACTGCCCTGGATCCTGAACGGGATCTGGAACGCAACGTCGATCCGGGAATGCCGCGAGATTCTCGACGGTGCGACCGGGGGCTGTTTCGCGGTGCTGAGCGACCGCTGGAACCAGCTTTTGTTCGGGTTCAAGTATCCCAGCACGGAATACTGGCGCCCGGCGCTGGCCTTCCTGCTGCTGTTCGTGGCGGCGGCGCCGGTGATGTTCTTCAAGTACCTGCCGCGGCAGATGCTGCTGTTCACCGGGGTCTATCCGTTCCTGGCATTCTGGCTGATCTGGGGCGGGTCCATCGTGCCGCCGCTGTTGCTGCTGCTTGGGTTCGTTGCGGCCTATGTCGCCTTCAAGGCGCTGGAAAAGAGGGGCTTCGGCGTCGCGGTGCTGGGGGGCCTTGGGGTGCTTGTCGTCGCGATCATCCTGGCCGGGAGCATCGGCAAGATCGAGGTGCTGCGGCTTGAGCAGGTGCAATCGCGGGACATGGGGGGCTTTTTGCTGAACATGATCCTCGGCACGGTCTGCGTGTCACTGTCGATCCCGATCGGCATCGCGCTGGCGCTGGGGCGGCAATCGGACATGCCGATCATCAAGTGGATCTGCGTCGTGTTCATCGAGTTCATCCGGGGTGTGCCGTTGATCACGCTTTTGTTCGTGGCGAACGTGGTGCTGGCCTATTTCCTGCCGCCGGGCACGACATTCGACCTGATCGTGCGGGTGATCATCATGATCACCGCCTTCGCCTCGGCCTATATCGCCGAGGTGATCCGGGGTGGGCTTGCCGCGCTGCCGCGCGGGCAGTACGAGGCCGCCGACAGTCTGGGGCTGGATTATGCCCAGGCCATGCGGCTGATCATCCTGCCGCAGGCGCTGAAGATCTCGATCCCGGGCATCGTGAACGTGGCGGTGGGCCTGTTCAAGGACACCACGCTGGTCTCGGTCATCTCGATGTTCGATCTGGTCGGCATGATCCGGGGTCCGATCCTGGCCTCGACCGACTGGAACGGGGTCTATTGGGAGCTGTTCGGGTTTGCCGCGCTTCTGTTCTTCGTCGTCTGTTATGGCGTGTCTCAATATTCGCAGTGGCTTGAGCGCGAGCTCAACACTGATCACAGGTAAGGGGAGGGTTATCCATGGCGGAAACCGCTCAAATGCAGGTCTCGGACGAAATCGCGATCCGGATCGAGAACATGAACAAGTGGTACGGCACGTTCCACGTGCTGCGCGATATCGACCTTGCGGTCCACCGGGGCGAGCGCATCGTCATCGCCGGGCCGTCCGGGTCGGGCAAGTCGACGCTGATCCGGTGCATCAACGCGCTGGAAGAGCACCAGAAAGGCCGGATCGAGGTGGACGGGACGGTGCTGTCCTCGGACATCAAGAACATCGACAAGATCCGGTCCGAGGTCGGGATGGTGTTCCAGCACTTCAACCTGTTCCCGCACCTGACCATCCTTGAGAACTGCACGCTGGCGCCGATTTGGGTGCGCAAGACGCCCAAGCGGCAGGCCGAGGAAACGGCGATGCATTTCCTTGAAAAGGTGAAGATCCCCGAACAGGCCGACAAGTACCCCGGGCAGCTGTCGGGCGGTCAGCAGCAGCGGGTCGCCATCGCGCGGTCGCTGTGCATGAAGCCGCGGATCATGCTGTTCGACGAGCCCACGTCGGCGCTGGACCCCGAGATGATCAAGGAAGTTCTGGACACCATGGTCAGCCTTGCCGAGGAAGGCATGACGATGCTGTGTGTGACCCACGAGATGGGCTTTGCCCGGCAGGTCGCGAACCGGGTGATCTTCATGGACCAGGGCCAGATCGTGGAGCAGAACGAGCCGGAAGAGTTCTTCAATAACCCGAAGAGCGACCGGACCAAGCTGTTCCTCAGCCAGATCCTCGGACACTGATCGGGGGCCTTCGGGGCCTTACACCCAAACGCGCCGCCGGGCCTGCAAGACCTGCACCCGGCGGCGTATTTCGTTTTGCACGGGGCCGTGGCGGGGCGTGTCGCGGAGCGTTTCCACGAGGTGATCGGGCCGGTCGCCACGCTGGCGGGTCCAGCTGAGGGCGGCGAGGACAGACCGGGCCCGTTCCGGCAGGCGGTCGGGAATCTCGAAACCGTTGAGCGTGGCCCAGACGCCGGACCAGAGCCGGCCCACGGTCCACGGGTTGTATCCGCCCCCTCCGAGGACCAGCAGGCGCGGGGCCATCTGTTTCAGGGCAGTGACGACTTGCCAGTGGGCGTTGTTCGACAGGGCGAGCCGGGCCAGCGGATCTTCCAGCACGGCGTCAGCCCCGCATTGCAGGACGATCACTTGTGGTTGCCAGTCCTGCACGGCAGGCAGCAGTATTGCGTCGCGCAGCAAGGCGAAATCGTCGTCATGGGTGCCGCGCGGCAGGGGCAGGTTGATGGCGTGGCTGCCCGCGCGGTCGTCGAGCGCGCCGGTGAAGGGCCAGCGGGCCTCTTCGTGGGTCGAGATCATCAGAACGCGCGGATCGCCGTGAAACGCCGCCGCGACGCCGTCGCAATGATGCGCGTCGATATCGACATAGGCGATGCGGGTCAGCCCCTGCGCGAGGAATGCCTTGATCGCCAGCACCGGGTCGTTGAGATAGCAGAAGCCGGCGGCATGGTCGGCCATGCCGTGATGCGTGCCGCCGCCCGGGTTGTAGACGATGCCGCCCTGTGCCAGCAGGTCCGCCGCCAGCAGCGACCCGCCGGCGGCGGTGGCCGGGCGGCGATAGATCTCGGGGAAGATCGGGTTGGAGAGGGTTCCGATCTGGTGGCGTTGTCGCGTTGTCTCGTCGACAGTGCGGGCCGCCTCGGCCTGTTGCAGGGCGGTGATATAGGCAGGCGTGTGAAACCGGGTCAGCGCGGCAGGCTTGGCGCGCGGGCTGACGCGGAACTGGGTGCGGGGCAGCCAGCCCATCGCGCGGCACAGGTCCATCACCGTGGGCACGCGGGGGATGCTGAGCGGATGCCGTGCGCCATAGCTGGAGCCGCGATAGATCTCGGACCCGATGAAGATCGGATGCAACGCGGCGGCGGTCACTCGATGAGGTCGCGCGGCGTCACGAAGGCCTCGAAACGGCCGGTGCCCGGTTGCAGCGCATTCCAGTCGTCGATGTCGAACCGCGCCACGAGGGTTGCGCCGGTTGGGTAATCCTCGAAACGGGGGTGGTCGGGCTGTGCCAGCATCAGATCGCGGGCGAACCAGGCGATGCCGGGGTTGTGGCCCAGCATCAGGATGGTCTGGCCGGTGGCGCGGGTCTTGAGCGCCTTGAGCATGTCGCCGGAACCGGCGTGGTAGAGCTGATCCAGCACCTGTCGGTCGCAGTCGATCCCGAGCCTTTGCAGGGTTTCGACCGTGCGCGCCGAGGACGACACCAACGCCTCGTCCACCACGATGGTTTGCTTGCGCAACCAGTCGCCTAAGGCGTCGGCAGAGCGTTTGCCGCGCTTGTTGAGCGGGCGGTCATGGTCGTCGAGGCCGGGGTCGCCCCAGCTTGATTTGGCGTGACGCATCAGGACGAGACGTCTCATTTGAAGGCCCTCATGTGGAAGGCGGACTGGTCTTCCAGCCGCCCGTAGGACAGACTGACCGGGCAGGCCCGGCGCACGGCGCATCCTTTTGACATACAATCATTTTCCGGTCTGTCCAGATCTGCCTTGCAGGCGGCGATGTCGTAGGTGCCGGTGGCAAAGGCATCGACGGGACAGGCGGTCAGGCAAGGGCGGGCGACACAGCTGTCGCAGGGATTGGGCGGAGGCGCGGGTGTTGCGAGCCTGTCGGCGAACCCGAGCGCCCCGCGATACGAGATCATCAGCCCGGCGGTGTCATGCACCAACAGGCCCACCGGAGAGGAATGGGCCCGCCCGCTGGCCTTGGCCCAGGCGATGAACGGCTGGAACGGCGGGCCGCCGAAGGGAAAGAATGCGGTCGCCCGAAGCGCCTGCGCAAGGTCGCCGATCACGCGGGACGACCAGCGGTCCATCGGGTCCGGCGCCCTGTCGGCATATTCCGGCGATGTGGTGAAGGCGGGCCAGAAGCCGGGCTCGCGAGGGCCGAGCAGGACGAGGGTGCCGATGCCCTCGGGCGTCTCTGGCCCGGTCACCGTGCCGAAGACGGCAAGCTGATGCGCGGCCGCGGCCCGTGCGATGGTGTCGAGCGTCATCATTCGCGGAAGAACGGCAGGCCCAGCGACCAGCCAAGGCGCGTGGGGCGGTCATCCTGCCACTGAAGACCGACGGTCATGTCGTGGTGCCCCTTTGCCGGCTGGGCGATGTAGGTGCCGAACATACGATCCCAGATCGACAGGGCGAAGCCGTAATTGCTGTCATGTTCGTGGCGCTGGTCGGAATGGTGCACGCGGTGCATGTCGGGGGTCACCAGCACCTTGCGCAGGGCGGCGTCCAGCCCCAGGGGCAGCTTGATATTGGCGTGGTTGAACATGGCGGTGCCGTTCAGGATGATCTCGAACAGGATAATCCCCAGCGCTGGCGGACCGAGCAGGTAGACAAGCCCGATCTTGAGCAGCATCGACAGCGCGATTTCCACCGGGTGGAAGCGGATAGCGGTGGTCACGTCGATATCGCGGTCGGCGTGATGGACCCGGTGGATGCGCCACAGGAGCGGCACCTTGTGGGTCACCAGATGTTGCGCCCATATGGCAAGGTCGAAGATCAGCACGGTCAGGACGACGGCAAGCCACCCGGGCAGGTCGATGGCGTTCATCAGGCCCCAGCCGTTGGCCTCGGCATCCACGGCGGCGCCGACGGCCAGCAGGGGCAGGGCCAGCGCCAGGGCCCTTAGGGTCAGCGTGTCGAGAAGGACTATGGCCCAGTTGGTGATCCAGCGCGTGTTGCGGGGCTGGGTGCGCACGCGTCGCGGCGCCCTGGCCTCGATCAGGGCCAGGACCGCGAAAAGCCCGATGAAGACGGACAGGCGGATCAGCAACTCGTTTTCCATGGGGTATATTTATTGCATCCGCATGTGTCCGCAAAGAGACGAAGGGTCACAACGCGGTGACGCGGAGTGCGGTCCTTACCCTGCCCGGATCAGCGAGCCGGAACCGTGTTCGGTGTAAAGCTCCAGCAGCACGGCGTTGTCCAGCCGTCCATCAAGGATAACCACGCCGCGCACGCCGTAAGAGAGCGCGTCGAGCGCGGTTTCCGTCTTGGGGATCATGCCGCCCGAGATGATGCCCTGGTCGGTCAGGGACTTGATCTGCGATGCGGTGAGTTCGGTCAGGATATTGCCCTCGCCATCGCGCACGCCGTCCACGTCCGTCAGCAAGAGCAGGCGATCGGCCCGAAGTGCAGAGGCGATGGCGCCGGCGGCGGTGTCGCCGTTGATGTTGAAGGTCTCGCCATTGTGGCCCGCGCCGAGCGGGGCGATCACGGGAATGGCATCGTCATGAAAGAGCGTGTGCAGGATCGACGGGTCGACCTTGTCGGGCGTGCCGACGAAACCGAGCTTGGGGTCGGTGGGCACGCAGGTGATGAGGCCCGCATCCTTGCCTGACAGGCCCACGGCCTTGCCGCCCTGGGCGTTGATGGCCTGCACGATGCGCTTGTTGACGCGGCCCGAGAGGACCATCTCGACCACTTCCATCGTGGCCTCGTCGGTGACCCGCTTGCCGTTCACGAAGTCGGACTTGATGTTCAGCTTTTCCAGCATCTGGTTGATCATCGGCCCGCCGCCATGGACGATCACCGGGTTCACGCCGACCTGCCGCATCAACACCATGTCGCGGGCGAAGGTGGCCATCGCCTCGTCGCTGCCCATGGCGTGGCCGCCCAGCTTGATCACGACGATGGCGTCGTCGTAGCGCTGAAGGTACGGCAGGGCCTCGCTGAGAGTGCGGGCGGTTGTGAGGTTGTCGCGGGTCATGTCTCGGGTCTTCATGGGTGGGGTCCTTCTTCGAAGGCGTTATCACCGGACGGGCGCTGACGCGCAAGACTTTAGGTGACCCCCACCCTGGCCCTCCCCTCGGGGGAGGGAAGCGGGAAATCTGGCCGACCCCGCTGCGGGAGCGGCGGAGACGAAATGGCTATTCCAGCGTGGCGATGATGGCGCGCAGGGTGGCAATGCCGTCGCCCTTTTCCGAGGAGGTCAGGACGATTTCCGGGAAGGCGGCGGCATGGGTGGCAAGGCGGGTGCGCACCTGTGCCAGCATCTTGTCGCGTTCGGCGGCCTTGACCTTGTCGGCCTTGGTCAGAACGCATTGGAACGTCACGGCGGAGCTGTCGAGCAGGGCCATGATCTCTTCGTCCACGGGCTTGATCCCGTGTCGCGCGTCGATCAGCACGAAGGCGCGGCGCAAGGTGGCGCGCCCGGAAAGGTACTGTTTCAGAAGCGCCTGCCATTTCTCGACCTTCGGGAGAGGTGCGTTGGCGTAGCCGTAGCCGGGCAGGTCCACGAGGAACGTCTGGCCGCCGAGGTCGAAATAGTTGATTTCCTGCGTGCGGCCGGGCGTGTTGGAGGCGCGGGCCAGTGCCTTCCGCCCCGTCAGCGCGTTGATCAGGCTGGATTTTCCCACGTTGGAGCGCCCGGCGAAGCAGACTTCGGGACGGTCGGCGTCAGGCAGGCCGGACATGGCGACAACGCCTTTGACGAAGGTGACCTCGCCGGCGAAGAGCTTTCGGCCGGATTCGACCGCTGCGTCGCTGGGGGGCTCGGCCAGGGGGAAGGGCAGCGCCATCAGACGGGCTCGACCGTGTCGCCGACGCGGATGTCGCCCGAGCGCGTGACGGTGGCGTAGATGCCGAAATCCTGGTGGCCGAAACGATTGTTCAACGTGGCCAGCGTGTCGGCGTCACGTTCACCGGTTTGCGGGTTTGCGGTGGTGGCAAGACAGCGTTTGATCGGTTCCTGCACGCTCAGCTCGACCTCGCCGATGCGCAGGGTGTGGCCGACCCAGTCGAACTCGGCCCAGGCGTCCAGTCCCGACAGGTGGATGTTGCCGCGCCAGCGCAGGGGCGAGATGTCCTGCTGCATGGCCTCGGTCATGGCGTCGTTGGAGGCCAAGTTGATCAGGCTGATCGACGGATAATCGGTGTCGGTCATGCCGCGCCCGGGCACGCGCACGAGGCGGGCCGATTGCGCGCGGTCGGCGGGCATAAGAGGGCGCACCCAGTCGAGAAAGGCGTCCTGTTCGCGTTCGGGGTCAAAGGTCAGGTCTGGCCGGTCGGGATGCGTGAGCGTGACGGTGCCCGACGCCTCGTCCACCTGCGCGGATATGGCCATGAGCGTGCCGGTCTTGGCGCCGCGCGAGAAATTGGCGCAGGGCACCCATTCGGTGCCGTCGGCCTTGGACATCTCGTGCGCCACGGCCCAGCGACGGTCCCACGGCATGGTCTGGCCCTCGGTCAGGGTGACCGTGTCCAGCGCTTCGCGGCCGTGCCCCTTGATCGGGTGGCGCCAGAGCGCGGCCACGGTTGCCATCACTTGTCCTCCGGCGGCGGGGTCTTGGCCTTTTTCTTGAAGCTGGACTTGATGTTGCCGAAGACGTCCGGCTTGTACCCTTGGCTGCGCATGATCAGGTATTGCTGGCTGAAGGTGATCACGTTGTTGGCGATCCAGTAGACCACGAGGCCCGACGCGAAGCTGCCCAGCATGAACATGAAGACCCACGGCATCCACGCGAAGATCATCTGTTGCGTGGGGTCGGTGGGGGCCGGGTTGAGCTTTTGTTGCAGCCACATGGACACGCCAAGGCAGAGCGGCAGGATGCCGATGAAAATCAGCGCCAGGATCGAGCCCGGCTCGGGCGCGGCCCAGGGCAGGATGCCCCAGAGGTTATAGAGCGATGACGGATCGGGGGCGGACAGGTCGTCGATCCAGCCGATCCAGGGCGCGTGACGCAGCTCCAGCGTGACGAAGATCACCTTGTAGAGCGAGAAGAAGATCGGGATCTGAAGCAGGATGGGCAGACAGCCCGAGGCCGGGTTGACCTTTTCCTTCTTGTAAAGCTCCATCATCTCTTTCTGGAGTTTCTGGCGGTCGTCGCCAGACTTCTCCTTGATCTTCTCCATTTGCGGCTGAAGTTCCTTCATCTTGGCCATGGAGACGTAGGACTTGTACGCAAGCGGCAGCAGAACGGCCTTGATGATCAGGGTCAGTGCGATGATGGCCCAGCCCATGTTGCCGATCAGCTGGTTGAGGTTGTGCAGCAGCCAGAAGATCGGCTTGGTCAGGAAGAAGAACCAGCCCCAGTCGATCGAGTCGAGGAACTTGGTCACGCCTTCCTCGTTCTGGTAGTTGCGGATGGTTTCCCATTCCTTGGCGCCGGCGAAAAGGCGCGTCTGGATTGTCACTTCCTGTCCCGGCGCGACGGTTTCGGTGCGCTGCTTGATATTGGTCTGATAGATGTTGCGGCTGGTGTCTTGGAAGGTCGAGAAGGTAGAGCCTTCGGCCTGGCCGGGGATCAGCGCGGTCATCCAGTAGTGATCGGTGAAACCGGACCAGCCGGCCTCTTGCAGGGCGATGTTTTCATGTGCGCCGGCGGGTTCGAAATCGTCATAGTCGATCTCGCGCAGCTCGCCGTCGGTCAGGCTGATGCCGCCTTCGTGCAGGATGAAGAAATTCTTGAGGTCCGGGGGCAGGCCGTGGCGGGCCAGGATGCCGTAGGGTGCGACCGATGCCGGGCTGTCGCCGGTGTTCTGCACCGATTGGGTGACGGTGAACATCGAGCGGTCATCGACGGTCATCTCGCGCCGGAAGGTCAGGCCGGCGCCGTTACCCCAGCTGAGGACCAGCGGGTTTTCGGGCGTGAGCGGGCCTTCCGAGTCCACGTTCCATACCGTGTTGGCGCCCGGCACCTGATCGGGGGTCAGGCCGCTGCCCGGCGCCCAGCCGAACAGCGCGTAATAGGCGCGGTTCGTGCCGACCGGGGACAAAAGCGTGACGATGGGGGCATCGGGTTCGAGGGTTTCACGGTATTTCTTGAGTTGCAGGTCGTCGATGCGGCCGCCACGCAGCGAGATCGTGCCTTGCAGGGTCGGGGTGTCGATCTCGACGCGCGGCGTGTCGTCGGTTTCCGCTTCGGCCTGTTGCGCCTGGGGTGTCGCGGCGGTGTCGCCCGCCGTGCTGGGCACGATGGCCGTGTCGCCCGCGGGCTGGGACGGTGTGGTTCCGGTCCCGGTCTCGGACGTGGATGTGCTGGTGGTGGTCGCCTCGGGCGTCTCTTCCGGCTCGGGCGGCGGGAAAAGCAGGAACCAGATGAGGATCACCAACAGGCTGAGGCCCGTCGCCAGCAGGAGGTTGCGGTTCTGTTCGTCCATCGTGGATGGCCACCCGTGCAAGTTTCAATCGCTTGGGGGGTTCAACAGAGTGCAGCGGCAAAGGTCAAGGGGGCAGAGCAGATTCGTCGTCGGTGCAAGGCGCTGTCGCCGCTGGCTTTGTGCTTTGTTTGCCAGTCTGCGGCAGTGGGTCACGGCGCGGTCGCGGTATCGCTGCGCCATCGCATGGCGGCGGGCGGTCCGCCTAGCCGGCGGTGTGGCCGATGCGCGGCGGCGTCTGAACACGGGTCATGTGATCGGTGATCCATTCAAAGGTCTTGGTGGCCGGCATGGGGCGGGCGATGCCGAAGCCCTGAACGTGGCCGACCCCCAGCTGGGCCAGCATCGCGTGCTCGCCCGCGGTTTCCACGCCTTCGGCAATCGTGTCGAGGTCGAGTTGTTCGGCCATCAGTTGAATCGCATTGACCATGCGCTGTTGTTCGACGTCGCGATCGACTTTCTTGACGAAGGAGCGGTCGATCTTGAGCCGATGGACGGCAAATCGCCGGATCGAGGAGATCGAGGCGTGGCCGGTTCCGAAATCGTCCAGGTCGATGCGGCAGCCAAGGTCGGCCATGCGCCGGATATTGCGCACGATCGTATCTTCGGGCGAGTAGGCGACAACGTTTTCCAGTATTTCCACCGCCAACCGCGGCGGGGCGATATCAAAGCGGTCAAGCTCCCACTGGAGGCGATCGACAAGCTTGGGGTCGCGCAGTTCGTCGGCGGAAAAGTTCACGCCGATCTGCGGGATGTCGAACCCGGCCTCGTCCCAGGACTGGAGCGCGCCGAGCGCGTCGCGCAGGATCTCGGTGCCGAGAATGTCCGTCTTGCCCAGCTTTTGCAAAAGCGGCAGGAACTCGGCGGGCGGGATCAGGCCCCGCTCGGGATGTTCCCATCGCGCCAGCGCCTCGAATCCCGAGATGTGGCCGGTATCGGTGGAGATCTGCGGCTGGAACCAGGCCTGGATCTGGCCGTCCGCCAGGGCGGTCAGGATCTCTGTCGCGGCCTGCCCGGCGATGGGCAAGGCACGGTGCAGTTCGGGGCTGTAGGCGCGGATGGCCGAAGGTGCGTGGCGACGCGCCTCGATCAAAGCGATTGCGGCGGCGTCGGAAAGCTCGCGCCCGGTGCCGCCGCGCACGAAGCTGTCCAGGCAGAACCCGACCGAGGCGGAGACATAGATCGTGGCCGCATCGAGCGAAATCGGTTCCTCTACGGCGGCCTGCAACCGCGTGGCCAGTTTCAGGCCCGCCTCGGAATCGAGCTGACGGACCGGGGCGAAGACGATGCCGAATTGCCCGTTGGACAGGGCAAGCAGCGTATCCTGCTCGCGCAGGACGGATTTCAGCCGGTCGGCCACGCGAGCGCCGACCCGTTCCGCCGCCGCGGCGCCATGTCGATCGAGCAGGGTTTCATAATCGTCGATCTCGACGATGGCGCAGCCCGTGCGGCGCAGGCAATTGCGCGCAAGATCGAGCGTTTCCTGCAAGGTTCGTTCGAAGTCATCCTCGCGCTCCGGTGGGCTGTAGGGCGGTGCGGTCGTGCGCACCCAGGCCAGCACCAGCGGCACGGCCAGCGCAAGGGCCAACAGCACGGGCTCCCCGCCGAGCCAGAAGCCGCCGAGGACAAGCGCGGGCAGGAATGCCAGCGCTTGCGGGCCCGTCAGAACGGTCGCGATGGAGAAACGGAAGGAAGACACGTTGTGGCGCAAGAGCTTGGTCCGGGATCCGGGGCGGTCGCGCCCACGCTATCTCCAGTTGCTCAATAGCCCCTTAACGCAACTTCGGCAGACCGTCGTCTTTTTGATCCAATTTTAGCGATCCGCGGGTAAGCCCCTCGAAATCGAAGAGTTTCGGGTCGAGCAGGTGCGACGGCCGCGCGTTCATGAGGGCGCGGAACATCACCTGTCGCCGACCGGGAGCGTTCTTTTCCCATTGATCGAGGATCTGCTTGACCTGCTGGCGTTGTAGCCCGTCCTGAGAGCCGCAGAGATCGCAGGGGATGATGGGATAGTTCATCGCGCGCGCAAACCGCTCGCAGTCTTCTTCGGCCATATGGGCCAGCGGGCGATAGACGAACAAATCGCCCTCCTCGTTCACCAGCTTGGGGGGCATCGTGGCCAGACGCCCGCCGTGAAAGAGGTTCATGAAGAACGTCTCGAGGATATCGTCGCGGTGATGACCCAGCACGACTGCAGAACAGCCTTCCTCGCGCGCGATGCGGTAAAGATGGCCGCGGCGAAGGCGTGAGCAGAGCGCGCAATAGGTGCGCCCGGCGGGCACCTTGTCGACGACGACCGAATAGGTGTCCTGGTATTCGATCCGGTGGGGCACGCCCATGTCTTTCAGGAACTTGGGCAGGATGGTCGCCGGAAAGCCAGGCTGGCCCTGGTCGAGGTTGCAGGCGAGGATATCGACGGGCAGAAAGCCGCGCCACTTCAGCTCGTGCAGGACGGCCAGCAGGGTGTAGCTGTCCTTGCCGCCGGAAAGGCAGACCAGCCATTTCGGAGGTGGCCCGCCTTCGGCGTGACGCGCATCTTTCTCGACCATGCCGTATTGCTCGATCGCCTCGCGGGTCTGGCGGACGACGCGTTTGCGCAGCTTGCGGAACTCCGTGGTTTTCGGAGCGCCGGCAAAGAGCGGGTGAATATCGTCGGCATCGTCGAGCATGTTTGCGCGTTTAGAGCGATTCACGCCACCGGGCAAGCGCAGCCGTCAGGCACCGGCGTCGATCAGCGCTTGCAGGATCGCCTTGGCGCTGTCCGAGCTCCAGTCGGCATCGCCCTGAAGGCGGGCGATCTCGCGGCCCTCGCGGTCGAGGATGACGGTGACGGGCAGGCCCAGAACGCCCATCTGGCGCGAGAGTCCCATTTTGGGGTCGGCGTGCAGCGGCAGGTTGTCCACGCCGATCTCGTCGAAGAATTTCTTCATCGCTTCGGGCGCGTTGCGGCCCGAGGCGATGGTGACGACCTCGAAATCGTCGCCGCCCAGCTGGGCCTGAAGGTCCGAAAGCATCGGCATCTCATGACGGCAGGGGGCGCACCAGGTGGCCCAGAAGTTGACCAGGGTGATCTTGCCCTCATAGTCCGCCAGGGTCAGCTCACCGCCATCCTCGGACTTGAACGCCTCGGCAGGCACCGGCTTGGCCTCGGAATGCACCACCAGCTTTTTCATGTCGCCGTCGCGCAGGTCGGCAATATCCGCGGTCTGCGCCGCTGCGGCGTTTGCACCGACTGCGAGGGCCATATAAAGGACGATGGACTTCAGCGAATTCATAGCGCCTCCGAAGAGTTGGGACATGACAGACAAGACCTCTAACCAGATGTGGGGTGGCCGGTTCGCCGCCGGGCCCGATGCGATCATGGAGGCAATTAATGCCTCGATAGATTTCGACAAGCGCCTTGCGGCGCAGGATATCGCCGGGTCGCGCGCCCATGCGGCCATGCTGGCCGCGACAGGTATCGTCAGTGATAGCGATGCCGAGGCGATGCGTGAAGGCCTGCTCACGGTGTTGTCAGAGATCGAAAGCGGGGCGTTTCCGTTCTCGAAGGCGCTGGAGGACATTCACATGAATGTCGAGGCGCGGCTGAAGGAGGTGATCGGCGAGCCGGCGGGGCGTTTGCACACCGGGCGCAGCCGGAACGACCAGGTGGCGACGGATTTCAAGCTGTGGGTGCGCGATCAGCTGGATGCGGCGGACGCGGCGTTGGTGGCGCTGATGAAAGCGTGCCTTGCGCAGGCCGAGGCCGGCGCGGATTGGGTGATGCCAGGATTCACGCATTTGCAGGTGGCGCAGCCGGTGACCTGGGGCCACCACATGATGGCCTATGTCGAGATGTTCGGTCGGGATCTGAGCCGGGTGCGCGACGCGCGAGCCCGGATGAACGAATGCCCGCTGGGCGCGGCGGCCCTGGCCGGGACGTCCTTTCCCATCGACCGGGAGATGACGGCGAAAGAGCTTGGGTTTGACCGGCCCGCGGCCAACAGCCTGGATGCGGTGAGCGATCGGGATTTCGCGCTGGAGTTTCTGTCCGTGGCCAGCATCTGCGCGATGCATCTCAGCCGCATGGCCGAAGAGCTGGTGATCTGGTCCTCGGCGCAGTTCCGTTTCGTGACGCTGAGCGACCGGTTTTCCACCGGGTCGAGCATCATGCCGCAGAAGAAGAACCCCGATGCCGCGGAACTGATCCGCGCCAAGATCGGGCGCATCTTCGGGGCGAACGTGGCGCTGACGTTGGTGATGAAGGGCCTGCCGCTGGCCTATTCCAAGGACATGCAGGAGGACAAGGAGCAGGTGTTTGACGCCGCCGACAACCTGATGCTGGCCCTGGCCGCGATGGACGGAATGGTGCGGGACATGACCGCCAACCAGGGCGCACTGGAGGCGGCGGCCGGCGCGGGATTCTCAACCGCGACGGACCTGGCGGACTGGCTGGTGCGGGTGCTGGGCCTGCCCTTCCGCGACGCGCATCACGTGACTGGCGCGCTGGTCGCCAAGGCGGAGGCCAAGGGGTGCGACCTGCCGGAGCTGAGCCTTGAGGAGATGCAATCGGTGCATGGCGATATCGACAAAACGGTCTATGATGTGCTGGGTGTGCACAACTCGGTCGCCTCGCGCACAAGCTATGGCGGGACGGCGCCCGAGCAGGTGCGTTTGCAGGTCAACCGCTGGAAGGAGATCCTGGGATGAAACGCGCGATTGCCGTACTGGGCCTGATACTGGTCGCGGGATGCGGTGTGGACGGTGAGCCCGTTCCGCCCGGCAGCGAGCCGGACGATACGGTCGCACGAAACGATCCGACGCAGGTGCGGCCCAACCTGAACGGGTCGCTGACCGTGGGCACCAACGGCTCGCGGGCCAGCGTGGGCACCTCGATCGTCAGAGGCAACGTGTCGGTTCACGTGGGCACGGTGTTTTGAGGTACGTTTTCCTGGCTTTGGCCGTCTGGGGGGCGATCCACCCGATGGCGTGGTTCATCACGTGGTTCAACGCGAACGGGTACAGCCTGATGGGCATGGTCGAGGCCTGGCACGCCAATGCCGCGACGAGCGGTCTGGTCTGGGATCTGACGATTGCCGCCGTCGCACTGACGCTGTGGGTGATATGGGAAACAGCGCAGGCGCGGGACTGGCTGCGCCTGATCGCGATACCGGCGACCTTCTGCATCGGGGTCAGTTGCGGTTTGCCGCTTTATCTGTTTCTGAGGATGCGGCGCGGGTGAGACCTGCGGGAATCCGAGTATTTTCAGCAAGAAAAAGCGCGAATGGATCATTTTCTTTACCATGACGGCGAGCTTCATGCCGAGGACGTGCCCGTGGCCGAGATCGCGGCGCAGGTGGGCACGCCGTTCTATTGCTACTCGACCGCGACGCTGACGCGGCATTTCCGGCTGTTCGACGAGGCGCTGGAAGGGATGCCGCACTTGGTGTGCTACGCGATGAAGGCGGCCAGCAACCAGGCGATCCTGAAGACGCTGGCGGGCCTGGGTGCGGGGATGGATGTGGTCTCGGCCGGGGAATACATGCGGGCCAAGGCGGCGGGCGTGCCGGGTGACAAGATTGTCTTCTCTGGTGTCGGCAAGACCCGCGAGGAAATGCGCATCGCGCTGGAAGGCGGCGTGCGGCAGTTCAACGTCGAGAGCGAGCCCGAGATGGCGGCGCTGTCGGAGGTGGCGGTGTCGCTGGGAGTGGAAGTGCCCATCACCGTGCGGGTGAACCCGGACGTGGACGCGAAGACCCATGCCAAGATCGCCACCGGCAAGAGCGAGAACAAGTTCGGCATTCCTATAGCACGCGCCCGAGAGGTGTATGCCGAGGCGGCACGCCTGCCGGGGATAAAGGTGATCGGCATCGACGTGCATATCGGCAGCCAACTGACCGATCTGGAACCGTTCCGCCTGGCCTATCAGAAGGTGGCGGAGCTGACCGAAGTGCTGCGGGCGGACGGGCACGAAATTGTGCGCCTCGATCTGGGCGGCGGGCTTGGCATCCCCTACGAGCGGTCGAACGCTGCGCCGCCGCTGCCCACGGATTATGGCGCGCTGATCCGCGAAACGGTGGGGCATCTGGGCTGCGAGATCGAGATCGAGCCGGGGCGGCTGGTGGCCGGCAATGCCGGGATCCTCGTCAGCAAGGTGATTTACGTGAAATCGGGCGAAGGGCGTGATTTCCTGATCCTCGACGGCGCAATGAACGACCTGATTCGCCCCGCGATGTATGACGCCTATCACGATATAGTTCCGGTAAGAGAGCCTGCGCCGGGCGCGGAGCCCGCCAAGTACGACATCGTCGGCCCGGTTTGCGAATCGGGCGACACTTTCGCCAAGGGGCGGGTGATGCCGCATGTGGGCGAGGGCGACCTTGTGGCGTTTCGCAGCGCGGGTGCATATGGCGCGGTGATGAGCAGCGAGTACAATACAAGGCCGCTGGTTCCCGAAGTTCTGGTGCATGAGCATCAATTTGCCGTCATCCGGCCCCGACCGACCTTTGACGAGATGATAAATCGCGATACCATCCCCGCATGGTTGTGACGCGACGGGCGCGTCGGCAGCCCAATCGCAGGGATGCATGGCACAATCTGACAACACCACGTTCAACAAGGTCATCCAGCGGCTGAAGCGGCCCTTGATGCTGACCTGGGCCGGGCTGATCGCCGAGCGTCTGGTGCGGGCCTTCTGGCCGCTCTGGAGCGTGGTGATCGCGGTGTGCGCGGCCCTGATGCTTGGTCTGCACGACCTTGCGCCGGTGGAAATCGTCTGGACGCTGGCGATCGTTTCGGGGCTGGCCGCGCTGGGCTTTGCGGTGCACGGGGCGCGCCGGTTCGACTGGCCGTCGCGCGAAGAGGCGATTCGACGGATGGATGGCGTGCTGCCGGGGCATCCGCTGGCGACACTTGCCGACAGGCAGGCCATCGGGGGCGGCGACACGGGGTCGCAGGCCCTGTGGCGGGCGCATATCGCGCGGATGGAAGCCCGCGCCGCCGGTGCGAAAGCGGTCGAGCCCGATCTGAGGCTGTCGCGCCGGGATCCGTTTGGGTTGCGCTATGTCGCCCTGCTGGCGCTGGTGGTGGCGGTTCTGTTCGGATCTGTCTGGCGGGCCGGTACGGTGTCGCAGATGGCCCCCGGCAGCGGTGCGGCGCTGGCCAGCGGTCCGACTTGGGAAGGCTGGATCGAGCCGCCCGCCTACACCGAGCTGCCGAGCCTTTACCTGAACGATCAGGACGGGGCGTTCAGTGCCCCCGAGGGCAGCCTTGTGACGCTGCGCTTTTACGGCGAGGTGGGCGCGTTGAGCATGACGGAAACGGTCTCGGGCCGGACCGAGGATGTTCCGCCGGCCACGGATACCGAGCAGAGTTTCGAGATCACGCAGGACGGGACGTTGCGCATCGACGGCCCCGGCGGCGAGGAATGGACGATCACGGCCCTGCCCGACGCGCCGCCCGAGGCATCGATTTCCGAAGGGCTGGAAGTGACGTTCGACGGGCAGATGAGCCAGCCGTTCGCGGCCAGCGACGACCATGGCGTGGCCGGTGGCACGGCGACGTTCGAACTGGCGCTGGACGAGGTCGATCGGCGCCATGGTCTGACAGCGGAACCCGATGCGCGCGAGCCGATCGTGCTGGACCTGCCGCTGCCGATCACCGGGGACCGCGCGGACTTTACTGAGACGTTGATCGAGAACCTGTCCGAGCATCCGTGGGCGCATCTGCCGGTGCGCCTGACGCTGACCGTCCGGGACGAGCGCGACCAGACAGGGCAAAGCGCGCCGGTGGTGATGGACCTGCCCGCGCGGCGGTTCTTTGATCCGATGGCCGCGTCGGTGATCGAACAGCGGCGTGACTTGCTGTGGGCGAAATCCAACGCCAGACGTGTCAGCCAGATGCTGCGCGCGGTGTCGCACAACCCCGAGGATGGGCTGTTCAAGTCCGAGACGGCCTATCTGAAGCTGCGGGTGATCCTGCGGCGGCTGGAGACGTTCATCGACCACGACAGCCTGACCGACGAAACGCAGGAAGACCTGGCGCAGGCGTTGTGGGATCTGGCTGTGCTGCTGGAAGACGGCGATATCGGCGATGCGCTGGAGCGGATGCGGGCCGCGCAGGAACGCCTGAGCGAGGCCATGCGCAACGGCGCCAGCGAGGAAGAGATCGCGCGGCTGATGCAGGAATTGCGCGACGCGACGCAGGATTACCTGCGCCAGAAATCGCAGATGGCGCAGCGCGAGGGCGACCAGGCCGATGAGCCCGACAGGGGCCAGTCCGAGAACATGCAGACCCTGACCGACCAGGATTTGCAGGACATGATGGACCGCATCCAGGAACTGATGGAGCAGGGCCGGTTTGCCGAGGCGCAGCAGGCGTTGGAAGAGTTCCAGCAGATGATGGAGAACCTGCGCGTGACCGAAGGCCAGCAGGGGCAGGGCGGCGACAATCCCGGCCAGCAGGCGATGGAAGGTCTGGCCGAAACGCTGCGTGATCAGCAGGGCCTGTCGGACGAGGCCTTCCGGGACTTGCAGGAACAGTTCAATCCCGGCGCACAGGCCGGTGAATCACAGGGTAACGAGGGCCGCAACGGCGGTCAGGGCCAGGGCCAGCAGCATTCGCAGCAAGGCCAGGGACAACAGCCGGGCCAGCAGCAAGGGCAGGGCCAGGGCCAGCAACAGGGTCAGCAACCCGGCCAGGGCCAGGGCAATCAGTCTGCCGAAGGGCAACAAGGCGGCCAGGCCGGAAATCTTTCGGAGCGGCAAGAAGCGCTGCGCCGTGAATTGGAGCGTCAGCGGCAGGGTCTGCCGAATGTCGGCGGTCAGGCCGGCGAGGACGCCCGCGAGGCGCTGGACCGGGCGGGGCGCGCCATGGAAGGTGCCGAGGAAGCGCTGCGCGGCGACGATCTGCCCGAGGCGATCGACCGGCAGGCCGAGGCGATGGATGCCTTGCGCGACGGGATGCGCAGTTTGGGCGAGGCGCTGGCCGAGAACAGCCAGTCGCAGCCGGGTCAGGGCCAGGCGCAAAGCCAGACACCGGGGCAGTTCGGGGAACAGGACCCGCTTGGCCGGTCACAGCGCGGGCTGGCCGGGGACCAGGGCGAGTTCACCGCGCGCGAAGACGTCTATCGCCGCGCCGGAGAATTGCTGGACGAGATCCGCCGCCGGTCGGGCGACACCGCGCGGCCCGATGTCGAGCTTGACTATCTGCGGCGGCTACTGGACCGGTTCTGAGACGTGGCGAGAGGCCAGTGTGCGCGGCTTACCGGCCGCGCCACGCGATCAAGTGTCGGCGGCGCCGCTTTCGGACAACGAGGCTGCCACGCCTTGAATGAGGTCGTTCAGACCGGCGCGCCAGGAATTTACCATCTCGACATAGCCTGTCAGGGGATCGGCCAGCTGGGGCACCGCGCCGGACAGTTGCGGCGCGAACACGTAAAGCAGTAGCGCCAGAACCGCCAGGAC
Source organism: Roseovarius atlanticus (assembly GCF_001441615.1). Classification (GTDB taxonomy): domain Bacteria; phylum Pseudomonadota; class Alphaproteobacteria; order Rhodobacterales; family Rhodobacteraceae; genus Roseovarius; species Roseovarius atlanticus. The sequence continues at coordinate 106,173 of NZ_LAXJ01000006.1, forward strand.
GACCGCAAGCCGGAAACCGGAGCGGAAGCCGCCTTTGCGTGGGGCAACCGTTGTTTCGGAGGCCGCCGCCACGGGACGGGGCTGTTCCTTTTTGCCGTCGGAATCCAGCGATGAGTTGATCTCGTCTATATCGGGCAGCAGGTTGCTGCGCGACGTGGGATCAATCTCTTCAACCTCGGCATCTGATTTCTGCGCCTCGGGTTCGCCGCGCAGGCGGGCCATGCGGGCGCGGGCCTCTTCCGAGCGCCGTTGCGCGTCGTTGTCGGTGTCCTGAAGGCCAAGTTCTTGCTGAGTCTCGACGGTGCCGCGCCTGTCGTGATCACGCGCGCGGGATTCACGCGCGGCTTCTTCCCGCAACACGTCGGCCACGGCGGGGTCGATCTCGCGCCGCCTGGGTTCGGATGCGGGGGCGGCGTGCTCTTCGGCGATGACCTCGTCCTCGGGTGCATCGTCTGCCGGCGCGAGGGTCTCATCGGGTGTGCCGGCGGCGTCGGTCCAACCTGCGTCGTCCTCGTCTTCTTCGGCAGCGTAATCCGCCTCCGGTTCGGGGCGCGACACCGTATCTTCCGGCTCGTATTCTGCCTGACTGGCAGACTCAGAGAGTGCCTCGGGAGGAGGGTCTTCGGCGGGATGATCGGGATGGTGCTGAAACCACGTCGTTCCGCAATCTGAACATTGCACATCGCGCCCGCTTGCGGGAATGACTTCTGTAGGAACTTCGTATTGTGCCCCGCAATTCGGGCATATCAACCGCATCTTGCCACCCGCTGCCTGTCGTCTGACCGGCATATCCCAGCCTTATGTTTGCCGTACCTTACGCACAAATAACGGACCGGGAAAGGGGGCAATCACGCAAGCGCCGTAGTCGTTGCACAAGTGTGTCCTGTGGGGCATGAAGGGCAAAATGCATTGGGGGCCGAAGTGATCGAGCTGGAAAATGTCGCCTACAGCTATGGCGGGGGGGAATTGCTGAGTGACATCTCGCTCAAGCTGCAGGCTGGGTCGTTTCATTTCCTGACCGGCCCGTCGGGGTCGGGCAAGACCACGCTGCTGAAGCTGTGTTACGGGGCGTTGATGCCCACGGCCGGCGAGGTCCGGCTGTTCGACACGGATGTGCGCACGATGGAGCGGGACGACATCGCGGATGCAAGGCGGCGGATCGGGGTGGTGCATCAGGATTGCCAGTTTCTGGATCACTTGACTGTCGCCGACAATATCTCGTTGCCGCTGATGGTGTCGGGGCGTGACCTTCTGGGCGAATCCGCGAACCTGAAGGAGCTGATCGGCTGGGTGGGGCTCAAGGCGCGGGCCGATGCGCTGCCGCCGGAACTGTCGGGCGGGGAACGCCAGCGGGCGGCGCTGGCGCGAGCCATCATCATGTCGCCTGACGCGGTTCTGGCCGACGAACCCACGGGCAACGTCGATTGGGAGATGTCGCAACGCCTGCTGCGCCTATTGATCGAACTGAACCGCATGGGCAAGACGATCATGGTCGCGACCCATGACCTTGCCCTGATCCGGGCCGCGAAGAGCCATGTTCAGGCTAGGGTGCTGCGGATCTCGAACCGGCGGCTGCAACTTGCGGGGGCGGACCTGTGAAACTGGATTTCAACCGCGTGACCGAGTTCGTCATGGGCGATGCACAGGCCGACCGGGTGGTGCCGCCCACAGGATTCACGGCCTCGCTGACGGTGTTCAGCGCGGGCGCGATGGCGTTTCTGGCGGTGTTCGCGCTGGCCTTGTCGATGGCGACGGGGCGGCTGGCTGATCGCTGGGGGTCGGAGCTGGCGCGGTCCTCGACCATCAGGATATCCGCGCCCGAGGGCCAGATAGCGGCGCAGACCGCGGCCACGCTGAAGATCCTCGAGACAACCAAGGGCGTCGCCTCGGCCCGGGCGCTGGACCCCGACGAACAGCGCGCCTTGCTGGAGCCATGGTTCGGCCCCGACCTGCCGGTGGATACCCTGCCGATCCCGCAACTGATCGAGGTCGTCGAGGAAGGCGAGGGGTTCGACGCGGGCGGGCTGCGCCTGCGGCTGTCGGCCGAGGTGCCGGGGGCGATCCTGGATGACCATACCCGGTGGCGCCGCCCGCTGGTCAGTGCCGCGACGCGCCTGCGGATGCTGGGCTATATCTCGATCCTGCTGATCGGGGCGGCGACGGCGGCAATGATCACGCTGGCCGCCAACGCGGCGCTGGCGGCGAACACGCAGGTGATCGGCGTGCTGCGCCTTGTGGGCGCGCGCGACAGCTATATCGCGCAGGCTTTTGTTCGGCGGTTCACGTTGCGCGCGCTGACCGGGGGGGCCGTGGGCACGGTGGCGGCCGGAGTGGCGGTGTTCCTGTTGCCCGCCGCGCAGGAGGATGGCGGGTTTCTGACGGGACTCGGTTTTCACGGCTGGCAGTGGCTGTGGCTGTTGGTGATCCCGCCCCTGGCCGCGACCGTCGCCTTTGCGGCGACACAGGCGGCGGCGCGCAAGACATTGAAGGATACGCCATGAGATACGCGTTGCAATGGGTCAGATCGGCGGTGTTCGTGGGCCAGATCTATTTCATGATGCTGCCCATCGGGATCGTGTTCCTGCCTTGGGCGCTGGTCTCGTCGCGGGGCGCGAATGCGGCGTGCAAGGCGTGGTGCGCCTGGGTGCGCTGGACCGCCCGCTGGATGGTCGGGGTCCGGACCGAAGTGCGCGGCACGCCGCCGCGCCACGAATGCCTGATCGTCGCCAAGCACCAGTCTTTCCTGGATATTATCCTGATCTTTGCCAGTGTCCCGTCGGGCAAGTTCATCATGAAACGCGAGTTGATGTACGCCCCGATCATCGGCCAATACGCCATGAAACTGGGCTGTGTGCCCGTGGACCGGGGCAAGCGCAGCCAGGCGATCAAGAAGATGATCGCGGATGTGGGCCGTGGGCGTCTGCGGCCCGGGCAGCTGATCATCTATCCGCAGGGCACGCGGATCGCACCGGGGGTCAAGGCGCCCTACAAGGTGGGGTCGTCGATCCTCTATGAAGAGATGGCGCAGGAATGCATCCCGGTGGCAACGAATGTCGGTCTGGTCTGGCCGCGCAAAGGCATCATGCGGCATCCCGGGACGGGGGTGGTGGAGTTTCTGCCGGCGATCGAGGCGGGGCTGCCGAAGGAAGAGTTCATGGCGCGGCTGGAAGACACGATCGAGACCAATTCCAACCGCCTGATGCGCGAAGCGGGGTTTGATCCGGATGGAGTTCATTAACGATATCAAGGCGCTGGAAGCGCTTTACGGCACGCCCGGCGCGGCCAGTACGCGCAAGGTGGTGCATCGGCTGACGCCGCTTTACCGGCAGTGGATCATGGCGTCACGCTATTGCGTGCTGAGCACGGTGGGGCCGGACGGCACCGATGGTAGCCCGCGCGGGGATGACGGCCCGGTTGTGTTGGAACTGGACGAGCATACATTGGCCATGCCCGATTGGCGTGGCAACAACCGTCTGGATTCGCTGAGGAATATCGTGTCGGACGGGCGTGTTTCCTGCATGTTCATGGTGCCGGGATCGAACACGGTGGTGCGGGTGAACGGCGCTGCAAAGCTGACCAACGACGAAGGGCTGCGCGCCCGGTTCGAGCAGGCGGGCAAGCATCCGGCGACGGTGATCGTGATCGCGATTTCCGAGATCTACAGCCAATGCGCCCGGGCTACGATCCGGGCCGGGTTGTGGAGCCGGGACGACAGTGACGGGCTGCCGACAGTGGGCGAGTTGCTGGCCGAGGCCTCGGACGGGGACGAGGGCGGCGCGGAATATGACGCCGCTTGGAGCGCCCGGGCAGCGAAGACCATGTGGTAGGTTTTGCGCGAAAGGTTAACGGGCGAAAACCCACGTCGGTATCGCGTCGGTATCCGGGTGGCATCGCGTCGGTGTTTATTCGGAGCGGCAAAGGTTAAAGCGCCGTGTGATCGGAATGGGCGCGCGTGGGTTTTCACCCACCCTACGAGGTCCCGGAACAGGTCCGGGACGGGTGAGTCTAAGGTGGCGCGGTCAGGCTTAGTATTCGTTGATCGCCACGCCCCGCCTGCGCAACTCGGCCAAGACTGCGTCCGCCTCTGGCGCGTGGTTCGAGGTGAAGTACCGGAACTCTTGAAGGTTGGGCAGTTGCAGAAGTGCGTGCCAATTGCGCCATGGGCTGCCGATTAACCCTAGCTCCAGCACTTCGAGCCTGGGGGCGCGGAGATAGGCGGTCAGGTCGTTGGCGTGGTGCATCGCGGAAAATCCGAACACCCGCAGATTGGGCAGAAGCGACAGGTCGGCGACGCTGGCGATGTCGAAGTCCTCGGTCTCGCCGCCCCAGAAAGGGAAGATCCAGCCGTAGATATCCAGGCCGCCGTCGAACCAGAGTTCCTCGACCGCGGCGAGATGCGCGGAGGTCAGAGGGTACTGGCGGAAGTAGCTGAGGAACGAGCGGTTCAGGGTGTAGCCGTCGCGTTCGTAATCGTATTGGCCCTTGCTGAGCCGATCCTGAAACGCGGCCTCGTCACCCAGATCGAACGTGCCGTTCGCCATCAGCGCGTCGATCACAGTGAGCTTGAAATTGGGATCTGCAAAAGGCGCATGGTCCTTTTGCAGATCTGGGACGGGAACCCAATCGCGCATGTCAGCTGTGGATCGGCCCATCGCCGCAGGCCAGGGCCGCTTCGCGCACCGCTTCGGAATAAGTCGGGTGGGCGTGGCAGGTCAGGGCCACGTCCTCGGCCGCCGCGCCGAATTCCATGGCGACGCAGATCTCGTGGATGAGATCGCCCGCCATGGGTCCGATGATATGCGCGCCCAGGATGCGGTCGGTTTCCTTGTCGGCGAGGATCTTGACGAAGCCGTCTGAGGCGAAGTTCGCCTTGGCCCGGCCATTGCCCATGAAGGAGAACTTGCCGGCCTTGTAGGCGCGGCCTTCTTCCTTCAACTGCTCCTCGGTCTTGCCGACGGCGGCGACCTCGGGATGGGTGTAGATCACGCTGGGGATGACGCCGTAATTCACGTGCCCGTGCTGGCCCGCGATGACGGCCGCGGCGGCCATGCCTTCGTCCTCGGCCTTGTGGGCCAGCATCGGGCCGGAGATACAGTCGCCGATGGCGTAGACGCCCTTGACGTTGGTCTGCCAGTGGTCGTCGGTCTTGATCTGGCCGCGCTCGGTCATCTCGACGCCCAAGGACTCCAGCCCCAGCCCATCGGTGAACGGTTTGCGGCCGGTGGCGACCAGCACCACGTCGGCATCCAGTGTTTCCTCGCTGTCGTCCTTGCGCAGCTTGTAGGTGACCTTGGCCTTGGTCTTCATCGCCTCGACGCCCTGAACGGCGGCGCCCATGATGAATTCCAGCCCCTGTTTCTTCAGCAGCTTCTGAAAGGTCTTCTGGACCTCGCCATCCATGCCCGGCGTGACATGGTCGAGATATTCCACGACCGTCACTTCGGAACCCAGGCGCGAATAGACCGAACCAAGCTCCAGCCCGATGACGCCGGCACCGATGACGACCAGTTTCTTGGGCACCTTGGGCAGCTCCAGCGCGCCGGTGGAGGAGACCACGGTTTTCTCGTCGATCTCGACACCCGGAAGCGTGCTGACCTCGGAGCCTGTCGCGATAATGATGTTCCTGGCCTCGTGCGTGTCGTCGCCGACCTTCACCTTGCCCGCCTCGGGGATGGAGCCCCAGCCCTTCAGCCAGTCGATCTTGTTCTTTTTGAACAGGAACTCGATGCCCTTGGTGTTCTGGCCGATGGTCTCGTCCTTGTAGGACAGCATCTGTTTCCAGTCGACAGACGGGCTTTTGCCCTTGAGGCCCATGGCGGCGAAGTTGTGTTCGGCCTCGTGCAGCATGTGGCTGGCGTGCAGCAGGGCCTTGGAGGGGATGCAGCCCACGTTGAGGCAGGTGCCGCCCAGGGTTTCGCGGCCCTCGACGCAGGCGGTTTTCAGGCCCAGCTGGGCGCAGCGGATCGCGGCGACATAGCCGCCGGGGCCGGAGCCGATTACGATGACGTCATAGGATGCCATTTGATATTCTCCTTCGCGTGTCGGGCGTGTTGGTCCCGAACCTATGCTTTTTGTTGTGCGGTGTCACGATGCGGGCGGGGCGCAGTCCGGCACGGTTTTCAGGATTTCGTGCAAAAGGTCGGTCCATTCCGCGTCGGGGTTGTTTTCCATGAAGCCGATGGCGGGAACGAAGGCGTTCTGGAAACCGGGGTGGAAGGTTTCACCGTCCGACCACCAGGGCGTGATGGTGCCGCTGACGAGGGTGAAGTCGATTGTCTCGCCCGGCAGGTCGACACGGGTGATCTGGAAACAGCCGTCGCCTTCGCCCTCGGGGGCGCCGTCGGTGAAGGTGTTGGTTTTGCTGTCGTAGTCGCGATGCATGACGAAGAACGTGCCTTCCTCGATCACGAACTCGGCGGCGGCCGGGTTGGCGACCAGTGCAAGGGCGAGGGATAGGCGGCGGATCATAGCAGGGCGGTCAGGTACATGAGGGCGGTCGCGGCGAAGCCCACCAGCCAGATCAGCGACCGCCAGGGGCGCAGGCCGAGGTAATAGGCCGGGATATAGGCGATGCGGGCGATCAGGTAGGTCCAGGCGCAGGCGGTGGTGACCCCCGTGGATTGGCCGGAGACGGCGATCACCACGCAGGCGATGGTGAAAAGGATCAGCCCTTCGAAATGGTTGTCCATCGCACGGCCCAGCCGGGCGGTGCGGTCGGACATCTGGCGCGACGGTTCGCGGTCGCGCGCCGAGGTGGTGTAGCCCGGGCCAAGCTCCATGTTGGCCGGCACGGCGTAGAGGGCGAATTGCACCACTTGGAGCAGCGCGGCGAGGGTGAGGACGGTGAGTTCGGGGGTCATGTGGCGTCACATGTCCCGGGCCTGACCCGGGACCTCCTTTTTGCGGGGCGTGCGAGGGGCGGCGGGTGTCATGCGTCGGTGATTGCCTCTGCAATGGCCTTGGCCTTGGCGTCGAATGTGCCGGTCCGGGCCGAGGGGTGGGGCGCCAGGACGTGCGGCACGTTGAAATGTTTGAGGACACGGGCGGCATCGTGGCCGAGCGCGATGGGGCGGCGGCCGAGGCGCTCAAACTGGCCGATGGCCTCCCAGCTGGCGCGAGCGTGGGCCGGGGGGATGGTGGAGGAGCGCTGCGGCGTCAGCAGGTGAAAGACCGGCGTGATGTAGATGTCGGCGCGGGTGAGGTTCAGCAGCGCGAGCACCTTGTCGATCACCCGGTTGAAGGGGTTTGTGGAGAGGTAGCCCTGGTGCTTGAGTTCCGTGCGGTGGCGGCGTACCGAAGGCGCATCGAGCCAGTCTTTCGACACCAGCATGGGGCCGGTGAGGGAACCGGAGGTCATCTGGATGGGCGAGACATAGTCGCCGTCGAAGCCTTCCTCGGCCAATGTCGGATAGCCGGACAGGCGGAAGGCGCGGCGCGCGGCGACGGCGCGGGCATATCCGGCGGCTGGGGTCATCAGTGGTCCGCGTCCCGGGCTTGACCCGGGACCTCTGTGTGGGCGAGAGGCCCCGGCTCGGGGGCCGGGGCGGGTCGCTCCTGGCTCATGCCGTCTCCAGCATGTGGGAGGCGGCGGGGCCGTGGCCGAGGCCGGTTTCCTTGTCGACCCAAGCCTTGGCGCGGGCCACGTCGTTGACGCCGAAGAGGACCCAGCGGGTGCCCGTGCCCTCGCGCCACATCTGAAGCTGGGTGAGACCGGCATTGGCCCGATCCTCGGCGTGGGAGTCGTGGGTGTCCTGGTCGAAGCTGTCGTAGCGGAGGAGGAGTTGGGTGGTCATGGAAGTCCCCTTTACGCCTCATGTTTGGGAATGGTGGGGTGGAACCCCACCCTACGCGGACTCGTAGGGTGGGTGAAAACCCACACGGGGCGTCACAGATCCATCAACAACCGCCGCGGATCTTCCAGCGCGTCCTTCACGCGGACGAGGAAGGTCACGGCGCCCTTGCCGTCGACGATGCGGTGGTCGTAGCTGAGGGCGAGGTACATCATGGGGCGGGCCTTGATCTCGCCGTTCACCACCATCGGGCGCTGCTGGATCTTGTGCATCCCCAGGATGCCCGATTGCGGGGGGTTGAGGATGGGGGAGGACATCAGCGAGCCGTAGACGCCGCCGTTGGAGATGGTGAAGGTGCCGCCCTGCATTTCGGCCATGGAGAGCTTGCCGTCGCGGGCGCGGGCGCCTTTTTCGGCGATGGCTTTCTCGATGTCGGCGAAGCCGAGCGCGTCGGCGTCGCGGATCACGGGGACCACGAGGCCGGTGGGCGTGCCGGTGGCGATGCCCATGTGCACGAAGTTCTTGTAGACGATATCGGTGCCGTCGATCTCGGCGTTGACCTCGGGCACCTCTTTCAGCGCGTGGCAGCAGGCCTTGGTGAAGAAGGACATGAAGCCCAGCTTGACGCCGTGCTTCTTCTGAAACTCGTCCTTGTACTGGTTCCGCAGGGCCATCACCTCGGTCATGTCCACCTCGTTATAGGTGGTGAGCATGGCGGCGGTGTTCTGGCTGTCCTTGAGGCGGCGCGCGATGGTCTGGCGCAGGCGGGTCATCTTGACCCGTTCCTCGCGGCTGGCATCCTCGGCCGAGACGGGCGCGCGCGGCGCCTGTGCGGGGGCCGAGGATGTGGCGGGCGCGGCGCTGGTAGCGGCTGCGGCGGCCTTTGCGACGTCCTCTTTCATGACGCGGCCGTCGCGGCCCGAGCCCTGCACCTGATCGCTGCTGAGGCCCTTTTCGGCCATCGCCTTTTTCGCAGAGGGCGCATCCTCGATATCGCGGCCCGGAAGCGGGGCGGTGTACTGCCCGCCATTGGCGGTGGCCGGCTCGTCGCCTTGCGCCGGGATCGCGTTGCTGTCGGGGCGCTCAGCCGGTTCCACGGCGCCGTCGGCGGCGCCCGACAGGACGGCGAGCTTGCCATTGGCCTGAACCGTGTCGCCTTCGTTCGCGAGGATTTCGGTCAGCGTGCCGGCGGCGGGCGAGGGGACCTCGACCGACACCTTGTCGGTTTCCAGCTCGCAGAGCATTTCGTCCTGGCTGACATTGTCGCCGACCTTCTTGAACCAGGTCGAGACGGTGGCTTCGGACACGGATTCTCCCAGCGTGGGCACCATCACGTCGATGTTGCCGCCGCCGCCCGAGCCGTCACTGTCGCCGCCGGATTTGGCGGGCGCGGGCTCGGTCTTTTTCTCTTCTTTTTTCTCGGCCTTCTTGGGCGCGCTGTCAGACCCGCTGTCGCCTTCGGAGAGGGTGGCCAGCAGGGCGTCAACGCCCACGGTCTCACCCTCTTGCGCAACGATCTCGGCCAGGGTGCCGGCGGCGGGCGAGGGCACCTCGACGGTGACCTTGTCGGTTTCCAGCTCGCACAGCATCTCGTCGGCCTCGACCGTGTCACCGGCCTTTTTGAACCAGGTGGCGACGGTGGCTTCGGTCACGGATTCGCCCAGCGTGGGCACGCGTACTTCGGTGGTCATTACGTCTTATCCTTCGATCGTCAGCGCGGCATCAATCAGCGCTTCTTGTTGGGCCTTGTGTTGGCTGGCAAGCCCGGTTGCGGGCGAGGCGGAGGCCTGACGCCCGGCATAGACCGGACGGGTGTGCTTGGCCTTGATACGTTGGAGCACCCATTCGATATTGGGCTCGATGAAGCTCCAGGCGCCCTGGTTCTTGGGCTCTTCCTGGCACCAGACCATCTCGGCCTTCTTGAAGCGTTCAAGCTCCTTGACCATCGAGATGGCGGGGAACGGGTAGAACTGTTCGACGCGCAACAGATAGACGTCGTCCAGCCCGCGGTTGTCGCGTTCTTCCAGCAGGTCGAAATAGACCTTGCCCGAGCACATGACGACGCGCTTTATCTTGTCGTCCGATTTCAGCTTGGTCTCTGAATTGCCGTATTGGGCATCGTCCCAGAGCACGCGGTGGAAGCTGCTGCCAGTGGTAAATTCCTCGGCCTTGGAGACGCACATCTTGTGGCGCAGAAGCGATTTTGGCGTCATCAGGATGAGCGGCTTGCGGTAGGTGCGGTGCAGCTGCCGGCGCAGGATGTGGAAGTAGTTGGCCGGGGTCGAGCAATTGGCAACGATCCAGTTGTCCTGTCCGCACATTTGCAGGAAGCGTTCAAGGCGCGCGGACGAGTGCTCGGGGCCCTGGCCTTCGTAGCCGTGGGGCAAAAGGCAGACGAGGCCCGACATGCGCAGCCATTTCGATTCACCGGAAGAGATGAACTGGTCGAACATGATCTGGGCGCCGTTGGCAAAGTCGCCGAACTGGGCCTCCCACAGGGTCAGGGCGTTGGGTTCGGACAGGGTGTAGCCATATTCGAAGCCCAGAACGGCGTATTCCGACAGCATCGAGTCGATGACCTCGTACTGCGCCTGGCCTTCGCGGATGTGGTTGAGCGGGTAGTAGCGCTCTTCGGAGTCCTGGTCGACGAGGCCGGAATGACGCTGGCTGAACGTGCCGCGGGTGCTGTCCTGACCGGCAAGACGCACGCGGTAGCCTTCGGTCAGGAGCGAGCCGAACGCGATCGCCTCGGCGGTGGCCCAGTCGAAGCCTTCGCCGGTCTCGAACATCTTGGCCTTCGTCTCCAACAGGCGCGAGACGGTCTTGTGCAGCGGCGTGCCCTCGGGCGGGGTGGTCAGCGCGCGGCCGATCTCGGCCATGGTCTTTTTCTTGATGGCGGTTTCGCCGCGCTGGTAATCCTCGTCCTTGCTGTCGAGATGGGACCACTTGCCGTCCAGCCAGTCGGCCTTGTTCGGGCGGTATTCCTTGCCCGCCTCGAACTCGTCGGCGAGGTAGGACTGGAACGCGGCCTTCATGTCGTCGATCTCGCCCTCGGGGATGAGGCCGTCCTTGACCAGACGCTCGGTGTAAAGCGTCAGGGTCGTCTTCTGCTTCTTGATCTTGTTGTACATGATCGGGTTGGTGAACATGGGCTCGTCGCCCTCGTTGTGCCCGAAGCGGCGGTAGCAGATGATGTCGATGACCACGTCCTTGCGGAACTTCTGACGGAACTCGGTGGCGACCTTGGCGGCGTGCACCACGGCCTCGGGGTCGTCGCCGTTGACGTGGAAAATCGGCGCCTCGACCATCAGCGCGATATCCGTGGGATAGGGCGAAGAGCGCGAGAAGTGCGGCGCGGTGGTGAACCCGATCTGGTTGTTCACGACAAGGTGCATGGTGCCGCCGGTCTTGTGGCCCTTGAGCCCCGAGAGGCCGAAGCATTCCGCCACGACGCCTTGGCCCGCAAAGGCCGCGTCGCCATGCAGCAAGAGCGGCATGACGGCGGTGCGCTCCTTGTCGCCCAGCTGGTCCTGCTTGGCGCGGGATTTGCCCAGGACGACAGGGTTCACCGCCTCGAGGTGCGAGGGGTTCGCGGTGAGGCTGAGGTGCACGGTGTTGCCGTCGAATTCGCGGTCCGAGGAGGCGCCGAGGTGGTATTTCACGTCGCCCGAGCCGTCCACGTCCTCGGGTTTGAACGAGCCGCCCTGGAATTCGTTGAAGATGGCGCGATAGGGTTTGCCCATGACGTTGGCGAGCACCGACAGGCGGCCCCGGTGGGGCATCCCGATGACGATCTCCTTCAGGCCCAGTTGACCGCCGCGCTTGATGATCTGCTCCATCGCCGGGATCAGCGCCTCGCCCCCGTCAAGGCCGAAGCGCTTGGTGCCCATGTACTTGACGTGCAGGTATTTCTCGAAGCCCTCGGCCTCGACCAGCTTGTTCAGGATGGCCTTGCGGCCCTCGCGGGTGAAGGTGATTTCCTTGTCGTAGCCCTCGATGCGTTCCTTCAGCCAGGCGCTCTCTTCGGGGTCGGAGATGTGCATGTATTGCAGGGCAAAGGTGCCGCAATAGGTGCGCTTGACGATATCCAGGATCTCGCGGATCGAGGCGACCTGAAGGCCCAGAACGTTGTCGATGAAGATGGGCCGGTCCATGTCGGCCTCGGTGAAGCCGTAGGATTTGGGGTCAAGCTCGGGCCGGTCGGGGCTTTCGCGCAGGCCCAGCGGGTCGAGATCGGCCGCCAGATGCCCCCGGATGCGGTAGGCGCGGATCAGCATGAGCGCGCGGACACTGTCGAGCACGGCGCGTTTCACGGCGTCGTCCGAGACCTCGATGCCCTTCTCGGCGGCCTTCGACTTGATCTTGTCACCGGCCTTTTGCGCCTCGACCTCGGTCGGGTATTCGCCGGTCAGCGCGCTGGTCAGGTCATCGGCGGGCTGCGGCGGCCAGTCGCCCCGCGCCCAGCTTGGCCCGGCGGCCTCTTTCTTGACGTCCGTGTCCCCGTCGCCCAACTCGCGGAAGAACGCCTGCCACGCCTCGTCGACCGCGTTTGGGTCATTGGCGTATCGCGCGTAAAGCTGTTCGAGATACTCGGCGTTGTGCCCCTGCATGAAGCTGGAGGCGTGGAACTGGTCGTTGGGGGATTGGTCGGTCATCTCAGGCTCCCTCGTTGGGGTTGACCGTAGGGCG
>NZ_LAXJ01000060.1 GCF_001441615.1 Roseovarius atlanticus
GTGGCCGACGATGTGACGATGGACTCCGCGACGCTTCAGGTCGACACGACCGTGACCCTGGCCAACGCCGGGGGCAGCCAGTCTCACGACAACATGCAACCCTACCTGGCGGTGAATTACATCATCGCGCTCGAGGGGATTTTCCCATCGCGCAACTGACGGTGATTTTAATGGTTACTTGCGGTGCATGGGGGCACCGGCAGGTCGGATTGCAAAAGCGCCCCCGGAACGGCCGATGCCCTGGCCGAAAAAATTTTTGAAGGAGAGTATGGATGGCGGACCCTTTTATTGGACAGATCGTCTTGTTTGGCGGCAACTTCGCGCCCCGCAACTGGGCCTTTTGCGACGGACAGCTTGTGGCGATCAGTCAGAACAGCGCATTGTTCTCGATCCTGGGCACGACCTATGGCGGCGACGGGCGCACGACCTTCGGATTGCCGGATCTGCGCGGCAGGGTCCCGATCGGTCCGCGGCAGGGTCCGGGCCTGACCTTTTACCGCGAAGGGCAAAAAGGCGGCGCGGAAGACGTGACGCTGACACAGGCCGAAATGCCGAGCCACAGCCACGCGACCAACGTGCAGACGACGGCCAATATGCTGGCGGAATCGCGTCCGGGGA
>NZ_LAXJ01000061.1 GCF_001441615.1 Roseovarius atlanticus
GCATGACCGGTAGCTGGGCGGGGGCCATGGGCCACACCCAGTTCATCCCAACATCTTACCTGCAATTTGCGGTTGACTACACTGGCGACGGACGGCGCGACATCTGGTCTGAAGACCCCAGCGATGCTTTGGCCTCTGCAGCCGCTTACCTGCAACGCAATGGCTGGCAGCGCGGGCTTGGCTGGGGCTCTGAATCAAGCAATGGATCTCTCCAGCCACAGCCCGGTGGCCCACGCTTTGCCACCACGCGCAATTTCAATGTGATCAAGCGCTATAACAACTCGGACGCCTATGCGATTGGCGTGGGGCATTTGTCCGACCGCATTCGCGGCGGTGGTCCCTTGCGGACGGCGTTCCCGCCCGATGCCAACGGCCTGACAAAAGCTGATCGTGTGCGCCTGCAAAAGCGCCTTACTGCGCGTGGTTTCGACACCCAGGGCGCGGATGGTGTGATTGGTCGCGACACGGAGGCTGCAATCCGCGCCTACCAAGAAAGCCGCGGTCTTCCTGTGACAGGCACTCCATCGCAAGGGTTGCTTCAAAGCCTGTAGCAGTGCGGCG
>NZ_LAXJ01000062.1 GCF_001441615.1 Roseovarius atlanticus
TGAATTCGACGCAGGCCTTGACCAATTTCGGAGCGTCGCTTGGTCTTATTGGGCTCGAGATTGGCACGTTTGTGACAGGCAACTGGAATGTGACCTTCGTTCACGAGACGAACCCGGCACTGAACCAGACATTTGCAGTCACGAGTCCCGGCCAGGTGATCAATTTCGCGACGGCGGAAAACTACGAAAGCATCCGTTTTACATCATCGACTTCGGGTTATAGTTTTCTCACGATCGACAGCCTGTCGGCTTCCGTCACCTGTTACCTCGAAGGCACGGGCATCGCGACGCCCCAAGGCCGCGTGGCGGTGGAAGACCTGCAGCCGGGAGACCAGATCCTGACGGCGGATGGCGGTACCACGACGGTGCGCTGGCTGGGTATCCAGCCGATCGACACCGCGAGTGTGACGCCGGCCAAGGCTTTCCCGGTGCGCTTTGCCGCCGGGTCGATTGCGCCGGGTGTGCCGTCGCGCGACCTCTACGTCTCGCCCGACCACGCGATGCAGATCG
>NZ_LAXJ01000063.1 GCF_001441615.1 Roseovarius atlanticus
ATGATGCGGTTGCCCGAGGGCATCTCGATCATGTCCACCTGTTCCTTGATGTTGGTCCATTTGTGGTTCTTCAGGCTGGCGACCTGGATCTCGTTGTCGAAGTGACCGATATTGCCGACGATCGCCATGTCCTTCATCTCGCGCATGTGCTCGATGCGGATCACGTCCTTGTTGCCGGTCGTGGTGACGAAGATGTCGGCGGTCTTCACCACATCCTCCAGCGTGGTCACCTGGAACCCGTCCATCGCCGCCTGCAGCGCACAGATCGGGTCGACTTCGGTCACGATCACCCGCGCGCCCGCGCCTTTCAGCGAAGCGGCCGAGCCCTTGCCCACGTCGCCATAGCCCATGACGACCGCGACCTTGCCGGCCATCATCGTGTCGGTGGCGCGGCGGATCCCGTCCACAAGGCTTTCCTTGCAGCCGTACTTGTTGTCGAATTTCGACTTAGTGACGCTGTCATTCACGTTGATCGCGGGGAAGGGCAGCTGCCC
>NZ_LAXJ01000064.1 GCF_001441615.1 Roseovarius atlanticus
AAGCAGACCTCCGACGTGGGCCTCGGCCAGTCCACCTGCGTGGGCATCGGCGGCGACCCCATCAAGGGCACCGAGCATATCGACGTGCTGGAATGGTTCCTCGCCGATGACGAAACGGAATCGATCATCATGATCGGCGAGATCGGCGGCAGCGCCGAGGAAGACGCCGCCCAGTTCCTGAAAGACGAGGCCAAGAAAGGCCGCTCCAAGCCCTGCGCCGGCTTCATCGCGGGCCGCACCGCGCCTCCGGGCCGCCGCATGGGCCACGCGGGCGCCATCGTCGCCGGCGGCAAGGGCGGCGCCGACGACAAGATCGAAGCCATGAAATCCGCCGGCATCACCGTCGCCGAATCCCCCGCGGGACTGGGCGAGGCCGTGCTGAAGGCGATCGGTAAATGACCTGTAGGGTGGGGTTTGACCCCACCCGCCCTTCCGCAGCGGCGGGATGAAATCCCGCCCTACGGTCAACCCCAACGAGGGAGCCT
>NZ_LAXJ01000065.1 GCF_001441615.1 Roseovarius atlanticus
CGCTTCAACATCACCAACAAGGGTGAGTTGGAGCATGAGTTCGTACTCGACACGGTCGAGCGCAATGCCGAGCACAAGATCGAAATGGCCAAGATGGACATGGAACACGACGATCCGAACCGTATCCGTCTCGATGCGGGCGCGTCGGGTGAGGTTGTCTGGACTTTCGCGAATTCTGGTACGTTCGAAGCAGCATGCCTGATCCCGGGCCACTACGAAGCCGGCATGCACCGTGAGGTCGCGGTCGGTGACCAGATAGCTCAGGCTGACGTGGAGTACACGAGCGGGACCATCAAGAAAATCGACGCGGAGGCCGGCAAAGTCACAATCATTCACGGCCCTCTCGTCAACCTTGATATGCCCGCGATGACCATGGTGTTCCGCGCTGACGAAGCAATGATGGCCAAGATGGCGGAGGGTCAGGAAATCGAGTTCGTTGCCGACCGGGTTGAGGGAAAGCTTACTGTCACGCAGATGAA
>NZ_LAXJ01000066.1 GCF_001441615.1 Roseovarius atlanticus
AGGGCGCGGATGGCGGTGGGGGCGGTGTAGAACTGGTTCACCTTGTGCTTTTCGCAGACCTGCCAGAAGCGGCTGGCGTCGGGGTAGGTCGGCACGCCCTCGAACATCAGGGTGGTGGCGCCGTTGGCCAGGGGCCCGTAGACGATGTAGCTGTGGCCGGTGACCCAGCCCACATCGGCGGTGCACCAGTAGACGTCGCCATCGTGGTAATCGAAGGTGATCTCGTGCGTCATGGCGGCGTAAACCAGATAGCCGCCGGTGGTGTGCACGACGCCCTTGGGCTGGCCGGTGGAGCCGGATGTGTAGAGGATGAAGAGCGGATCCTCGGCGTTCATCTCGGCGGGCTCGCAGGTGTCGTCGACCTTCTCGGCCTCTTCGTGCAGCCAGAAATCCAGCCCGTCGCGCCAGGCGATCTGGTCGCCGGTGCGCTTGAC
>NZ_LAXJ01000067.1 GCF_001441615.1 Roseovarius atlanticus
TGACCGGTTAGCATATTCGTATGGCGTCAGGCCAGCCAGACTGGAGTGAGGCCGGCTGTAATTATAGTCAGCGCGCCATGCCGCAATCATGCGGCAAGCATGGCGCCGAGACGGGAACAGGTGTTCGTTAAGGCACTTCTCGCGCATCCGTCCGTTAAAGCTCTCGACCAGACCGTTCTGCATGGGCTTTCCGGGCGCGATGTAGTGCCAGCCGACTTTGCGGTCCTCCTGCCATTTCAGCATCGCGTTCGAGGTCAGTTCTGTTCCGTTGTCCGAGACCACCATACAGGGATAACCTCAAATCGAGGACATTTCAGGGGAGCACGTCACAACGGGTAGCACATTTAGAATGGTACTTAATATTAGCCTTTTAAAAGGCTATTCACCAAATCGGCGCAGTCATG
>NZ_LAXJ01000068.1 GCF_001441615.1 Roseovarius atlanticus
GAGACCACGCCGACCGAGCCGCGCTTGTGGATGTGGCCGGGCATGATGCCGATCTTGCAGGCGTCGGGCGTGATGATGCCGGGGCAGTTGGGGCCGATCAGGGTCGATGTGCTGCCCTCGAGCGCGCGCTTGACGCGCATCATGTCCAGAACCGGGATGCCTTCGGTGATGCAGACGATGAGCGGGATCTCGGCGTCGATCGCCTCGAGGATCGAATCGGCGGCGAAGGGCGGCGGCACGTAGATGACGCTGGCATTGGCGCCGGTCTCGTGCATCGCCTCGTGGACGGAGTTGAAGACGGGCAGATCGAGATGCGTCTGGCCCCCTTTGCCGGGGGTGACGCCGCCGACCATCTGGGTGCCGTAGGCGATGGCCTGTTCGGTGTGGAATGTGCCCTGCGA
>NZ_LAXJ01000069.1 GCF_001441615.1 Roseovarius atlanticus
CGCCGACGCGCTGGGCCTGACACGGGTTGCGCAGGTGGCCTGACCGCACTGGTCGAAAAGAAAGTTTGGATTCAATCTTGGAACGGTGGCGGTTTCTGACGTAGGGTCGGCAAACTTGAACTGCGAGAGGACATTATGCCGACATTCGAGTTTACGGGCAGCGGCGCTCCTGTTACGTCGGGAACAACGTTCGATTTCGATTTTCCCGATACATCGACGGGAAGCACGGTCAACTTCACCCTGAGTAACAGTGGAAATCCGGGCGCTGGTGTGAGAGTTTCCGATTTTGCCGGCGGGCAGCTGTCCATCAGTGAAACAGGCACAGGTGTCTTCACGCTTGATCTGAATTCGACGCAGGCCTTGACCAATTTCGG
>NZ_LAXJ01000007.1 GCF_001441615.1 Roseovarius atlanticus
GCGAGGCCTCGCGGATGCAGATCATCGCCTTTTTCCCGATGTGATTGAGGCCATCGCCCAGACCCACGGTCGTCGTGGTCTTGCCCTCGCCCGCCGGCGTCGGGTTGATCGCGGTCACGAGAATAAGCTTGCCGTCCTCGTTGCCCTGGACCGAGTTGATGTAGTCCTGGCTCACCTTCGCCTTGTCATGCCCGTAGGGCAGCAGGTGCTCGGACGGTATCCCAAGCGTGTCGCCAATCTCCTGGATCGGCTTCTTCGACGCCGCACGCGCAATCTCGATGTCTGATTTGTGGCTCATTGTGTCTTCCCTTTGGACATAAGCGATGATGCTTCGGGGACAGCCATACAAATTCGGGGGGCCTCACCCGGTCAGGAATCCGACATTTCCGGGGGCTGATGCGGCAGCCTGTCGCGCCCGCGTTTCACATCGGAAACAGCCGGCGCTCAGAAGGATTTGCCGCTCAGGCACGCCTCCAAATGCAACCAGGGCCGCTGGTCCGGCACGTGCAGGCGCATCCGGTCGCCCAGCCGCAGCGGTCCGGGCCGCTCCACCCACGCCGTGACCCCGCGCCGGTGCGCCGCGGCAGGCTTGAACCGCTTGCCAAGGCCGGGATGATCCTTCTCCAGCTCCTTCGCGGGCCAGATGCAGGGCCGGTTCTCCATGTCCACGATCAGCGCCGTGCCGCTCTCCGCCTGCAAGCGCGACGCGGGCGGCAGACGGCTGAAATCGTCGATGCCTTTCAGCACCAGCGACGCGCCCAGCCACTCGGGGCGCAGCGCGTCGATCCCGATTTCCTCGGCAATCGCCGCCATTTCCTCGGCCGACACGATGGACAATTGCCGCACATTCGCGATCTCGGTGCCTTTCGCGTGCTGGTCCTTCACCCGCACGCAGGCGGGCCGGGTGCGCCCGCCATGAAACTCGCCCGGCACGCCGTCCCATGTCAGCTCCACCTGGTCCAGCGCGGCCGAGCGGATATCGCTCTCTTGGTCCGCGACGCGCCCGATCCAGGTGATTTCGGCGTAATGCTCAGTGGGGATCAAGGCAGGCATCGGCGCGTTCCTTCGCACGTGTCGATCACCGCGCTACACGGTGACCTCGGGTCTTTCCCGGGGAAAAATCTTATCATCGTCCGGGCATGTCACCCTATCGCCCAAAACAGGTCAAGGTCCCCGGTTATCTTCTCCCCGAACACGCATGAAAAGGGACGTTCATGGCCTTCGCTTTCTTTCGCAAACACCCCAGGCCGCTCTCGCCCGAGGCCTGGCAGACGGTCAAGGCATTCCACGCCGAGAACCAAGGCATCGCGCTGGTCAAGCATGGCAAGGTCCTGACCACCGCCACGAACCGCAAGCACACCCCCGGTATCAGCGAAACCGACTGGATGGCGGTGCAGGTCTTTGAACTCTTCGAGGACGTGCGCGAGAAGGCCGGCGCGCAGGATCTTGACGCGCTCGGCCCCGAGCATCGGCATATCCTGCTGATGGCCACGCTTGCCGCCAACGGGACGCAGGAAGAATTCGACAGCGCGCTCAAAGCCGACAAGCTGGGCATGGCCGCCCATATGCGCGGCCTGCGCGACGGCTGGGCGTGGGCCCGGTCGATGCCGCCCCCCCGTGCCCTGCCCGGAGAATCCCCTGCCGCGATGCTGGCGCGGTTCAACCGCGGCCTGACGCTGGAAGAGGCTTACACAACTGGGCGCGAGGCCCTGATCTCGGGCCGGTTCACCGACAACGACACGCAGCTGTTCCTGCTGCCTTACGCCGTGCAAAGAGTGCGGGCACTCGGCGCGCAAATCCCGTGCGTCTGGCGCAACGCGCCCGGCTTTCGCGACCTGAACACGCCCGAGCGTGACGCGGTCGGCCTGGTATACCGGACGCTCTGCATCTCCGACGATGTGCTGGACCTGATGGACGAGGTGCTGGACGAGCCGCCCAACGGCGATGTGGTTATGGAGCGCATCAAGATGTTCCACAATGGCGCCACGCAGCTGGCCCTGACCGACAGCGTCACGGCGGACCTGCCCACCGGACTGCCCGGGTCCGTACACGACATGACGCTCACCGCGTTCGACACCGGGTTTCGCCTGCTGGATGAGGCCATGGTCTTTTACGCCGCCCGCCACGGCGCGTGACGATGCACCAAGCGCGCCGGAATTTTTGAAAAATTCCGGCCCGTTTTCTTTATAAGAAAACGCCCCCGCTCAGACCGACAGCGTAAAGAACATCCGCCGGAACGGGAACAGAACCGAGCCGTCCTTGCGCACCGGATAGGCCGCGTGCATCGCTTCCTCGTAGCGCTTGATCAGCGCCGCCTTCTCGTCCTCGTCCAGCGCTTCCAGCACCGGGCGCGCATAGGTGCTTTCCGTAAATCGGCGCACCGGATGGCTGCCCGGCTCGGCCATAAGGCGCTGGTAATACTCGGTTTCCCACAGGCGGAACTGGCCCATCCCGGACAATAGCTCGTCGTATTTCACCGGCGCCATCACACCGGGCGTGCCCATTTTCTCGACCCGGCCGGGAAACATTTCCTCGACAAGGCTCAGCCAGACACGGTGCGACGGCGCCTTGTTCTGGTGCGGCATCTGCACCGCCAGCGTGCCGCCCTTGCTCAGCATCCGCGCCAGTTTCGGCAACAGCTTTTCGTGGTGGCCCACCCAGTGCAGGGCGGCGTTGGAAAAGATCAGCCCCGGCGCGCGTGCGGGCGTCCACTCGGCAAAATCGGCCTGGCTGAAACTGTCGTATCCCTTGGCATTGCGGGCCTTTTCCAGCATCGCCGGGCTGGCATCCACACCGATGACCTTGCGACCGCCCGCGCGGGCGCGCAACGCCTCGCCCAGGGCGCCGTTGCCGCAGCCCAGGTCATAGACGTCGCCCGCGCCCATACTGCTGATGGTGTTCACAAGGTCCAGGCCCGGGCGTTGCCGAAGGTCGTGGAACCGGGCATAGGCGCCCGGGTTCCAGTCGGTCTTCGCGTTGGTCGTCGTCGTCACGCTGTCGGTTCCGGCTCCATGCCGCCCTCGGGCGGTGTCGACTTGGGCTTGGTTTTGGGGATCGCGGTCAGCGACGGCTTGTCGTCCTTCTGCGGCGTGCCGCCCTGGTCGTCATCCGCCTCGGGCGGATTGCCGTTGATCACGCGCTCGATCTCCTCGCCGGTCAGGGTCTCGTATTCCAGCAGGCCCTGCGCCAGCCGTTCCCACTCATCCTGCTTTTCGATCAGGATGTCATAGGCCCGCTGATAGGCTTCGTCGATCAGGCGCTTCACCTCGTCCTCGATCAGCTCTTTCGTATGAGCCGAGATCGAGAAACCGCCTGCGCTGTTGCCCATGTAGCCTTCGTGCGCCTGCTCGTAATCGACGTTGCCCACCTTGTCGGACATGCCCCAGCGCAGCACCATCGCGCGCGCCAGCGACGACGCCTGCTGGATGTCACCCGCGGGGCCGTTCGACACGGCGTCGGGGCCGTACTTGATGATCTCCGCGGCCTTGCCCGCCATGGTCATTGCCAGCTTTTCCTCGCACTCGGACTTGTGCCAGTTCAGCCGGTCGATCTCGGGCAGGCTGACCACCATGCCCAGGGCACCGCCGCGCGGAATGATCGTGGCCTTGTAGACCGGGTCGCATTGCGGAAGGGCCAGCCCGACGATGGCGTGCCCCGCCTCGTGATAGGCGGTCTTTTCCTTCTGCTCGGGCGTCAGGACCATGGATCGCCGCTCGGCGCCCATCATCACCTTGTCCTTGGCCTGCTCGAAATCCACCATCGACACGAACCGCCGGCCCACGCGCGCGGCCATCAGCGCCGCTTCGTTCACCAGGTTGGCCAGGTCCGCACCCGAAAATCCGGGCGTCCCGCGCGCGATGATGCGCAAGTCCACGTCGGGGCCCAGCGGGGTCTTGCGGGCATGCACGCCCAGGATCTTCTCGCGGCCCTTGATGTCGGGGTTGGGCACGGTCACCTGCCGGTCGAACCGGCCCGGACGCAAAAGCGCGGGGTCCAGCACGTCCTTGCGGTTGGTCGCCGCGACGATGATCACGCCCTCGTTGGCCTCGAACCCGTCCATCTCGACCAGAAGCTGGTTGAGGGTCTGTTCGCGCTCGTCATTGCCGCCGCCATAGCCGGCACCACGATGCCGGCCCACGGCGTCGATCTCGTCGATGAAGACGATGCAGGGCGCGTTCTTCTTGGCCTGTTCGAACATGTCGCGCACGCGGGATGCACCGACACCGACGAACATTTCCACGAAGTCCGAACCCGAAATGGTGAAGAACGGCACACCCGCCTCACCCGCAATCGCGCGCGCCAGCAGCGTCTTACCGGTGCCCGGAGGGCCCACCAGCAGCGCGCCTTTCGGGATCTTGCCGCCCAGCCGCGAGAATTTCTGCGGATTGCGCAGGAACTCGACGATCTCTTCCAGCTCTTCCTTGGCCTCGTCGATGCCCGCCACGTCGTCGAACGTCACGCGGCCATGCTTTTCGGTCAGCATCTTGGCCTTCGACTTGCCAAAGCCCATGGCGCCGCCCTTGCCGCCGCCCTGCATCCGGTTCATGAAATAAATCCACACACCGATCAGCAGCACGAAGGGCAAAAGCGAGATCAGGAAAGTCTGAAACCCGGATTGTTCCTGCGATTCCGCCTTGATCGGGATATCCTGCTCCAGCAGCAGGGCGGTGATCTCGGCGTCCTCGGGCTTGATGGTCGAGTAATTGTTGCCGTCCTCGCCCCGGAACCGCACGTTCTCGCCGTCCAGCGTCACCTCGGACACTTCGCCGTCCTCGACCGCCTCGACGAACTCGGAATAGGGGATGGCCTTGCTTTGCAGGGTGTTGCCCGATCCGTTGAACAGGCTGAACAGCGCCATGATCAACAGGAACAGAACCAACCAGAAGGCGAAGTTTCTCGCGTTGCCCAAGGGCTTTCTCCTCACGTCTTTAGGGGTCTGATCTACCACAGGACCCACGTAGTATAAATAGAGATCGTTACATGTTGTTCAATGCGCAAGAATGCTTGCAAAGAACAGCTCTTCATCCCGCAAAAGTGTGGCGGACCAGCCGTCTGCAAACCCCGCCAGCGGCGCCGCGACCAAATGCCCGCCCCGCCACACCGCCGGGCTGGCCAGCAGCGACGCCCGTGGCAACCCGGGCCGCACCCGGTCTTCGCACTGCGCCAGCCCCGCTTCACCCAGTGCGGCCACCTCCGCGCCCTCGGGCCAAGGCCCGTCCAGTTGCCAGCGTCCGTCCCATGCTTTGCCCGGCGCCGCGCGCAGCTCCGCCACAGCCTTGGGCTCGCGCGTGAACCGCAGATGATCCGACCCGACGCTCATCATCACGCCGTGCAGCGTCATGCCGTTGCCGCCGCGGATCGCCTCCAGCACAAGGTCCACCGCCTTGCCGCGCGGACCATACTCCGCGCCGCTGATCCAGCGCAGGACCTCCTGCACCATGCGGCGGCAGATGTCGCGCGGCAGGGTCCGGAACCCCTTGCGCTCGATCAAAACGTCGCCGCGGTCGAACGTGACATACTTGCGTGCCTCCACGAACACGTACCAGTAAAGCGTGCGGCGCACCTCGCCCAGGTGACGGGCGACGCGGCCCAGCCCCCGCGCGGTCACGCCCAGATCCTCCAGCGCCGCCAGCGCCTTGCGGACCCGCACCCGCTCGAACGTCTCATCCTCGTTGGTCGGGTCGTCGACCCAGGCCAGCCCCTCGCGGTCCAACAGCGCGCGCAGCTCAACGCGCGACACCTGCAACAGCGGGCGGCGGAACTCGACCGCGCCCTGCCGCCAGCCCGGCGCCATCGCCGCCAGCCCGTCCACCCCCGCCTCGCGCATCAGCCGCATGACAAAGGTCTCGGCCACGTCGTTCAGCGTATGTCCCAGCGCCACGTCGCTGATCTGTCCCGCCTCGGCCCAATCCGCGATCAGGCCATAGCGCGCCCGCCGCGCCTGATCGGGCAGGTTGCCCGCACCGTCCCAACCGCGCCATTCCAGCGTCGTGTGCGCAACGCCCAGTCGGGCACATAGCGCCGCCACACCCGCCGCCTCGTCGCCCGAGCCCGCGCGCAGGCCATGGTCCACCGTCACCGCATGGGGCTCCGGCCCGCCCTGCGCGGCCCATTGCCGGGCCAGCACAAGCAGTCCCAGCGAATCGCTGCCCCCTGAAACGGCAATGCCCAGCCGCTTGGGCCGGGCATTCCCGAATGTCGCCACGAACTGATCAAGAATATGCGCCGTGGGGCCGTTCACGAACACCCAAGATTCTGCATCGCCGAGGCCGCCTGCCCCACAGCGGGCGATTGCGGAAAGCGTTGCGCCACCTCCCCCAGGGTCAGGCACGCCTCGTTGGTCTGGCCCAGCGCGCCCAGCGACCGCCCCAGCAGGAACAGCGCCTGAGGCGCCTGCGGGCCATCGGGCGCGGTGCTGAACGTGTCCAGATAGGCGCGCGCGGCCCCCGTCATGTCATTGGCCTGTTCCAGCGCCTCGCCGCGTTTCAACCCGGCCTGCGCCTCCATCGGGCTACCGGGGTAATTGACGGTGAACCGCTCGAACTGCTCGGCAGCGGCGGCGTACTCGCCCGCCTCGAAGGCCGCCATGGCCGCGTCGAAATCGGCCTGCTCGGCGGCGGCCATCTGCACGCCGCCCTCGGTGCCGGTGGTGCTGCCCGTGGTGGCAGTGCCGCCCGTGGTCGCCGTGCCGGTGTCGGTGGCAGGGGCCGTGCCGGTGCTGCCCGTGGTGCCGCCGGTCGACGGCGCCACCCCGCCCAGCGTGTCGCCGGGCTCGATGCTGCCGATATCGCAGGACGGCTCCAGCTCGCAGATCCGGAACTCAAGGTCGCCCACGCGGTTGGTGCCGTCGGTCACCACGCTGTCGATACGAAATTCCAGCTCTTCGGTTTTCGAGGTCAGACGCTGCAACTCGGACTCGATCGTGTTCACCCGGTCCAGCACGCTGCCGCCCACCGTCGCGGCCCCAGCGGCGCCAGTGGTGTTCAGCTCACGCTTCAGCTTCTGCAACTCGACATACAGCACCGACAGCTCCTGCCGGATATCCGCCAGCGTTTCGGTGCCCGCCTGGGCAAAGGCCGATACCGGCCCCATCCCGAACGCGGCCACCACGAGGCCCAGTATCACGCGACGCATATTCACCCCACCCTTCGTCCTGTCAGCTTGTCGGCACGGCCGAGATCACCGTCACCGCCCGGCGGTTCTTGGCATAGCACGCTTCCTCGCTGCAAATCTCCAGCGGGCGTTCCTTGCCATAGCTGATGACCTTCAGACGCGCTGGGCTGACCCCTTTTGAGATCAGGTATTCCTGCACCGCGTTGGCGCGGCGTGCGCCCAGCGCAATGTTGTATTGCCGCGTGCCCTGCTCGTCGGCATGGCCTTCGATGATGGCGTTGTATTCCACGTTGGTGGCCAGCCATTGCGCCTGCCCGTCCAGCGTCGCGGTCGCCGTGGGCGACAGGGTCGACTGGTCCACCGCGAACAACACGCGGTCGCCGATCGTCTGCTGGAAATACAGCGGCGATTGCGGGTCCTGCGCGGTGCCCGCGAGGCCGCCTGCCGTGCCGCTGGTGCCCGCGCCGTTCGCGTATTGGTCGCCGAACCGGTCAGGGTTGCTGCACGCGCTTACCGCCAGCCCCGCCACCACGATCAGTGCCTTGCTCAGATGTTTCATTTCAGTGCCCCACTCGATGTCTTGTTGCTCTTGAATTGGTTAATATCATAGGCCCGCAACCGATGCATGTCCCTTTTGCGGCCTCAGTTCTGCAACGGTCCCCAGGACGGGTCCGATGCCCCGGTCTCGGTGCGCACCTGTTTCAAATTGCGCCCGGTGATGTCCACCGACCACAGGCTCGACGCACCCTGCGCGCCCTGGGTTTCGCGGGTGAACATGATCACCCGGCCATTGGGCGCCCAGGTTGGCCCCTCGTCCAGGAAAGACGCGGTCAACAAGCGTTCCTCGCTGCCGTCGGTGCGCATCACGCCGATATGAAACCGGCCTTTTGATTGCTTGGTAAAGGCGATCAGATCGCCCCGCGGCGACCACACCGGCGTGCCATAGCGCCCCTGCCCGAAGCTGATCCGCGTCGCCTCGCCGCCACTGGCGGGCATCACATACAGTTGAGGCGTGCCCGAGCGGTCGGATTCGAACACGATCCGGCTGCCATCGGGGCTGAAACTCGGCGCGGTTTCGATCGACGGCGTCGTGGTCAGGCGCGAGGTTTGCCCGGACGCGATATTCAGCTGATAAAGGTCGGTATTCCCGCCCGTGGTCAGGCTATAGACGATGGTCTGACCGTTGGGCGCAAAGCGCGGGGCGAAACTCATCTCGCCATCGGCGGCGTTCAGCACGTTGCGCCCCGCCGTCGCCACGTCCAGCACATAGATCTTTGGAAACCCGCTTTCATAGCTGGTGTAGAGCACCCGGTCGCCCCCCGGCGAAAACCGCGGCGCCAGCACGATCGAGGCGCTGTCGGTCAGGTAGGTCACGTTGGCACCATCATAATCCATGATTGCCAGCCGCTTCTGCCGCGCATCCTTGGGCCCGGTCTCGGAGACAAAAACGACCCGGCTGTCGAAATAGGGGTCCTCGCCCGTCAGCCGGGAATAGACCTGGTCCGACACCTTGTGCGCGATGCGCCGCCAGCCATCCACGGTGCCCACGAATTGCAGGCCCTGGCCCATCTCCTGCCCCGCGAACACGTCGTAAAGGCGGAACCGCACGACCACCTTGCCGCTGTCATCCACGCTGACCCCGCCCACGATCAGCGCCTGCGCGTTAATCGCCTTCCAGTCGGGAAACTGCACCGGGCTGGAAAACGCGGTGACCCGCGCGATATGCGCGTCCTGCGGAATCTCTCGGAACAGACCCGTGCCGGTCAAGTCCGAGGCGATGACCCGGGTGATATTGACCGCCATCTCCTGCGCCTGCGCCGTCTCGGCCACGAAGGTAGGCACGGCGAAGGGCAAGGGCTCAATCACACCCTCGGTAATCTCGATCCTCAGCGGCCCGCTGCGCTCTTCCTGCGCCGTTACGGGCGCCGCAAGACCTGCAAGGATCGCCACGAAGGCCAGAACTACTCTCATCTCACTGCTCCCCTCCGACCAACGGGTCGAATGTCATCTCTATTTCGCGCCACGCCTCGTACTGGTCCGGTGGCAGGTCATATCCATCGCGCCCGCATCTCAGGATGGCACGCCGCGCCGCCGTAAACGAATCCGTCTCGGCCATCTCACGCGGAATTGAGCGCAGGCTGTCCCCGATCACCGTGCCGTCCCGGTTCATCCCGAACGTTACGATGACAACCGCGCTGCCCTCGGGCGGGTTCCAGCACCGCTCCACGTCGGTGCGAAAACCGTCGATCCAGTCCGACGTCCCTACCCCGAGCGCCGCAACCGGGACCATGAGCGCCGCGAGCACCGGCGCGGAAAGGACAGCGGACCGTCTCATCTGATCCGCATGTTCTCGGGGTTGAATGTCATCTCAATCTCACGCCACGTGGCGTATTTCTCGACCGGCAGGTTGAAACCGCTCGCCCCGCACCGGATGATCGCCCGCCGTGCCGCCTCGAACGCCTGCTGCGCCGAGGCGTTGCTGCCGCCTTCGCTGCCGATCATGCGGATCGAGTTGGTGATCGGGCGGCCATCCTCGGACATCGACACCGCCACCGTCACCGTGGTGGCCAGCGCGTCGGAACTCAGCGAGCCGACGTTCCAGCATTCCTGCACCGCCACGCGCAGCCCGTCCTTCTCTCCGGCGGTCAGGGGCGGCCCCTGCGGCGTGCCTTGCGGCTCGGGGTCACTACCCAGCGCCTCGGCCAGCGCGTCGTTCACCGCCGAGCTGTCGGGGCTGGTGGCCTCTTGCGTCTCTGGCTCCGCCGCCGGTTCCGGCTCGGCCTGCTGCGCGGGCTCGTCGCGCGGCTCGGGGTCCGGGTCGGGCTGGGCCGCCGGGGTCACCTGTTCGGGCCGGGTACGCGGACGGACCGAGCGTGTCGGCGCGGCGGATGCCACCTCCTCGGCCTCGGTCACGATCTCGGTCGTGGCCTCCTGCCGCGCGGTTTCCTCCTGCTCTGGCACCGGCTCCTCGGCCTGCTCGGCGGGCTCGGGCGCCTGCTGGTCCACATCGGCGATCTCGACATCCGGCTCCGGCTGCTCCACCGCCTCGGGGGCCACACGCGGCGCGGGCCGGGGTTGCGGGCGCTCGGACGTCTCGGGCGCCAGCACTGCCGTATCCTCCTGCGGCGGCGTGGGCTCTTGCGGCGCGTCTGCGATCTCGGCCTCGGGCACCGGGATCGGCTCTGGCTCCACCGCCTCGGGGACCGGGTCCGGCTCGGCGGTTTCCGTCACCTCGGGCTGGTCCTGCTCGGGCGCGGCGTCGGCCTCGCTTGACAGCTCCGGCGCCTGGCCTTCCTCGGGCGGCTCGGGCGTGTCGACATTGGCCACCGCGTCGGGCGACGGCTCGGCGATCATCGCCGCGTATTCCTCTTCGGAAATGGCCGTCACCTCGGTGATCTCGAACGGCAACGGCTCGGATTTGAACGCCCCGCCGAAGATGGCAAAGATGATCAGGCCCGTATGGGCCACACCGGAAATAATCTGTCCGGTGTCCAGCCGCATCTCAGCCGCCCTGCTCGTCAAGCGTCGGGCCGCCGGTATCCGTCACCAGCCCGATATTGGCGAACCCGCCGCGATTGAGCGCGCCCATCACCTGCATCACGTCCGAGTAGGGCACCGCCCCGTCCGCCCGCAGGAAGACCCGCGTGCTGTCGCGCTCCGTGGCGATGGCGCGCAGCCGGTTCACCAACTCGCCGCGCTGCACCTCGGTGGTCTGGATCATGACCACGCCCTCAGCGGTCAGCGTCACGGTCAGCGGCTCCTCCTCCTCGCCGGGCAGCGCATTGGCCGCGGTCTCGGGCAGTTGCACCGGCACACCCACGGTCATCAGCGGCGCGGCCACCATGAAGATGATCAGCAGCACCAGCATCACGTCCACGAAGGGCGTGACGTTGATTTCCGCCATCGGGCGGCTCCGCCCGCGGCCTCGGCGCCTGCGGCCCGTGTCACCTGATTTTTGGACAACGCCGGCTCCCATGTCAGGAATCCAGCTGCCGGCTCAGGATCGTCGCAAACTCGTCCGCAAAGGCCTCATAGCTCGCCACGATCCGGTCCGCATCCGCACTCAGCTTGTTGTAGAACACCACCGCCGGGATGGCCGCCAGCAGGCCCAGGCCCGTGGCCAGAAGCGCCTCGGCGATCCCCGGCGCCACGACGGCCAGGTTGGTGTTCTGCTGCTCGGCGATCTCGATGAAGGCGTTCATGATGCCCCAGACCGTGCCGAACAGGCCCACGAAAGGCGACACCGACCCGATCGAGGCCAGAATGGTCAGCCCGCTCTGCAGCTTCTCGCTTTCCTTCACGATCGCCACGTCCATGCTGCGGTCGATCCGCGCCGTGGCGCCTGCGATCAGCGCGCCGTCGGTGCGGTGCGACCGTCGCCACTCGCTCATCCCCGCCGCGAAGACACGCTCGGACTGCCCCGCCGGATCGGGTCCGATCTCGTCGAAAAGCTCGTCCAAGGGCTCGCCCGACCAGAACCGGCGGTCGAACGCCTCGGCCTCGGCGCGGGCCTTGCGATAGGTGATCGTCTTCTGGATGATGATCGACCACGCCCAGAAGGACGCCACGATCAGCATCAGCATCACCAGTTTCACGATCAGCGTTGCGCGTGCGAATAGCGCCCACAGCGAGAAATCCATCTCCTGTGCCATTGCCAGGGTTTCTGCTTCCATCTGCCTGCTCTTTACTTGTCCGGGCCTTGTTTCGTGGCCGTATTGCGCCGCAAACTAGCCGATTTCCAGTGCGAAAGCCAAGCACAAGCGCGCATTGCCGCTCAAAACCCGGTGATCAGTGCAGCATCAGGCGGATATTCGCCGGTAGCCGCGCCGGATGGCCGGTCTCATTGATGCACACGATGGTCACCTGCGCCGAAAAGATCAGCTCCTCACCGCGCAAGACTCTCTGATCCATGACCAACCTTGCGCCCGTGACGGTCACGACGCTCGTGCGGACCTCCAGCTCGTCGTCGAACCTGGCGGGATGGTGATAGTCCGCCTCGACCCGGCGCACCGCAAAGACCACGCCATCGTCGCGCCGCATCGCGTTCTGGTCGATCCCCAGCTCCCGCACCCAATCACTGCGCGCGCGCTCTATGTATCTGAGGTAATTGGCATAATAGACGATCCCGGCCATGTCGGTATCTTCGTAATAGACGCGGATCGGAAACGTATGGGCCATGCCAGCCTTCTACGGCGCGCGGGCGGCGGCGGCAATCCCAAAGAGGGGCTCTGCCCCACGGCGAACCTGCGGTTCACCGTTCCCCGGGACATTTTTGGCCAGAGGAAGATTGGGCGGCTAAAGCGGATAGTCGGCCAGCACGTCATAGATCGGCCCCTCGGGCGTCAGGGTCGAGCCATAAAGGCAGAACCGCTCCACCGCGAACGGCCCCGCGCGAAACCCGCCCCAGGCACCAAGGAAGGCGGCCAGCCGGCCCGTGTCCACCGATCTTGACCTCGGGAACCGCGCCAGCGTGACATGCGGGCGAAACCGCTCGCGCGGCAGGTCGATCCCCGCCAGCCGGGCCGCGCTCCGCACCTTGTCATGCAACTGCCGCAGCGGCTCCGCCTTCGCCACATCGGCCCAGACCAGCGCCGGCCGCCGGCCGCCCTTGGCCTCCACTCCCGTGAACTCCATCTCCCATGGCGACACGCGGATGTCTTGAAGCGCCGCATCCAGTTCCGCCAGCACGTCCTCCGGCTGATCGTCGAGAAAGGCCAGCGTCAGGTGCAGGTTCTCCTCGTCCACCAGACGCCCCTGCCGCAGCGCCTCCTGTACCGGCAAAAGCGCCTCGATGGCCGCCTCTTCCAGCGGGACACCGACAAAAACGCGCAACGGCTACATCTGCCCCAGCCGCGCACTCAGGCGCAGCGCGTGGCTCGCATCCTGCGCCACGGCGGGCATGACCGGGTCGTACCCCGCCCGGATAACCGCGCCGATATCGGGCCGCAGGATCACCTGCCCCTCGCCCGCCTGCGCCAGCACCGAGCGATCGGTAAAAGCCGTGTCGGACCACAGCAGGATCGTCTGCGCCACCTGCGCCAGCGCCAGCGTGTCGGCGGGCACCTTCGACAATTGATCGTCCATCCGCAGGAACACGAAGCTGGCCTTGATCGCGCCGGCCTCGTCAAAGCGGAAAATCCGGTACTGGTTGGCCTCCGCCGCCTTCAGCCGCGCCACCAGCGGGCCAAGGTCCGGGATCATCCGGTCCATGTCCGGCACCTCCAGCAACTCGTCCCACTCGCGGAAGAAGAAGAACATCAGGTTCACGCCCAATTCCGGGTCGGTCTCGGCCATCTGGTGGCCCGCCATCATCACCACGGCCTCGACCGCGCCCTTGACGATCTCCAGTGTCTTGTCATCCGTCCCGAAGACCACCGGCACGATGGGCCGCCCCCAGCGGGCAAAAAGGTAAGAGCCATCGGCGCGGGTAAACAGCGCCTCGACACCTTCGGAAGAGATCAGATCAGACATGGCGTCTCCCTACCAAAGCCGCCGCCCCATGCAAGTCAAAGCCCCCTTCCTCTGGCGACAAATATCCTCGCCGAAGGCATAAAACTCTTCTGGCGCTACTTGCCGAACAAATCGCTCTGCCCCGCCGCCTTTGGCGCCGCAATCCCCAGATGCGCCCAGGCCCGCGCCGCCAGCATCCTGCCCCGCGGCGTGCGTTGGATCAGCCCCTGCTGCAACAGGAACGGCTCAATCACCTCCTCCAGCGCGTCTCGGCTCTCGCTCAGCGCCGCGCTGAGCGTTTCGATCCCCACCGGCCCGCCCTGATAGGCCTCGGCGATAAGCCGCAGATACCGCCGGTCGGCCCCATCGAGGCCCAACCCATCCACGCCCAGCCGGGTCAGCGCACTGTCCGCCAGGCCTTGCGTGATCCGTCCGTCGCCCTCGACCACGGCGAAATCCACCACGCGCCGCAACAGCCGCCCCGCCACACGCGGCGTCCCCCTCGCCCGCCGCGCGATCTCCCGCGCGCCCTGCGCTTCCGCCGGAACGCCCAGCTTCTGCGCATTGCGTGTCACGATCTCGTGCAACTCGTCCTCGGTGTAGAACTGCAACCGCGTGGGTATCCCGAACCGGTCGCGCAAGGGTGTCGTCAGCAGCCCCAGCCGCGTCGTCGCCCCCACCAGCGTGAAGGGCTGCAACTCGATCCGCACCGTCCGCGCCGCCGGCCCCTCGCCGATCACCAGGTCCAGCTCGAAATCCTCCATCGCGGGGTACAGCACCTCTTCCACCGCCGGGTTCAGCCGGTGGATCTCGTCGATGAAAAGAACGTCATTGGCCTCGAGGTTGGTCAGGATCGCCGCCAGGTCGCCCGCCTTGGCCAGCACCGGGCCGGAGGTCATGCGAAACCCCACGCCCAGCTCGCGCGCCATGATCTGCGCCAGCGTCGTCTTGCCCAGGCCGGGAGGCCCGTGAAAGAGCGTATGGTCCATCGCCTCGCCCCGCTGCCGGGCCGACTGGATGAACACCTTGAGGTTCGCCCGCGCCTCCGCCTGCCCGATGAAATCCGCCAGCGCCTGCGGCCTGAGCGCACGGTCCACATCCTCGGGCAGCGCCTCGGGGCGCAAGGTCGGGTCAGGCTCGGTCATGCGCCAATCGTCCCACGTCCGCGCGGCAGGCCGCAAGGCCCGATGAACGCGACGCCTCTCATCCCTTCGGCGCCAGCAGCTTCAGCGCCGCACGAATGAGATCCGCCGTCGCCGCCTCCGGCATCTCGCCCGCCGCCTGCGCCACCGCGCCCGCCGCCTCGCCGGGGCCGTAGCCAAGGTTCGTCAGCGCCGACAGCGCCTCGGCTTGTGCCGCGCCACTCGGGGCTTTCACCGGGGCCGCCTTGGCCGCCGGTGCCTCGATCACCTCGTCGTCCGCAGGCACTTCCGGCGCAAGCACCGACGCGCTCGCGCCCATCGCCATCACCTCCGGCGCCTTGTCCTTCAGCTCGATCACCACGCGCTGCGCCGTCTTTGGGCCGATCCCTTTGGCCGCCTTCACCGCGTTCACGTCGCCCAGCGCAATCGCGCGCCCCACGCCCTCCGGCCCCAGCGTGCCCAGGATCGCCAGCGACGCCTTCGCCCCGATCCCCTGCACGCTCATCAGCAAGCGATGCCATTCCTTTTCCACCAGCGAGGTGAAGCCATAAAGCTGCAACAGGTCCTCGCGCACCAGCAGGTCGGTATAAAGCGCCACATGCTCCCCCGCCGCCGGCAGCGCCGCCAGCGTCCGATCCGAGCAATAGACAAGGTAACCCACACCCTTCACGTCGATCAGCACGTGATCGGCGGCGCGATAATCGATGCGTCCCGCGATCCGCCCGATCATGCGCGCACCTTTTCTTTCAGCGCCCGCGCGGCCCCGTGATGCGCGTGGCAGATGGCGATGGCCAACGCATCGGCGGCATCCGCCCCGGCCAGTTCGACCCCCGGCAGTTGCACGCGCACCATATGCGCCACCTGCTCCTTGCCGGCATGGCCCACGCCCACCACCGTCTTCTTGACCGTGTTGGGTGCATATTCGCCCACATCCAGCCCGAACTGCGCCGGTACCAAGAGCGCGATGCCCCGCGCCTGGCCCAGCTTCAGCGTGCCGGCCCCGTCCTTGTTGACGAAGGTCTGCTCCACCGCCGCGGCACCGGGCGCGTATTTCTCAACGATATCCGTAAGTTGGCCATGAAGCGCCAATAGCCGCTCGGCCAGCGTGCCCCCCGCCCCGTGGCAGATCCCGTTCGCCACATGGCTCAGGCGGCTGCCCTCCATGTCGATCACGCCCCACCCGAGGTTGCGTAGGCCCGGATCGATCCCGATGACCCGCATCTGCACTGCCCGCCCTTGCTTGTTTTCCAAGCCACTAGCACGAAAGGGGAACATACGCCAAGCCCTTCCACGCCCCCGGGCGATCGGGCCAGTCCTGCGCGGTATGCATGTCACAGCCTTCTCGGGATCGCACGCACAATATGTGACCATCAAAAATACAGCATTAACATGACGTTAAAGTAAATCGACCCATGCAATGCCTGCATAGTGACTATGCGGAAAATGCGTGTTGTCCGACTCCACCGAACCCCCTAACTCCAGCCTCAGAACAAGAAACGTACCGACTTACAGCTAAGGACCATCACAATGGCTTCGATCGACACAACCCGCAGCGTGCATCACGGTGCCCATTTCGGCTCCATCTTCGCACGCATCTTCGCCGCCGTCTCCGCCTGGAACGACGCCCGCATCACCCGCAACGCGCTCAGCCGCCTGTCGGACCGCGAGCTGGACGATATCGGCCTGTCGCGCGGCGACATCGAACGCGCAATCCGCTAACCGCGGATTTCGCCCGCCCGGCGTCCTCTCCCTGCGCCGGACAGCAAAAAGCCCTGCACGCGACCAACGTGCAGGGCTTTTCGTATTCAGAGAGGCGTCTTTGGAGGGCTGAGAGGCCAGACGTAAGGAACCGTTACTTCACGAAGGGGCGCAGGTACTGCGCGATGAAGGTGGACACCTGGTCCTTTTGCATGACAAAGGCACCGGCCTGTTCGACCAACGTGCCGGATTTCAGCGCATCGACCCGCTGGTCATAGATGGTGCCGCCGAGATGCGCCAGGATCATCGCCTTGAACAGGAACACGCCCAGAACCAGGAACGCCAGACCCCGCACCGAAAAGCCCTGCGCGCGGCGCTTGGGGCGAAACACGATCAGGCCGTCGCGCGTCACCTTGGCGGAATAACCGTTGGTCAGGCGGGCCCGGTTGCGGTCGATCTTTTTCAGGCGGGCGTCGAAGCCCTGATGAGTGTTGGTCGCGTGGGTCATGGCAGCGGTCCTAAACTCTGTTCAATTCATCCCCGATCCCTTGATGATGAAAGTAGGTTTGAAATGTGGCAAAAGTGGGGCGCCTGCCTTTAAAAAACTTTTTTTATAAGCCTTTTCAAACACTTTTACGGGTCATTATCGTCGTCCACTCACCAATCTGGTCTCGCGAGACAACACTGTTTCCAGCCTCGGTATAAACCGCCGCAACCTCGTCGGCCTGTTCATTTAAAATGCCGGATAGAATCACGTACCCCCCCGGCTTCAATGCCTGGGTGATTCCCGGCGCCAGCGCGATCAGGGGCGCTTTCAGGATATTCGCGAACACCAGGTCAAAGGGCGCGGCCCCCGCGATTCCCGGATGGTCCAGCCCTTCGGCTTCCAGGCAGGTCACCCGACCCACCAAGTCATTGGCCGCGACATTTACCTCCGCCACCTCGACCGCGACCGCGTCGATATCACTGGCCAGGATGTCCGCTTCGGGCCAGACCCGCGCCGCCGCCATGGCCAGCACCGCCGTGCCGCATCCCAGGTCCAGCACGCTGTCCTGCGCGCCCGCGTCCGCGTTCAACCGGTCCAGCGCCTTCAGACAGCCCAGCGTCGTGCCGTGATGCCCCGTGCCAAACGCCATCGACGCCTCGATCAACAGCGGCAGCGCATCGTCGGGCACCTTGTCGGCATCATGGCTGCCATAGACAAAGAACCGCCCCGCCACCACCGGCGTCAGCTCCCGCTTCACCTTGGCCACCCAGTCCGTCTCGGGCAGTTCCGACACGATGAAATCCTTGGCCCCGTGCAGCGACGCCAGCAATGCCAGCCCCGCCGCATCCGGCTCCGCCTCGAAATAGCCGCCCACTTCCCACAGGCCCGAGCCGTCCTCCAGCTCGAACACGCCCACGCCCGTAGGCTCGGGTGTCAGCCGTTCCAGCGCCTCTCCCAGGGCTTCGGCCTCGGATTTGCCGGATAGGGTCGTCAAAGCGGTGAATGTGGGCATCGGGCCTCCCTTGGCGTTAATCACTCCGCCGGGGCGGGCGCCCTGGCGGTCAGGATCGTCTCATACCCCGGTTCGGGGTGACGGGGAATAAGCATCGCCAGAAGAAATGACACGCCCGCCATGCCGGCGGCCATCACGAACACCGCCACCGGCGACACCAGCCAAAGGTATCCCAGCGCGGCGGGCAGGAAGACGGCGGCGATATGGTTGATCGTGAACGCCACGGCGGCCGTGGGCGCGATATCGCCCGGATCAGCGATCTTCTGGAAATAGGTCTTCAACGCCAGCGCCAGCGCGAACAGCAGGTGGTCCACCACATACAGCGTCGCCGCCAGCACCACACCCCAACCGAAGAAATACAAACCGCCATAGAGCAGGAAAACAATCGCCAGCCCCGCATACTCGAAAAGCAGCGTCGCCCGCTCTCCGAACACATGCACCGCGCGGCCCATCAAGGGCGCGAACACCATGTTGGCCACCAGGTTGATCAGATACAGCGCCGTGACCTCGTGCACTTCAAAGCCGAATTTCTCGACCATCATGAAGCCCGCGAAGACGATGAAGATCTGCCGCCGCGCCCCCGACATGAACTGCAACGCGTAATAGAGCCAGTACCGCCGCCGCAGCACCATCCGCTTGATCTGCGGATTGGGCGCCTCGAACTGCGGGAACGCGACGATACAGTACAGCGCGATCAGCACCGTCGCTCCGCCCGCGATCATGTAGACGGTGTTATAGCTCAGATCCAGCGTCTCCCACGTCATCACGATCAGCACATAAGCCACCAACGTCGTGCCAGACCCGGCGGCCAGCAGCCAGCCCAGCATCTGCGGCGCGCGCTCCTTCTTCAGCCATTGCAGCTGCAACGACTGGTTCACCGTCTCGAAATAGTGAAACCCGATGGAGCTCAGCATCGTGATCGTCAGGATCCCGCCAAGGCTGGGAAACCATGCCGTAATCGCCGTCGCCACACCCAGCAGGATCAGCGACACCAGCGCCAGCGTCTGCTCGCGCATGAAGATGATGATGGCGATCACCCCGATGGCCAGGAAGCCGGGAATTTCCCGCACCGTGTGCAGCCAGCCGATATCCGAGCCATCGAACCCTGCCGCCTCGATGACGAAGTTATTGAGCAGCGCCGACCACGTCGCAAAGGCCAGCGGCATCGCCGCCGCCATCAGGAACAAGAGCGCCACCGGCCGCTTCCACAGCGGCAGCTCACGCGCCAGTTCAAGGGGATACGTTCTCGCCATATGCAGGCTTTACGCCCATCTTCCGGCTTTGACCATTCCTTCCGTCGCAAAGCGGCTGTGCGCAAATACGCAACCTGATCTGGATCAAGGCTGTTCGGCGTTGCCCATGGCAGGACACCCGCCAAAGGAAAGGCACGGGTCATGGACGTTCTCGCCCTGGTGGAATGGATCGGCGAAGCCCCGGCGGCGGCTTTGCTGGGCCTGCTGACCGGCGTGATCTTCGGC
This sequence comes from Roseovarius atlanticus, assembly GCF_001441615.1. GTDB lineage: Bacteria > Pseudomonadota > Alphaproteobacteria > Rhodobacterales > Rhodobacteraceae > Roseovarius > Roseovarius atlanticus. Next base: position 19,381 of record NZ_LAXJ01000007.1, read on the forward strand.
GTCGCGGCGCAACGCTCGCGCTTCTGCCTGCGCGCGGCGGCGGTGGAATTCGCCCGGGGCCGCATGGGCGACCGCATCGCGGTGTGGTTCCTGACCTTTTCCACGGCGGTCGTCTGGGTGCAGGGCGCGCAACTGCTCAGGCTCTTCCCCGCGTCTGATGCCCGCATGATGGCCATCCCCGGCAGCTGGTCGGGCGCGGTGATCGGCGGGCTGGTCTTCGGCATCGGTATGATCCTGGCGCGCGGCTGTCCCGGTCGCCTTCTGGTGCTCGCGGCCACCGGCAACCTGCGCGCCATCACCGCCGGCCTGGTCTTTGCCGTCGCCGCCTAGATGAGCCTTTCGGGTATGCTCTCTGGCACCCGCACCGACCTTGCCGCGCTCTGGACCACCCAAGGGGGGCACAACATGGCCCTGCTCAGCACGCTCGGCCTGCCCTCCTACAGTGGCCTGTTGATCGGCCTTGGCTTCGCCGTGCTCGCCCTCGTTGTGGCGCGCCGCAACCGCATCGGCGCCGCCCGCCTGATCTTCGCCTCCGGCGTGGGCTTCGCCGTCGCCGTGGGGTGGGTGTCGACCTTCGCGCTCTCCACGGTCAGCTTCGATCCCGTCTCGGTCGAAAGTGCGACGTTCAGCGGCCCCTCGGCCAACGCATTGATGTTCTTCCTCGTCTCCGACCCGATGCTGACCTTCGACATCGGCCTGGTGCCGGGCGTGTTCCTCGGATCGTTCCTCGCGTCGTCCTTCGCCCGCGAGTTCCGGTTTCAGGGCTTCGAGGACGCCGCCAACATGCGCCGCATGATGACCGGCGCGGTGATGATGGGCTTCGGCGCGATGCTGGCCGGGGGCTGCTCCATCGGCAACGGCGTCACCGGGGCGTCGATCTTTGCCGGCACCGCGTGGGTGGCGCTCTTTTCCATGTGGCTCGGCGCGATGATCACCGATCTGCTTGTGGACCAGCGCCGCCTTGGCGCACAAACGGCCTGATCCCCAGCCTCCGGTTGCCTCACAGCCTGCCCATGTACGCCATCTCGCTCACCTCCATCCCGCCACGGTTCTCCCGGCTTGGCCCCGTCCTTGCCGCCCTGCTCGCCCAGCGCCCCGCCCCGACGCATGTCTTTCTCACCTTGCCCGCGCAGTACAGCCGCTTTCCCGGCCCGGTCGCCCCACCGCCCCTGCCGGACGGAGTCACCCTGCTGCGCAGCGACACCGATATCGGTCCCGCAACCAAGGCCCTGCCCGCCGCGCGCGCCCTCGCCGGCACGGACCTGCGCCTGATCTACTGCGATGACGACTGGCTTTATGCGCCCGGCTGGGCCGCGCAGCTTCTGACGAAAGGCGACGCGGCTACAACCGGCCAGGCCTGGGACATCGCCCGCCTTGGCCGCACGGGCACCGGCACCGACATCGCCCAGGGGTTCGCGGGCGTCTGCATCCGCCCCGCCTGGCTCGCCGCGATGGACATGGACCCACCGCCCGAGGCGGTCGCCGTCGATGACATCTGGCTCTCTGGTCAACTCGCGCGCCAAGGCATCCCCCTGCGCACCCGCCCATCGGCCCGCCAGCACATGCACCCGGCCTATGACGACGCCCATGCCCTGCAAGACACCACCGCCCGCGACACCGCCAACCGCGCCGCTGCGGCACGGCTGCACGCGCTTTACGGCATCTGGCCCGAGTGCCCGTCGCCCAGAACCGCCCGCGCCGCCCGCTCGTAGAACTCGGCATAGACCGCCGCCTGCGGGATCGCCGCCTCCAGCTTGGGCAACAGCGCGGCATAGCGCGCCTCGGACAGGTCCTGCACCGCCGCTTTCATCTCCGCCTCGCTCTCGCAGACGATCATACCGGCAGGGTCGATGAACTCCGCGATATTCGGACACCCCCAGTAGATCGGCACGCATTTGCACAACACCGCGTCGATCAGCTTTTCGGTGAAATAATTCACCTCCCGCACGTTCTCGATCACCAGCGAAAAGCGATAGGGCGCCAGCCCGTCGGCCTTGTGCTCGAACGGCTGATACCCGCCGCCCATCACGTCCACGTCCAGCCCTTCGGCGCGGGCGAAATCCGCCATGCTATGGCGCAGCGTATGCCCCTCCTGCGACCGCTTGGCCGAGGCGATCAGGCTGCACGCCTTCGTCTTCGTCAGGTCCAGCTTCGTCCAGTCCCCGACCCAGGTACAGCCCAGCGGAAACAGCACCCCGTTCGGGATCGCGGCCAGCAGGTCGGCATTGGAACATAGCACCTTGTGAAATCGCGCGTACTGGCGGCGCAGCTTCTGCATGTGGTCACCGTGAATGGCCTCTGGTTCCAGCACCATCACCGACACCTTCGCCCGCGTGCCGAGCCAGGGCCGCCGGTACAGCAGGCTCGACGTATAGACCACCAGGTGATCGTCCGGCCCCAGGTCGCGCAGCGTCCTGTCCGCCCCCGCCAGCCGATCGGGCCGCCCCCGGGGCCAGACCAGCCGGTCCAGCGGCACCCGCCCCGGCCGAAGGCCCGGCCGGACGTCGTAAGGCATGATTGCAATGGCGTCGGAAACAGCGGTCATAGCCGCTCTGATAGGGCCAAACCAAGGGGGGTGCAATTGCCCGCACCCGCCCTCCGCCATTGACATCCCCGCCCGGGATGCCAGCATAAGGGCCACTCGGGGGGAACGGGTTCGGCCACAAGGGCATCTGAATGACTAACGCGCGCGACGCATTCATCGGGGCCATGCGACAGGTGGCCGCCACGGTCACCGTCGTCACCACCGACGGCCCCGCCGGCCGCGCGGGCGCGACGGTCAGCGCGTTCACCTCGCTCTCGGCCGATCCGCCTCTGGTGCTGGTGTGCCTCAAGGCCGACAGCACCATCGCGCGCGCGGTCGCCTCGAACGGCGTGTTCTGCGTCAACATCCTGCCCGAGGACGCCGATCACCTCGCGCAGCGCTTCGCCGGCATGTTCGACGCCGACATGCCAGACCGCTTCGAAGGGGTCGAGATCTCGGACACCGAATACGGCCCGCTCCTGCCCCGCGCCACGGCATTTTCCTGCGCCCTCACGGACCGCCACGTTCACGGCAGCCACGCCATCTGCATCGGTGACGTCACCGGCATTTCGGACGCAGGTGAAAAACCGCTGACATACATGAGCGGCAGCTACCACATCGTCCGTCCCAAATCTCCGGTCTGACCTTTCGTGCCGGGCGCTGTCGCCCCGCTCCACGCCACAACCATCACGCGAATTCCCCCCTTTCGGCACCATATCGCTTTGCAGACGCCGCAATCCGGCCCGGATTCATCCTTAACGCTTGTCCAACGACAGCGAAAAGGAACCCCTACATGGCCTATCTGGACTCCAACACCAAGGCGGGTCTGCACACCGTCGACATGACAGCCACGGCACAGGGCCTCGTGGCCGGCGAGCGGTTCGAGCGTTTCAAGATCGAGGCGCTGACCGAAATGGCCCTGCGCATCGCGGGCATCGTCATGGTCATGGGCTCGGTCACCATGTGGTTCTTCCTGCCGGTCGATCCCGAAACCGGGCGCCTGGCCGCCTACGGAATGATTGCGTCACTGATGGCGCTGGCCGGCCTCGGCGTCTTTGTCTACGGCACCCGCGGATTCCGCCGGCGCATGACACTGGACATGCAGGCCGGCAAGCTGACCCTGACCAAGATCAACATGCACGATCAGGCCCGCATCAGCCGCGAGATCGATCTGGGCTCGATCGAAAGCGTCTTCCTGCACCGCCCGGCCCAGCCCGGCGGATTGGCCACGCTTCTGGTGCGCGTCGCCGGCAAACAGGCCCCGGCCATTGCTCTGTCAGGCGACACCCACGAGATCGAAGAGGTCCATGCCGAACTTTGCGCCGTGCTCAAGGGTGCGACAGCCGCGCCGCGAAAACCCTCCCTGCGGATCGCTGACGCGCCGCGAAACTCTGGGTTTTTCGCCGCCTGAAGGACTAGATCACGGCAAAACCGCCGGATTGTTCCGACTCGGTCGATGGTGCATTCTGTCACTATTGGCCGATCCGGGATTTAAATGATGAAACGATTTCTGACGCTCTTCACGGTCACGATGACGCTTGCGCTGTTCATGACCAAAGCCGCATTGGCGCAGGACAATCCGATCCAGACCGCGCGCGAGGCCGGTTTGTACGGGATCACCCCAGACCTCTCCCGTCGACTGAACCACGCACTGGCGCAAGACGGTCAAACCGTCGCGTGGGACCGCTTCGGAATATACTTTCAAGAGCACGAGAACCGCGCTTTCGTCGCGGCGCTCAAGCCGCGCGGCGCGGCCGCGTCGCAGGGCGCACGTGTCGGGGACGTGCTGCGCGGGACAGATATCAGGGGCGGGGACTCTAGCCTGACCGGCGTTCTGTCCGCCTTTTCCGCGACGACTCAGCACGCCAACCCGTCGATCCTGCTCTATGTCTTCGATGGCAACGACGGCTGGCAGCGGGAATACCGGCTGACCGCTGCCGCCGCGAACGCAGACGTCGTCACCATCCCACCCTCCTTGCGGGATCACGCAACCTCTCATCCCGGGCTGATGGCCATTCTCAGAGGTGACCCGATAATGGCAAACCCCGCCGAAATCACCACCGACGCCATGCTCGCGCTTCAGGCGATCTCGAAACATGTCAAGGCGTGCTATGGGCCGGACGCCGTCACGATCCCGGTCAGGATCACCAGAACCACCACGACCCGTGACGGCTTTGGCAACTACAAGTACAGCGAAACGGACGAATTCGATGATGCGTTGCGCGTGCGCCGCGAATTCGCGGGCTGGGCGCGCGCCAACATTCGCACCTACCAGACCCGCTCGATCTCATCAGTCCGCAGTGCCGTCCTCGAATTGATTTCCCAACAGGGCTGTGACGGCGATGGGTTCCGGCAACTCGAGGCCGGACTGGCAAAGGTCATGAACGTCACACTACCCGATGTCGCACCTGCGCCGCAGACCGGCGGCATCCCGGACAGCCCGGATGCCTTTATCGCGCAATGCTATCCACTTCAGTTGCAAGCAATGGAAAGCCGGGGGTACGACGTGTCGGAACGTGCCATGGCACAAATTTGTCTGTGTCAGGAACACGCCGCCCGGCTGCTGGACGACGCCGAGCTTTATTCCAGCCTCAAGAATGCCGACACCGGATATTATGAAAGCCAGCCGGACCTGCACGAACGCTTCGAGGAACATTTCTCAAGCTGTTTTCGCGCCCCGGACGGAGCAGAGCTACGCCAGCGTGCAGAGGCGCTCTGGCAGGAAATGAATATCTGACACAATGCGAAAAGGGCCGCCCCATCGGGACGGCCCCTCTTTTCTCTTCGTCACCCTCTCGGCATTTGACGGCGTCGAATGCCCGCCGGGTGCGCCATTCGCCCGAAGGCGAACGACTTGGCTTACATCATGCCGCCCATTCCGCCCATGTCAGGCATGCCGCCGCCGGCGCCCGCGCCTTCCTTTTGCGGTTTATCGGCTACCATCGCCTCCGTCGTGATCAGCAGACCCGCGATCGAGGCCGCATCTTCCAGAGCCGTGCGCACGACCTTCGCGGGGTCGATCACACCGTACTTGAACATGTCGCCATATTCTTCGGTCTGCGCGTTGAAGCCGAATTTCGGGTCTTCGGACTCGCGGATCTTGCCCGCGACAACCGAGCCGTCCACACCGGCGTTCTCTGCGATCTGACGCAGCGGCGCTTCCAGCGCACGACGCACGATGGCGATGCCGTTGTTCTGGTCGCTGTTGGCGCCTTCCAGGCCGTCCAGTGCTTTCGCACCCTGAACCAGCGCAACACCGCCGCCCACGACGATACCTTCCTGAACGGCCGCGCGGGTCGCGTTCAGCGCGTCATCGACACGGTCCTTGCGCTCTTTCACTTCGACTTCGGTCATGCCGCCCACGCGGATGACGGCAACGCCGCCGGCCAGCTTGGCCACGCGCTCTTGCAGCTTCTCGCGGTCGTAGTCGCTGGTGGTGTCCTCGATCTGCTGACGGATCTGGCTGACCCGTGCCTCGATCTCGGATTTCTCGCCCGCACCGTCGACGATGGTGGTCTCATCCTTGGTGATCTGCACTTTCTTGGCAGAGCCCAGCATGTCCATCGTGACGCTTTCCAGCTTCATGCCCAGATCTTCGGAGATGACCTGGCCGCCGGTCAGGATCGCGATGTCCTGCAGCATGGCCTTGCGACGGTCACCAAAGCCCGGCGCCTTGACGGCGGCGATCTTCAGGCCACCGCGCAGCTTGTTGACCACGAGGGTCGCCAGCGCTTCGCCTTCGACGTCTTCCGCGATGATCAGCAGCGGTTTCTGCGACTGGATCACCGATTCCAGCAGCGGCACCATCGGCTGCAGCGACGAGAGTTTCTTCTCGTGCAGCAGGATCATGCAGTCTTCCAGCTCGGTGGTCATCTTGTCGGCGTTGGTCACGAAGTAGGGGCTCAGGTAGCCACGGTCGAACTGCATACCCTCGACGACGTCGGTCTCGGTCACGAGGCCTTTGTTCTCTTCGACGGTGATGACGCCTTCGTTGCCGACTTTCTGCATCGCGTCCGCGATCATCTGGCCGATCTCGGCTTCGCCGTTGGCCGACACGGTGCCGACCTGTGCGACTTCGCTCGAGTCGTTGACTTCGCGGGCCGCGTTCTTGATGGCTTCCACGACCTTGGTGGTGGCCAGGTCGATGCCGCGCTTCAGGTCCATCGGGTTCATGCCCGCGGCCACGGCCTTCATGCCTTCTTTCACGATGGCTTGGGCCAAGACGGTCGCGGTGGTGGTGCCGTCGCCGGCTTCGTCATTGGTGCGGCTGGCGACTTCTTTCACCATTTGCGCGCCCATGTTCTCGAACTTGTCTTCCAGCTCGATTTCCTTGGCAACCGACACACCGTCCTTGGTGATGCGCGGCGCGCCAAAGGATTTGTCCAGAACCACGTTACGGCCTTTGGGGCCAAGGGTCACTTTGACCGCATCGGCCAGGACGTTGACGCCGCGCAGCATCTTGTTGCGGGCATCGGTATCGAATTTCACGTCTTTTGCAGACATTTAAGTCGCTCCTGATGTCTTTGGTTGATGTTCAGCTGAGGATACGATCCGGGGCGTTCAGGCGGCTTTCGCGGCCTTCTTGTCCGTGATCACACCCAGGATGTCGCTTTCCTTCATGATCAGCAGCTCTTCGCCGTCGATCGTGATCTCCGTGCCCGACCATTTGCCGAACAGGATGCGATCGCCCACGGACACGGCCATCTCGATCAGCTCGCCGTTATCCTTGCGCGCGCCATCGCCAACAGCAACGACTTCACCTTCGCTGGGTTTTTCCTTGGCACTGTCGGGGATAATCAGCCCACCAGCGGTTTTTTCTTCGCTCTCAACGCGGCGTACAAGCACGCGGTCATGCAGCGGTTTGAATGCCATAGCTCTTGCTCCTTGGCTATCAAGTTTCCCTCACGCCTCCCTGCGGAGGCCGTTAGCACTCACCGTAGTCGAGTGCTAACGGCGCATAGCTAAGGAGCGATCACGAGGCTGTCAACACGAGTCTTGGAAAATTTTGCGCCATCAGGCGGGGGGCGTTGTTGCGCGCATCGCCCTGCCCCTCTACATCTTGTTCGAAGTACGTAAAACAAGGGGTCAGATGATGAAAACTTTCCGCACCTTGCTGCTGGCCCCGCTCCTTGTCACGCTCGGCCTCGCCCTGCCCGCCGCCGCGCAAGAGGCACCAGGCGACACCTGCGGCGGGGCCGACCTGATCGACGCGCTGCCCGCCGAAACCCTTGACAGCATGCAGTCCGAGGCCGCCGCAATGCCCCACCCCGAGGGCCTCCTGTGGCAGGCCACGCGCGGCGACACCGTGATCGACATCTTCGGCACCTACCATTTCAAGCACCGCCTGACCGACGCCCATCTCGACCGTCTGACCCCGATGATCGAAGAGGCCGACAAGATCTACCTGGAAATCTCCAACGACGACCAGATGGCGATGCAGCGCGCGATGGCCGAAAACCCGTCGCTCATGTTCATCACCGAGGGCCCCACCCTGCCCGACCTTCTGGGCGAGGAAGACTGGCAGCACTACCGCGCCGAAATGCAGGCCCGCATGATCCCCGGCTTCATGGCCGCCAAGTTCAAGCCGCTCTGGGCCGGGATGATGCTGGGCATAGGCCCGTGCGAGGCGCAGGCCGGCGCGTTCGAGGCCGAAGGCATCGACATGCTGGTGGGCAACCGCGCCGCCGAAACCGGCAATCCCAGCCGCTCGCTCGAGGAGTTCGACGCCCTGCTGACCCTTCTCGACAGCTTCCCGATGGACGACCAGATCGAGATGATCCGCATGTCGCTCGCCTGGCCCGGCGACATGAACGACCTCTCCTACACGATCCGCGAACGCTATCTTGCGGAAGAGATCGCGCTGACCCTGGTCTTCTCTCGCTACGTCTCCGAGGAATACGGCGGCGAGGCCGGCGCCGAGGGCTTCGCCATGGTCGAGGACCTGCTGCTTGAAAAACGCAACCTGGGCTGGATCGACCGGCTGGAAGCGCAGGTCGCACCCGGCGACCACGTGCTCATCGCCGTCGGCGCCGGCCACCTGCCCGGCGAGGTCGGCATCCTCAAGCTTCTCGAAGACAAGGGCTACACCGTCACCCGCGTGGACCTCTGACGCCACCACCCCGCCCGCGCGCCCGTCCCGGACGTGATCCGGGACCTCGTAGGGCGGGGTTCCACCCCGCCATCCCGCCCCCACCCAACCGCGTAGGGTGGGTGAAAACCCACGCGTACCCCCGTTAACCATCCATTAACCGCGCACGCCCCGTTAACTGCGACCCCGCGCCAACCGCACCGCCGCCATACCCCCCGAATACCGACGCGATACCGACGTCGATTTCGCCGCTCCGGGCAAGTTAATCCTTCGACACGGAAAGCCGATCCAACACGCTCTGCGCCGCCACGCTGGGCACCGTGCGCCCCGCCGCCACATCCTCGGCGCCCTCTTCCATCAACGCCCGCGCCTCCGGCGTTTCCAGCTGCGCCATCAGGCCCCGCTTCACTTCCTCGCCGAACCAGTACCGCGCCTGCGCCTCGCGCCGCGCATCGAAATGCCCGTTCTCACGGCGCCAGTCGATCAGCGCGTTCATCTCGTCCCAGGCCGCTTTCAACCCTTCGTCCTGCAAGGCCGACACCATCATCGCCTTGGGAAAACCCTCCGGATCCTGTGGCCGTTTGCGCAGCAACCGCAACGCCCCGGAATAGTCGCTGCAGGTCCGCGTCGCCGCCGATTTCAACTCGCCATCGGCCTTGTTCACAAGGATCAGATCGGCAATCTCCATGATCCCGCGCTTCACCCCCTGCAACTCGTCGCCGCCCGCCGGGGCCAGCAGCAACAGGAACAGATCGCACATCTCCGACACCACCGTTTCGGACTGTCCCACGCCCACCGTCTCGATCAGAACCACGTTGAACCCGGCCGCCTCGCACAGCGTCACCGCCTCGCGCGTGCGTCGCGCCACGCCGCCCAGATGCGTCTGGCTGGGCGAGGGGCGGATGAACGCGCCCGGCTCGCGGCTCAGCCGCTCCATCCGCGTCTTGTCGCCCAGGATCGACCCGCCCGACCGCGCCGAACTGGGATCGACGGCCAGCACCGCCACGCGCAGCCCCATGCCGGTCAGCATCATGCCAAACGCCTCGATAAACGTGCTTTTTCCCACCCCCGGCGTGCCCGACAGACCGATGCGGATCGCCTGCTTGCCATGCCCCGCGACCCGGTCCAGCAGGGCCTGCGCCGCCTCGCGGTGATCGGCCCGCCCGCTTTCCACCAGCGTGATCGCCCGCGCCAGCGCCCGGCGTTCCTGTGCCAACAACTGATCGGCAAGCTTTTCGGTGTCGGTCATCGCGCGTCGTCTCCTCCGGTCCGGGGCGCGCCGCGGCGCCCCTGTCAGGGCCTTCCGCCTTGTGCCCCAGCCGGGCCGGAAATGTCCAGCAACCACGGGCATCCCCGGCACCGCCGGGCCGGTTTACCAAATCGTAACCACGTGCACGCCACACTCCCGCACGGTCCCGCTCCAGATGCCGGGATGAAATCCGGGCCGAACGTGTTACCTTGTGTCTTGCGCCATGTCCTTTCACGGATGCAATGCAAGAGGCCCGCACGTGACAGTTAAGACCCGGTTAACCTATTCCGCCCTCGCGGCGCTGTTCACGGCCCTCGCCGCGACCACCGCGCTGGCCGACAGCACCCAGGCGCGCTACGACGTCCGCCTGATCGGCGCCAAGGTGGGCGAAATGGCCATGGCCAGCACCGAGACCGCCAGCGCCTACAGCACGCGCGCCCGCTTCGCCACAACGGGTGCGATGTCGGCGCTGAAACAGGCCAGCTTCGACCTCTCCGTCCAGGGCCGCAAGTCCGGCAACCGCTTCGTCCCCTCCAGCTATTCCGAGGTCACGTCCGAGGGGGGCCGCCGCTCGACCAACCTCAAGATCGGCTTTTCCGGCGGCGTCGCCACCCGCGTCACCGGCGACACCGGCAGCAGCGCGCCGGCGGTGAACCCCCGCACCCTGCCCGGCGCCTACGACCCGTTGACGGCCCTTTACGCCGCCCTGCGCGACCAAGACCCGGGCGAACTTTGTTCTTTGAATGCAGACGTTTACGACGGCCACCGCCACGCCCGCCTCAGCCTCACCAGCCGCAAGGCGCTGGACGGCGGGCGGGTGCAATGCTCGGGCCAGTACCGCCGCATCGCCGGCTATTCCCAGCGCGAACTGCGCCACAGCACTGCGCCCGTGTCGATCGTCTACGTCCCGCAGGGAAACACCATGCGCGCCGACAGCGTGGTCGTGCGCACCCGGTATGGTCAAGTGTCGATGCATCGCCGATAAGGCGGGCATGACCCGCGACAGGCTCCCCATCGACGACGCCATCCCGGCGCTGCTCACCGCGCTGCGCGACACCGGCCGCGCCGTGCTGCAAGCGCCGCCCGGTGCCGGCAAGACCACCGTCGTGCCCCTTGAAATGCTGGCCGTCGGGCTCACCCAGGGCCGCATCGTCATGCTGGAGCCGCGCCGCCTCGCCGCCCGTGCCGCGGCCGAGCGCATGGCGTCCACGCTCGGCGAAAAGCCAGGCGAAACAGTAGGCTACCGCGTGCGCGGCGACGCCAAGGTCTCCGAGGCGACCCGGATCGAGGTCGTCACCGAAGGCATCCTCACCCGCCGCATCCAGTCCGACCCGGAACTCACCGGCATCGGCGCGGTGATCTTCGACGAATTCCACGAACGCTCCCTCAACGCCGATCTGGGCCTCGCCCTCTGCCTCGAAGTGGCCGGCGCCCTGCGCGACGACCTCATGCTGCTGGCCATGTCCGCCACGCTCGACGCCGCCCCGGTGGCCGAGCTGATGCAGGCCCCCATCGTCACGTCCCAAGGCCGCAGCTTCCCGGTCGAGACCCGCCACCTCGACACGCCAACGCCCAAGAAAACAAGGTGGGACGCGGCCCTTGCCGACCTCGTCGCCAAGGCCGTTTCCGAGACCACCGGCGGCGTGCTCGTCTTCCTGCCCGGCGAAGGCGAGATCCGCCGCACCGAGGCCCTGCTGAAAGACCGCCTGCCGCCCGACTGCCAGATCCGCCCCCTCTTCGGCGCGATGGACTTCGCCGCCCAGCGCGCCGCCATCGCGCCCGTGACCCAAGGCCGAAAGGTGGTCCTTGCCACCTCCATCGCCGAAACCTCGCTGACCATAGAGGGTATCCGCGTGGTGGTCGACGGCGGCAAGTCCCGCCGCGCCCGGTTCGACCCCGGCTCCGGCATGTCGCGGCTGGTGACCGAGCCCGTCACCCGCGCCGAGGCCACACAGCGCACCGGCCGCGCGGGCCGCGTTGCGGAAGGCACCTGCTACCGGCTCTGGACCAAGGGCGAGGAAGGCGCCTTGCCCGCCTATCCCCCGGCAGAGATAGAGGCGACCGACCTTGCCGGCCTCGCCCTCGAACTCGCGCTCTGGGGCGCCACTCCGGACGACCTGCCCTTCCTGACCCCGCCCAACCCCGGCAGCTACGCCGAGGCGCAGGCGCTGCTACAGATGCTCGGCGCGCTCGATGGCTCGAACCATATCACCGAGCATGGCAAGACGCTGGCCAAGCTCCCCCTGCACCCGCGCCTCGCGCACATGCTGGGCACCGCCGGGCCGGACGCGGCCCTGCTCGCAGCCCTGCTTGCCGATCGCGATCCCCTGCCGCGTGGCGCACCCGTCGACCTCACCCTGCGCATGGCCGCCCTGCGCGACCCCAAGGGCCGCCACCCGCACCCCGCCAACCACGGCACGGTCATGCGCATCCGGGCCGAGGCCAAGCGCTTGGCCTCACAGGCAAAATCGACACCGGGCAGCGGAATGTCCGACGCCGAATGCGCCGCCCTCGCCTACCCCGACCGGATTGGCCTGCGCCGCAAGGGCGACGCTCCACGCTTCGTTCTGTCGGGCGGCAAGGGCGCGCTTTTACCCGACGAGGACCCTTTGGCCGGTCAACGCCTGCTGGTCGCCACCGACCTTGACGGCAACCCGCGCGAGGCCCGCATCCGGCAGGCAATCGCCCTGTCAGACTCCGAACTCCGCGCGCTTTTTACCGACCAGATCGCCTGGCACGACGTCTGCCACTGGGACCGCCGCGAGCGCCGCGTCGTCGCCCGCAAACAGGAACGCTTTGGCGCACTCATCCTCGACGACCGCATGTGGAAGGACGCCCCCGACGACGCCATCGCCCTTGCCATGCTGGACGGCATCCGCGACCTCGGCCTCAACTGGTCCGACCCCGCCCGCCGCTTCGCCGCCCGCGTGGCGCTCTTGCGCGAAGCGGGCGAGGACCTGCCCGACATGACCGACGCCGCCCTCCTCGAAGACCTCGAAACCTGGCTCCTGCCCTATATCACCGGCCTCAAGACCGCCGCCGACTGGAAACGCTTCGACATGCTGGACGCCCTGCGCGCGCGCCTGACCTATGACCAGATGCAACGCCTGGATGCCGCCGCCCCGGCGCATTTCACCACGCCGCTGGGGCGGCGCATTCCCATCGACTATTCCGGCGACCACCCGGAAATCTCTCTGCGCCTGCAGGAAATGTTCGGCCAGACCACCCACCCCACCGTGGGCCGCACGCCCCTGCGCGTCACGCTCCTGTCGCCCGCGGGCCGCCCGGTGCAGACCACGCTCGACATTCCCGGCTTTTGGGACAGTTCCTATGCCGACGTGCGCAAGGACATGCGCGGGCGGTATCCCAAGCATCCCTGGCCCGAAAACCCGCGCGAGGCCGACCCGACCTTGCGCGCCAAACGGCGCAAGTCCTGATCAATTCAGCTAAATTGAACGAAAAATTTGATTTTTGGCGCAAGAAACGTATATACAATAGTGAAAAGACTTTTTTACGACGAGCAGCACAATGACAAATACGATGAAGCGGGCCTGGGCCGAGTTCGTCCAGCCGATTTTACGCAGACCACCCGAATTGCAGGTGGCCGCCCTTTGTTACCGCGTCACCCCTACGGCGGAAAAGCAGGTCCTGCTGATCACCAGCCGGGGCACGGGCCGCTGGATCGTGCCCAAAGGCTGGCCGATGGACGGCAAGAAAGCCGCTGAAGCCGCCCTGCAGGAAGCCTGGGAAGAGGCCGGCGTGACCGATTGCGCTACGATCGAGGGCCATGTCGGCAGCTATGCCTATGACAAGCATCTCGACGATGGCTACGACGCCCCGGTCGAGGTCGAGGTGTTCAAGGTCCGCGTCAAGCAGCTCGCCGACATCTACCCCGAACATGATCAGCGCACCCGCCGGTGGGTCAGCCCCGCCGATGCGGCGGAAATGGTACAGGAACCGGGCCTCAAGGCCATTTTGCTGGAAATGTAACGGTTTTATGACAGCGCGGCATTGAACCGCCGCGCTGGACCGGCTAGCGCTCTGCCCCGAACCGGACCGGGAGGGGACCGTTGGCCGAGGACCCGCAGAACAACCAGTGGAAGACGCTCGACAAGGATCTCGGGCGCATCTCGCAGATCGAGTACGCGACGGCCTATGTCTCACGGCCGCTGATCTCGCTCGGCATCGCGCTGGCCTTCATGGTGCTCGCGGGCCTGGGCGCGGCGCTGGTCTTCGGCTCTTCGCCCAATACCGTCGTGGTGATCGCCGCGGCCATCTTCGGCGCCTACATGGCGCTCAATATCGGCGCCAACGATGTGGCCAACAACATGGGGCCGGCGGTGGGGGCCAACGCGCTCACCATGGGCGGCGCCATCGTCATCGCCGCCATCTGCGAAAGCGCGGGCGCCCTGCTGGCCGGGGGCGACGTGGTGTCGACGATTTCCAAGGATATCATCGACCCCGACGGCATTCAGGACGCACAGACCTTCATCTGGGCGATGATGGCCGCGCTGGTCTCGGCCGCGCTTTGGGTCAACCTGGCCACCAAGGTCGGCGCGCCGGTCTCGACCACCCATTCCGTCGTCGGTGGCGTCATGGGCGCGGGCATCGCCGCCGCGGGCCTTGCCACGGTGAACTGGCCCACCATGGGCGCCATCGCCGCCAGCTGGGTGATTTCGCCGGTACTGGGCGGCGTCATCGCTGCCGCCTTCCTCGCCCTGATCAAGACCCGCATCGCCTACCGCGACGACAAGATCGCCGCCGCCCGCCGCTGGGTGCCGATCCTGGTGGGCCTCATGGCCGGCACCTTCGCCACCTACCTTGCGATGAAGGGCCTCACACGTATCGTCAAGATCGACATCGGTACGGCGCTCCTGATCGGCGCGGCGACCGGCGTAGCGATCTACGCCCTGACCATTCCCCTGATCCGGCGCCAATCGCAGGGCCTGGAAAACCGCCGCCGCTCGCTCAAGGCGCTGTTCGGCCTGCCGCTCATCATCTCGGCGGCGCTCCTGTCCTTCGCCCACGGCGCGAATGACGTCGCCAATGCAGTTGGACCCTTGGCCGCCATCGTCTACGCGTCCGAGGCGGGCGGTTTCGCCGGCGAGGTGGCGATCCCGATCTGGGTCATGATCATCGGCGCCTTCGGCATCTCCTTCGGCCTGTTCCTCTTTGGCCCCAAGCTCATCCGCATGGTCGGCAGCCAGATCACCAAGCTCGACCCGATGCGCGCCTATTGCGTCGCCCTGTCGGCGGCGATCACCGTCATCGTGGCCAGCTGGCTGGGCCTGCCCGTCAGTTCCACGCATATCGCGGTGGGCGGGGTCTTCGGCGTCGGTTTCTTCCGCGAATGGTACATGGAACGCCGCCTTCAGAAAGGCCTGACCACCGGTGGCACCGGCAAGCGCCTCGCCCCCGAGGAACGCCGGCGCCGCAAGCTGGTCCGGCGCAGCCATTTCATGACCATCGTCGCCGCCTGGGTCATCACGGTGCCCGCCGCGGCGCTGATGTCGGCACTCATCTTCTTCGCGCTCGACAGCCTGACCGGCTAATCCTCAGCCACGCCGCCCGCGCCGGTCTTGCAAGGGGCCTCGACCGTGCCATCGCCCGAGACGCTTGCCGTTCGGGCGCAAGGCTCAGTCCCACCACGGCCCGTGAAACTTGCCTTCCTGCCCCAACCGGGCGAAGCCGTGATAGCCGAAGAAATCCCGCTGTGCCTGGATGATGTTGGCGGTGCCATAGCCCTGGCGCATACTGTCGTACCATTGCAGCGCCGCAGACAGCGCCGGTATCGCGTGGCCACCCACCACGGCCTCCGCCACCACCTTGCGCAGCGCCGGCACCGTGCGTTTCAGGATCTCCGCGAAGCGCGGCGACAGGAACAACTGCCCGTGCGGCAGATCCTCGCGGAACGCCGCCGCGATATCGTCCAGCAACACCGACCGAATAATGCATCCGGCGCGCCAGACCTCGGCGATCCGCGCATGGTCCAGCTGCCACTCATACTCCTGCGATGCCGCCTCCAGCACGCGAAACCCCTGCGCATAGCACAGAACCCGCGCCGCCATGAAAGCCTCCTTCAGGATGTCCTCGTCGAGCGACAGCAGGCCGCGCTCTCCGCCCAGCAAGTCCTGCGCCTTGATGCGCGTGTCCTTCTCCGACGACCACGCGCGCGCGCCCACCGCTGCCTCGATCATGGTCGCGGCCTGGCCCATGCGCACGGCCCCTACCACCGTCCAGCGCCCGGTGCCTTTCTGCCCCGCCGCGTCCAGGATCACGTCCACCACCGGGTGCCCCGTCGCCGGGTCGGTATAGGCCAAAAGCTCGCCGGTGATCTCCACCAGGTAGGATTTCAGCGGCCCTTCGTTCCAGCTTGAAAACAGCGCCCCGATCTGCGCCGGCGACCAGACGCAGCCGTAATGCAGCAGGCCATAGATCTCGGCGATCACCTGCATGTCGGCATATTCGATACCGTTATGCACGGTCTTGACGAAATGCCCCGCCCCGTCGGGGCCAAGGTGATCGACGCAAGGGTCATCCTCGTACCGCGCCGCAATCGCCCGCAGCACGTCGCGCAGCTGCTCCCAGCTGTGCGCACTGCCGCCCACCATCATCGACGGCCCGTGCCGCGCACCCTGTTCGCCGCCCGACACACCCATGCCGACGAAATGCAGGCCCTTCTCGGCCAGCGCCTGCGCGCGCCGCCGGGTGTCGTGGAAATCGGCATTCCCGCCGTCGATGATCGTGTCGCCCTCGTCCAACAGGGGGGCCACTTCCTCGATCATCGCGTCCATCGGTTCGCCTGACGGGATCATGAACAGCATCACCCGTGGCGTCTTCAGCCCGGCCACGAAATCCTGCAAGCTTTCATGCGGATGCAACTGCGCGGCCAGCGGCCCCGCCTCGTCCACGAAATCCCCGATCCAGTCGGTTTCGCGGTTCGTCACCGCCACCGCAAAGCCTTTCTCGGCCATGTTCAGCGCCAAGGCGCTGCCCATCGTGCCCAACCCGTAAACGCCGATCTGTGCCTTGCCCCGTGCCATGCGGTCTTCCTCTCTGGGCGCCGTCCGTAATTTAAGCCTAGACCGCTGCGCGCCCGATGCCAAGGAACGCGCACCACCGTTGCGGCCTTTCGCGCGCACCGCCGCTTTTCTTCGCAGACGCGTCCTGTCCCAAGGCAACCGCAAGCCTGGACGATGGCGTCACACCTGCCACCCGCCCGCCCCGAGGAGGCGCCCGCAAGGGCAACGACGAGACAAACCTGCGCGCGGGAACCGCGCTCCCTCGGACCGGCGTCAGACGCCCAGGCACCAGCGCATGATCGCCTTTTGGGCGTGCAGCCGGTTCTCGGCCTCGTCAAAAACCACCGAGTGCGGCCCGTCCATCACCGGGCTCGTCACCTCTTCCTCGCGATGTGCGGGCAGGCAATGCATGAACAGCGCGTCATCCTTGGCGTGCTTCATCAATTCCGCATTCACCTGGTAGGGGCGCAGCATGTTGTGGCGCCGCTCCTTGCTCGACTGGCTGTCATGCATACTGACCCAGGTGTCGGTCACCACAAGGTCCGCGCCCTCCACCGCCTTGAATGCGTCGCGCTCGATGGTGATCGTGCTGCCCGCCTTGCGCGCCAGCCCCACGAACTCGTCCTCTGGGTCCAGCTGCGCCGGGCCGGTAAAGGTCATGTCGAACCCGAACTGCCCCGCCGCGTGCAGGAACGACGAACACACGTTATTGCCGTCCCCGGCCCAGACCACCTTCTTGCCCCGGATCGGCCCGCGATGCTCTTCATAGGTCATCACGTCGGCCATGATCTGGCAGGGATGCGTGCGGTCGGTCAGCCCGTTGATCACCGGCACGTCGGCATATTCGGCCATCTCCTGCAGCACGCTTTCATCGAAGGTCCGGATCATGATCAGGTCCACGTAGCGGCTCATCACACGTGCGGTATCGGCAATGGTCTCGCCATGCCCCAGCTGCATGTCCGCGCCCGACAGCACCATCGTCTCGCCACCCATCTGGCGCACGCCCACGTCAAAGCTAGTGCGCGTCCGCGTCGACGGCTTCTCGAAGATCAGCGCGACCATCCGGCCCGCCAGCGGCTGTTCGTCATCGGCCGCGCCGCGCGGACGGCCCTCGCGCGCGGTCTTCATGTGCCGCGCCCCGTCGATGATGTCGCGCAATTCGCCCGCGTCGGTCGTGTGAATGTCCAGAAAATGCTGCATCGTCCCGCTCCTCACGCCTCGGCCAGCGCCGTCTTCACCGCGGTCGCGGCCTTGTCCAGCCGCGCCACGGCCTCGCCGATCTCGTCGTCCGAGATGATCAGCGGCGGCAACAGGCGCACCACGTTCTCGGCGGCCGGCACCACGGTCACTTCCGCGTCATAGCCTGCGGCCACCACGTCGGTATTGGTCGCCACGCATTCCAGCCCAAGCATCAGGCCCGATCCGCGCACGCCCTTGAAGACCTCGGGATGCGCCGCCACCAGCCCTTCTAGCTTCTGCCGAAAGAGCCCCGCCTTGCGGTTCACCTCGTGCAGGAAACCTGCGTCGGCCACGATATCCATCACCGCGCACCCCACCGCACAGCCCAGCGGGTTGCCGCCATAGGTCGAGCCATGCGTGCCCGCCGTCATACCGCGCGCCGCCTCTTCAGTGGCCAGCACCGCGCCCAACGGAAAGCCCCCGCCGATGCCCTTCGCGACCATCATGATATCCGGCGTGGCCCCCGACCACTCATGCGCAAAGAGCTTGCCGGTCCGGCCCATCCCGCACTGCACCTCGTCGAAAATCAGCAGAATGCCCTTCTCGTCACAAAGATCGCGCAGCCCTTTCAGGCATTGATCCGGAACCGGCTTGATCCCGCCTTCGCCCAGTACCGGCTCCAGCAGGATCGCCGCGGTGTTCTCGTCAATCGCGGCGTGCAGCGCATCGTGATCGCCGAACGGCACATGCTTGAATCCCGGCAACAGCGGCCCGAACCCCTTGGTCATCTTCTCCGACCCGGCGGCGGCAATTCCTGCGCTCGACCGGCCGTGAAACGACCCTTGGAAGGCGATGATATCGGTCCGCTCCGGCTGGCCCTTGTCATGGAAATACTTGCGGCACATCTTCACCGCCAGCTCGCAGGCCTCGGTGCCCGAATTGCAGAAGAACGCCGTGTCCGCAAAGGTCTCGGCCACCAGCTTGTCGGCCAGCTCCTGCTGCTTGGGGATCTGGTAGAGGTTCGAGGTATGCCAAAGCGCCCCCGCCTGCTCGGTCAGGGCCGCCACCAGCGCCGGGTGCGCGTGGCCCAGCGCGTTCACCGCGATGCCCGCACCAAGGTCCAGGAAACGTCGACCATCCGCCTCGATCAGCCAGGCGCCCTCGCCTTTGACAAAGCTGAGCGGTGCACGGTTATAGGTCGGCAGAACGGAGGGGATCATCTGGGGTATCCTCAAACATGGAAGCCCTTTGAGTGCCGTATGGCTGGGCGTTCGTCAATGGTGGAAAGGGTCTGGTGCGCTCCGGCACCGGGGGATCGAACAGGCGAACGGGACGTCAGGCGCAGGTGCGGCGGCGTCGGCTCATGGCATATGTACGGCGTTCGATCATGCGCGGTCTCATAGCCGGTTCCACGCCCCGCGCAAAGCCTTTTCTGCCCGCCGCGACATGGCGCTTGAGTTTCCCCCGCCCGCCTGCCACTTGACGGGCCATGACACCGCCCGCCCAGAACCCCGGCGCCGCCGCGCTTTTGACCCTTGCCGCCGCCGCCTTCATCGCCGGCTGCACGCTTCTGGCCAAGGCGCTCGGCACCGACGCGCTCGGCCCCGCGCTGCACCCGTTGCAGATCAGCCAGGGCAGGTTCGTCTTCGCGCTCGTCGCCATAGGCTCCTTCGCCGCCGGCACGCGGTTCCGCCTCGTGCGCCCGGCGCTGCCGCTGCACTTTCTGCGCTCTGGCCTGGGCTGGGGCGGCGTCACGCTGATGTTCGCCGCCGCGGCCTTCATCCCCTTGTCCGACGCCACCGCGATCAGCTTCCTGAACCCGGTTTTCGGCATGGTGCTGGCGGTCGTGATCCTGGGCGAGCGTGTCGGCCCCGTCCGCTGGACCGCCGCCGCCATCGCCCTTCTGGGCGCGCTCATCCTCACCCGCCCCGGCGGCGGCACCATCGCGCCCGGCGCGCTCCTTGCCCTGGCCGCCGCCGCCTGCCTCGGGGGCGAGCTTATCGCGATCAAGTTCCTCTCCGGCCGCGAACGCCCGCTGCAAATCCTGCTGATCAACAACCTCTTCGGCTGCCTTATCGCCAGTGCGGCGGCCTATTTCGTCTGGACCGCGCCCACCCCGGCGCAATGGGCCGCGCTCGCGGGGATCGGCCTCTTGATGGCCACCGCGCAAACCTGTTTCGTCAATGCGATGGCCCGCGCCGATGCCAGTTTCGTGGCCCCATTCTTCTATGCCACGCTGGTCTTCGCCGCGCTCTACGATGCCGCCGTGTTTTCGGTCCTGCCCGACGCGATATCCATCCTCGGCGCGCTCACGGTCCTCTCGGGTGCCGCGCTTCTGGCCTGGCGCGAGGCGCGACTCAAATCGCCAACCGTGCCACCCGCGCGCCCGCTCTGACCCGGCTTGCCATCGCGGACCAAATGCCTACGGTTTGCGCCAACGCTGAAAGGAATTGCCCCATGGCCCACCGCCCCAACCGCCCGCTCTCGCCCGCCACCAAACTGGCCCAGGCCCTGCGCTATCTCGATCCCGCCACCGGCGCGATCGTGCCGCAGATCCAGACCGCCGCCACCTATGCCCGGGATGAAAACTATGCCCTGCGCCAAAGCTACATGTACCGCCGCGACAGCAACGTCACCACCGAACAGGCCGAGGCAATCATCGCCGACCTCGAAGGCGCGACCGAAAGCCTGCTCTTTTCTTCGGGCATGGGCGCGGCCACGGCGGTCATCGAACACCTGCCCGCCGACGCCCATGTGGTGGTGCCGGAAGTGATGTATCACGGCGTCCTCGCGCAGTTCAAAACCTACGCCGCCAAGAACCGCCTGCGGGTCAGCACCTATCCCGCCGGCGACCTCGACGCGATGAAGGCAGCAACGGTCGAGAGCGACACAGCACTTGTCTGGGTCGAGACCCCCAACAATCCCAACTGGGACACGACCGACATCGCCGCCGCCGCCGAGATCGCCCATGCCGCCGGCGCGAAACTGGTCACCGACTGCACCGGCACGCCGCCCTGCGCCACCCGCGCGCTGGAGCTTGGCGCGGACATCTCGTTCCATTCCGCCACCAAGTACCTCAACGGCCATTCCGACGTGACCGCGGGCGTGCTCTCGGTCCGCGAAACCGGCCCCTACTGGGACGAGATCTTTCACGTCCGCATGATTCAGGGCACCGTGCTCCATTCCTTCGATGCCTTCCTGCTCATTCGCGGGATGCGCACGCTGATGCTGCGCTATGAACGCGCGACCGAGAACGCCCTGGCCGTGGCCCAACATTTCGAAGGGCATCCGGGCATCGAGAAGGTGATGTATCCCGGCCTGCCTTCACATCCCGATCACGAGATCGCCAAGCGCCAGACCGGCGGCCTCTATGGTGGGATGCTCTCGATCCTCGTCAAGGGGACCGAGCAGACCGCCATCGACGTCAGCCGCTATTGCGAGGTGTTCTACCCCGCCACCTCGCTGGGCGGCGTCGAAAGCCTGATCGAACACCGCAAGACCGTCTCGGGCGAGGGCTTCCCCGTCCATCCCCGCCTGCTGCGCCTGTCCATCGGGATCGAGGATGCGGGCGACCTCATCGCCGACCTCGAGCAGGCGCTGGACCGCGCGGGGGCGGCGACGCCGTAACGTCACCCTTGATCGTGCGCCCCCTTCCCGGGCTAGATACGACGCGAGGGAAGAGGACATGCCGCTCAGCATCTTGTTACCGATGGTCGTGCTCGGCATCGCAGGCATTGCGGTGCTCTTGCACCTCCTCGGCCTGTCGCAACCCGCCACGTTCGAGGACGAGGCCGCCGCCCGCCGCGCCTGGCTGCGCGAATTCCCCGACGATGCGCCCACCCGCGTGATCCTCAGCCACGACTGCCACGCCGCCCTTGTCGAAACACCGCAAGGCCCCGGCGTCGTCTGGCCCATGGGCGCCGACACCACCGCGCGCTATCTCGACGGTGCAAAGGTCACGCAGACCGACCACGGCCTGCGCATCGCCCTGCCCGACTACACCGCGCCGCGCATCACCCTGACACTCGACCCCGACGAGGCCCGCCTCTGGCCCGGCCTGATGGAGGCTTCCCGATGACCGATCAACTGACCTATCCCGACGTGGTGAACTTCGCCGTGCCCGTCTTCATCGCGCTCATCCTGATCGAACTCACATGGATCGTTCTCAAGCGCCGTGGCGGCCGGTACGAAACCTACGACGCGCTGACCTCGCTCGTGATGGGCGCGGGCAACGTGGCCTCCGGCATCCTGCTGGGCTTCGTGGCCTACGGCTTCTTCATGGCGCTCTGGGCCATCACGCCGCTCGACTTGGGCACCTCCGTCTGGGTGGTGATCCTGTGTTTCGTGCTCGACGACCTGCGCTATTACTGGGTGCACCGGTTCGGCCACCGCATCCGCTGGGTCTGGGCCAGCCACGTCAACCACCATTCCTCGCAACACTACAACCTCACGACCGCGCTGCGCCAGACATGGACCGGCACCTTCACCTTCATGATGCTGGTCCGCGCACCGCTGATCCTCTTGGGCTTTCACCCCGCGATGGTGCTGTTTTGCGGCGGGCTGAACCTGATCTACCAGTTCTGGATCCATACCGAGGCGATCACCCGCCTGCCCCGCTGGTTCGAGGCGGTGATGAACACGCCTTCGCATCACCGCGTCCACCATGGCCGCAATGCGCGGTATCTCGATGCCAACTACGCCGGTGTCTTCATCATCTGGGACAAGATGTTCGGCACCTTCGTCCCCGAGCAGGACAGTGAGAAAGTCGACTACGGCCTCGTCCGCAACTTGGGCACCTTCAACCCGATCCGCGTCGCCTTCCACGAATGGGTCGGCATCTTCCGCGACGTGATCCAGCCCGGCATCACCTGGCGCGACCGGCTGAACTATTGCATCCAGCCCCCGGGGTGGAGCCATGACGGCAGCCGCGACACCTCCGAGACGATCAAGCGCAAGCACCTGGCCAAGCACCCCGAAGACGCGAACACGCCCGGCTTCGAGAAGCTAACCTGACGCCAGGCGCAGAAAATCTCTTCAAAAGAAATTTGCCCGGAATTTTTTCAAAATTCCGCCCCCGCCAAAGTGAATTCCCTTCCGCCCCACCACGCGCTACGCATGGCCCATGCGCCTCTTCCTGCTCACCGCCCTGACGATGGTGGCCTTCGCCGCCAACTCCATCCTCAACCGCCTCGCGTTGGCGGGCGGCCATATCGACGCCGTGCCGTTCGGCGCGATCCGGCTGGTGGCGGGGGCCGCGATGCTGGCCGGTCTCTGCATCGTCCTGCGCGGCGGGCTGCGCCTCGGTGGGCCCGCGCGGGTGGCGGGCGTCGTCTCTCTCTTGGTCTACATGTACGGCTTCTCGCTCGCCTATACCGCGCTCGATGCCGGCTTGGGCGCGCTCATCCTCTTCGGCATGGTCCAGATCACCATGTTCGCCGCCGCGCTCCTCACGCGCGAATCCCTGCCCGCCCGCCGCTGGATCGGCGCGGCGCTGGCGCTTTCGGGTCTCGCCTGGCTGATGTGGCCCGGCGCCGGCACGCCGGTCAGCCCGGCGCATGGCGCGCTCATGGCGTTGGCGGGCATCGGCTGGGGCGTCTATTCCCTCGCGGGCCGCAAATCGAAGGACGCGCTTCAGGCCACCGCTGCCAACTTCACCCTCGCCGCACCCTTCGGACTGCTGGCCTGGCTCGCCCTGCCCAGCCCCGCTGACGCCGCCCCTCTCACCACCTACGGCATCCTCCTCGCCATTGTCGCCGGCGCGGTCACCTCCGGCCTCGGGTACGCGCTCTGGTACACCGTCCTGCCCGCGCTCGCCGCCTCCGTTGCCGCCGTGGCCCAACTCACCGTGCCGATCATCGCGCTCCTGGGCGGTATCCTCATCCTGAACGAGTCCCTGACCGTGCAGATCGTGCTCTCCTCCGCCCTCGTTCTGGGCGGCGTTGCGCTTTCCATGCCGCGCCGCCGCAAAACCTGAGCGCCGGGGCTGTATCTGTGCCGCCGGAACGCCTATCTCAGTCTTCATGAAAGCCGCGCTCACCGCCCTTGCCCTTCTGCTCCCCGCCCCGGCCCTGGCCGATTGCGTGGTCCTGCTGCATGGCCTGGCGCGGACCGAGACCTCCTTCATCGTGATGGAGGAAGTGCTGAAAAACGAAGGCTACACCACCTTCCGCACCGATTATCCCTCGACCGAACTCGATATCGCCGAACTGGCCGAGGAAACCCTGCCCTACGCCGCCCGCGTCTGTGGCGAAGACAGGATACATTTCGTCACCCACTCCATGGGCGGCATCCTTCTGCGCCACTGGCTGCGCGACAATCGCCCCGCCGATATGGGCCGCGTCGTCATGCTGGGACCGCCCAACCACGGCTCGGAACTGGTGGATCAGCTGGGCGGGCTGGAGTTGTTCGAGTGGTTGAACGGCCCCGCCGGACTGCAACTCGACACCGGCACCGACAGCATCACCAACACGCTGCCCCCGGTGGATTTCGAGCTTGGAATCATCGCCGGCACGCGCTCGCTCAACCCCTATTTCTCTGTCCTGATCGAAGGCGCCGATGACGGCAAGGTCTCGGTCGAATCCACCAAGGTCGACGGCATGGCCGACCATATCGAACTGCCCGTCAGCCACACCTTCATGATGAACAACCCTTACGTCATCGCCCAGGTGCTGGCCTTCCTGAAGGACGGCGCGTTCGACCACGACATGAACATCACCGACATGTTCATGGGCCTCACGGAATGAGCCTCGCCCTGCGCCTGACCGGGGCCGAGGTGCTGACGCCCGCGGGCCTCGCAGATACGCCGCTCGCAATCTCGGACGGCCTGATCACCGACACCACACCGGTCCGCGAGGTGGACCTCTCGGGCCACCTCATCCTGCCGGGCCTCGTCGACGCCCATGGCGACGCCTTCGAGAAACACCTCGCGCCCCGGCGCGGCGCAATGAAGGATCTCGACCAGGGCCTGATCGTGGCCGAGGCCGAGCTGGCCGCCAACGGCATCACCACCGCCACGCTGGCGCAGTTCTACAGCTGGGAAGGCGGGATGCGCGGACCGGACTTCGCCCGGCGCGTGCTGGAAAGCCTCGACGATATCCGCCCCCGCGTCGGCACCGACCTGCGCGTGCAACTGCGCTTCGAGATTTCCATGCTGGAAGATTACGCCACGATAGAGGACTGGATCACCCGCTACGCCATCCCCTATCTGGTGTTCAACGACCACCTGCCGCATGACCTGCTGGCCAAGGGCAAGACGCCCCCGGGCCACGTGGGCAAGTCGCTCAGGATCGGAAAGAACCCCGACAGGCATCTCGAAGACATCCAAGCGCTGCACGCCGGGATGGACGCCGTTCCCGCCGCTCTCGACGCCCTCTGCGCCCGGCTCTCGGACCTGCCCGTGCGCCTTGGCAGTCACGACGACAACACCGCCGCCCAGCGCGCCGCATGGGACGCGCGCGGCGTCCACATCGCCGAGTTTCCCGAAACCGCCGAGGCAGCCGAGGCCGCGCGTGCCACCGGCGCGCCCGTCGTTCTGGGCGCGCCAAACGTGGTGCGCGGCGGCTCGCACAAGGGCAATGCCAGCGCGCTCGACCTCATCGCTATGGGGCTGTGCGACGCGCTGGCCTCGGACTATCACTACCCGTCCATGCGCCGGGCCGCCTTCCTTCTGGCCGATGGCGGCTTGATGGAGTTCGCCGCCGCATGGGGGCTGGTCTCGTCAGGTCCGGCACGGCTTCTCGGTCTCACCGACCGTGGCACACTTAGTCCCGGTCAGCGCGCCGATCTTGTCATCCTCGACGCCAAGACACGCGACATCTGCGCCACGCTTTCAGCCGGACAGGTCACCTATATGAAAGGCGACGTCGCCGCCCGCTTCGTCGGTTAATCCGCGCGCCCGACGCGGTTCACATGGCCCATCTTGCGCCCTGGCTTGGCCTCCGCCTTGCCGTATAGGTGCAAGCTCGCCCCGGCCTCCCCGGCAATGTCAGGCACCCGGTCCATGTCGTCCCCGATCAGGTTCTCCATCACCACGTCCGCATAGCGCGACCCATCGCCCAGCGGCCATCCCGCCACCGCGCGGATATGCTGCTCGAACTGGTCCACGGCGCAGCCCTGCTGCGTCCAGTGCCCCGAATTGTGCACCCGCGGCGCGATCTCGTTCACGATTAACCCCTCACGCGTCACGAACAGCTCCACGCCCATGACGCCGACATAGTCAAGCGCGTTCAATATCCGTCCGGCCAGCAGCACCGCATCCGTCCGCTGCGCCGTGCTCAGCTTGGCGGGCACCGAGGTGGTGTGCAGGATCCCGTCGCGATGCACGTTCTCGCCCGGATCGAAACAGGCCACCTGCCCATCGACGCCCCGCGCCCCGATCACCGACACCTCGTGGCTGAACGCCACAAACCCTTCCAGGATCGCCGGCGCGCCCTGCATCTCGGCCAGCGCAGCCTCGGCCTCGGACGCGTCGTTGATCCGCACCTGCCCCTTGCCGTCATAGCCAAAGCGCCGCGTCTTCAGGATCGCGGGCGTGCCCATCTCCTCCAGCGCGGCCTCAAGGCTCGGCAGGTCGGTGATGTCGGCATAGGGCGCGGTGCGCAGCCCCAATCCGGTCAGGAATTCCTTCTCGGTCAGCCTGTCCTGGCTCACCCGCAGCGCCTCGCGCCCCGGACGGATCGGGCGGGCTTCTTCCAGCACGTCCAGGGCCGAGGTCGGGATATTCTCGAACTCATAGGTCACCACATCCACGGCCCCCGCGAACTGCCGCAGCGCGTCTTCGTCCTCATAGGGTTTCTGGAAGTGAAAATTCGACACGTGGCTCGCCGGGCAATCGCCCCCAGGCTCGAAAATGCAGGTCTTGAACCCCAGACGGCTGGCCGCGACGGACAGCATCCGGCCCAGTTGACCGCCCCCCAGGATCCCGATCACCGCCCCCTGCGGCAAAGGTTCAGTCATCGCTGGGCTCCTCGGGGATCGAGGCCGACAGCGCCGCGCGCCACTCGTCCAGCCGGTCGGCCAGCGCATCATCTTCATTGGCCAGGATCGCCGCCGCCATCAGGCCCGCATTGGCCGCGCCCGCCGCGCCGATCGCCATGGTGGCCACGGGAAAGCCCTTAGGCATCTGCACGATGGAATAAAGACTGTCGACCCCCGACAGCGCCTTCGTCTGAACCGGCACGCCAATGACCGGCACCCGTGTCTTGCTGGCCATCATCCCCGGCAGGTGCGCCGCTCCCCCGGCCCCGGCAATGATCGCCTTCAGCCCGCGGTCGACAGCGGTCTTGCCATACTCCCACAGCCGGTCCGGCGTGCGGTGCGCCGAGACGATGCGCGTCTCATAGGCCACGCCCAACTCGTCCAGAATCACCGCGGCTTCCTTCATCGTGGCCCAGTCCGACTGGCTGCCCATGATGATGCCGATCTGCGGATTGCCCATGTCACGCTCCCCTTTACGGAGCGCGCACTATACCCATCGCCGCTGCCTACGCAATGATATCCGGCAGCAGCCGATCCTCGATCCACGAGATCCGATCCTTCAGACGCAATTTCTGCTGCTTGAAGCGTTTCACGGTCAACGGATCACTCGTGCCCTTTTCCTCCAGCGCCAGGATCGCCTCGTCAAGGTCGCGGTGCTGGCGGCGGAACTCTTCCAGCTCCACCCGCAGCACCTCGTCGGACTTCATCGACAGCTCGTTGAACTTGTTCATTTGGGCAAGACTCTCTCGAAACCACCGCGTTTCCCGACAATAGCGCCAAACCTCTTGCCGGCATAGCCCTTGCAGGCCCCGCCCCACGGCCCCATATTCATCTCAAGAGGTCGCCGCGAACGGGGCCTTACATACGGACTGTCGCTTGACTGGATAAGGACACGCCCATGACAAAGCTATCGATGGGATCGCACCCCTACATGCTCGGCTTCGAGCAATTGGAACGCCTGCTGGAACGCAGCGCCAAGTCAGGGAACGAAGGCTATCCGCCCTTCAACATCGAACAGACCTCCGAGAATTCGTACCGCATCACGCTGGCCGTGGCCGGATTCGCCGAAGGAGACCTGTCGATCACTCTGGAAGACCGGCAACTGGTGATCCGCGGACGCCAGCGCGACGACGCGGATGGCCGCGTCTACCTGCATCGCGGCATCGCCGCCCGCCAGTTCCAGCGCAGCTTCGTGCTGGCCGACGGCGTCGAAGTGGGCGAGGCGATCATGGAAAACGGGCTTCTGCACGTCGACCTGACGCGCGCCGCACCAGAAACGGTGGTTCAGACCATCAAGATAAACAAGGGGTAATCAGTATGGACACGCAGTACGACTTCGAACAAGAGATGGAACGTCCCATCGTCTATGTCCGTCAGGTCAACGCCGATGACCTGCCCGACGATGTGCGCGAGCAGGTGGGCGAGCTGGAAACGCTCTACGCCGTGCACAACGAGGAAGGCGAGCGCTTGGCGCTGGTCGCCGACCGCAAGATGGCCTTCGTCCTGGCGCGCCAGAACGACCTCGACCCGGTCACGGTCCACTAGAACCCCACTTCGGTTTCGGCCCGCGTCACCGGGCCGAAACCCCGCTGGTCAAGCGGCACCTTCGCTGGCATATGGATTTTCGACGCTCACCCGACGCGAAAGGCCCTTATCCCAGTGACCCAGATCATCAATTCCCTCTCCGACATTTCCGGAAATTACGACGCGCTTTTCGTCGACCTGTGGGGGTGCGTGCACAACGGCGTCACCGCCTACCCGGACGCGGTCGAGGCGCTGATGACCTACCGCGCCGACGGCGGCACCGTGGTGCTTGTCACCAACTCCCCCAAGCCCCGCGCCGGCGTCGAATCCCAGCTCGACAGCTTCGGCGTCCCCGCCGCCTGCTACGACGCCATCGCCACCTCTGGCGACAGCGCCCGCGCCGCCATGTATCGCGGTATGGTAGGCCGCAAGGTCTGGTTCATGGGCGAGTGGGAGCGTGACGCCGGCTTTTTCGAACCCCTGGAGGTGATCGAAGATCCCGTCGAGATCGAGCGCGTCGACCTCAAGGAGGCCGAGGGCATCGTCTGCTGCGGCCCGAATGACCCGATGGCCGACCCGGACACGAATCGCCCCGATTTCCTCTACGCCAAGCAGAAGGGCCTGAAACTCCTTTGCGCCAACCCCGACATCATCGTCGATCGCGGCGATGTGCGCGAGTGGTGCGCGGGCGCGCTGGCCCGGCTCTACACCGAGATGGGCGGCGAAAGTCTCTATTTCGGCAAGCCGCACCCGCCGATCTACGACCTCGCCCGCCGCCGCCTGTCGGCCCTGGGCCAGGATATCTCCAGCGACGGCATCCTCGCCATCGGCGACGGCATCGCCACCGATATCCAGGGCGCCACCGGCGAGGATATCGATTCTCTCTTCATCACCGGCGGGCTGGCGGCCGAGGAAACCAAAACGTCGCACCAGCCCGATCCGGACGCGCTAACCGCCTACCTGCAAAAGGAAATGTCCTCACCCACCTACGCCATTGGCAAACTCCGGTGACAAAATAATCCTTGATTTTCTGCGCCTGCAAAGTAATAAAGTTGCAACCTTACCTACCGTAAGGTGTTATTTATTGCGCACCCGATATGGGCGCAGGTGGAAATGGAGGGTCTGATGTTGGACAACATGCCGCGCGGAACGATCACGATCGAAGAGATCGAAATGGGAATGACCCGATCGCTGCGCAAGGTCGTGACCGACGAGGACATTCGCATGTTCGCCGAGGTTTCGACCGACCATAACCCGGTGCACATGGACGACGATTACGCCCGCGACACCATCTTCGAGGGCCGCATCGCCCACGGGATGCTGACCGCCGGCCTGATCTCTGCCGTGATCGGTGAACAGCTTCCGGGGCACGGTACCGTCTACATGGGCCAGACCCTGAAATTCCTCGCCCCCGTACGCCCCGGCGACATGGTCGAGGCCGAGGTCGAGGTGATCGCCATCGACTATGCCAAGCGCCGCGTGACGCTGGAAACCCGTTGCTTGGTGGACGGCAAGAAGGTCTTGGTGGGCGAGGCGACCGTGCTGGCCCCGACCGGCAAGTTCGACTGATCCGCGCTTAATTCGCTCAGCGAATTAGCGCGACGCGTCACACGCCCGGAACACGAATCGTGTATGATGCGTTTTGTCAGTGCACAACCATAGGGAGGACGAAACCGATGGATGCAATCCAGACAGCAGAATATGCCCGCGCCTTGCTCAGCGCCCACGGCCCCAAGGCCGAGGCCGAAGCCGCTCGCAAGATGCGCGAATCCCATGATGCCGGGCGCAAATCCGAAGCCGCCGACTGGGCCGCTATCCGCCAGGCGGTCACCGAGCGGCGCGGCCCCAGCCAGACCTGAGGCCCGGCCCCTGGTGGAAGGGGGAGAGGCGGCCTAGCCCAGATCGGGCTCGGTCGCCTTGAAGCTCTCTATCTCCTGCACGGCGGCCCACCACCGCGCCAGCTTGCCCGTGATGATCGGGTCGGCCTCCGGCGTCAGCGACACGTAAAAGATCATCGGCGCCAGCATGTAATCGGCCAGCGTCGCCTGCTTGCCGCAGATGAACGGATCGGCCCAGTCCATCAGCAGCGCGTTCAGCGTCTGCGAATCCGCAAGGTTCTTCGACAGCGCGTCGTCATCCTTGCCGCCGATCAGCTCGGGAAACAGGTGATACCCCGCCGCCCCCATCAGCGTATCGTATCCATAGCTGGTGAACACGCTGATCGCCTCGTTCATCTTGGCCCGCGTTTTGGCGTCGTCGGGCTGAAGGCTCGGCCCTTTGCCCGTTTCATCGATATACCGGCAGATCGCGTCGCACTCCCGCAGGCGCATGTCGTCGATATCCATCACCGGCACCTTGCCAAAGGGATGCCGCTTCAGGTGTTCGGGCTGCTTGGGTTCGCCTTCCAGCACGTTCACATGCACCTGGTCGTAATCAATCTCGTTGTCCATCAGGACCATGCGCGCCGTCCGCACATAGGTCGATCCGTTGAAACCATACAGCACCGGTTTATCGGCCATTCACTCTCTCCATTCATATAGTTGCTGCTGCATCAACGCATCAGGGTGCATTCCGTTGCTTGGCACTGTGCAATGCACGGCACCGCCTCTTGATCACCCCACCGCATCCGGCTACCCCTGCGCCATGCGCATCATCCGCGATTACACCTTCATCGACCCCCAGGACCGTGGCGCCTCCGTCGCCATCGGCAACTTCGACGGTGTGCATCTGGGCCACCAGTCGGTGATCGACCTCGCCCGCAAGGGCGACGGCCCCCTTGGTGTGCTGACATTCGAGCCACACCCACGCGAGTATTTCGCCCCTGACGCGCCGCCTTTCCGCCTGATGGGCCACGAGGCACGCGCCAACCGCCTCGCCAAGCTGGGCGTCGAGCGGCTCTATGAGCTGAATTTCAACGCCGCTCTCGCCAGCCTGACGCCGCAGGAATTCGCGCGCAACGTCATCGCCGACGGGCTTGGCCTGACACACGTGGTCGTCGGCGCCGATTTCTGCTTCGGCAAGGGTCGTGCTGGCACCGCCGCCGACCTGCAACGCTTTGGGGCCGAAATGGGCTTCGACGTCACCATCGCCACGCTGCTCGAAGGCGACGACGGCCAGGTCTCCTCCACCGCCATCCGCGCCGCCCTGACCGAGGGCCGCCCCCGCGACGCCGCCGCCATGCTGGGCCACTGGCACCGTATCGACGGCCCTGTGATCGGCGGCGAACAACGCGGCCGCGACTTGGGCTATCCCACCGCCAACATGTCCATCGAGGGTCTGCACCCGCCCCGCTTCGGCGTCTATGCCGTTCTGGTCGACGTGCTCGACGGCCCGCACCGGGGCCACTACCACGGCGCCGCCTCCCTCGGCGTGCGCCCCATGTTCCAAGGCGAGGTCCCCAATATCGAAACCTTCCTCTTCGATTTCTCCGGCGACCTCTACGGCGCCGACCTCTCGGTCGCCCTCGTCGAATACCTCCGCCCCGAGGAGACCTTCGACAGCCTCGAGGCCTTCATCGCCCAGATGGACGCCGACTGCGACCGCGCCCGCGCGATCCTGGCCGCAATATGACCGACACCTCCGACCCCATCGACCGCTCCGGCCTGCGCCCGCGCTACTGGGAAACCGTGCCGCTCGATCGCATGACCCAGAAAGAATGGGAAGCGCTCTGCGACGGCTGCGGCAAATGCTGCCTCAACAAGCTGGAAGACGAGGACACCGGCGAGGTCGCCCTCACCCGCATCGCCTGCCGCCTCTTCGACGACAGCACCTGCCGCTGCGCCAATTACGACATCCGGCATCAGTTCGTGCCCGAATGCATCTCGCTATCGCCCAAGAATATCGAGGGCAGCCTCTACTGGCTGCCCGAAACCTGCGCCTACAAGCTCCTCTGGACCGGCAAGCCGCTTTTCGACTGGCACCCGCTCATCTCGGGCACGCCCGACAGCGTGCACGCCGCCGGCGTCTCGGTGCAAAACGCCACCTTGCCCGAATTCGAGATCTCGGAGGACGAGTGGGAAGACCACCTGATAGAGGAACCGTTGGGATGCGACTAGGCTCCGACAACACCGGCCCCGCCCTGCCCCAAGTGATGGACGCTCTGACCCGCGCCAATGACGGCCACGCCGCGCCCTACGGCACCGATGCGCTCACCGACGCGGCTCGCGACAAGGTACGCGAGGTCTTCGCCGCCCCGGACGCCGCGGTCGAATTCGTTGCCACCGGCACGGCGGCCAACGTCCTTGCGCTCGCCACGCTCACCCAGCCGTGGCAGACGATCTTCTGCACGCCGCGCGCCCATATCCTGGTCGACGAATGCCACGCGCCCGAATTCTACACCGGCGGCGCGCGCCTGACCCTCACGGGGCACGAGGACAAGATGACGGCCGACGACCTTACCGCCGCCATCGCCGCGCTGCCCCGGCGCGACGTCCACGCGTCCGAGCCGGGCACCGTCGCGCTCACGCAGGTCACTGAAATGGGCCAGCTTTACACGCTGGATGAATTGCGCAGCATCACCGACGTGGCCCACGCCCACGGCCTCCCGGTGCATCTCGACGGCGCTCGCTTCGCCAATGCCTGCGCCGCCCTCGGCTGTACGCCCGCCCAGATGAGCCATGAGGCCGGAATCGACGCCGTCTCCTTCGGTGCGTCCAAGAACGGCTGCCTCAATGTCGAGGCCGTCGTGATGTTCGACCCGGGCCACGCATGGGAACTGGAACGCCGCCGCAAGCGTGGCGGCCACCTTGTGTCCAAGGGCCGCTTCCTGGCCGCGCAAATGCTGGGATATCTCGAAGACGACGTCTGGCTCACCTCGGCACGCCGCGCCAACGCCAACGCTGCCCGCCTTGTTGCGGGCCTGCGCGCCCTGCCCGGCTGCACCTTCCTCGCCGAACCGCAGGCCAACATGATCTTCGCCCGACTGCCCCGCGCCACGCACCAGCGCCTGCACGCGGGCGGCGCCATTTACGGCCTTTACGAAGGCCCTTTGGAAGATGGGGACCCGGACGAGCCGCTCCTGATGCGCTGCGTCTGCGACTGGTCCCTCACCAACGACCAGATCGACGATTTCCTGGCGCTTGCCAACGGCTGACGCGCCGCCTCAGGCCCACCACCGCGCCACCGCAACGCCGATGGTCGCGGACGTGCCCGTCAGCAGCGTCCCCCAGGTGAAATCCGTGGCCACCATCCGCCACGTCCAGTCTTTCAGCGTCGCAAGGTTGGTAAACTCATAGGTGCCATACCCCATCGCCCCGATCAGCGCGGCGGTGCCGAACACCCAAAGTAAACTGTGCCCCTGCTGCATCGCGGGCCAGCTGACGAACCACAGCACGCAGAAGATATAGAAGGCGTAGAACACGACCGCCGGGCCCATTCGCGGGTTGTCCAGCAACAGCCCCTTGATGTCCTTCTCGAAGGTCGGCTTGATCAGGTAACTCAGGCCAAGATAATCCAGCCCCAGGAAGACCGCGAAGGTCACGGCGTAGAGAATGGCGATGGTCATGGTTGGCCTCCTGCACGGGTGAACGCAGCCCGGACCGCGCCGGTTCCTGCCGCCCGGCAAGAGCTAGCGTGAAAACCGTCAGGACAATGATTCTGCGTCACACGTTGCGCAGGAATCTCAAGATTTCCGCACTCACCTGGCGCGCATGGGTCAGTGGCACCATATGGCCCGCCCCCGCGATCACCGCCCGCTCCGCCCGCGGCAACCGCGCCGCCAGCCCCTCGTTGATCGCGCTTATGATGTCCGGGGATGTGCTGCCCTCGATCAGCAGCGCGGGCTGCCTCACCGCCTGCAACACACCCGGCGCCAACAGGCCCCCCACATCGTCGTAAAGCGCGGGATGTCCCGCCTCGATCAGCGGCATCTGCGTCGCCAGCCGGTCGCGCTCCGCCGCGCTCAGGCTCTCCCATTCCGCGCCATTGCCCCAGACTGACAGGAACGCCCGCGCCGCCGCATGTCCGTCACCGGCTTCCATGCCGTCGGTGAACCCGGCCATCTGCTTCGCGAACCCGTCGCGCATCTGCGGATGGTCGACCAGCGCCACGGCAAAGAACACAGGCTCGATCAGCACCAGCGACCGCACCAGCCCGGGCCGCATGACCGCCAGCCGCAACGCCACCGTCGCACCGAAGGAATGTCCGATCACATGCGCCGGGCCGTCCAGCAGATCGGTGGCGATCTCCGCCGTCACTTCCTGGATCTCGCCACGCTCGTCCCAAGCGCCGCTGCGCCCGTGCCCCGGCATGTCGAACGCCGTCAGCGTCAGCGCCCCCGACAGATGCCGCGCCAACGCCCCCCAACTGCCCGAATGCGCCAGCGAGCAATGAATGGCCAGCGCCGGCTGCGGCCCTTGCCCGAACGTCGTCCAATAGGTCGGAAACCCGGCTTTCAACGCCTCAGGCATCGCGCCTCGCGGGTGGCATCTGCGGGGAAATGCGGCAGGGTGCGTCTCATTTGTCGGGCCTTTCACGGCATTCGGCACCCTCGCCCAATGCATGTCTTTGCCAGACGTGCCACCCATGCTAATCGGTGTCAACGTCACGAATCTGTCAAGATCGACCACCCGGGGACCCTTCACATGTCAGTCACACACGAGCCGAAGCTTATATCCGGCAATGCCAACATGCCGCTCGCCAAGGCCGTCGCGCGCCGCATGTCCATGCATCGCGGCGTCAATGTCGGGCTCGTGGACGCCCGCGTCGAACGCTTCAACGACGGCGAGATCTTCGTCGAGGTGTTCGAGAATGTCCGCGGCGAGGACATGTTCATCATCCAGCCGACCTCGAACCCGGCCAACGACAACCTGATGGAACTGCTGATCATGGCCGACGCGCTGCGCCGCTCCTCGGCCAAGCGCATCACCGCCGTGATCCCCTATTTCGGCTACGCTCGGCAGGACCGCCGCACCAAGGCCCGCACGCCCATTTCGGCCAAGCTTGTGGCCAACATGATCGTCGAGGCGGGCATCGAACGGGTTCTGACCATGGACCTGCACGCCGCCCAGATCCAAGGCTTTTTCGACATTCCCGTCGACAACCTCTATGCCTCGCCGGTCTTCGCGCTCGACGTGATGACCCAGTTCCGCGACCATCTCGACGACGTCATGATCGTCTCGCCCGACGTGGGCGGCGTGGCCCGCGCCCGGGAACTCGCCAAGCGGATCAACGCCCCCCTCAGCATCGTCGACAAGCGACGCGAGAAAGCGGGCGAAGTGGCCGAAATGACCGTGATCGGCGAAGTCACCGACAAGATCTGCGTGATCGTCGACGACATGTGCGATACCGCCGGCACCATGTGCAAGGCGGCCCAGCACCTGATGGACAACGGCGCGCGCGAGGTGCACGCCTACACCACCCACGGCGTCATGTCCGGCCCGGCGGTCGAACGGATCACGGGCTCGGTGCTGAAATCCATGGTCATCACCGACACGATCCAGCCCACCGAGGCGGTCAAGAACACGCCCAACATCCGCATCATCCCCACCGCGCCGGTCTTTGCCCAGGCGATCCTGAACATCTGGAACGGCACGTCCGTGTCGTCGCTTTTCGAGACCCCGACGCTCGAGCCGATCTACGAAGGTCAGTTCGGCACCTGACTGCACTCAAAATGAGTGGCTGCGCCACGCTTTTTTGTTTGATTGGGGCCAGCCCCAAACCCCGGGATATTTGGGGCCAGAGGAAAAGGCATTTCAACACGTCTTCCTCTGGCGAAAAATATCCCCGCCGGAGGCGCGAAACGCTTCAGTAAAGCTGCCAGTCGTCCTCGTGCGGGACGGCGCCGATGGCCATCCAGCGGATGCGGGCACGGGCCACGCGGGTGTCGCCCCATGTGCGGAACACCACCTCGAACCCTGTCGGCAGCACGTTTTCCGCAGTGACATCGGCGCGGGCGTTCGTCGCGCTGTCCATGTCCCACATCGACAGGCTGACATGCACCGACGGCGGCTCCTTGAATGCCGTCCCGAATTTCACCTTGCGGCGGCGTTCGCGGGCGCCGGTGCCGGTCCACATCTCGCCGCCATCCTCGTAATCCGAAAACAGGACGTCATCGCCCTGCTCGATCCCGATGGTCTGATTGACAAGATACTTCATCTACCGCCACGCGCCGCCACACCATTGGTCCTACTATCGCTTTTCGGCGAAATTGAGAAACAAAAAGGAAAAGGGCCCGACATTTGTGGGCCCTTTCCGCAAAACTCCGCTGCCGGGCGGCGCCTAGGGGGCCGGCACCTTGGACGGGGTGGACAGGCCGATCTGGTCACCCATCGCCACCATGTCGGCCAGCAGTTTGGCCGCGTCGTCCACTGGGCCGGGCTCGTTGACGAAGGTCTCCTGCGCCTTGGCCAGCCGGTCGGTGGCCTCGTCGACCATCTTCTGGAACTCGTCCTGCGTCATGTCCTCGCGCGACAGCGCGCGCTCGGCCAGGACAGAGATGGAATCGGCGTTGATCTCGGCAAAGCCGCCGGTGACGACATATTCCTTGTCGCCCTCCGGACCGGAGACGCGCACCACGCCGGGCCGCAACGTCGTGATCAGCGGCGTGTGGTCGGCCATCGCCGTCATGTCGCCGTCGGTGCCCGGGATCTGCACTTCGGTCGCCTCGACCGACGCCAGCAGGCGCTCGGGGCTCACCAGGTCGAATTGCACTGTATCAGCCATATTGGCCTCCGTTTCTGTCGCGAGCAGCCTCGCCCACCCTTCGGGTCATCCCGTAGGGTGGGTGAAAACCCACGCTTATGCGGCGTCCGCGGCCATCTTCTCGGCCTTGGCTTTCACATCGTCGATGCCGCCCACCATGTAGAACGCACCTTCCGGCAGGTGGTCGTACTCGCCGGCCACGACTGCCTTGAAGGACGCGATCGTGTCTTCCAGCGGCACCTGGATGCCGTCCGAGCCGGTGAACACCTTGGCCACGTCGAAGGGCTGCGACAGGAACCGCTGGATTTTCCGGGCGCGGGCCACGGTCAGCTTGTCCTCTTCCGACAGTTCGTCCATCCCGAGGATCGCGATGATGTCCTGCAGCGACTTGTAGCGTTGCAGGATCCCCTGCACGTCACGCGCGACCTTGTAATGCTCTTCACCCACGATCTGCGGGTCCATCAGGCGCGAGTTCGAGTCGAGCGGGTCCACCGCCGGGTAGATGCCCAGCTCCGAGATGGCGCGCGACAAAACCGTCGTGGCGTCGAGGTGGGCGAATGTCGTGGCCGGTGCGGGGTCGGTCAGGTCGTCCGCGGGCACGTACACGGCCTGGATCGAGGTGATCGAACCGGCCTTGGTCGAGGTGATGCGCTCCTGCATTGCGCCCATGTCGGTGGCCAGCGTCGGCTGGTACCCCACGGCCGAGGGGATCCGGCCGAGCAGAGCCGACACCTCGGAGCCCGCCTGCGTGAAGCGGAAGATGTTGTCCACGAAGAACAGAACGTCGGTCCCGGACGCATCGCGGAACTGTTCCGCCAGCGTCAGGCCGGTCAGCGCCACACGGGCACGCGCGCCCGGCGGTTCGTTCATCTGGCCGTAGACCAGCGCCACCTGGGAATTCTCCAGGTTCTCGGGGTCGATCACGTTCGACTCGATCATCTCGTGGTAAAGGTCGTTGCCTTCACGGGTCCGCTCGCCGACACCGGCGAAGACCGAGTAGCCCGAGTGCACCTTGGCGATGTTGTTGATCAGTTCCATGATCAGAACCGTCTTGCCCACGCCGGCGCCGCCGAACAGGCCGATCTTGCCGCCCTTGGCGTAAGGCGCCAGCAGGTCGACGACCTTGATGCCGGTCACCAGGATTTCCGACTCGGTCGACTGCGCCTCGAACTCGGGCGCGGGCTGGTGGATCGAGCGGGTTTCCTTGGCCTTGATCGGCGCGCCCTCGTCCACCGGCTCGCCGATGACGTTCAGGATGCGGCCCAGGGTGGCGTCGCCCACCGGCACGCTGATCGGGCCGTCGGTGTCGGTCACCTCCTGGCCGCGCACCAGACCCTCGGTCGAGTCCATGGCGATGGTCCGCACGGTGCTTTCACCCAAGTGCTGGGCCACTTCCAGAACCAGGCGCTTGCCGTTGTTGTCGGTTTCCAGGGCGTTCAGGATTTCCGGCAGGTGGTCGGTGAACTGCACGTCCACCACGGCGCCGATCACCTGCGTGATTTTGCCTTTTGCTTTGGCCATTGTCGTCTCTCCGGTTGTTCTTAAAGCGCCTCGGCGCCCGAAATAATTTCAATCAGCTCGTTGGTGATCACGGCCTGACGCGAGCGGTTGTACTCGATGGTCAGGTCCTCGATCATCTCGCCCGCGTTGCGCGTGGCGTTGTCCATGGCCGACATCCGTGCGCCCTGTTCGCTGGCGCCGTTCTCCAGCAGACCACTGAAGATCGCCGTCGCCACGCCACGGGGCAGCAGATCGCGCAGGATCGCGTCCTCGTCCGGCTCGTAGTCGTAGATCGTACCGGCCTCGTCACTCTCTGCAGCGGCCTCTTCGTCGATCTCGAAGGGGATCACCTGCTGCATGGTCGGCTTCTGGCTGACCACGTTCTCGAACTCCGAGAAAAAGATCTTGGCGACGTCGAATTCGCCCGCGTCAAAGCGGTCCAGCACGTTCTGCGCCACGTTCTGCGCATCGGCGTAGCCGACATTCTTCACCTCGGACAGATCGACATGGTCGATGAAGAGGTCCGCAAAATCACGCTTCAGCGCGTCGCGGCCCTTCTTGCCCACGGTGATGACCTTCACGGTCTTGCCGTTGGATTGCAGCTTGTTGATCTCGCTCCGCGCCAGCTTGGCGATGTTGGCGTTGAAGCCACCGCACAGGCCCCGCTCGGCGGTCATCACCACCAGCAGATGCACGTCGTCCTTGCCCGTCCCGCGCAACAGCGGCGGCGCGTTCTCGGCGTCGCCCGCGGCGGCGGCCAGCTTGGACATCACCGCGTTGAACCGCTCGGCATAGGGGCGGGCCATTTCGGCCGCGTCCTGGGCCCGCCGCAGCTTCGCGGCGGCCACCATCTGCATGGCCTTGGTGATCTTGCGGGTCGATTTGACCGACTCGATCCTGTTTTTTAGGTCCTTCAGACTCGGCATTGCCTCGTCACCCCCTTATCCGAAGTCGGCTGCGAACTCTTCGATGGCCGACTTGAGCTTGTCTTCGGCGTCGCCCTTGATCTTTGGATCCTCGTTGGTGATCCAGTCCAGAACGTCCTTGCGCTTGGTGCGCATGTGGTTCAGCAGACCATCCTCGAAGCGGCCCACCTGATCGACCTTGATCTTGTCGAGGTACCCATTGGTGCCCGCATAGATGATGCAGACGATCTCGGCATTGGTCAGCGGCGAATATTGCGGCTGCTTCATCAGCTCGGTCAGGCGCTCACCACGGCTCAGCAGGCGCTGGGTCGCGGCGTCGAGGTCCGACCCGAACTGGGCAAAAGCCGCCATTTCGCGGTACTGCGCAAGGCTCAGCTTCACCGGGCCGGCAACCGACTTCATCGCGTTGGTCTGGGCGGACGAGCCCACGCGGCTGACCGACAGGCCGGTGTTCACGGCGGGGCGGATGCCCTGGTAGAACAGCTCGGTTTCCAAAAAGATCTGGCCGTCGGTGATCGAGATCACGTTGGTCGGAATAAACGCCGACACGTCGCCGCCTTGGGTTTCGATGATCGGCAGCGCCGTCAGCGAGCCCGAGCCATTGTCCTCGTTCAGCTTGGCAGACCGCTCCAGCAGGCGGGAGTGGAGGTAGAAAACGTCACCCGGATAGGCTTCGCGGCCCGGCGGGCGGCGCAGCAGCAGCGACATCTGGCGATAGGCCACGGCCTGTTTGGACAGGTCATCGTAGACGATCAGCGCGTGACGGCCGTTGTCGCGGAAATGCTCGGCCATGGCGGTCGCCGAATAGGGTGCCAGGAACTGCATCGGCGCGGGGTCCGATGCGGTGGCGGCCACCACGATGGAGTAGTCCATCGCACCGGCCTCTTCCAGCTTCTTCACCAGCTGCGCCACGGTCGAGCGCTTTTGGCCCACGGCCACGTAAACGCAGTACAGTTTCTTGTACTCGTCGTCGCCCGCGGCGTCGTTATAGGACTTCTGGTTCAGCATCGTGTCCAGCGCCACGGCGGTCTTGCCGGTCTGGCGGTCGCCGATGATCAGCTCGCGCTGGCCGCGACCGATCGGGATCATGGCGTCGACCGATTTCAGGCCCGTGGCCATCGGCTCGTGCACCGATTTACGCGGGATGATGCCCGGCGCCTTGACGTCCGCGACACCGCGCGTCGACGCCTTGATCGGGCCCTTGCCGTCCAGCG
Source organism: Roseovarius atlanticus (assembly GCF_001441615.1). Lineage (GTDB taxonomy): Bacteria > Pseudomonadota > Alphaproteobacteria > Rhodobacterales > Rhodobacteraceae > Roseovarius > Roseovarius atlanticus. The sequence goes on from NZ_LAXJ01000007.1 coordinate 60,223, forward strand.
GGTTGCCAAGGCCGTCCACGACCCGGCCCAGCAGCTCGTCCCCGATCGGCACGTCCACGATCGACTTGGTGCGCTTGACGGTGTCGCCTTCCTTGATGTCCCGGTCCGAGCCGAAGATCACCACGCCGACGTTGTCGGTTTCCAGGTTCAGCGCCATGCCCATGATGTTGCCGGGGAATTCCACCAGCTCACCGGCCTGGACGTTGTCGAGGCCGTGCACACGGGCAATCCCGTCACCGACTGACAGCACGCGACCCACCTCGGCAACCTCGGCCTCCTGGCCGAAATTCTTGATCTGGTCCTTAAGGATCGCAGAAATCTCTGCAGCTTGGATACCCATTTATCCGACCTCTTTCATTGCATTCTGTAGGGAATTGAGGCGCGAGCGGATCGACGTGTCGATCATCTTCGAGCCCACCTTTACGACAAGACCGCCAATGAGGCTTTCATCGACGGTCGCATTGATCTTGACGTCCTTGCCGACGGTGCTCTTCAGCGTCTCGGCCAGCTTTTTCGACTGCGCGTCGGTCAGCTTGACGGCGCTGGTCACGTCGGCGGTCACTTCGCCCTTATGATCGGCGATGCGCTCGTTCAGCAAACGCACCAGCTGCGGCAGCGCGAACAGGCGGCGCTTCTGCGCCATCAGCGCAAGGCCGTTCTTCAGTTCGGGCACAAGTCCCATCTTGTCCGCCACGGCCGTGATGGCGCGCTCCTGATCCTCGCGGCTGACGACCGGGCTGCTGATCAGGTCACGCAGATCGGCACTGTCATCGAGGGCGGCGGAAAGATCGGCAAGGTTCGTTTCAAGCTTGTCCAGCGAGTTGGCGTCTTTGGAAAGCTCGAAAATGGCAGTGGCATAGCGGTCTGCGATGCCGGAGGAGATCGAAGCTGGTTCGGACACGTCCACCCTTCCGATAGTTTGACCCCGGCTCGACAAAAGACGGCGCAAAGGCCGTCTTTCCGGGGTGGTTAGTGACGGTGAAACTCGCGAGACACCTGATTTCGAGGGCGGTTTAGCAGACCGATCCGAACCTCGCAAGCTAGCAGAAAGGACTTGTATACTGATGGATACTATTGTTTTTCAAAGGCTTATGCAGCCTGCGACCGAATGCGCAATTTTATTGCGACAAAAATCGTAACTTTTCGTCGCTTTTTTGCGATTCCTTCGTGAACGGCCTGCGGAAATCTTCGGCAGACTGGACCCCGGAACGCACCAACCGCGTTACCGCTATCACCCTCCCGGCGGTTTCCGCCGGTCGCGTCACCCGCCGATTGCACGCCGTCCCGGCGGCCCGTAAGGAGCCCGCAATGACACGCCCCGCCTTTCCCCTCGTCCGTATCGCCCGCGCCCTGACCCTCGCGCTGGCGCTCGGCATCCTTATCACCACGCTCTGGCCGTCCGACGCGCCGCCCCCGCCGTTCACACTGCGCGACAAGGTCCTTCACTTTCTCGCCTTCGCCGCCCTGATCCTGCCCATGGCCGTGGCCGACCCGCGCCGCGCTTTGGCGCTTGCGCCGGCCTGCATCGCCTTCGGCGCGGCGATCGAGATCATCCAGCCCGCCTTCGGCCGCGGCGCCGAATGGCTGGATCTTCTGGCCGATGCGCTCGGCGTCGGGGCGGGGCTATTCGCGGGATGGCTGATGGGCGCAGTCCTGCGCCGCCGCTAGACCGGCTTGGCCTGCGCGCTCGGCTTGGGCCGCAGCACGCCCAACGGGCTGCGCACCGTGTCCCGAACGGCCGAGCCGCGATCGGTGGGCGCATGAACCCGCTTGGTGGCCTGCACGATCAGCACGCCCCCCTTCAGCACCACCGACAGCTTGCCGCCCATGTTCTCCCACATGCCCGCCGTCTTGCGCCAGAACTTGCGGTGCGACGGCGGCTGGTAGAGTGCCGTCACATGCCGCTCGGGCAGGAAGTTCCGGGTCTTCAGCTGCGCCTCCAGCTGGCTCTGGCTATAGGGCCGACCGTACCCGAACGGCGTCCGGTCGCTGCGCGACCACAAGCCCGCCCGGTTCGGCACCACGAACAGCGCCGATCCCCCCGGCCCCAGCACCCGCCAGCATTCCTCCAACAGCTCGCCGGGCCGCTCGCAGGTCTCCAACCCATGCACCAGCATCAGCTTGTCGACCCGCCCCGTTTCCAGCGGCCACAGGGTTTCCTCGCACAGAACGCTGATATTGGGCTTGTCGGCGGGCCAGTGAATCACCCCCTGCGGCGCCGGCATCAGCGCGATCACCCGCCGGCTGTCCTTCAGGTAGGGCCGCAGGAACGGCACGGCAAAGCCGTAACCGGCCACCGTCTGCCCCTTCGCCTCGGGCCACAGCGCCCGGATCTCGGCGCCCACGGCGTTCTGCACCGCACGCCCCAGCGGGTTGCGGTAATAGAAATTCCTCAGGTCCTGCACATCCAGATGCATTGCAGCCCGCGCCCCGATCCGTCACTCTCGGGGCAAACATAACCACGAATTCAAGGATGGACCAATGACATTGCAGATCGAAACCGTCCCGTGCCTTTCGGACAACTACGCCTTTCTCGCGCACGACTCTGAAACCGGCGACACCGCCGTGGTGGACGTCCCCGAGGCCGCGCCGATCCTTGCCGCCCTCGCCGACAAGGGCTGGAAAGCCACGCATATCCTGATCACCCACCACCACGCCGACCATGTGCAGGGCCTCGACGAACTTCTGGCGCAGCACAAGGCACAGGTCGTCGGCCACGCCGCCGACGCCTCGCGCCTGCCAAAACTCGATATTGCACTGAATGACGGCGACACCGTCACCATCGGCTCGGACACAGGCACCGTGATGGACGTCTCGGGCCACACCGTCGGCCATATCGCCTTTCACTTCCCGGGCAGCAAGGTCGCCTTCACCGCCGACAGCCTGATGGCCCTGGGCTGTGGCCGTGTCTTCGAGGGCACCATGCCTCAGATGTGGGACAGCCTGTCGAAGCTGGCCGCCTTGCCGCCCGACACCACCATCTGCTCGGGCCATGAATACACCGCCGCCAACGGGCGTTTCGCGGTCACTATTGATCCGGACAACCCGGCGCTTATATCAAGGGTCAAGGCGGTCGAAGCCGCCCGCGATCAAGGGAAACCGACCGTTCCCTCCACCCTGTCCGAAGAACTGGCCACCAACCCCTTCCTGCGTGCCACCGATCCCGCCGTACAGGCGCATCTGGGCATGACGGGCGCAGACGCCGCCGACGTGTTCGCCGAGATCCGCACCCGAAAGGATAACTTTTAGGCACGCCCGCCGGGGCGGCCAAATTGTCACGGGACGGCCTGCAAAAGCAGCTTTTGTAAGATCGGAAAGGGAAAAGTGAACGGGTTTGGAAAAAAAGTCCTTGAAGGCTGGCCTGTATCGACCAAACTTTAATCATATAAGGCGAAGGTCGCGGGACCGGCCCTAGCCCAAGCAGAGGGAGCACACCGTGCCGTCATTCTCGAACACCCTTGAACAGGCAATCCACGCTGCACTGGCCCTGGCCAATGCGCGTCAACACGAATTCGCCACGCTGGAACACCTCCTGCTGGCCCTGATCGACGAACCCGACGCGGCCCGCGTGATGAAGGCGTGCAGCGTCGACACCGAGGACCTGCGCACCACGCTGGTCGAATTCATCGACGATGACCTGTCCAACCTCGTCACCGACATCGAAGGCTCCGAGGCGGTTCCGACCGCCGCCTTCCAGCGCGTGATCCAGCGTGCCGCCATCCACGTGCAGTCGTCTGGCCGCACCGAGGTGACAGGCGCAAACGTCCTCGTCGCCATCTTTGCCGAGCGCGAGTCGAACGCCGCCTACTTCCTGCAGGAACAGGACATGACCCGCTATGACGCGGTCAACTTCATCGCGCACGGCGTCGCCAAGGACCCCGCCTATGGCGAATCCCGGCCCGTGCAGGGCGTGGGCGAGGAAGAGACCGAGGCGCCCAAATCCTCTTCCGAGGGCGAACAGGTCGAAAACGGCGAATCCGCGCTGGCCAAGTATTGCGTCGACCTCAACGAGAAATCCCGCCAGGGCGACGTGGACCCCCTGATCGGCCGCGACAGCGAGGTCGAGCGCTGCATCCAGGTGCTCTGCCGCCGGCGCAAGAACAACCCGCTCCTGGTGGGCGATCCCGGCGTCGGCAAGACCGCCATCGCCGAAGGCCTCGCGCACAAGATCGTAGGCGGGCAGACCCCCAAGGTTCTGTCGAAAACCACCATCTTCTCGCTCGACATGGGCGCGCTTCTGGCCGGCACCCGCTATCGCGGCGATTTCGAGGAGCGGCTCAAGGCCGTCGTGACCGAGCTTGAGGAACATCCCGACGCGGTGCTTTTCATCGACGAGATTCACACCGTCATCGGCGCCGGCGCAACCTCGGGCGGCGCGATGGATGCCTCCAACCTGCTGAAGCCCGCGCTTCAGGGCGGCAAGCTGCGCTGCATGGGCTCCACGACCTTCAAGGAGTTCCGCCAGCATTTCGAGAAGGACCGCGCCCTGTCCCGCCGGTTCCAGAAAATCGACGTGGTCGAACCCACCGTCGATGACGCGATCAAGATCCTTAAGGGCCTCAAGCCCTATTTCGAGGAGCATCACAGCGTCAAATACACCGCCGAGGCCATCAAGTCCGCGGTGGACCTTTCGGCGCGCTATATCAACGACCGCAAGCTGCCCGACAAGGCCATCGACGTGATCGACGAGGCCGGCGCGGCGCAGCATCTGGTGGCTGCCTCCAAGCGGCGCAAGTCCATCGGTCCGAAAGAGATCGAGAATGTCGTGGCCAAGATCGCCCGCATTCCTCCGAAAAACGTATCCAAGGACGATGCCGAGGTGCTCAAGGATCTCGAAGGCTCGCTCAAGCGCGTCGTCTTCGGCCAGGACACCGCGATCGAGGCGCTGTCGGCGGCGATCAAGCTGGCCCGCGCAGGCCTGCGCGAGCCTGAAAAGCCCATCGGCAACTACCTCTTCGCCGGTCCCACCGGCGTGGGCAAGACCGAGGTCGCCAAACAGCTGGCCGACACGCTGGGCGTGGAACTGCTCCGCTTCGACATGTCCGAGTACATGGAGAAACACGCGGTCTCCCGCCTGATCGGCGCGCCTCCGGGCTATGTCGGCTTCGACCAGGGCGGCCTTCTGACCGACGGCGTCGATCAGCACCCGCATTGCGTCCTGCTGCTCGACGAGATCGAAAAGGCGCACCCGGACGTGTTCAACATCCTCCTGCAGGTAATGGACCACGGCAACCTGACCGATCACAACGGCCGCACGGTGAACTTCCGCAACGTGGTCCTGATCATGACCTCTAACGCGGGCGCCACCGAGCTTGCCAAGGCCGCCATCGGCTTCGGCCGCGACCGCCGTGAGGGCGAGGATACCGCCGCGATCGAACGCACGTTCACGCCGGAATTCCGCAACCGTCTGGACGCGGTCATCTCCTTCGGCCCGCTGCCGAAAGAGGTCATCCTGCAAGTGGTCGAAAAGTTCGTGCTGCAACTCGAGGCGCAGCTGATGGACCGCAACGTGACCATCGAATTGACCAAGCCCGCCGCCGAATGGCTGGCCGACAAGGGCTACGACGACAAGATGGGCGCGCGTCCCCTGGGCCGCGTGATCCAGGAACACATCAAGAAGCCGCTGGCCGAGGAACTTCTCTTCGGCAAGCTTGCCAAGGGCGGTGTGGTCAAGGTCGGGGTCAAGGACGGCCAGATCGACCTGCGCATCGAAGGCCCGGAACATCCGCGTCTCTCGGGCAAAAAGCCGCCGCTGCTCACGGCAGAGTGACGCGCGCGAAAGCTTTGCGATAAGAATTGAAACGGGCGGCACCCACCAGGCCGCCCGTTTTCACGTCCACCCCCGTCTTCCGAGGTGCCCCGTTGCCGACCTTGCCCAGATCCGCCCTCGCCGCCGCCCTCTTCACGCTGGCCACCCCCGCGCTGGCCGAATCGCCGACCCTCGCGCTGCCCATCGACTGCGCCCTGGGTCAGACCTGCTATATTGAGGATTACGTCGATCTCGATCCCGGTCCCGGTCAGCACGATTACATGTGCAGTTTAAAAAGCCGCGACGACCACCGCGGCACCGACATTCACCTCCTGTCGTTCGAGGCGATGGAGACAGGCGTCAACGTCCTTGCCGCCGCCCCGGGCCGCGTCGCCGCCCTGCGCGACGGGATGCCCGACACCCCCGTCACCGAAGACACCCGCGACGCCATCGCGGGCCGCGAATGCGGCAACGCCGTGCGCATCGACCACGGCAGCGGCTGGCAAACGCTCTATTGCCACATGAAAAACGGCTCCATCGCCGTCACCGAGGGACAGCAGGTCGACAGCGGCACGCCCCTGGGCCAGGTCGGCCTCAGCGGCCTGACCAACGCGCCCCATATCCACCTGTCGGTCCTCAAGGACGGCGACATTATCGACCCGTTCCTGCCCGACGCCGAACCGGGCGTCTGCGGCACCGCCACCGGTCCGGGCCTCTGGGCCACCGCCCTGCCCTATGACCGCGCGGGCCTCTTCACCGCCGGCTTCTCGACCGCCGTGCCCGATTTCGACGCGGTCAAATCCGGCGACGCCCGCGTCACCGAGACCACGCCCGATACGCCGCTGGTGATCTACGGCCACGTCTTTTATGCCCAGCCCGGCGACACCATGCGCGTCACTGCCTCGGGTCCCGAAGGCGAGATCTTCTATCATACCGAGACACTCGACGCCCCGCAGGCCCAGCTCTTCCGCGCCTATGGCCGCCGCGCCCCCGAGGGCGGCTGGCCCCCCGGTGCCTATCGCGGCTACGTGACCCTGGAACGCGCGGGCCAGGTGCTGGCCAACCGCCACGCCGACATCATCGTGCTGGCCGAGTAGCGCCGCTGGTATCGCCGCGCCTATTTCTCCGTCAGCTTCAGCTCGATCCGCCGGTTCTGCGCCCGCGCCTCGGGCGTGTCGGCGGGGTTGATCGGCTGGTACTGCCCGAACCCGTTGGCCGACAGCCGTTCGGGCGGCAGGCCCAGGAAATTCACCAGATACCGCACCACCGACAACGCCCGCGCCTGGCTGAGATCCCAGTTGTCCTCGAACTGCGCGCCGGGCCGCACCGGCACGTCGTCGGTATGCCCGTCCACCTGGATCACCCAGTCGATATCCTCGGGGATATTCTCGGCCACCGTGCGCAGGATGTCGGCCACCTTGGCCAATTCGCCCTCGCCCGCGTCCGACAGCTGCGCCTCGCCCTGCGCGAACAGCACCTCGGACGAAAACACGAACCGGTCGCCCACGATCCGCACGCCTTCCTGCTCTTCCAGCAACTGCCGCAACCGGCCAAAGAATTCCGACCGGAATTTCTCAAGGTCCGCGCGTTCCGCCTCCAGCCGCTTGCGCTCGGCTTCCTCCAGCTCGCGCCGCCGCCGCTCTTCGGCCGCCACCCGCGCCAGCGCGGTGTTCAACTCGTTGCCCAGCGATTGCAGCTGCACATCCGCCGCCGCCTCGCGCGCCTTGGCATCGTCCAGCAGCGCCTGCAACTGCCCCAGCTGATCGCGCAGCGCCCGCACCTGCTGGTTCAACAGCGCCTCTTCCTCCTGCGCCTCATCGGCCAGCGAACGCTGCCGGTCCAGCTCCGCCTGCACCTGCCCCAGCATCGCCGCCCGCTGCTCGGATTCCGTCAGCCGCGCCTCGGCCTCTTCCTCGGCAGCCAGCTTCGCCGCCAGCGCCGCGGCCAGCTGCGCGCGCACATCCTCGGCCGACAGCGCCTCGGCATTGGCCGCTTCGTTGGCCGCGATCAGCGATGCTATGCGTTTCTCCCGCGCCGCCACATCCGCCTCCAGCGCAGTCACCTGGCGCTGCAAATCCGCGATCAGGTCGGCATTCTCCACCGCCTCGTTCTCCGCAGCGGTCTTGGCCGCCAGTGCCTCGGCCAGCCGCTCTTCCAGGCTCGCCGCCGTCTGCGCCGCCTCGCCGCTGTCCTCGCGCAACGCGGCCAGTTCCGCCTCGGTCTCGCTCAGCCGAAGCTGCAACTCCTCTGCCCGCACCGTCTCGGAGTCCACGTCGGCCAACGCCTGCGCCAGCTCCGCCTCCAGTGCCGTCAACTCCGAGCGGCGCAACTCGCGCCCGCTTTCGGCCTCCGCCAGCGCCGCCTCGGCCTCCTGCTGCGCCATCAGCGCCGCGGCCAGCCGCACGTCCAGATCCTCCTGCGCGTCCTCGGCCGCGGCCAGCATGGCCAGCGTTTCCTCCGCTTTGCGCCGTTGTTCCTCCAGCGCCAGCGTCATCGCCGTCAGCTCGGCATCGGCGTTCTCCAACCGGTCGCGCAAGGCCTCCGCCGCCGCCGCCTCGGCCAGCCGCGCCTTCTCCTCGTCGGACAATTGCGCCTGCAAATCCTCGACCTGCGCGGTCAGCTCCGCCTGCGCCGCGTCGTCCTCCTCGGCCGCGCTGCGCAATTCCGCGATCATCGCCTCCAGCGCATCGGCCTGCGCCGCGGCCAGCCGCGCGGCCTCTTCCTGCGCATCGATCTCGTCGCGCAGCCCCGCCAGTGCCAGTTGCAACTGCTCCTGCTCACTCAGCAACTCCTCGCGCTGACCTTCCAGATCGGCAATCGTGCCAAGGTTCTCGTCGCGCTGCGCCAGCAGCCCCGCCACCTGTTCCTCGAAACTGGCGATCCGCGCCTCAGCCTCGGCAATCTGCGATTCCTGTGCCGCGATCAGCGCCGCCTGCTGCTCCTGCCGCTGGCGCGCGTCGCCCAGCGTCGCGGTCAGCGCACCCACCCGCTCGGTCAGCGTGGCGTTGCGGTCCTGTTCCAGCCCCAGCGCCCGGCTCAGCGCCGCGACCTCGTTCGACAGCTCGTCCAGCCGGCTTTCCTGTCCGCTGATCGTCTCGCGCAGCACGAATTGCACCACCATGAAGATGGTCAGCACGAACATCAGGACCAACAAAAGCCCCGTCATCGCATCCACGAATCCCGGCCAGATCGAGGCTTGGAACCGTGCGCCAGTGCGCCGTGACAGGGCCATGGCCTAGCCTCCCTGCTCCCGTTCGGTGCGCCGCAGCGCCCTTGGTGCCGCCTCGGGTCTGCCATGGCTCGACGCCAGCTGCCCGATGGCCCGCGACAGCGCGTTCAGGTCCGTGCGCAGCTCGCTCATGCTTTCCTGCCGCCCGGCGCTGATTTCCTCAAGAATGCGCAGCATCTGCACGTCGATCGACCGCAGCCGCATCCGGCTTTCGGCGTCGATCCCGCCGCTTTCACCCTCGTGGCTGGCCATCTGCCGGATCAGCTCTTCCTGCCCGTCCGCCACCCGCGTCAGCGCATCGTGCAAAGGCGCCGTATCGGTCAGCCTTTCGGTCAGCTTTTCCATCGAGTCCGCCAGAAGGCCCAGCTTTTCGTCCACCATCGCGCGGCTGACATCGGATTGCGTCAGCATCAGCTGCAGGCTCTCCATCTGCTCGCCCATGTGATCGACAACGCTCGCCATCACGCCCGCCTCGCCGCCACCCTCGCCATCGCCCGAGGCCAGACCGACGCGCGTGATCGTCGACATCCACTCTTCCAGCTCGCGGTAGAACCGGTTCTGCCCGTGCCCCGCGAACAGCTCCAGCAGCCCCACGACCAACGACCCGGCCAGACCCAGCAGCGAACTGGCAAAGGCCACGCCCATGCCGCCCAACTGCGATTCCAGCCCGGTCATCAGCCGGTTGAACACGTCCACGCCTTCCTCGCCGTCCTGCGGTGCCAGGCTGCGGATCGTGTCCACCACCGCCGGCACCGTCGTGGCCAGGCCATAGAACGTCCCCAGAAGCCCGAGGAAAATCAACATGCTGGTGATATAGCGCGTGATTTCCCGCGCCTCGTCGATCCGCTGCGCCACCGAGTCGAGGATCGACCGCGCCGAGCCCGACGCGATCTTCATCCGCTTGCCGCGCTGCTTCAGCAGGGTCGCCAGCGGGGCCAGCAGCAGCGGCGCCTTGATATCCTGCGGGGTTTCGCGCTCGTGGACAAACCCCTCGATCCAGCGCACCGAGCCGATCAGCTGGTACATCTGCCAGAAACAGGCCACCACGCCGATGACGAATACGAACAGGATGAACCCGTTCAGATACGGGTTGGCCTGGAACACCGGCAACACCCGCGGCAATGCGAAGAACGCGCCAAGCCCCGTCAGGGCCAGGACGATCAGCATCAGCGTGATCTGCCTTACGGGGTGTGAAAAGTTGGGCTCGACCTCACGGTCCGGCTGGTCCATCTGGACGGCTCCCGGCGCGGTTATTGTTTGGCGACACCCTACGCGTTAACCACTGTGAAGCCAAGGTTTTAAAGCGTTTCCGGCACCTTCGCCCGCGGGTCAGCTCAAACCCCGATCCCCTTCACTCGCCGCACCAGCCAGTCAAGCTCGGGGTCGTGGATGCCCAGCTCTTCCAGGTGCGCGACGGTCTGGAAGAGATACTCGTGGTTCGGCCCCCGCCCGCCATGGGCGCGGGCGATGATCCGGGCCTGTTCCTCCAGGTCCAGTCCGCCGCAATACTGCACGTGATCGGCGTCGATCACATAGGTCAGCGCCCGCACCTGCCGCCCGTCGCGCAGCATGATGTCCAGCTCCTTTTCCAGGTACGCCGCCGACACCAATTCCCGCTCGCGCAGATAGGCCAGAACCTTGTCCTCTTCGTCCTCGTGCACCGCCAAGGCAACACCCCGGCACAGTGCATCCGGGCTTTCGTCCAGCGCCAGCACAAGGCCCGGGTTCTCCTCGGTCCCGCGATGGTGGATCGAGCGCATACAGAAACTGCGGTGATAGCCCGGCAAGGCCGCCAGCACCCGCTGCACCGGCGTGAACCCGGGGTTCCACACCAGCGACCCATAGCCGAAGACCCACATCGTCATTTTTCCGCTCCTTGCGCTTTCCCCTGCCCCCTAATCACTTTAGATACCTCACGGCAAGGGCTCGGAAGAAGGCTGATAGGCAGATGCGCGGCATGTTGATCCTGATCGTGGTGGCGGCCCTGGCATGGTCCGTCTACTGGGCCGTGGGCTCCACCGGTGCCACCAAGGCGTTCGAGGCCTGGTTCGAGGGCCGACGCGCCGATGGCTGGGTGGCCGAGTATTCCGATCTCACAACCCGCGGCTTTCCCAACCGCTTCGACAGCACGTTCACCGATGTCACCCTCGCCGACCCCGACACCGGCCTGGCGTGGGAGGCCCCGTTCTTCCAGGTCTTCGCGCTCAGCTACAAGCCCAACCACATCATCGCCGTCTGGCCCGATCATCAGTTGATCGCGACGCCCCAGGCCAAGTACGACGTGACCAGCACCGACATGCGCGCCAGCCTCGTCACCCGCCCCGCGCCGGGCCTGCCGCTCGAACGGCTGACCCTGACGGCCGAGGACCTCGCGGTGCAGCCCGACACCACCGTCCAGCCGACCACCGCCGACAGCCTGACGCTTGCCGCCGAGCGCACGACCGCGTCCGACAGCAGCTACCGCTTCGGCCTCACCGCCGACGGCTTTTCCCCCGCGCTCGACTGGCGGGTCAAGGTCGATCCCGGCGACACCCTGCCCGACTCGCTCGAGGCGCTGTCGCTCGACATGACCGTGGACTTCGACAAACCCTGGGACCTTTCTGCGATCGAGGACGCCCGCCCCCAGCCCAACCGCATCGACCTCAAACTGGCCGAGGCCCGCTGGGGCCGGTTGGAACTGCAGGCGGCGGGCGAGGTGACGGTCGACGCCGCCGGCATCCCCACCGGCGAGATCACCGTCAAGGCCCGCAACTGGCGCGACATCCTGCGCCTGGCCACCGACAGCGGCGCGCTGCCACAGGCCTTCGCCGGCACGCTCGAGGATGGCCTCGCGCTGGTGTCGCAGATGGCCGGCAACCCCAAGACTCTCGACGTTCCGCTGGGCCTGCGCGACGGCCGCGTGTTCCTGGGCCCGGTGCCTCTCGGCCCGGCCCCGGTGCTACGCCTCCGCTAGCGTTTCCGGGAAACACGCCGGAGGAAAAAGATTTCGAAATCTTTTGCCAAATCTTTTCCTCGAAAAGATTTGCCCCGCCCTACCGGCAGTACGACCCGTTGCGGTGCTCCGCCGTATCGAAATGGAAGTGATCGCGGTGGTACCCGTCCGATCCCGGCCCCAGAACCGTGCCGAACGGCCCGCAGGCCGACCCGTGCAACTGCCGCAGGATCTTGCCGCGCTTGCCCGTGCCCCAGTCGTTCAGCACCGAGATATCCGTGCCGTCCCGCAACAGGAACGCCGAGATGTCGATCGCGTTGCCCTTGGAATGCTCCGACAGCCGCGCGCCGCGCTTGTGATTGCGCGTCCGGCACACGTAATGCGCGGCGACCTTCAGGCTTCTGACACCGCCGCCCGTGTCCCCGACGATGGGCTTCATGTCGTTCTGCACCCAGGCGTTCAGCGTCCGCGCCGTGCGGCAGTTCATCGTCGCGGGCTGGCTCAGCAGAACCCCGCCGACCGCATCCACCTCGACCGCGTCGGCGATCCCGCAGGCGCCGTTGCCCGGCACGTCTCCGACCACCACGCCCTGGATCGACGGATCGCCACAGACAGCCCCCCGCGTGACCAGTTCGGGGTCATCCCTGTCGCCACCGCCAAACGAACAACTCGCCAGAAAGACTGGAAAAATCCACGCCAGACGCATCCTGCTCACCCTTTTTTCACGCGCCCGAAATCCGGCGCATCCGTATCTTGCCCGGCCTCGATGATACCACGCCGAATGCTGCGCGTCCGCGTGAAATAATCGTGCAGCAGGTCGCCGTCCCCGGTGCGGATCGCGCGTTGCAACGCGAAAAGCTCCTCGGTGAAGCGCCCCAGCACTTCCAGCGTCGCGTCCTTGTTCGTCAGAAAAACGTCGCGCCACATCGTGGGGTCGCTGGCCGCGATCCGGGTAAAATCGCGGAACCCGGCGGCGGAATACTTGATGACCTCGCTGTCGGTCACCCGGCGCAGGTCGTCGGCCACGCCCACCATGGTGTAGGCAATCAGATGCGGCGTGTGGCTGGTCACGGCACAAACAAGGTCGTGGTGGTCTGCATCCATCTCGTCCGTCTTGGCGCCCATCGCCTGCCACAGCGCCTCCAGCCGGTCGACCGCCGCGCGGTCGCTGCCCTCCACCGGAACGATCAGGGTGTACTTGTTCTCGAAAAGCTCGGCAAAGCCCGAGCGCGGACCGGAATGCTCGGTCCCGGCCATCGGGTGGGCGGGTACGAAATGCACGCCTTGCGGCAAATGTGGGCCGACCGCCTCGATCACCGCTTTCTTGACCGAGCCGACATCGCTGACCGTGGCGCCCGGCTTCAAGGCCGGCGCGATCTCTTCGGCCACCGCACCCATCGCGCCCACCGGCACGCACAGCACCACCAGGTCCGCGCCCTCCACGGCCTCCGCCGCGCTGTCGCACACCCTGTCACACAGCCCGATCTCGCGCGCCACGTCGCGGGTCTCCTCGGACCGTGCAAACCCCGTGACCTCGCCCGCCAGCCCGGCGCGCTTCATCGCCCAGAACATCGACGAGGCAATCAGCCCCAGCCCGATCAGCGCCACCCGGTCATAGATCACGCTCATTCCGCGTCTCCCATGAACTGGCCCACCGCGTGCGCCACCCGGCGGCAGCTGGATTCGTCCCCCACCGTGATCCGCAGGCAGTTGGGCAGGTTGTACCCCGCCACCCTGCGCACGATCAGCCCCTCGGATTTCAGGTATTCGTCACAGGCCTCGGCCTGGTCCTTGTCGGCGAACCGCGCCAGGATGAAATTGGCCAGCGACGTGTCCGACGGCACGCCATGCCCCGCCAGCGCCTCGGCCAGCCAGGCCCGCATCCGCGCATTGTCCGCCCGGCACTTGTCGACCCAGGCCTGGTCGCGCACGGCGGCCTCGGACGTGACCAGCGCCGCCTGGCTCAGGTTGAAGGGCCCGCGCACCCGGTTCAGCACATCCACCACATGCGCCGGACCGTACCCCCAGCCCACACGCAGCCCGCCCAGTCCGTAAATCTTGGAAAAGGTGCGCGTCATCACCACGTTCTCGCGCGCATCGACCAGCCCCGCACCGCCGTCAAACCCCTCGACATACTCGGCATAGGCCCCGTCCAGCACCAACAGCACATGATCGGGCAGGCGCTCGGCCAGCCGCGCGATCTCGCCGTCGCCCACCATGGTGCCGGTGGGGTTGTTGGGGTTGGCGATGAACACCAGCCGGGTGCGGTCGGTACAGGCGGCCAGAATGGCGTCCACGTCCGTCACCCGCTCACGCTCGGGCACCTCGACCGGGGTCGCCCCGTTGGCCAGCGCCGCGATCTTGTAGATGGCGAACCCGTGCTCGGTGTGAATCACCTCGTCGCCCGGCCCGGCATAGCACTGGCACAGCAGCGACAGGATCTCGTCACTGCCCACACCACAGACGATGCGGTCCGCGTCCAGCCCGTGCATCTCGGCAATGGCACCGCGCAGGCTGGCGTGGTCGGTGCTGGGATAGCGGTGCAGGTCGAACGCCGCCTTGCGAAACGCGTCCTTCGCCGCCTCGCTCGGCCCGAACGGGTTCTCGTTCGAGCTCAGCTTTACCACGTTGCTTACCCCCTCCACATGGCTTGACCCGCCCACATAGGGGGCGATGTCCAGTATTCCGGGCTGGGGGGTGATCTTGGTCATGTGATGTCATTCCTCACGGGGGCAGCGGCACACCGCCCGTGGCCGCAGCGGCCCCGAACAGGTGGTCATGTTCCGCATTACCGAGACCCGCGCGCCCTGACCAGCCCCACCGAGGTCAAATCGCACAAGATGCGGCGCTTAGACCACGCCGTGTGCAGCGAAACACCAGCGTTCTTTTTACCAGCGCGGAATCAAGGCCGCAGGCCGCCGCGCCATCGCCGGGCCGCACCCACGGCACGTCGATACGTCAACGTCAGCGCACCGCGCCAAAGTCTTTCGGGAACCCAGAGATAAAACACACCCCCTCAAACCTCGGATCGACGCACCGCGGCCCGTCGATCGCGCGGCTCGACACCTGTCACGCCTCTCCGGCATCCCCTCACGACGCCAGCACGTTCCGGAAAAGCCACGGATCGCTCTCGTCGATATCCTCGGGGAAATGCTCCCACCGGTCCTGCAGGGGCGTCCAGTCGGTGTAATGCGCCTCCACAGGGCCCAGATACGGCCGCTGCACCTCAAGGCACCGGGCGTGGTCCATCTCGTCGGTCTCCACGATGCCCGCCTCGGGGTTCTCCAGCGCCCAGACCATGCCCGCCAGAACCGCGCTCGTCACCTGAAGGCCAGTGGCGTTCTGGTACGGCGCCAGCGCCTTGGTTTCCTCGTTCGACAGGCGCGAGCCATACCACATCGCGTTCTTTTCATGCCCGTAAAGCAGCACGCCCAGCTCGTCGATGCCGGTCACGATCTCGTCCACGTCCAGAATTTCATGCGTGGTCTGCTGCCGGCCTGCCCCGAACATCTCGTGCAGGGACAGCACCGCGTCGTCGCAGGGGTGATAGGCATAATGGCAGGTGGGCCGGAACTCAGGGTCCTCCGGCGCGCCCACCGTGTAGAAATCGGAAATCGAGATCGCCTCGTTATGGGTCACCAGGAAGCCGAATTGCGGCCCCGGCGTCGGGCACCACGTATGCACGCGGGTGATCGCCCCCGGCCGTTCCAGCCAGATCCCCGCACGACAGCCCGTCTCATGGCTGTGCCCGTTCTCGGGGAACCACGTCTCATGCGTGCCCCAGCCCAGCTCGGCCGGCTGGAACCCTTCGGCGATGAACCCCTCGACCGACCAGGTGTTGACGAAATGCCCCCGTGGACGCGGCAACGCCCGCGCCTGGGTGTCGCGCTCGGCGATATGCACGCCCTTCACGCCCAGCCCCTGCATCAGCCTGGCCCAGCCGTCCCGGTCCTTGGGCGCCTCCGCGTCCTTGCCGGTGTCGCGGGCCAGCGTCAGCAACGCTTCCTTGACGAACCAGCTGACCATCCCTGGGTTCGCCCCGCAACAGCTGACCGCCGTGGTCCCGCCCGGATTGGCCGCCTTCTCGTCCCGCACCGCCTGCCGCAGCGCATAGTTCGTCCGCGCCGCGTTGTCCTGAGTGTCGAAATAGTACCCCGCCCACGGCTCCACCACCGTGTCGATATACAGCACGCCCTGCTCGCGGCAGAACTTCATCAGGTCGAGCGATGACGTATCGACGCTCAGGTTCACCACGAACCCCTTGCCCGGCTCGATCAGCCCGCCCAGCAGGTCGCGGTAATTCTCCGCCGTCACCGCCTCCGGCACGAACCGCAGCCCCAACTCGCGCAAGGCATCGTGATTGGCCGCGTTCGGCTCGATCACCACGAATTTGTCGGCGTCATAATCGAAATGCCGCTCGATCAGCGGCCAGGTCCCCTTGGCGATCGACCCGAAGCCGATCATCACGATGGTCCCGTCGATGCGCCCGTATTTGGGATAATCCTGTGCCATGCCTTGCGTCTCCTCCACTTACAAATGCTTACAAATGCAAAAGGCCGCGCCCAGCGGCGCGGCCTTCCGGATCAGGTGCTGCAGACCTAAGAGGCTTAGTTCTGCGCGTAGAATTCGATGACCAGGTTCGGTTCCATCATCACCGGGTACGGCACGTCACCCAAGGACGGCGTCCGCACGAAGGTCGCGGTCAGCTTGGAATTGTCCACGTCGATATAGTCCGGCACGTCGCGCTCGGGCAGTTGCGTGGCTTCCAGGATGGCGGCCATCTGCTTCGAGCGGTCACGAACCTCGATCACGTCGCCCTCTTTAACACGGTAGGAGGGGATGTTCACCAGCTTGCCGTTCACGCGCACGTGACGGTGGTTCACGAACTGACGCGCGGCAAAGATGGTCGGCACGAACTTGGCACGGTAGACAACCGCGTCCAGACGGCGCTCCAGCAGGCCGATCAACAGCTCGCCGGTGTCGCCTTTCAGACGCTCGGCCTCGCGGAAGATGCGGCGGAATTGCTTTTCGGTCAGGTCGCCGTAATAGCCCTTCAGCTTCTGCTTGGCGCGCAGCTGCAGGCCAAAGTCGGAAATCTTCGCCTTGCGGCGCTGGCCGTGCTGGCCGGGGCCGTATTCGCGGCGGTTGACCGGGGATTTCGGACGCCCCCAGATGTTTTCGCCCATCCGGCGGTCGATCTTGTATTTGGCAGCCGTTCTTTTCGTCATCGACTGATCTCCTTCGTTTCAGGTTTCGAAGGGCGTTGTCCTCTCCGTGGATTTTGCCACGGCGACAGGCATCCCCTTGCGAGGGCCACCAACACCAATGAAGCCGCGCTTATATAAGGGTGCGAGACAGAGTCAACACGTCGCTTCGCCCAATCTGCAAGTTTCGCCACTGCGCCATCGTAGGGTGGGTGAAAACCCACGCGCCCTCGCCCCCTACTTCAGGCTCTGCGCATACTCTTCCAACTGCGTCGCCACCGTGCCCCAGCCATCGAAGAACCCCATATCCTCGTGGGTCTTCTTCGCCTCAGGCGACCGATGCCGCGCCGTCGCGGTATAGATCGTGCCCCCCGCCCCGTCATCCTCCAGGTCCAGGATCGCCGTCATGAACGGGTCCGGCACCGGCGCCCAGCCCTCGGTATAGGTGTCGGTAAAGACCAGGCGGCTCATCTCGACCACCTCAAGGTAGACGCCCTTGTTGTCCATCAGCTGGCCGTCCACGTTCATCACCGTGTTGAACCGCCCGCCGACCCGCAGGTCGATCTCGCAGCTCTCGATGCTGTACGGCTTGGGCACGAAGAAATGCTTGATATGCTCCGGCGTGGTCCAGCACTCCCAGATCAGCGCACGCGGCGCGTTCAGGGTGCGGGTAAAGCTCAGGTCGGTCTCGGGATTCAGGTTCATGTCTTCCGGTCCTTCATCAGGGTTGCGACGTATTCGTCGAGTTGGTCCAGCCGGCCCTCCCAGATCCGCCGCTGTTCGCTCAGCCAGTCGTCGACCGGGGCGAACGCGTCCGGGGCAAGGGCAAACGTTCGTGTCCGGCCCTGCTTGTCCGAGGTGACCAGCCCGGCCTCCTCCAGCTTTTTCAGGTGGCTCATGAACGACGGCAGCGCCATGTCATGCGACGCGGCCAGTTCGCTGACACTCGCCGGGCCGCGGGCCAGCCGCTGCAGGATCACCCGCCGCGTCGGATCGCCCAGCGCGGAAAAGCAAAGATCCAGTTTCGACTCATACTTAGCCATATTCCTAAGTAATGCAGCCACCAAGACCGCGTCAATAACACTAAGCCAAAAAGCTAACTTTCAGCCAAAATTCACGTAGGGTGGGTGAAAACCCACGCGTCTGATTCAAAGAAGCGCGATCGCCAGACCGCGGGATGGCGACCCAACGGGACTTCGGAGTACTTTATGCCAACCAAATCCGCCAAACACTGCATCGAGGCACTAACCTCACCCAATCGCCAGCCCGGGGGGCGGTCTGGCGATCGCGCGGCGGCCTGCGGCCTCGGCTCCGCACGTGCGCGCTTGAAAACCCCCCGTCCCGGACCCGATCCGGGACCTCCCGCCGCTTTCGTAGGGTGGGTGAAAACCCACGCGTCGCCCACCTCGCAGGCCGCGCCCTACTCCTGCGCCTTCGCCGCGTCTGCCTCGGCCTCTTTCTCCAGGTCCGGGTCCGTCAGCGTCGACCACGTGTCGTCGCGCGGCGGGCTGGGCGGGGTCTCGCAGGCCCGCTTGTGGATATTCACCTTGGCGATGAAATGCGCCGAGATGGGTGCGGTGACGAACAGAAACGCCATGATCAGCGGCTCGTGATAGGACGTGTCGCCAATCAGGAACGAATGGATCATCGACGCCAGCAGGAACATCCCGATCCCCAGCGTACCCACCTTGGTGGGCGCGTGCAGGCGCGTCATCGGGTCGTTGAACTTCAACAGGCCGAAGACACCGACCAGCACGAATCCCGATCCCACCAGCAGGCAGAACGCGACGGCAAGATTTCCGATCTCCACCCAGCTCATTCGATGATGTCCCCCCTCAAGATGAACCGCGCCAGCGCCACGGTGGACACGAAGCCCAGCATCGCGATCAGCAGCGTGACCTCGAAATAGACCTGCACGCCCTGGTAGATGCCCACCATCACCACCAGCCCCAGCGCATTGATCACCATCGTGTCCAGCGCCAGGATCCGGTCGCCCGGGGTCGGCCCCATCACCAGCCGCACCATCGACAGGATCTGCCCCAGCGCCAGCACGACAAAGGAAATGACAATGGCCAGTTCCATGATCTCGGCAGGGTTGCTCATGCGAAAATCTCCTCCAGCCGGG
The DNA here is from genome assembly GCF_001441615.1 of Roseovarius atlanticus. Taxonomy (GTDB): domain Bacteria; phylum Pseudomonadota; class Alphaproteobacteria; order Rhodobacterales; family Rhodobacteraceae; genus Roseovarius; species Roseovarius atlanticus. The sequence goes on from NZ_LAXJ01000007.1 coordinate 79,462, forward strand.
CCTCGTAGCGGGTCTTGATCTCGTCGCGCACCGCGTCCGGGTCGTCGGTGTGCAGTACATGAACCAACAGGCTGTGCCCCTCGTCCGACAAATCCGACGACACTGTGCCGGGCGTCAGCGTGATCGTCCCCGCCAGGATGGTGATCGCCTCGGGCTTCACCAGGTCCAGCGGCACCACGATCCACGCCGGTTTCAGCTTGGAATTGGGCACGGTCAGCACGATCCACGCCACCTGGATATTGGCGATGATGATGTCATAGATCACGATCAGGCCATAGGTGAACATCCGGAACAGGTTGAAGCCCTTGGGCGTGTCCGGCCACCACACCGAGGTCATCCACGGGATGATGATCCCCAGGATCAGCCCGAACACCGCCATCCCCGCAGAAAACCCGTTCTGCAACAGCACCCAGACCAGCGTCAGCAGCAGGGTCAGGAACGGATGCGGAAACAGCCAGTAGAACGCGCGTGTCATGTCAGTGCTCCCCGCCGTCTTGCTCTTCGCCATAGCCATCGCCGCTCTCGCCCTCGGCCGTGTCATCGCCATACCCGCCCTTGGCCTTGTCCTCGGGCCGGCCCAGCTTGCCCGGCGTCTCCAGCACCGTCGACATATAGGTCTCGGGCGCGAACAGCTGCGCCGAGATGGCCCGCGTGTACCCATGCACCTGCCCGGCGAACACCGTATGCGCGATCAACAGCGCGATCAGCCCGCCCACGGCGGTATAGCTCAGCGCCGACGGTGCCGCCACCACCGGCGCCCCGTCGGGCCGCGCGATGCTGCGCGCCTTCCAGAACACATTGCTGCCCGCCCGGGCAAAGCCCACGACGCTGATCAGGCTGGACACCAGCACCACCGCCCAGATCCACGGCATCTGCGCACTGTCATAGGCGGCATCCAGCACCAACAGCTTGCCCAGGAAGCCCGACAGCGGCGGCAGGCCCGCCATGGCAATCGCGCCGACGAAGAACATCCCCGCCGTCAGCGCAGCACCCGACACCGGCGGCTGCGCCGTCAGGCTCAGGTTCGCGCGCCCCGCCCGCGCCAGATCGGTGATCAGGAACAGGATGGCCCCCGCCAGCGTCGAATGCACGATGTAATAGAGCGCCGCCGCGATCCCGGCCTCGGTGAAAAGCGCAATCGCCACCATCACCATGCCCATCGACCCGATGATCGAGAAGGCCACCAGCCGGTCCAGCTTCTTCGCCGCCAAGACCCCGATCATCCCGATGGCCAATGACACCAACGCCGCCGGCATCAGCCAAACCACATGCAGCCCCGCCGTCGCCTCCAGATCGGGCGGAAAGATCATCGTGTAGACCCGGATGATGGCATAGGCTCCCACCTTCGTCATGATCGCAAAGAGCGCCGCCACCGGCGCCGGCGCCTCGGCATAGCTTGACGGCAGCCAGAAATGCAGCGGCACCAGCGCCGCCTTGATGGCAAATACCAGCAGCAGCAGCACCGCCGCCACCCGGATGCCCACCGTCTCCTCCGCGCCGATCTGCGTCACCCGCGCGGCCAGGTCCGCCATGTTCAGCGTCCCCGCCTCGGCATAGATCGAGCCCAGCGCGAACAGAAACAGCGTCGAGCCGATGAGGTTGTAGAGCACATACTGCACCCCTGCCCGCAGCCGCGCGTTGCCGCCCGCATGGATCATCAGGCCATAGGAGGCAATCAGCAGAACCTCGAAGAACACGAACAGGTTGAAAAGGTCGCCCGTCAGGAACGCGCCCATGATCCCCATCAGCTGGAACTGGAACAGCGCGTGGAAATGCCACCCCCGCTCGTCCCATCTCGACCCGATGGCGTATAGCAGCACAAAGAGCGCCAGCACGGATGTCAGCAGCACCATCAGCGTCGACAGCCTGTCACCCACCAGCACGATGCCAAAGGGCGCGGCCCAGTCGCTCAACTGGTAGAGGATCACGTCCCCGTCCGACACGCTCCACGCCAGGCTCACTGAGATGGCGATCAGCGCCACGACACCGGCAACGGAAAATGCCCGCTGAATCCCGAAATGAAACCGCGCGGCCAGCACGATGAACGGCGCCAGCAGCGCCGGCAGCACGACGGGCGCGATAATCCAATGGGTCATTGCTGGCCCTCCGCCTGCGCGTCGTCTTCGTCTTCTTCCGGCTGGTCGTCCACGTGGTCGTCATCCGCACCCAGGAACGACCCCAGCGCGATCATCACCACCACCGCCGTCATCCCGAACGAGATCACGATGGCCGTCAGCACCAGCGCCTGCGGCAGCGGGTCGGTATACGTTTCCACCCCGTCGACCAGAACCGGCGGCGCCCCCACGGTCAGCCGCCCCGACGCGAACAGGAACACGTTCACCGCATAGGTCAGCAACGAAATCCCCAGGATCACCGGGAAGGTCCGCAGCCGCAGGACGAGGTACAACCCGCCCGCCGTCATGACGCCGATGGCCGATGCAACAAGAAACTCCATCAGACAGGCCCCCCGCTTGCGCCCACCGTTTTCGGCGGATCATCCCGTGACGGGTCGATATCCATCGGATGCTCGGTATCCGGCGTATGCGCCCGCCGCGCCAGCCGCGAGAAGCTCTCCAGCGACAGCATCACCGCGCCCACGACCGCCAGGAACACGCCCAGATCGAACAGCGCCGCCGTCGCCAGCTCGAACTTCTCGAACGGCGGAATGCGGACATAGGTGAAATCCGAGGTCAGGAACGGCTTGCCCACAAACCATGATCCGATGCCGGTCAGCCCGGCAATCAGGACGCCCGCGCCGATCACCCCGTGATAGGGGTAACGCAGTCGCTGCGAGGTCCAGGCGAAACCGCTGGCCATGTACTGCATCACCACGCCGATCGACACGACCAGACCGGCGATGAACCCGCCGCCCGGCTCGTTGTGGCCGCGCAGGAAGATGTAGAAGCCGACCATCAGAACCACCGGCATGATCACCCGCGTCAGCACCACCATCATCATCGGATGCATGTCGCCCGCGCGCGGCTGGTCCGGCGTGCGGTTCAGCAGCCGCGCCCGCACCTTGCTGTTCAGCAGCGTCTCGGTCAGCGCATAGATCAAGAGCGCCGCGATCCCCAGCACGATGATCTCACCATAGGTGTCAAAGCCCCGGAAATCCACAAGGATCACGTTCACCACGTTGGTGCCGCCGCCCCCTTTGTAGGAATTGGCCAGGTGATACTCGGAAATCGGCGTCGCCACCGCATCGCGCAGAAGATAGTGATAGGACAGCGCAAAGGTCGCCAGGCCGCCGACAACGCCCACGCCCGCATCGCGCACCCGGCGCAACAGGCTGCTTTCCACCGGCGTCGTCTTGGGCAGGAAATTCAGCGCCAGCAGCAGCAGGATGATCGTCACCACCTCGACGGTGAACTGCGTCATCGCCAGGTCCGGCGCGCTGAAGAAGATGAAGCCGACCGACACCATCAACCCCACGATCCCGATCAGGATCAGCGAGAAGAAGCGGTTGCGATGCAACAGAACCAGCGCCCCCGTTGCCGCCACCAGCATCAGCCACCCGGCGATGGTCACGGCACTCGGCGCCTGCATCTCCCGCGTGGCCTCATCGACCGTGCCCGTCACCCAGGCATAGTACCCCGCCACGATGATCGCCGCCGACCCCACGGCGGCATAGCGCGTGAACGATCCGTTGTGGATCGGATGGATCAGCGCCCGCGCCCCCGCCGCCGCCGTCTCGACGATCCACTCGAAAATCACCTTGGCCTCGGGGCGCGGCGCCGCATCCCACAGTTTCAGCAGCGGCTTGAACAGCAACAACACGATCAGCCCGCCCACCACGGCGGCAATCGACATGTAAAGCGCCGGCACCAGCCCGTGCCAGATCTTGATGTATTTCACCTCCAGCGGCTCGACCCCGCCGATCACCGCCTTGGCGACCAGGAACACGAAATCCTGCACCAGGAACGGCGCGCAGCCGATCACCACCACCAGAACGACCAGGATCGCGGGCGGCAGCCACATGCCCGCCGGCGGATCATGCGGCTTGGCCGGATAGTCGTCGCGCACCGGCCCAAGGAAGGTGTGCGAGATGAAGCGAAAGCAGTAGGCCGCCGAGAAAAGCGAGCCGATCACCGCCAGCGCCGGCACGAACCACCACGTATCGAACAGCACCGTGTGGTTGGCCTCCTCCAGCATCATCTCCTTAGATAGGAACCCGTTCAGGAACGGAATCCCCGCCATCGACAATGCGGCGAGCGTGGCGATGACAAACGTCACCGGCATCAGCTTGCGCAACCCGCCAAGGCGGCGAATGTCCCGCGTATGCGCCTCGTGGTCTATGATCCCTGCGGACATGAAGAGCGCCGCCTTGAACGTCGCGTGGTTCAGGATGTGAAACACCGCCGCCATCGCGCCAAACGCCGTCCCCGTCCCCAAGAGCATCGTGATCAGTCCCAGGTGGCTGACCGTCGAGAACGCCAATAGCGCCTTCAGGTCATGCTTGAAGAGCGCAATGACCGCGCCCAGAACCATCGTGATCAGACCCGCGGTCGTGACGATCACGAACCATTCCGGCGTGCCCGACAACACCGGCCACATCCGCGCCATCAGGAAGATCCCCGCCTTCACCATCGTGGCCGAGTGCAGGTAGGCGCTGACCGGCGTGGGGGCCGCCATCGCGTGCGGCAACCAGAAATGGAACGGGAACTGCGCCGACTTCGTGAAACACCCCAGCAGGATCAGGATCAGCGCCGGCACATACATCGGATCGGCCTGGATCATCTCGCGGTTCTGCAGGATCACGCTCAGGTCGTAGCTGCCCACGATCTGCCCCAGGATCAGCATCCCCCCGATCATCGCAAGGCCACCCATGCCGGTCACCGCCAGCGCCATCCGCGCGCCCTGCCGGCCTTCGGGCAAATGCTTCCAATACCCGATCAGCAGGAAGGACGATAGCGAAGTCAGTTCCCAGAAGACCAGCAAAAGCAATATGTTATCGCTCAGAACGATCCCCACCATCGCGCCCTGGAACAGCAGCAGATAGGTGAAAAACTCGCCCATATGGTCTTCGCGGCTCAGGTATTGCCGCCCATAGGCGATGATCAGCATCCCGATGCCCAGGATCAGGAAGGCAAAGAAGAATCCCAGCCCGTCCAGCATCAGCGTGAAGTTCAGCCCCAGCGCCGGCATCCAGTCGATCTGCGCCATCACCGTGCCCCCGGCCAGAACCGTCGGAAGATTGGTCAAAAGCCCGATGAACGCCGCCAGCGACACCGTGAACGTGACCCCGGCACAGGACGACCGCCCCGCCGAATTCATCAAGCCCGGCAGAAGGGCACCGAAAAACGGAAGTGCTACGATAAAGAAGAGGGACACGCGAACTCCTTGGCGTAACAGTTTCGTAAATTCCGACCTAAACTGCATTCCAGCGACGAAAGCGCAAGGGAAAACGACCGAAATTGTCGGTTATAATCCTGCGTTATCGCGCCATAAAATCAAATGCATGTGTCACGGCGCGGCCCTTTGGGCGGCACCGTGACAATCTGTCCGGGCGGCTCAGGCCGCCTCGTGCATCAGGATCGCCGCCTCCGACGCGCTCAGGTTGCGCCGCGCGAACCCGCCATAGGTCTGCGGCTCGAATTCCAACGTCGGATTGTACTCCAGCAACCGCTTGCGATCCTCCGCGTCCAGCGCCTGAAGCGACGCGGAGGCCGGATGAAAGCTCTCGGTCTCCACCCCGTTGGCCCACAACACCTGGTGGCGCGGCAACAGCAGGTGCACATAGGTCACCTCCCGCACGGCCAGGTCGATGGCGATGTTGCGCCCGTTCACAAGGTCCTTGGCCGACACCAGCACTTCGGGCGTGTTGTAAAGCGCCTGCGCGATCTCGCCCTCCACCAGCATCCGGTGCTCGGGGCTGACCAGCAGCTCCTCGTCCGGACGCTCGACGCCCAGCGCGCCGGTGCGAATGCGGATCGGGCGCAGATGCGGCATCGCAAAGAGCCGCGCGCCCGTCATCCGCCGGCTGCCGATCCACTGGATCTCTTCCGCGCCGTTGTCCTTGGTCTGCACGTAATCGCCCTCGCGCAGCTCCTCGACCAGCCGCGGCCCGTCCGGCGTCTCGATCCGCGTGCCGGGGGTGAAACAGATCACCCCGCCGCTTTCCACGTCGGTCGTCTGGCTGCGATGCGCGCCCAACGACTGGTGCACGATCCACATCTCGGTGTTCCTGGGCGGGATCTCGTCAAGGAACATCAGCAGAGGCGGCGCCCCATGCCCCACCTCGATTACGGTGATGGTGTAACTCTTGACCCCGTTGGTGACCACGAAACCGCTGTCCATCAACGGCTCATGCACCTCCACCTCGTCCAGCTTCGTTGTCCCCGTGCGTGCCGCCGTCACCAGCCGCCGCACCAGTTTTGCCGCGCATTTGCGGCTCATGGCGTCCCGTTCGGTCCGCTCCAGGCGCAGTACTTCATTGGGCCCGTCCACCCGCACCAGATCCCCGCGCCAGGACCATGCGGCCCCCACGCTCAGAGACTGGACAGGAGCGGCCTCCAAACCGTCCACTTCCGTCTGCGACCAGGAGATGACGAACGCGCCCCGAAAGGTCGTTCCCATTGCCTGTATGCCTGCCTTTTTTAGTCTTTTTTTAACTTTTTGTGGTGGCAGCCTAGCAGGCGCGAATCACTCTGGGAAGCGTTTTCAAGGGGTTACGATCAGAAATTAAGGCGCAGTCGCACCGATCCCACAAGCTGACCTTCCTTTTGCGCCTCGAATTCCTTGTCCAGCCAGGTCAGCCCGTAAAAGATCGTGCCGCCCCGCTTGCCCTGCCAGTTCACGCCCGTGCGCACCCGTGTCCGCGCATCGGTCAGTTGGATACCCCGGTCCCGGTTCAACAACTCGCTGCTGTCCACATAGGCCACGTCGGCCCCGAAGACAAAGCTCGCCCCGGGCGCCTCATTGCCCTGCACGGCCACGTATCGTTGCCCCGTCACCGGGTCGCGCACCAGCAGGCCGTCACGCCCGCGCTGGCCAATCGTCAGGTCAAAGCCCACCCGCGCCAGCGTCTCGAACCCCCAGCGCCCTTCGACAAAGGGCCGGATCGTCGCGTTGCCGCCCAGCGCGAAATCCCGCCCGGCCTCCATCACCAGTTCGGGGTTCACGTCGTTGCTCACCTGGTTGCGGCGCACCTGGCCAGAAATATCCCGTCCGCCCAGATAGTCGTGCAGGAACCTCTGGAAATCGTCCAGGCCGGTCTGCGGCCCGGTCACCACCACGTCCACGCCCACTGCATAATCCATCGCCCCGCGCGCGAAATGCGTGTGCAGCCCAAGCGACAGCGCGCCGCCGAAGGGCCGGTCGCCCAGCGCGGGCCGGCTCAGGTTCTGCGGCGACACGATCCGCCCGTTAAAGCGCAGTTCCAGCACCTCGCCGAATCCTTGCGGCAAGCGTCCGGTCCAGCCCCGCCCCCAGATCCGGCTGGTCGAGACCGATCCGGTCTGCCAGCGATCATGCAGGTCGCCGAAAATGTCGTTGGTCGCCAGCCAGCCATAGCCGATGCGCTCGCGCCCCTGGGCGTCGGCGGCCTGGCCGGTCGCCAGCATCGTCAAAGCGGTGAAAAACGCTGCAAGGAGCCGCGTCATGTCTATCGTCCCGTTCCCGTCGCCCCCCGGCCCTGAAGGGGTATACCGAAACCGGCGCGCGGGGCTATCGTTCATGTCCCGAATTTCCCCACCGTGGGCTTCGCGCAACATTGCGGCGGATAACACGCGCCTACCGTGAACGGCGACATGGCGAAAGACTGCAGAGCGGGACTTTTCTGCCATGCACGACAGAGGCTATCGTCAGCCCCTGGGATGGCGATCCGATGGCAGTTCTGAAGCACTTAATGCCTGCCAAATACATCCCCAGAATGATCGTTGTACCCAGCCTTGCCAAATCGCCAGCCCAAGGGAGGGGCTGACGATGGCCGGGCCGCTTCGCGGCTGTTAACCGGCTGAGGGCTCGACACCGATTTCTCAAAGGACTCGAAGCGGACAATTGCAAAGGTTTCGGCTACGCTATGAAGTCACACGACTTCCTTGCCTCCGCAAAGGGCCCCACGCATGACCCAAGCCGCCTCTCTCTCCGACGCCGCCCGCGGCGCGATCCTCTCCGCGCCGCGCTTCGACGCCGGCGTCCATCACCGCGCCCGCATCGGCTTCGTCCTCATCCCCAACGAACAGACCATCGAGCACGAGATGCTCCGCCACCTGCCCGCGGGCGTCGGCGGCTTCTTCGCCCGCGCCTCGATGCCGCGCGAAATCTCCACCGACAGCCTTGCGCAGGTGCGCGACACGCTGGCCACCGCCGCCGCCCGCATCCTGCCCGATGACGGGCTCGACGTGATCTCGTTCGCCTGCACCTCCGGCACCGTGGCCGTGGGCGAGGCGGAAACCTGCGCCGAACTGGCCAAGGGCGCGCCCGGCGCAAAACCGACCTCCCTCGCCGGTGCCGTCCGCAAGGCGCTCGCGGTCATGGGGCTGAGTCGTATCGTGCTGGGCAGCCCCTACATCCCCGAACTCAACGACACCGTCGCCCGCTTCCTCGCCGGCACGGGCACCGAGGTGCTCGCCACCCACGGCATGAACCTCAATTACGACACCGAGATGATCCGCGTCGCGCCCGACTACATCTTCGATTTCGCCTGTGCCATCGACCGCCCCGATGCCGACGCCGTCCTTCTCAGCTGCGGCGCGCTGCGCAGCATCGAGGTGGTCGACCGGCTGGAACGGCACCTGGGCAAGCCGGTGATCTGCTCGAACCAGGCGATGCTCTGGGACGTCCTGCGCCTTGCCGGCATCGACGACCGCCTGCCCGGCCTCGGGCGGCTTCTGCGGGACCACTGAGCGCACGGTGCATTCATTTCGGGGGCCGGGCGACGGCACCGACGCCTGACCACCCGAATACCGACGCAATACCGACGTGGTTTTCAGCCTCGGCCCGGTGTTAACCTTCGAGTCGCCGCATCCAGAATTGCAGCGGATGATCGGTCTCGTCCGCCTTGTCGATATCCTTCCAGCGAAACGTGGCGACAGCGCCCTCGACAGGGGTATATCCCCGCTTGCGCCAGAACCCGTCCAGGGGCCGGTAAGTCTCTGGTCTCAAAGGATGATCCTCGGGCCGCACCACACCGCAAAACGCAACATACCGACGCCCCAGCGCCCGCGCGTGCGCCTCCCGCGCGTCAAAAAACGCGTGGCCCAGCCCGCGACCCCGGTACTCCGGCAGCAGCACGCTCTCGGCGCAATAAAAGATATCTTTCAAATCAATATGTTGCCCAGAAAATGCCGCCCCGAAATCCTCGGCATGATCCTCCATCGGCGCCCCCGTCGAGGCGCCCACTAGCCGGTCTCCATCAAAGGCCGCCACCAGGATCGCATCCTCACTCTGCCGATAGGGCTCTAGGTACTCCCGCTCATAGGCCACGTCGCCATCGTAAAGGTATGGAAAATCACGGAAAACCGTGATCCGCAACTGCGCGACATCCTCCAGCGCATCGACCAGTTCCCGGCCCGTCAGCCGCTCCACCCGCATCAGGCGCTGACCTGCCTGACCCAGTCCGCAAGGTTGTAATAGGTCACGACCCGTGTGATCTTGTTGTTTTCCAAAGAGAAAAACGACCCGGCGGGTAACTTGTAGGTTTGCCCGTTGGCCTCCGGCAGCCCTTCGTCGGTCGCCAGATACGTGCCGTTCACCACGAACTCCGCCGCCCCCCGCGTGCCGCCTTCGGCCTCGAAAATCACCATGTTATCAAGGTGTTCCTTGTAACATCTGTTCATATGCTCGCAGAACGCCGCAAAGGCCGCTTTGCCGGTCCGCACCTGCCCTTCGTTGACATGGTGCGCCACGTCCTCGGCCAGGCACTCCAGCATCCCGTCCACATCGCCGTCATTGAACGCCTTGAAATAAGCTTTGATCACATTTTTTGCAGTCATTTCAAATCCCTGGGGTTTCCCCACCGTGTCTTCAGATGTTCCACGATCTGATCGCGGGTCTGGCGATAGGCGTTCAGCTTCGCCTCCCGTGTCTCGCCCAGACCCGTTGGGTCCATGATCGGCCAATAGACGACGTCGAGATGAAAAACCCGTGTCAGATCAAGGGCTTTGCGCTGGCTCGCCGGGCTGAGCGCGACCACCAGGTCGAACGACGACAGGTCGTCCCCCCATTGCTCCATCTCGTCGAAACTGCGCGTGCGGTGTCGGGCCAGTTCCACGCCCATCTCGTCGCAGACGGCAATCGAAAATCCGTCGATGTCCATGTCCCCCTTTACACCCGCCGACTGGACGTAAGTGTCTGTGCCATAGAACTTTTTCATGATCCCTTCGGCCATCGGGGACCGGACGGCATTGTGGTCGCAGCAAAACAGAACGGACTGGGGAAGTTCCGCGACCATCCGCGTCAGCTCCCGAAATGCAGCACGCAAATCAGCGTGAACAGGCGCCGCGCGGTATCGTTGTCGATCTTCGCCTTGCCTTCCAGCCGCTCTTCCAGCACCCGGGCACCCTCGTTGTGGATGCCCCGGCGGGCCATGTCGATCGTCTCTATCTGGCTGGGCGGCATGTTCTTGACCGCGTCGAAATAGCTCTCGCAGATTGCCCAGTAATCCTTGACCACTTGTCTAAACGGCGACAACGAAAGGTGAAATTCCGCCGCCGGCGCGTCATCCTCGGTGCGGATGTCGAACACCAGGCGCTTTTCGCGGATCGACAGCCCGACGCGGTACGGCCCGTCCGGCGCGACCCGGTCGTCGCGAATGGGCAGGCTGAACGAGTTCTCCTCGATCAGGTCGAACATCGCCACTTTCCGCTCCTGCTCGATTTCCGGCGTGGGCGGGGGCAAGTTGGCATCATCCAACTCGATATGACAGATACGGCTCATGGGTCTTCTCTTCGGCAGTCTCGAACCTGCCTACCCCACCAAGCATGAACGGGCAATGCAGCCGAACGTCCTGTCATGGCGATTTTGCGACGCTGTGACCCGCGCGGCGGCCTGCAAGGCGCGCAGACCACGTCTGCCTAGGCGTCGTTCAACTTGTCCAATCGCGCCCGCACGCTCAGCCCATGCGCCTCGAGGCTTTCGGACTGCGCCAGCGTTTCCGCCGCCGATCCGATCGCCTTCAACGCTCCGGGCGTCATCCGCGCCATCGTGGTTTTCTTCATGAAATCCAAAACGTTAAGGCCGCTGGAAAACCGCGCCGACCGCGCCGTGGGCAGCACGTGATTGGGCCCGCCCACATAGTCGCCTATGGCCTCGGGCGTCCACGCGCCAAGAAATATCGCCCCCGCATGGGTGATCTTTTCTGCCAGACTTTCCGCGTCGGCCACGCACAGTTCAAGGTGCTCGGGCGCGATCCGGTCCGCCAGACTGGCGGCCTCGTCCATATCCTCGACCACGATCACCGCGCCAAAGTCGCGCCAGCTTGCCCCGGCGATGGCCCGCCGTTCCAGCGTTTCAAGCCGCGCCTCTATCGCCGCCTCGACCGCGTCGGCGAACGCCGGATCGTCGGTGATCAGCAAAGCTTGCGCGCTTTCGTCGTGTTCCGCCTGGCTCAGCATGTCCAACGCGATCCAGTCCGGCTCGTTGTCGCGATCCGCGATCACCAGGATCTCCGACGGCCCTGCGATCATGTCGATGCCGACCCGGCCGAACACCCGCCGCTTGGCCGCCGCAACATAGGCGTTGCCCGGCCCGGTGATCTTGTCGACCGACGCGATGGTTTCGGTACCATAGGCCAGCGCCGCAATCGCCTGCGCCCCGCCGACGCGATAGATCTCGTCCACCCCGGCGATCTGTGCCGCGGCCAGAACCGCAGGATTGGCCACACCGTCCGGCGTCGGCACCACGATGGCCAGCCGCGCCACGCCCGCCACCTTGGCGGGGATCGCGTTCATCAGAACCGAAGACGGGTAAGAGGCCAGCCCGCCCGGCACGTAAAGCCCCGCCGCGCTGACCGCCGACCAGCGCCAGCCCAGAGTCGCGCCGCACTCATCCTGCCACGACGCATCCTCGGGCAGCTGACGTTCGTGATATGCCCGGATGCGCGCGGCGGCCAGTTCCAGCGCCGCCATCTCATCGCGCGGCACGTCTGCGACGAGCGCGGCCACCTCTTTGGCCGTGAACCGCAGCCTGTCCGGCGTCAGCTCCATCCTGTCGAACTTCGCCGTCAGCTCGATCAACGCAGCATCGCCCCGCGCGCGCACATCGGCGATGATGCCGGCGACCGTTTCGTCCACGTCGGGGCTGTCTTCGCGCTTAGCACTCAAGAGCGCGGTGAACCGCGCCTCGAAATCGTCGTCCTTGGTGGTCAGTCGCACCGGCATGGGCATTCTCCTGTTGCCGGGCTGACTTAGACCGGCACCGGCCACGCCTCAACCCCCTTCGCCACCAAGGCCCTACCGCGCAAGGCTCGCCGTGTAATCGGCCAGGATGCGCAGGCCCGACGGCGTGGTATCCGCGATCAGGCGCCGGGCGAACCCGATCGCACCCTCGCAATAAAGGCCGGGGTCCTCTTCATTCGACCACAGATAGGCTTCCATCGCCGGGGTCATCTCACCCTCCGCTTCGCGCCAGCCTTGCAGGAAAATCCGCCAATCGTTTTCCGAGGGTTTCTCGAACGTTTCGGGCGCATCCCGTCCCACCGCCATTGCCTTGAACTGCGCGGTCAGCCAGCGGCCATGCACATCTGGCTCGATCTGGCTCAGCTCGACACGGCTCAGCCCGCTCAGACCGCCCTTGGCCACGTGTAGGCACAGCGCCGGCGCGTCGGACAAACCCTTGAGAAGCACAAGCTGCGCGCGTTGAATTTCAAGCAGGGGATCCCGACCCGCGTTGCGCACATGCTCGGCGTTTTCAGCCCGCAGCGCGGCGACGAAGGAATCGCTTTCTGCCATCAGTTCCGGGCCAAGATCGTGCCGTGCCACGTCGGTGTCCAGCGCGATCTCCTCGATCTCGTCGACATGCTCGGCATACTCGTCCGGAAAGCCGGTCTCGATCACGTCGTAGAGACCGGGCAACTGCCGCTTGCGGATATCCTCCATTAGCTTGCCGTCTTCCACCAGATCGCGGTGTGCGGCCACTCCGACGGTCAGCGACTGCATGACGAAGTAGATGAGTACGATGCCAAGCGGAACGGCGATCATGACGACGCGGGCAACATTCATGCCAGTCGGTCCCGTTTTCGTTTTCGCCGGGTCATGTGTCGTGGTCCGGCGCCTTGCCCGACGGTGCGCGATAGGGGCGCGTGACGTCGCGCAGCGTGACTTCCAGCGCCTCGATCCGTGCCCGCAAGGCCCCGTCTCCGGCCAGCGTCAGCGTCACATAGCCCGATACATCCTCGGAGGTGTCGGGCTCGAACCCGACCGAAAGCACCGACAGGATCACATCGCGGTCGTCGCGGTCCAGCCCCTGGCTGGACACGCCCTCGACGTTGTCGATCACCAGAAGCGACCGTACCCGCTCGGCCCCGTGCCGCGCCCGCGCGCCGTCTTCCCAGCGAAACCGGTTGATCAACAGCGCCAGCCGACGCTCGGCCGGGCGCCAGGCCATGTCCTGCAAGGTAAAGACCGCGTCCTGCACCAGGCTCGACACCACGTCGAGATCCTCGGCATCGAAGGCCCCCAGGTTCAGCGGCGCCTCGCGCCCGTCCTCGAAACGCGCGTCTTCGGTCATTCGCCCTGCACCCGCTCTATCCGTGCGCCGACATTGCCCAGCTTTTCCTCGACCCGTTCATAGCCGCGGTCCAAGTGATAAACACGGTTGACCAGGGTCTCGCCCTCGGCGGCCAGCCCCGCGAGGATCAGCGAGACGCTGGCCCGCAGATCGGTGGCCATGACCGGCGCGCCTTTCAGTCGCTCGACGCCGGTGACGGTGGCTGTGCCGCCATGAACGTCGATCTTCGCGCCCATCCGCATCAGTTCGGGCGCGTGCATGAACCTGTTCTCGAAAATCTTTTCTTCCAGAACACTGGTGCCCTCGGCGGTGCACATCAGCGCCATCATCTGCGCCTGCAAGTCGGTTGGAAAGCCCGGAAACGGCTCGGTCACCACGTCGACGGCGCGAACACGGCCATTCTTGCGCGCGACCTTCAGACCCGCCTCTGTCTCTTCGACGGACACGCCGGCGGCGTCCAGCCTTTCGCAGAATGCCTCGACCAGGTCGATCCGACCGCCAAGGCATTCCACCTCGCCGCCGCAGATCGCCGGGGCCAGCATGAACGTGCCCAACTCGATCCGGTCAGTCACCACCGGATGGGTCGCGCCGTGCAGGCGATCAACCCCCTGGATGGTGATCTCGCTCGTTCCTTCGCCTTCGATCTGAGCGCCCATCTTGCGCAGGCATTGCGCCAGGTCGACGATCTCGGGCTCGCGCGCGGCATTCTTCAGAACCGTGGTACCCTTGGCCAGCGTGGCGGCCATAAGCGCATTCTCGGTGGCGCCGACCGACACGAGAGGAAACTCCACCACACCGCCTTTCAGGCCACCGGGGGCCTTTGCGTGCACATACCCTTCCTTCAGTTCCAGCTCTGCGCCCATCGCCTCAAGCGCCTTGAGGTGCAGGTCAACCGGCCGCGCCCCGATGGCACACCCGCCGGGCAGCGACACCACCGCGTGGCCGTCCCGCGCGAGCATCGGCCCCAGCACAAGGATCGAGGCCCGCATCTTGCGCACGATGTCGTAGTCGGCCACGTGGCTGTCGAGGTCATGGCTCGACATCGCCAGAACCTGTCCGTCCTGAAGCGTCGTCACCTCCGCGCCCAATGATTGCAGCAGTGCGGTCATCGTCTTGATATCCGACAGGCGCGGCGCGTTGGTCAGAGTCAGGGGCTCCTCGCTCAGAAGCGTGGCCGGCATCAGCGTCAGGCACGCGTTCTTGGCCCCGGCAATCGGGATTTGTCCGTCAAGCGGGCCGTTGCCCGTCACGAGTATCGAGTCCATGCGCCTTATCCGCCCTTGTTCTTGTCCTGGCCTGCCTCTTGCCCCTCCTGTCCCGATGCCTTGCCGCGTGCCTGGGCCTTGCGGCGGGCCAGGTTCGCCTTCAACGCCGCTTTCAGCCGATCCTCGCGGCTTTGCTGGGGTTTGGCGCCTGATTTGGGCGGGGGGTTCGTGCTCATGCCGCCTGTCTACAGCAGTCGCCAAAAAGCGTCCAGATTACGCTTGCACGAATGCACGGAACGGTCTAATCACCCCGCCACGAACCGGCGCTGCTGTAGCTCAGTGGTAGAGCGCACCCTTGGTAAGGGTGAGGTCGGGAGTTCAATCCTCCCCAGCAGCACCATGATCACCGAAAGGTGATTGCCCCGGCTCACCTCGTGCAGCACCTGAACAGCGCGCCCAACAACGCTCGCATTGTCCGTTAATCCCGGGTTTTGAAAGATCCGCGATCTGCACGTGCCATTTACGTGGCGAACCACCCCGGCAAATTGACGCTTAGCAGTTCCGAAACCACCCTTTCACCCGGCAATCGCTCACTCTATAAGAGCGAACGGTTTCCGGCGGTCGAGTCGGGGGCCAAATGACTATTCAAACCACAGGACGCAGGCACCCATGTCCATCTTCGACAAAATCCCCGGGCTCTTTACCGCCGACATGGCGATCGACCTCGGTACGGCCAACACGCTGGTCTACGTCAAGGGGCGGGGCGTAATCCTGTCGGAACCGTCCGTGGTGGCCTATCACGTCAAGGACGGTGTCAAGAAGGTGCTGGCCGTGGGCGAGGATGCCAAGCTGATGCTGGGCCGTACGCCGGGATCAATCGAGGCCATTCGCCCGATGCGCGAAGGCGTCATCGCCGATTTCGACACCGCCGAGGCGATGATCAAGCATTTCATCCGCAAAGTGCACAAGCGGTCGACCTTTTCCAAGCCCAAGATCATCGTCTGTGTCCCCCACGGTGCCACGCCGGTGGAAAAACGCGCCATCCGTCAGTCCGTGTTGAGCGCCGGCGCGCGTCGCGCGGGCCTGGTGGCCGAGCCCATCGCGGCGGCCATCGGCGCGGGTATGCCGATCACCGATCCCACCGGCAACATGGTCGTGGATATCGGCGGCGGCACCACCGAGGTCGCGGTGCTGTCGCTTGGCGACATCGTCTATGCCCGTTCGATCCGCGTCGGGGGCGACCGCATGGACGAGGCAATCATCAACTACCTGCGCCGCCAGCAGAACCTGCTTGTGGGCGAGTCTACCGCCGAGCGCATCAAGACCTCGATCGGCACCGCGCGGATGCCCGATGACGGGCGCGGTTCTTCCATGCAGATCCGGGGCCGCGACCTGCTGAACGGCGTACCCAAGGAAACCGAGATCAGCCAGGCCCAGGTGGCCGAAGCGCTGGCCGAACCCGTTCAGCAGATCTGCGAGGCGGTGATGACCGCGCTGGAAGCCACCCCGCCGGACCTTGCCGCCGATATTGTCGACCGTGGCGTCATGCTGACCGGCGGAGGCGCGCTGCTGGGCGATCTAGACCTTGCCCTGCGCGAACAGACCGGCCTAGCCGTCTCGATTGCCGATGACAGCCTCAACTGCGTGGCGCTTGGCACCGGGAAGGCGCTGGAATTCGAAAAACAGCTGCGCCACGCCATCGACTACGACAGCTGACGCGCCCGCCCTTTGAGGTTGCGGCGCGCGGTGGTATCTGTGGTGGTAGGACACCGTCAAGGCCATTTGCAATCCGGGGACGCCATTGGCCCGAGAAAGAGGACAAAGCAGCGACTACACCGCCCCCCTGAAGCGTCTGCTTCTGGGGCTCTTGGTGCTGTGCCTTGTTGGCCTTTTTCTTCTGTGGCGCATTGACAGCCCCCGTGTGGAACGCTTTCGCGCGCAGGTAATCGACCGTGTCGTCCCCAGCTTCGACTGGGCGATGGCGCCGGTGACCGGTACGGTCAACATCCTGCGTGATTTCCAAAGCTACCAGCGGATTTACCAGCAAAATCAGGAATTGCGCCGCGAATTGCAGCAGATGAAGGCCTGGAAAGAGGCCGCCCTTCAGCTGGAACAGGAAAACGCGCGCCTGCTCGACCTCAATAACGTACAGCTCGACCCCCGCCTGACCTTCGTCACCGGCGTGGTTCTGGCCGACAGCGGCTCGCCCTTCCGTCAATCGGTACTGATCAACGTGGGCGCCCGCGACGGCATCGTGGATGGCTGGGCGGCGATGGACGGGCTGGGGCTGGTGGGCCGCATTTCGGGCGTGGGCGACAACACCGCGCGGGTGATCCTGCTGACCGACACCTCCAGCCGCATCCCCGTCACGATCCAGCCGTCGGGCCAGCAGGCCCTGCTGATCGGCGACAATACCGCCGCACCGCCCATCGACTTTATCGAAGACGCCGACAAGGTACGCCCGGGCGACCGCGTCCTGACCTCGGGCGATGGCGAGGTCTTTCCGGCGGGGCTGCTTGTCGGGCAGATGGCCGAGGATCCGGGCGGGCGGATGCGTGTCCGGCTGGCCGCCGATTACGAGCGGCTGGAATTCCTGCGCGTGCTGCGCAACTACGGGCACGAGCGCGTGCTGGATCCCGGCAGCCTGATCCAGCCCTCCGTCCCGGTCGTGCAGGGAGCCGACCCCGACCCCGAGCCGCAACTGCCCGCCGAAGCGCAGACCAGCGAGGCCACCGATGGGTGACAATGCCGCCTTGCAGATGTGGACGATGCGCGTGCTCTATCTCGGGCTCGCGCTGTTCGTGATGTTCTTCAGCCTGCTGCCGCTGCAAACCCTGCCCCAAGGCTGGGCCGGGCCGGACCTGATCGTCGCGCTGACCTTTGCGTGGATCCTGCGCCGCCCGGAATACGTGCCGCCCCTTCTGGTGGCGGGCGTGATGCTGTTGGGCGACCTGATGTTCCATCGTCCGCCCGGCCTCTGGGCGGCACTGGTGCTTGTTGCGGCGGAGGCTCTGCGCGCGCGCCACATCGGCCTGCGCGACCTGACCTTTGCCGTGGAATGGGTCTCTGTCGCCACGACGCTGGTGGTCATAACCCTGGCGTACCGTACCATCCTTGCCGTTTTGATTGTCGATCAAGCACCACTTGGCCTCAGTTTCATCCAGCTTTTGATGACGATGATGTGTTATCCTCTGGTCGTGCTGGTCTCGCAATCTGTGTTGGGGGTGCGTAAACTGGCCCCTGGTGACATCGACGCACTCGGAGGCCGTACATGAAGCGCCCCACCCGCGACAATACCGAAAGCCAGCGCCGGATCACCCGGCGCGGTCTGGTGCTGGGCGGTGGCATGGCGGGGTTCGTCGGCCTGTTGGGTCTGCGGATGCGCTACCTTCAGGTCGATCAAGCCGACCAGTTCCGCCTGCTTGCGGACGAGAACCGCATCAACATTCACCTGATCCCGCCGGCCCGGGGCCGCATCTTCGACCGCGAAGGGCGCGTGATCGCCGAGAACATCCCGTCCTACCGGATCAACATCATCCGCGAACAGGCCGGCGACCTTGAAGACCTGATCGCGCGCCTGTCCAAGCTCGTGCGGCTGAACCCCGAGGAACTGGAAAAGGCCCGCGAGGATCTGGCCAAGCTGCGCGGTGATACGCCGGTGACGGTGGCCGACCGCGTCAGCTGGGAGGATATCAGCCGGGTCGCCGTCAACGCCCCCGCCCTGCCCGGCGTCACGCCAGAGGTGGGCCTGTCGCGGCACTATCCCATGGGCGCGGATTATTCGCACGTTGTGGGCTATGTCGGCCCCGTCAGCGACCGCGACCTGGAACGTATCGACGCGCCCGACGCGCTGCTTCTGATCCCGCGTTTCCAGATCGGCAAGATCGGGCTGGAACGCCGGCGCGAAGACACGCTGCGCGGCAAGGCCGGCACCAAGCGGGTCGAGGTCAACGCCGCGGGCCGCGTCATGCGCGAACTGGACCGGGTCGAGGGCGAGGCTGGCGCGGACATCCAGCTGACGCTGGACAACGCGCTGCAATCCTATGTGACCGCCCGGCTGGACGGTGAAAGCGCGGCGGCGGTGGTGATGGATTGCGAAACCGGCGACCTTCTGGCCTGCGCTTCGACACCGGGCTACGATCCCAACCTTTTCGTGCGCGGCATTTCCCAGGCGGATTACTCCGCGCTTCTGGACAACAAGTATCGCCCGCTTCCGAACAAGACAGTACAGGGTGTCTATCCTCCCGGCTCGACCTTCAAGATGGTCACGGCGCTTGCGGCACTCGAGGACGGACAGGTCGATCCCAACGAAACCGTCTATTGCCCCGGCTTCCTGAAGGTCTCGAACCGCCGCTTCCACTGCTGGAAACGCGCCGGTCACGGCAATGTCGACCTGCACCGCTCGCTGCGCGAAAGCTGCGACGTCTACTACTACGACCTCGCCCTGCGCGTGGGCATCGACAAGATGGCCGAAATGGCGCGCAAACTCGGGTTGGGCGTGGAACACGATCTGCCGATGACCTCCGTGGCCGAAGGCCTGATCCCGAACAAGCTGTGGAAGGCGACGTCGCGCGGCGAGGATTGGCGCATCGGCGACACCGCGAACGCCGCCATCGGCCAAGGCTACGTGCTCAGCTCGCCCTTGCAACTTGCGGTCATGACGGCGCGGCTGGCCACCGGCCGCTCGGTGTCGCCGCGTCTGGTGCGCTCGGTCGACGGGGTCGAGGAGCCGCCCAAGCCCACTGAGTCCCTCGGTCTGAACGAGAATATCCTGCGCGAGATCCGCAGCGCGATGTATGCCGTGTCCAACAACCGGCGCGGCACAGCCTATGGCAGCCGCATCATCGAAGACGCGTTCCGCATGGCCGGCAAGACCGGCACCAGCCAAGTGCGCAACATCACCGCCGCCGAACGCGCCCGCGGCGTTTTCCGTAACGAGGATCTGCCCTGGGAACGCCGCGACCACGCGCTCTATGTCAACTTCGCGCCGTTTGAGGCGCCCAAGGTCGCCGTCGCGGTGATTGTCGAACATGGCGGCGGCGGTTCCACCGCGGCGGCACCCATTGCCCGCGACATCACGCTGCAAGCGCTCTATGGCGAGGACCCCCCGCTAGACGCATATCCATCCAAGGACCGCGACCGCATCAAGACGCAGCAGGAACAGCTGCGCTCGCGCCTCGACCGCCGCGACAATGATAACAGCGACCGGGCATAAGGCGCGCGGCATGAGTTATCTTGAATATACCGTCAAGCACACGCCTTCGGGCCTGCGCAAGGTGCTCTATCTCAACTGGCCACTGGCCCTCTTGCTGACGGCCGTCGCGGCCATCGGAATCCTGATGCTCTATTCGGTGGCCGGCGGCACGTTCGACCCATGGGCCGAACCGCAGGCGAAACGGTACGCGCTGGGGTTCGCCGTGATGTTCTTCGTGGCGATGGTGCCGATCTGGTTCTGGCGCAACATGTCGGTGCTGGCCTACACGGTGTCCGTCCTTTTGCTGGTCGCGGTCGAACTGGTCGGCGTCGAGGGCAAGGGCGCGCAGCGCTGGATCGATCTTGGCTTCATGCGCCTTCAACCCTCCGAGCTGATGAAGGTCACACTGGTCATGTTCCTGGCGGCCTATTACGACTGGCTTCCGATGAAAAAGACATCGCGGCCGCTTTGGGTTCTGCTGCCCGTGGTCTTGATCCTCATTCCCGTGGCGCTGGTCCTGCGACAGCCCGACCTTGGCACCTCGATCCTGCTGATCACCGGTGGCGGGCTGATCATGTTCCTTGCAGGCGTGCACTGGGCCTATTTCGCGGTGGTCATCGCCGCCATCGGCGGGCTGATCACGGCCGTCTTCGAAAGCCGTGGCACCGATTGGCAATTGCTGGCCGACTACCAGTACCGCCGCATCGACACGTTTCTGGACCCGGCCTCCGATCCCTTGGGCGCGGGCTATCACATCACCCAGTCCAAAATCGCGCTGGGTTCCGGCGGTTGGACAGGGCGCGGCTTCATGCAGGGCACGCAATCGCGGCTGAACTTTCTGCCCGAGAAACACACCGACTTCATCTTCACCACCCTGGCCGAGGAGTTCGGCTTTGTCGGGGCCGTCTCGCTGCTGGTGCTTTACGCGCTCATCGTTGTTTTCTGCGTCAGCTCGGCGCTGGCGAACCGCGACCGCTTCTCGTCGCTCCTGACGCTTGGCGTCGCGGTCACGTTCTTCCTGTTCTTCGCGGTGAACATGTCGATGGTCATGGGCCTTGCGCCCGTCGTCGGCGTACCGTTGCCGCTGGTCAGCTACGGCGGCTCGGCCATGCTCATCCTGATGCTGGGCTTCGGCCTGGTGCAAAGCGCCCACATCCACAGACCCAGGTAGGTTCCATGCCGCTCAATATCCTCTTCGCCGCCCGCCCGGAACGCTGGGCGGAATACGAAACGCCGCTGCGCGCCGCTTTCGACAAGGCGGGCCTGGGCGACTACACCCTCTCGATGGACATCCCGCCCGAGGATGTCGACTATATCGTCTACGCGCCCAACTCGCCCGTGCAGGATTTCACACCCTACACCCGCACCAAGGGTGTGTTGAACCTCTGGGCCGGGGTCGAGCAGATCACCGGCAACGAAACCCTGACCCAGCCGCTGGCCCGCATGGTCGATGACGGGCTGGAACGCGGCATGGTGGAATGGGTCACGGGTCACACCCTGCGGTATCATCTTGGCATGGACGCGCATCTTTTCGGACAGGACGGCGTCTGGCGCAAAGGCGCGCCGCCTCTGGCCAAGGACCGGCCAGTCACGATCCTCGGCCTCGGCGCGCTGGGCCGCGCCTGTGCCGAGACGCTGGCGCATCTGGGCTTTCCGGTCACCGGCTGGTCACGCAGTCAAAAGGACGTGCCCGGCGTCACCTGCCTGTCAGGCGACGACGGCCTGAGGCGCGCACTTGCATCCGCACAAATCCTTGTGCTGCTGGTCCCCTACACGCCGCAGACCGAAAACCTCATCGACGCGGACGCGCTGGACACGATGCCCGCCGGCGCCTTTATCATCAATCCCGGCCGTGGCCCGCTCATCGACGACGACGCGCTTCTGGCGCGGCTGGACGACGGGCACATCGCCCATGCCACGCTCGACGTTTTCCGCACCGAGCCGCTGCCTGCGGATCACCCCTACTGGGCACACCCAAAGGTCACGGTCACGCCCCATATCGCCTCGGACACCCGCGCCGATACGGCGGCGGAAGTGATCGCCGAAAACATCCGTCGCGGCGAGGCCGGCGAGCCGCTCCTTCACCTCGTCGATCGCGACCTGGGCTACTGAGCCGCGTCGGGCCGCGCCTGCCTGCGGCTGGCCCGGCTCGCGCCGTTGCCTTCGGACAACGGCGGTTCTCCCAACTGCCGGCGGATCCATTCCTGGAACAGAAAGACCTCGTATTCCTCCTGCATCAGAACGCCCCGCTCGAAGCCCTGCGCGCGCAGCCCTGCCTGGTTCAAGGCACAGGCGGCTCCGTCCTGCTCCATCACCAGCGTTCCGAAATCCGTGATCCGTGCCATGTCGAACCCCGGCTGCTCCAGCGTGTCTGGATGAAACAGCCATTCGGCCTCTATCGCCATCCTCTCGGCGGCCAGCGGGCGGATGCGCACCGTGCGCACGTAATCCGCGTGGTGCGCAATGAAGACCGATGGCATCACCGTGACATACCTTTGTCCTGCGTCGACATCGTCGTCGGTCAGCCCCGGCAGACGTCCCTGCGCCACCCCGTCCATCGACCACGTATCGGCGCCGCTTTTCAGGCTCCCCGACCGGTGCGGGGCCATATCATCGGCATGGGCTTCCCAGTCAGGGTCGTCCCGCCGCGCCATAATCGCCCGGCCATAGATCGGCACCAGATCACACAGTTCGGGGTGGATGTTGGGGCAGTGCAGGCACTCGTTGTAATTCTCCCAGAAGATCTTCCAGTTGCAGTCAAGCACCTTGGTAAACCGGTGCCCCACGCGCATCTCGGCCAGCGGCCAGTTCGCGACAAAGGCCGTCTCGTCCCCGTGCAACCGCTCGAACGGCTCGGCCTGGGCGTCGAGATTGGCAAAGACGAAGCCGCCCCATTCCGACACGGCGATTGGCAGCAGCGGAAAGTCGTCCCGGTCGAACCCATCAACCGGGCGCATGGCCCCCGTGGCCCGCAACCGGCCCGACAGGTCATAGGCCCACTGGTGATAGGGGCAGGTGATCAGGTTCTTTTTGAGCACGCCTTCAGGCTCTTGGCACAAAACAGAGCCACGGTGCCGACAGGTATTGAAGAAGCCGCGCAAAGCGCCGTCTCCGTCGCGCAACAGCAGGATCGGCTGTCCCGCCACGTCGAAGCGGCGAAAGCTGCGCGGCCCGTCCAGTTCTTCGGCCCGGCACAGGTACACCCAGGTCTTTCCCCAGATTTCGCGCATCTCGCGCGCGAAATGCTCTGCGTCCAGGTACCATGAAGCGGGCAATGACGGCATCGCGCGCGTCAGCCCGTTGAACCGCGTCTCAAGTACCGGATGATCGTCCATCAGCGCCACTCCCGAGCCATCGCGCAGGCCGAGCGTAGCACAGGAGTTTTATCCGGGCGAGTGCCGCGCTACCGCAGCTTGGGCGGCTTCGCCGGATCCAGTCCGGGCGCGGACGGGCCGGTTTCTTCCGGCTTGGGCAGATCGAACCGCAGGCCCACCAGTGCCATCCGGGCCGCCGCCGGGTCGGATCCGCGGAAGAACCCGACATCCAGCAACCCGGCCTCCAGCCCCGACAGCGCCAGCACCTCGGCCACGGCCCGCGCGATGGCCGGCTCGGCACCCGGCACAGCATCCACGACGCCCAGCAGGTGCCCCTTGGCGCCGCTGTCATAGGTCACACCCACCAGATAGGCCAGCTCCGCCATTCCGCCCGCCGCCGCCAGCCGCGCGTCCAGCGACGTCACCAGATCTTCGGGCAGGCCCTTGGGCGGATGAAAGGACTCGGGCTGCGCCTCCACCTCCTGCGGTCCCTCGGCCAGCGTCTCGGTCAGCCAGACCATCGCCGCGTTCGGTAACAGCGCCGCCTGCGGCCCGGCCTCCAGGTTGAGCCCCAGCCCCAACCCGGCCTCTGCCAGCATCTCGGCCACCGCGCGGCCCGACAGCGCCACGTAATGCGCCTCCGCTCCGGCAAAGCCCGCCAGCCGCTCTTCGGTGTCGAAGGCCAGCACAAAGGTCTGACCCTCAACCTCGAAGGCCTGCGGGACCACATCGTCGTCTTCGGCCTCCGCCTCCAGCAACAGGAACAGTTCCGCCGCCGCCAGCGTCTGGTAATAGCGCAGGCGCTCGGCCTCGCCGCCCGCCTCCATCGCCGCATGGGCCCGGTCAAGATGTGTCGTCTCAGTCATCCAATGCGCGTCTCACCTCGTGCCGCAGCGCGGGCAGCACCTCTGCCTCGAACCACGGGTGTTTCTTCAGCCACCCGGTATTGCGCCACGACGGGTGCGGCAAGGGAAAAACCCCCGGCGCATGGTCGCGCCAGTTGCGCACGGTTTCGGTCACCGGCCCCTTCGCGCCCAAGTGGTAGCGATGCGAATAGCCGCCCACGATCACCCGCAGCCGCACTTCGCCCAGCGCGGCCATCACCCTGTCATGCCATGTCTGCCCGCAGATTTTCGGCGGCGGCAGATCGGCCCCCTTGGCGTCGTATCCCGGAAAACAGAACGCCATCGGGATCACCGCCACCCGGCGCATGTCATAGAATTCCTCCGCCGTCATTCCCAGCCAGTCGCGCAGCCGGTCACCCGACGGGTCGTCGAACGGCTTGCCCGACTGGTGTACCCGCATCCCCGGCGCTTGACCTGCGATCAGGATGCGCGCCCCGGGCCGGAACCACACCACCGGGCGCGGGGCGTGGGCCGTCTCGGTCGCGGCAAACCGCTCGGCGCAGATGCGGCAGGCCTCGATCTCGCGGACAAGCCTGTCAGGCAAGCGCCACACCCGCCGCGGACATGTCCTTCAGCGCGATCTCAAGGGATCCGTCCAGATCGATCCCGCGACACAGGTCGCGCAGCACCGTCACCGGATAGCCCAGTCGCGCCGCATCCACCGCCGAGTAACTCACGCAGAAATCCGTGGCCAACCCGACCATCACCAACTCGGTCATGCCACGCGACCGCAGATATCCGTGCAGACCGGTGGGCGTTTCGTGGTCGTTCTCGTAGAAGGCGGAGTAACTGTCGATCGCCGGATTGTACCCCTTGCGCACTATCATGTCGGCCCGATCGGTTTCCAGGTCGGGATGAAAATCGGCACCTTGTGTCCCCTGAACGCAATGGTCCGGCCACAGGACCTGCGAGCCATAGGGCATGTCGATCACCTCGAACGGCGCCTTTCCTTCGTGGCTGGAGGCGAATGAGGAATGCCCCGCCGGATGCCAGTCCTGCGTCAGGATCACGGCACCCGCATCTCGCATCATCGTGTTGATCCCTGCCACGACCCTGTCACCGCCTTCAACGGCCAGCGCCCCCCCGGGGCAGAAATCGTTCTGCACATCAATGACGATCAGCGCCTTGGGCATGAGTCTCTCCTGTTGCGAATACGGGCCGGACCCTGAAGCAGCGATGCGCAATGGTCAACGCCAGCCTGATTTCTGTGCGATATTGCAGAGAATGCCTGCAAACCTTTCTGTTTCCTTCATCCACAAACCGATTATGTCTGACGTCAAAGGAGACATGACCATGACCAAGACATTGAATTTCGCCGCCATCAGCGGCTCGCTGCGCAAGGGCAGCCACAGCACCTCCGTCGCCGACACTTTGCAAGAGCTTGTGCCCGAGGGCGTGACCGTCACCCGGCACGACATCGACGACATTCCGCTGTACAACGAGGACATCAAGGACGGCGACACGTCCCCCCAAGCTGTGCGCGACCTGGCCGGGAAACTGGCCGCGGCAGATGCCATCATCGTGGTGTCGCCTGAATACAACCGTGGCACTTCGGGCGTTCTGAAAAACACCATCGACTGGATGTCCAAAGAGCCGAACGCGCCCTTCTCGGGCAAGCCCACGCTGATCATCACCCAGTCGCCGGGGGCCACGGCGGGCCTGACCGCGCATTACGACCTGCGTCAGGTTCTGTCGGTCATCAATGCCAGCGTGCAGCCCGGGTTCGAGATCGCCATCGGCGGGTCGGCCGGCAAGATCGAGGACGGCAAGCTGACCGACAGCGACACGCGGGACTTCATCACCAAGCAGCTGAAGCGCCTGACCGAGACCGCCAAGGGCTGACCCCGCGGGCCTTGCCGAACTCCACCGAAGCGCGTAGATCGCGGCGCATGTACACCATCGCCGCGCTCTATCACTTCACCCGGTTCGAAGACCCTGCTGCCATACAGGGTCCTCTCTTGGCATTGTGCGAGGCGCATAAGATATCGGGCTCGCTGTTGCTGGCGCACGAGGGCATAAATGGCACCATCGCCGGACCCCGCGACGGGATTGACGCGGTGATTGTCCATATCCGCGCCTTGTCGGGCTGTGACGACTTGGAATGGAAGCAAAGCACCGCCGCGTCGCAACCCTTCCGTCGCCTGAAGGTGCGCCTGAAGCAAGAGATCGTCGCGATGGGCCAGCCCGACGTCGATCCGGTGGCGCGGGTGGGGCACTATGTCGATCCCGCCGACTGGAACGACCTGATCCAATCGCCGGACGTAGCCGTGATCGACACCCGCAATGACTACGAGGTCGCCATCGGCACGTTCGAGGGAGCCATCGACCCCAAGACCGACAGCTTTCGCGATTTCCCCGCATGGTGGGAACAGAACAAGCACCGGTTCCACAACAAGCGCATCGCGATGTTCTGCACCGGTGGCATCCGCTGCGAGAAATCCACCAACTACCTCTTGGGCCAGGGCGTCCAGGACGTCTACCACCTCAAGGGCGGCATATTGAAATATCTCGAAGAGGTCGCAACGGAAGACAGCATATGGCGTGGCGAATGCTTTGTCTTCGACGGCCGCGTCTCGGTCGGCCACGGGCTCAAGGAAGGACCGCACCTGCTCTGCCACGCCTGCCGCCGTCCGATCCTGCCCAAAGACACCGAACGGCCGGAATACGAACAGGGCGTTGCGTGCCACCTTTGCGCGCATGAGACCACCGAGGCGGACAAGACCCGTTTTCGCGAACGCCAGAAACAGATGGCCCTGGCCGAGGCCCGCGGCACGCGCCACATCAAGATCGTCCACGAGGACGAGGCTTGACCGGCCCGCCACCCTCGGACAGGCTCACCGCAACTTAGTAAAGCGATCCCCATGACGGACACTCCGACCCCCACCGACATCGCGCGTGACGTGCTGACCATCGAACGCGATGCGCTCGACCTGATGCGCGACACGTTGCCCGAGGCGTTCAATGCGGTGGTCGAACGCCTGCTTAAGGTGCCGGGCCGGGTCATCGTCTCGGGCATGGGCAAATCCGGCCACGTGGCCGCCAAGATCGCCGCCACTTTCGCCTCCACCGGCACGCCCGCGCAATACGTCCATCCGGGCGAGGCCAGCCACGGCGATCTGGGCATGATCACGCGGCAGGACGCGGTGATCCTGATCTCGAATTCAGGCGAGACCCGCGAACTGGCCGATATCATCGCCCATTGCGCGCGCTTCTCGATCCCGCTGGTGGCGCTGACCAAGAAACCCGACAGCGCGCTGGCACGTCAGGCCGATCACGTTCTCACGCTGCCCGACGCGCCCGAGGCCTGCGGCATCGGCATGGCCCCCACGACCTCGACCACCTGCACCATGGCGATGGGTGACGCGTTGGCCGTCGCGATGATGAAACTGCGCGGGTTCGAGCGCGAGAATTTCCTCGCCTTCCATCCCGGCGGCACGCTGGGCGCGCAGCTGTTGAAAGTCTCGGCGGTGATGCACACCGGCGAGGCGCTGCCCACGGTCGCGCCGGACACGCCGATGTCCGAAACCCTGATCGAGATGACCGCCAAGGGCTTCGGCGTCGCCGCCCTGATCGAGGCTGGCCGGCTGACCGGCGTGATCACGGATGGCGACCTGCGCCGCAACCTCGACAGCCTGATGTCGCGCAAGGCCGGTGAAGTCGCCACCCGCAATCCACGCACCATCGCGCCCGACGCCCTTTTGACCGAGGCCTTGGGCGTGATGAACGACAACAAGATCAGCGCCCTCTTCGCGGTGGATGACACCGGCGCCCTGCGCGGGCTTGTCCACATCCACGATGCCCTGCGCGCCGGCGTCGCCTGAGAAAATTCGTACGAATTTTCTTAGCCCAGATTATTCGCTGAATAATCTGGCACGCCCTCAGGACCGCGTCACGGCGTCAAGCGCCGCGCGCAGAAGATCCCATTGATCGGACAGCGGATAATGGTGATTGCCGATGAAAAGCCCATTGGTGTCTATCTCGTCGGCATTGCGCAAGGATCCGTGGATCACGTGATCCATATGGCGGGTCACGACCTCGTTCTTGGCAAAATTCCCCGCCACGATGGGCCGGCATTCGACACCCTGCCGGCCCAGCGACGCGATCAGATCGGCGCGTGAAAACCCGGCATCGGGTTTCACCACCATCGAGAACCCGAACCAGCTCGATTGGCCGATTTCCCGCTGAATGCGGATCTGCGGATAGCCCTGCATCAGGCCACGGAAGGCCTCGGCATTCTTGCGCCGTTCTTCCACGATCATCGGCAGCTTCGCGATCTGCTCCTGCCCGATCGCCCCGCTCATCTCCAGCGGGCGCAGGTTATAGCCCGGCAGCACGAACTTGAAACTTTCCTCGAACGGATCGTCGCTCTTCTCGCCGGTCACATGGTTGAATTTCGGCAAATGCCGGGTCCAGCCGTGGCTGCGCACCGACAACATGATGTGGTACAACTCCTCATCATCCGTCACCACAAGCCCGCCTTCCATCGTGGCGATGTGATGCGAAAAGAAGGACGAATAGCTTCCCGCGATGCCGAAGGTGCCCGCCTGACGCCCCCGGAACGTGGCGCCCAGGCTTTCGCAATTGTCCTCTATCACCACGATGTCGCGCCCGCCCACGATGGCCTCGATCCGGTCGAAATCGTTAGGGTTGCCCAGCAGGTTCACCACCATGATCGCCTTGGTTTCGGGCCCGATGGCATCCTCAAGTGCCTCAAGGTCGTAATTCAGCGTGTCGGCGTCGATATCCACGAACTTGAGCCGCAGACCGTACTGGTGCAGCGGATAGTACGTGGTTGACCAACTCACCGCCGGCACGATCACCTCCGCCCCCGCGGGCAGGTCGATCTTCGAGTGATACCGCAGCGCCGCCACCATCAAGAGGTTCGCCGACGAGCCCGAGTTCACCATCACCGCATGGGCCGATCCCATCGCCGCCGCGAACTGGTCCTCGAAAGCCTTTACCTCTGGCCCCATCGAGAACATACCGGATTTCACCACCCGGTCGATGGCCGCGTATTCTTTTTTGTCCCAGCTGGTCGTCGCCAGCGGAAAGCCCTTGGCCTCGCTCATGCCGCCCCCCGTTTCAACAGGTCCTGAAAATGCGCGTAGGTCTGCGCGATCCCGTCGGCTAACGAGGTCTTGGCCTCCCAGCCGAATTCTTTCTGCGTGCTGACGTCCAGCAGCTTCTGCTTCATGCCGGTGGGGCGCGACAGGTCATGCACGAACGCACCCTCCCATCCGATCACGCGCGCGGCCCCGGCGTAATACTCGTTGATCGAATAGTCATAGCCCAACCCGATATTCATGTCGTCTGGCAGCGCATCGAACCGCTCGACGGCGGCCCAGACCCCATCGGCCAGGTCCCCGGAAAACATGAACTCCCGCCGCGCGGTTCCGTCGCCCCAGATTTCCACCGTCTCGGCATTGCTTTCCTTCGCCTCGTGCACCTTGCGGATGATCGCCGGTACCAAGTGAGAAACCTGAGGGTCGAACTTGTCGTGCAGCCCGTACAAGTTGCACGGAATCAAGGTCTTGTACGCCAGATCCTCGCGTTCCCGGCTGACAAATGCACAGAGCCTCGCCACCGCCACCTTGGCCAGCCCGTAGCCTTCGTTGGTCGGCTCCAGCTCGCCTTTGCCAAGGCTGTCCTCGTGCAGCGGGTTGGGCGCGTCATGCGGGTACATGCAGCTCGACCCGAGGTTCAGCAGACGCGGCACGCCGGCATCGCGGGCGGCCATGACGATGTTGAAGCCCATGTCCATGTTCTCGGTCAGGAACGCCGCCGGTTTGGCTATGTTGGCTTGAATTCCACCAACGCGGCCCGCCGCATGGATGATGATGTCGGGCGCCGTTTCGGCCACGAACGCCATCACCGCTGCCCGGTCCGTCAGGTCCAGCTCGGCACTGGTCGGCGCGACAATTCGGTGCAACGCCGCGCCCGGATGGTCCTGGATGGCGCGGCCCACCATGCCGCGCCCGCCGGTCAGCAGTACCTTCATCCCTGCTCCTGCGCCCGCTTTTGTGCCGCCGCTTCCTCGAAGTCCGAAAGCGCCATCTCCTCGACCAGCGTCTCGAACGGCGTCTCGGGCGTCCAGCCCAGCTGTTGGCGGGCCTTGCTGGCGTCGCCCAGAAGGGTCTCCACCTCGGCCGGCCGGAAATACATCGGATCGACCCGCACGATCACGCGGCCGGTCTCGTCACGGCCCACCTCGTCGACGCCCTCGCCCTCGAAGGTCACGCTCATGCCCAGCACGTCGGCTGCACGCTTCACGAACTCACGCACCGAATATTGCTGGCCGGTGGCGATGACGTAATCCTCGGGTTTGTCCTGCTGCAACATCAGGTGCATCATCTTGACGTAATCGCGCGCATGGCCCCAGTCGCGCAGCGCATCCATGTTGCCCAGCCGCAGCTCGTCCTGCGTGCCCAGCTTGATCCGCGCCAGCGCCCGGGTGATCTTGCGCGTCACGAAGGTCTCGCCGCGAATGGGGCTCTCGTGATTGAAGAGAATTCCGTTGCAGGCATAGATGTCATAGGCCTCGCGGTAATTCACTGTGATCCAGTAGGCATAGAGCTTCGCCACCGCGTAGGGGCTGCGCGGGTAGAACGGCGTCGTCTCGCGCTGCGGGGTCTCCTGCACCAGACCGTAAAGCTCGGAGGTTGACGCCTGGTAGAACCGCGTCTTGTCGCCCAGGCCCAGGAACCGGATCGCCTCCAGCAGGCGCAGCGCGCCCATCGCGTCCGAATTGGCGGTGTATTCGGGCTCTTCAAAACTCACCGCCACGTGGCTTTGCGCGGCAAGGTTGTAAACCTCGTCCGGGCGTACGGCCTGAAGGATACGCGTCAGCGAGGAACTGTCGGTCATGTCGCCGTGATGCAGCTGGAACTGGCCTGATTTGCCCGGCTCGCCCTCGAACAAATGGTCGATGCGCGCCGTGTTGAACAGCGACGTGCGACGCTTGATGCCGTGCACCTCGTAACCTTCGGCCAAAAGATGCTCCGACAGGTACGCTCCGTCCTGCCCCGTCACGCCGGTAATCAGTGCTGTTTTCATGGGCTGTGCCCCCGCAATCCTGTCTTTGCCACGTCCGTAATGCCTCGCGCTTGAAATGAACAGGCCCTATGCCGTCGGGCGCGCCCGGAATTTGCGCAAATTCCGGAATAGAAAATACGCATTTTCTATTCCATTTTCCGCCCGGAAAATGCCCCCGCTCAGATGCAGCGCCCGCCATCCACCTCCATACAGACGCCGGTGATCATGCTCGCCTCGTCACTGCACAGGAACGCCGCGGCATTGCCCATGTCCTCGGGCGTCGAAAACCGCCCCAGCGGGATCGTGCTCAGGAACTTGGCGCGCATCTCGGGCGTGTCCTCGCCCATGAAGGACTTCAAAAGCGGCGTCTCACCCGCCACAGGGTTCAGCGCGTTCACCCTTATGCCTTCGGGCGCCAGTTCCACCGCCAGTGCCCTGGTCGCAGTGATCATCCAGCCTTTCGAGGCGTTGTACCAGTTAAGCCTGGGCCTTGGGCTGACCCCGGCAGTGGAGGCGACGTTCAGGAACACGCCCGAGCCCCGCGCTTTCATCCCCGGCACGAAATTCTGCGCCGCAAGGTAGACCGACTTGCAATTGACCGCGAAGACCCGGTCGAAATCCTCTTCGGTGACCTCCTCCGCCGGTGCCGGCAGATGGGTGACCCCGGCATTGTTCACCACTATGTCGGGCAGGCCGAAGGTCATTTCCGTGGCCAGCGTCAGCGCCTTCATGCTGGCCGGGTCCGCCACGTCCACCGGACAGGCCGCAGCACCCAGTTCCTCTGCCAGGGCCATCGCGCCGGGACCGTTCAGGTCGGCGATCATCACCTGCGCGCCCTCGGTGATGAACTTGCGCACGATCCCCGCCCCAAAGCCGCTGGCCCCGCCGGTCACCAACGCCGTTTTTCCATGCAATCGCATCCGAAACCTCCCTTGCCTACTTGGGGCGCATGGCACCCTGCCTTCGCCAGCGGCGCAACCCCTATCTGCCGGCTCAAACAGGGCGCGGCACGCTCCATCCCACGTCCTGGATCCCGGCCAGCCGGGCAAAGCGGTCCAATTCGCGCTCCAGCTTGGCCAGCCGCCCAGCTGTCCACTTGACCCGCGGCTCGGGCCAGAAGCCGGTCACCTGCATCCAACCCGCCGCCCGGTCGGCCTTCAGCTCCAACCGCCCGACGAACCGGTCGCCCTCCAGCAGGGGGTAGACGTAGTATCCCCAGATCCTCTGGTCCTTCGGCACGAACATCTCGTTGCGATACGCAAACCCGAACAACCGTTCCATCCGCACCCGGTCGCGGATCGCAGGGTCGAACGGGTTGAGCAACCGCAGATGAGACGACACGGCCTCCGCCGCCGCCAGCCGCGCCTCGATATCCGCCACACCCCACGCCTGGCGCCACGTGCCGTCCACACCTTCGACTTCAAGCGGCACCAACCGGCGACGCTCGGACCAGGCCTTTGCCTCGGGCGCGGTCATCGCGTCCCAGAACCGCTGCACCTCGCCCACGGTCGCCATGCCCAGCCGGTCGAGCGCCGCGTCGCACAACCAGTCGGCCGCAATCTCCTCGCCCGGGCACTGGCGCAGGTCTTCGGGGAACACCCGCTCGCCCAGATCGTAGAACTTTATGAAGTTCTCGCGGTGACAGGTCGCCAGTTCACCGGCGTACCACATCTGGTCCAGCGCCTTCTTGTGCGGCGGGCGCGCCCACATCTCGCGGCTTTCCGCCTTGGTGTCGAACGCGTGGGTCGAAAGTGGACCCTCCTGCGCGATCCGCGCGCGGATACGGCGGATCTCATCCTGCCCCAGCCCCGACCGGTACCAGTCGGCCCGGGACACCTTTTCGCCCAGCCGCCGGAACTGCCGCTGCCAGTACGGCAGCACCTCCATCGGTATCAGTGACGCGTCATGCGTGAAATGCTCGAACAGCTGCCGGTTCTTCAGTAGCGGCCATAACTGCCGCTCGCGATAGTTCCGGTTGCGGCTCCACAGGATGTGGTGATGGGCGCGGGTGACGTTGCGGATCGTGTCGATCTGCACGAACCCCAGACGTCCGATCATGTCCATCACGTCCACCGGCCCGCCCGGCGCATCGGCCAGCCCGTTGCCATGCAGCCAAAGCCGCCTTGCCGCCCGGTTGCCGATCCTGAGCGCCTCGGTCACGACCGGCTCATATACACCAGCGTGTCACGCAGGGCACGGCCCTCGAATTGCAGAACGGTGTTCATGAACAGCCGCCCGATGGCGCAGGCCTCGGTGTTGCTGGCCTGGTCAAGGTTCATCATCGCCACCATCAGGTCCCCGGCCCGGTCGGTGGCCTGAATGCTGCGGGTCATGCTGGCCTGGATGCGCTCCTCGACCCGTTGCGTGGCCGTATCGCCCAACCTGACCGGCGCACGCCGCGCTCCGATCCGGGCGGCCTTGGCCTGGATGCGGTAATACTTTTGCAACGCCTCGGTGTTCAGCCGCGCCGCCACGCGAGAGGTCAGTTCGGCAAACCGTGCGGGGCGCATCCGGTTGCTCACCGCCATGCCGCATTGCCGAATCGTCAGCGTTTCCATGATCTTGCGCTCGACGGTGTAATAGAATTTCAGATCCCGCGTCGGCAGATGACCCAGCCCGCGTTCGATCAACGGCCACATCAGCCCGTCCGACACCCGAACGGCGGTCGGATCCTCGAAGGCCGCGATAATCTGGTCCGCGACATAGCCGGCGATCACCGGATCACGATAGAAGAGTTCCGCCTGCGACACCGCCAGCTCCAGGTTCTCGCCACTGAACCCCAGCAGACGCAAATCCTCGCGGATGGGCGCGATATCGGGCAGCTGTCCCAACAGCCGGATGACCTCTTGCCGCTCGGAACCCGTGTTCTTTTCCTGGGCTGCGGCAAGTCCGGTGCAAGCCAGGATCAGCCATGCGAGAACGGCAAGAAAGCGCAAGAGATGTCTCCTATCCGGGGCGGCAAGGCGTGATCGGGGCATGGCACCGTCACCTGCGGCCAACCTAAGGATTCTCCGGCGGTTTGAAAGCCCCTTCCGGACCCAATGCCCCGAATTGCCGCGGCAGTGCCGCCCGTTGGCCGGCACCTATCGCGCAATTCGCGGGGATATCAAGGCCTTGCTCCCTTGTGCTTCGATGCTGGATTCGCTGTCACTTAACTGTTAGGTCATTTCGCACAAAGCCAATGCCGGAGCGTCCCATGAGCGCAACAGCCCGCAAGTCAGCCCCGCTGCCCGACGACATCCGCGCCATGAAAGGCGGCACGCCGATCGTGTCGCTGACAGCCTACACAACGCCGATGGCCCAGCTGATGGATACCCATTGCGATTTCGTGCTGGTGGGCGACAGCGTCGGCATGGTCCTGCACGGCATGAACAACACTCTGGGCGTGACCATGGAGATGATGATCATGCACAGTCGGGCAGTGGCTCGCGGCCTCACCTCCGCGATGCTGGTCGTCGACATGCCCTTCGGCTCTTACGAGGAAAGCCCGGCACAGGCCTTTCGCAACGCCTCGCGCATGATGGCTGAAACAGGCTGCGCCGCGGTCAAGCTCGAGGGCGGCGTGCACATGGCCGAGACCATCGCCTTTCTCGTGGCGCGCGGCGTGCCGGTCATGGCGCATATCGGACTGACGCCGCAATCGGTCAACACGCTGGGCGGCTACAAGGTTCAGGGCCGTGACGCCAGCGCGGGCCAGGTCCTACGCGACGCCCGCGCAGTGGCGGATGCCGGCGCTTTCTCGGTGGTTCTTGAAAAGCTTCCCGCGACCCTTTCGGACGAGATCACCGAGGAAATACCGATCCCGACCATCGGCATCGGCGCCTCGGCAGGCTGCGACGGCCAGATCCTGGTGCATTACGACATGCTGGGCCTTTTCACCGCCTTCAAACCGAAATTCGTCAAGCGCTACGCCCATCTGGGCGAAGACGCGGAAAAGGCCATCGCCACCTATGCCGAAGAGGTCCGCGCCCGCGCCTTTCCGGCCGAAGAGCATGTCTTCGCCGACAAGGCGCCGGCAAAATGACCGCGCCGATCCTGCGGCATCTGGACGAGCTTCGCGCCATGACCGCGCCATGGCTGCGGGCCGGGGCGCGTATCGGCGTGGTGCCCACCATGGGTGCGCTGCATGACGGTCACCTGTCGCTGGTGGCCGCCGCGAAAAAGACCTGCGATCACGTTATCCTGACGATCTTCGTGAACCCCAAGCAGTTCAACAACCCCGAGGATCTGGCCAACTACCCCCGCACCGAAACGGACGACGCAAGAAAGGTTGCCCGCTTCGATATCGACGCGCTCTGGGTGCCGGACGGCGATCAGGTCTATCCGGACGGTTTCGCCACCACCGTGTCGGTCTCGGGCCTGACCGACGTGATGGACGGTGCCCACCGTCCGGGCCATTTCGACGGGGTCGCCACCGTGGTGACCAAGCTTTTCACCCAGACCTCTGCCACCGACGCATTCTTCGGCGAAAAAGACTTTCAGCAGCTTCTCGTGGTGCGTCGCCTCGCCGCCGACCTGGATCTTGGCGTCACCGTGCATGGCTGCCCCACGATCCGCGACATCGACGGGCTGGCGCTCAGCTCGCGCAACCTGCTGCTGTCCGACAGGGCCCGCACCACGGCGCCCCGCCTGCACGAGGAAATGGAAGAAATCGCCGCCGGCCTCTCCCGCGGCGAGGCGTTCGCCCCGCTGCGCGAGGCCGCAACAACCCGCCTGCTCAAGGCCGGCTTCACCAAGGTGGATTATCTCGACTTGCGCGCCCAGTCCGACCTGCGCAGCGTCTCGGACACCGCCCAGCCCGCGCGGCTGTTCGCGGCGGCGCATCTGGCGGGCGTCCGGCTG
Source organism: Roseovarius atlanticus (assembly GCF_001441615.1). Classification (GTDB taxonomy): domain Bacteria; phylum Pseudomonadota; class Alphaproteobacteria; order Rhodobacterales; family Rhodobacteraceae; genus Roseovarius; species Roseovarius atlanticus. Next base: position 115,622 of record NZ_LAXJ01000007.1, read on the forward strand.
ATCGACAATATCGCGGTCTGAAGTCCCGCGCCGCCTTTACGCGGCAGGCGGCAACCCTTGTCAGTACTCGTTGGGATTGCCTTCCAGAATCGTGCCCGTACCGTCCGCCGTGTCACCGTTCATCCAGCTGACATTCTCTCCGTCCAGCGCCACGCCCCAGCAATTCTCGCCTTCGCCGTAGTCAAAGCACATCTGGTCGTCCGACACGTTCCATTTCCCGGTGTAATCGGCCCCGCGGATCGTGCCGTCGGTGTCATAGAACTCGGTATAAGCCGTCCCGTCTGACATGTCACCCTGAACGGTGTTGCCGGAAATCGCCGCCGTGATCTCGTCATCCGTTGCAAGCTCGCCTGCCGCCAGCGGCCCGGCTGCAAGTGCCGCCACCGCGGCCAATACGAAATGTCTCATGAGTGTCCTCCTGTTGGATCATCTCCTCGAACTGCGTCGAACCGGCGGGAAATCAAGTGACCTCTATTGGCAATGCTCGCGCGGCGTGGGTTTTCACCCACCCTACGCTTTCAACAACCCATGCAGCGCCAGCGCCATCACCTGCGCGCTTTCCACCATGTCGCCGATGCCGACATATTCATCCGGCTTGTGCGCCAGGTCCAGGATCCCCGGCCCATAGGCGATGCAGTTCTTCAGCCGCCCGATCCGGTCGATATGCTTCTGGTCATAGGTGCCGGGGCTGACCACGTACTCTGCCGCGCGTCCGAACACCGTTTCGACCGCGCCCGCCACAGCGCCCACCACCGGCGCGTCGCGCTCTGTCATCGTGGGCTCGACGCTATGGATCCCCTTGATCGTATAGTCGAACCCGGCCCGGCCCGCGCGCACCCGCTCCAGCACGTCGCGCACCTCCTGCTCGACCTCGCCGATATCCTCTTCGATCAGGAACCGCCGGTCGATCACCATCCGGCACCGGTCGGGCACGCAGGGGCTGGGCAGGCCGGTATACTCCATGTCCTGCTCTGGCTCGCCGCCATGAATCGAATTGATGTTCAGCGTCGACTGCTTGGCCCCGTCCGGCACCACCGGCATGTCCGTGCGCTTTTGCGCCAGCGCCGGGAACAGGCTTTTTTCCATCTCGGCCACGACCGCCCCCATGTGCCGCACCGCGCAATCGCCAAGAAACGGCATCGAGCCATGGGCGATCTCGCCCAGCGTCTCGATCTCGGCCCACCACACGCCGCGATGCCCCAGGCAAATGCGATCCTTGTTCAGCGGCTCGGGGATGATCACGTGCTGCACCCGGTCGGGGCTGAAATATCCCTTCTCGGCCAGATAGGCGACACCGCCGAACCCGCCCGATTCCTCGTCCGCCGTGCCGCTGATCTCGATGGCACCGGCATAGTCGGGACAGACCGCGATAAAGGCCTCGGCGGCCACGATACTGGCCGCCAACCCGCCTTTCATGTCGCAGGCGCCCCGGCCATAGACGCGGCCGTCCTTCACCTCTCCACCGAACGGATCGACCGTCCAGCCGTGGCCCACCTCGACCACGTCGATATGGCTGTTAAAGTGCACGCATTGCCCCGGGCCGCTGCCCTCGCGCCGCGCCACGATGTTCCAGCGCGGGTGCCGATCACTGTCACCCACCGCGCCCTCGGCTCTGATCAGTTCGGTGTGAAAGCCGGATTTCAGCAACCGCCGGTCCAGCAGGTCGCAGATCTCGCGATACAGCTTACCGGGCGGGTTCAGCGTCGGGATGCGGATCAACGCCTGCGTCAGCGCCACCAGGTCCTCGCGCCGCGCCGTCACCTCGGCCAGCAATCGTGCCGTCAGGTCCGCGCTCATGCCCCGCCCCCGCGGCGCCGGGTCTCGGCGTCGATCCTGCACGCGTCAAGACTCAGCCGGCGCGAACAGCGGCGCAGGCCTCTGACACGCAATGCCATCGATTGTTCTCGCATCTTCTTCGCTTGCTCTCTCAAAACGCGTCCCGCGTCACCACAGCCTAGCAGCGCCGACACGAATTGAAAGCGCTCAGCCAGCAGCAAGCAACCGCCGCACGATTGCGGGCAGATCGTCGAAGGCCTCGAACCGCGCGTCATGGGGCAACTCTTCCACAGGCGTCTGGCGATACCCTTCGGTGTAAAGCGCAAAGGGCACCTCGGCCCGCGCGGCGGTTTCAGCGTCGACTTCGCTGTCGCCTACATATGCAGCTCCAACCGCCCCGAGGCACGCGATGATCTCGCGCAGCGGCGCAGGATCGGGTTTGCGTACCGCAAAGGTATCGCCCCCGACCACGACGTCAAAATACCGGTCCAGCCCCAGATGCGCCAGAACCGCAGCGGTCGCCCCTTCCGGCTTGTTGGTGCAAACGGCCAGGTCCAGCCCCTCGGCAACCAGCGCATCAAGGCACGCCGCGACGCCCGGGTACGGCCGTGTCTGGTGAACCGCGCCTTCGTAAAGCTCCAGGAACTCCTCCAGAACCTGCGCCTGCAATGCCGCATCCTCGGACAACCCGCGCGCCGACAGGCATCGCTCCACGAAAACCGCCGCGCCGTGACCCACGAAACCGCGCGCCTCGGCCAGCGTGAAGGGCGCGATATCGCGACGCTCCAGCACCGTGTTGGCGGCAGCATGAATGTCCGGCGCGCTGTCGATCAGCGTCCCGTCCAGATCGAAGACAACCGCGCGCCTCATGCCCGTTCACCTTGCAACATCCTCAGCCCTCCACCAGCGTCATGTCCCCAAACCCGACACCGGGAACCCCCGGCCGCATCCGGATCAGGCGCGAGTCCGCGACCGCCGCCTGCCGATGCCGCACGGCCTTGCGGTATTCGGGATCGCGCAACATCCCCACAAACGCCGCAACGCTGGGATACTCGGCGATGAACGCGATGTCCCAGGCCTCGTCCGCCGGGCCGATCAGCATCAGTTCAGGCTGACCTGCCCAGACTATGCGCCCGCCCAGGTCGCGCAGCACCGGCGTACTGTCCCGCCCATAGGCCGCATAGGCCTCGGCCCCAGTCGCCTGCGTGCCGTCCTCATAGGCAGCGACTGGCCGCAACCGTATCAGGTTCAGCATGTGCACCGGTCCCGGCCGGTCCATCTCGCGAAACAGGGCGAACCGCTCTTTCGTCGGGTCGATATGTCCTGGCATGACTACCCTCCTGTGCTGCCGCCACCCTGCCCGGCGTCAGCGGGAAAGGAAAGCACGGTTGAACCCCTGCGCCGTTTGAACCGACGCATATCCATCAACCTTCACAGGAGCCATTCCCATGAAACGCCTTTTCGCCCTGACATTCCTTGCGATCTCCACCGCCATCCCCGCCGCTTTCGCCGAAGAGGGCACCATCGTTCTGCGCGACCTGACCGCTGACATCGTACCCACTGTCGCCCGTTCCGGCGCCGACCGAGACTTCGACGGCAACGGCCCAATCATGACCCTGGGCACAGAACTGACCATTGGCCGGAACGGACGCGCCGTCTTCGCATCGGTTATCTTCTCGGCCCGCGAGGACGGGGGCGACGGCACCGCCACCTCGATCCGCACCGCGCCAACCGAGGTCTGGCGGTGGCAACCATCTGACGGGGCTCGTTTCGTCAGCCGCATCATCACCGACCCCGTGGTCACCACGCGCCTGCGGTCCGTACCCGGCTGTGCGCCCATCGGCTGTGCCACCATCGGCCCGGCCGAGGATGGCGGCCTGATCCTGACCCAGCGCGACCTGCCGGGGTATCTGAATGCCGTCACCTATCTCAGCGACACCACGGGCGACGACATCTCGACCGACCAGAACCCCCATGGCGACACGTCGATCCGCAACATCAGCTTCGACCCGATCGTGGTGGAATTTTCCAGCCAGCTCGGCGGCTGAGCAAAGCGCCCGGCCAACGCTCGCCCGCCTCCCATTCCACAGAGGGCCGGGCGGGCGCAGCCGATTCATCCCTTCAGAATCTCTTCGACCCAAAGCGGCACCACCTCGCTGGCCGGTCCACGGCGATGCTCTGCAAAGTCGCGCGACGCGGTGGACACCTCCAGGTTCAGTTCCACCGTATGCGCGCCCATCCGCCGTGCGTGCTGACCATAGGCCGCCGCCGGATAGACGTTCCCCGAAGTGCCGATCGCGGCAAAGATATCCGCCTCAACCAAAGCCGGGTCGATCCGGTCCATGCCATAGGGGATCTCGCCGAACCATACGACATCGGGCCGTGTCTGGCATCGCCCGCAGTCGGGGCAGGCATCCTCGATCCGCATCTCGTCCGGCGCGGGCCAGCGGTGGCCACAGGCGTGGCAAAGTGCGCGATCCAATTGGCCGTGCATGTGCAGCACGTTGCGGCTTCCGGCGGCTTCGTGCAGGCCATCAACGTTCTGCGTGATCACCAGCACCTCGCCCTCGTGTTCGGCCTCCAGCCGCGCCAGCGCCACATGCGCGGGGTTGGGGCGCGCCTCTGCCGCCTGCGCCCGGCGCGCATTGTAGAACGCCTGAACCAGAGCGGGGTTGCGGGCAAACCCTTCTGGCGTCGCCACGTCCTCGATCCGGTGCTGCGCCCACAGGCCGTCCTCGTCGCGGAACGTTCCCAGGCCGCTTTCAGCGGATATCCCGGCCCCGGTCAGGATCACGATCTTCGTCATGGCCTTTCTGTCACCTCCGCGCCGGATGCCTTAGTTCTGCTCATATTAGCCCTTACCAACTTCATTGAAACCGTTCAGCCCCCGACGACGACTGCCAGATAGCGGCACAAGGAAAAAGACTGTGTTCCAGGATACCAACCCCGTTTTCGAATTCCGCGGACCCTTCGGCATTCCGGTACAGATCGGCGGCTCGATTTTCCTGCTGTTGGCCTTCTTCGCCTATACGGGCAGCGGTGACATCGCATGGACAGCTGCCTTCGTCGTCATGCTGATGGCCTCGATCATTTTGCACGAGATGGGCCACGCCTGGGCCTGCCTGGTTCAAGGCGTGCCGGTCCGCCGGGTCATGCTCTATGGCGGCGGCGGGTTCTGCGAACGCGCCCGCTCGGCGACTGCGCCTCAGCAGGAAGTGATCGTGGCGATGGGACCGATCGTGAACCTGGTGCTCTGGGCGTTGGCGTCGCTGGCGTCGGACGCACTGTGGACCAATGTCTTTGCGAATGCATCCGCCTACACCGACCCGACGCTCATACTGTCCTCGCCGCAGGCCCGGCTTGCCGAATATCTCGGTCTTTTCGCCAGTATCAACGGCTTTCTGGCCATTTTCAATCTTTTGCCGGTGCAGCCCCTGGACGGCGGCAAGCTCTTGCACCTCTTGATGCTGCGGCTGGCCCCGCAACATCTGGCGATGACAATCACGGGCGGCATCGGCCTGGTGCTGTCGATCCTGTGGATTCCCGGAATGCTGATCGCGTTCGGCATGGGATGGTGGCTGTTGTTCTTCATCCCCTCGATCCCCCTGCATTACGCCATGCTGCGCGGCCGCTTGGCCTGATCCGAAAATTCATACGAATTTTCGCGCCCAAGATTATTCGTACGAATAATCTCTGACCCCGGTCGCAGTTTCGCCTTTCCCGAAAACGCCCTTCCGGCCTTGGAAAAACAGGGGCCTGCAACGGTCGCGCCCCTTGCCTGATCGCCACAATCGGCGCAATCGGGATAGGGACAGGAGACGTGCCATGACCTTCACCCATCTCAAGACCGCCCCCGGCCAGCCCCCCCAGACCGCCGCAGATATCGCCGACACCGTTCAGGTCATGCTCGGCCGGCTTCGGACCGGCGGCGCCCAGACCGCCCTGGAATATGCCCGCCAGCTTGACGGCTGGACCGGCGAGATCGCCGTGCCCGGCGCCACCATCGAGGCCGCCATCGCCCGCGTCCCGCAAGACCTGCGTGATCATATCCGCTGGGCGCATGACAACATCTCGCGCTTTGCCGCCGCACAGCGCGCCACCGCGCAGGACATGCAGATCGAGCTGCGCCCCGGCCTGATCGCCGGCCAGCGCCAGATCCCCGTGCAGGCCGCCGGCTGCTATGTCCCCGGCGGGCGTTACACCCATATCGCCTCGGCGCTGATGTCCATATCCACCGCGCGCGAGGCCGGCGTGCCCGACATCACCGCCTGCTCGCCGCCGAATGGCGCCGCCGGCATTCCCGATGCGATGCTCTATGCCATGCACCTCGCCGGCGCCACGCGCATCCTGTGCATCGGCGGGGTACAGGGCATCGCCGCCATGGCCTTTGGCATGTTCGGGGCGCCCGCCGCGGACATCCTCGTCGGCCCCGGCAACGCCTATGTGGCCGAGGCCAAGCGCCAGTTGTTCGGCCCCATCGGCATCGACATGTTCGCCGGTCCGACCGACAGCCTTATCCTAGCCGACCACACCGCCGATGCGGAGGTCGTCGCCGTCGATCTGGTCAGCCAGGCCGAGCATGGCGCGAACAGCCCCGTCTGGCTGGCCACCACCGACCGCACGCTGGCGGATACGGTCATGTCCCGCGTGCCGGAACTGATCGAGACGCTTCCAGGACCGAACCGCGCCGCCGCCACCCGCGCCTGGGCCGACCTCGCCGAAATCGTGCTGTGCGACACGCCCGAGGACATGGCGCACTATGCCGATGCCAAGGCGCCCGAACACCTCCAGGTCATGGCCCAAAACCTCGACTGGTGGCGCGAGCGGCTCACCGCCTACGGCTCGCTTTTCCTGGGCGAGAACACCACCGTCAGCTTCGGCGACAAGGCATCGGGCCCCAATCACGTGCTGCCCACGTCCGGTGCGGCCCGCTATACCGGCGGTCTCAGCGTGCACAAGTTCCTCAAGACCGTGACCTGGCAGACCGTGTCGGACGACGCGGTCGCCGATCTCGCCCGCGCCACCGCCGCCATCAGCCGCGCCGAACGGATGGAAGGCCACGCGCTGGCCGCCGACATCCGGCTGGACAAACTGGCGCGACCTGCCAAACTCACCGCAAATTCCAAAGGATAAGACCCAGATGAACCTCGCCAAGTTTCCCCGCGTGCGCCTTGCGCATCTCGCCACTCCGCTCGAACCCATGCCGCGCCTTTCCGAGGCGCTCGGCGGGCCCGAGATCTGGATCAAGCGGGACGACTGCACCGGGCTCTCGACGGGGGGGAACAAGACGCGCAAGCTGGAATTCCTGATGGCCGAGGCGCAGGAGCAGGGCGCCGAGATGGTCATGACGCAAGGTGCCACGCAGTCGAACCACGCCCGCCAGACCGCGGCCGCGGCGGCCAAGCTGGGCCTTGCCTGTCACATCCTGCTCGAGGACCGGACCGGCTACAATTACGACAACTACAAATATAACGGCAACGTTCTCCTGGATCACCTGCACGGTGCAACGATGGAACATCGCGGCCCCGACCTCGACATGAACGCCGAGATGGAAGCGGTGGCCGATAAATTTCGCGAAGAGGGCAAGAAGGTCTACACCATCCCCGGCGGCGGCTCCAATGCCACCGGCGCGCTTGGATACGTCAACTGCGCCTTCGAAATGCTGCACCAGTTCGTAACGATGGGTCTCAACGTCGATCATATCGTCCACGCCACCGGCTCGGCCGGCACACAGGCGGGCCTGATTACGGGCCTCAAGGCGATGAACGCTCAGATCCCGCTTCTGGGCATCGGCGTCCGCGCGCCTAAACCCAAGCAAGAGGAAAACGTCTACAACCTCGCCGTCAAGACCGCCGAAAAGCTGGGCTGCCCCGGCGTGGTCGCGCGCGAGGACGTGGTCGCCAACACCGATTACGTCGGTCCCGGCTACGGCATCCCCGCCGAGGACACGCTGGAAGCTATCGACCTCTTCGCGAAAACCGAGGCGATCCTGCTCGACCCTGTCTATTCGGCCAAGGGCGCCGCCGGCCTCATCGACCTCTGCCGCAAGGGCCACTTCAAGAAAGGCGAGCGCATCGTCTTCCTGCATACCGGCGGAGCCATCGGCTTGACCGGCTACAGCCATTGCTTCGACGTGCCGAAGTAAGGCCGCGATGAAACCGGTCGGAATCCTGGGCGGGATGGGGCCAGAGGCCACCATCCTGCTCATGCAAAAGGTGCTTGCCGCCGTCCCGGCGCAGGACGATGCCGACCATATCCCCCTGATCGTGCACCAGAACTCGCAGGTGCCGTCTCGGATCAAGGCATTGATCGAGGGCGGCGGCGCCGATCCCATGCCGGTTCTGATCTCCATGGCGCAGGATCTTGAACGCGCCGGCGCTCAGGCGCTCGCGATGCCCTGCAACACCGCGCATCACTACGCCGTCGCGGTGACCCACGCCACCAGCCTGCCGTTTCTGAACATGATCGACTTGACCGCCGGGCATCTCTCCACCGAGGGGGCGCGCACGGTCGGAATGCTCGCCTCCCCGGCCACGCGCAAGGCCGGCGTGTTCGAGGCTGCATTCGCGGCGCGGGATCTCACCCCTTTGTGGGCCGAAGACGAGGATGCGCTCTTGTCCATCATCCGAGCGGTCAAGGCAGGCGAGGCGCTCGACACCCTGTCGCCGCGTCTGGGGCATATCGCGGCCGAGATGACTGCGGGCGGCGCAGATCACCTGCTGATCGCCTGCACCGAGCTTTCGCTGATGGCCCACGCGCTGCCCCCCGGCACACCGCAAACCGACAGCCTCGACTGCCTCGTTCAGGCGATCGTAGGTTTTTCGAAGGCCTGACGACCTCACGCGCGCGCCGCCCGACGCGATGGTTACTATCAGATCCCTTGCGAAATTTGTATATACAATGTATCCCTCCGCTCGACACATGTTCGTCTAACACTCACGGAGCATCAAAATGACCGACCTCACCCGCGTCACCGGCATCGGACCCGGCCTGGCCGCACAGCTTACCGCCGCCGGTATTTCCGACGCCGAGGCACTGGCACAGGCAAAACCGGACGACATCCTGTCCGTTCGCGGCATCGGCGCAGGTACCGCGCCCGTCCTGATCGCACGCGCCAAACATCTCACATCGCCCACGCCTGCGCCGACCTCTCCGGCCGCGCCTGCCAGCGCGGAAAAACCCTCCAAAGGTACGAAACGATCGAAGACATCCACGACGGAAATAACCGGCAAGAAAGACGCACGGAAGAAAGACAAAAAGCCAAAGGCCGCGCCGTCCAAGGCGGACATGAAAAAGGCGGAGAAGGCCGCCGAAGAGATCGAGGCGAAAGCAAAGAAAAAGGCCAAGAAGGCCGAAAAGAAAGCGGCCAAGGCCGAAGAAAAAGCCAAGAAGAAATCCGGCAAGACCAAGGCCAAGGCAAAAAAGCGCGCCAGCAAGCTGAAAGCCAAGGCTAAGTCGATCAAGACCAAGGCCGTCAAGAAGGCCGAGAAGATCAAGAAAAAAGCTTTGAAAGCCACCAATTGACCCGGCGCCGCGCCTCAGATTATTCGTACGAATAATCCGAGGCTGAAAATTCGTACGAATTTTCATGCCCGGTCTTCTATGCTGGACGCCTTGAGCGAGCAGCAGGCGGCGAAAGGTCCGGCCCCTCAGCGGTTGCGATAGACGAACACCAGCGTCTCGGGCTGTCCGCTCGGGGGGCGGGGGAAAGGGGCGGCGCTGCGCACCTGCGCCTGGGCGGCGTCGCGGATCCCCGACGCGCCGGAACTGTCCAGAATGCGTATCCAGCCCAGCGATCCATCCGTGTTGATCTGGAAATAGACCCGCGCCATCCCCTTTGCCTGGTTGTCGACCCGAGGGCCGCGGTTCAGTTGCATCAGAACCCGCCCGGCATAGTTCGTCGTGCCCGCGTTGCCCTGCCCGCCCGAGCCGCCGAAATCGCCCGGATTGGCGTTGCCGATGCGCCCCAGCGCGGTCAAATCGGTGCCGTCGCGCTTATAGGCGGTCAGCGGCGACTCGTAGGTCGGTGCGCGGCTGGCCTGTGCCGGCGGCTGATCCGGCACGCCAAGCTCTTCGGCGGTGGGCCGGGTCGCCGGCGGGCGCAGCGACCGGGTGACAGCCGAGGCCGCCAGGTCCGGTTCCTCCGCCGCAATCACGTTGTCGGGTGCCTCTGGCGTGGGAGCCAGTGCCGCCTCGTCGGTCTCTGGCGTGACCGTCTCGGGGTCTTGCGGCGTCTCGGTCTCGGCAGTCTCTGTCGCAGGCTCGGGCGCGGCATCCGGGGCACCGTCCGGCGGCTGCGGCGTAGCCTCGGGCGCGTCGGGCGCGATCATGGCGATATCCGACGTGCTGCTGTCCTCGCCGCGTTCCTCTGCCGCGTCCTCGGCCGCAGGGCCCGCGCCTTCGTCGGGACTTGACGTGTCGGCCGCGGGGCCGTCGGGGGCGGTCACGTTCTCGGGGGTGTCCGACGCCACCAGCGCCTCGGAGGTCGGCATGTCATCGGCCTGGATCGTGTCCGGCGGCTCGGGCGCCTGGGCCGGCTCCGGCGCGGGCGGCTCGGGCAGCGTTTCGGCCAGATCCTCGAAACTCGGCCCTGTCTCGGGCAGCGGCGGCGCCTCCTGCGGGACTTGGGGCGCCTCGGAAGTGTCCAGAACCTGCCGCCAGCCAAAGCCCGCAATATGCAGGAAGAGCGATACAAGGATCGCCACCACGGCCACGGGAAGGGAACGTCGTATCATGCGAAAGCTCGGCTGATCATCGCGCGCAGCGCCGGGCAAAGCGACGCGCGGCCCAACCGGACTTAACGATAGGGCAAGCTAGGCGTTTCAACGACAGGAACAAGTGTTACGGCTCCTCAATGCATCGGGGCCCGCCCCGCACTGGCCGCAGGTTACGCCAAGCGGTCGCTCTGCGAAACAGTGCCCTACGCTATCGTGAACCCTTCCGGATCGACCCGGCGCCATCACGCCTCAGACGCGGCTTCTCTCCAGTTCGTTGCGCAGCTCCTCGGCCTCGTGCCGTGCCTCGCGCAAACCGTCCATGGTCGCCGACAATTCCGCTTCGGTCTGGCTCAGCTGGTTGGTCAGCTCCGCCTCGCGCTGTTGCAGATAGGTGATCGCCTGATCGCGGGTTTCCTCGGCCTCGTGCAACTCCTGCGCCATGCGTTCCAGCTCGCCCACATCCGACCCCGAGACCCGGATGAACCGGTGGACCAGCCAATTGGCGAACCACCCCATGCAGAACGCCACGAACAGGACTATCGCCGTGGCTATGATAAATTCAGTTCTGTTCATCCGTCCCAGATTCCTGCTCGGCGTCCCCATCCGCCGCATCGGTCTCGTTTAGCCCTTCTTCTTCCAGCGCTTCAAGCGTTGTTTGCTCTTCCTCGATCGGTTCCGGACGGATGACACGGAATTCGATCCTCCGGTTGGCCTCGCGGCCTTCCTCGCTGTCATTGTCGGCGATGGGGTCGCTTTCGCCATAGCCCTTGGCCCGGATGGCCGAGGTCAGCACCCGCCGGTTGCGCAATTCGTTCAGCACCGACTGCGCCCGCGCCTGGCTCAGCTGCTGGTTCATCACCTCGCGGCCCTGGCTGTCGGTATGGCCCTGGATCTCCATGCGGATCTCGCCGCAGGCTTTCAGGATCTCGGCGATCCGGTCCATGATCTCGGCGCCGTTGGCATCAACGTCGGTCTCGCCCGGCTCGAAGGTGATCTTGTTCTCGGCCTGCACGTCGGCGATCCGCGCCTCGCATTCCTCGGGCGTCGGCTTGCTCGCCACGGGGTCCAGCTCTTCGCGATAGGCCACGTCGATGTCGAACTCCGCCGCCTCGCCAAGCTTGGCGGCGAACATCGCCGATATCTCCGCGCTCGCCGCCTCCTGCCCGGTCAGCCCCGACACGGTGATGTCGTCCGGCCCCACCGTCACGGCGCCGTTGGACAGATAGGCCAGCGCCTCCAGCCCGGTCAGCACCCGCACCGTCCAGTCCGCCGGCAGGTTCTCGGCCACCCGTGCCGTGGTGCTTACAACGTCCGAGCTGAACTTGGCCTTGGCGAAACTGTCGACCATCTCCCGCGCCTGCGCGCTTTCGACCCGGCCGCGTATCTGCACCAGCCCCTCGGGCGACAGCGTGGCGACGAATTCCGGCGGCGCCTCCTCGGCGGCATCCTTGGGCTTGGGCAGCACGGCCTTCAAAGCGAAGACGTCCGGCAGGCTGGTCTCCAGCCGCCCGATCACGGTGTCATAAAGCTTTTCGTCCGTACCCTCGGCGGCCACCAGCGCGATATCGGCGTCCGAAAACGTCACGCTGCCGCCGCCCAACTCGCCCAGCGCCCCGATTGCCAGCTCGGCCGCGCGGCCCCATTGCGGCGACGGCACGCCCAGCGCCAGCGTGCACTGCGCTTTTTGCTGCAAACCGGCCTGACCGGCGGCGGCGAGGATACGGTCCTTCGCGGCTTCGGTATCGGCCGCGCAGGCGTCAAAGCTGCCCTCGCCATCCTCCAGCAGATAGCGCAAGGTGAACGGCGTGATCACCGGACGCGGCGCCGAGATGTCGAGTGACAGGCGCACACCGTCGGGCACCCGCCGCGCCAGCTGTGTTTCCAGGTTGCGCTTGTGCTCGTCGCTGTCGGCCATGGCCACCACGCTGACCCGCCGCGCCTCGACCGAGATCTTGGTGCGTGGCATCCGCTCCAGAATGCCCACGGCGTAGCCAAGCGCATCTTCCCAAGTATCCGGTCGCGGATAATCGGCGGTTTCCAGAAGGTCCGTGACTTCTTTGCCCGGCGCGTTCTCGGCCACGTCCGCGATCAGTTTGTCACGGTCGGTGGCCGCCGGGATCAACCCGATCAGCGACAGCCCGCTGTCATTGCTCAGGATCTCGACCGAGAATCGCGGCGGCGCGATGTCGGCACTGTCGGCCACCAGCATCTGGTCGATGATCCGCGCCGATTCCACAACGCTGCCCGCGATCGACAGCGCCCGGAACCGTGTGGCCTCGGACGGCGCGGTGCCCGCAAGAAACACCTGCAACCCGTCTGCGTCCACTTCCGTCCAGGTCATGCCGCGTTCGTCCAGCGTGTCCCGCACCGCATTGCGCGAGCCTTCCTCGATCACCTGGACCGAGAATCGCGCCGCGAAAAGGCACAGCACGAAGGCCAGAAAAAACGTCCCAAGAATGGCGAAAATGGAGGAAAGGCGCATGAACCCAAGGCTCGCCGTTGTTTACCACCCGGCCTATTTATGCGCCACGGCCCTCAAGTGCAATCAAACGAACAGGGCTGCGGCGAAAAACGGCAGGGGCAGCATGCCCGCATCCCGGTTCGACCTGAACAATCGCAAGAGCGTCGGATCGTCCTGCATGTCGAACTGCCTGAGCTGCCAGAACAAATGCCAGCCAAACGCCCATGGACCGATCAGTGCCACCAGAACGGCCAGCGCCGAGCCGCCCACGGCCGCGCCGATCACCGCTATGGCCATCAGGCTGACCGCCCCGATCAGAAACCTTTGCAACCAGGTGGGCGTGCGCTCCGCGAACAGCCGCGCGGTGGACTTCACCCCGATCAGCGCATCGTCCTCGGCGTCCTGCTGGGCATAAACCGTGTCATAGAAAAGCGTCCACGCAATCCCGGCCAAATACAGCACCACGGCCGGCCATTCCAGCCGCCCGCTATGCGCCGTCCACGCCAGCAGGGCCCCCCAGTTGAACGCAAGGCCCAGGAATATCTGCGGCCACCACGTGAACCGCTTGGCAAAGGGGTAGATACACACCGGCGCCAGCGAGATGATCCCGAGGATGATCGCCGCCATGTTGAACGTCAGCAGGATGCAGAACGCCACCAGCGCCTGCGCCACCAGCCAGGCCAGCGCCTGCATCACGCTGACCTGCCCTGACGGGATCGGCCGCGACGCTGTGCGCGACACCGACCCGTCAATATGCCGGTCAGTGATGTCGTTCCACGTGCACCCCGCCCCGCGCATCAGGAACGCCCCGATCCCGCAACCCGTGAAAATCCACAGGTCGTGCCACGTGGCCCGCCCGTCATGCAGCATCGACAGCAGCAGCCCCCACCAGCAGGGCAACAACAGCAGCCACGTCCCGATGGGGCGGTCCGCCCGGCTCAGCCGCAAATAGGGTCGGCTCCAGGCCGGGGCCGAGCGGTCCACCCAGTTGCCCTTGACGGCATCGGCCACCTCGCCGGTCGCATCTGGCGTCTGGTTCGGTCCGGTCATATGTTGGCCCCATGTCGACTGCAAAGATCAGGCTTTATGTAGAGCACCCGCTGGGACAAGGGCAAACGGTTCCTCTGGACCGCGACCACGCGCATTACCTCTTCGGGGTCATGCGGCAGGGCACGGGCGACGCCGTGCTGCTCTTCAACGGGCACGATGGCGAATGGCGCGCGACGGTCGCGCAGGCATCCAAGCGCAGCGGTGAATTGCTGGTCGAGGACCAGACCCGGCCCCAACAAAACCCGCCCGATCTCTGGCTGCTCTTTGCCCCGATCAAGAAGGCCCGCACCGATTTCATCGTCGAGAAAGCCGCCGAGATGGGTGCCGCCCGCATCATCCCCGTGCAGACCGACTTCACCAATTCCGAACGCATCCGACAGGACCGCCTTCAGGCCCACGCCGTCGAGGCGGCCGAGCAATGCGGCGGCACTTACGTCCCCGAAGTGACGGACCTGCATAAGCTCGATCGCCTGCTTGCCGACTGGCCCGAGGAACGTAAGCTGATGTTCTGCGATGAAGCCCTCGCCGGCGAACGCGAGGCCGTTCATACGGACGAACGAGCTAACCCTTGGGCTATCCTCATCGGACCCGAGGGCGGCTTTTCCGACGCCGAGCGCGCGCGCCTGCACGCCTTGCCCTTCGCGCATCCCACCGCCCTCGGTCCGCGCATCCTGCGCGCCGACACCGCCGCCGTGGCCGCCATGACCGTCTGGCAACAGCGCTTCGGAGACTGGACATGAGCTTCATCCGCCCCGAAGCCGCAGCCGGCCTCACCCGCTGGCGCGAAGTGCTTATCGGCGCGGGCGTCATCGCCCTTGGCGCGTGGTGGTCGCTCGGCTTTATCGGCATCCTGTCGTGGGTCGGCTACGCCCTTCTGCCCATCGGCGCGGCTCTGGGTTTCGTCGGCCTGCAACGCGCCCGCTTCCGCCGCGCCACCGGCGGGCCCGGCATCGTGCAGGTGGACGAGGGCCGCGTCACCTATTTCGGCCCGCTCACCGGCGGAACGGTGGATCTGGCCGAGATGTCCCGACTCACGCTCGATCACGCCGCCAAGCCCGCGCACTGGGGCCTGCATCAACCCGGTCAACCCGCACTGATGATCCCGACCACCGCACAGGGGGCCGACACGCTCTTTGACGCCTTTGCCACCCTGCCCGGCCTGCGCGTGCAGAAGATGCTCGCCGCGCTCTCGTCACAAGATCGCGACATCGTCACCGTCTGGTCCACATACTCCAATCGGCTGCATTGACACCCCCGCTCATTCGGGCCAAGCCTCTCCCCCAAGTTCGCGCGCAACGCAGGAAAAGTCTCTATGTCCATCCCCCAATCCGGCGGCGGCCCGATCGAGTCCGAGGCCCAGCTGGCCGGCTATCTCGAAAGCGGCTGCAAACCGCGCGACGCCTGGCGCATCGGCACCGAGCATGAGAAGTTCGGCTATTGCAAGGACACGCTCAAACCCATTCCCTATGACGGCGAGCGCAGCGTGCGCGCCGTTCTGGAAGGCCTGCGTGACAAGCACGGCTGGTCCCCTGTCATGGAAGGCGACAACCTCATTGGCCTGGAAAAGGACGGCGCCAATGTCAGCCTCGAACCCGGCGGTCAGCTCGAACTCTCCGGCGCCCCGGTCGAGACCATCCACCACACCTGCGACGAGGTGAACGTCCACCTGGCCGAGGTCAAGGACGTGGCCGACAAGGTCGGCGTCGGCTTCATCGGCCTTGGTGCGGCACCGATCTGGCGGCACGACGACATGCCGATGATGCCCAAGGGCCGCTACAAGCTGATGGATGCGTACATGCAGAAGGTCGGCACGATGGGCCAGACCATGATGCGCCGCACCTGCACCGTGCAGGTCAACCTCGATTTCGCGTCCGAGGCCGACATGGTGCAGAAACTGCGCGTGGCGCTGGCTCTGCAACCCGTAGCCACCGCGCTGTTCGCAAATTCCCCTTTCCTCGACGGCAAACCGAACGGCCACAAGTCCTGGCGCGCCCGCGTCTGGCGCGACCTCGACGCCGACCGCACCGGCATGTTGCCCTTCGTGTTCGAGGACGGCTTCGGCTTCGAGCGCTACGCCCAATACGCGCTCGATGTTCCGATGTATTTCGTCTACCGCGACGGGCGCTACATCGACGCGCTCGGCCAGTCCTTCCGCGATTTCCTCAAGGGCGAACTGCCCGCGCTGCCCGGCGAGACCCCCACGCTCAGCGACTGGGCCGATCACCTGACGACGATCTTTCCCGAGGCGCGGATCAAGAAATTCATGGAAATGCGCGGCGCCGACGGTGGCCCATGGCGGCGGCTCTGCGCCCTGCCCGCGTTCTGGGTGGGTCTGATGTACGACCAGTCCGCGCTCGATGCCGCCTGGGACGTGGCCAAGGGCTGGCACGCCGAAACCCGCGAGGCTTTGCGCGTCGCCGCCAGCGTCGAGGCGCTCGATGCCAAGGTCGGCGACATCTCGATGCACGATCTCGCGCGCGAGGTGCTGTCCATCGCCGAGGCCGGCCTCAAGGCCCGCGCCCGCCCCGGCGCCGGTGGCATGGTCCCGGACGAAACCCATTTTCTCAACGCGCTTCAGGAAAGCGTCGAGTCCGGCCGTGTGCCCGCCGACGAACTGCTCGACCGCTATCACGGCGCCTGGAACGGCGACCTGACCCGGATCTACGAAGAATTTAGCTACTGATAAGCGCGCCCGCCCCGGGCTTGACCCGGGGCTTACCGCGCAAACAGAAAAGGCCGCCCCGACCAGGGCGGCCTTTCCCGTCTGTCCGAACCCGCCTCAGCTATCGGCAAGCACCTTGGACCTGTAAAGCGTCAGCCGCAGCGTATTGACCGCGTGCGAAAACCCCAGGCCCAGGCACAGCACCGCCAGCCCCAACCCGACGAAGAACGCCACCACCGGCGCCTGCGCCAGAAACGGGAACGCCGCCGCGATCAGCAGCACACCGCCCGCGCCGATGGCGCAGAACCCCGTGGCCACGGTCACCGCCACCAGCCGCGCCGCAGGGCCGGTCTCGGGACAGTCCCGTTGCATCGACCCGATCAGCAGGATCATCCGGGTCAACACCGCCAATGCGGCCAATGCCAGCCCGATGAAACTCAGTAGAAATACCATCATGTCATGTCTCCTTCAGATGGGGCGCGCGTAGAACTCGCGCCGGAAATTGCGATAAAAGATGCCGAAAACGCCGCCCCAGAGCGGGGCAAAGATCAGGCCGAACCCGGCTAATATGACGAATCCTTCCGCCGCGCTCTCGCCGCCGGTCACACGCAGGTACAGCAGGAAGAGGCCCGCCGGCACGCCATAGCTGACCAGCGCCAGCCCCGCGATGCGCAAGGGTTCCGGCGGCCTGCGGCCCAGGTCCCATAGCAGCACCGGCACCCCGATCGCCAGATAGAACGGCCCGCCCAGCACCACCGCGAAGACCGGGATGCCCAAGGCCCAGAAGCCCCCGGCGGCCACCGCCAGCGGTGCGCCGATCAACGCGAAAAAGAACGCCACGGGATCAACAACGTAGGTCTCTCGAATTTTTATGTTTGCAGTTATTTCTGTCATGAGTGAAATATCCAGCCAAATTTTTTATCCCGATTTGCCTTTCGGCAGGAACTTCGCGACCCGCGCGCCCAGCTTCACCGCGCTCAGCTGCACCGCACGCGGCAGGCGCGACACGTCGCGGTACCAGTCGTCGAAGAGCTGCATCGTCTCCAACGTCTCGCGGATACGTCCGCGCACCTTCTTGGGCGTGCCATCGGTCTCCGCCTCCTCGGCCACCGCCTTCAGCGCGGCCAGGGTCGGCGCGTATTCCCGCTCCCGTCGTCCCTCGATCACCACGGTGACAAGGTCGAACATGTCCCGAACGGATGTAAAATGATCCCGCCGGTCGCCCAGTTGCCGGCTGACCTTCACCAGCTTCCAGGCCTGCAATTCCTTGAGGCCGTTCGACACGTTCGACCGCGCAAGGTTCAACGTCTCGCTAATGTCCTCTGCCGTCATCGGGTCCGGCATGACGTGCAGCAACGCGTGAATCTGCGCGACCGAGCGGTTGACACCCCATTTCGCGCCCATCTCCCCCCAGTGAAGGATGAAGTTCTGCGTGGCGGGTGAAAGCTCCATGGCGTGATTCCATTAATTTCTGTTGTGACAGAAATATCAGAAAAAACGGAAAAGTCAAGCGCTGCCTGACTGCGATGGACTTCATTGGAAACAACCGGGTGCTAGCAGCACCTCGCGCGGCGCTTATCACTTCTGCCCGATCTTCGGCTCCGTCCCGTCCCGCAGCCGCCGGATATTGGCGGCGTGCCGCAAAAAGATGAACAGCGTCAGGACGATGCCCAGCACGAACAGTTCCCGGTATCCCAGGAACACCATCCAGATCGTCGACAGCGCCGCCATATAGATCGCCGCCATGCTGGAAATCCGCGTCGCCGCCGCCGCCACCAGCCAGCTCAGGCAGCACGCGATCCCCACCGGCCAGGCCAGCGCCAGCATGATGCCCAGGAACGTGGCCACCCCCTTGCCGCCGCGAAACGCCAGCCATACCGGATAGCAATGCCCTGCAAAGGCGGCGAGCCCGGCCAGTTGCGCGGCATCCTCGCCAGCCATCGCCCGCGCCAGCAGCACGGCGACAGCGCCCTTGCCACCGTCCAGGATCAGCGTCGCCGCCGCTCCCAGCTTGTTACCAGTGCGTAACACGTTGGTGGCCCCGATATTGCCCGACCCGATGTTGCGAAGGTTGCCCAGGCCCAGAACACGGGCCACCACCATCCCGAACGGGATCGACCCCATCAGGTACCCAATGACGCCCCACAAGGCGAGAACGGTCAAACTGGACTGTAAATCAGGCATTTAAGTTCTCGTAAACCACAGTCCCGGAAACATAGGTCGCAAGGACCCTACCCTGCAAGCGTTGCCCGTCAAACGGCGTATTTTTCGATTTCGAGCGCAGCGTCCAGCGGTCCAGAACGAACGGCACATCGGCGTCAAAAAGAACCAGGTCCGCCGGGGCCCCCTCGGCAAGGCGCCCCGCTTCCAGCCCCAGCCGCTTGGCCGGGTTCAACGCCAGCGCCCGGAACAGGCAAGGCAGGCCAAGTTCTCCCGAATGGTAGAGCCGCAACGCCGCCGGCAGCAGGGTTTCCAGCGCAACAGCCCCGCTCGCCGCCTCCTCGAAGGGCAGGCGCTTGGACTCCTCGTCCTGCGGTGTGTGCATCGACCCGATGATGTCGATGCTGCCGTCCCGCACGGCCTCGACCATGGCGCGGCGGTCGTCCTCGGACCGCAGCGGCGGCTTGACCTTGAAGAAGGTGCGATAGTCCGCCACGTCCAGCTCGTTCAGCGTCAGGTGATGGATCGACGTGCCCGCCGTCACGTCCAGCCCCGCCGCGCGCGCGCGCTCCAGCGCCGGCAGGCTGACGGCGGTGGTCACCTGGTCGATGTGATATTTGGCGCCCGTCGCCTCGACCAGCGCAAGGTCGCGCTCCAGCCCCATGCGCTCGGCCACCGTGCCCACCCCCGGCAAACCGCGTAACGAGGCGAACTTGCCGCTTGTCGCCGCCGCCCCGGCGCTCAGCCCCGGATCCTGCACATGCCCGATCACCAGCGCGCCCAGGCTGCGCGCATAGGTCAGCGCCCGGCTCAGCACCTTGTTGTCGGCCACCACGTGATCGCAATCGGTAAAGGCCACCGCACCGGCATCCATCAGGAACCCGATCTCGGTCATCTCTCGCCCCTCGCGCCCCTTGGTCAGCGCCGCCATGGGCAGCACATTCACCGGCGCCGCCTCGTTGGCGCGGCGCGCAACGAATTCCAGCGTCTCGGGGCTGTCGATCGCCGGAGCCGTGTCGGGCCGGGTGATCATCGTCGTCACGCCTCCCGCAGCCGCCGCCGCCCCGGCGCTGCGATAACTTTCCTTGTGCCGCTCGCCCGGCTCGCAGACCTTGACGCCCAGATCCACTATGCCCGGCGCCAGGAACTTGCCACCACAATCGACCCGCTCACCTGCCTTGCTCGGAGCATCTTCGCGTCCACGGGCGGCAATGCGGCCCTCCTCGACCAGCAGCCAGCCCTCGGTCACCTCTCCCGCCTCTGGATCGACCAGCCGGGCGTTCTGAAACAGCACCGTCGTCATGCACTCTGCCTTTCCTGAACCTGCCGCATCAGACGCAGCACCGTCTCGGCCTCCGCGATCCGCTCGAACCCGATGTCGACGCGGTAATGCCCGTTCTTGCGCCGCCGCATCTCGTGGTCGAACATGATCGACCCGGGCGAGCCTTCGCGGCACTCCAGCCGCGTCTGCTCCGTGATCGGATAGCTTTTCAGCGTCCGCCCCTGCAACGGCAGATCCCGCGCGATAAAGGCCCGCCTGTCGGTCAGCGTGTACCACGTGTGCCGCCGTTTCCAAGGCTCCCAGAAGATCCCGCCAAAGGCGATCCCCAGCCCGACTGAGAAATGGATCAGGCCGAACATCCAGAACAGGCCACCCGCCTGCGCCGCCATCACCATCCAGAACAGCGCAAACCCCGCGAAGAACAAGCCGAACACCAGCGCCACGGCATTTGCGGCCCGGAACGTGATGCCCGGATCGGGCCGCCCCTGCCACAACACCTTTTCACCGGGGGCAAGAATACCTTCCCACTCGTCCCGTGGGGTGGTCATGGCCGCGCCTCCACCATCCGCGCGCGCTTGTCAGGTCCCAGCTCCGCCTGCGGCACCATCACGGAAACGGCGTCGCTCACGCGGCCACCCACACCACGATAGCGGTCAGCACGAACAGGACCAGCAGAGCGATCATCGCCACCCGGCCCGACATCGCCGCATCCGATTTCTTCTTGGGCTCGGGCGTGTCGTCGTCTTCCGTTGCGGGCGCCACCTGCGCCCCTGCACTCGGCAGCGGATCGAACTGCACCGGCGCCTTGTCCTCGTTGAACGTCGCCACCAGCCGCAGCGGCGCGCGGGGTGTCAGCACCTGTGCCTCGCCTCCGAACGCCCCCGATCCCACGACCAGCACCGTGCCTTTCAGGCCCTCGATCTGCACATGCGCATCTTCCAGATCGTGCGACGACACGCCCATCCCCTGCTCCAGATACTGGCTCAGGCCATACCCTTCCAGGTCCTCGATTTGCATCATGTCGACATAATGCGGATCAAGGCTCTCTGCTCCCAGCGCGTCCTTCAGCGGCCAGCTGCCGTTGCGACGGTTGAACGCTTCGGCCTCCGCGCGGGTCAGGTCCACGTCAAAGACGCGCACAACGCCGCTCTCGCTTTCACGGATCTCGATCCGGTCGCTCATGCCATCACCTCCTTGGGTTTCGCCCTCAGGTTCCGCGCCAGCAGGTCCATCGCGGCCATGCGTACGGCGACGCCCATCTCGACCTGCTCCTGGATCACGCTGCGATTGATGTCGTCCGCGATCTCGCCGTCGATCTCCACGCCCCGGTTCATCGGCCCGGGATGCATCACGATGGCATCCGCCTTGGCGTGGCCCAGCTTCTCGGCATCCAGGCCGTAGCGGTGGTAATATTCCCGCTCGCTGGGAATG
This sequence comes from Roseovarius atlanticus, assembly GCF_001441615.1. Lineage (GTDB taxonomy): Bacteria > Pseudomonadota > Alphaproteobacteria > Rhodobacterales > Rhodobacteraceae > Roseovarius > Roseovarius atlanticus. The sequence goes on from NZ_LAXJ01000007.1 coordinate 137,161, forward strand.
AACCCGCCATCCATCCGCTCGCGTTGCAGGCGCAGCATCATCACCACGTCGACGTCGCGCAACCCCTCGCGCATGTCCTCGAACACCTCGACGCCGAATTCGGAAATCCCCGCCGGCATCAGGGTCGACGGCCCCACCAGCCGCACGCGGTTTTCCATCTTGCCCAAAAGGATGATGTTCGACCGCGCCACGCGGGAATGCGCGATATCCCCGCAAATCGCGATGCTCAACCGATGCAGCCGGCCCTTGGCGCGCCGTATCGTCAGTGCATCCAACAGCGCCTGCGTGGGATGCTCATGCCGCCCGTCGCCCGCATTCAGCACCGCGCAGTTGACCTTCTGCGACAGCAGGTCCACCGCCCCCGACTGCGGATGCCGCACCACCAGCAGGTCGGGATGCATGGCGTTCAGCGTCATCGCCGTGTCGATCAGCGTCTCGCCCTTCTTGATCGAACTGGCCTGCATCGCCATGTTCATCACGTCCGCCCCCAACCGCTTGCCCGCCAGTTCGAAACTGGCCTGCGTCCGGGTGGAGTTTTCAAAGAACATGTTGATCTGCGTCAGCCCCGCCAGCGCGTCGCTGTGTTTCTGATCGCGTCGGTTCAGGTCCACGTACCGGTCCGACAGATCGAGGATGGTGGAAATATCCGACGGCGCCAGGGGCTCGATCCCCAGAAGATGCGCGTGTTGAAAAGCCATGCCACCGCTCCGTCGTCAAATACCTGCGCGCTTATAGGAAAGCCCGGCGCGTGGGGCAAGCGTAGGGTGGGGTTCACCCCACCACCCGCATGACCGGACGCGTAGGGTGGGGTTTCACCCCACCTGTTCCACCACTTGGCCACACCCCGCAACCCAGGCGATCCGGCCCGACCAGCAACCCACCTTCCCCCTTCCCGCTACACACGCTAACCTCCGCCCCATGACCGCCCCCTTGGATTCGCACACCGTCCTTGCCCTGCTCGATTGGCAGATCGACCTTGGCGCGACCGAGGCGATCGGCGACACACCCGTGAACCGCTACGAGGCGCCAGAGCGGCTGGTACCGGCCAAAAAACCCGACGCAGCGCCCCCGATCCCCGCCAAGACGCTCGAGGCCGACACTGTCGCCGAGGCCGGGTTCGCCGCCGCCGACGCAGGCTCCCTCGACGCGCTCAAATCCGCCCTCGCGGCGTTCGAGCACTGCGATCTGAAACGCGGCGCGCGCAATCTGGTGTTCTCCGACGGCCACCCCTCGGCCCGCCTGATGATCATCGGCGAGGCCCCGGGCCGCGACGAGGACCAGCAGGGCAAACCCTTCGTCGGCCGCGCCGGGCAGCTTCTGGACAGGATGCTGGCCGCCATCGGCCTGTCACGACAGAACGACGACCCCGCGACCGGCGCCTACATCACCAACATCCTGCCCTGGCGCCCGCCGCAGAACCGCGATCCGAACCCGCAGGAAATCGCCATGATGCTGCCCTTCGTGGAACGCCACGTGCAACTGGCCGACCCCGAGGTGATCGTGCTCATGGGCAATATCAGCTGCCAGGCGGCCTTGGGCCAACGCGGCATCACCCGCCTGCGCGGCCAGTGGACCCAAGCCTTTGGAAAACCCGCTCTGCCGATGTTCCATCCCGCATATCTGCTGCGCAAACCGCATGAGAAACGCGCAGCCTGGGCCGACCTGCTCGACCTTCAGGCCCGCCTCGAAGGAAACACATGAAGATCCTCGCCTTCTCCGACCTCCATATGGCACGCGCCCGAGCTGCCGAACTAGTAGCTGCCAGCGCCGAAGCTGACCTCGTCATCGGCGCGGGCGATTTCTGCAATCACCGCGCCGGACTGGACGAGGCGATGGAAATGCTGTCGGGCATCACCGCGCCCATAATCGCCGTCCCCGGCAATGCCGAAAGCGCGGAAGAGTTGCGCGCCGCAGCGCTGCCCAACATGACCGTTCTGCATGGCGAGGCGACCACATGGGACGACCTGACCGTGTTCGGCCTGGGCTACGGCGTGCCGACCACGCCCTTCGGCTCATGGTCCTGCGATCTGGACGAGGACGCGGCCGCGGCTCTGCTCTCGCACTGTGAAATGGCCGACATCCTGGTGCTGCATTCCCCGCCCAAGGGCGTGGCCGACCTCACCTCGAATGACCTCTCCGTCGGGTCCACGGCGATCCGCGACGCCATCGCCCGGATCCAGCCGCAACTGGCCGTCTGTGGCCACATCCACGACAGCTGGGGCAAGACGGGCATGATAGGCGCGACCAGGGTGGTCAATCTCGGCCCGCGCCCCAACTGGTTCGACATCACTCCCGGTTCCTGAAAGCACGCCCCAACACCATGTCCAAGATCGACGACACCAAGGAATTCATCCCGGTCCGCATCGCCGTGCTGACCGTCTCCGACAGCCGTGACCTCAGCCAGGACCGCTCGGGCGCCGTGCTGGTAGACCGGATCGAGGCGGCGGGCCACATCCTCGCCGACCGCATGGTCGTCCGCGACGAGCGCGACCAGATCACCGAACAGTTGCGCGAATGGATCGCCAGCCCCGAAATCGACGTGGTAATCTCAACCGGCGGCACCGGCCTCACGGGCCGCGACGTCACGGTCGAGGCGCACAGGGACGTCTATGAAAAGGAAATCGACGCGTTCGGCACGGTCTTCACCATCGTGTCGATGAAAAAGATCGGCACCTCCGCCGTGCAATCCCGCGCCACGGGCGGCGTGGCGAACGGCACCTATCTTTTCGCCCTGCCCGGCAGCCCCGGCGCCTGCAAGGATGCATGGGACGAAATCCTGTCCTACCAGTTCGATTACCGCCACAGCCCCTGCAATTTCGTCGAAATAATGCCACGTCTGGACGAACATTTGCGACGGAAGTGACCTTTGGCCGCGTATCAGCCCCATGAAACCTTGCCGCGGGCGTCTATCTTTATGGTATGACTGCCCCGCGCCAAGTGGCTTAAAAGGTTGATCTGAATGCGGTTCCTGCGCCACAGCCTGACCGGATTGTTCCTGCTGTCCCTGACAGTGGGCCTCTTTGCCTATGCCGGGCAAATCGTGTTCTCCGCCGTGCAGGAACGCATGAGCGCCGAAACCGAGGCGCCCGAGCGGCGCGAACGCGTCTTTGCCGTCAACACCGTCACCGCCGAACCGGGCACGCAAACGCCCGTCCTGACCGCCTATGGCGAGGTCGAAAGCCGCCGCACGCTGGAAATCCGCTCCGACACCCCCGGGCGCGTCACCGAACTGACCGCGCTCTTCGAGGATGGCGGCCGCGTCCGTGACGGACAGGTTCTGGCCCGGATCGACCCGTCGGATGCGCAATTCGCGCTCGATCTGGCCCGCGCCGACCTGACCGATGCCAAGGCCGAGGTGCGCGAGGCCGAACGTGGCCTAAACCTCGCCCGAGACGAGCTTGCCGCGGCACAGTCGCAGGCCGAGCTGCGCAAGCGCGCCCTCGACCGCCAGCTTGACCTCGAAGAACGCGGCGTCGGCACCGCCGCCGCCGTGGAACTCGCCGAACTCGACGCCGCCAGCGCCGAACAGGCCGTCCTGACCCGCCGCCAGGCCGAAGCCACCGCCGAGGCCCGCGTCGACCAGGCCCAGACCCGCCTGTCGCGCAGCCGCATCGCGCTGGCCGAGGCGCAAAAGGCGCTGGACGAGACCACCATCACCGCCCCCTTCACCGGCACGCTGCAAGCCGTCAGCGTGGTCGAGGGCCGGCTGGTCTCGGCCAACGAGAAGCTGGCCGACCTCATCGACACCACCGCTCTCGACGTGGCCTTCCGCGTCTCCACCGCCCAGCACCGCCGCCTGCTGGATGAAAACGGCGATCTGATCCTCGCCCCTGTCCGCATCCGGCTCGATGTCTTCGGGCTGGAAATGGAAACCACCGGCCGCATCACCCGCGACAGCGCCGGGGTTGAGGAAGGCCAGACCGGGCGTCTCGTCTATGCCCGCATCGACGACCCCCAAGGCCTAAAGCCCCGCGACTTCGTCACGGTCCTGATCGAGGAACCCCCGCTCGACAACCTCGTCCGCCTGCCCGCCACCGCACTTGGCTCGGACGGCACCGTGCTGGCGCTGACGGCCGAGGACCGCTTGCGCGCCGTCCCCGTCACGCTGGTCCGCCGCCAGGGCAACGACATCCTCGTTTCGGGCGACAGCCTCGATGGCCTGGAAGTCGTGACCGAGCGCAGCCCGCTCTTGGGCCCCGGCCTCAAGGTCCGCCCCCTGGGCAACGCGCCCCAGGCCGACGACACCGCCCAGATGCTCGAACTTTCCGAAGACCGCCGGGCCCGCCTGCGCCGCTTTGTCGAGGACAGCCCGGACATTCCCGCCGCGATGAAGACCCGCCTGCTGGGCCAGCTTGAACAGCCCGAAGTCCCGGCGCAAACCGTCGAACGGCTCGAACGCCGCATGGGCAGCTAACTTATGGTCCGCGACCTGTCCGACCGCGCCGGCGGCATCCTGTCCTATTTCACCCGTCACCCCACGGCGGCGAACCTGCTGCTCGTGGTTCTCGTGGTCCTCGGCCTCGCCGCCGCCCCGCGGATGCAGGCCCAGTTCTTCCCCGATGTCGTCATCGACGAGGTTAGCGTCTCCGTACTCTGGCACGGCGCCAGCGCCGAGGATATCGACGCCGGCATCGTGCAGGTGCTCGAACCCGCGCTTCTGGCCGTCGAAGGCGTGGAAACCTCGCAGGCGACCTCGCGCGAGAACACCGCCAGCATCCAGCTGGAATTCGAGCCCGGCTGGGACATGGGCCGCGCCGCCGACGAAGTCTCGGCCGCTGTCGACAGCATCACCGATCTGCCCGAAGAGGCAGAGGAACCCCGCGTCACCCGTGGCTCCTGGACCGATCGCGTCACCGATATCGTCCTCACCGGCCCCGTCGCCACGCCGCAGCTTGGGCAATTCGCCGACGAGCTGGTAACCCGCCTCTACGACGCCGGCGTCACCCGCACCACGCTTCAGGGTGTCGCCGCCCCGCACACCATCGTCGAAGTGCCCACCACCAATCTGATCGCCTACGACATCACCATGGCCGAGATCGCCGCCGTGATCGCTGCAGAGGCTGATACCGACCCGGCGGGCGACGTCACCGGCGGCGCCACCCGCGTCCGCGTCGGCACCGAGAAACGCGCGACCGACCAGATCGAGGCGCTGATCCTGCGCTCCAATCCCGACGGATCGAAGCTGACCATCGGCGATGTGGCGGATGTGCGCGTCGAAGGCATCGACCGCGAACGCCAGTACTTCGTCGGTGACAACCCAGCGCTTCAAATCCGCGTCGATCGCTCCGCCAATGGCGACGCCCTCGCCATCCAGGCCCAGGTCGAGGACATCGCCGCCCGGATGGAAGCGACCCTGCCCGAAGGCACGGAATTAACGCTTATCAACACGCGCTCCGAGGCCATCTCGGGCCGCCTCGACATGCTCATGGAAAACGGCCTGACCGGGCTGGCGCTGGTGGTCTCACTGCTGTTCCTGTTCCTCAACGCCCGCACAGCCTTCTGGGTTGCGGCGGGCATCCCCGTGGCGATGCTGGCGGCCATAGCATTGATGTATGCGGCCGGGCTGACCATCAACATGATCTCGCTTTTCGCGCTGATCATCACGCTGGGCATCGTCGTCGACGACGCAATCGTCGTGGGCGAACATGCCGACGCGCGAGTGCGCAAGTACCGCGAAAATCCCGTGCAGGCCGCCGAACGCGCCGCCCGGCGCATGGCCCTGCCGGTCTTTTCCGCCACGCTCACCACGCTCATCGCCTTTTTCGGGCTTGTCGCCATCGGCGGACGCTTCGGCGATCTGATCATCGACATTCCCTTCACCGTGATTGTCGTGCTGACGGCATCGCTGGTGGAATGCTTTCTGATCCTGCCACACCACATGTCCCACGCACTGGCCCACGCGGACAAGGAACACTGGTACGACTGGCCCTCCCGGACCGTGAACCGCGGCTTCGTCTGGCTGCGCGAACGCGCCTTCCGGCCCTTCATGGCGCTGGTCATCCGCGCCCGCTACCCGGTGCTGGCCGGCATTATCGTGCTTTTGGCCTCGCAGGCCGCGCTCTTCATCAAGGGCGACGTGCAATGGCGCTTCTTCAACGCTCCCGAACGCGGCAGCGTGACCGGCAACTTCTCCATGGCCCCCGGCGCCACGCGCGACGACACGCTGGCCATGATGCGCCAGATCCAGACTGCCGTCGAAGACCTCGGGGAAGACTACGAGGACCGCTACGGCGCCAACCCCATCAAGTTCGCCATCGCCCAGATCGGCGGCAATTCCGGCGGCGGCCTTGCCGGGGCCGACACCAAGGAACCCGACCAGCTTGGCGGCATCTCCATCGAACTCATAGACCCCGACCTGCGCCCCTATTCCTCCTTCGCCTTCGTGGCCGAGTTGCAGGACGCCGTCCCCCGCCACCCCCTGACCGAGGAACTCAGTTTTCGCGGCTGGCGCTCCGGCCCGGGCGGCGACGCGCTCGACGTCGAATTCTACGGCGCGAGTGCCGAGACACTGAAAGACGCCTCCGAGGCGCTAAAATCCGCGCTGCTCGACTATCCCGAGGTGTCGGCGGTCGAGGACAACCTGGCCTATGACAAGCAGGAACTGATCCTCGAACTCACGCCGCAAGGTCAGGCGCTCGGCTTCACCATCGACGGCATGGGCAGCGTCCTGCGCCACCGCCTCAACGGGATCGAGGCCGCGACCTATCCCGACAGCGCCCGCAGCGCCGAGATCCGCGTCGAGGTGCCGGAATCAGAACTCACCGCCGACTTCCTCGAACGCATGCAGATCCGCGCGCCCACCGGCGCCTACGTGCCCCTCGCCGATATCGTCAGCGTGACCGAACGCGTGGGCTTTTCCACCATCCGACGCGAAAACGGTATCCGCCACATCAATGTCACCGGCGATATTTCCGAGGATGACCCCGCCCGCGCCGCCGAGATCAGCACCGCGCTGGAAACCGAGATCCTGCCCCGCATCGCCAGCGTCCATCAGGTCGAATGGCAATTGGGCGGCCTCGCCGAACAGGAAAACGAGTTCCTGAACGACGCCCGCCTCGGCCTGATCCTGACGCTGACCGGCATCTACCTCGTCCTCGCCTGGGTCTTCGCCAGTTGGACCCGTCCCGTCGTGGTGATGTCGATCATCCCCTTCGGTCTTGTCGGCACCATATACGGCCACGCCTACTGGGACGTGCCTCTGTCGATGTTCACCGTGGTGGGGCTTCTGGGCATGACCGGCATCATCATCAACGACTCTATCGTCCTGGTGACCACCATCGACGACTACGCCAAGGAACGTGGCATCGTCCCGGCCATCATCGAAGGCGCCGTCGACCGCCTGCGCCCCGTTATGTTAACGACGCTCACCACGGTGCTGGGCCTCGCCCCGCTTCTTTTCGAGCAATCCACGCAGGCGCAGTTCATCAAGCCGACTGTGATCACGCTGGTCTACGGCCTGGCCTTCGGCATGGTGCTTGTTCTGCTGCTGGTGCCCGCGATCATCGCCATCCAGTCCGACGTCGCGCGCCAGACCACCTCCCTGCGCCGCGCCCTGCGCTCCAGGCCCGGGGAATTGCGCGGCGTCATGCTGGCAGGCGGGGTGGCCATCGCGATCCTCTTCGCCGCCACACTGGGCACAGCCGCCATCACCGGCCGCTTGCCCGAACCGCTCTCGGCCCTGGCCGTCGCCGAGCCTATGCCGTCGGCCCTGCTGCTCTTCGTGTTGGGAAGTCTTCTGATCGTGATACTGCTCTACGCCGTGGTCGCGATCCGCCACGCCATGCGGCGTCAGCCCGCCGAGCAGCCCTGAATATCCACGGCACCGCCCCGGCTCAGCACGGTAAAGCGCAGCCCCCTTCGATCAACCGCAAAGGACCGCCCGTCCACATGGCTCAACACCGTCCGCGCGATCAGGCTGTCGCCCTGGCGCGTGGTCTCGGGCGGCGAGACCCAGACACTGGGATCGCTTGATTCGACCACCGCGTATTCCCCGACGCCCAGCTTCGGCATCCGGATCGTCGCCGTCAGCTGCACACCACCCGCGACCGGTGACAGCTGGCAGGCCACGCTGCGCACCCCGGCCTCGTCGGCGCCATAGGGGCGCTCGGTCAAGGCCGCCACGATAGCCGGATCCGGCTTTTTCGCAGCATGGGGCAGGATCTGCGCCACGTTCACGCTGACCGGCACGCAGATATCCTTGCACACCCCGATCTCCAACTGGCCTTCCAGCCGCACATCGCGCCCGCCCGCCTTGGGGCGGATGCGCAGCGGCACCACCACGTCATGGTCGTAGCCGATGGTCATGAACCCGAACTGCGGCACCGGCTTGGGCGCGGGCCAGATCACGTCGACGCCTGAAAGGTTGCGCGACCCCCGCCAGTTGAACAGCGGCGGCACACCGGCCTCGCCCGGACTGCGCCAATAGGTCTTCCATCCCGGCGCCAGGTCCAGCCGCAACCCGGCATAATGGCTGCCATCCGCCGCCCGCCATCCCGGCAGCACGTCGACCCGCACCATGTCGGCGGTACCCTGCGCCGCGACCGGCGCGGCACAGACCGCGACCAGGGCGGCTTTCAAAAGGGTGATTATCTTTCGCATGACGCCTCTCATGGCGGGTTTCGTCGTCTTTGCCAATTCACATTGAAGCGAGAAATCCCGCCACTCTCAAGCCACGATGGTTGCACACAGCCGCCGCGACCCCCATCATGGGCTCTGCAACCAATCCATCGAGGACCGCCTTGAGCGACATCGACCTGACGGGAAAACTGCTGATTGCCATGCCGGCCATGGGCGACGACCGCTTCGCCCAGTCCGTGGTGTTCATCTGCGCCCATTCCCCCGAAGGCGCCATGGGCCTGATCGTCAACAAGCGCGCCGACGATCTGCGTCTCGCGGACCTGCTGGAACAGCTCGACATCGCGCAAGGTCGCGACATGACCAACCTGCCGGTGCATTTCGGCGGCCCGGTGGAACATGGCCGCGGTTTCGTGCTGCATGATTACGGCTATCATTCGGCGATCTCGACGCTCGATGTGAACGAAGACTTCGCCATGACCGCGACAATGGACATCCTCGAAGACCTCGCCCTGGGCCGCGGCCCCCTGCGCAATATCGTGGCGCTGGGCTATGCCGGCTGGGGCCCCGGCCAGCTGGAGGCCGAGTTGTCCCAGAACGCCTGGCTGACGGTCGAGGCCGACAAGGAGATCGTGTTCTCCCACGCCGACGGCAGCAAGTGGGAATCCGCTCTGCAAAAGCTGGGCGTCAGTGCCGTCACCCTGTCGTCCGAGGCCGGCCGCGCCTGACGGCAAAAGCTTTGTCAAAGCTTTTGCCAAATCTTTTCTGCAAAAGATTTGGCCCACCCCGCCTCACGCGGCGTAATCCGACCCTTCCGCATCGAGAATCGCCATCAGTTCCGCCAGGTGCCGGTCGCCCTGCCCCGGATAGTCTTCCATCTCGCGCGCGGTCTTTTCGGCCACCTCGTCCGACAGAACCCGCAGCGGCTGGCCCGTCTGCAACGCCCGGATATACGTCTCCGCCGCGCGCTCGAAATAATACATCCGGTTGAAGCAATCCGCGACCGTATCACCCATCACCAGGATGCCGTGATTGCCCATGATCATCACCTTCTTCGACGGATCCCCCAGCATCGCGGCACAGCGGTCTCCCTCGTCCTCGAACGCCAGCCCGCCATAGCCGTCGTCGATCACATAACGGTTGAAGAACGTGGCGCAGTTCTGGTCAATGGGCGGCAGACGGCTGTCGGCCAAGCTGGCCAGCACCGTGGCATGGATCGAATGCACATGCATCAGGCAGCGGTGATGCGGACAGGCCCGATGCACCCCGCCATGCAGACCCCACGCGGTCGGGTCGGGCGCGCCGGGCCGGTCGAGCGTTTCGGGGTCATTCGCGTCGATCAACAGCAGGTCCGATGCCTTGACCCGGCTGAAATGCACCTGGTTGGGGTTCATCAGAAACTGCGTGCCGTCGTCATTGACCGACAGGCTGAAATGGTTCGCGACGGCCTCGTGCATGTTCAGCCGCGCGGTCCAGCGGAACGCAGCGGCCAGCTCGACCCGCTCTTTCCAGTGAGCGATATTGGGGGTGCCGGCAGGTTTGGTCTGCAACATGGGACATCTCCGTTCGGGGTGTTTTCAGCACCCTGCGCCAGCATGGCCCAAGTTGCAATCGGCACACCGGGGCACCGCGCCGGATTCCGTGTCCCAAGGCATTCGTTGGGCCAAAATTCGGGCGCACGCCACGCCCGCGCCTGTCAATCGCCGCCAGCCGAGGGCACCAAAGCCCCTATCCGGCTTTGGCGTCCTTGTCGGTCTTGCGCCCGAACCGAAACAGCCGTGTCACGATGACGAAGAACAGCGGCACGAAAATGACACCCAGCACCGTGCCGGATATCGTCCCGCCCAGGACGCCCGAACCGATCGCGTTGCGCCCGCCGGACCCCGCGCCGGAACTCAGCACCAGCGGCAGCACGCCCAACGAGAACGCCATCGAGGTCATGATGATCGGGCGAAAGCGTTGCCGCGCCGCCTCGACAACCGCGTCGATGACGCGCTCTCCCGCGACATGCCTGTCGCGCGCGAATTCCACGATCAGAATCGCGTTCTTGCCGGTCAGGCCGATCACCGTCAGCAGTCCGACCTGGAAGAAGACACCGTTGTCGAACCCTCCGAAATAGGCCGCCGACAAGGCGCCCACGACGCCGATCGGCATCGCCAGCATGACCGCGAACGGGATCGACCAGCTTTCATACAAAGCGGCCAGCGACAAAAACACCGCCGCCAGCGACAGCGCATAGAGCAACGGCGCTTGGTTGCCCGATTGCCGCTCCTCCAGCGACAGGCCGGTCCACGACAGCGCGAACCCCGGCGGCAGCTCTTCGGCCAGCCGCTCCATTTCGGCCATCGCGGCCCCGGTCGACACGCCGGGGGCCGGTGCGCCCTGCAATTGCATCGACGGCACACCGTTGAACCGATACAGGCCCTGCGGCCCGTAATTCCACGACCCTTTCGCGAAATTCGAGAACGGCACCAGCCCGCCGCTGGCGTTGCGCACCCGCCACTTGTCGATGTCCGACGGATTGGCGCGATCGGGCGCGTCCCCCTGCACATAGACGCGCTTGATCCGGCCCTGGTCGATAAAGTCGTTCACGTAGGACCCCGCCCAGGCCACGGTCAGCAACTGGCCCACGTCGTTGGCCGTCACGCCCATCGCGCCCGCCTTGCGCCAGTCGATATCCAGGTTGAACTGCGACGCGTCCTCAAGCCCGTTGGGCCGGGCCGACGCAATCAGCTCGCTTTGCGCGGCCAGCCCCAGCAACTGGTTTCGCGCCTGCAACAACTCCTCGTGGCTCTGCCCCCCGCGCGCCTGAAGGTACACGTCAAAGCCCGACACGTTGCCCAGCTCGATCACCGAGGGCGGCACGATCGGAAACACCATCGCGTCGCGTATGCCGCTCAGCGCGCCAAAGGCGCGCCCGGCCAACGCCTGCACGCTTTGCCCGGGCGATTTGCGCTCGTCCCAGTCCTTCAGCTGGACAAAGGCGATGCCCATATTCTGGCCTTGCCCGGCAAAGCTGAACCCGACGACCCCGAACATCGAATTCACCGTGTCGGTTTCCTGAGTCAGGTAATAGTCCTCGACCTGTTCCAGCACGTCCAGCGTCCGCTCGGCCGTGGCGCCGGTCGGTGTCTGGATCAGCGTGAACAGGATGCCCTGGTCCTCGTCTGGCAGAAACGCGGTCGGCGTGCGCGTGAACAGAAAGGCCATCGCCACGGCCAGCGCCAGATAGACGATCCCCACCCGGACCGGACGTTTGACGCTCCAGGCGACGGTGCGGGAATACCGGCCCAGCACCGCATCGAACCCGCGGTTGAACCAGCCGAAGGCGCCCTTTTTCTTGTCGCGGTCCTTGTGCTTCAGGATCGTCGCGCACAGCGCCGGCGTCAGGGTCAGCGCGACCACCACCGACAGCGCCATCGCCGACACGATGGTAATCGCGAACTGCTTGTAGATCACCCCGGTCGAGCCGGGAAAGAACGCCATCGGCACGAACACCGCCGACAGCACCAGCGCGATCCCGATCAGCGCGCCGGTGATCTGCCCCATGGACTTGTAGGTCGCCTCGCGCGGGGGCAGGCCTTCTTCCTCCATGATCCGCTCGACATTTTCGACCACCACGATAGCGTCGTCGACCAAGAGGCCGATCGCCAGCACCATGGCCAGCATCGTCAGCGTGTTAATGGTAAACCCCGCAGCCGCCAGAACGCCGAACGTGCCCAGCAGGACCACCGGCACCGCCAGCGTCGGGATCAGCGTCGCACGCAGGTTCTGCATGAACAGGAACATCACTAGGAACACCAGCAGGATCGCTTCGAACAGCGTCTTGATCACTTCCTCGATCGAGATCAGCACGAACGGCGTCGTGTCATAGGGGATGACGTATTCCACGCCTTCAGGAAAGAACTCGGCGAATTCGGCCATCCGCGCCTTCACCGCCTCGGCGGTGTCCAGCGCGTTGGCCCCCGGCGCCAGGCTGACGGCAAGGCCCGCCGCCGGATCCTGGTTGAAGCGCGCGATGGTGGCATAATTCTCGGCACCGATCTCGACACGCGCCACATCGTCCAGCAGCACCAGCCCACCATCGGTTTCGGCCCGCAGCACGATCTGCCGGAAATCCTCAGGTGTGCTCAAAAGCGACTGCGCGGTGATCGTGGCATTCAGCTGCTGCCCTTCGACCGTGGGCCGCGACCCGAACGCCCCCGCCGAAATCTGGGCGTTCTGCGCCGACACGGCGTTCACCACGTCCGCAGGCGTCAATTCAAAGGCGGCAAGCTTGGACGGATCCAGCCAGATCCGCATGGCGTATTGCGCGCCGAACACTTGGACCGATCCGACCCCCTCGACCCGGCTCAGCTCGTCGACCAGGTTGGTGACCATGTAATCCGACAGGTCCACCTGGTCGAACCCGTCTCCGCGCGAGATCATCCCGATCACCATCAGGAACCCTGCCGAGGATTTCTCGACCGTCACGCCCTGCCGCTGCACCGTTTCCGGCAACAGCGGCGTGGCGCGCGACAGCTTGTTCTGCACCTGCACCTGCGCAATGTCGGCATCCGTGCCGGTCTCGAAGGTCAGCGTGATGCTCGACTGCCCCGCCGATGTCGAGTTGGACGAGAAATACCGCAACCCGTCCAGCCCGGTCATCTGTTGTTCGATCACCTGCGTCACCGTGTTGGCGACCGTCTCGGCCGAGGCGCCGGGATAACTCGCGCTGATCGTCACCGAGGGCGGCGCGATTTCCGGGTACTGCGCAATCGGCAGAATGCGGATCGCCAGCACCCCGACCCCCATGATCAGGATCGCGATGACCCAGGCAAAGACCGGGCGATCAATGAAAAAGCGCGCCATCGCAGTGGATCCTTATGGGGATTTCTGGTCGTCCGCCTCGGCGGAGTCTTCATTCGCGTCGTCGGTCGCCTCGGCCTGGGGCGTCTCGCGCTCCTCCGGGGCGACGGTCGCGCCGACCCCGGTTTTCTGGAACCCGGCGACAACCACCCGCTCGCCGTCCTGCAACCCGCCGCCGACCACCCAGTCGGACCCGCGGTCCTGCAGGATGGTCACCTGGCGCTCCTCGACGACATTTTCGGCGGTCACGACCCAGGTGATGGGGCGTCCGCGCCGGTCGCGCAGTACCGCTTCCTGTGGCACCAACAGAACGTTCTCGGCGGTGCCCACCGGCAGCTCGACCTGCACGTACATCCCCGGCAAGAGCAGGCGGTCGGGATTGTCGAACTGCATCCGCAACACCACCACGCCAGTCTGTGGATCGACATTCGGCTCCGCGGCGGTGATCGTGCCCGTCTCCTCGAAATCCGACCCGTCCGCCAGCGTCAGACGCACCGTGGTATCGGCATTGCTCAGCTGGTCCTCGGTCTGCCCACGGGTCCACCGCAGCAGATCGGCGGCCGACTGTGTCACGTCAACGTAAACCGGGTCGATATCCCGGATCACCGCCAAGGGTTCGGCCTGACTGGCCGTCACCAGCGCGCCCGGACTGGTCCGCGCAAGGCCGATCTCGCCCGACAGGCGCGCCCGGATCGTGGTGCGTTCCAGCTCGATCTCGGCTGACCGCAACTGCGCCTCGGCCACCTCGACCGCCGCCGCGGCGGTGTCGCGCACCGCCTTGGCCTCGTCAAAGGCCCGCTCGCTGGTCACGTTGCGCTCGCGCAGCTCCACCAGGCGTTCGGCCTCGACCTCCGCCGCATCCAGCTGCACGCGGGCCTGCGTCACCGCGGCCTGCGCCTGTTCGACGGCGGCGGAATAGGTGGCGGAATCGATGCGGTAAAGCGCGTCCCCCTCCTCGACAAAGCCGCCTTCGCGAAACAGCCGTTCGGTGATGATCCCATTCACCTGCGGCCGCACCTCGGCCTCCGCCGAAGCTGCAACCCGTCCGGGCAGCGTCGAGGTCAGCGTCACCGTCTGCTCCTGCAATGTGACAACGACGACAGGCACCGGCTCCTGCGCCTGCTGAGACACCGCGCGTTCCGCGGTCAGGCTCGACACGGCCAGACCCAGCAGCAGGGCCGCGATGGCTAAGATGGAACGGTTCATCATGCGTTTCGACCCCCGATGGCGAATGCTTGCCGCGATGCGATATGGCCTGCTTACTAGACCCTTCCGTTCAGTTTATCCATAGCAATCCGCACGGGCCGGTCACGCGCCATCGCCGCGTCGCCCAATGGCCCAAGGATTGAGCAGTCCGTTCGCACCGCCAAAACCCTTGCGGTGGCCCGGATATCTTTGTCGGAAAGCCGCGCGGCACCAATTCCCCCAGTCGGATGCGCGACACCAACGGGGCGGACGCTGCGCGATGCTTCAGCCGAGATACAGAAGGCGCAAACGGATACGAATGCGAACGCTCAAGAGCGCAGGCTGTCGCAGAGCAGGCAATTGAAATCCGGCTGCGCAGGGTGACGTCATCTTCCTGCTGCTGCATTTCACGTCAGCTTTCGACATGAAGCAACTTCTGTAACAAACCGCCCCGAATCCAGAACGTTGCGCAGTACAGACGAGGTCAAACCTCGGTCAAAACAAGAGCTTATGCGAAAAATGCTTCACTATATGTGGTGATAAATGGCGGAGACGAAGGGATTCGAACCCTCGAGACCCTTCCGGGCCTACTCCCTTAGCAGGGGAGCGCCTTCGACCACTCGGCCACGTCTCCGCCGACGCGTATATCCAAGCAAACCTACGAATTACAAGGCCATTCTGCCCGCTTGGCGAAAAACCTTCTCTCGGTTCAATACATGCCCGCCAATCGGTACACGACCAGGCTCCGGTGCGAAAAGCCCATTCCCGCTCGGCGCGCAGACGTGTCACGTCAAAGCGTGCACTGCCACCGGGGCGCCGCTGACGCCTCAGGTGTTGAACAAGAAGTGCAGCACATCGCCATCCTTGACGATATAGCTTTTACCCTCGGCCCGCATCTTGCCCGCTTCCTTCGCCGCCTGCTCGCCGCCCAAGCTGACGAAATCGTCGTAAGCGATCGTCTCGGCCCGGATGAACCCCTTCTCGAAATCCCCGTGGATGACGCCCGCCGCCTGCGGCGCTGCCGTGCCGGTGCGAATGGTCCAGGCCCGCGCCTCCTTGGGGCCCACGGTAAAGTACGTCTCCAGATGCAACAGATCGTACCCCGCCCGGATCAGCCGGTCGAGACCCGCCTCCTCCAGCCCCATTTCCTCCAGGAACATCTCGGCTTCCTCGGCGTCCAGTTGGCTGATCTCTTCCTCGATCTGGGCAGAGATGATCACATGCGCCGCGCCCTGTTGCTCGGCCATCTTCGCCACGGCGGCGGAATGATCGTTCCCGTCCGCCGCGTTGGCCTCGTCGACGTTGCACACATACAGGATCGGCTTCGAGGTCAGCAGCTGCAGGTTCTTCCACGCCTTGGCGTCCTCGGCATCCACCTCGACCAGCCGCGCGGGCTTGCCTTCTTCCAGCATCGCCTGCGCCGCCGCCAGCAGGCGGTCGGCCTGCACCGCCTCCTTGTCGTTGCCCTTCAGCTTGCGCACCAGCCCCGCGCGCCGCTTCTCGATGCTTTCCAGGTCGGCCAGCATCAGCTCGGTCTCGATCACCTCGGCGTCCTCCACCGGGTTCACGCGGCCCTCGACATGCGTCACGTCGCCATCCTCGAAACAGCGCAGCACATGGGCAATCGCATCCGTCTCGCGGATATTGGCCAAAAACTGGTTGCCCAGCCCCTCACCCTTGCTGGCGCCCTTCACCAGGCCCGCGATATCGACAAAAGTCATGCGCGTCGGGATGATCTGCTTCGACTGCGCAATTGCCGCCAGCTTGTCCAGCCGCGCATCCGGCACCGCCACCTCGCCCACATTGGGCTCGATCGTGCAGAACGGAAAATTCGCCGCCTGCGCCGCCGCCGTCCGGGTCAGCGCGTTGAACAGCGTCGACTTGCCCACGTTGGGCAGCCCCACGATTCCCATCTTGAAGCCCATGATGCACCTCTTTGCCTCGTTCCGGCGCCTTCTATGCCCAAGCCGCGCTCAGCGCAACGCCCCTGCTTTTCCCGGACCCGATACGCATTTCAGGCGCGTCCCACCCGCACATCCCATTGCATTTCCGCGCCGTATTCGCCAAACCATGCCGGAACATCAGGACGGGAACGCGACATGACACGGATCGACGCCAAATTCGAGGAACTGCGCCAGGCGGGCAAAAAGGCCTTCGTGGCCTACGTCATGGCCGGCGACCCCGATTTCGACACCTCGCTCGAGGTGGTCAAGGGGCTGCCCGCCGCGGGCGTCGACATCATCGAACTGGGCCTGCCCTTCACCGACCCCATGGCCGACGGGCCCACGATCCAGCTCGCCGGCCAGCGCGCGCTCGAAGGCGGGATGACCCTACAACGCACGCTCGACATGGCCGCCGAATTCCGCAAGGGCGACGACACCACGCCCATCGTGCTGATGGGCTACTACAACCCGATCTACAATCGCGGCGTCGAGACGTTTCTGAAAGACGCCAAAGAGGCCGGCATCGACGGGCTGATCGTCGTGGACCTGCCGCCCGAGGAAGACGACGAGCTGTGCATCCCCGCGCAGAAGGCCGGGCTCAACTTCATCCGCCTCGCCACCCCCACCACCGATGACAAGCGCCTGCCAAAGGTGCTGACCAACACCTCGGGCTTCGTCTATTACGTCTCGATCACCGGCATCACCGGGGCGGCGGCGGCCGAGGCCGCGGATGTCGGCCCCGAGGTGAAACGCATCAAGTCGCAGACCGACCTGCCCATCGTCGTCGGCTTCGGCATCCGCACGCCCGAGTCCAGCCGCGAGATCGCCTCGGTCGCCGATGGCTGCGTCGTGGGCTCGGCCATCGTCGGCAAGCTGGCCGACGGCGACAGCCCGGCGCAGGTGCTCGACTTCGTCAAGGGTCTCGCCGACGGCGCGCATTCCGCCTGAGGTGCCGTCCCGCCGCGCGGCGCGTTAAGCCTTTCGCGCAACAGTTTCGCCGCACTGCGGCGGTGCACGCCCGGTGCACGCGGGGTGCACGCATGTCACCCCCCTGCTGCCGCCCCTCCCCGGCGCCGTTAACCTCTCCCGCGCAGGACGGTGCGCCGCATGGACTCGGGCGCCGATCCCGGCTACTGGTCAACAAACCTGACCAAAGCCCGAGCCTTTGCCCATGCCCGTCATCACCAATATCGACGACCTGAAAAAGATCTACCGCCGCCGCGTGCCCAAGATGTTCTACGACTACGCGGAATCGGGCAGTTGGACGGAACAGACCTTCCGCGAGAACACCAGCGATTTCAGTGACATATACCTGCGCCAGCGCATCGCCGTGGACATGTCGAACCGCTCGACGGCGACCCGGATGATCGGTCAGGACGTCTCGATGCCCGTGGCGCTCGCCCCCGTGGGCCTGACCGGGATGCAGCACGCCGATGGCGAGATCAAGGCCGCCCGCGCCGCCGAGAAATTCGGCGTGCCCTACACGCTTTCGACGATGTCCATCTGCTCGATCGAGGATGTGGCCGCCCACACGGAAAAGCCGTTCTGGTTTCAGGTTTACACCCTGAAAGATAACGATTTTATGCAGCGCCTGTTTGACCGCGCCAAGGCCGCCAACTGCTCGGCGGCGGTCATCACCGTCGACCTGCAAGTGCTGGGCCAGCGCCACAAGGACCTCAAGAACGGCCTCAGTGCTCCGCCTAAACTAACTGTTAAGTCCATTGCCGACATGATGACCAAGGTGCAGTGGGGCCTTGGAATGCTAGGCACCAAACGGCGTTTCTTCGGCAATATCGTCGGCCACGCCAAGGGGGTCTCTGACCCGTCCTCGCTCAGTTCATGGACCGCCGAGGCGTTTGACGAGGCGCTCAACTGGGACCGTATCCGCGAGTTCCGCAAGATGTGGGACGGCCCGCTCATCATCAAGGGCATCATCGACCCCCGCGATGCCCGCGAGGCGCTGAACGTCGGCGCCGACGCCATCGTCGTGTCGAACCATGGCGGCCGGCAACTCGACGGCGCGCTTTCCGCCATCCGAGCCCTGCCCCAGATCATGGATGCCGTGGGCGACAAGATCGAGGTCCATTTCGACAGCGGCATCCGCTCGGGCCAGGATGTGCTCAAGGCCATCGCCCTCGGCGCAAAAGGCACCTATATCGGCCGCGCCTATGTCTATGGCCTTGGCGCCATGGGGCAAGAGGGAGTGACCAAGGCGCTCCAGTGCATCCACAAGGAGCTTGATGTGTCCATGGCCTTCTGCGGCCATACGGACATCACCAAGGTGGACCGGGATATCCTTATGATCCCAAAGGATTTTTCCGGCGACTGGCAGGCGTGATCAGCGTCCTTTCATCGGCTCCGGCCAGCTGCGCGCGCTCTCCTTGATCGGGGTTTCCTGGCGTCCATCCAGGCACGTCGCCATTCTCATGCACACGTTGTCAAACTGCTCCAGCGACGACCGGTACTCGGGGATCGGCAGCGCTTTCCAACCGGGCTCCCGATACCGCAGGTTCGTATAGCCGTACTGGTTGAAAAATTCGAAGAAATCCTTGTAGAAGTCCCGCCGCGCCATCTGGTGCGGACCGATCTCATAGGCCACCGCGCGGATGCGTTTCTCGCGCAGCAGGTTCTCGGCACCCTTCAGCACCGACAACTCATGCCCTTCCACGTCGATCTTCAGAATGTCGATCGTCTCGATCCCATTCTCGGCGCAATAGGTGTCCAACCGGTCCGTCTGGATCGCGCGGGTGCGCTCCAACTGGATGTTCCGCATCGGGAAATGCGCGGTCGCACTGTCGATCGAGGCCAGCCCCGTCACGTCGCTTTCGAAATGGATCTCCACCGATCCTTTGCTTTCGGACAGCGCGTATTCGTTGATCACCAGCTTGTCGGCATGTTCGCCATAAAGCCCGTCCTTCATGACATCGCGGATCGCGGCAAGGTTGCCCTCCATCGGCTCGAACATGTGTATCTTGTCGACCCATGGTCCAGAATGATGCAACAGGGCGAGGCTCCAGATGCCGCCATTGGCACCGACGTCCACGACGGTCAGCGGGGTTTCCGGCGCATATCCGATCTCCTTGAAGATCGGGTCGATCTCCAGCAATTGAAACCTTGGCACGATCTCCGCGAATATCCTGCGGTACTTGTCTGAATAGCGAAGTTCCGGCGTCAAAGTCTCTACATCCTCTCTGTCTCGCGGCGGCATACGTTATCCCCCGCGTCCTTGCGTCAACCCTTCTCCGATTTCCATCGGCAATGCAAGCCAGCCCCTGGCGTAGGGCAGCAAAGCCGCACATCAGACCTGAACCGGCAGCCATTTCGACAGCAACGGAACATCGCCGCCCGTCCGCACGTTGTAAGGCGGCCACGCCAGCGGGAAAAGCGTCTGTGCATGTTTCGCGCGTGTCGCATCACCGCACGACCAAGGAGCGATTTCCGACATGCCCGATACCATCCTGCAAACCGTCGTGGCGGTCGCCGTCATCATCCTGCTGGCACGCGTCAACGGGCTGCGCTCTTTCTCCAAGATGTCCAGCTTCGACTTCGCGCTGACACTCGCCAGCGGCTCGGTCGTGGCCACGCTGATGACCACCTCCAGCCGTTTCCTGCCGGGCATCATCGCCCTGGCGGCACTCTTCGCCCTGCGCTTTGCCATCTCGGCCCTGCGAGTGCACTTTCGCGCCGTGGAACACTTGGTGGACACACGGCCCATCATCCTGATGCACGAGGGCCGCATCCTCGACGACAACCTGCGCCTCGCCCGCGTCACCCGCGCCGACATCCGCGCCAAGCTGCGCGAGGCCAATGCGCTTGAGCCCGACCAGGTCCGCGCCGTTGTGATGGAAGCCACCGGCGACGTCAGCGTCCTGCACGGCGACCGGCTCGACCCGTCGCTGCTCAAAGGCGTCTCCTGGGGTCGCGTGACGCCACCCGCCGGGAACGCGCACACCTGATCCTCTGAATCCCGCAAAACCTTGCATATTTGGGCTTTTCAAGCCGCCCTTAATCCTCTACAGGGACGGCTTCACGCGGGGCTACAGCCTTGGAGGAGCCCCGCCTTTGCATATGGAGAACACACATGGCTGGAGAAATTCCTGATCTTCACGCCCAGGAACGCACGGGGACGGGCAAGGGCGCCGCTCGTGCTGCACGCCGCGACGGCATGGTTCCGGGGATCGTATTCGGGGGCGACGTCGAACCGCTGCCCGTCAACATTCCGTTCAACGTCCTGTTGAAGCGGCTGAAGCAGGGCCGGTTCAAGTCGACGCTGTTCAACCTCAAGGTTGACGGACACGATGACGTCCGCGTGATCTGCCGCGACGTTCAGCGCGACGTGGTCAAGGACCTTCCGACCCACTTCGACCTGATGCGCCTGCGCCGCACCACCAAGATCAACCTCTTCATCCCCGTCGAGTTCATCAACGAGGAAGAGTGCGAGGCGCTGAAAACCGGTGTTCTGACCGTGATCCGCAACGAGATCGAACTGGTGGTGACCGCCGGCGACATCCCCGAGAGCATCACCGTCGACCTCAGCCTGATGGAAAACATCGGCGACACGATCACCATCAGCCAGGTTCAGCTGCCCGAGGGCGCGAAACCGACGATCGACCGTGACTTCGTGATCTGCAACATCGCGGCGCCTTCGGCCCTGAAATCCGACGCCGAGGAAGAAGAAGACGAGGACGTCGCAGCCGACGAAGTTCCGGCAACCGAGCAAGAAGCCGGTCCGGACAGTGTCGAAGAAGCGGAAGGCGGCGAAGACTAAGCTCTTCCTCCGCTTTGCAAAATCATCAACGCGAGGGTCCCGGCCCTCGCGTTTTTCTTTGCCACGACGCGTGCAGGCTAGCCGTGCCGCAAGCGGCGGAAACACAGGATCCGTCCCCGCGACGGACCGGGATCGTAGGTCAGGTTCGAGTCCGACATGCAATCCACGATCTGCTTGATCACCCGGTCGGGATATTGGTTTGGGTGCAGCTCCATCATCACCGCGCGCACATGCTCGGGCCAGGGCGCGTCGAACAAATGCCGCTCGGCGCCTTCGACGTCCATGATCACCAGGTGAGGCCGGTGCTCCTGCAACAAGCCCGCAAGCGGCAGCATAGGCACAGTCACCAGCTTTTCCGGGTCAGTCTCCTCGTCCGCGATCCGCCCGGCCCAGAACACCTTCTTGGGATCGAACGCGATCTCTTCGCCCGACGTTTCGCCTGTCACCGCCCCGTGGATCAGCCGTGTCGCCTGATGCCCGTTGCGATCAAGGTTGGCGCGGATCACGGGCAGCATCGCGGGGTTGGCCTCAACCGTGACCACGTTCGCAGCGCCGGCCACGCCCGCACAGATCGAGGCAATATACCCCACACCCGCGCCCAGCTCCAGCACCCGCATCCCCTCGCGCAGCCGCATCTGCGCCGCATGGGCCTCGTGCGCCTCATAGGTGCCGGTCTCCAGCTTGCCCGCCACGCGCTCATTCAGCATGTCGTCGGACACCACCAGCGTGACCCCGTTCACCGCGTATTCGCCCATCTTGTCCTACCCGTCCCTGCCGCTCTCGTGTTGATTCAGCGCGCCCCGCCGCGTAGACCATCCTCACCAAAGAACGGGTGATCGGCAATGTTGCTTTTCGTGGGCCTGGGAAATCCGGGCGGAAAATATGAGAAGAACCGCCACAATATCGGGTTCATGGCGCTTGACCGCATCGCCGCTGATCACGGCTTCGCGCCGTGGCGCTCCAAGTTTCAGGGTCAGCTGACCGAAGGCAAACTTGGCTCCGAAAAAGTGCTGCTGCTCAAGCCCGAAACTTTCATGAACAAGTCCGGCCAGTCTGTGGGCGAGGCTATGCGCTTCTACAAGCTTGACCCGTCGGATGTCATCGTCTTCCACGACGAGTTGGACCTTGCTCCCGGCAAATGCCGCGTCAAACAGGGCGGCGGTCATGCGGGGCACAACGGCCTGCGGTCCATCCACGCCCATATCGGCGAGGATTACGGCCGCGTCCGCCTCGGCATCGGCCATCCGGGCCGCAAGGACCTGGTGTCGCACTACGTGCTTCAGGATTTCGCCAAGGCCGATGGCGAGTGGCTCGACGAGCTTGTCCGCGGCCTCTCCGACGGCGCGCCAGAGCTTGCGGCAGGCCGCAACGACAAGTTTCTGAATGCCGTCTCCCTGCGCACCGCGCCCGCTCGTTCCTCGAAGTCCGCAGAGAAACCGCAGGGGAACGAACGTCCGGCACCAAAGCCCGACGATCCCCCCGCGCCTGACGACACCGAGGACCGCAGCCCGTTGCAAAAGCTGATCGACAAGTTCCGGTAACGCTGCGTTTTCCTTGCCGGTTTCAACGCTGGATGGTTTCGTGATCCGCAGGGAGGATCATATCATGCGCGGCATCCTGAAATGGGCACTCCGGATCGTGGCCGTGCTGGCCATCGTCGCCATCGCCATTGGCGTCTGGAAGCGCGAGGAAATCGCTCGGCTCATGGCGGTCAACACGCTCTTCGAGGCCGAGCATATCGTCGAGAACTTCTCGAACATGGACCGCGCCTTTTTGCACACGCCCGTGCCACGTGGCGACGCGCCCGTCATGCCCCTGCCGCAGGGCGACGCGATGACCCTGCCCCAAGGCACCCAAGACTGGATCGAAGACCGCGCCGTCACCTCGCTTCTGGTGCTGCACCAGGGCCAGATCGTTCACGAAAGCTATCACCTCGGCACCGGACCCGACGACCGCAGGATCAGCTGGTCCGTGGCCAAATCCTTTCTCTCCGCGCTCATGGGCGTAGTGGTGGACGAGGGCCAGATCGCCTCGCTCGACGATCCGGTCACGCGATACGCCCCCTTGCTGAGCGGCAGCGCCTATGACGGCGCGACCATCCGCAACGTGCTGCAAATGACCAGCGGTGTGCGCTTCGACGAGGATTACCTGGACTACGATTCCGACATCAACCGCATGGGCCGCGTGCTGGCCCTGGGCGGCACGATGGACGGCTTCGCCGCCGGGCTGGACGCCCGCGACACGCCCCCCGGCGAGCGCTGGCAATATGTCTCCATCGACACGCATGTCCTTGGCATGATCATCCGCGGCGCCACCGGGCGCGACATCCCCTCGCTCATGTCGGAAAAAATCATCGCGCCCCTGGGGCTCGAGTCCGATCCCTACTACATCACCGACGGCGAAGGCGTCGCCTTCGTCCTCGGCGGTCTCAACCTCACCACCCGCGACTACGCCCGCTTTGGCCTGATGATCGAACAGAACGGACAGTTGGGCGGCCAGCAGGTCGTGCCCGCCGGCTGGATCTCCGCCTCCACGCAACCCAGCGCACCCACCGAGCCGGGCCGGATCGGCTACGGCTACCAATGGTGGATCCCCCAAGGCGCTGAACCGGGCCAGTTCATGGCGCGCGGCATCTACGGGCAGTACATCTATATCGACCAGGGCCGCGATGTGGTCATCGTCACCACCGCCGCCGACCGCGCCTTTCGCGAGCCGGGCGTCAATGACGCCAACATTGCCATGTTCCGGCAGATCGCCGAGGCCCTCTGAACCCGCGACACCCCGCCTCCCTTGCCCCGCGGGCACGGCACGTGCAGGATATGCCCAACCGGTTAAGGGAGCATCGCATGGCTATCGAAATGGACACCTCCGTCAACGTGCTGGGCGGCAAGCTCGAAAGCTGCTCAACCGCGCCCATGACCGGCTTTTTCCGCGACGGGCGCTGCAACACCTGCGCCGAGGATCAGGGCAGCCACACGGTCTGCGCCCTGATGACCGCCGAATTCCTCGCCTACTCCAAATATGTGGGCAACGACCTCTCCACACCGCGCCCCGAATTCGGCTTTGCGGGGCTCAAGCCCGGCGACCACTGGTGCCTCTGCGCGGGCCGCTTCCTGCAAGCCCATGACGAAGGCTGCGCTCCCCAGGTACGGCTCGAGGCCACCCACGCCCGCGCGCTCGACATCGTGACCATCGACATCCTCAAAGAGCACGCCTCGGACGCAACGTCCTAAGACGGTTTGTCCGGCGCACTGCCACGCATCACAGGGTCCGGTCGCGCCTCTCAAGATCAGCCGATGCACTGACGGCCGGGCGACATCCGGAGCTGCGACCGTTGAAAAATAAGGAACTCACACCGCCAAGACACGTTCTGACTCCGAGACGTCAAAATCGGAGGAGAGACGCCACACCGTCCTCCCGACCGTTTGCAAAAACGAAAGGAGACGCAACATGAAGACCCTGACGACAACCATCCTGACATCCGCCGCGTTGGCCACGGCCGGCCCCGCGCTGGCCCAGCAAAGTGAGGGCGAAACCGACATGCCCGCCTTTTGCGAAACCGCGTTCATGCCCGCCGACCAGAACAAGGACGGCTTCATGAGCGAGCAGGAAATCAAGGAGGCACGCGACGCCGAATTTGCGGCGCTCGACCTCAACAAGGACGGCTCGGTCGACCGCGAGGAAATCGTCAACTGCATCGGCAACGCACAGGAAAAGCAGCAGGCCGCGATGGACACGTCGCAGACCGACGGCACGTCGCGTGATTGGGCCGATCTTGGCGCCGGCGATAAATCGGAGATGACGGTCGACGAATGGCAGAACACGACCAACAAGATCTGGAAGAGCGGCGACTCTGACATGAAGTCAGCTATTGCCGAGGATACCGACGACGCAGAGCGCTTTGCCAAGACGGCCGTTGAGCGGTTCCAGATGTACGACGGAAATGGTGACGGCGTGGTCACCCAAGCGGAGTATGAGGGCGAGGTCGACAAGGACTGGAGCGACAAGGCTCTTCAGAAGCGCTTCGACGCGATGGATGCCGACGGTTCGGGCGCTCTGTCACCGCAAGAATACCGCGGCGCCGGAACCAAGGCGCTGGACATGACCGCAGGCACGTCCGAAAGCCAAAATGTGGATAGCGACAGTGCCGATGCCTCGGGCAGCAGCGATACCAGCGACAGCGCCGCGCAAAGCGCGAGCGACGAAACGACGGTTCCCGTCGTGATCTATTACTACTCGCTCGTGTAAGCTGATCAGAGTCAGCGTGGTGCACGACATGTTGATAGCGCGCCGGACCAAACGGTCTGGCGCGTTTTTTCGCACGCCTCGCCATGCGCTCTCGCGGCCGCGCCCGGCACGTGGCAATCTCTCGCCACAACCGCGTGCGCCCCTGCCGCCGACTTGCTCTGCATCCGCCCAACGCTATCTCAATGAAATGATGCCGCGCCCGTCGGCGCGTCAATACCAGTAAGCGAAGGGGTTTCGAATGCGCCGCATATTTGCTTTCTCCGCTACCGCTATCATGCTTTCCAGTGCGGTCATGGCCGACGACACCGGCGCATCCGACCCGAAACGGCCCATGACCTCGGATCAGATCCAACTCAACGCGGCCGGTTTTCTTTTCGACGATTCACTTCGTGAAGACGGCAACGAAGACCGTGAAGATGTCGGCGAGAACGACGACGAAGAGGACCAAACGGACGACGACCGCATCAAAGACCGGGAGACGTCCAAGGATGACAATGGCCAGGAGGATGAGGCCGACGAGGACGACGATTGACCGTCCTCACGCCACCCCCCGGACGAGTGGCGCCCTAGTCGCCCTCGCCCATCTCGAAGCCCAGGTGCCGCGCGACGGTAAAGATGTCCTTGTCGCCCCGCCCGCACATGTTCATGCACAGGATGTGATCTTTCGGCAGGTCGGGCGCGATTTTCATCACATGCGCCAGCGCGTGACACGGCTCCAACGCCGGAATGATCCCTTCCGCTTCGCAGCACAGCTTGAACGCTTCCAGCGCTTCCTTGTCAGTGATCGACACGTACTTCGCGCGCCCGATCTCGTGCAGCCAGGAATGCTCGGGTCCGATTCCCGGATAATCCAGTCCGGCGGAAATCGAGTAGCCTTCCAGGATCTGCCCGTCATCGTCCTGCAACAGGTAGGTCCGGTTGCCATGCAACACCCCGGGTCGCCCGCCGGTCAGTGACGCGCAATGCTCCATCTTCTCGTTTACGCCCTTGCCACCGGCCTCGACTCCGATGATGTTCACGTCCTTGTCGTCCAGGAACGGGTAAAACAGCCCCATCGCGTTCGACCCGCCGCCAATGGCCGCGATGATCGTGTCGGGCAGACGGCCCTCGGCCTCCTGCAGCTGTTCCTTGGCCTCCTTGCCGATGATCGACTGGAAATCGCGCACCATCGCCGGATAGGGGTGCGGCCCCGCCACCGTGCCGATGCAGTAGAAAGTATCGCGCACATTGGTCACCCAGTCGCGCAGCGCATCGTTCATCGCGTCCTTCAGCGTTCCACGCCCGCTGGTGACCGGGATCACCTCGGCGCCCAGCAGCTTCATGCGGAACACGTTGGGCCGCTGCCGTTCGACGTCATGCGCGCCCATGTAGACCACGCATTTCAGCCCGAACTTGGCACAGACCGTCGCCGTGGCCACGCCGTGCTGGCCCGCGCCGGTTTCGGCGATGATGCGCGTCTTGCCCATGCGCCGCGCCAGCAGGATCTGCCCCAGCACGTTGTTGATCTTGTGCGCACCGGTGTGGTTCAGCTCGTCGCGCTTCATGTAGATCTTGGCACCGCCCAGCCGCTCGGTCAGACCCTCGGCATGGTACATCGGGCTTGGCCGGCCGACATAATGCTTCCACAGGAAATCCATCTCGTCCCAGAAGCTCTGGTCGGTCTTGGCGTTCTCGTACTGCTCTTCCAGTTCCAGGATCAGCGGCATCAGCGTCTCGGACACGAAGCGCCCGCCGAATTCTCCGAAACGCCCTTTTTCGTCGGGGCCGGTCATGAAGGAGTTGAAGAGATCGTTCATGGTCATCATCCCTGTTTGCTAAAGCGTTTCGCCATTAACCTGAGCCATCAGCGAAAGGCGAAACGCGTGCAACGATTGGCTGTTGTGCTGCGTTTCGCGGGTAAGCTGTATTTCAGGTTTATCGCGAAACGCTTTAGCGCCTCAATAGGCCACGGGCCCGCCGGTTTCCAGCGCATTCCTCTGCGACACGCGGCCCCAAGAATATTCGTACGAATATTCTCGGGCGCTCACCTCACTCGCACGACATAGCCGGTGCTCAGCAAGTCCGGCTCCGCCAGCAGGAAGGGCCGAAAGGACGGCGTGGTATAAATCACCTCCCACGCGCCCGACGCGACAAGATTGTCCAGGACCGGTGGAAAGCCTTGCTCCTCCCATGTGGCATCCAGCAGGTTGAACACACCAATGCCGCCGGGCCGCGTGACCCGCGCCAGATGATCCAGAGTCACCGGCGGCGCATGGCCCGGCCCGAACGCCCCGACGCAGACAAATCCCGCGAAGGCGTCGTCGTCGAACGGCAATCCCACGCCGGTATCGGCCTCTTCCAGCCGTTCGTAGGCCCCGGTCCGGTCGGCGAACTTCAGCATGTCCGGCGACAGGTCGCAGCCGACGATCCGGTCATATCCCATCAGCCGCAGCGTCTCTCCCACCAACCCGGTGCCACAGCACGCGTCCAGCACCGGCGCGTCCGCGTCGCCCAGGTACCGCCCCAACAGCCCGGCCCCCAGCGCGGGCAATCGGAACCCTTTGCTCAGGCAGTCCGCATCGTAGGAGGTTGACCACGTGTCATAGATCGCCCTCGATTCATCTGCGCTCTTCGCGCCGTAAACGTCGTCCAGATCTTGATGGTTCATGCGTCTCTCCTTTGCCTCAGCTTGGGCAAAGCGGGCCGAGGCGTCAATCAAGTGGCATCTTGAACCCGGTATGCGACGCGACAAAGCCGAGACGCTCGTAGAAGCGGTTGGCATCTTTTCGGCCCGTGTTCATCGTCAGCTGCATCAGCGTGCAGCCCGCCGCCCTCGCTCGCGCCTTGGCGTCCTCGAACATCGCCTCACCCACGCCCTGCCCGCGCAAGTGGCCAGCCACGCGCACGCTTTCCACCTGCGCCCGGCGTGCGGCGCGCAGCGAAAGCCCGCTGATGAAGGTGATCTGGTAACTGGCGACGATCCGTCCCGCATCGTCTTCGCCCACGATCAGCTGGTTGTTGCCCTCGCTTTGCATCCGGGCAAAAGCCGCCTCGTAGTGCGCGAGGTCGGCCCCTTCGCGCCCCTGCCCCAGCATATCATCGCTTAAAAGCGCCACCACGGCGGCGACATCCGGCTCTCCGGCCTCACGAAACCGGATCACGCCCGCGCCGCATCGGCAAAGGCGCGCATCTTTCCGTGGTCCTTCACCCCCGGCGCGCTTTCCAGCGCCGAGGACAGATCGAGCTGCCGCGTCCCCGTCACCCGGATCGCCTCGGCCACGTTCTCCACGGTCAGGCCCCCGGCCAGCATCCACGGCACGTTCCACTCGCGCCCCGCAATCAGGCTCCAGTCAAAACTCTCGGCATTCCCCCCGGGGCGGGTTGCATCCTTCGGAGGTTTGGCATCCAGCAGGATCTGGTCGGCCACCCCGGCGTAACGGTCGATGGCCTCAAGGTCGCTAGCCTCGCGCACGCCCACCACCTTCATGACGGGCAAGCCATAGCGGGCCTTGATCTCGGCCACCCGTTCGGGGCTCTCCTGTCCATGCAACTGCAACATGTCCAGCGGCACGCGGTTGGTCAATTCGTCCAGCAAGGCGTCATCCGCATCGACCACCAGCGCCACCTTGGCCACGCCCGGCGGCACCGCCAGCGCCATCTCGCGTGCCAGTTCAGGGCTTACATAGCGGGGCGATGGTGGGAAAAACACGAAGCCCACATAGGCCGCCCCTGCCGCAACCGCGGCGGGGGTATCCTCGGGCCGGGTCAGCCCGCACATCTTGATCCGAATGTCCTGCGCCATGACGCAGCCGGTTAGCTGGCCTCGTCCAGAAGCGCAAGCACCTCGTCCTGATCCTTGTTGCGCTCGCCTTTCAGACGCCGCACCTCGGCGCGCAGGCGCTGCATCTCGCGCGCCTGCCGGGCCGCCGCCGCACGTTCCTTCGCCTCGCGGATCCATTCCCAGATGAACCCGATCACCAGACCGGCAAGGATCCCGCCGAACATCACCAGAAACAGCGGCAACTGGTACGATGGGTTTACGGCTGCCATCCCGCCCAGTTCGCTTGGCAGGATCTGAACCTCGACAACCTGCCGGTTGGCCAGGGCGATCAGAATGAGAGCCAGCGCGAAGATGGCGATAGAGGCATAGCGGATGTAACGCATCAGGATTTCCCGTTCAGCCGTTCACGCAAGAGCTTTCCCGCCTTGAAGAACGGCACATGTTTTTCCTCGACCTGCACCGACTCGCCGGTGCGGGGGTTGCGCCCGGTCCGCGCATCGCGCTTCTTGACCGAGAACGCGCCGAACCCGCGCAGCTCGACGCGGTTGCCTTCGGCCATGGCATTGGTGATCTCGTTGAAAATGGTGTTCACGATGCGCTCAACGTCGCGCTGATACAGATGTGGATTCTCGTCGGCGATCTTCTGGATTAATTCCGACCGTATCATCGGTTCCCCCCGGCGTTGTTCTTGGTTCGCGCAGCGTATCGACTTTAACGACTATAGATAGAAAAAGCGCAATTAGAAACTGCAACCTACCGGATAAACTCGGAAAATCACCGCGAATTCCGGCGACGCTTCACCACGCGCGGCTCTTTTCCTATCCGAGTGGCGAGCCCGGCGCCCCTCTGTCCGGGCATCGTGCGGACCTCCGTAGATTGATTCGGCGCCACCCGGGCCGGCCTAGGGATGCCCATCCGACGTGCCCCGGATAGGCATCGCCACCGGGCGGTACCGCGCGCGTTTGGCCCGGCAGGACGGACTGCGCCCTGCCTTGCCGATGACTTTCGCGCGTCACGCGCCGAAAGCGCCGTCGATCGTGTGCATAGCGCCCGTCACGAAACCCGCTTCTGGTCCGGCCAGCCAGCCAACCATGCCGGCCACCTCGTCGGCGGTGCCGTGACGCTTGATCGCCATGAAGCTGTGCATCAGGTCTTTCATCGGCCCGTCCGCCGGGTTGGCATCGGTGTCGATCGGCCCCGGCTGAACGACATTCACGGTTATCCCGCGCGGCCCGAAATCGCGCGCTAACCCCCGCGCCAGCCCCTGAAGAGCAGACTTGCTAACGGCATATGACGCCATTCCCGAGATCGGCATCCGGTCCCCGTTGACCGACCCGATCACGATGATCCGCCCGCCCTCGGGCATCTGCCGTGCCGCCTCTACCGCCGCGTGATAGGGCGCATGCACATTGATCCGCAACAGCCGCTCCACCTCATCGGGGTCCTGCTCCAGCGCATCCCCGAAGATCGCGATGCCGGAATTGACCACCAGCACGTCGATCGGGCTGCTGTCACGCACCCGCGCGATCACCGCGTCGCGGTCGGCACTGTCGGTCTGAACCGCGGTGCTGCCGGTTTCCTCGGCCAACTTCTCGGCCGCATCGCGCGATCCGGCATAGGTGAACGTCACATCGGCGCCGTCCCCGGCAAAGCGTCTCACGATGGCCGCTCCGATACCGCGGCTGCCGCCGAGGACCAGTACGGATTTTCCTTTGAATGTGGGCATCTGCCCCTCCTTGATGTTTAATGTAACGAGAGCTACATAAATACTTGGACCACCGGTTCAAGGTATTTATGTAATGAACGATACAAAAAAAGACCAAACACGCGGGCGGCCCCGCCGTTTCAACCCGGACAAGGCCGTCGCTACCGCGCAGAACCTGTTCCACGCCCGCGGCTATGACGCCGTCAGCGTGGCTGACCTGACCCGTGCCATCGGGATCAAGCCGCCCAGTTTCTACGCCGCTTTCGGCAACAAGATCGGGCTCTATGCCCGCGTGCTGGACCGCTATGCCGAAAACGGTGCCATCGCGCTGACCGATCTTCTGCGGGACGACCGACGGGTAGCGGATTGCCTGACGGACCTGCTGGAAGAGGCCGCACACCAATACGGCGCCAATCCCGATGCACCCGGCTGTCTGGTGCTGGAGGGCCGGCGCTGCGACGACGCCGAAGCGCGCGCGGCGGCCTGCGCCTTCTATCACGGCGCCGAGGACAGGATTCGCGCCTTCGTCGCCCGCCGCCACCCGCAGGCGGCAGACCGCGTGACCGACTTCGTCGTCACCGTCATGGCCGGCCTCTCCTCCAGCGCCCGCGAGGGCCACGACGCCGAACGGCTGCGCACCACCGCCCGTATGGCCGGCAAGGTGCTGAGCGAGGACCTTGTATCCTAGCCCGACATATCGGCCCGGCGCGCCAAAGAAAAAAGGCCCCGCATCGCAGCGGGGCCTTTCCAATCTGCAAGCCGGCTCCGGCTTACTTGTCGTCGTCGCCTTTCAGCGCGGCGCCAAGGATATCACCCAGCGAGGCGCCCGAATCCGAGCTGCCATACTGTTGCACGGCTTCTTTCTCTTCGGCGATCTCGCGCGCCTTGATCGACAGGCCCAGACGGCGGGTCTTTCCGTCGACATTGGTCACGCGCACATCGACCTTGTCACCGACCGAGAACCGCTCGGGGCGCTGCTCAGAACGGTCACGCGACAAGTCCGAGCGACGGATGAAGGATTTCATGCCTTCGTATTCCACCTCGATGCCGCCATCCTCGATCGAGGTGACCTCGACGGTGATGATCGAGCCGCGCTTCACGCCGCCCACGGCCTCGGCGAACTTGTCGCCGCCCAGGTTCTTGATCGACAGCGAAATGCGCTCTTTCTCCACATCCACTTCCGAGACGACGGCCTGGACCACATCGCCCTTCTTGTAGTTCTGGATCGCGTCTTCGCCACGCTCGTCCCAGCTGATGTCCGAAAGGTGCACCATGCCGTCGATGTCGCCATCGAGACCGATGAACAGGCCGAACTCGGTGATGTTCTTGACTTCGCCCTCGACCTCGGTGCCCTCGGGGTGCGTTTCCGCGAACACTTCCCACGGGTTGCGCATGGTCTGCTTGAGGCCCAGAGACACGCGGCGCTTGGCCTGGTCGATCTCCAGCACCATGACCTCGACTTCCTGGGACGTGGACACGATCTTGCCGGGATGGACGTTCTTCTTGGTCCAGGACATTTCCGAGACGTGCACGAGGCCCTCGACACCGGGCTCCAGCTCAACGAAGGCACCGTAATCGGTGATGTTCGTGACACGGCCGGTATGCACTGATTCCAGCGGGTACTTGGCGGCCACCAGATCCCACGGATCGTCCTGCAGCTGCTTCATGCCCAGCGAAATACGGTGGGTTTCCTTGTTGATCTTGATCACCTGGACCTTGACGGTCTCGCCGATGTTCAGGATCTCGGAGGGGTGGTTGACACGGCGCCATGCCATGTCGGTGACGTGCAGCAGGCCGTCGACACCGCCCAGGTCCACGAAGGCCCCGTATTCGGTGATGTTCTTGACCACGCCGTCCACGGCCTGACCTTCGGAAAGGTTGCCGATGACCTCGGCGCGCTGCTCGGCGCGGCTCTCTTCCAGAATGGCGCGGCGGCTGACAACGATGTTACCGCGGCGACGGTCCATTTTCAGGATCTGGAAGGGCTGCTTGAGACCCATCAGCGGGCCGGCGTCGCGCACAGGGCGCACATCAACCTGAGAGCCGGGCAGGAAGGCCACGGCACCGCCCAGATCGACGGTAAAGCCGCCTTTGACACGGCCAAAGATCGCGCCTTCGACACGGGCGTCGTCCGCGTATGCTTTCTCCAGGCGGTCCC
Source organism: Roseovarius atlanticus (assembly GCF_001441615.1). Classification (GTDB taxonomy): domain Bacteria; phylum Pseudomonadota; class Alphaproteobacteria; order Rhodobacterales; family Rhodobacteraceae; genus Roseovarius; species Roseovarius atlanticus. Next base: position 170,350 of record NZ_LAXJ01000007.1, read on the forward strand.
AGGCTTCCTCGCGGCGGGCCATTTCACGGGAAATGACAGCTTCGCCACGGGCGTTCTCTGCCGAACGCAGGAACACCTCGACCTCGTCGCCCACTTCGATTTCGGGCGCTTCACCGGGATTTGCGAATTCCTTGAGCTCGACGCGGCCTTCCATCTTGTAACCGACGTCGATGATGGCTTGTCCCGCTTCAACAGCGATGACCTTGCCTTTGACAACCGTTCCCTCTTGGGGGGTGTCCATTTCGAGGCTTTCATTAAGGAGGGCCTCGAATTCCTCCATCGATGCGTTTTGAGCCATGTGGCGTTTCAATCCTAACGTTTCGTTGTGTCCGGCCGCGCGGTTGTCTCCGCCGGTCTTCAAGGTTTCGTTGGTCAGACGGGTCCGCCAGGAACGCAAAACAAAGAGGGCCGGTATTCCCGACCCTGCTCGCTCTCAATGCTCTGCGGCGGTTCCGCCTTGTCGACGAAGGGCGCTATAGCCCGCGCGGCCATGACAATCAAGGGGTATCCTGCTTTTGCTCGCTCTCCGGCCCGTCCTCGCGCAGCCGCAGTTCCAGGTACTCGCCCGGCGTGCGTATCATCTTGCCTTGCCCGCGGAACGGCCCGTTGGGGTTGAAGACGTCAACCTCCACCGACCCGCCGTCCGACAGGTCCACGTATAGCAAATTGCTGCCGCACCAATCGATGCTGGCCCGCAACATGTGCTGGGTCGGCGTTACCTCGACCGTAAGCCGGCTGTGACGCTTGATACGCCCCACCTCCTCGCCCGTCACCATCAGGCGGTAGGCGCGAAAGATATCCATCCAGCCGCCGCCCCGATGAAAGGTGATTTTTGCGGTCATGACGCCGCGCGCACCCGCGCCACCTCGGCGCAGGCGGCTTCGACGGCGCGGTCTATCGACAAGGTCGTCGTGTCCAGCAAAATCGCGTCCGGCGCGGGTTTCAGCGGTGCCGTGGCCCGCGCCGAGTCGCGTTCGTCGCGCTGGCGCAGGTCGGCCAGAACTTCGTCATATGTAGTGTCGGCACCTTTGCCCACCAGCTCTTCCAGCCGCCGTTGCGCCCGCACGTCGTCGCTTGCCGTCACGAAGAGCTTCACGTTCGCCTCGGGGCAGATCACCGTGCCGATGTCCCGCCCGTCCAGCACCGCGCCACCGGACCGCGCCGCGAAGGCCCTCTGGAACTCCACCAGCGCGGCACGCACCTCGGGCACCGCGGCCACCCGGCTGGCGGCCTGCCCCACTTCGGCAGATCGCAGGTCGTCCGCCTGAAGGTCTTCGGCCGTCAGTGCGCGTGCCGCCTCGACAGGCTCGGTCCCGTCCAGCGTCCGCCGTCCCGTTGCACGGTATAACAGCCCGGTGTCCAGATGCGCGAAACCGAACCTCTCGGCCACCGCGCGTGCCACCGTGCCCTTGCCCGCCGCCGCCGGCCCGTCGATCGCCACCGTGAAACCCATCTCTTACCCTGCCTTGTTCCGTCCGCTGCGCGTGATCCGCCCGCGAACACTCTGTTTCCGCATTCCGCCCGGCTTTATCGGCCAAAACAGCCCAGTACGGCAAGAAAAAGGCAAAACCTCCCTATTGCTGGCATCTTTGACGCGCAAAGCGGGCTTGTAATACCGGATGCTGCCAAAACCATGTGTAACGATCAACCTGACGATACTTCCGAAATCCGCCTCAGTCCTCCCGCACCGAAGCCGCGCGCGCGCACCTGCGTGCGCCGCGCCTGGGGTCGGGGGCTGTTGTCCGGCCTGCCCTTTGCCGAGGTGATCCTGCTGGCGGGCTTTCTGATGTCGGCGGGAATGTTCCTGACCATCGACCACGGCCATGCCACGACCGATGCCGCAGCGTCCGTTCAGAACGCCTACACGCGCTAGCAGGCGCGGCGGTCTTTCGGGCATCATGCGGGGATGAAGCTTGGAGCGGGTAGCGGGAATCGAACCCGCGCGTTCAGCTTGGGAAGCTGACAGGCTACCATTACATCATACCCGCCTGCGCGACCGTCTAGGTATGACGCCGGTCCTGTCCGGTCAAGACAGATTCGGCGCCGCGCCGGTTCATTCGGCGGCCCGCACCTCGGTATAGGTGTAAGTCTCCTCGTCTCCGTCCGACGTGCTGGCCACCAACAGGCCAATCCCCATTTTCGGCAGGTAATGATAGCGCTCGGTATAGGTCGGGTCATCGTTGAAGGTCAGGTCGATCTCGAAGGCCGGGTAGGCGCATGGCCCCAGCTTGATCGTCGTCAGCGGCCCCGATTTCGCCGTCCCGCCGCCGCTGCTGTCGTTACTCCATGCTGCATCCGGACGCGGTTCATCCCATTTCTCCAGGTCGGCGTAGCTGGCAAAGACATCCTTCTGGCCGACCTTCACGACCCCGTCCTCGATCGGCGTCGAACTGGCCAGGTAAAGCCCGTGGCGCGTCTCCAGGATCGAGCCCGAGCCGTCGGGAAACTCGGCTTGGATCAGGATCTGCTCCGGGGCAAAGCGCCGGTGCGTCTCGATCATCCCGTCGCGGGTCTCGAACACCACGCCGGTGTCCAGCGCTTCGGGGCCCGGGCAGGCCATTGCCGGCAAGGCTGTAGCGGCGGTTGCAAGGACAAGGGGAAACAGAAGAGATTTCGGTGTCATATCGGCCAGATCAATCGGTTGCGCCACGCTGGGCAGGAAAGGACGAAACACGCCGCCACGTCGGGCGCGCCGGCGCTTTGGCTCCACTTTGCGCAATCACCCGGTGCCGCGCAATCCCATTGTCGACCGTCGGTTCAGCCCCGCCGCCGCCGGCGCCGTCCGCCCTCGTCTCCGCCGCCGGTGTTGAACGACGGGTTCGGCAGCGGCGCCACCTTGGCCAGTTCCAGGAACGGATCGGTCTTGTGCGGAATGGCGTTGGCGGCCACGAAATGCTCTTGGAATTTCGGCTCGATCGCGGTTTCCACCTTGGTGATCTCGCGCACCACCCGCTCGATTTCCCGCCTTGCGCCCACATTGCACAGCGCGATGCGCGCGCCCGTGCCTGCGGCGTTGCCCGCGCTCGTGACCTTGTCCAGCGGCACGTCCGGGATCATCCCAAGCACCATCGCATGTTTCGCGCTGATATGCGCACCGAAGGCCCCGGCCAGCACCACGCGGTCCACCTTGTCCACGCCGCGCTGGTCCATCAGCAGCCGCGCGCCGGCGTAAAGCGCCGACTTCGCCAGCTGGATCGCCCGGATATCGCCTTGCGTCACGGTAATCCGCGGCCCGCCCTCGGCCGTCGCGTCATGCACCAGGTAGGAATGCGTCCGCCCTTCCGGCACCATCCGCGCCGTCCCGGTCGCCTCGGCGGATCCGATCAGCCCGCTTTCATCCATCAGTCCCGCCATGCGCAGCTCGGCCACCGCCTCGATGATGCCCGAGCCGCAGATGCCGGTGATGCCGCCTGGCCCCACCTCCTCGGCAAAGCCCTCTTCGTCCGACCACTTGTCCGATCCGATCACGCGAAAGCGCGGCTCTTTCGTCTCCGGGTCGATCCGGATGGCCTCGATCGCCCCCGGCGCGGCCCGCTGCCCGCTGGAAATCTGCGCGCCCTCGAAGGCCGGTCCGGTGGGCGAGGAGCAGGCCAGCACCCGGCTCTTGTCGCCCAAGAGGATCTCGGCATTCGTGCCCACATCCACGATCAGCGCCAGGTCTTCGGATTTCCCCGGCTCCTCGCTCAAGGCCACGGCGGCACAATCCGCACCCACATGCCCCGCGATGCAGGGCAGCACGTAGACCCGCGCCCGCGTGTTGATCGCGCTCAACTCCAGTTCCCGTGCCTCCAGCGCCATGCTGTCCGACGTGGCCAGCGCAAAGGGCGCTTGCCCCAGTTCCACCGGGTCGATCCCCAGAAGCAGGTGGTGCATCACCGGGTTGCACACGAACACCGTCTCGACGATCAGGCTCGGGTCGATCTCGGCTTCCTTGGCAATCTCCTCGGCCAGCGTGTTGATCGCCTCGCGCACCGCGCGGGTCATCTCCTGGTCGCCGCCGGGGTTCATCATGGCGTAACTCACCCGGCTCATCAGGTCTTCGCCGAACCGGATCTGCGGATTCATGATACCCGACGACGCCTTGACCTCGCCGCTTTCCAGGTCGGTCAGATGCGCCGCCACCGTGGTCGACCCAAGATCGATCGCCAGCCCGTATAGGCCGCTTTCATGCAGCCCCGGCCAGATCTCGATCACCCGCGGCACCGGGTCCAGGTGCGACTTGTGCAAGGCCACCGTCACCCGGAACTTGCCTTTGCGCAGCACCGGCTGAAGCTTGGCCAGAAGCGTAAGGTCGGCTGTGATCTCGGCGATCTCCCACTGCTCGCGCAGCGCCCGTTCCAGCCGTTCCAGATCGCCGGTGGGCTCGTGCATGTCCGGCTCGTCCACCTCGACGAAGTAAAGCCGCGTCGCCGGATCCATCTGGATCACCCGGGCCGAGGCCGCCTTGCGCACCACCTGTTTGTGGACCTGGCTCTCGGGCGGCACGTCGATCACGATGTCGCTCATCACCTGCGCCTGACAGCCCAGCCGCCGCCCGGCCTTCAGCCCGCGCTTCTGGTCATAGCGCTCCTCAACCGCGTTCCACTCAGACAGCGCGCCCTCACGCACCGTCACGCCATGCTTGGAAAACTCGCCATAGCCGGGCGTGATCTGGCACTTGGAACAGATACCCCGCCCGCCACAGACCGAATCGAGGTCGACGCCCAGCTGGCGCGCCGCGGTCAGCACCGGTGTGCCTTTCGGGAACCGCCCGCGCTTGCCCGAGGGCGTGAATACCACCAGTGGATCAGTCTCGTTCATCTTGCATCGCCTTTGGCCAAAGCACGTCCCAGCGGCACCATACCGCTTTCCCGCGCCGCCGAAAGCCTGCGACCGGCAGAATTTGGCACGCCCGCGACCCCGCAAATTCATACGAATTTTGGCCGCCCAAGATTATTCGTACGAATAATCTTGGGCCCGCACTCAAACCCGCCGCATCTCCGCGCCCAGACCCGCCATCAGCGCCTCGAATACCGGAAAGGAGGTGGCGATCGGCCCGCCATCATCCACCGTCACAGGATCCCGGCTGGCCAGACCCAGCACCAGAAAAGACATCGCGATCCGGTGGTCCAGATGGCTGGCACAGGTCGCCCCGCCCGGCACGCCGCCCGCGCCCATCCCTTCGACGATCCACCAATCCTCGCCGTCCTCGACCGTCACGCCACAGGCACGCAGTCCCGCGGCCATCGCGTCAATCCGGTCGCTTTCCTTGACGCGCAGTTCCTTGACCCCGCGCATCACCGTCCGCCCCGTCGCGCAGGCCGCAACGACCGACAACACCGGGTATTCGTCGATCATGCTCGCCGCGCGCTCGGGCGGTACCTCGATGCCTTGCATGTCCGGCGAAAACCGCGCCCGCAGGTCCGCCACCGGCTCGCCGCCTTCCTCGCGCTCGTTCTCATAGGTCAGGTCCGCACCCATCTCGCGCAGCGTGGTGAAAAGCCCCGCACGCGTCGGGTTCAGCCCGATATTGGGCACCAGCACGTCCGACCCTTCGGTTATCAACGCCGCGCAGACCGGGAAAGCCGCGCTCGACGGGTCGCGCGGCACGACAATGGTCTGGGGTGTCAATTCGGGCTGCCCGGTCAGTGTGATGACCCGGCCCTCCTCGGTGACCTCGGTCGAGATCTCGGCCCCAAACCCGGCCAGCATCCGCTCCGTATGATCGCGCGTCGCCTCGCGCTCGATCACCACGGTCTGCCCCGGTGCGTTCAGCCCCGCCAAAAGCACGGCCGACTTCACCTGTGCCGACGGCACCGGCACCACGTAACGCACCGGCACCGGCTCGCGCGCGCCGACGATGGTCATCGGCAACCGCCCGCCCGCGCGCCCCACGGCGCGCGCGCCGAAGAGCGCCAGAGGGTCGGTCACCCGCGCCATGGGCCGCCCGTTCAGGCTGGCATCGCCGGTAAACGTCGCGGTGATGGGCGATGTCGCCATCGCCCCCATGATCAGCCGCACGCCCGTGCCCGAATTGCCGCAGTCGATCACCTGACCAGGCTCGGCAAACCCGCCGACACCCACGCCATGCACGCGCCACACGCCATCGGCGTCGCGCGCCACTTTCGCGCCCATGGCCCGCATGGCCCTGGCCGTATCCAGCACGTCCTCGCCTTCCAGCAGGCCGGTCACCACGGTCTCGCCGACGCTGAGCGCGCCCAATATAAGACTACGATGCGAGATCGACTTGTCGCCCGGCACATGCGCCTCGCCTTTCAGGCCAGACGACAGGCTGGATTGCATAGGAACAGGCGCGCCATGACCAGACATCGGAGATCCTTCTTTCAAAACCTGATGCGCTGATAACGCAGCCCCCGGGCAGCGTCCATCGTGCCTTTCCTCTGGCCATAAATATCCGGGGGTTTGGGGGCTGGCCCCCAATCTTAACTGAGTTTGGGGGCTGCCCCCCAAATCAACCAAACCTGGTTGGCGCAGCCACTCCTTTAAGTCACTTGCCGTCGCGCGGGCGCACCGCAGCCGTGACCAGCAGTTCCACCTTCAACTCGGGATGCGCCAGCTTCGCCTCGCCGCAGGCTCTTGCGGGCGCATGACCTTCGGGAACCCAGCTGTCCCACACCTCGTTCATCTCGGCGAAATCGGCCATGTCGGACAGCCAGATCGTGCATTGCAGGATCCGCGTCGCATCAGACCCCGCCTCGCCCAACAGCGCCTCGACCTTCTCAAGACAAGTGCGGGTCTGGTCGGCCACGCTGTCGCCGCGATTGCCCACCTGGCCGGCGAGATAGATCGTCTCGCCGTGGATCACGATCTGGCTCATGCGGGCGGCGGTGTGGTGGCGGATGATATCTGTCATGACGGGGCTCCTCTGCCTATACTCGCCCCGTCATAACGCGGCCCGCGCTACTGCGCCAGTTCCCCGATGCTGCCGGCCATGGCCCAGTCCGTCATGCCCTTGCGCCACACCAGCGTCTGGTCTCCGACCCGACCTGCCGCCATCTCGGCACGAAGGTCATTCAGCGTCATCGGCCCGACCTGCTGCTGGCCCTCGGCGAACCACCAAATTGCCTCTTGTGGGGGCTGCGCCTCGCCGCGGCTTTTCTTCAACCGCTCAAGCTCGCCCGCAGCATCCTCGTGCCCGCGGTCCAGCGCCACCTGCATCCACTCGATCGCCCGGTCGAGGCTCTTTTCCACCCCGTCGCCATCGCGATACATCACACCCAGGTTGAAGGCCGCAGTCGGGTGGCCGTCCAGCGCGGCGACCTCGAACATCCGTGCGGCCTCGGCCATGTTCACCTCCACACCCTCGCCGCCGTGATAGTAGATCACGCCAGCCAGGTAGGTTGCGCTGGTGTTGCCCTGCTCGGCCGACATCAGCGCATAGCGCAGCGCTTCGGCGGCATCTTTCTCGCCGCCGCGGCCCTGCCAGCGGAACCAGGCATAGTTGGACTGCGATACGCGGTTTCCCAGGTCCGCGGCACGCAGGTAATAAGCTGCCGCCTTGGCATCGTCCTTGGGCACGTGCTCGCCGCGCGCATATTCCACGCCCAGCTGGTTCAGCGCATCGGTGCGCTCTTCGTCCCCCGCGCGGTTCAGAAGCTCCAGCGCCAGATCAACGTCCTTTTCGACCGTGATCGCCTGAAGATAGGCGATCCCCATGATGTATACAGAGTTCGGATGGTCGTCCTCGACCGCCACCTTGGCATAGCCCACTGCCCGCGGCTCGTCCTCGGGGATGCCCTCGACCCCGTACCAGAACATGTTGGCCAGGTTGTCGGCGGCGATCGTACTGCCCAGCGCCATGGCCTGTTCGTAATACTCGATCGCCTTCTCGAAACTCTGCTCGACCCCGTCGCCGCGGTAATAGGCCACGCCGAGGTTGTTCAGCTTGGCCGCTTCGCTCAATTCTCCGTCGCCGTCATTCGAAGGCGCGCCCGAGCGTGTGCTGGTGATCACCTCCCGGCCGTCGACCACGATCCGGGTGGTGTTGCCCTCGACGATGATCTCGACCTCCTCGAATTCACCGCTGTCGACCGACGACCCGTCCAGCGAAATCGTCGTGCCGTCGATGACGATTTCGCGCCCGTCGATCACGATCTCCGCACCGCTCGACGTGGTCGATATGCTTTGCGAGCCGCCCCCGGTGATGGTGATCTTCACACCGTTCACCGTGACCGAGGACGAGCTTTGCGCCTCCGCCATGCCCGCAGGCACGGTCAGCGCCAGCGCCAGTGCCAGGCCGACAATCACAGCCACTATATGCGCCCGCATCGGCCGCAGGAAATCCGTTTTCGTCATCGCAATCCCCAATCAGTTGCGTTTCGATACCCTTCAGAAATTCGACCGCCGCAAGATCGTGCCGTTATCGTCGATCGTGTTCTCGTCTATCACCTTGATGGTCACACGGCGAAAGATGTTGCCGATTTCCGGCACACTGCCCTGAGGGTGGTTCGACGTCGTCTCGCTGGTGCCCGACAATTCCAGGTCAAAGCTCTGGGGCGTCGGTTTCGTCACCTCGAAGCTGCCCTTGCCGGTCGTCTTGGCGCTGAACATGCCACCCGATGTCGGCACGTCGAACCGCTGCAACAGATCGAACGATCCCAGCTTGTTGAAGGTCATCCGCAGCGTCATCGTGCCCAGCCCGACGCCCTCGACCGTCTGCTGTTTCGGTCCGCTTTCCCAATCGCCCTCGAGAAAGGCGACATAGTCGCGCTGGGGCGGCGGCGGCGGCGCCTGCTCCATGTCGCTGAAGATCTGCGCCACTTCCTTCAACGTCCGGGCCGGGCGCCAATCTGCCATGCCCGGCATCCACACCATGGTCTCGCGGGTTAGTCTTTTGTCGCGGACGCGCTGCTGAACTTCGGTATGGGTCAAGGGCCCCACCGACTGACCGTTCTCGACCACGTAAAGTCCGTCCGCTGTCATTTGCTGCGCGGCACCGGGCCCGCCCCAGCCCAACAGCATCAGTGTCGTCGCAAGAGCCAGAACAAGACGTGCGCCATGATGGCGCACCGAATAGGTCTTCTGCTCGATTTCACAAGACCGTGTCATTGCGCCGCCTTTCGATAAGTGCTGCCGTCCTCAATGAACGTGCTCTGGTCCATCGCCTTGATCGTGGCGTCGAACTGCAACTGGTCGGGAAAACCGTTGCCGGGCTGCCCCTCGATCTTGGTCAGCGACGTGCCAAGAAAGCTGATCGTCACCGTCTCGCCATTCGCGCCGCTCAGCGTGTAGGTTCCGGTGCCCTCGACATTCACCGACATCGGCTGCGGCGCCCCCGGAACCGTGCTCATCTTTGTCAGCGACCTGAACGTTCCGTCGGCGCCGAAGGCGATGGTGTTGACGACGCTGGCCTGTCCCATATCCGGTATATCGGTCTGGGCGGGGTCGCTTGTCCAACTGCCCTGAAGGTACGTCCCAAAATCCCGCACGTTGAAGGCCGGGTCGGCCTCGGCGGCTCTGGGCGAGCCGATAAGCGGCCCCAGGTCCGGCCTGAAGCGGGCCTCCTCCCAGTCGTTCATGCCCTGTCGCCACACCAGCGAGCGTTCCGACAGACGCCCGTCGCGAACCCGCGCCTCTATCTCCGAGGCCGGCAGCGGCCCGACCGCCTGACCGTTCTCGACGACGTAATATCCTTCGAGCGGGGGCAACTCCTGCGCGGCCGCAGGCATCGGGACCAGCCAGATCCCGACGCACAGCACCAGTGCCCCCAGCAGCCGTGCCGCGATTTTCCCCAATGATTCCATACCCAACGCCCCGCTGACCATCTCAAAGCCCAAGGCTCACAGAATCTGACTAGGCGCACATCACCCAATTGGGTATCTTGGCACCGTCACGGCCCGATAAGGTCAGGGCTGGTTTTGGGGAAGACCATGCCAGTTGGGGATTATGACGCCGACCTCGCGTCGGTGTTTTCGATATTGCCGCGGGACAAGGCCCGCGAAGCGCGCGACTATGTCGCCAAACGTCTCAAGGTCGCCGAAGCCGCCATCGAGGATGATCTGGCGTGGGCAGACTTCGATATGTCCGGCAAGCCCCTGCGTGGCGGATTGTCCAGCATTACCGACCATTCCACGCGCATTCTGCCAGCCGGCACCGACAACCCGGCGGTGGCAGCAATCTTGGACAACGTGGCACGGCACGGGCTTGCGGCGGGCCAGATCTCGTGGAACGCAAAGGCACAGATGCTGTTCTGGTACGTGCCGATCACGCCCTCCAACCGCGATTCGGTGGGCAAGCGCCGGCTGCGCGGGTTCGCCGTCACCCAGCTGCTCTTTTCCGAGTTCCTCGACATCTTCAACGACGAAAGCGGGCTGACCCAGGCCGAGATCCGCACCGTGTTCCAGGTGATCGGCGGCGCCAGCCTGCGCGCCGCGGCCGATCTCGACGCACTGTCGTACGAGACCAAGCGCGCCCATCTCAAGAACGCCTGCGGCAAGTTGATGTGTTCGGGCCAGCGCGAGCTGATCACCAAGCTGCTGGGCCAGATGGTCCACTTCATCTCGATCTCCGAAGGCGAGGCCAGCCATGCCGGCTTTGTCGAACCCTTCTTCGCCCGCTACCTGTCGCAGGATGCGCGCCTTCTGTCGCGCCGCCTGTCGGGCGGGCGGCTGGTCAACTTCGTCGAGTTCGGCCCCGCCACAGGCACGCCGGTGCTTTTATGCCACGGCGTGCTTTTCGCCCTGCTGATGCGCGACGCTTCCCCGCACCTGGCCCAGCTGGGGCTGCGGGTGATCACGCCGATCCGCGAGGGCTATCTTGAAATCCGGCCCACCTCGTCGCTATTCGGACAGGACGATCTTCTGCGTCAGTGGGTCGACGACGCCCACGGGCTGATCCGCGAATATATCGGTCACCCCTGCGCCGTGCTGGGCAATTCCACCGGCGCCCGTGCCGCTGTGCGCCTTGCCTACGAGGCGCCAGGTGACGTGACCGCGCTGACCCTCGTCTCGCCGACCTTGCTTCAGGCCGAAACCCTGCGCGAGGGCAAACTTGGCGGCTTCTTCGACGCGGTCCGTGGTCTCGTGACCAATTCGCGGCTCTTCAAGGCCGTGACCTGGCGTTTCAAGAAATACTATCTCAGCGAAAAGACCTGCCGCGCCGCACTGATCCAGCTTTTCGGCGGCAACGCCAGCGATCACGCGGTGCTTGAACGGCCCTTCGCCAATGGCGACAGCAGCTATGCGATGTTCTCGGACATCTACACCAGTTCGCTGCGCGGCGTGGCCGCCGATTTCGGCTTCGACTTCCGCAGTGTCCACCAAGAGATGCAGGCGTTGAAAATGCCGATGTCCATCCTGCACGGGCGCGACGACCCGATGCTGTCATCGGCCGAGATGTCCGCCCAATTGCCCGCCACCCTTGCCGGCAAAGTCACCACCATCGAAGGCGGCCACTTCATCGGCGCCACTGCCGCCGAAACCGTGTGGGACCGGGTGGCGGACACGACCGGCTGAAGCGCCACTTAATGAGACCCGTCTTCCAGGTGCAGCTTGATGTCGACCAGCACCTGTTGAAGCGCCAGAGTCTCCTTCAGCAAACGCCTGGCCTCTGCGGCCGAAATCACTCCGTCCCCGATCGATTGATGATACTCCGCCATCAGCATCGCGAACCGCTGTGACAACGCGATCACGTCCGCGTTGACACCGCCCGTGCCGCTGTCGTTGCGCCTTGCGTCGTCAAAGCTCAGCTGCGTGCCGTTCAGCTCCGCCAGCGCGGCGGTCACGTGCGGATAGGACGCCGCCGCCTCCAGCGCGGCCACCGCGTCGACCGGCATGAACCGGTCGGCATGTTCGTCATGATCCGAATAATAGCGCCCCAACGTCGCCTTGGATTTGCCGGTCAGTGTGCACGCAGGCTCGACGCCCACGTCCTTGACCAGCGCCTCGGTGTGTTTCTTGAGGTATGATCCAGCCTTCGACATCGCACGCGTTCCCTTCTTCGGGCCGTTATCCGGGTTGCCTGTCGGCGCCGCAATGGTGGAAAACCTTACGTTCCCGGATGTCACGTACCTTGCGGCAGGCTTGATCCCGCGCCTTTCATGCGGATAACTCAGCCCATGGCCAAGCTCTATTTCCATTACTCGACAATGAATGCCGGCAAGTCCACGCTGTTGTTGCAGGCCAGTCATAACTACCGCGAACGTGGCATGAACACCCACCTGCTGACCGCCGCGCTCGATGATCGCGCCGGGCCCGCGCGGATCGGCTCGCGTATCGGCATCGGGGCCGAAGCCGACACCTTCACCGTCGACGACGATCTGTTCGCGCGCCTTGACGCGCTCCTGGCCACGGGCCCGCTGGCCTGCATCTTTGTCGATGAGGCGCAGTTCCTGACCGAGCCACAGGTCTGGCAACTCGCCCGCGTTGTCGATGACCTGGGCGTGCCAGTCATGTGCTACGGCCTGCGCGTCGATTTCCGCGGTCATCTCTTTCCCGGCTCCGCCACCCTTCTGGCGCTGGCCGACGAGATGCGCGAGGTCCGCACCATCTGCCATTGCGGCAAGAAGGCCACCATGGTCGTGCGCCGCGACGCGCAGGGAAACGTGGTGACGGACGGCGCCCAGATCCAAATTGGCGGAAACGAGACATATCAAAGCCTCTGCCGCCGCCACTGGCGCGAGGCTACGGGTGATACGTTCCGGAATGTATAACTCGATCAAATATATCGCTTTCGGTCTTGGCGTCGTGTTTCTTGTCGTCGCAGGGTATCTTGTCTACGCGGTCAAGACACTCGACCTGGTTCCCCCCGTTGACACCACCGCCGCTCATACCGAGGCGCGGCAGGCGTTCCTGGCCGACCTGCCCGACACCGATTGCGTGCGCGCCGCCGACATCACCGGCGTTGCCCGCGCCCGCGGCTGGAACGCGGTGCAAGAACCGCATTTCGACTGGTGCGTCACCCCCGACACCGTGCAGACATGGCTGCGCGTGACGGTGGAACCCGCGCTGCCCTTCTCGACGGAGGATGAGAACGCCCAGATATTCGCCTTCGACAACGCAGGCTGCGCCGTCGACTGGTCATACGCCTCCGGCCCCGGCTCCACCTGCGCCGAATGACGCGCGCGGCCCGGCAGAGGGAACCCGGCCTGCTACCTGCACGTTTCCCCAACGTAACGCAAAGGAGACCGACATGGACCGCCTGTCCCTCTACCTCACGCTTCTCAGCGGCAGTTTCATCACCGGCGCCATCGTGATTGCCGGCTTTTCGCTGGGGTATTATTCCGTCTGGACTGTCGCTATCGGCGCTGTCGCGGGCTTCCTGCTCGCCTGGCCCACCAGCTACATGATCTCGCAGCGGATCAAACGCCAGGATCCGGAATGGAGCCCCGAGGCAGATCCCCGCGACCAGGGCGTGATCCCAAGACCGGACGCACCCGAAGTCTAGGCCCGCTCGACCAGTACCGAACCCACTGAATACCCGGCACCGAACGAACAGATCAGCCCGGTATCGCCCGGCTGCAAGTCGTCGGAGTATTTCGAAAACGCGATGATCGACCCCGCGGACGACGTATTCGCATAATCCTGAAGGATATTCGGCTGCTCGTCCGCCTCCGGCACCCGCCCCATCACCTTGCGCCCGATGAAATCGTTCATCGTCTTGTTCGCCTGATGCAACCACAGGCGATTCAGACGATCCGCCTCCACACCCTCGTCCGCCAAATGCTGCGCGATATGCGCGCTGACAAGCGGCAGCACTTCCTTGAACACCTTGCGTCCCTCCTGCACGAACTGCATGTCGCGCCGGTCGTGCAACTCCGGGTCGCGAGTGCGCCGCAGAAAGCCGTTGTTGTTTCGGATGTTGTTGGAAAACTGCGTGGCACAACGGGTCGACTGCACGATGAAATGCGCGCCTTTGGCGTCCTCGGCCCGCTCGATCACCACTGCCGTACACACGTCCCCGAAGATGAAATGACAATCCCGGTCGCGCCACTCCAGGTGGCCCGAACAGATCTCGGGGCTGACAACGATGGCACAGCGCACGCTGCCCGACCGCACCATGTCGGCCGCCGCCTGAATGCCGAACGTGGCCGACGAACAGGCCACGTTCATGTCAAAGGCAAAGCCCTGCGCGCCCAGCAACTGCTGAATCTCGATGGCCACCGCCGGATAAGGCCGCTCGTGGTTGCTGGCGGCACAGATGATCAGATCGACTTCGCCCGCCTCGCGCCCCGCCTGCGCCAGCGCCTTGCCGCAGGCATCCAGCGCCATTTCCGCCATGATGCCCGGCTCGTCGTTCGACCGCTCGCGCAGCCTTGGGTGCATCACGTCAGGGTCCAGCACGCCGGACTTGTCCATTACGTAGCGCTGCTCGATGCCCGAGGCATTGACGATGAACTCCGTTGAGGACGGCGCCTTGGGCTCCACCTCGCCCGCCGCGATGGCGTCCGCGTTCTCGGCGTTGAACCGCTCGGCATAGGCGTTGAACGCCACGACCAGCTCATCATTGGTGATGGTCTCTTCCGGCGTGAAAACACCCGTGCCGGTAATCGCAGGCTTGAACATGTCTCTCTCCCTCGACGTGGCGGCCACCACGCCAGAACCCTGCCGCAAGGTCAAGCGAAACGCGGCGATACACTGGCTGTGCGAACGGCCGCAGGCGTCGCACCGGCGTTTGCGGATACGCATCCGCTCTGCCCGCGGTCACCCGTTCCCGCCCAAGTCGCCTCATGAACCGAATTGTTCGTCTGCCGTAGGGTGGGGTTTCACCCCACCACTCGCCGGCCCCGTCAATTCACCAGGTTCGGCGGCGTCTCCCCGGCCAGCGCCGCGCGCAGGTTCTCCACCGCCACGCGCCCCATTTTCTCGCGCACCTCCAGCGTCGAGGTGCCCATATGCGGCAGCAGCACCACATTCTCCAGCGCCTTCAGCGCCTCGGGCACCTCCGGTTCGTTCTCGTAGACATCAAGGCCCGCGCCGGCGATCCGGCCTTCCTGAAGCGCGGCGATCAGCGCCGCCTCGTCCACGATGTCACCCCGCGCGATGTTGATCAAATGCGCGTGGCGGGACATCAATGCCAGCGCCTCTGCGTCGATCAGATGATGCGTGTTAGGGCTGACAGGCAGGGCAACCACAACGAAATCGGCGCGCGCCAAAAGCTCTTCGAGCGTTCTCACCCGCTCGGTCGGAAAGCTGAGTTCCTTCTCGCTCCGCGACCAATAGATCACGTCCATGTCGAACCCGTAATGACAGCGCTGCGCAATCGCCGCACCGATCCGGCCCATGCCGATGATCCCCACGGTCTTGCCCGTCACATGCGTCCCCAACAGTTGCGTCGGGTTCCAGCCGGGCCACTTGCCCGCACGGACCATGCGCTCGCCCTCGCCCGCGCGCCGCGCGCTCATCATGATCAGCGTCATGCCGATATCCGCCGTGGCCTCGGTGACGGCACCGGGCACGTTGGTCACCAGGACCCCCGCCGACCGCGCCGCCGCCAGGTCGATATGGTTGATCCCCACGCCGTAATTCGCCAGCACCTTGCAGCGCGGGTTCTGCGCCTCGCGGAACACCTCGGACGAAAACGTGTCGCCGAACATCATCAGCACGCCGTCATAAAGGTTCAGCGCCGCGCGCATCTGCCCGATCTTCAGCGGCGTGTTCTCTTCGCGCATCTCGACCTCGAAATGCGCGCGCGCCATGTCGGCCACGCTTTCGGGCAGGGGCCGCGTGAAATAGACCCGTTTCAATGCATCCGCCCTCCAAGAGGCACAGCGAGATCCGGCGATAACAGGACGATTCCACCGTCCGCGTCACTGACACCCAGCACCAGCACCTCGGACATGACCGGCCCGATCTGGCGCGCCGGAAAGTTCACAACAGCCATCACCTGCTTACCCACAAGGCCCTCAGGGCTGTAATGCTTGGTGATCTGGGCCGAGCTTTTCTTCTCGCCCAGCTCCTCTCCGAAATCGACCCACAGCTTGATCGCGGGTTTCCGCGCCTCCGGAAAAGGTTCGGCCCGCGTGATCTTGCCCACCCGGATATCCACCTTCAGAAAGTCGTCGAACGTGATCTCGTCAGCCACGGCGCAGCTCCTTCGAGCGGTCGGCGGCGGCCTTCACCGTCGCCTTCATCAGGGGCGGCAGCCCGGTGTCCTCGTCCATCAGCACCTCCAGCCCCGCCTGCGTGGTGCCGTTCGGGCTGGTGACGTTCTCGCGCAGCTGCGCAGGTGTCTCGTCCGCAGCCTCGGCCAGCGCGCCCGCACCGGCGACCGTGGCCTGCGCCAGCTGCATCGCCAGCTCCGGCGACAGTCCCTCGGCCTCGCCCGCCTGTGCCATGCACTCGATCATGTGAAACACATACGCCGGCCCCGACCCCGACACGCCCGTGACCGCGTCCATCTGGTGCTCGCCCTCCAGCCGCACAACCTGTCCCACGGCCTTCAACAACGCCTCGGCCAGGTCCATCTGATCGCCGCTCACTTCGTCATTGCCGACGATGGCCGTGATGCCCCGGCCCACGGCGGCAGGCGTGTTGGGCATGGCGCGGATGATCGGGCTGTCGCTGCCGAACGCCGCCTCGAACGCCTCGATCGGCGTGCCCGCGGCGACCGAGACGAACAGCGTCCCGCCGCCGCCCATCGCCGCGATAGTGGGCAGCGCCTCGCCCATCATCTGCGGCTTGACGGCGATCAGCACGATGGCTGGACGTTCTGGCAGATCGGCGTTCAGATGCACGCCCGTCCCTTTCAGCCAGTCCGACGGCTTGGGGTCGATCACCCAGACCGAGGCAGGCGGCAAGTCGCGCTCCAGCCACCCGGCCAGCATCGCCGACCCCATCTTGCCACAGCCCAACAGGACCAGGCCCTTGTCGGCCACATGCTGCATATCCATTCCGGTGCGCCCCTCTTTCCTTGTCTTTCACGGGGTTGATAGTCCCCGTATTGCGGCCCTGCAATACGGCATCGCCCCCTCGGCCACAGCCCGCGCAAAAGACCGGGCGACATGCTCAACCACCGGGCTTTATCGCCGAGATGTTAACGAAATTTGCAGGACCACCCCCGCGTCTCATAGAAGCGCTGGCGGCTCAACCCTGTGCGGCGCCTGAAAGCCGCTTCAACGGACGCGGATATGTCCGCACCATGTGCCCATCCACCGAAAAGGCCACTGGCGCGCCCGAGACCGGATCACACCACGCCAGCACCTCCCCCGCGCTTCCGTCCTCCAGCCGCGCCACGCCTTTGCCGTAATAGGCCGGAACAGCCCACGCCTCACCGTCTATCGTCGTGTGCACCGTGTAGGTCGTGGTGTCACAGCCGCTGTCGACGGTCACGCTGGCCACAACGCGCTGCGGCGTGTCCGTTGCCAACACCTCGCGTGCCCTGATAGCGTGTCGCAGGGCACCTGCGGCAAATACCAGCAGCGCCGTGCCGATGGCGAAGATAAAGACCCGCAGTGGCACCGGCACGGGAGAGATCTCGAGCGCGTCCGGAATGACGCTGACAAGAATGAAACAGGCACCGACCAATAGGCCAAGCGCACTCGGGAAAAACGACATCGCGCACCTCCTTCGATACGCCTCACTTTCCACGTGCAAGAGGTTAACCTTCCCGATCCGGCATAAATATGGCACCGAGAAGACGGCCCGCCCCGGATGCGGTTCACAACATAAAAAGGGCGCGCCCTGCGGCACGCCCCCGATCTTGCATTGCATAACTATGCCGTGTTGCGCGGTCAGGCCCGGCCGTAAGCCTCGCCAATTGCGATCTGCATCGCTTCCTTCGGCGTGCGGTCGCCCCACACCACCAGTTGCAGCGCCGGATAGAACCGCTCGGCACTCATCACCGCGGCCCCGATCAGCGTGTCGATCTGTTCGGGGCTGATCGCCTGCGCGCCCGCCATTACCAGGCCATAGCGATAGACCATCAGCTGCTGCTCGGCCCAGAAGGTGAACGCACCGGCCCAGCACTGGTCATTGACGTCGTTCAGCACGTGATACAGCACCGGCAGCTTGTCCTCGGGCGGCTCCATCTCGAAGGTACAGACCATGCGCAGCGTCTCGTCATAGGCCGACCAGGCCAGCGTGATCGAATAGGTCCGCCACTGTCCTTCCACCGCCATCGCGATCTGGTCGTCGCCGATCCGGTCGAAATCCCAGTCGTGATGCTCGGCCAGGTGTTCGACGATGTCGATGGGATGAAGGTCTTCTGAAAAGTACTGCTCGGAAAGTGCCATGGCGCCACCTCGTGTGTTGTAGCGGGGGCTGGCAGCGCCCCAAACGCTAGCTGCCTGCTCTAGGAAAGGGGTTCATTCCCGCTTTTCCTACAAGATATGGTGAGGGCGGATTTACGACCTGTAAAGCTATTTCTTGGGGATAACCGCAATAAGTTGTGGATGACATGAAAATTTCATCAAGCGATGGGTGCGGATAAACTGGCGTCATCCCGCCGACATCCCTCACGCTTGAAGCCGCGTCACATCGATCAAAGGCGGGCGCGTCAACATGAAAATGGCTGCCCGAAGGCAGCCATTGAATTGAATTTCAACCTGTATCCGGCGACTTAACCGCCCGAGCTTGTCCGTGCGTTCGCTTTCAGCGCCGTCTCGAACTGGGCCTTGGTCATGTTGACGGTCACACCGTCGTCGCCCACCATCAGCGCGTTCAGCGGAATGCCTGCACGCTCAACGGCGCGATTGTCAGCACCCTCCATCTCGCCGTCCAGATCGACGACCGCGATGTTGCCTTGGGAATCCGCGTCGTTATACGTGCCGATCAGCTCACCATCGGTGGTGTAAACCTTCGCATCGCCCGTCAGCGCGGCATCCAGCTCCGCCGTCACGTCGCTGGCGGCATCATAGGCGTCTTCGGCCACGCCACCCATGGCATCGAACCCGGCTTGCGCGGTGTCCGTCGTGCTTTCTCCGATGGCATAGACAGTATCACCAACCTGTTCCGTCACGCTCGCTTCGTTCTCAGTCTTGACCTTGTTTGCCTCGTCGCTCGCGGCGAAAGTCATGACAGGTGCAGATGCCAAGGCAGCGATTGCCAGTGCGGATGTGAACGTCGTCTTCATAAGGACTTCTCCTCTTTCCATCTTGCGGGCGTCTGGCCCGCGTGAATGTACCGGGGAAATGCAACGACCGCGCCACGTGTTCCATACGGATTTCCCGAACACGCTGGCACGCGGCACATCAGCAGCATCGTGCCGAAATCCAGCCACCCGACGCGCGGACTCTTACCGGCAATCACGTTCTTCGGAACCGCGTAGGGTGGGTGAAAACCCACGACCGCCCCCTACTCCGCGTCCAGCCGCATCTCCTCGCGATAGGCCTCCATCGTGGCATCCGCCTCTGCGCTCCACGCCTTGAATTGCCGATTCAAGAAGCCGTCGTCCGACTCCATCGCCAGCGCGTGCGCCGTCAGCATCTCCGCGCACGCCGCCTCTGGCGTCGTATCACGCTCGGCCTTGCGCGCGCGGTTGATCAGCGCCGCTTTCGCCTTCATCGGATCGTTCCGCGCATAGCATCCCGCCAGCGCGACCCGCGCGTTTTGATAGGGCACCCCGATCCGGCCCAAATTGGCATTCACGCAATTCTGGTACCGCGCCAGTGACGCCTCCGCCGCCTTGATCGCATCAAGCTGCCGGCGCAACGCGGCCACATCGTCGGCGGGATAATACGTGCCGCCCGCCGCCTCGGCGATGGCCTCCAGCTGCGCCGCCGTCTCGGCATCCACATCGAACCCGATGGTGTTGACCGTCGTGCGCACACCGGCCTCGTACAGCGCCGCCGCCTGCGCAGCCGGATCCCCGTCGCAGGTCTCTTCCCCGTCCGAAATCAGATAGACCACCGGCGCCAGATCGCCCTCCTTGAGCGGCTCCAGCCCCGCGACCACCTCGCCCGAGTAAGCCAGCACACCGCCCAGCGGTGTCCAGCCTACAGGCTCCAACGCCCCGATGCTGGCTTGCAGCGCCGATCGCGGCGCATCGAACCCGTGCACCAGCTCCGATGCGGCGCAAGATTCCGCCTTGCCGGACTCCTCGTTGTTGCCCTTGTGGCCATAAACCACCAGGCCCACCGACATTTCCTCCGGCATGTCCCGCAGGAACCCCAGCGCCTCGCGCTTGGCCGCCGCCATCTTGGTCTCGCCCCCGACGCGCCCCGCCATCGAGCCCGAGGCGTCAATCGCCAGCAGGATATGGCTACTTGGCCGTCCGGTCGCCGTCTCCGGCGCGTCGCACTGGCGCAAATCAACCGGCTCGATCTCAACCACGCACGATTGGAAATCCGTGGGCCGGTCCGCCAGCACTTCGTTCAGCACCGCCTGGCAGTCGACGCTGCCTTCCTGCGCAACGACCGGCACTGCCATCAAGACACCTGCCGCCCATACCACTAAACTGCGCATGATCCCTCTCCCCACAGCCCTTCCGAGTTCCTATATCCGGTTTTCTGCGCGGGCGGCCAAGTTTTCCCATCCACACGAAAAAGCGCGGCTCGTTGCCGAACCGCGCCACATACTCCAGCCCTTCAAAGGAGTTTACTTCGCGCCTTTCTCCAGCGCGTCCAGCCGCGCCTTCAGCGCCTCGTTCTCCTCGCGGGCCTTTTGCGCCATGGCGCGCACCGCGTCGAATTCCTCGCGGGTGACGAAATCGCGGTCGGTCAGCCAGCGGTCCACCATCGACGACATTGCCGTCTCGGCCTCCTGCCTGGCGCCCTGCGCCACGCCCATGGCGTTCGTCATCAGTTGGCTGATATCGTCCAGAACCTTGTTGCGCGTCTGCATATCGCTCTACCTTCCGTTACACTTGACCTCTATATGGGCACCAAACCGCGTCGGGGCAAGGTTGACTTCGACACGCACCAACAGCAGACAGGCGCTCATGAAAGCAGCGATCCCCTTCCCCGATATCTCGTCCGAGCTTTTCTCGTTCTCCGTCTTCGGGTTCGAGATCGCCTTGCGCTGGTACGCCCTGTCCTACATCGCGGGCATCCTGATCGGCTGGCGGCTGGTCGTGATGGCCGTGAACCGTCCGCATCTGTGGAAGGACAATGTGGCCCCCATGACCGTGAAACAGGTCGAGGATCTGGCCACCTGGGTCATCCTCGGCGTCATTCTGGGCGGGCGGCTGGGGTTCGTGCTCTTTTACCAGCCGATGTATTACCTGCAGAACCCGGCCGAGATCCTGCTGATCTGGCAGGGCGGCATGTCGTTCCACGGCGGGCTTCTGGGCGTCATCATCGCCTGCATCACATATTCAAAGCTGCAGGGCATCCGCTGGCTGACCGTCGCCGACATCCTCTGCGCGGTCACCCCCGTCGGCCTGCTCCTGGGCCGCATCGCCAACTTCATCAACGCTGAACTCTGGGGCCGTCCCACCGACCTGCCCTGGGGCGTGATCTTCCCGGGGGCTGCGGCGCAGGATTGCGCGGGTGTCGCCGTGGGCATCTGCGCCCGCCACCCGTCGCAACTCTACGAGGCCGCGCTGGAAGGGCTGATCCTCGGCGCGATCCTGCTCTACCTCGTCTTCCGCCGCGGCCTGCTGAAGCGCGTCGGTGCGGCCACGGGCATCTTCTTCGCCGGCTACGGCATCGGGCGGTTCATCGTCGAATTCGTCCGCCAGCCCGACGCGCAGTTCGTCAGCCCCGGCAACCCGCTGGGCCTGGCGTGGCACGTGAACGGCTACGGCCTGACCATGGGCCAGATCCTCTGCATCCCGATGGTCGCCATGGGGTTGATCACGCTGGTGCTGGCCTACCGCAAGTACGCCCGCGCCTCTGCCACCGGATGACCGCTCTGGCGGAAATCCTCCGGGCCGAGATCGCCGCGACCGGACCCATGCGCCTCGACGCCTACATGGCCGCGTGCCTGATGCACCCCCAGCACGGCTATTACGCCACCCGTGATCCGTTCGGGAAGGCGGGCGACTTCATCACCGCGCCCGAAATCAGTCAGATGTTCGGCGAACTCGTCGGGCTCTGCCTTGCACAGACCTGGCTCGATCAGGGCGCGCCATCGCCCGTGTCGCTGGTCGAATTCGGCCCCGGCCGTGGCACTCTGATGGCCGATGCCCTACGCGCCACGCGCGGCGTACCCGGCTTTCACGACGCGCTGCAACCGCACCTGGTGGAAACCTCCCCCGCCCTGCGCGCCCGGCAGGCCGACACCCTGTCCTCCCATGCCCCCACCTGGCACGACAGCGCCTGCACGCTGCCCGACCTGCCCACGCTCTCAATCGCCAACGAATTCTTCGACGCGCTGCCCATCCGCCAGTTCCAGCGTCAGGGCGACGGCTGGTGCGAACGTGTCGTGGGTGTCTCTGACGACACTCTGACCCTCGGCCTCAATTCCAAGCGTATCGAACCGGCCCTCGATCATCGCCTCGACGACACATCCCAAGGCGACATCGTCGAGACCTGCCCCGCCGCCGCCCCCGTCGTCGATGCGCTGGCCCGCCGCATCGCGGCCCATGGCGGCGCGGCGCTCGTCATCGACTACGGCGACTGGCGCTCGCTTGGCGATACGTTGCAAGCCGTGCAGGGCCATGACCGTGCCGACATTCTGGCCGCGCCGGGCTCGGCCGACCTCTCCGCCCATGTCGATTTCGAGGCGCTGGCCGACGCCGCGCACGGCACCTGCAAGACCACCCGCCTGACACCGCAGGCACTGTTCCTGTCGCGCCTCGGCATCACCCAACGGGCCGAGGCGCTTGCCGCGCAAATGAGCGGCCCCACGCTAGAGGCGCACCATGCCGCGTTTCACCGCTTGACCGGGCGCGATGAAATGGGGACGCTCTTCAAGGTGATGGCGCTCTATCCCGATGGTGCCGCACCCCCACCCGGACTGGACCCATGACACTGGAAATCCTCACCGACGACAGCCTCGCGCCTGTCACCCACGGCTTCTTCACCCGCAAGGGCGGGGCGTCCTCGGGCGTGTTCCACGGGCTGAACTGCGGCCGGGGCTCGTCCGACCAGTCCGAAATCGTGTCGATCAACCGCGCCCGCGTCGCCCGCGCCATGGAGGTGGCCGAGGATCGCCTGATCACCGTCAACCAGACCCATTCCACCGATGTGCACGTGGCCACGGGCCCCTCCGACACCCGGCCCAGGGCCGACGCCATCGTGACCGCCACGCCGGGCCTCGCGCTGGCGATCCTGACTGCCGATTGCCAGCCCGTCCTTTTCGCCGACCGCAAGGCCGGGGTCATCGGCGCCGCCCATGCCGGCTGGCGCGGGGCCTTCGACGGCGTGCTGGAATCAACGCTCGACGCGATGGAAGACCTCGGCGCCAGCCGCGCCGACACCACCGCCGTGATCGGCCCCGCGATCAGCCAGCCCGCCTACGAGGTGGGCGAAGAATTCTTCGAACGCTTCGCCGACGACAACCCCGACAACACCCGCTTCTTCACCAACGGCAAGCCCGGCAAGTACCACTTCGACCTGCCTGGCTTTGGCCTGCACCGCTTGCGGGCCGCAGGCGTGGGCGACGCCACATGGACCCGCCATTGCACCTACAGCGACGCCGAGCGCTTCTTTTCCTACCGCCGCGCCACCCATAACGGCGAGGCCGATTATGGCCGTTTGATCTCGGCCATCCGGCTCTAACGCGCCCGGCAGGCAAATTCTGTCGCGATCTGGGCAATTGCGCCCACAACATTGCCTCAATCCCGGAAACAATCGCCCTGACACGCAAGTGATTGCTGCAGCACCAACCTCGATTAACCTTGTTTTACTGGGGCTAAACGATTGGGACGAAGAGACCACATTCCGGTCCGCGCCACCCCAAAAATTTTCGAAATTTTTTTCGCGCCGCCAAACCATGGCCCAAAACCGGGAGGAATATGAGGTCATCAGAACAACACGCCCCACAAGGCGGCGAGGCAGAAAAGAGTTGAGAGGAAAGACCATGAAGAAGCGCTGGATGAAATCCCTGATCGAAACGAGCCAGCAGGCCACCCCCGACCTGCCCTTCTCGCGCCGGGTGCGCCATGCCAACCGCGTGGCACCAAAGCCGTCGGCGCTTCGCATCGCCTGATCCTCGCCACACCCCGATCCCCCGACACCACCAATGGCCGCCTCTTTTCAGGAGGTGGCCATTGTTGATTCGAATACGTCTCTAATTCGAATTGTGGCGGGTCCGTTCCGCCTTGACAGACAATATCCCTGATTCTCGGGAAATTGTCCGGTTGCGCCAGACAATACCCGCCAAAATTTGACTACAATTGGCCCCTTCTGCCTTTATCGAGCCATTAACGCAGATGACGGACCATCCCTCTGTCGTTGTCGGTGGGGGCCGACGCGGTTGTGATGACCCTGAAAAGGATCGCACGATGGGCACCCCTACCATCGCCACCTCTCTCTCGGTGGCGCGCAACACAGATGGCACATACGGTCGCACCGGCACGGCACAGGTCCCTCCCGCCGCCCGGTCGCCCCGGCCCATGCGCAAGTTCCAGATGGCGTATCTGCGCCCCGACGGAACCGCCGGCTGGACCGACCAGATCGCCCCGGCCACCCCGATCTTCGACAGCGCATTTTCCGCCTTTTCCCACGGCACGCTCCTGCATACGCCTGACGGTCAGGTCGCCGTGCAGGATCTCGAACCGGGCATGAGCGTTTCCACCGCCGAACACGGCCCCTCCCGCGTGCTCTGGATCGGGTCGATGACGCTGGTTCCCGCCGCCGCCGGCCTTGACCATTCGGCCTGCCGCCTGACCCGCATCATGCCCGACACGTTCGGGCTGGGCCGACCCGAGGCGAACCTCACCGCCGGTCCCGGCGCGCGCATCCTCAGCCGCCCGCCCGGTCTGCGCGACAGCTTCGGACGTGAACGCGTGCTGACCCCGGCCAGCGATCTTGTCGACGGTATGAACGTGATCGAACTGGTGCCGCCCCGGCCCGTGACGGTCTATCACCTCTGCCTGCGCCACCATGCCATCCTGCGCGCCTCGGGCATCGAGGTCGAAAGTTTCCATCCCGGTCCCGGGTTTGAGCGCGCCATGGGTCCCAACATGCTGGCACTCTTCCTGTCGCTTTTTCCGCACGTGAAGAAACCCGCCGATTTCGGCAGCATCTGCCATCCCCGCCTGCCGTTGCAGGGCCTGGCATCCTGACGCCGGGCGTCGCCGCTGGCCCGGTCATCCGCCGCGACCCCAGCCGATCCTGGCCCAGATCCGCTCGTGCACGAAGAACGTAACGAATCCGATCGTCGCCGTGATCATCGCATAGGCGCCACCCTCGGCCACTGATCCGGTCATGAAAAACCCGATCAACGTCATCACCATCAGGCCCAGCACCTGCCAGGTTGCCGCCTTGGCCAACGTGCGTTTGCTCGTTTCCATGTCCTATGCTCCCTGCCCGCGTCACGATTTTCATCTCTCGATCAGCTAGCATCGCAGCACCCTGTCGTGTATTCCGTTTTTGCTTAACAAACCTGACGAATGTCCATAAAACATGACAAACGACACTAATATGAACAAACAGGCCCGCGCCACGATTTTCCGCGACCGGCTCACCGGCGCCATGACGATGACCGGCACCAACCTCAGCGCGCTCGCCCGTCAGACCGGCGTCAGCCGCTCCACCGTGTCGCAACTGCTCGATACCGAGGCTGCCCGGATGCCCAACGCCCATCTCGCCGCCGGCTGCGCCGAGGCGCTTGGGGTCAGTTCCGACTGGCTGCTCGGTCTCACCGACCGCCCCGAACGCCCCGGCGACGTGATCGAGGCCGCCCTCAGCATGACCGAGGCCGATCGCACATCCGCCGACGCCCAGCTGCTCGACTGGCACCGCGAGGCCAGCGGCTACAAGATCCGCCACGTCCCCGCCACCCTGCCCGACATGCTCAAGACCGAGGCGGTCATGCGCTGGGAATACGCCGCCTTCCTCGGCAAGACGCCGGGCCAGGCCGTGCGTGCCATGCAGGACAATCTCGACTGGCTCCGGCACGAGGCAACCGAATATGAGATCGCCATGCCCCGGCACGAGCTCGAGGCGTTCGCCCAGGGCACCGGCTACTGGCAGGGGCTCGACCGCGACGCGCGGCGCGAACAGATCCTCCACCTTGCCGAACAGGCCGAAACCTTCTTTCCGTCCCTGCGCCTCAACTTCTTTGACGCGCACAACCTCTTTTCCGCCCCCGTCACCCTCTTCGGGCCGCTCATGGGCGTGCTCTACGTGGGCCGCTTCTACCTCGCCTTCCGCGAACAGTCGCGATTGAAGCTGCTGTCGGGCCACATGGACTGGCTGATCCGCGAGGCCGTGGTCGATGCCCGCGACGCCCCAGCCTGGATCGCGGGACTGACGAAACACCTCTGACGCCGCTTCGGATGCGCGCCCGTTGCGCAGATCCGGGCAACACCGCTATCGTTCCGGCACGCCCTGACCGTCCGGTCCATTTCCTAAGGAAAGCCTTTGCCCATGCCCCGCCTTTTCGCGCTCAGCCTCACCACCTGCCTCGCCCTCGCGGCCGCCCTGATCCTGACACGCCCGGCCCAGGCCCAGGATAATCCCGTCATCGCCCGCATGACCGCCTTCGTCGCCACCTACAACGCGCAGGATGCCGAAAGCCTCGCCGGGTTCTACGCCCCCGACGCGGCCCTGCTGCCGCCCGGCCAGGCCTCGATCCTCGGACGCGAGGCCATCACCCGGCACTACGCCCAGGCCTTCGCCGCCGGCGCCCGCGAGCTGCAGTTCAAGACCTTCGACATCCGCGCCTTCGACACCAGCGCGGTCGAAATCGGCGAAACCGTCGTCATGGTGGGCGAACAGCGCATCGTCGGGCGCTACATGCACCTGTGGGAGGTCATCGACGGCCAGCTCCTGCTGACCCGAGACATGTACCACGTGCTCAAGGTCGACTAAACTCGGGCAAGCCCGCTTGCCGCGACTCGGCAAACGGCACAAACTTTGCTCATTGAGCCAAAACAGGTGTCCACATGCGCCATTTTCCCCTGACCTGCCTTGCCATTCTGATGCTTGCCCAGACCGCCGCCGCGAACGACCGCCCCCCGCCCCGCGAAAACGACCCGGACGATTTCGTCCGCTACATCTTCGAGGTCAACGACTGCGTCCTGACCGAGGCGCAACTGCTACAAATCTATCAGGACGCGGGCCACGGCCTGATGGGCGCCAACAACGCCGTCATCGCCGTGTCGAACCGCGAGGATATCGAGGTGCTCGACCGCAACCCGTTCCGCTACCGCTACTACGGCTCCGACTACTGCGGCTTCTAGGCGCGCGTCACGCCGACCGGCTCAGCCGCTCTTCCAATATCTCGAACGGCACGCCCGGTTCGTCCTTGGCCCCACGAATGACCAGCGAGGTCTTCACCGATGCCACGTTTTCCGCCGCCGTCAACTCGCCGGTCAGGAAACTCTGAAAGGTGCTCAGATCCGGCGCCACGCATTTCAGGATGAAATCCACCTCGCCGTTCAGCATGTGGCACTCCCGCACCAGCGGCCATGCCCGGCACCGCGCCTCGAACGCGCTAAGGTCCGCCTCGGCCTGGCTCACCAGCCCGACACTGGCAAAGACCTGCACCTCGAATCCCAGTTCGCGCGCATCCACGTCGGCGTGATAGCCCTTGATGTACCCCTGCTCCTCCAGCGTGCGCACCCGGCGCAGGCAAGGCGGCGCGGAAATGCCCACCCGGCGGGCCAGTTCGACGTTGGTCATCCGCCCGTCCGCCTGCAATTCGGCCAGGATCATGCGGTCGATGTCGTCAAGGCGGGTCGCAGGCATCGGTTCCTCCGGTTCGTTTCGCGATTGTTATACCATTGCCGCCAAAATGCGCAATATTGTTTCGCCGCAGCGCAACATCCTTTCGGGAAAGAAAATGTCGTCCCGGTGCCTGCATACCGGGCTTGCGGGGCTACACACCCCCGCCCGTCCCCGTTATATCTGTCCGGACTCACGCGGGGCGTCTCATGCCCCGCTCCACGGATCAAGGGGGATCGGACATGGCCGAGACACGTCACACCAGGGTATTGATCATCGGCTCGGGGCCCGCAGGCTATACCGCCGGGGTCTATGCCAGCCGCGCCATGCTGGACCCCATCCTGGTACAGGGCATCGAACCCGGCGGCCAGCTGACCACCACCACCGAGGTCGAGAACTGGCCCGGCGATACCGAGGTACAAGGCCCCGACCTCATGGTCCGCATGGAAGCCCACGCCAAGGCCATGGGCTGCGAGATCGTGGGCGACATCATCTCGTCGCTTGACGTCGATGCACGCCCCTTCACGGCCAAGGGCGATTCCGGGACCACCTACACCGCCGACGCCGTGATCCTCGCCACCGGCGCCCGGGCCAAGTGGCTCGGCCTGCCGTCCGAGGACGCGTTCAAGGGCTTCGGCGTCTCGGCCTGCGCCACCTGCGACGGCTTCTTCTACCGCGGTGACGAGATCGTCGTGGTGGGCGGCGGCAACACCGCCGTGGAAGAGGCGCTGTTCCTGACCAACTTCGCCTCCAAGGTCACGCTCATCCACCGCCGCGACGAGCTGCGCGCCGAGAAGATCCTGCAGGACCGCCTGCTCAAGCACCCCAAGATCGAGCCCCTGTGGTTCCATGAACTTGACGAGGTGCTGGGCGAGGACAACCCCAAGGGCGTCACCGGCGTCCGCGTCAAACACACCAAAACCGGCGAGACGCAAGAAATCCCCTGCAAGGGCGTCTTCATCGCCATCGGCCACGCGCCGGCCAGCGAACTGGTCAAGGGCAAGGTCGAGATGCATCACGGCGACTACGTCAAGGTCGAGGCCGGCTCCACCCGCACCTCGATACCCGGCCTCTTCGCCGCGGGCGACCTCACCGACCACATCTACCGCCAGGCGGTGACCTCCGCCGGCATGGGCTGTATGGCCGCCCTCGACGCGGAAAAGTTCATCGCCGAGATGCCCGAGGACGCCCCCGCCCCCGAGGCCTACGCCCCGCAAGCCTGAGCCGCATTGTCCTTCCGCCCCCGTCTTCCTCTGGCCCTAAATATCCCGGGGGTTTGGGGGCTGGCCCCCATTTGAACCTGTGATTGGGGACTGGCCCCCACCCCCGGGAATTCTCGTCCACCGGCGCGATCCCACTCCAGCCGTCCCGGACCTGATCCGGGACCTCGTAGGGTGGGTGAAAACCCACGCGCGCCCCTTCACTCCGGATGAATGTCCCGCGTCGTGCATCCCGACTCCAGAACGACCGCCACCCAGTTCACGTCCGGTTCCAGCCCCAATGCGTTCAACCACGCCTGCTGCGCCCGGTAGGCCGGCAATTCCTGCGCGCCCGGGCAATACCAATGCCCATGCACCGCCTGCCGGTGATGCACCAGCTCGTGCAACAGCACGCTCACGTCATAGGGATTCTTCGCATTCCACGGCCGCACCAGCCAGATCGTTTCGCTGTCGGGATCGTAAAGCCCGCGCGTATGCGACGCGTCCGACGCGGCCCGCATCGGCGCCAGTCGCGCCACCGTGGCCGTCGAGGTCAACCGGATCTCCGGCGCCACCGCCCGTCGCGGCAAATCCGTATGCCGGTCCAGCCAGACCTCCATATGCTCCACCAGATCCGGCATCGCTTGCGCCTCGCGCCAGGCCAGCAGATCAGCCGCCCAGGCGCCGCCGCAAAATGCGTTGAGAACAAGGCAGAAAAGACCATTACGCGCCGACCACAGGCCGGCTCGGGACAGGATGCGCATGGCAACCTCCTTTTGGAAATTTGGTTTGATGTCCCGAAAATGCTAAGCTGCGTCTGCGCCCCGGCGCAAAAGGCCATTTTTCATGTGCCAATGAAGGAATTTCATCTGCCATGGGACGGCACCTGCCCCCCTTCGCCGCGGTCAAGGCGTTCGAGGCCGCCGCGCGCCACAAAAGCTTCAAGCACGCAGCCGAGGAGCTGTGCCTTTCGCCCTCTGCCGTCAGCCACCAGATCCGCGCGTTGGAAGAGTATCTCGACACCGCGCTGTTCGAACGAAGTGGCAACCAGATGGACCTGACGCTCACGGGCCGCGCCTATGCAGGCAAGCTGACCGGCCTACTGGACGTGCTCGACGACACAACCCGCTCGGTGCGCGACGCAGGCCAGAAGCCCCTGCGCGTCCTCTGCACTCCGGGCTTTGCCGCCCGCTGGCTGGTGCCACGCTTGGGCGGGCTATCCTTCGGCGACCGCATCCGCCTGCGCGTCTCAAACGGCGCGCCCGACATCGATTTTTCGTCCAATGACAGCGACGTGGTGATCCAGTGGCGCGACGCGCGCCATCCCGGTGTCCATACCGAGCCGCTGATGACCTCAAGCCGCTACCCGGTGAGTCACCCGGACCTGATAGAGCGCGAAAATGTACGCAACCCCCGCGACCTTCTGCGCCAGCGGCTGATGTATGACGAAACCGACGATTCTTGGCAGGAATGGTTTGCCGCCGCCGGGCTTGGCGCGCCCGACCTGCCGCCCGGCCCGACCTTCCCCAATTGCGAACTGGCCACCACTGCCGCCGAACAGGGGCACGGCGTGGCAATGGCCTTCGACGCGATGGTGCAAGGCACGCTGGCCTCCGGGCGCCTCGTGCGGCTTTTCGACACCGACACCATTCCCAGCGTGATCTACTCGGTCGCCTGGGCCGAGGCGCGCGCCGACGACCCGATGATCCGATCCTTCCGCGACTGGCTGTTCGAAGAAGTTCGGCAGACCCAAGCCGCCACCGCACCCATGTCCGCCGCGCAATAGCGTCGGCGCGCCTCGCTCACGGCATTTCGGCAACATTCACCTCGCGGACCCGAAAGGGGGTTCACAAGGCAAGCCACCTCTCATATTTGTTCACGCGTGAACACACCTTGAGTCGCCGCATGTCCGCCCCTGACGCCAAATCCAACCTCCCCGACCGGGACCTGCTCTTCCGCCTTCTGCGGCAGCTGGACCGGTCGTCCGAGGCCTC
This sequence comes from Roseovarius atlanticus, assembly GCF_001441615.1. Taxonomy (GTDB): domain Bacteria; phylum Pseudomonadota; class Alphaproteobacteria; order Rhodobacterales; family Rhodobacteraceae; genus Roseovarius; species Roseovarius atlanticus. The sequence continues at coordinate 201,195 of NZ_LAXJ01000007.1, forward strand.
CCAGCGCACGCTCGCGGCGGCGCTCGACGTGTCCCTCGGCCGGCTCAACGCCCTGCTCCGCCAGGCGACCGAGGCCGGCTTCGTCAAGGTCGGCGACCGCTCCGGCCCCGACAAGCGCCAGCGTTTCGCCTATGCGCTCACCACCCGGGGTGCTGCTGAAATGCTGCGCCTCACCGACGACTTCCTCGCCCGGAAGTTCGCCGAATACGACGCGCTTCATGCCGAACTGACCGGCACGCGAAGCGGGCTCGACCCCCTCAAACACAGGACCAGACTAGTGCAAAACAACCTCGCCCCCATCCCCGAACTTTACGTCTCTTACGAAAGCGCCCAGAAACTGAAGGTCGAAGCGGCAGATCTCGTCAGCTGGGATCTCACGCTTCGCCAGATCTGCGACCTCGAACTCCTGATGAACGGCGGCTTCAACCCGCTCAAGGGCTTCCTCGGCGAAGAAGACTACAATTCCGTGGTCGACACTATGCGTTTGGCCGACGGCACGCTCTGGCCCATGCCCATCACGCTCGACGTCTCCCAGGATTTCGCCGACAGCATCGAACCAGGCCAGGACATCGCCCTGCGCGACCAGGAAGGCGTCATCCTTGCCACCATGACCATCACCGACCGCTGGTCGCCCGACAAATCGCACGAGGCCGAAAAGGTCTTCGGCGCCGACGATTCCGCGCATCCGGCCGTGAACTACCTGCACAACACGGCGGGCCCCGTCTATCTCGGCGGTCCGGTCACCGGCATCCAGCAGCCCGTGCACTACGATTTCCGCGCCCGTCGCGACACGCCCAACGAATTGCGCGCCTTCTTCCGCAAGATGGGCTGGCGCAAGGTCGTCGCCTTCCAGACCCGCAACCCGCTTCACCGCGCGCACCAGGAACTGACCTTCCGCGCCGCGAAAGAGGCGCAGGCCAACCTGCTCATCCACCCCATCGTCGGCATGACCAAGCCGGGCGACGTCGATCACTTCACCCGCGTCCGCTGCTACGAGGCGGTGCTCGACAAGTACCCGGCCTCCACCACCAACATGTCGCTGCTGAACCTCGCCATGCGCATGGCCGGCCCGCGCGAGGCCGTGTGGCACGGGATCATCCGCAAGAACCACGGCTGCACCCACTTCATCGTCGGCCGCGACCACGCCGGCCCCGGCAAGAATTCGGCCGGCGAGGATTTCTACGGGCCCTACGACGCCCAGGACCTCTTCCGCGAACACCAGGACGAGATCGGCATCGAAATGGTCGACTTCAAGCACATGGTCTACGTGCAGGAGCGCGCCCAGTACGAGCCGATGGACGAGATCGAGGACAAGGATAACGTCACCATCCTCAACATCTCGGGCACCGAACTGCGCCGCCGCCTGCAGGAAGGGCTGGAAATCCCCGAATGGTTCTCCTTCCCCGAAGTGGTCAAGGAACTGCGCCGCACCCGTCCGCCGCGGGCCAAGCAGGGCTTCACCGTGTTCTTCACCGGCTTCTCCGGCTCGGGCAAGTCCACCATCGCCAACGCACTGATGGTCAAGCTGATGGAAATGGGCGGCCGTCCGGTGACGCTGCTCGACGGCGACATCGTCCGCAAGAACCTCAGCTCCGAACTCGGCTTCTCGAAAGAGCACCGTGACCTCAACATCCGCCGCATCGGCTACGTGGCAAGCGAAATCACAAAGAACGGCGGCATCGCCATCTGCGCCCCCATCGCGCCCTATGCCGCCACCCGCCGCGCCGTGCGCGAAGACGTCGAAAGCTTCGGCGCCTTCGTCGAGATCCACGTCGCCACCTCGATTGAGGAATGCGAACGCCGCGACCGCAAAGGCCTCTACAAGCTGGCGCGCGAAGGCAAGATCAAGGAATTCACCGGCATCTCCGACCCCTACGACGTGCCGGAAAACCCCGAACTGCGCGTCGAGACCGAGAATGTCGACGTCGACAACTGCGCCCACCAAGTCGTGCTGAAGCTCGAACAAATGGGCCTGATCGCCGGCTAAGCCTGGGCCTTGCGAACGACGAGGGCCGTCCCCACCGGGGCGGCCCTTTTCCTGTCGGTCGTGCACCGCGTAGGGTGGGGTTCCACCCCACCTTCCGCCACGCCTACATGAAACTCTGCGGATCGATATCCACCGCCAGCCGGAACTGGGTCGATCCCTTCACCGGCGCGATCCACTGCGCCAGCGCCCCCTGCAACGCCACGCCCTTCGGTGCCTTGACCAACAGCCGGACCCGGTGCCGCCCGCGGATGCGTGCAACCGGCGCCGGCGCCGGGCCGAAGACCTGCGCCCCCACCGCCCGGATCGGTGCATCGTTGCGCGCGAGTGCATTCCCGATATCGAACGCCTCCTGCATGTCCGTCGACGACAGGATGATCCCCGCCATACGGCCAAAAGGCGGCACGCCCGCGTGCTGCCGCTCCCCGGCCTCTGCGCGCCAGAACCCTTCCTCGTCGCCGGTCAGAATCGCCCGGATCACCGGATGCTCAGGCTGGAAGGTCTGCAAAAGCGCGACCCCGGCCTTCTCGGCCCGCCCCGCGCGGCCCGCCACCTGCCGCATCAACTGAAACGTCCGTTCCGCCGCACGCAGGTCCGACCCCTGCAAACCCAGATCGGCGTCGATCACGCCGACCAATGTGAGGTTGGGAAAATTATGCCCCTTCGCCACCAGCTGCGTGCCCACAATAATGTCCGCCCCGCCCGCCGCGATCTCCTCGATCTGCGCCTTCAAAGCGCGCGCCGATCCGAACATGTCCGACGACAGCGTCGCCACCCGCGCCTGAGGGAAAAGCGCCACCGCTTCTTCCGCCATGCGTTCCACCCCCGGCCCAACGGCGGCCAGCTTGCCTTCCACTTCGCAGGCCGGGCAGGCCTCGGGCATGGGCTTCGTCTCGCCGCACTGATGACAGACCAGCCGCTTCAGGAACCGGTGCTCCACCATCCGCGCGTCGCAATGGTCGCACCCCACCTGATGCCCGCAGGCCCGGCAGATCGTCACCGGCGCATAGCCCCGCCGATTGAGGAACAAGAGCGACTGTTCGCCCCGCGCCAGCCGCGCCTCGACCGCGGCCCGTAGGGTGGGTGAAACCCACGCATTGCTGGCCAGCCGTTCGTCGCGCATGTCGATCGCGCGCAAGTCCGGCATCACCGCCGGCCCAAAGCGCGAGGTCAGGTCCAGCCGCCTGTACTTGCCGGCCTCCGCGTTGGCCCATGTCTCCAGGCTGGGCGTCGCCGAGGCCAGCACAACCTGCGCGGAACACAGGCTGCCGCGCAACACCGCCATGTCGCGCGCATTGTACAGTACGCCATCTTCCTGCTTGTAGGAGGTGTCGTGCTCCTCATCGACGACGATCAGGCCCAGGTCCTGAATCGGCAGGAACAGCGCCGAACGCGCGCCCACAACCAGTTGGCATTGCCCCTGTCCAACCATTTTCCAAATGCGCCGCCGCTCGGTCATGGTCACGCCCGAATGCCACTCGGCGGGCTTCACCCCGAACCGCGCCTGCACCCGCGTCAGGAACTCGGAGGTCAGCGCGATCTCCGGCAACAGCACCAGCGCCTGCCGCCCTTGCGCGATGCATTCCGCCACCGCCTCCAGGTACACCTCCGTTTTCCCCGATCCCGTGACACCCCGCAGCAGCGTCGTGCCGAACACGCCTTCCCGCAGCCCCGCCCGCAGCGCCTCTGCCGCCACCGCCTGATCCTCGGTCAATTCCGCCCCCGGACGCCCCGGATCGAGCCGTGGGAAGGGCGCATCGCGCGGCGTATCTTCCTCGCGGACTACACCCTGCTTCACCAGCCCCTTCACGACCGAGGACGTCACACCGGCCATGTCGCTCACTTCTTTGAGGGTGAACCCAAGCCCGCCATACTCCTCCAGCACCGCGATCACCTTGCGCCGCGCCTCGGTGTCGCGGTCCGGCCGCCCCTCGCCCAGTCGATAGATCTTCTGCATCGACGGCGGATCGCCCAGCCCCGGCGCCCGCGTCGCCAGCCGCAGCATCGCGGGCAGCGGCGTCAGCGTGTAATCGGCGGCCTTCTGGATGAACGCCTGCAATTCCTCGCGCATCGGCGCCGCATCCAGCACCCTGATGACCGACCGCACCTTGCTGAGTTCATAATCCCCGGCCCCCGCGCCCCAGACCACGCCCAGCACCTTGCGCGGCCCCAACGGCACCTCGACGAACGCCCCCAGGTGGCACCCCCCTTCCGGCGCCTTGTAATCCAGCACCCGGCCCAGCGGCTGCGTCGTCAGAACGCCCACCAACTGGCCGGTCTCGAAAAAACTTGCACCGGAATACGTCAAGAACGGCGACCTTCGTCACGAGGTCCCGGGTCAGGCCCGGGACAGGGGTTTCGGGCGCATACCTTATGAGGTAAAGCATCCGACAGGAAACCCCAACGCGGCCATGAGAGGGCCTTTCGAGATGAAATTCTTCGTAGACACCGCCGACGTCGACGCCATCAAGGAACTGAACGAGCTGGGCATGGTCGACGGCGTCACCACCAACCCCTCGCTGATCCTCAAGTCGGGCCGCGACATCCTCGAAGTGACCAAGGAAATCTGCGGCATCGTCGAAGGCCCCGTGTCGGCCGAGGTCGTGGCCGTCGAGGCCGACCAGATGATCGAGGAGGGCCGCAAACTCGCCGAGATCGCCGACAACATCGCCGTCAAGGTCCCGCTCACCTGGGACGGGCTGAAAGCCTGCAAAGTGCTCGCGGGCGAAGGCAACATGGTCAACGTCACGCTCTGCTTTTCCGCCAATCAGGCGCTGCTGGCGGCCAAGGCGGGGGCCACGTTCATCTCGCCCTTCATCGGGCGGCTCGACGACATCAACCTCGACGGCATGGACCTGATTGGCGACATCCGCACGATCTATGACAACTACGGCTACGAGACCCAGATTCTCGCCGCCTCGATCCGCACGGTGAACCACGCCACCCAATCGGCCCTCATTGGCGCCGACGTGATGACCGCCCCGCCGGACGTGATCAAGAAAATGGCCGCCCACCCGCTGACCGACAAGGGGCTGGAAGCCTTCCTGGCGGACTGGGAAAAAACTGGGCAGAAGATTTTGTAAGGTCGGCCGGCTTGGGCCAGATCCGTTACGGACGGTTTCAAAGGTCGCGCGTACCGGCGCGCGGCCTGACACGTGGCAATGGCCCGCACGCCGCGCGCGGTCACAGGACAAAATCACCTTAAAAATGGACACCAAAGACACCAGGTTGAACGGCGAGATCACGTTCGCCCGTTTGCCTGAAATAGAGCCGACCGAGATCGAGAGGCACATGTCCGACCCGCGGATGGCGGAACATATGCCCCTCCTGACAACCGCATGGAATGCCGCAACCGTGGCGCGCTTCGTGGCAGCAAAGGAAGCGTGCTGGGCCCGTGACGGCCTCGGGCACTGGGCCATCCTGCAAAACGACCGCTATGTCGGCTGGGGCGGTTTTCAGAAAGAAGGCGCCGAGTGGGATTTTGGACTGGTCCTGAAGCCGGACGCTTTCGGCCTCGGTCGGCGCATAACGCAGCAGGCCCTCGCCTTCGCCCGAACCGATCAACGCATCCCCTTTGTGACCTTTCTGCTGCCGCCGTCTCGAAAGAAAATGGCAGCGCTCGACCGACTGGGGGCCAGGCCCGTCGGCCAAGTCGACTACAACGGCGCAAGGTTTCTCAAATTTCGCCTCGAGACCGAATGATCGCTGTGTTCCGAAAGCAGACGCCAGAATGGAGCAACCCACTGACCTAGTCTGCGGACCTGCCCGATTACCGCGCACCCAAGCGCCACGCGATCCGTAAAAATCCGACCTTTTCCAAGAAAATTATTGCGGCACGACCCTGCCGCGTCTGATAAGCTTGCTAAAAATAATCAGAGGCAGACATGAGCAGCAAGCCCGAGATCAACGACCAGATGCGCGACAAGATCATCGCGCAACCCGATGTCATCCTTGAAGATCAAGACCTTATGCGCGCTCTCATCGCCGCCAACGAACGCGCGATGGGCAACAATATCGTCGACCTGCGCGGCATCGCCATGGACCGGCTCGAGGCGCGGCTGGAACGGCTGGAAGACACCCACCGCTCGGTCATCGCCGCCGCCTACGAAAACCTCGCCGGCACCAATCAGGTGCACCGGGCCATCCTGAGGATGCTCGACCCGGTCGAGTTCGAGGACTTCCTGCGCGATCTCGGTGGCGACGTCGCCACCATCCTGCGTGTCGATTGCGTGAAACTGGTGCTGGAGTCGGTCCAGAACGACGACGACCCCGCCGTCAAGCGCCTGGGCGATGTCCTGTCCGTGGCCGAACCCGGCTTCATCGAACAATATCTCGGCGCCGGGCGCTCCGGTCCCGTGCGCCAGGTCACCCTGCGCCAGGTCCACGAGGGCGACGCCCGCATTTATGGCCGCGAGGCCGAGTTCATGCGCTCCGAGGCGTGCCTCCTGCTCGATTTCGGCGAGAACCGCCTGCCCGGCCTGCTGGTCATGGGGTCCGAGGACCCGCACCAGTTCAGCCCGCAACAGGGCACCGACCTTCTGTCCTTCTTCGCGGGCATCTTCGAACGGGCGATGCGCCGCTGGCTGTCATGATCTCGGCCGCGGCCCGCGACGCGCTTCAGGGCTGGCTCAATCATCACAAGTCCCTGCGCGGCGCGTCCCCCCATACGCTCGACGCCTACGCCCGTGACGTCGCGGGCTTTTTGGCCTTCATGACCGAACATAAGGGCGCGTCCCAGGGCCTCGGCGCATTGGCCAAGCTTACCGTCTCCGACATGCGGTCCTGGATGGCCTTCACCCGGGGCCGCGACGTGGGCGCCCGCAGCCTTGCGCGCAAGCTTTCGGCCGTCAAAAGCTTCTTCCGCTGGCTGGCCGAGCGCGAGGGCGTAGACCCGGCGGCAGTCCTCGCCGCCCGCGCGCCCAAGTTCCAGCGCAAGCTGCCCCGGCCACTTTCGCCCGACGCCGCGCGCGCGGTCATCGACACGACCGAGACCCAGCACCCCACCACGTGGATAGCCGCCCGCGACCAGGCGGTCGTCACGCTGCTCTACGGCTGCGGGCTACGGATCTCCGAGGCGCTGGGCCTCACGGGCCGCGCCCTGCCCGTGGGCGACAGCCTGCGGATCATCGGCAAGGGAGGCAAGGAACGCATTGTGCCGGTCATCGCCCCCGCCCGCACGGCGCTGGCCCGCTACATCGACCTCTGCCCCTATCCCACCGAGCCCGACGCGCCACTCTTTCGCGGCGCGCGCGGCGGCGCGCTTTCGCCCCGCGCGGTGCAGAAACTGATGGCCAGCGTCCGGATGCAGCTTGGCCTGCCCGCCACCGCGACACCCCACGCCATGCGCCACAGCTTCGCCACGCATCTGCTGAACGCCGGCGGCGACCTGCGCGCGATACAGGAACTGCTGGGCCACGCCACCCTCTCGACCACCCAGGCCTATACCGCCATCGACACCGCCCGCCTGATGGACGTCTACAACCAGGCGCATCCCAAGGCGCGGTAAGCCCCCCGGCCGCGCTGTCGGACCAAAGCCACAGGCCGCCCGCGTCTGCCGCCCGTGCCGGATTAGCAATTGCATCCATCGCCCCGATCGCCCATCACGGGTGCCATGAGCCTGCGTATGAAAGCCCTTCTCGTGCATCTGCTGACCGCCACTGGTGCGGTTTTTGCCATGCTCGCGATGCTGGCCGCCATCCAAGAAAAATGGTCGCTGATGTTCCTGTGGCTGGTGGTGGCCTTCGCGGTCGATGGCATCGACGGCCCGCTGGCGCGCAAATACGACGTGAAAAACAATTTTCCACTGTTTGACGGCGTGCTGCTCGACCTGATCATCGACTATCTTACGTACGTCTTCATCCCGGCCTTCGCGCTCTTTGAATTCGGCCTGCTGCCGGGCTGGACCGGCTGGGTCGCGATCATCATCATCACCTTCGCCTCGGCGCTCTATTTCGCCGACACGCGGATGAAGACCAAGGACAACTCGTTTTCCGGCTTTCCCGGCTGCTGGAACATGCTGGCGCTCGTGCTTTTCGCGATCGAGCCCAATTTCTGGGTCTCGCTGACCATCGTGACGCTGCTGGCGGTGTCGATGTTCCTGCCCCTGAAATTCATCCACCCCGTGCGCACCGAACGCTGGCGCTGGATTTCCCTGCCGATGATCGTCGCCTGGACCTTTTTCGCCGGCTGGGCCGCCTGGGTCGATTTCCACCCCGAAAGCTGGGCCCACTGGGGCCTCGTGGTGACCTCGGTCTACCTCACCCTCGCGGGCATCGCGCAACAGCTGATCCCCGAGCGCAACGCCTAGATCAACAGCCCCGCCGCCCCCTCGTGGCGCAACAGCCAGACCTTGGTCTCGATCCCGCCCGCGCCGGAATAGCCGCCCAGCCCAGCGGCGCCCAGCACCCTGTGACACGGGATGATCACCGGGATCGAATTGCCGCCGCACGCGCCGCCCACCGCCTGCGCGGGCACGCCCAGCGCCTTCGCGATATCGCCATATTCCCGCGTCTCGCCCCACGGGATCGCCAGCATCGCCGCACAGACCTCACGCTGAAACTCCGAGCCTTCGGGCGCCAGCGGCAGATCGAACGCCTGCAACCGGCCCTCGAAATACGCCGTCAGCTGCGCGCAGGCGTCCTCCAGTTCGGGCCGCGCCTCTTCCGCTCCGGCCCGCCCCCAGCTCAAACCGACAATCGACGTCCCGTCGCTCGTCACCCGCAGCGGTCCCACCGGGCTCTCCATCCCGGCCTCGTAAACCGCTCCCGGCTTTGTCTTGCCAAAAATACTCAAATCCCGCCCTCTCGGCCCCGCGCCTCACTCGGTGTTGAGCAACACCGCCTCCACCCGCCGGTTGGCCTCGCGCCCCTCTTCCGTCAGGTTCGAGGCGATGGGCGCAAGATACCCCATTCCCTCCGCCGCAAGCTGCCTGCGCGGGATGTCATACTCCGACACCAGCCGCTCCAGCACCGCCGCCGCCCGGCGCCGCGACAGCGCGGTGTTGTTCTCCAGCGTGCCCACCGTGTCGGTATGCCCCACCAGCGCCACGCGCCGCTCCGGATCCTCTCGCAGGAACGCTGCCAGCGCCTGCAAGGACGGGTGCGGCCCCGGCCCCAGCGACACCGTCCCGGTCTCGAAATCCAGATCCGACAGGACCGCGTGCCCGACCTGCGTCAGCCGCTCCGCCAGCGGTCCGGTCTCCGCTGCGGGCATCCCGCCGGTGGTGACCGTCTCCTCCGGCGGCGTCGCCTCCTCTGCGGTCAGGCTTCCGGTCGCCGTCTCCGACTGCGCCAGCCGGATCACCTGGATGTAGCCGCTGCCCGACACCTGGCTGACCAGCACGGTCACGTAATCCATGACGCCTCCCGCCCCCTCCTTGCGCGCAGACAGGAAGCGATAGTCGCGCAGGTCCACGAACATGTCCGGCGCGGGCAATATGCTGGTGTTGAACCTGAAATCGAACCCGCCGCATTCCCGCGCCGCGCAGTCCAGCATGATCGAATACCCCGCATCAACGACCTGTCGCCGCAAGGGGCGCTGCAATTGCAGGCTGGTCAGCCCCGGCGCATCTAGCCGCCACGCCTGTTGCAGCAAGAACCCCTCCGCGTCGATCGCCGGGATCTGCCCGTCCGAATAGACGTCCGTCGGCACAAGATAGGCTTCGGCGGCCCGGCGCACCTCGCCGGTCAGCGTGGCCCCCGCGGGCAGGCTCAGCTCCAGCGCCCCGGCCTCCGCCGCGGCCCCGAGACCCAAGATCAGACCGACCGAGGTTGCCCGCCGCCCCACCGATCAGCGGGCCTGGCCGTGGTATTCGGCGTTGGGCTTCATGCCCGCGGCACTGGCCATCCGGTTCGACATGCTGAAGAACCCCACCACGGCGGCGATGTCCCAGATATCGCGCTCGGAAAAGCCCGCATCGCGCAGCGCCTGCCGGTCCGCCTCGACCGTCTCGGCGCTGGCCTTCGTGACCTTCTCGGCAAATTCCAGCATCGCCGTCTGCCGCGCATCCAACCCGGCGGCCCGCCAGTTCATCACCATCGCCTCGCCCAGGGCCGGGTCGCCCGACAGCGCCCGCACGGCGGCACCATGCGCCACCTGGCAATACCAGCAGCGGTTGATCGAGCTGACCACCACCGCGATCATCTCGCGCTCCAGCTTGCTCAGGCCACTCTCGCCCAGCATCAGCTCGTTATACATGGCGGTGAAAGCATTCAGCTTCTCGATATCGAACGCATAGGCCCGCAGCACGTTCGGGATCATGCCCAGCTTGTCCTGGCAGACATCGAAATATTTCTTCGTGTCGTCGGGCAGCGGGTCCGCCATCGGCAGGTTCAGGGCGGTGGGCAGATTGTCGTGGCTCATGCGGTGCGGCCATCCTTCTTGATGCGGTAATGATACTGTCCCACAAGCGTCATCCCGAGGGAAGAGTAGAGCGCGTTGGCCGCGTCGTTGGCGATGGTGCACAGCACGCTCAGATGCGTGGCCCCCTGCGCCGCGGCCCAATGCGCGGCGTGATGCGTCAGGTGCCGCCCCTGCCCGCCGCGCCGCTCACCTTGCCGCACCTCCAGCGCGTGGATCATCGCCACACCGTCCGATATGGCGACGAACCCGGTGGCGGCGGGCCGGTTCGCGGTCCGTCCGAACAGCGAGGTCTTGGGCCCCTCGACCCGGCGCATCACGTCCACCCGCGCCGGGCCGATGCCGCCCTCGTCCCAGATATCCAGCTGGATCGCCATCGGCTCCCACAGATCGAAGGTTGTCACCGGCGGCGGGTCCTCGCCCGTCAGCGTATCGACCGGGCAGACATACATGTTCACGGGGTCGATCACGTCATACCCCGCGGCCCGCAGCATCGCATCCAGCGACTCGTCGCCATGCCGGATCATGAACAACAGGTTCTGCCCCATCTCGCGCATCATGCCTTCGGCCTCGGGCAGCGCCTCGCGGCTGACCGGCGTGCCCGGCTCGCGCAGCGTCGTCGCCGACACCCGCTTGCCCCCGCCCCTGCCGTCGCGCAGGGTCCACGGTCCCGCCTCATGCATCGCGGCGGCGGGCCACGTGGCCTCGGTCACCGCGTAAAGCCTCTTGGCATCCGGCAGCCCGCTCATGCCGGAAACGCCTTTTCCAGGTCCTGCATCGCGCGCGTCACCTCCGCCTCGTCCTGTCCCCGGATCACCACGTTCACGCCGAAGCGCCCGTTCACGATGAACGGGTACGACCCGAAGGACAGCGCGTCGTACCGCTCCGCCAATGCCCCCAACGGCCCCGCGATATCGCCCTCGCCGCGCTCCACGCGCAGGGTCTGCGACACCACCGGCTGCCCGCCCGTCAGCGTCGGCAAAAGCCCTTCCACCATCGCCTCGAAGATCTTGGGCACGCCGGCCATCACGTGCACGTTCTCCAGGGTGAACCCCGGCGCCCCGCTCACCGGGTTATCGATCAGCGTGGCACCCTCCGGCACCCGCGCCATGCGCAGCCGCGCCTCGTTGATCTCCAGCCCCTGCTTCTCGTAGTGCGCCTCCAGGATGGCCCGCGCATCGTCGCGCACCCCGATGGGAAGGCCAAAGGCCGCCGCCACATTTTCGGCGGTGATATCGTCATGGGTGGGTCCGATCCCGCCCGAGGTGAACAGGTGATCATACGCTCCCGCCAGCGCCTTGACCGCCTCCTGGATGGCACGCGGATCGTCCGCCACCACGCGCACCTCCTTCAGGTCGATCCCGTGCTCGGTCAGCCGCCCGGCCAGATGATGCATGTTGGCATCGCGCGTGCGGCCCGACAGGATCTCGTCACCGATCACCAGCATCGCGGCGGTTGGGTTGGGCATGGCGGCTCTCCTTGCGGCAGGTCTTGCTCCGGTATAGGCATGGCGGATGCGCTTTCAAACCCCTCTTGAACCGGCCACGCTGATCCGCCGCTACAAACGCTTCCTCGCCGATATCAGGCTCGAGGACGGGCGCGAGGTCACGGCCCATTGCGCCAATCCCGGCTCGATGATGGGGCTGGCCGATCCGGACACGCGCATCTGGGTCGAACCCAACGACGATCCGAAGAAAAAGCTGAAATACGGCTGGCGGCTGGTCGATCATGGGCACGGTCATTTCACCGGCGTCGACACCGGCCTGCCCAACAAGGCCCTCAAGGCCGCGCTGACCGCCGGCGACATCCCCGAGCTTGCCGCCTACGACACCGTCCTGCCCGAACAGAAATACGGGCAAAACAGCCGGATCGACTTCCTTTTGCGCGGCCCGGACCTGCCCGATGCCTATGTCGAGGTCAAATCCGTCACGCTCAGCCGCGAAAAGGGCCTTGCGGAGTTCCCCGACAGCGTCACCGCCCGCGGCGCCAAACACCTGCGAGAGCTGGCAGACATGGCTACGTCCGGCCACCGCGCAGTGCTCTTCTACCTCGTCCAGCGCACCGACTGCACGCGGCTGACCGTGGCCGCCGACATAGACCACGTCTATGCCGAGGCGCTGCTGATGGCCCGCCTCGCGGGGGTCGAGGTTCTGGCCTATGATTGTGCAATCACGCCCGAAGAGGTCGAAATTCGACGCAGTTTGCCCCTGCGATAAGCCGCCCCTCTGGTCCTTGGCCGGGTTTCAGCCTACATACACTCGAAATACAAGGCTGACATGGACCCAGACGTGAACGAACAGCACCGAGGCAGACTGACCCGCGACGGCATCCGCATCCACGAGAGGGCGGATTTCGCCGGTATGCACAAGGCCGGTGCGCTGGCCGCCGAGATATTGGACGAGGTAGCCGACCTGGTGGAGGTGGGCCAGACCACCGCCGTTCTGGACAAGTTCATCGAGGACAAGGTTACCGAGGCCGGCGCGAAATCCGCCACCATCGGTTACAAGGGCTACCAGCACGCCAGCTGCATCAGCGTCAATCACGTGGTCTGCCACGGCATCCCCGGCGACAAGAAGCTCAAGGATGGCGATATCCTGAACATCGACGTCACCGTGATCGTCGACGGCTGGTACGGCGACACCTCGCGCATGTATGTCGCGGGCAAGCGCAATCGCAAGATCGAGCGCCTGATCGAGGTCACCCATGACAGCCTGATGAAGGGAATCGAGGCGGTCAAGCCCGGCAACACCTTCGGCGATATCGGCCATGCCATCCAAAGCTTCGTCGAAGGTCACCGCATGAGCGTGGTACGCGATTTCTGCGGCCACGGCCTCGGCCGGGTGTTCCACGCGCCGCCCAACGTGCTGCATTACGGCCGCGAAGGCACCGGACCGACGCTCGAGGAAGGCATGTTCTTCACCATCGAGCCGATGGTGAACCTCGGCCGCCCCGAAACCAAGGTACTCTCCGACGACTGGACGGCGGTGACCCGCGACCGCTCGCTCTCGGCCCAGTTCGAACATTCCATCGGCGTCACGGCGGAGGGCTGCGAGATCTTCACCCTGTCCCCGGGTGGCCGCTTCCACCCGACTTGGAGGGACTAGCCGAAGCGCAAGGTCCACAAGGGCGGCTTCGAGCCCTGAGTGCTCAAGTGTGATCCATAGCCCCGAGCGCCATCGACGGGCCGCGGCGCGGCAATCCGACGGTGGTTCGGGGCCTGCGGCCTGTCTCCGCGTCGGGGCTGTAGATCAAACGTCTTTCATGTCCGGCATATCCGACGTGAAGAAAGACACGTGTCGCGCGGAATCAAGGCCGGAGGCCGCCGCGCGATCGCCAGACCGCCCCCCGGGCTGGCGATTGGGTGACGTTGGTGCTTCGATTGAAAGTCTTGCGGACATGGCTGCCATAAAGCGCATTGAAGACCCGTTGGAACGCCATCCCGCGGTCTGGCAATCACGCGGCTTGTGAGGCTGACGTCCGTCTCGTCCGCACTGCCGACATTCGTCCCTACTGCAACGAATGCCGGGATCGAGCCCATGTAAGACACTGGTATCGAGCCCCCAGCCGGTTAACAGCCGCGAAGCGGCCCGGCCATCGTCAGCCCCTCCCTTGGGCTGGCGATTTGGCTGAGGCTGGGCGCAACGATCATTCTGAGGACGTGTTTGGCAAGCATCAAGTGCTTCATAGTTGCCGTCGGATCGCCACCCCAGGGGCTGCCGCTCGCCTCCGTCGTGATCGGCGGCTTTGTCCGCAAAGCGGTCACGCACACGTTTCGCCTTGTCCTAGCGGGTGCGCCCTGTCCGCGCGACCTTCACCACCTGCACCAGCCCCCGGCGAACAGCCCCCACACGGCTTCGCGTAGGGTGGGTGAAAACCCGCGCGCCACTCCTCGGCCTACCCCTTCACCCACTTCACGACCTGCACCAGCCCCCCGGCCAACAGCCCCCACACGGCCCCGCCCAGCCCGAACACCGTCACGCCCGAGGCCGTGACTACAAACGTGATCACCGCCGCCTCGCGATACTCCGCATCCTCCAGCGCGGCGGCGGTGGAATTGGCGAAGACGCCTAACAGGGCCACCCCCGCGACGCTCGCCATCACCATCGGCGGCGCAAGGCCTGCGAAGGTCGTGATTACCCAGGCAAAAACGCCCAGAATGCAGTAAAAGACCCCCGCCATCACCGCCGACCAATAGCGCTTCGCGGGGTCCGGGTGGCTGTCCTCGTCGGCGCACATCGCCGCGGTGATCGCCGCAAGGCAGGTCTGCGGCGCGCCTCCCGGGGCCGACAGCACGCTGAACCCGCCCACGACACTCAACAACGGCCCCGGTTCCGGCGCGTATCCATGCGCCCGCATCACCGCCAGCCCCGGCACGTTCTGCGTCGCCATCGTAACCACATAAAGCGGCAGTCCGATCCCCACCACGGCTGCCAGCGAGAACTCCGGCATCACAAAGACCGGCGCCGTCACCCAGCCCCCGGCGTCAAACGCGCCAAGGTCCCCATAAGCCAGCACCGTGATCCCCGCCGCCACGACCGCCCCCGGCACCGCCAACAGCTTGTTGATCCGGCCCAGCACGAACCACGTCGCCAGGATCGGTCCGATCACCAGTGGCGTCTCGGCCACCGCCAGCACCGGCACGACAACCAGCGGCATCAGCACGCCCCCCAGCATTGCCTGTGCCAGCGGCGCGGGTATTCCCGCCGCCAACCGTCCCAGAGGCCGCCAAAGCCCTGAAATCACGGTCAGCGCGCCCGCCACCAGAAACCCGGCCACCGCGCCTGCGAACCCAGCCTCTACCGGTGCCGTCACCGCCAACAACGCCGCCCCCGGCGTCGACCACGCCACCGAGGCCGGCATCTTCGTCCACAGGCTCAGAACGATCCCCGCCAGCCCCATCGCCAGCGCCGCCGCCATCAGGCCGGAGGCCGCCTGCGCATCGCTCGCGCCAACCGCGGCCAGCCCCTGCAACACGATGGGAAAGGAACTGAAGAACCCGACCATGGCCACGACAAAGCCGGTCGAAATCGTCTGGATGGGTGGCATCACGTCTCTCCTTCGGCCAAACCCAGCCGGATCGGCCCCTTGGCCTCCAACGGATCAACGGCCTGACCTTTCTGCGTCGCCACCAGCGGCAGCCCTGCCGCCACGGCACGCACCCGCGGCATCAAATCTCGCCAATCCTCGGACAGCGCCCGCGCCGCCTCGGACGGGCAAAACGTCTTACCCGCTCCACGCTCCCGCGCCAGCCGCATAAGCACATCGGCGATCTCGTCATCCGTCATGGCCGTAGGGTGGGGTTTCACCCCACCGTCACCCCAACGCCTCGTTACACCGCGCACAGACACCCGGATGCGTGTGCGTCCCCACATCCGGCAGGATCTTCCAGCAGCGCTGGCATTTCTCGCCTTCCGCGCGCTCGAAGACCACGGTAATACCGTCCACCTCGGGCAGGCGGTACGCCTCCGCCGGGCTGGGATCGTCGGTCAGCCGGATATCGGACGTGATGCAGATATCGTCGAAATTGACCGATTTCAGCACCTCCAGCGCCTCGGAATCCTGCACATGCACCACGGGTGCCGCTTCCAGCGACGCCCCGATCACCTTGTCGGTCCGCTGCACTTCCAGCGCCGCCGTCACCACGCGCCGCGCCTGCCGCACCGTGGCCCATTTCGCCGCCAGCGGCTCGTTCAGCCATTCCTTCGGCGTCTCGGGAATATCCACCAGGTGCACCGAGCTCTCGTCGCCCGGGAACCGCTCCAGCCAGACCTCCTCCATGGTGAACACCAGCACCGGCGCCAGCCACGTGGTCAGGCGATGGAACAGGATATCCATCACCGTCCGCGCCGCCCGCCGCCGGGGCGTGTCCCCGTCGCAATACAGCGCATCCTTGCGGATATCGAAGTAGAACGCGCTCAACTCCACCGTCGCGAAGTTGAAAAGCGCCTGGAACACCCCCTGGAAATCATAGGCGGCATAGCCCGTGCGCACCCGGTGATCCAGCTCCGCCAGCCGGTGCAGCACCCAGCGTTCCAGCTCGGGCATGTCCTCGGGCTCCACCCGATCCGCGTCGCTGAAATGGCTCAAAGCCCCCAGCAGGAAGCGCATCGTGTTGCGCAACCGGCGATAGCTGTCGGCGGTCCCTTTCAGGATCTCCGGCCCGATCCGCTGATCATTGGTGTAATCGGTCTGCGCCACCCACAGCCGCAGAATATCGGCACCGTATTGCTTGACCACCTCGTCCGGCACGATCGTGTTGCCGAGCGACTTGGACATCTTGTTGCCCTTCTCGTCCAGCGTGAACCCGTGGGTCAGCACGCCGCGATAGGGCGCGTGCCCCGTCGTGCCGCAGGATTGCAGCATGGACGAATGGAACCAACCCCGGTGCTGGTCGGTGCCCTCAAGGTACAGATCCGCCATACCGTCCTCGGACCCGTCTTCGCGGTCGCGCAGAACGAACGCATGGGTCGAGCCGGAGTCGAACCAGACGTCGAGAATGTCGTCGACCTTCTCCCACTCGTTCGGATCGTAGTCATTGCCCAGGAACCGCTCCTTCGCGCCCTCCTTGTACCACGCATCCGCGCCTTCGGCCTCGAACGCCTCCAGAATCCGTGCGTTGACCGCCTCATCCCGCAGCAGAAAGCCTTCGTCGGTGGGCATCGCGCCTTTCCTGACGAAACAGGTCAGCGGCACACCCCACGCCCTCTGCCGCGACAAGACCCAGTCCGGCCGCGATTCCATCATGGAATACAGACGGTTGCGCCCGGTCTTGGGCGTCCACTGCACCTTGTCGATCTCGGTCAGCGCCCGCTGGCGGATCGTCGTGCCGCTCTTGTCCTGCCCGTCGCCAACCTCGCGATCGATCGCGGCGAACCATTGCGGCGTGTTGCGATAGATCACCGGCGCCTTCGAGCGCCAGGAATGCGGGTAGGAGTGCTTGATCTTGCCCCGCGCCAGCAGGCCACCCACCTCGACCAGCTTGTCGATGATCGTCTTGTTGGCGTTGCCCTCCTTGCCCTTGCGGTCAAGGATATAAGTCCCGCCAAAGAACGGCAGGTCGGCACGGAAACCGCCATCGTCCATCACGTTATAGGTGATGACCTGGTCCAGCATCCCGAGGCCACGGTAAAGCTCGTACTCCTCCATCCCGTGGCTGGGCGCGCAATGCACGAACCCGGTGCCTTCCTCGTCGGTCACGAAATCGGCCGCGCGGAAATCACGCAGATCGTCCCACTCGCCATTCGACCCCTCAGCGCCGTGCAACGGATGCTTAAGGCTCAGACCAGCCAACTCGTCGGCGCTCACGTCGCGCACACGGCTCCACTGGTCGTCATTCAGCCGCGCCCGACCCATCACGTCCCCGGCCAGCTTGTCGGCCAAGATGAATTTGTCGCCCACATTGGCCCAGCACTCGTCCGGCGTTCCCGTGACCTCGTAAAGGCCATAAGAGATATCCTCACCATAAACTACCGCCTTGTTCGACGGCATGGTCCAGGGCGTCGTGGTCCAGATGACCACATGCGCACCTTCGAGATCGCCTTCGGCCACGGCGAACTTCACCCAAACCGTAAAGCTCTCCTTGTCGTGGTACTCCACCTCCGCCTCGGCCAGCGCGGTCTTCTCCACCGGCGACCACATCACCGGCTTCGAGCCCTGGTACAGCGTGCCGTTCATCAGGAACTTCTGGAACTCCTCCGCGATGATCCGCTCGGCGCGGAAATCCATCGTCAGATAAGGCTTCTCCCACTTGCCGGTCACGCCCAGCCGCTTGAACTCATCCCGCTGGATGTCGATCCAGCCTTCCGCGAACTTGCGGCACTCAGCGCGGAAATCGACGATATCCACCGCGTCCTTGTTCTGGCCCTTCTTGCGGTACTGCTCCTCGATCTTCCACTCGATCGGCAGGCCGTGACAGTCCCAGCCGGGGATATAGCGCGCATCGCGCCCCATCATCTGCTGGGAGCGAACCACCATGTCCTTCAGGATCTTGTTCAGCGCGTGGCCGATATGCAGGTGCCCGTTGGCGTAAGGGGGGCCATCGTGCAGGGTGAACGGCTGGCGCGTCTCGGCTGTCGCCTTCTCGCGCAGGCGGTCGTAAACCCCCAGCCCATTCCACCGCTCCAGCCACTCGGGCTCGCGCTTGGGCAGACCCGCGCGCATCGGGAAATCGGTCTGGGGCAGGTTCAGCGTGTCTTTGTAATCGGGTGTGTCAGAACACATCTGTGACGTCCTTTGTCACTGGCATTTCAATCTCTGGGTGGGGGCGGCGCGGTGGTCCATACGCCTATGATCCCGGCGGCTCGTCTGTCTCAGAGCGCCGGGCATGTAATTCGAATGATGATCGCAAAGCGGGTCATGATGGGGGGCGTTATAGGTGCCAGCGTTCCAAGGAGCAAGCCGTAGAACCCGGCCCCGCCATCCGCGCCAAGACTTTTCAGAAAAGTCTTGGCAAAAGCCTTCTCAAGGCTTTTGCAACGCCCGCCCTGTTAACGCGCCAGATCGCGAAAATCCGCACCGTCGGCGCACCACCCGAATACCGACGCAATACCGACGTTCCGATTTCCCACGATCCGCCGGCGTTAACCATGTTTCCCGAATCGCGTTTCCCATTGCATCCGGCCCCTCCAACGGCCAGATTCGAGGCCATGACACCGGTCCTGCCCCCCCGTTTCGAGATCACCCGCGCCGAGATCGAGCGCGTGGTCTCGGCCTTCTACGCCGCGTGCCGCGCGCATCCCGGGCTGGCCCCTGTCTTTGCCGCCCATGTCGCCGACTGGACCGCGCACGAGGCCCGCGTCAGCGATTTCTGGGCCAACACGATCCTGCACGAGCGGTGCTACGTGGGCAATGCCATGCAGGCCCATGTGCAGGCGGGCAATGTCAAACCGGGCATGTTCTCGACATGGCTCGACCTCTTCGACACCACCCTGCACTCCGAGCTTTCCCCGACCAAGGCCGCCGCCTGGTCCGCACTCGCCCACCGCATCGGCCAGACCCTGCGCGCGGGCGTCGTGAACCGCGAGACCCTGCCCGGCGGCATCCCGAAGCTGGGTAACCCGTTCTGACGCACGGCCCCGCGACCGGACGTTAATGATTTCCCGCTAATTTGGGCAAAACCGCGAGGCTGCATCTGCCTTGGGGCGAAAATACCGACACACCGAGCGAAAATTGCCGTTTGTTTACACGTTGTTAACCCCGCTGAAGAGCCCGGTCAGCGCCCGCTGCACCATCCGCGTCACCGAGGGCCGCTTGCCCGCCCGGAACGGCAGGGGCCGACACACTTCCATCGCCGCCACGCCCACCCGGGCCGTCAGCGCGCCATTGACGATCCCCTCACCGAACCGGCGCGAGACCTTGGACAAAAGGCTTCCTCCGGCGACCGAGCCAATCAGGTCGTCGCCCACCGCCACGGCGCCCGTGGCCACAAGATGCGTCATCACCGCCCGGGCCAGCCGCCAGCTGCCCAGCGTGCCCGACCGCCCGCCATAGATTTCGGCAATCCGCCGGATCATCCGCAGGTTCGACGTCAGCGCCGCAATCACGTCGGCAAAGGCCAGCGGCACCACCGCCGTCACCGTCGCCACCTGCCGTGCTGCGGCCTCGATCTCGCGCGCCGCGGCCCGGTCCAGCGGCGCCAGCAGTTCCGTCTCGGCCAGCCCCAGCAGGCTGCCCGCATCCATCTGCTCGGGGCCATAGTCGCGCAGCCGGTCCCGCCCCCAGCTGGTATCCTCCCGGCCCGCGTAAAGCTGCGTCAGGTCATGCACCACGCGCCGCGCCTGTTTCAGGTCCGCGCCCGCCAAAGCCGCATCCGCCGCTCGGTGCAGCTTGTCGATCCGCGCCAGCCGCGAAAACGCCGCCATCTCGCGAATGACAATGATCAGGCAAACAAGGGCAAACGCCGCGATCAGCGCGGTGACGGCGTAGCCCAGCACCACGTTGCGGGCCAGCAGAGCCATCACGAAGTCCCAAGCGGCAAAGGAAATCACGGCCCCGAGGATCGACAGCAACAAGCCCCAGAACCAACGCGCCAGGCGCGACGGTTTCTTCGCTGCCAATGTCGCCACGGTCTGCATCGCGCGGCCCTCGGGGTGGCCTTCCAACACGGGGTCCGGCACCGGCGGCGCCATGTCGGGGCGGGGGCTGTCATCACCCTCTTCGATGTCGATCAGAACCGGCCGCTTGCTCATGTCTCCACCCTGCGCTCCGGCGGCCAGACCATCAGGATCTCGGGCCGCCCCTCGTCATTTCTCGCACCATCCGCCCGTGTCTTTTCGGCAAAGCCATGGCGGCAATAGAACCGCCTGCCCCCGGTGTTTTCCTCGGCCACCCAAAGGTTTAGCCGTTCGTGCTGGTCCTGGGCATCCTGCAACAGAACGCGCCCCAGCCCGCGCCCCTGCGCCCGCGGATGCACGTAAAGCGCGTGTAACTCGCCCGCCCGGCAAAGGCTGAAACCAGCGATGCCAGTGCCATCCGCAACGGCCCGAACGCAACCCTGCCGCGTCAGGCGCAGCATGATGGTCAGGTCATCCCACCAACTCGAGTCCCGGTACCGCCACAGCACCGCCAGCAAGCCGGGCACATGCCAAAGCCTTGCACGAAACGGGGTCATAACCGATCCCCGATCAGGAACTGCGCCGCCCGGTCCAGCCTTATATGCGGCGGCCCTTCTCCACGCTTCAGCGTCAGCCGCGCGGGTGCGAAATTCATCACCTCGTACTCGGCCTCCAGCCACGCCTCGGCCCCGTCCCGCGCCGGGCCCAGCAGGTGGGCCGGGTCCTCGGGCAACGCCCCGGGATAGAACGCCGCCTGCTTGCCGCGCTCGCCTTCGGGCGTCATCAGCGTACCGCGCACACAGTCCAGCGTCTGCCCGCCATGCTCTCGCGTTTCCTCGGTCGTGGCCCTGAGCGCGGCAATCGCCATTCCCGCCGTTTCGGCCCCGGCGAAATCCGCCCGGTTGCGCGCATCCCGCATCAGCGCCTCTATGATACCCGTCAGGCGCCCATGCTGCGTATGGTGCAAATGGTCGGCCTTGGTGGCCGCGAACAGGATTTTCTCGACCCGCTGTCCGATCAGCAGCCTGGACAGGAAGGCGTTCCGCCCCGGCCGGAACGCCCCCAGGATATCGGCCATCGCGCGGCGCATGTCCTCGACTGCCTGCGGGCCGTTGTGAATGGCGCCTAGCGCATCGACCAGAACGACCTGCCGGTCGATCCTTGAGAAATGATCGCGGAAGAAGGGTTTGACCACCTTGGATTTATAGGCCTCGAACCGCCGCTCCATCTCGCGCCAGAGCGACCGCCTTGGCGGGCTGTCGGGCGCGGGCAGCGGCGCGAAGGTCAGCACCGGAGAGCCGGCAAGATCGCCCGGCAGCAGGAACCGGCCCGGCGTGCAATCCGACAGCCCCGCCGCCCGCGCCGCGTTCAAATAGGCGGTGAACGCCTCGGCCAGCGACTGCGCCACGGGCTCCTCCAGCTTGGCCGTGGCATCCACTTCGCGGGCCAAGGCCAGAAAGCCCTGCGCCTGCTCGCGGCTTTCCAACCGGCCCAGGGTTTCTGCTGACCACTCGGCAAAGCTCTTGTCCATCAGGCCCAGGTCCAGCAGCCATTCGCCGGGGTAATCCACGATATCCAGGTGCACCGTCCGCGGCCCCTGCAATCCGGCCAGCAAGCCCGACGGGCGCACCCGCAGCGACAGGCGCAACTCCGACACGGTCCTTGTGCTGTCCGGCCAACGCGGCGTCTCGGCGGTCAGCGCCCCCAGGTGTTTTTCATACTCGAACCGGGGCAGCGTATCGTCGGGCTGCGGCTGCAAATAGGCCGCCGAAATGCGCCCCTCAGCGGCGGCGACCAGCCCCGGCATTCGCCCGCGATCCATCAGGTTGGCCACCAGTGAGGTGATGAACACCGTCTTGCCCGCGCGGCTCAGCCCGGTGACGCCCAGCCGGATCACCGGTTCCATGAACGCGCCCGACAGCGTGTCGCCCACGCGTTCCACCCCGCGCGTCAGCCCATCTGCGATATCCGAAAGCACCAAACTGCCCCTTCTCTTTCCGCTAAAGATAGGCCGCACACCCGGCATGTGCCAGAGGGGAGCGTTGGGGGATTGTTCCGCGCCCCCGGTCGCGCTAAGCCCTTTTCATGCCCCGCTATGCATTGAAAGTCGAATATAACGGCGCGCCCTTCGCCGGCTGGCAGCGACAGGCCGATCAGCCTTCGGTGCAAGGCGCGATCGAGGATGCGCTGGCGCGGCTGGAACCCGGCCCGCACACGATTGCGGCGGCGGGGCGCACCGATGCGGGGGTGCACGGGCTGGCACAGGTCGCACACTGCGACATGACCAAGAACTGGGACCCGTTCCGCCTGTCCGAGGCGTTGAATTATCACCTGAAGCCCCTGCCCGTCGCGATCCTCGACTGTGCGCAGGTCGCCGACGACTGGCACGCTCGGTTCTCGGCGATCGAGCGCCGATATCTCTTTCGACTGCTGGTCCGCCGCGCGCCGGCCACCCATGACAAGGGGCTGGTCTGGCGCGTGCAGAATCCGCTGGATGTCGAGGCCATGCGCCAAGGTGCGGCCCACCTTGTCGGTCACCACGATTTCACCACCTTCCGCTCGACCATTTGCCAGGCGAAAAGCCCCATGAAAACCCTGGATGACATCTCCATCACTCAGGTCGAGAACCTCAGCGGTCCGGAAATCCAGTTCCGGCTGCGCGCCCGATCCTTCCTGCACAACCAGGTCCGCAGCATCGTCGGCACGCTGGAACGCGTTGGCGCCGGGGCCTGGGAGCCGGGTCAGATGAAAACCGCACTTGAGGCCTGCGACCGCGCTGCCTGCGGACCGGTTTGCCCGCCGCAGGGACTATACCTTGCGGGCGTAGGCTATCCCGAAGATCCTTTCGGGTGATTTCGGCTTTGAATTCGCACCCGCGCTTGGGTAAGGCTTTCGCCAAGCGGTCCCGTAGCTCAACTGGATAGAGCAGCTGACTTCTAATCAGCAGGTTCGGGGTTCGAGTCCTCGCGGGATCGCCAGAAGCTCCGTTGCAAATCGCCGGAACGAAAAAAGGGGCGTTGCCGCCCCTTCTTCCAAGTCTCGAGCAACCGGCCTCAGGCCAGCCCGTGCTGCGACATCGGCAGGCTGCGCACCCGCTCGCCTGTCGCCTTGTAAACCGCGTTGGCCACGGCAGGGCCGATGGGCGGCGTTCCGGGCTCGCCAATGCCGGTGGGCGCCTCGGTCGAGGGCACGATATGCACCTCAACCTGGGGCATGTCCGAAATGCGCAGCGGCATGTAGTCGGGGAAGTTGAACTGGTCCACCTCACCATCGGTCAGGGTGACCTGCTCGCGCAGGATCGACGACAGACCGTACCCCAAGGCGCCCTCGACTTGCGCCACGACGTTGTCGGGGTTGATCGGAACACCGCAATCCACGCCACACGTCACTTTCTCGACCTTGATCGTGCCGTCTTCGCGCAGTCGCACGTCAGCCACTTCGGCCACGTAGCTGCCAAAGCTCTTGTGCACGGCGATCCCGCGATACGTGCCTTCCGGCCCGGCCTCTCCGGCCTTTTCGACTGCAAGTTTCAGCACCCCGGCCAGCCGCGCGTCTTCTCCGAGATAGGACAGGCGAAACTCGACCGGGTCACGCCCGGCGGCCTCTGCCAATTCGTCCATCATGGTTTCCATGACATAGGCCGTGTGGGTGTGCCCGACCGAGCGCCACCACAGGACCGGCACGCCGACATCCGGGTGATGCACGTCGACTGAAAGGTCGGGAATGGCATAGGGTGTCGGGTGAATACCCTCGATCGTGGTATCGTCGACGCCGTTTTTGACCATGTATTGCTCGAAAGGTGTGCCCTTGGCGATGCTCTGGCTGACAATCCGATGCTCCCAGCCCGAGATGTTGCCGTCGGCATCGAGGCCCGCCCGCACCCGGTGCATCGTCAGGGGGCGATAATAGCCGCCCTTGATGTCATCCTCGCGGGTGTAGACCAGCTTGATGGGCCGCGCGTCGTGCCCGGCGTCCAGCCAGGCCTTGCCGATCGTCGCAGCTTCGGCGACCAGATGCGCGTCACCGGTGGCACGGCGCCCGAACGAGCCGCCGCCCCACTTAGTATGGATCTGCACTTGTCCCATCTCGAGCCCGAGAACCGATGCTGCCGTGCCGTGATCCACCGTCTGCAATTGCGAGCCACCCCAGAACTGCGCGGAACTGCCGTCAAAAAGAACGGTCATGTCCAGCGGCTCCATCGGCGCGTGGGCGAGATACGGAAAGACGTAATCCGCCTCGATGATCTTATCCGCCTGCTCCAGCTTGGCGGCGGCATCGCCCTTTGGTTCTGCGGGGTTTCCGGGCTGGTCCAGAAGGGCACGGAACTCTTGCATCAGCGCATCGGTGCCACGGGTCTCGCCCGAACCTTCGGTCCATTCCAGCGTCAGCGCGTCCCGCGCCTGCATCGCCTTCCACGTGGTCTCCGCCACCACGACGACGCCTTGCGGGATTTCAAGCACATCAAGTACGCCGTCCATCTCTTTCGCATCAGTCGCGTCCACCGACGCCAGCGTTGCCCCGAAACGAGGCGGGCGGGCCGTTACGGCAACCAGCCCGTCCTCAGGCTGCCTGTCGATACCGAACATGCCGACGCTGCCTTGCGTCTTTTGGGGCACGTCAACGCGGGCGAACGATTTGCCGATGTAAACCCAATCCCCGGGCGCCTTGAGCGCCACGTCTTCAGGCGGTTGCTGGCTGGCCGCGAGGCTCGCCAATTCGCCGAAAGTCGCGCTGTTTTCGCCAGCCGACAGCTTGCCCTCGGCTACGCCGATTTCGGAGGCGTCGACACCCCATTCGCTTGCCGCCGCATTGACCAGCATTGCCCGGACGGTTGCGCCGGCCTTGCGATACTGCTCCCAGGAGTTGGGCATGGCGGTGGACCCGCCAGTGCCCTGCACGCCGAATGCGGTGTTGGCATAGACCTCGGGATTGGACGGCGCGAAATCGGTGGTCACCTGGTCCATCGAAGCATCAAGTTCCTCGGCCACCAGCGTGGCAAGACCCGACGCCGTGCCCTGCCCCATGTCAAGGTGCTTGCTGAGCACCAGGACGGTGTTGTCGGGCATCACGTGCACGAACGGCGTCACCAGCACTTCGCCTTGAGCGCCGGACTGGGCCAGACCGCGTACCGGCACGGCGGCACCAAGCAAAAGGCCACCGGCGGCACCGGCGGACATAGTCAGAAATCCGCGTCGCGTCGTCGTCATCGCGCGTGTCGCGGGCATCAGGTCGCGTTTGTCGATCAGTCTCATCTTACGCCTCCATGATTTCTGCGGCCCTGTGAATGGCCTTGCGAATGCGGGCATAGGACGCACAGCGGCACAGGTTGCCGTCCATTGCCGTGTCGATATCTTCGTCTGTTGGCTTGGGCGTTTCTGCCAGCAGTGCCGAGGCCGACATTATCTGGCCCGACTGGCAGTAACCGCATTGCGGCACCTGCAGCTCGACCCAGGCTTCCTGGATTGCCTTGGCGGCATCGCTTTCAACGCCTTCGATCGTCGTGACGGTCGCCCCGTCCAGATCACCCAGATAGGTCTGGCAGGATCGCGTCGGCACGCCGTCGATATGCACTGTGCACGCCCCGCAAGCGGCCACCCCGCAGCCAAATTTCGTGCCTGTCATCTTGAGTTCATCACGCAGCGCCCAAAGCAAAGGCATATCCGGGCTTGCGTCGATTTGGGTTTCTTTTCCGTTGAGGGTGAATGAAATCATGTCTGGCTCCTATCCCTGTTGGCAGTCGCTGGAACGTCAAACCGGCGCGAAGAGTGCGCCTGTGTTTTTGCAACTTACGAGTTAGGACGGATCTTCAAAAGTCGATACCGCAGACGCGGGCCGCACATAGGTGCGTTCATCTACGCACAGCAATTTGGCGTCAGCGGCTGAAACGCCCGGGCGCGAATGGGGCAACGTCGATATTCGGATGCTTCCCCGAGATCATCTGCGCCAGAATGCGACCGGTTTTCGGGCCCGCCGTCAGGCCAACGTGGTCGTGGCCAAAGCCGGTATACGCGCCGACAACCCCCGGAACGGGACCGATCATGGGCAGCGAATCCGTCATTGCCGGCCGGTGCCCCATCCAGCGCGTCGTTTCTTTCCACCGCAAGTCCGGCAACGCCTTCTTCAGATAGCGCAGGAACATCCGGTAAGGCGCTTCGGGCGGCGGCGCATCGAAACCGCCGTAGCCCACCATTCCCGCAAGCCGGATGCGGCCGTCCATCGGCGTGATAACGAACTTGCCGACCTCAAACATCAAAGGGGCTCGGGGCGTTTGTGACGGTTCCCACAACTCGATGTGAAAACCACTTTCGGGATGCAGGGGAACGACGAGCCCCAGAGAGCGGGTCAACGCCTTCGACCAAGCACCAGTTGCAATCACGACTGTGTCACAAGCCAGGGTCTCACCCGCGATACATAGTCCCCGAACCTGCCCTCTCTCCTTGTCGATCCCTGTGACCTCGCCACGCACGAACTTGACCCCAAGACGTTCGGCCGCCGACGCCAGCGCTTTCACATATGCGCCGGGGTCAGAAATGCGCCCGTGGTTGGGCATCCTGACCGCGCAACCGATCGCGTCGCCGTAAGCCGGGTCATATTTGCGGAAAGCGTCACGATCCATGACCGAGAAATCGAAACCTTGCGCTGTGCGCGTGTCCCAGGAAAAGCGGTCGGCCTCGAAGCCAGACCTGTCCGTATAGCCGTAAACATAATCGCAGGGCTGGACGTACCGCTCGGCCGGCGTTCCGGCAGCCAATGCCTGGTGGTCGGCAAGACTGTCGCCAATCAAAGGCAGGATCGCGTCGGCGCGCGTGCGCGCGGCACTTGCAGACGCATAACGCAGATACTGAAACAGCCACGGCGCCAACGCCGGAAGGTGCCGCAGTCTCAGGTACAAGGGTTCGCGCGGATCCAGCGCCATGCGCGGCGCCTTGCGCAGCAGCCCCGGCCCCGGCACTGGCAAAGTCGCGGCGGACGCAAGAAGGCCGGCGTTGCCAAAGCTGGTCGCCTCGCCCGGTGCTGACCTGTCGACCAGCGTGACATTCTGTCCGTCCCGCGCCAGCCAAAGCGCGGTGGATACACCGACGATGCCGGCGCCGATCACGGCCACGTTGCGCGTAATGTTTGTCATTGGCGCAGCTTTAGCGGCAGTCTGATCGCTGTCAATGGCGCCGCAAATCGCGCGGGGTTGTCCCGTATTGCCGTTTTATGGCGCGGGTCATGGCCGCCGGCGAGTCGTAGCCACATCGCACCGCGATCTCGGCAATTCCCAGATTGCTGTCCTCGATAAATTTGCGTGCCGCCGCAAGCCGTAGGTGGCGATAGACTTTGCCCGGCGGCGCGCCCAACCTGGACCGAAAACGCCGGTCGAGCGTGCGCGGTTGACAGGACAGGCGCTGTGCAAGCTGCTGAACGGAGATGGGATTTTCAATCGTATCCCGCATCAACTGCAGGCCCTTGCGCACCAGCGGATCCGTAACTTGCGCCGTGCGGCTTCCGCCCACGGGTGGGTCGCCTTGCAGGAACAACGCCTCGACATCCAATCGAACAGACATTCCTAGGTGCTGGGCGATCAGGTCCAGCGTCAGATCCAGCGCCGACATCGCCCCTGCACACGTGATCACGCTACCATCACTCAGAACATGCGCCCGCTCCGCCTCGACGGCGAGGAAGCGCTCGGTAAAGGCATCGAGCAGGTCCCAGTGAACCGTCGCGCGCTTTCCGTCAAGCAGGCCGGCTGCCGCCAACAGCCAGGGACCTGCATCAAGCCCCACCATCCGGTTGGTTTGCCGGGCAGCTTCACGCAAACCCCGACGGGTCATTGGCGTGTCATGTGCCTCGTGTCCGTAGCTGGCCAGTACGAAAAGGTAATCGACCTTCGGCATCTGAGACAGCGAACATCGGGCGATCATCTCGATATCACTGGAAGACCGTGTCGGTCCGCCGTCGAGGCTTATCACCGTCCAGTCGAAGAAAGCGCCCGGTCCAAGCGTATTGGCCGCACGCAAAGGCTCTATGCAATTGGCCAGGCACAGGTTGGAAAAGCGATCAAAAAGCAGAAAGCCGATCCGCGTGGGTGAAGAAGCTGAATTTGTCCATTCCGGCATGATTTTTGTCTTTTACCGCAAGATTTATGTCATTCCCAGCGCGATATGCTGATGTCAGCAAAAGGAGGCTTCTTCCATGCCACTCGCCATGAACCGAGACGTTTTCATCACGTGCGCCGTAACAGGCTCGGGCGGAACACAAGACAAGAGCCCCCACGTGCCTCGCAGCCCGAAAGCGATTGCCGACAGCGCCATCGCCGCCGCTAGGGCTGGGGCGGCGGTGGTGCATTGCCACGTGCGGGATCCCGAGACCGGGGTGCCGTCGCGGGACGTGGGCATGTTCCGCGAGGTGACCGAGCGCATTCGGGATGCCGAGGTCGACGTGGTTTTGAACCTCACCGCCGGGATGGGCGGGGACATGGTATTCGGCGATGTCGAGAGCCCGCTGCCGCTGAACGAGGGCGCGACCGACATGATCGGCGCGACCGAACGTGTGGCGCATGTGGCCGAATGCCGCCCGGAAATCTGCACGCTGGATTGCGGCACGATGAACTTTGCCGAGGCCGATTACGTCATGACGAACACGCCCGGAATGCTGACGGCGATGGGTCGAATGATGACCGAGCTGGGCGTGAAGCCCGAGATCGAGGCCTTTGACACAGGCCATTTATGGTACGCAAAACAGCTGGTTAGCGACGGCGTGCTGGACAGTCCCGCGCTGGTGCAGCTGTGCATGGGCGTTCCGTGGGGGGCGCCGGACGACCTCAATACCTTCATGGCGATGGTCAACAACATACCCGACGACTGGACCTTCAGCGCCTTCGGGCTGGGCCGCAACCAGATGCCCTATGTCGCCGCCTCGGTGCTGGCGGGGGGCAACGTGCGGGTCGGGCTGGAAGACAACCTGATGCTGGACAAGGGCGTGCTGGCCACCAACGAAGAGCTCGTGACGCGCGCGAAAGAGATCATCGAAAGGCTGGGCGCCCGCGTCGTCGGGCCCGAGGACGTGCGCAAGAAGCTGGGCCTGACCAAGCGGGCGCCGGTCTGAAAATGGCTGTCGGTATCGCGTCGGTATTTGGGTGGCGTCGCGTCGGTGCCATCTGCGCCTGCCGGACAACCCGGCCATGAGCCGCCGCGTGGTCATCACCGCCGGCGCGTCGGGCATCGGCAAGCGACTGGCCGAGCGGTTCCTTGAGATGGGCGACCGCGTGGCGATTTGCGACGCTGATCCAGTGGCCGTCGCCGCTATGGCCGACGCGAATCCATCGCTTATCGCGCAACAGGCCGATGTCACCGATGAGGCCCAGATGGACGGCTTTCTGGGCCAGGTCGAAGGTGAATGGGGCGGGGCCGACGTGGTCTGTGCCAATGCCGGAACCGGCGGACAGGCGGGGCTGATCGAGGACCTCGACTATGCCGCGTGGCAGCAGTGCGTCGCGGTCAACTTGCACGGGTCGTTCCTGACCTGCCGCTGGGCCGCGCGGGTGATGCGTGCGCAAGGGTCCGGGTTGATCGTGCTGACGACCTCGACCGCAGGGCAATGGGGTTATCCCTATCGCTCGCCCTATTCTTCGGCCAAGTGGGCGCTTGTGGGCCTGACCAAGACGCTGGCGATGGAGCTGGGGCCGGCGGGCGTGCGGGTGAACGCCATCGCCCCCGGCGCGGTGGAAGGCGACCGGATGGACCGGGTCGTGGCCATGGAGGCCGCCGCCAGCGGCAAGACCGAGGACGAAGTGCGCGCGCGATACGTCAAGGGTGTCAGCCTGCGCTCCTGGGTCACCGCCGACGACCTGGCCGATATGGTGCTGTTTCTCGCCTCGCCGGGCGCGTCGAAGATCTCGGGTCAGGTTATGGCGGTGGATGGCCACACCGAGACACTGGTGCCATGATGCGCGTGAAGCATCACGACATGAGGTACACCATGCGAAACTGGACGAACCGAACCACATACCTCGCGGCGGCCCTGTCGCTGGCGGGCTGCGCCAGCGGGCCGATGGCGCCTGATCGGACATTCCGCGACACCGGCAAACCGCTGTCGGTGACGACACGCGGCAACGGGATGCAGGACATGGGCGGGCCGTGGTTCGTGCGCGGCTACTTCCCGGGCGACGGCGGGCTGGCGATGGTGACCCTGCTGCCCGATCTGCGCGGTCAGGAGGCGGTGGAGTTCCGTACCGAGGCGTGCCTGCTGTCCGGCGACTGCGAGACGGACACCGAGATCTGGCTGGCCAGGCCGCTGGGGCAGAACCGCTGGCAACTGAACCGCGAAGGCGCGGCGCCGCGCCAGATGTGGGTCGTCTGGGTGGACGACGATTTCCGCACGGCGGCAATCGGGACGCCCGATGGCAGCTATGGCTGGATCCTCGACCGTCGCCCCGAAGGCGGGGCGGACCGGCTGCGGGCGGCGGCGGAGATTTTGAACTTCAACGGCTATGACACCTCGCGGATCAAGGTGAGATAAAGGGAAAGACGATGACGAAACGGGCGGCAATCATTGGTGGCGGCGTGATCGGCGGCGGCTGGGCCGCGCGGTTCCTGCTGAACGGCTGGGACGTGCGGGTGTTCGACCCCGACCCGGAGGCCGACCGCAAGGTGGGCGAGGTGCTGACCAATGCACGCGGCGCTTTGCCGATGCTCTATGACTGTGCCCTGCCCGCTGAGGGCAAGCTGAGCTTTCACGGCTCGATTGCCGAGGCGGCCGAGGGCGCGGACTGGATCCAGGAAAGCGTGAGCGAGCGGCTGGACCTGAAACACAAGGTCTTTGCCGAGATCCAGGCTGCAGCACCGGGCGTGCCCATCGGCTCGTCAACCAGCGGGTTCAAGCCGTCCGAGTTGCAGGAAGGTGCCGCCGATCCGTCGACCATCATGGTCACGCACCCGTTCAACCCCGTGTACCTCTTGCCGCTGATCGAGGTGGTGCCGTCCGAGGCGACATCGCCCGAGATGGTCGAGGCTGCCAAGGCGGTGCTGACCGAGGTGGGCCTTTATCCGCTGCATGTGCGCAAGGAGATCGACGCGCATATCGCCGACCGTTTCCTGGAAGCCGTGTGGCGCGAGGCGTTATGGCTGGTGAAGGACGGCATCGCCACGACGGAGGAGATCGACAACGCCATCCGTTATGGCTTTGGCCTGCGTTGGGGACAGATGGGCCTCTTCGAGACCTACCGCGTGGCGGGCGGCGAAGCCGGGATGCGGCATTTCATGGCACAGTTCGGGCCGGCGCTGAGCTGGCCCTGGACCAAGCTGATGGATGTGCCGGAGTTCACCCCCGAGTTGGTGGACCTGATCGCGGACCAGTCGGACGCGCAGTCGGGGCACCTCACGATCCGCGAGCTGGAGCGCAAGCGTGACCGCAACCTGATTGCGATGATGCGGGCGCTGAAGCAGCAGGGCACCGCTTCGGGCAAGCTGGTCGGTCAGCATCAAAGGACGCTGATGCGACCGCCGCAGGACGCCCGGCCCATGATCACGCAGGACCGGATGGTGCCGGTCGACTGGACCGACATGAACGGGCACATGAACGAGGGCCGCTACGGGCAGGTGTTCAGCGATGCGGCCGAGGGCGTGATGGCGTTTGTGGGTGCGGACGAAGCCTATGTATCGGAGCGGCAGTTGAGCTATTTCACGGTGGAGACGACCATCAAGTACCTGGCCGAAACGCGGGCCGGGGAAGAGATCATCGTCGAGAGCCGGGTGACCGAAGGCGGCGGCAAGAAGCTGCGCTGTTTTCACGAGATGAAGCGCAAGAGCGACGGCGAGGTGATGGCGACCTGCGACCAGTTGATGCTGCATGTGAGCTTGGAGACCCGGCGCACCTGCGCGCCGCCCGAGGACGTGGCGGACAAGGTGGCGGCGCTGGCCGCCCTGCACGCGGAGGAGTGAGACCATGCATTTCGGATTGACGGACGAGCAGGAAATGATCGTCTCTACGGTGCGCAGCTTCGTCGAGAAGGAGATCTATCCGCACGAGGAGCTGGTCGAGCGGACCGGCGAGGTGCCGGACGAGGTGGCGCAGGAGATCAAGCGCAAATGCATGGATCTCGGGTTTTACGCCTGCAACTTCCCCGAGGAGGTGGGCGGCGCGGGCCTGGGCCACGTGGATTTCGCGCTGGTCGAGCGCGAGCTTGGGCGCGGGTCCATGGCACTGACGCATTTCTTCGGGCGTCCGCAGAACATCCTGATGGCCTGCGAGGGCGAGCAGCGCGAGCGGTACCTCCTGCCCGCTGTCCGTGGCGAGCGGATGGATGCGCTCGCGATGACCGAGCCCGATGCCGGGTCGGACGTGCGGGGGATGAAGTGTTTCGCCAAGCGCGACGGGGGCGACTGGGTGGTGAACGGCACCAAGCATTTCATCTCGGGCGCGGATCATGCCGATTTCATTATCGTCTTCATCGCCACGGGCGAGGACGACACTCCGAAAGGGCCCAAGAAGCGGATCACCGCCTTTCTCGTGGATCGCGGCACGCCGGGCTTCACCATTCGAGAAGGCTACAAGTCAGTCAGCCACCGGGGTTACAAGAACATGGTGCTGGAATTCGACGATTGCCGCCTGCCCGATGCGCAGGTGCTGGGTGAGGTCGATGGCGGATTCGCGGTGATGAACGAGTGGCTCTACGCCACGCGGATCACCGTGGCGACAATGAGCGTGGGACGGGCGCGCCGGGCCTTTGATTACGCCTTGAATTACGCCGCCGAGCGCAAACAGTTCGGCCAGCAGATCGGCAAGTTCCAGGGCGTGAGCTTTCAGATCGCCGACATGGTCACCGAGATCGACGCCGCCGACTGGCTGACCCTCGCCGCCGCATGGCGGCTGGATCAGGGATTGCCGGCGAACCGCGAGATCGCGTCGGCCAAGCTCTATGCCAGCGAGATGCTGGCCCGCGTGACCGACGCCACCTTGCAGGTCTTCGGCGGCATGGGCCTGATGGACGACTTCCCGGTGGAACGGTTTTGGCGCGACGCACGTGTCGAGCGGATCTGGGATGGAACCTCGGAAATCCAGCGCCACATCATCAGCCGCGAGCTTTTGCGACCGCTGGGGGCATAAGAGACGAATGCCTTCGGCGAGGATATTTGTGGCCAGAGGAAAAGGGGGGAGCCTGGAAAGCTCCCACCGGGAAAAGGCGCGGCCTCTTCCCCTGGCGCGGTCATCGGTGTCCCCGCCTATACCGCATGGCAAGCATTGCAGGTCGTGGTTAACAAACCGTTTCTTCCTCTGGCCGGAAATATCCCCGCCGGAGGCAAGAAACTCTTTGGCGCAAGGATCCGCCCCATGCGCGACCTGAGCCGCCTCATTCAGCCGAAGTCGATTGCGGTGATCGGCGGCGGGGCCTGGTGCACCAGTGTCGTCGAGCAGTGCAGGAAGATGGCGTTTTCCGGCCCGGTCTGGCCGGTCCATCCGTCGAAGGCGGAAATCGCGGGCCTGCCCGCCTGCGCCCGGCTGGATGATTTGCCCGCGCCACCGGATGCCGTCTTCATCGGGGTGAACCGGCACGCCACGGTCGATGTCGTCCGCCAGCTGCGCGAGTTGGGCGCGGGCGGTGCGGTCTGTTTCGCAAGCGGCTTCAGCGAGGCGCAGGCCGAAACCGGTGACGGCGCGGACTTGCAGGCGGCCTTGCTGGAGGCGGCGGGCGAGATGCCGATTCTGGGCCCGAACTGCTATGGCTTCATCAACTATCTGGACGGCGCGCTCTTGTGGCCGGACCAGCATGGCGGTGCGCGGGTCGAGAGCGGCGTGGCGGTGCTGACGCAAAGCTCCAACATGGCGATCAACATCTCGATGCAGTCGCGCGGTCTGCCGCTGGCCTATGTGACCACGGCCGGAAATCAGGCGCAGACCGGGTTGGCGGAGCTGGGCCACACGCTATTGCAGGACCCGCGGGTCACGGTGCTGGCGCTGCACATCGAAGGTATCGGCGACGTGGCCGCGTTCGAGTGGCTGGTGCACACCGCGAGGGAGCTGGGAAAGCCCATGGTCGTGCTGAAGGCCGGCAAGTCGGCGCGGGCACAGGCGGCGGCGGTCTCGCACACCGCCTCGCTTGCCGGCAGCGACGCCGGGGCGCGCGCGCTTTTGCGGCGGTTAGGCGTGGCTCAGGTGGACAGCCTGCCCGCCTTGCTGGAGACGGCGAAGCTGTTGCACTATGCGGGCCCGTTGCCCGGCGCGTCGCTGGCCTCCCTGTCCTGTTCGGGCGGCGAGGCGAGCCTGATGGCCGACAGCGCCGAGGGCCGGGAGGTGCAATTTCCCGACCTGACCCAGGCGCAACGCGACCGCCTGCGCGAGACGCTGGGGCCCATGGTCGCGCTGGCCAATCCGCTGGATTACCACACCTTCATCTGGAACGACGCCGAGCGCATGGCGCAGGTCTTTGGCATCATGCAGGAGGGCGCGGCAGACCTGACCTGCGTGATCATCGACTTTCCCCGCACGGATCGGTGCGACCCCGCCGCCTGGGATTGCGTGTTCGAGGCCGGGGCGGCGGCGGTGACCAAGACCGGCAGGCCTCTGGTGCTGGTGTCCACCCTGCCCGAGCTGCTGCCCGAGGCGATGGCCGCGCGCGCCACGGCGGGCGGCATGATCCCGATGCAGGGGCTGGACGACTTTCTGACCGCGATGGAGGCGGCGGCCTTCATCGGCAGTCACAGCCCGCTGCCCGCGCCCGTGTTGCAGGGAAACCAGCCCGAAAGCGCAAGGTTGCTGTCAGAGGCCGAGGCCAAGCGCGCGCTGGCCGCCGCCGGCCTGGACGTGCCCCGGGCGATTGTCGCGGATACAGTGGAAGACGCTGTGGCGGCGGCGAAGGAGATCGGCTTTCCTGTGGTGTTGAAAGGTACGGGCATCGCACACAAGACCGAGGCTGGACTGGTGGCGCTTGGTCTGCGGGACGCCCTGGAAGTCGAGGAAGCGGCCAAGGGCATGGCCTGCGACGGCTTTTTGCTGGAGGAGATGATCGGCGGCGGCGTGGCCGAGCTTTTGCTGGGGGTCGTGCGGGACCCGGCGCACGGATTCGTGCTGACGCTGGGAGCTGGCGGGACGTTGACGGAAATCCTGCAAGACACGGTGTCGCTGATCCTGCCGGTCACCGAAGACGAAGTGTTACGGGCGCTCGACAGCTTGCGCATTGCCCCCGCGCTGGCAGGGTATCGCGGCAAGCCCGGCACGGACCGCGCCGCCATTGCACGCGCCGTTCTGGCGGTGCAGGACTATGTCGGCGCCGAACGCGACCGGCTGGAGGAGATCGAGATCAACCCGCTGATCTGCACGCCCGAAAGGGCCGTGGCGGCGGATGCACTGATCCGGAAAGGAGACTGACATGACGGAGAGCCCCGTAAAGACCCAGACACGCGGCCATGTGCTGGAAGTGACGCTGGACCGGCCCAAGGCCAACGCGATCGACCTGGCGACCAGCCGGATCATGGGCGACGTATTCAAGGACTTCCGCGACGATCCGGAACTGCGGGTGGCGCTGATCACCGGCGCGGGCGACAAATTCTTCTGCCCCGGTTGGGACCTGAAAGCCGCTGCCGGGGGCGATGCGGTGGATGACAACTACGGCGTGGGCGGCTTTGGAGGCCTTCAAGAAATGCGGGCGATGAACAAGCCGATCATCGCCGCCATAAACGGCATCTGCTGCGGCGGGGGCCTGGAATGGGCGCTGAGCGCGGACATCATCCTGGCCGCCGATCATGCGCAGTTCGCCCTGCCCGAGATCCGGTCCGGGACGGTGGCCGATGCGGCGAGCGTGAAGCTGCCCAAGCGCATCCCCTATCATATCGCGATGGAAATGCTGCTGACTGGGCGCTGGATCGACGCCGAGGAAGCGGCGCGGTGGGGGCTGATCAACCAGATCCATCCCGGCGACCAGCTGATGGCCAAGGCGCGGGAGATGGCCGACCTACTGGCGAGCGGGCCGCCGCTGGTCTATGCCGCTATCAAGGAGATCGTGCGCGAGGCCGAGGCGATGACGTTTCAGGACGCGATGAACCGGATCACGCGGCGGCAATTTGAAAGCGTCGATGTGCTGTATGATTCCGAGGACCAGTTGGAGGGCGCCAAGGCCTTTGCGGAAAAGCGCGATCCTGTCTGGAAGGGGCGCTGAAGGTGGTCAAGGGCGGCTGAAAATTCGGAGAATTTTCTGGCCACATTCTTCTGCGAAGAATGTTCGGGCGCGCGACGATTAGGCCGCGCGCCAGGGGTGTCAGTTGGTGATAATCTCCGGCCCCATGAAGGTCGTGGGCAGGTAGGTCGATATCCAGGGGATATACGTCACCATGATCAGGAAGACGAAGAGCACGGCAAGGAACGGCAGGGCCGCGCGCACGACGCTCATCATCGGCATTCCCGCCACGCCAGAGGTCACGAAGAGGTTCAGGCCCACGGGCGGCGTGATCATCCCGATTTCCATGTTCACCACCATGATGATGCCAAGGTGGATGGGATCTATGCCCAACTCTATGGCGATGGGGAACACCAACGGGGCGACGATCACCAGAAGGCCGGACGGCTCCATGAACTGGCCGCCGATCAGCAGGATCACGTTGACCATTACCAGGAACATCACCGGGCCGAGGCCCGCGGCCAGCATACTTTCGGCAATCGCCTGGGGGATCTGTTCGTCGGTCAGCACATGCTTGAGCAGAAGCGCGTTGGCGATGATGAACATCAGCGTGATCGTCAGCTTGGCGCCCTCGAACACGGTGTTCACCGTGTCGCGGTGCCAGAAGGCCGTCACCAGCGCCCAGGGCTTTTGCAGCAGGGTCGCGGGGCGCGGGGCCTCGGCGGCATTGACGCTGCGCTCGCCCATGGCCCCGGTGTAGGTTTCCTCTTCGGACGGCGCCGCGAGCGGGCCCATGTCGCGGTAGATGAAACAGGCCACGAAGAAGGCGTAGACGGCGGCGACGGCGGCGGCCTCAGTGGGCGTGAAGGCGCCGGGTTGCCAATAGATCAGGCTGCCCTCGCCGGTAAGGTTGATCCATGGGTGGCCATAGATGCCGCCCATGATGATGCCGATCAGCAGAAGGCCCCAGAAGGCGTCGCGGAAACTGTCGAAGATCTCGACCCAGCCTTTCCACTCGCCGGCGGGCATGTTGCGGATCCGGGCCATGATGTAGATCGTGATCATCAGCATCGTACCGGCCAGCAGGCCCGGAATGACGCCCGCGAGGAACATGCGGCCCACGGACACATCGGTGGCGGAGGCGTAGACGACCATGACGATGGAGGGCGGAATGAGGATGCCGAGCGTTCCGGCGTTACAGATCACCCCGGCGGCG
Source organism: Roseovarius atlanticus (assembly GCF_001441615.1). Taxonomy (GTDB): domain Bacteria; phylum Pseudomonadota; class Alphaproteobacteria; order Rhodobacterales; family Rhodobacteraceae; genus Roseovarius; species Roseovarius atlanticus. Next base: position 238,898 of record NZ_LAXJ01000007.1, read on the forward strand.
AAATCCTTGGTGTAGCCCACCTGCCGCATGGCGGCGATCACGATTGTGCCGATGGCGACCACGGTGGCGGGCGATGACCCCGAGAGCGCGGCGAAGATCATGCAGGCCAGTACGCCGGCGATGGCCAGACCGCCCTTGAGGTGCCCCACACAGGCGATGGAGAAGCGGATGATCCGTTTCGCCACGCCGCCCGTGGACATGAAGCTGGAGGCGAGGATGAAGAACGGGATGGCCAGCAGCGTGTAATGCTCTGCCATCGCGTCATAGAGCGACTTGGCCACCGCGCCGATGGACGTGTTGGAGAACATCAGCTGGAACACGATCGAGGAGAACCCGAGCGAGACCGCGATCGGCACACCGATCAGCAGCAGGCCAATGATCATGATGAAGAGAAATGCGACTTCCATGGTATCAGCCCTTCTTCACGGCTTCGCCGCGGGCGAGCTTGTCGGCGGCGGTTTCCACCGCGTCCTCAGCCTCGTGGCTGGTGATGATGCGCTGGCGGGTGCCGCGAACGACGCCCAGGGTGGCCTGGACCACGCGGAACAGAAGCAGGGACGCGCCGATGGGCAGGATCAGGTAGGGAATGACGCGCGGAAGGTAGTCATATTCCTCGACCACGCGGGTATCGCCGTCCATGTACCAGTTGAATGTGTTCTCGAGGAACTCCTTGCCGAAAGGGATCGGCACGGGGCGGACCACGGCGTAGCCCTGGGCGCGGGCCTCTTCGAAACCGGTGGGAAACCAGCGGCCAGAGGTCGGATTGAGGTTCGAGAACGGCGCCCAGAAATCATAGGCGCCCTTGAGCAAAAGAAAGGCATAGGCCACGCAGACAAGGCAGGCGATGATGGCCATGCCGCGCTTGAGACCGCCCCCAACCATGTTGACGATGGCGTCAACGCCGAGGTGGGCGGTGACCTTGAACCCGTAGGAAATGCCGAAGAGAACCAGCCAGGCAAAGAGGATTTCCACCACTTCCTGTCCCCAAAGCAGGCTTTCGGAAAAGCCGTAGCGCAGGACGACGTTGGCGAAGGTGATCAGGGTCATCGCGCCCAGGATGAGGGCGATGAAGATTTCCTCGGCGCGGTGGACGACGCGTCCGACCGGGCCCGATGGTGTGTATCCGCTCACGCTCATGGCGTTTCCCTCCGGATCATGTGGGGTCAGGCCGGTGTGGGTTCCGGCGGCACACGGGGTGCCGCCGGGGTCCGGCGCTGCGGGCGCGGTCCGGCCTCAGCGAAGCCGCAAGCGCGCGCCCGCCATGTCCTGCGTCAGCTGCCGCTGTTGTGGGACTGGGCCGCGTCGATGTTGTCCTGGCCCACATCCTCGACAAACTGGTCCCAGACCGGGCGCATCGCATCGACCCAGGCTTGGCGCTGTTCAGCGCTCAGCTCGCGCACCTCGCCACCTGCATCGATGATCGCCTGGCGGTTTTCCTGGTTCACGTTATAGCTTTCGGCGTTCCGGGTCTCGGTCACTTCGGCGACGATGGTCATGAACTGGTCGCGCACGTCAGGCTCCAGCGAGTCGAGCCAGTCGCTGGACGCCACCAGCAGATAGTCGATGATGCCGTGGTTGGTCTCGGTGATGCCGTCCTGCACCTCGAAGAACTTCTGGCCATAGATGTTGGACCAGGTGTTTTCCTGACCGTCCACGACGCCGGTTTGCAGCGCGCCGTACACTTCCGAGAAGGCCATCGGCTGCGGCGAGGCGCCGAGCGCTTCCATCTGCGCGACGAGCACGTCGGAGGTCTGCACGCGGAATTTCAGGCCCTCGGCGTCAGACGGCTCGAGCAGTGGCACGTTGGCCGAAAACTGCTTCATCCCGTTGTGCCAGAAGCCAAGACCCTGCAGCCCGCGTCGCTGCATCGAGTCGAGCATGTCCTGGCCGGCGTCGGACGCCTGGAAGCTGTCGACCGCGTCGATGTTTTCGAACATGAAGGGCAGATCGAAGATGCGGAAAACCTTGGTGAAGTTCTCGAATTTCGACAGCGACGGCGCGGCGAGCTGGACGTCGCCCTGAAGCATCGCTTCGAGCACCTGGTCGTCGTTGTAGAGCGTGGAGTTGGGGAACACCTCCATGCACATCTTGCCGTCCATTTCCTCGTTAACGCGCTCTTGCAGCAGCGAGGCGGCGATGCCCTTTGGGTGCTTGTCGGTGTTGGTGACGTGGCTGAACTTGACGACGATTTCACCATCGTCACAGGCGGCGCTTACGGCGCCGGCAGACACGGTCAGTGCGAGTGCCGCGGATGCGGCAGACAGGAATTTCATGGTCTCTCCTCCCTAATTCGAGACTGGTTTAGATACCGTCACGGTATTGCGCAGCCAGAATGGCGATTGCGAAGGATGCAACAAGCTGATTCGGAGAAAGATCACGGGAATCAAGATATATTGAAGAGTTTCAGTGCATTAAGGCTTTCGAATCGCTGTGACCCGAGACGCCCTCGAATCGCCTGTGCGGATTCCCGCACGCGCCTCAACGCTGCTGTGCGGATTTTCGCACAGTTCGGTGATACGGCGCTCAGGCCGCCCTGCCCGGCCAGCGCCGCGTCGCCACCAGCACGCCGACCGCCACCAGCCCCACGGCCAGCCAGTTGACGCCGGTGATGTTGTCCGCGCCCAGCCCGACCATGGCCATGACGATAAGCCCGGCGCAGGTCATCAGGGCGCCCAGCATGGCGAGGATCGGGCCGGGGCGACCGGCGGGTTTGGTGCGGCTGCCGGCCTCGAACCGTACGAAGATCAAAACGAGTGGCACCAGTACGACGGTGAAGAGCGCCAGCCAGACAGGCCGCATGGCCCACCAGGCGCCGCTGCCCGGCGGCTCTTGCAGGCCGACGCCGCCCAACAACACGGCGATGCCGACAACGATGATCAGCGCCGTCATGTGCCACAGGTAGATCGACATGATCATCTGATTGAAGAGGATCACCAGCGCCCAAGGCCGCGTGCGCTGAAGCCACGCCTGCGCGAGGTCCGTGAAAAGCAGGATCGCGCCGATCTGCACGGCACCCACGGCCAGCATCGCGGTGGTGGGCGGGCGCGTGTTGGACATCTCGGCGCCCGGCACGCTGACCATGGCGACGGGGTATCCGAACTGCACGATCAGCACGTAGAGCCACGCGACGCCCGAGGCGATGAAGCCCAGCGCCCATGTCTTGGGCCGCGCGGCGCGGCGCCACCAGTAGCCAAGCTGATGGACGGCCAGCCAGACGAAGCCGTAGTTGGCCCAGCGCAGCCACCCCTGGTCGAGACCGAAGGCGATGGCGTCCACGACGACGGCACCTAGGGCCAGCAAGAGGACCGACAGGACACCTATGCGATCCCACAGCGCGACGGTGACCGGCACGGCCATGGTGATGACGATGTAGACGGCCAGAAACCAGACCGGCACGAGCGCCGCCTGAGATGCAAAACCGATCAGCTCGGGCGATACGCCCATGGCGCGCGCGATCACTCCGCCCGCGGCCCAGGCCAGAACGACGGGCACGGTGGGTTTCAGAAGGCGCGACAGGCGCGTGGCGGCCCAGGCGCGCTTCTTTTCCGGGTCCTTTTGAGCGGAATCCCAGGACAGGCTGTTGGAAAACCCGCCGACGAAGAAGAAGACCGGCATCACCTGGAAGAGCCAGGTCGCGTAATGGGTCCAGCGTTGTTCGGCCAACAGGATCACCAGCGTCACCTCGCCGTCGCGCATGACGGCTGCGACCAGCAGCCAATGACCGAGGATCACGAAACTGATGGCAATGGCGCGGTAGAGGTCGACAGCACGATTGCGGCTCTCGGGCGTGCGCTCGGCGGCCCAGCGGGCGGCGGCCATCATGCCCTTGGGCATCTTGTCGGGGGGTGTCGCGGTTGTCATGGGATCTTCCTGCTCTGCCGTTTTTCGCCCGCGATCTGGTGCCGCGTGTCGTGTCGCAGGAGCCTAAGGTCTTTCATATGTGCGCGGAATCACCGTTTGCCGATATGTGCACCAATGCCTGGGTCTGTGGCACGGATACCGCGCTAACTGTCGCCGCGGCGGTAATTTTCGGGCTTTATCCCGTACCTGGCCAGCTTGTCATAGAACGTCTTGCGCGGCAGTTTCAGCGCCTTTGCTGCCTCTGACGCGCGACCATTTTGACGGCCAAGCGCGGCGATCAGCAGGGAGCGTTCCACTTGCGCCATCTGTTCCGAGAGGCCGAGATCCGCGGCGCGGGTAACCTCGTCAGGCATACCCAGGACAAAGCGCATGGCGGCGCTCATCAGGGAACGGGCGTTTCCGGGCCAGTCCTGCGCCATCAGGCGGGCCAGATGATCCGGCGCGATGTCCGGCGCGGCGATGCCCGATTGTTCGGCGGCCTGTGCCACGTAATGCCGAAAGAGCACCGGAATGTCCTCGGGCCGCTCGGACAAGGCCGGGATGCGCACCAGCGCCACATCAAGGCGGTAATAGAGTTCGGGATAGAAACGCCCGTCCTCGGCCGCCTTGGCGAGATCGGTCGTCGTGCCTGCGATCAGCCGTGTTTCGGCGCCTTCCTCAAGCCGGTCCAGAAGAGCGTGCTGCGCGTGCGGCGGCAGTGCCGTGATCTCTTCGATGAACAGGCTTCCGCCGCGGGCCGACGCCAAAGCGTCATCCAACGCCGCTGCATCGAGGGCCGCCGCAGGGTGTTTGACATAAGGTCCGCGACCGGCGGGCGTCATCAGGTGCACCACCTCGGCCACCTTCGATATCCCCGCGCCGGGCGGCCCGGTCACCAGTACGTCGGCACCCATGGCCGCCACGCGCCGCACCCGTTCGCGCAGGTTCTCGGCCAGTACGGACGTACCGAACAGCATTCGCGCGGCGGCATCTCCGGTCTCGAGCTGTCGTTTCAGCCGGCGGTTTTCCAGAACAAGCGAGCGGGTCTGCAAGGCCCGGGTCAGAACAGGCAGCAGACCATCGGGGGCACAGGGCTTTTCCAGGAAATCGAACGCGCCTTGCCCCATGGCGCGTACCGCCATCGGGATGTCGCCTTCGCCGGTCAGCAGGATGACGGGAAGTTCTGCATCGGTCTTGCGGGTGTAGTCCAGCAGGTAGAACCCGTCGCGGCCGGGCATACGGATATCTGACAGGATCACGCCCGGGAAATCGGGGGTGATATGGTCCTTGGCCTCGATGAACGAGCCGGCAACCCGTGCCGAAAGCTGGTTGATCTCAAGTGTCTGGGCCAGGGCCTCGCGCACGGATGCATCGTCGTCGACGATCAATACCTCCATCGTCATGCTGCGGCCTCGTCCTGCCAGGGATCCAGTTCGACGCGGAAGATCGCACCGCCGTCCGGTGCGTTGCTGCCGCTGATACGGCCACCGAAGCTTTCGACCAGGCCGTAGGAGATGGAAAGACCAAGACCCAGCCCATCCTCGCCACCGACCTCCTTGGTGGTGTAGAACGGCTCGAAAATCTTGGACGGATCGGAAATTCCGGGCCCGGTGTCGCGCACCGTCACTGTCGGGCGGTTGCCGGCAACAAGCGTCAGCTCGATGCGTTTGCAGGGCTGTCCGCCCATCGCATCGATCGCGTTGTTGATCAGGTTCACGAACACCTGGCCCAGCCGCACTTCGCCCGCAAGCACATAGACCGGGAACTCGGGGCGATGCCATTCAAGCGCCACGCCTTCGCGGTCAAGACGCTGCTCGGTCATCTCGACCGCGCTGTCGATTACGCTTACCAGATCGACCTTGCCGGCAGGCTCGGCCTCGTTGCGGGCAAACGCACGCAGGTTGCGGATAATGCGTGCGGCGCGTCCCGCGAGGTCGGAAATACGGCTGAGGTTGTGGCGCGCGGCACCCGTTTTCCCGGAGTCGAGGAACGAGGCGCCGTTGTCGGCGAATTGCTGAATCGCCATCAAGGGCTGGTTGAGTTCATGGCTGATGCCCGCCGACATCTGCCCCAGCGCACCCAGCTTGCCGGCCTGCACCAGATCCTCCTGGGCGCGGGTCAATGCGGCCTCGGCCTCCATCCGCTCAGCCACTTCACGGCGCAGGGCGGCGTTGGTGTGAGACAGTTCCGCCGTGCGGTCCGCCACGCGCACCTCAAGCTGGGCATTGGAAATGGCGAGCGCGCGGCGCCGTTCGGCCAGAAGCAGGAGCACCGCGCCGAAGGCAAGACAGATCGCCGCGAAAAATGCCGATTGCAGGCCTGCCATGCGAGACACCGGCGCGACGTTCATCAGCGCGTGTCCGGTCATTCCGATCACGGGCTTGGGGCTGGCAAGGTGCAAGGCGCGCTTTGGCAGGTAATCGCCGTGGTCCAGCGTCCAGATGTCCGGGGCCAGGCCTGTCGTATCGCCCGCCGATGCATCGTCTTCGGGCGCGGCAAGCCCGGCCCCGTCCGGCCGAATGCGCCAGCCAAGGACCTCTGCACGATTGGAGAGAAACACGCGGCCGTTGTCGTCGGTAAAAAAGACCACCGGCTGACCGCCGATCCAGCCCCACTCGATTTCAGCGATGTCGACCACGGCAATAAGACTGCCCCGGATGGAACCGTCCACCGCAAAGGAAGGCGCCGCATAGGCGTAGACGCGTCGCCCGTCGGGTCCGAGCCTGCCGAAGAACGACCCCAGCGCCCCATGCATGGCGCGGGCGAAATAGCTGCTGCCGGATGGGTCGAGCGCAACCTCGCCGGCCTCGGCCAGCACCGCGCCGGCGGCATCGGTGAAGATCAGCGCAGCGGCACCGCTTTTGTCGACGGCTTCCTGAAGCAGTTGCGTGGCCGCTGGAACGTCGGGCGCGTCACCGGTCAGGTCTGCCAGTTCGGGATGATCGGACATGAGAACCGCCAGTTCCCGGAAACGGCGCATCTCGCCGGTAAAGCGATCGGCCGCGAGCGCGAGGTCGGCGCGCCCCTGCTTGGACAGCTGCGTCAGACCCTGGCTGTAGCCGTAGCGCCAGACGGTCGCCGCCGCCGCGACAACGGCGAGCAGAAACAGGGTGATGACAATCCACCTGGCGCGAAGGAGCGAAAACATGCGATGGTGATAGCAAGCCTATCCCCAGCTTGGCCAGACAAAGCGTGCGGGATGGGCAGGGTCAGTGACCGCAACCGGCGCGTGGCAGGTCGAAGCGTAGGCTCAGGCCGCGGGGTGCCTCTGTCGGGATGATCGCGATCTCGCCATGCAGGCTGCGTACGGCTTTCTGCGCGATGGCGAGACCGACGCCAGAAAAGCCCGTCTCGCTTTTCGGGCGCAGGGTCGCGAGAGGCTTGAAGACAGCGGTCCAATGAGCAGGTTCGATCCCGGGACCGTCGTCGGTCACGACCACCTGAACACGGTCCTGCCACGGGGTGGCGGTGACCCGCAGCTTTCCGAAGTCGCGGTCGTGATGCGCGGCAACGTTGCCGAGGACCGCCTTGAAGAGCTTTTTCATATCGTTTTTGGGGCCCGTCACACACAGGCCGCCGCAATCAATGTCACGGATTAGCCCGGGGTGCGCGGGCAGGTCGTCGCACACTTCGGTCACCAGCCCGTCAAGGTCATGCATTGCAGGCGGGTCGGCCAGACGGCCCACCCGGGAAAGTTCTGTCAGTGCGGTCAGCGTATCATCCAGCCGATGCGCGTAGTCGCGCAACATGGCGAGGTTGTCCGCGGCGTCGGCGGACAGGACAATACGCTGCGCCGCCAGATCTTCGACGATCCAGTCGGGTATCGTGCGCATGGCCCTGGCGAATGCCTTGAGGTCGTGCGTCAGGATGTACAGAAACTCCTCAGCCTCCTGTACCGGGCCCTGGCTGTCAGAGGTGAACGAGCGTGACACGTATCGCCTCTCTTTCCTGGTGTTCGCGCGAAAGTAGATATCTCAGAGCCAGGTTTCCAATCCGTGAACATCTTTGCCGGGAACGCTGATCAGTCGTTAAAATCCGCAGTATCAGACCATGTGTCGGTAACAGATTGGTAAGGTACGCGCCTCTAGCATAAGGTCACGATTTCCGGGTGTTTTCGTGAGAAAGGTTACGACATGGCGTCTATTTCCCCCATCCCCAAGGAGCCGATGGTCACTCAGGCGCTTCCCGCAACCTGCCTGAACGGCGGCCGGCGCGGCGATTGCTTTGACGTGCTTATCCTCGACGACGATCCGTTCGATCAGAAACGACTGGCGCGCACCTTGGACGCGACCGGGATGCCCGTGAATTCGGTCAGTGCCGCGACGATCGGCGAATTCGGTGCAGCCCTGGACGCGGGCAGTTTCGATGTGATCCTGATTGATTACATGCTGCCTGACAGTGACGGACTGGCAGCCCAGAAAATGGTGCAAAGCCATCCGACGAACTTTGCCGCCGCGGTGGTGATGATGTCGAACCGGATGCGCACCGACGTGGCGATCGAATCGATCAAGCAGGGATCGCTGGATTGTCTCGACAAGGTCGAGTTGAACACCGACAAGCTGCGCGAACTGATGATGGCGTCGGTCAAGGTGCTGGCGGAAACCTCGCGGCACTGGATCGGCGAACTTCTGGCACAACAGCGGACTCTGATCGCGCAGGATGTCGCCAAGCTGGTGCGCGACGAAATGGAATTCGGACGGTTGATCGACACGATCGACAAGCGCATTCTGGATATGCTGGCGGCACGAGGTCTGACATTGGCCGACCGCTGGGATGCCGACGGCGTCATGGACCCTGACCCGCCGTTTGCTTTTCGATGAGCCCCGGCATGACGAGCCCCCTGTTGCCAAGCCGCCGCTGGTCGGCAAGACTGTCCCCGTAACCGCGACGGAGGACGATCATGACTGCAAACGAACCGCCGGTGTGTGATTTCAACTGGCCGGCCCCGGATTTCCGGCTGCCGGCCACGGACGGGCGTATGTATACGCGGGATGATATTGCGGGCCCAAACGGTCTGTTGATCATGTTCATTTGCAACCACTGTCCCTATGTTCTGGCCGTGCTGGACAGGATCGTGCGAGACGGCAAGGCGTTGCAGGAGCTTGGCATCGGCGTGGCGGCGATTTGTGCCAACGACGCCGACGCCTATCCGGACGACAGTTTCGAGAACATGGTCAAACTGGCAGAAAATGCCGGCCTGCCATTTCCCTATCTGCATGACGAAGAGCAAGCGGTTGCGCGGGCCTATCATGCCGCGTGCACACCGGATTTTTTCGGCTTCGATTCCAAGCTGGGGCTTCAGTACCGCGGCCGCCTGGATGCGTCGCGTATGTCCCCCGCCGAACCGGATGCGCCGCGCGAGCTTTTCGAGGCGATGAAGCAGGTGGCGGAAACCGGTGAAGGCCCGCGCGACCAGATTGCCTCGGTCGGCTGTTCGATCAAGTGGAAACCGGCTGCGTGAGCGCCGGCCCTTTGCCGTAGAGGATGTAGTAAAGACCTGAGATCGTTCAGGACGGGCCGATGACAAGAAACCGGCGACGGCAGACAACTTCGCAAGCTGTTTGAGATGCGTCCCGGCGATCCGGACGGAGCTGCCATCGCGTTTTCCAGTGGAATGGCTGTATTCAGTGACATCCAAGCACGTACGCCGGCCCGAAGCGCGTGCGCACCATACCCTTGACGACCCCGGTTCATTTCGAAAATCAACCTAGAATGCGGCAACGTTTTAGGTTGAAATCCCGGTCGAGGCCTTCCGCACGCAGCATCCGGGCCAGGCGGTCGCTAATGAAAAAAGACCCGCGAAAACACTTTTCCACCCACGTGTCCGGACCGATCAGTGCATCCGCGCTCAAGGCCAGATCGTCGTCTTGCCAGTCCGAGTGACGACGCCGGGTTCGTGCACGATCCCGTTCCGGCCAGTCTCTGGGTGCGGTCGTTTGGTCGGCCTTCGGGGACGCGTCGGCAAGAAAGCTTTCCTTTTGATTGCCGATGTCCCAATACATGTGCCTGTAATGCAGTGGGGTCACCTGGTCCTGCTTGAAAAACTGCGTCTCATAAAGACCGCCTTGTCCCAAATCGACCTGTCGCAAGACATCGGCGACTTCTGGAGACACGAGAAAGAACCCTACGACATTGAAGTGATTCAGCTTTCGCGGATTGTTTTTCTCGGCGAAAGTCCTTTTTGGAATATCCTCTCGGCTCAAAGGATATCCGTAAGAGCTTCTCGCGACGCATTTCTGCGCTTGTTTAATCGCATCTGCACCTTGAAAATAGATGTCCCCGGCGAAATCATGATAGGAGCCGGTCAGCGCATCACTCGCCCAAACATAGTCGCTCATTACTGTTTCCCACTTGTTCGATGGCTCGTGCCCAAGAAAATCCTTGCCCGAATTCGATCAGGTTTGAAGACTGATGTTTTAAAAAAGGAAGGCACTTTTCCAGTTTTCGCCGCGATGGAGACCGGTCTCGAAGCAGAGCCCCATGCAGGGGCAGGATTCGTTAGCCTGAGCGCGAAGCGGTCATCGCGCGCCAAGCCGACAACAAGCTCTCATATGCATCATTTACCGCAAAGGGCCAGGTGTACGGGACGGCGCTTGCGCTGCACGAAACATTCGCACATATTCCTATAATAGAATTCTTGGGAGGACTATCATGAGACTGACCCGACGTCACCTGATGGCGACCGGTGCGTCCCTGCCACTTGCCGCGGCGCTGCCGCGTTGGAGCCTGGCGGACATATCCCTTGGCGATGCTACAGTTACGACTGTAAGCGATGGCAACCTTGTCCTGCCGGGCGATTTTATCTTCGAGCAGATGCCGCAGGACGAACTACTGCCGATTCTTGACGCCGCCGGGCAAAGCCGGGGCGAGGTGCGTCCGGAATGCAATCTGACCCTTTACCGCGACGGCACCAACACAGTGCTATTCGATGCCGGTGCCGGTCCGAATTTCATGCCCAGCGCGGGCACATTGCCGGCAAGCCTGGAGGCCGCCGGGCTTGCGCCAGAGGACATCACCCACGTGGTATTCACACACGCGCATCCCGATCACATCTGGGGCATTTTGGACGATTTCGGAGACCTGCTGTTCCCGCAAGCCGTGTACATGATGGGCCGCGCGGAATGGGCTTACTGGTGGGATCCCGAAACCGTGAACACCATCGGAGCCGAACGTGCCGCGTTCGCCGTGGGCGCGAAGAACCGGCTGGAAGCGATAGAGGACGCAGTCGCGTTCTTTGATGACGGAGAAGAGGTGCTGCCGGGAATTTTCGCGGTGTCCACGCCGGGCCACACGCCCGGGCACATGAGCTTTGAGCTGCGTCGCGGAACGGATGCGGCGATGGTCATTGGTGATGCGATCGCCAATCACCATGTGGCCTTCGCCCGGCCTGAATGGCCGAGCGGATCGGACCAGAACCCAATCATGGCGGTGGCGACCCGCAAGGCCTTGTTGGATCGTCTGGCCGCCGAGGATTTGACCCTGATTGGTTTCCACTTGCCCGAAGGCGGCATCGGCCGGGCCGAAGCGACCGAAACCGGATATCGGTTTGTCGAAATGGACGCGTGACGCCCGCCCTGACGGCGGTCGGGCCGGGCTTTACTCGGCGGGAACCGCGGCACCCCGCGGGGCGAGGACGGCCCGTGTCACGACTGCGCCCAGCACGATGAATCCAAGCGCCAGAAGAGCGGCGATGCTGAGGTTCGCGCCACCGCTGAGGCCTGCGCCGATGGTGCACCCCCCCGCCAGCACGCCGCCAAAGCCCATCAGCACCGCGCCGGCACTGTAGCGCAGCGTCTGCACGGGGGACGAAAAGCTTTGCAAGGCAAGCTCGCCGCGCGCTGCCGCGCTGAGGAAACTGCCGACGATCACGCCGCCGATGACGCCGACGCCAAACCCCGCCGGCACGGCGGTGGATGCGATCGCATAGAAAAGCGTGTCGGTCCACGGCAGGGTAAAGGCCATCGACTGTGCCGGCAGCGGATCGAAATCATCAAGCAGAAGGACGGAGGTTCCGGCCCAGCCCGCGACGACCACGAGGCCGATCACCGCGCCCATGACAAGGTGCAGGACGCGGGCGCCGGAGCGGTGTGCGAGCAGGACTGCGACGGCCAGCAAGCCCAGTGCCACGGCGGGCGCCAAGCCGGGAATGGACGCGAGGCTGCCGATGCCGAAGTCATACTGGATCGCTCCGAGGGATGTGCGCAGAGGGGCCAGAACGCCCTTGAGCGTTGCGTGGGCGACAATGGCGAAAAGCGCAATGACGCTGACCGCGCGCAGGTTGCCCGTGCCGGCAAGCACTGTCAGGCGGGACATGCAGCCGCGTGTGAGCACCATGCCGATGCCGAAAGCGAGCCCGCCCACGGCGATCGCTGCGACTGGCACGCTGCTGGACAGGTAGCGGTGGTCGCCAAGCTCGACCCAGCCCATGACCCCTGCCAGGGCCATGCCGCCGATGGCCACGGCAAGCGCGACCAGCCAGACCGAGAGCGCCGAGCGATCCACGCCGTCTTCGCCCGCCACGGCACGCCTCAGACAAAAACGCGAGATCTGGGCGGCAACACCGAAGGCAAGGCCCAAGAGCGCGCCAAGCAGAAGATGCAGGGTTTGCACGGGCAGGTCGAACGGCAGGGAGTCGAGCAGCATGGGTCACGTCCTGATTCAGGTAATCCGTCCTTATCTGGTGTGATATCGCGCGAGTCAAAACCCAAGGCGAAGAGCATTGTTCCGGCTTTGGCGGCAAAGAAGAAACAACGTTCCGGAACGCGGAAAACGTTACAACCCCGGACCATCGAAGGACGGTCCGGCGAAACGGATTTTCCTATTTCTCGTGTGGGCGGAATATTTTTCCGATCACTGCGCTGCGATGGGCAGCCGGGCAAGCTGGCACTGCGCCCAGAGCTTTTCAAGGGCGCCGATCAGACGCTCGACATCTTCGGCGGAGTGAACCGGGGAAGGGGTAATACGCAGCCGTTCGGTGCCCTTTGGGACCGTGGGATAGTTGATCGGCTGGATGTAGATACCATGATCTCGCATCAGCACGTCCGAGATGTATTTGCACTTGACCGGGTCGCCCACCATCACCGGGATGATGTGACTGGGGTTCTCGATATGCGGCAGGCCGATGGCGTCGAGCCGGGCGCGCACCTCGGCCACGCGGGCCTGTTGCTGGCTGCGTTCCTCGCTGCTGTGCTTGAGGTGGCGCACGGCGGCAGCGGCACCGGCGGCGACGCAGGGCGGCAGGGCGGTGGTGAAGATGAAGCCCGAGGCGAAGGAGCGGACGAAGTCGCACAGCTCGGTCGAGGCGGCGATATAGCCGCCCATAACGCCGAAGGCCTTGCCCAGCGTGCCCTCGATCACGGTCAGGCGGTCCATCAGGCCCTCACGCTCGGCGATGCCGCCGCCGCGCGGACCGTACAGGCCCACGGCGTGCACTTCGTCGAGATAGGTCATGGCGCCATACTTGTCGGCGAGATCGCAGATTTCCTTGATGGGGGCGATGTCGCCGTCCATCGAATAGACGCTCTCGAACGCGATCATCTTGGGGGCGTTTGCGGGAAGCGCCGCCAGCTTGGCCTCGAGATCGGTGAGGTCGTTGTGTTTCCAGATGACTTTCTGGGCGCGACTGTGCCGGATGCCTTCGATCATGGACGCGTGGTTGAGTGCGTCGGACAGCACCACCAGCCCGGGAATGCGCGATGCCAATGTGCCCAGCGCGGCCCAGTTCGAGACGTAGCCCGAAGTGAAGAGCAAGGCGCTTTGCTTGCCATGCAGGTCGGCCAGCTCGGCCTCTAGCTGCACGTGGGCATGGGTGGTGCCCGAGATATTGCGCGTGCCCCCTGCCCCGGCGCCGGTGGTGTCGAGGGCGTCGTGCATGGCCTCGAGCACGGCCGGGTGCTGGCCCATGCCGAGGTAATCGTTCGAACACCAGACCGTCACTGTCCCGGGGCCGTTATAGCAATTCGCTTGCGGAAACTGCCCGCGCCGCCGCTCCAATTCCGCGAATTCGCGATAGTTGCCTTCGGCCCGCAACCCATCGAGTTCGGAGCGGAAAAATTCCTGGTAGTTCATCAGTTCTCTGTCGCCTCTTTCACGATCTCGGCCAGCAGGGCCTCGACCTTTTCCATCGGACCATCGGGGTAGTCGCGGTAGCCTATCGTCACGGCGCCTTCTGCGTCTTCGGCCACGAAGATACCGTAGGGGCAATGCGCGATGTTCATCGGGTCGGCCTCCATCACTTCGCGCGACACGACGGCCGAGCAGAAGATGAAGATATCCGCTTCCTTGAACAGCATCACGTCGCTGCCCACGTCCTCGCCCGTGCGGTTGAGCATTTCGCCGACATGGCTGACGTAGTCGATGACCAGTCCCTGCCCCACGATCGCGGTTTCCACGGCGAAGGTCGCGTCGTCGAACGTGCCGTCATAAGGCATAACGATCGGAGCTTCGGCATGGGCGGCAGTGGCCAAGGCCAGGGCAGCCGTCAGAATCACGGGTTTCAAGGTCGGTCCTCCTAGGTGTCGGTTTGGTGTCGCACAGGGGCGCCGCCCCGGTCTTTGACCGAGATCAAAGCCGGGACTGCGGGTTGGCTTAGCCGAACATGTCGGTGGTGATGCCGGTGTACCAGCCTTCGGACTCTTCGTAGGTCGCCTTGCGCAGGGCGGAATCCTCGCCGGTTTCGCTGATGAAGCTGTCGACCGAGGCGATCTTTTCCTCGGTCGGCTCGTAGGTGGCGCCGACCTTGACGCCGTCATCGGTGGCGATGAGCGACCAGCACGTGTTGGAATATTTCGCCGGGAACACCTTGGACCCGGTCAGCGCGCCGCGCACGGCGTTGGCGCAGACCTTGGCCTGGCTGTTGGCGGCGAAGCCGGATTTGGGCATGTCGCCCTGTTCTGCCGAGTCGCCCAGAACGTAGACATCGGCATCCGCGCGTGCGGACATGTCGGCGGGATTCACCGGTGCCCAGTTGCCATCGGTCACACCCGCCATCTCGGCGATGCGGCCTGCCTTTTGCGCGGGGATGACGTTGCAGACATCGACTTGGGTCTCCTCGCCGTCGATGGTGACGGTCATGTTCGCCGGATCGACCGAGACGTTGCCGCCGCCGAATTCCTCGCCGATCCAGTCGACCATGCCCGGGTAGTGCTTGTTCCAGCCTTCCTGGAAGAGCGACATCTTGGAGAATTTCGGCTTGGGGTCGGCCACGATGATCTTGGCGGTCGGATTATTTTCCTTCATGAAATGCGCGACCATCGAAACCCGCTCGTACGGGCCCGGGGGGCAGCGATAGGGGTTCGGGGGGGCCACCATGGCAAAGGTCCCGCCCTCGGGCATCGCTTCCAGCTGGGCGCGCAGAAGCTCGGACTGCGAGCCGGCCTTGTAGGCATGGGGCATTGCGTTCTGTGCCTCGATGCTCCAGCCTTCGACGGCCCCGTCCACGAAATCGATGCCGGGGCTGAGGATCAGCTTGTCATAGGGCAGCGTTGACCCGCCAGCGAGCGTTACGGTCTTGGCGTCACGGTCGACATCGACGGCCCAGTCGTGAAGGACATTGATGCCGGCCGCGGCGAGCTTGCCATAGGTATGGCCGATATCGCTGATTTCCTTGAAGCCACCGATATAGAGGTTCGAGAAGAAACAGGTGAAGTAGGTGCGCGTAGGCTCCACAAGGGTTACGTCGATGGCGCCGTCGCTGTCCTTGGCGATATAGCGGGCCGCCGTGGCCCCACCTGCACCGCCGCCAATGACGACGACGCGCGGTTTGCCCGCGCCTTGCGCCAGCACGTTCGGCGCCGCGAGCGTCGTCGCCGCGGCGGCTGTCGTTCCAAGGAACGTCCGTCTGTTGAGTGTCATGTTTAGTCCTCCCAAAGGTATTATTATCTTTTTTGTTCCGTCAGTTGGCCGAAATAGGCGGCGAGTGCGGCGATCTCCTCATCGCCCAGGCGTCCGGCGACCATCTGCATCACCGGATGGTTTCTTTGCTTGTTCTTGTAGGCGTGCATGGCGACCACGAAATCCTCCTCCGGCCAGAGCACGATAGACGGGATACCGTCGTTGGAGCCACCGGCTTGATGGCAGGCCACGCATTCCCCGCTGAGATATTCACCATATTCCGGGTCGCCCACAAGCGCGAGGATTTCCGGATCGAGGTCATGATCGCTGCCCTGGATGGTCGGGTCCGCCTCGGGAATGTCGCGGGGATTGTCGGAAAAGCGCCGCAGGTAGGCGATCAGGTCCAGACGCTCCTGCGGGTCCGGGAGCCCGTCAAAGCTCATCCGGGTGCCCGAGGCGATCGCAGTTGGGTTTTCCAAGAAGACGTCGAGGGTTTCGGCGTGCCATTCCAGCCCGCCGGTGCCGGCGCGCTTGAAGCTTTCGGAATAGGGGAAGCCTACTTGCGTGGCGGCCTGACGGCCGAAAAGACCGTTCAGATGCGGGCCGATGCCATGCTCGGCCCCCTTGCCCACTTCGTGGCAACCGGAGCAGTAGTCGAACACCTCCTTGCCGGCCTCCGGGTCGCCCTCTTCCGCCGCCGCGGAGGTGGCACAGGCCAGACAGCCTGCCGCCAAGGCAAAAAAGAGCGAGCGGCAGCCGACCGACATGCGGTCAGTCTCCGAAACTTGATAGATAGGCGATGATCGCGTCGATATCCTCGCGCTTCTTGAGACCGGCGAAACTCATCTTGGTGCCTTTCATATAGCTTTTCGGCGCGGCGAGGAATTCTGCCATGGCGGCCTCGTCCCAGACGCGGCCTGCTTCGGCGGCTTCCTCGAACACGCCGGAGTACTTGAAGTCGTCGTGGCCGCCGATTGTCGCGCCCATGACACCGTTCAGCACCGGACCGACTCGGCTCTTGGCGCCTTCGCCCACCATGTGACAGGCCTTGCACTTGTTGAAGACTTTTTCGCCTGCCGCCACCAGCTCGGGATCGGGGCCGGCGCCTTCGTCGGCCTCTGACGTGGCCGCCTCGGTGGGTTCGAGGTCTGCGGAGGCCACCTCGATCTCTTCCGCCACGTCTTCGGCGGCAGGTTCGGCGGCGGCCTCTTCATCGGCGCTGTCTTCCTCGGGCGTCACGTCAATGACAGAGGCGCGCATGGTGATCTGGACGCTGTCCTTGCAGCCTTCCATGCAAGGCTCGGTGCGCCAGATCGGGTATTCCGTTTCGGGGCGGTCGTCGATGATGAAGCCGTCGGCGTTGGGCATCTCGAAGGCGGCGAAGTTTTCGTGGCTAAGCTCGAAATCGTCTTCGACGAGGTAGTTGGAATAGAGGATGTAGGCGGTGATCGCGTAGACCTCATCGGGGCTGAGCGACTGCGCGTTGCCGAAGGGCATGGAGCGGTTCACGTAGTCCCAGACGGTCGACAGGTAGGGCCAGTAGGAGCCGACGGTTTTCACCGGATCCTTGTCGGCGAGCGTGTCGAAGCCGCCGGCCAGAACCGGCCAGTTGCCGACGCCCTCGGCGAAGTCACCGTGGCAGACGGCGCAGGCTTCGGCGAAGACCTCTTCGCCGGTGGCCACGTCACCGCGGCCTTCGGGCAGGCCGATGCCGCCGGGGCGCACGTCGACGTCCCATGCGGCGACCTCTTCGGGCAGCGCTTCGCGGCCCAGGCCGAAGCCGCCTTCGGGTGTGGGGGTGGCGGCGGGTTCAGTCTCCGCCGCATCGGTCGAGGCCGCGTTGGCCTGTGACACCAGCACCGGGGCAAGCGACGGTATGTCGACGACGAATTTGTCGGCCAGCACGTAGGCCATCGTCAGGACGCCCGCGGCGCCACCGGCGGCGGGTGCGAAAATCTTAAGAAACTTCGACATTTTCAGCCTCCCCGCTGGCTTTGACGTGCCAGGTCTGGATGCAATTGTTGTGGTAGACCGAGTTTTCGCCGCGCACCTCGCGCAGTTGCGCCTTGGTCGGTTGAACATAGCCCGTCTCATCCATCGCGCGGGCCTGAAGCAGCATCTCCTCGCCGTCCCAGGTGGTGTCGAGGTAGAAGCGGGTCAGCGCCTTGCTGTCGCCTTGCGTGCCGAGGCGGGCGGTTTCCCACGTCACGCCGCCGTCGCGGGAGACATCGACACGGGTGATCTTGCCGTGGCCGGACCATGCAAGGCCGGAGATGACCAACGGTCCGGGGCCGTGGGAGATGGGCGATTGCGGGCTGGGGGAGGTGATGACCGATTTGGCATCCATCACCCAGGTCCATTTGCGGGCCGTGCCGTCGGCCAG
The DNA here is from genome assembly GCF_001441615.1 of Roseovarius atlanticus. Taxonomy (GTDB): domain Bacteria; phylum Pseudomonadota; class Alphaproteobacteria; order Rhodobacterales; family Rhodobacteraceae; genus Roseovarius; species Roseovarius atlanticus. The sequence goes on from NZ_LAXJ01000007.1 coordinate 256,953, forward strand.
GACGTCGGTGTATTTCGACGTCTCCTCGCGGCTTTCCACGGGGCCGTCCATAACCTCGATCCGGCGCAGCCACTTGACCCACATGTTGCCTTCCCAGCCAGGCACCACGAGGCGCACCGGATAGCCGTGCTCCTTGCGCAACGCCTCGCCATTGGCCTTAAAGGCGACGAGGCAGTCGTCCAAAGCCTTTTCCATTGGAATGGACCGACCGTTCGAGGACGCGTCGGCGCCTTCGACATAGACCCACTTGTCCTTGAGATCGCCGGCGGCATCCAGCCCCGCCTCTTCCAGCAGGGTGCGCAGGGTGACGCCGGAATACTCCATGTTGTGGATCATGCCGTGGGTGAACTGCACGCCGTTCAACTGTGCGCCCGCCCATTCCATGCCGGTATTGGCGGCGCATTCGCAGAAATAGACGTGGTTTTCGCGCGGAAAACGCTCGAGATCGGCGTAGTGGAAGACCAGAGGCTTATCCACGAGGCCGTTGATCATCAGGCGGTAATCTTCTTTCGCGAGTTCGATGGCGCCGGAATGGTGACGCTCGAACGCGCAGCCCTGCGGCGTGATGGTGCCGTCGAGCGCATGGATCGGCGTGAAGTTGATCGAGCTGATCGGATCGGCGGTCAGCCACGGCACGTTGCGGCGGACCACGTCATCCTCGAACCGGATCGGCAGGCCGTAGGGGGTTTCATCGACCCCCTCGCCGGTGATGGCGGCCCAGTCCTGAACCTCGGTGATCAGCGGATCGGGTTCGTTCGCTGCCGCGGCCCCTGCCACGGAGCCCGCGACGGCCGCCGCGCTGCCGCGCAGGAAGGCGCGGCGGGAGGGGGATTTGAAAAGATCATTCATGGCTGAACGCTCCCTTGATGAATGCTCAGACGCCGGTCACTTCGACGCTGTCGTTTTCCTGCACCGTGACGGTGCCCATTTTGCGGATGTGGCTTTCGACCACGTCCCAGATCTGCGGCCCTTCGGTGCCTTCGTTGACCGAGGCCCAGCCGGCGATGACGTAATTGCGCGCGGGGTCGATCGGCTCGCCCGTCTTGAGCAGGGTCATGTTGCTGATCCGCTCGCCCTGCGGCGCGCTGACGTCGATGGTGTAGCCAAGCCCGCCGGTGCGGACCATGTCACCGCCCTGCTGGTAATAGGGGTCGGGGTTGAAGATGTTGTCGGCCACGTCTTCCAGCACGACCTTGAGGAATTCGCCGGTCATTTCCGTGCGATACGCCTCGCCATAGGTCATGGAGGTGACGTTCCAGATATCCTCGCGGGTGATGTCCTGACCGGGGATCAGGGACGGGCCCCAGCGCACGCCGGGGCTGAGCGCGATCTCGGCGTCCCGTTCGGAGAGGAGCGCGTCGCAGATCAGATCGTCCCAGCTGCCGTTGAAGTTGCCGCGGCGGTAGAGCAGGCTTTCGGTCTGGCCGATGACCTCGGACAGTTGGTCCGTATACGGAGCGCGCTGTTCGTCGATCAGCGCGGTCATCTCGGCGTCGGGTTCGATCACGTCCGAGAAGATCGGGATGAGCTTGTGGCGATAGCCCATCATCCGGCCGTCGCGAATATCGAGGTCGACGCGGCTGACGAACTTGCCGTTGCTGCCCGAGGCAATGATGAGCGTCTCGCCCGGCAGGACGGGTTCCGGCAGGGCGTCGTGGGTGTGGCCCGACAGGATCACGTCGATGCCGCTGACCACAGTGGCCATCTTCTTGTCCACGTCAAAGCCGTTATGGCTAAGCACGACAACGCATTCCGCGCCTTCGCTGCGCACCTGGACGACCATGGCCTGCATGTTCTCGTCCCGAATGCCGAAGGCGTATTCCGGGAACATCCAGCCGGGGTTGGCGATTGGCATGTAGGGGAAGGCCTGACCGATCACCGCGATCTTGGTGCCGCCGCGTTCGAACGTCGTGTAGGGCGGGAAGAGATCGGTGGGTTCGTCCCACTCTGCGTCGAAGATGTTCTGGCCGAGCGCGGCAAACGGGAGAGAGGAGACGAGCTCGGCCACGCGATCGGACCCCAGCGTGAATTCCCAGTGGAATGTCATCGCATCGGGTTTGAGCGCGTTCATCACGTTGACCATGTCCTGGCCCGCCGTGTGATAACAGGTGTAGGAGCCGTGCCACGTGTCGCCGCCATCGAGCAGAATGGCGTCGGGACGGTCGGCGCGGATCGCGTTGATCACGGTTGCGACGCGGTCCAGCCCGCCGACGCGGCCATATTCGCGGGCGAGCGACGTGAAGTCGCCGCTGCTGAGGGCATAATGGCTGGGGCTGCCATCCTCGATCCCGTAGAGGCGGCGGAAGTCGGCGCCAGTCACGTGCGGCACCTCGCCCTTGTTCTCGCCAACGCCGATATTGACCGAGGGTTCGCGGAAATAGATCGGCTTCAGCTGCGCGTGGATGTCGGTCACGTGGATCAGGGACACGTTGCCGAACGTATCGAACTGCAATAGCTGGTCCTGGGTCAGCGATTGCTGCGCGGCCAGCCTGGCCCAGTTGCCAAAGCCCGAGGCCCCGACGAGCGCCGATGCCGCCATGCCGACCTGAAGGAAATCCCTGCGCGAAATCATGAGTGCTCATCCTTTAAGACATATGCGCATATTTGAATATAGCGCGGATGAAAAAGGCCCCGCCTTTGCGACGGAGCCTTGAACTGAGTTTAGTTGCGGACCGAGGGTCCTTCGACGCTGAGGCCGTTGCCGCGCGAGGCTACGTAAAGTTCGAGTGCCACGAATTCCGGGCTGCCGGGCGAGAAGGTATGCGCCCGGGTATCACGAATGCAGCCCTTGAAGCGGGAATGCACGGCGTTCAGTTTGGTGTTCTTGAGCCGGTAGGTCGGGAAGCCGTTGATCTGACCCTGGCTGAGATGGTCGGCGCGGATCATGTTGCCCCAATTGTCCTCGTGGCAATTGGCGCAGCTGAGTTCCAGCTGACCGTAGCGGGTGTAGTAGATCTCCTTGCCCTTTTCCCAGGTGGACTGGGCCGGGCCATCAATCGCCACGTTCACCGGCATTCCGCGCGACACGGACGCGAGAAGGGCGGACATGTTGGTCATGTCGCCGCCGGCGTATTTCCAGGGCTCGGCGCCCATGCGGTTTTCGCGGCAGTCGTTGATCTGCATCTCGATCGTGCGCACCTCGCCCGCGGCCTCGTTCCACTTGGGGTAGACCGCCCTGACGCCGGCCATGCTGTCGACGTCGTTGTGGCACGAGGCACAGGACTTGCCCTCGGACCCTTCCGCGGTCTTCCAGACCTCGCCGGCCTGTTCGACCCAGAGCATCGCGGGGTTGTCGAAATCGTCGGTCTGCACGGCCTGCGTCTCGTCCGAGCGGAAGCGCCAACCGGAATAGATCGTGTCCAGGCCGTCGAGATGCGCCGGCGCGTCGGTCTTGGTGACCATCTCGATCTCGTCATTGACGACCAGTTCGTCCTCGTCCGGCCCGGCATAAGCGGCCAGCGCGAACACGCTGGCGGCCGCTGCCATGATCAAACGCCCACCCGTTACAGTCGTTCTTGTCATGTTATCCTCCCTAGCGCCTCGAAGCGCCTTATCCGACCGTAACCGTCTGCGTCTCTTCGTAGACGGAGCCGTCATCATCGTACCAGGTGAACTTGAAGTCACCGGTTTCGGGCACGGTCGCCTCGAACTCGAAAAACGGGTTGGTCGAAATCGCCGGCTCCATCTTGACGTCGATCACGTTCTCGCCGTTGAAGTCGACGACGAAGCGGTTGATGATCGAGCGCGGGATGGTGTTGCCGTCGTCATCCTTGCGCTGGCCACTTTCCATCTGGTGGCTGATCAGCGTCTTGATGGTGATCGTCTCACCGGCGCTTGCCGTCTTCGGGACCTTGACGCGGGGTTTTACACCTTCGGCCATAATCTGTTCTCCTTGTCCTTAGCTCAGCCGCCGCAGCCGCCGATGGTGACCTTGATGTTTGCCGAGGCCTTCTTGAACGAGCCGTCCTGCATCTCTGCGACGGCGATGACGTCCTGGGTCCCGGCAAGGCGGATCCGGGTGGCCGCGAATTGCGAGGCGGCCAGCGGGCCGAACTTGAACGTGGCCACGGCGGGCGTCGGATTGCCATCGGCAAAGACCGAAATGGCGACGGCACCCGGTGCGCTGACCTCGATCGGCACGGTGTTGCCGTTCTCGGCGATTTCAGGCGCGGTCAGTTCGACACCACCTTCGCCCACGTCGGCGCCCCCGGTGAATTTCGCGATCGCATCTTCGGTGGCCGATGCAAAGGCCGGCAGCGCGCCGAAGGCCGTCACGGCTGCGCCTGCGGTGCCGAGCACCAGCATCTTTCGGCGATTGAGTTCCATCTTGTCCTCCAGGTATCTGAGTTATTCGTACTTGAGCGTCATCAGGTAGGCGACGACATCCTCGATTTGCTGGCCGGTCAGCAGCGGTTCGACATCGCCCTCATGCGCTTCGCCCGTGTAGGCGTCGCCGAGGCGGGTGAAGCCGTCGACCTTGTAGAAGGCCGGCATCATCGTGCCTTCGAACATCTGCTTGGCATTGGCCACGATACCGCGCAGCTCCGCCTCGCTCCAGCGGTCGGCGACGCCATCGAGCGGCGGGCCGATTTCACCGTGGAATTGCAGATGCGACAGGTCCGAGACCGCGTGGCAGGCGATGCAGTTGCCCGCCCCCTTGTTCATCAACTCGGCACCCGCTTGCGGATCGCCGGGCTGGCCGGTCAGTGACGTTTCCACCGCCCCATCGGCGTAGTTCACATCCTGGGGTGCGATGGTTTCCGCTGCCGCGACGGTCGCGAAAAGCGCGGTCGCGGAGACAAGAGCCGTTAGACGTGTCATGTACCCTCCCGTATGACAGTTGTTACAAGCTTGCACATACAAAACCGATTCACGCAACAACAAATTCAAGTAAATGAATTTCTAAATCTGTTTGCTCCCGCAGAAGATGCAGGCCGTCGGCTTTGCGCGTGCAGAAAGTCATGCGGCTATTCGCCAAGTTTGCGCGCCAGGTATTTCTGGAAAGGCTCATCGGTTTCATAACCCTTTTCGACAACCCAGCGCAGCAGGTTCAGGGTGGTTCCCTTCTCGAACGCGCCGGGCATCGTGACGACCGCCAGCTCGTCGGCTGGCAACTCGCCTTCGCTCTCTTCGGGGAAAAACATCATCGTGGGGGTGAACATGGCGTTCCAGCGGCGCACGGCCTCTTTCTCGGGCATGGCTTTGTCGTCGAAATCGGTCACTTCGACATCGCCGAACATGTTGATCTGCACGACGAAGTAATTCTCCTCGATGAACTGCTTGATCTCGGGGACGACAAACACCTCCTCGTGCATCTTGGTGCAATAGATGCACCCGCGCTGTTCGATCAGAACCAGCAGGCGTTTGCCTTCGGCGGTCGCCTCTTCGAGGTCGTCGCCCAGATCCTTGAACGTGTCGCGCATCCAGGGCGCCTTGTGCAGGCCGTCATCGCCCAATTCGGCGGCGAACACCGGCAGCGCCACCAATGCGGCGAATAGAGTGGCGAAAAGTCTGGTCATCTGACTGAGTCCTCCGAATTATCCGATTGTGCTGAACCAGGGGACATTTTCAAGCATCCACTGGGCAATGATGTTCACCGAGTTGGTCGCGATCAGGACGCCGAACAGGATCAGCAGAGCGCCCATGATCTTCTCGACAAGGCCAAGGTGACGGCGGAACCGCGCCATGAACCGCATGAACGGCCCGATGAAGAGCGCCGCCGCGATGAAGGGCAGCGTCATGCCCAAGCCGTAGACGAAAAGCAGTATCGCACCCTGCGACGCCGACTCCTGCCCTGCCGCCGTGAAGAGGATGGCCGCCAGAACGGGGCCGACGCAAGGGGTCCAGCCGAAGGCGAACGCAAGGCCGATCACGAAGGCCCCCACGAGGCCGACATTGCTGGTGTCGCCCGCATCCGCTCGGAATTGGCGATAGAGAATGCCGATTCGGATGACGCCGAGGAAATGCAGGCCCATTGCAATGATGATCGCCGCCGCGACCCAACGCAGGATATGGAAATACTCCTGCACCAGCTGGCCGAAGGCGGTGGCCGAAGCGCCCAGTCCGACAAAAACCGTGATCACGCCCAGCGCAAAGAAACACGCGGCGAGAAAGGCGCGAATACGCACGCCGCGGGAAACCTCAGCCTCGGCCGTGATCTGGTTCATCCCCACACCGGCCAGATAGCTTAGATAGAAGGGCACCATAGGCAGGATGCAGGGGGACAGGAACGACAAGAGCCCCGCGATCAACGCCCCGTAGATCGTCACGTCAAACATTCACACGCCCACCGCATTTTCTTGAAATATTCGAATATTAGATTATGATTGGATTTAGCAAGCCGTCAATCGGAGTTTCACGTGGCAGCGATCAGAGCAGTCCTGCTCGTTTTCCTGACCTGGCTTCCCGCGCCCCTGCTGGCAGAAACCTATCTGCTGATGGCCGAGGAGGACGGGTGTTACTGGTGTGCCCAATGGAACGAGGAGGTTTCGGCGACATATTCCAAAACTCCCGAAGGACAAGCCGCGCCCCTGCGCCGTTATGACCTCTACAGCGAAACGCCGGACGTGGACTTCGCCCGACGGGTCCGATTCACGCCGACCTTCATCCTCGTCCGTGACGGCACCGAACTGGGCCGAATCGAAGGATACCCCGGAGAGGACTTCTTCTGGGGCCTGCTCGGCAAGATGCTGGAAGAGGCGCGCATCGACCTCGACAAGACAGGCTGACGGAAATCCATGACACTCGACCCCCAGAATTCTTCCGACGCATCCGAGCCCGAAACGCGGCTGCCGGTGCTCGACGCCAACATGTGCGCCGAGGACATGGAAAAGATGATGAAGAACGCCCAGCGGGCGTCGAACTTCCTCAAGGCGATCAGCCACGAGGGGCGGCTTATGATCCTGTGCCATCTGGCCTCGGGCGAGAAGTCGGTGACGGAACTGGAGGATCTGCTTTCGGCCCGTCAGGCGGCGGTGTCGCAGCAGCTGACCCGGCTTCGGCTGGAGGGGCTGGTGACGCCGCGACGCGAGGGCAAGGCGATCTATTACAGTTTGGCAGACGACAGGCCGAGGCAAATCATGGAAGTCGTCTATGACCTTTTTTGCAGGGAAGACTGACCGGGATTGAGGAGAGGTTCCGGTCACTAAACGGGAACCAAGATGCTGGACGTTCTGGGCGAAGCGAATAGCGCGGCGCTGATCGGGCTGTTGGGCGGCCTCGCCTTGGGGCTGGCCGCACGCTTGGGAAGATTCTGCACGCTGGGCGCGATTGAGGACGTGCTATACTCCTCGGACGACCGGCGCATACGCATGTGGGGCATCGCCATCGGCGTGGCGATCATAGGCACGCACTTCGCGATGGCCGGCGGGTATATGGACGGAGCCGCCACCGCCTACCTGGACCGGGTCTGGAACCCCTTGGGCACCATCGTCGGCGGGCTGATGTTCGGGTATGGCATGGCGCTGTCGGGCAATTGCGGCTACGGCGCGCTGGCGCGGCTGGGGGGCGGCGACCTGCGGTCTTTCGTCATCGTGATCGTGATGGGGCTGTCGGCCTACCTGGTGATGTCCGGCCCGCTGGCCCATTTCCGCGTCTGGCTTTTCACTGTCGAGGAAGGCGCGACATCGCCCCAGGGGTTCAGCCAGTTGGCGCAGGCGCATCTGGGCATTGGCCCCGCGCTGACCGGCCTGCTTCTCGGCGGTGCCATCCTGATATTCTCCCTCGCCAGCGCCCGGATGCTGAGCTCGTTGAATATGGTTTTCTGGGCCGCCGTGGTAGGAATGGCCATCGTCCTTGGCTGGGTCGGCACCTATTGGGTCGCCATGACGGGGTTCGAGGCCGAACCGATCGAGACGCATTCCTTTGCCGCGCCCATCGGCGACACGATCTATTACGCGATGACCGCCTCGGGCAACAGCCTGTCGTTCAGCGTGGGCTCGGTGCTGGGCGTGGTGGTGGGCGCCTTCATCGGCTCCTGCTTCAAGGGGCATTTCCGGTGGGAGGCCTGCGAGGACCCGCGCGAATTGAAGCGCCAGATTTTAGGGGCGGCCCTTATGGGCCCTGGCGCGATTTTGGCGGTGGGGTGCAGCATCGGCCAGGGGGTTTCGGCCTTTTCGGTGCTCGCCTTTTCCGCGCCGGTGGCGTTTCTGGCGATCTTCGCCGGGGCGGCGCTGGGGTTGAAACAGCTGATCACCGGGTTCGCGCCGGCGGATTAAGGAAACAACAGCCAATAAGAAAGGCCGCACCTGAGCGGCGCGGCCCTTCTGTTTGCGTCGGGGCGATTTTAGCCCAGCACGGTCTTCACTACCTTGCCCAGCTTGGTGGCCACTTCGTCGGCCTCTTCACGGGTCATGCAGAAGGGCGGCGCGAAGCCAAGGATATCGCCCTGCGGCATGGCGCGGGAAATCACGCCTTCCTTGACCAGTTCACCGGCCAGCCGTGCGCCGACCTTCTCGGAGGCGTCGAAGAACACGCGGTCGTCGCGGTCCTTGACGAATTCCACGGCGCAAAGCAGCCCCTCACCGCGCACCTCGCCGACATGGGCGTGGTCGCCCACGGCCTCGGTCAGCGCTTTCTTGAAGTAGGCCCCCACCTCGCCCGCGTTCTGCACGAGGTTCAACTCGTCGATCAGCTTGAGGTTGGCGACACCGGCAGCTGCCCCGATGGGATGCGCCGAGTAGGTCCAGCCGTGGCCGATGGGGCCGTTCTCGTCGGTGCCCTGCTCAAGAACTTTCCAGACCTTGTCGGACACGATGGACCCCGAAAGCGGCGCATAGGCCGAGGTCAGGCCCTTGGCGATGGTGATGATGTCAGGCTTCAGGCCGTAATGGTCGGAGCCCATCATGCTCCCCAGGCGGCCAAAGCCGGTGACGACCTCGTCGGCAATCAGCAGGATGTCGTGCTTGGCCAGCACTTCCTGGATCGCGGCCCAATAGCCTGCGGGCGGCGGCACGAGGCCCCCGGTGCCCAGCGCGGGCTCGCCGATGAAGGCGCCGATGGTGTCGGCCCCCTCGCGTTCGATCAGCGCCTCCAGTTCGGCCACGCAATGGGCGACGAATTGTTCCTCGGTCTGGTTCACGTCGGCGCGGCGGTAGTAATAGGGCGCCTCGGTGTGCAGCACCTGCGCCAGCGGCAGGTCGAATTTCTGGTGGAAGAGGTGCAGCCCGGTCAGCGAGCCGGTCATCAGGCCCGAACCGTGATACCCGCGCCAGCGCGAGATGATCTTCTTCTTCTGCGGAAGCCCCCGGATGTTGTTGTAGTACCAGACCAGCTTGATGTTGGTCTCGTTCGCGTCCGAGCCACTGAGGCCGAAATAGACTTTCGACATGTGGTCCGGCGCGCGGTCCAGCACCATCTTGGCGAGCGTGATCGCGGCCTCGGTGCCGTGGCCGACATAGGCGTGGTAATAGGCCAGCTCGCGCGCCTGGGCGGCGATGGCGTCGGCAATCTCGGGCCGGCCATAGCCGACGTTCACGCAGTAAAGCCCGGCAAAGGCGTCGAGCAGGCGGTTGCCGTCGCGGTCCTCAATGTGACAGCCGGAGCCGCCGGTCACGATGCGCTGCGGCGCCTCACCCCGGGCGAATTCGGCCAGGTGGGTCGAGGGATGGAAAAAGTTCTCGCGGTCCCACTGGTCAAGTTGATCGTTCTTCAGCATTCGTACTCTCCTTAGCCCCAATCGCGGCAGACGTATTTGATTTCCATGAACTCTTCCATGCCCCTTCTGGCCCCTTCGCGCCCAAGGCCGGATTGCTTGACCCCGCCGAACGGGATCGGCGCGCCGGTCACCTTGGTGCGGTTGACCGCGACCATGCCGAATTGCAGCGCGCGGCTGAGCCGGTAGATGCGGCGCGGATCGTGGGCGTGGACGTAAGCCACAAGGCCGTACTCGGTGTCGTTGGCACGTCGGATGGCCTCTTCCTCGGTTTCGAACGGTGTGATCGGCGCGACAGGCCCGAAGGTTTCCTCGCGCATGATCTCGGCCTCGTCCGGAACGTCAGTCAGCACGGTCGCATCATAGAACAGACGCCCGAGCGGATTGCGTTTGCCGCCGCAAGCCAGTTTTGCGCCTTTTTCCAACGCGTCGGCGACATGCGCCTCCTGCTTGGCCACGGCGCCTTCGTTCATCAATGGCCCGAGGTCGCAATCATCCATGCCGACGCCGATCGTCAGCGCCTTCGTGGCGTTGGTGAAACGCGTGCAGAATTCATCGTAGATGCCGCGCTGGACGTAGATTCGGTTCGCGCCCAGGCAGTCCTGACCGGAGGTGGCGAACTTGGCCTTGATGGTCTCGGCAACGGCATGATCGAGGTCGCAATCGTCGAAAACGATGACAGGGGCATGACCGCCCAGTTCCATCACCAGCTTCTTCACGGTTTCCGCCGACGCGCGGTACAGCAGCCGCCCCACCTCGGTCGAACCGGTGAAGGACAGCGCCCGCACGCGCGAGTCGTCGGTCCAAGGCGGCACAACGGTCGAGGCGCGGCCCGTGACCACATTGAACACGCCCGGCTCGACGCCTGCGCGCTCGGCCAGCTCGGCCAGCGCCAGCGCCGAGAACGGCGTTTCGTGGCTGGGATGAGCGACGATGGTACAGCCGGCGGCAAGTGCCGCGGCGGCCTTGCGGGTCAGCATCGCCGAGGGAAAATTCCACGGCGTGATCAGCGCAACGACGCCGACGGGTTCAAGCCACAGCTCGACCTCTGCGGTGTTGAGGTGGCTGGTAACGCCTTCGATGTTCGGGCGCTTTGCCTCTTCTGCATAGAATTCGACGAAGGACGCGGCATAGTCGATCTCGCCCCGCGCCTCGGACAGGGGTTTGCCCTGTTCGGCGACCATCAGCTTGGCCAGATCCTCGCGGTTCTCGATGATCAGGTCGAACCACCGGCGCAGGATCGCGGAGCGGTCCTGTGGCAGCATGGACGACCACTTGGGAAAGGCCTCTTGGGCAACGGTGACGGCCTCGGCGCTTTCTTCTGCCGATAGGCTGGCAACTTCGCCGACGACCGCGCCATCGGCGGGGTCGGTCACGGTCAGGGTGCTGCCATCTGCGGCGGCGACCCATTTGCCACCCACATAGGAAAAGTTGCGCACCAGGCGCAGGTCTTCGATCAGTCGCAATGACGAGTCGGGCATTAGGTCCTCCTTTGACTTGAGGAGGTTTTATCGGCTTTCGGCAATGGGTGAGCCTGAATGCGACCCGTGCAGAAGACGAAGCATCTGCACATCGGCTGGGGTGGCAGAAGAATCTACTTCTGACCCAAGATCACATCCAGCGGCGGGGGCGTCAGGCCTTTGACCGGCTTGGTCACGACGTAACTGAAATAGCGCGCCATGCCGATCCTGTCGTTGAGCATCTGGTCCACAAGACGCTGATACGAATTGATATCGGCGGTCACAACTTGCAGCAGATAGTCATACCCGCCGCCGATCCCCCAGCACGCCACGATTTCGGGATGGTGCAGGACCGCATCTTCGAAAATACGGAACGTCGCGGCGGTATGATCTGTCAGTTCCACCGCCACGAACACCGTGACGTGCGGCCCCAGCTCGCGCAACGCGATCTCGGCGCGGTAGCCGCTGATCAGACCGGCCTTTTCCAGCCGCTTCAGCCTTTCCCAGCACGGCGAGGCCGACAATCCGACACGGTCGGCAAGCGCGGCTTTCGTGATCCGTCCGTCCTCGGCCAGAACCTTGAGGATCTCGATATCGCGCGCGTCCAGCCGTGTCATGGTCGGGTCAGGTCCGAATACGCGTACCCGCATCGGGCAGCGCCGCGCGGACGTGACTGGCGATGGCTGTATCCTGCGCCCCGGTGCCGGTGAGGTCGCATATGGTGATGTCCTGCGCCGACTGTCGCCCTTCGGTTTTGCCCACAACGATCTCTCCCAGTTCCGGCGGCGTGACGCCTTCCAGAACGCCTGCCACCCGGGCCGCTTCCAGTTCGCCGCTGGTTTCACATTGGCTGACCCGATCGCACACATAAAGGTCTGAGTCTGCGATGGCCTGCGGGTCGATCTCGTTCTTGCCTTCCTGGTCGGCGCCCATGGCGGTGATGTGAAGCCCGGGATGCAGCCAGTCAGCCATCAGCACGGGATTGCGCGCCGGTGTCGTCGTGACGACAAGCTGGCTGTCGGCAACCAAGGTTGCGGGATCGTCCACGGCTACGGCCTCGATCCCCAGTGTCGCGGCAAGATCCTTGGCGCAGGCGGCGGCCTTGTCGGCACTTCGCCCATGCACGAGCACACGTTTGAAAGGGCGCACCAGGTGTGCTGCCTGCATCTGAAGCCGCGCCTGCACGCCGGTTCCTATGACACCTGCTGTCTCGACGGTGTCAGGGGCAAGGTGCCGCGCCGCCACGGCCCCCGCAGCGGCGGTGCGGATGTCGGTCAGATAACCGTTGTCCAGATAGACCGCCTCGACCAGCCCGGTCTTGGCCGAGAAGAGGATCATCAGGCCGTTGAGGCTGGCAAGGCCCAGTGCCGGGTTGTCGAAGAAGCCCGGACTGACCTTGATCGCGAAGCCGTCGAAGCCGGGGATATACGCGGTTTTCACGTCGACCTCGGCATTGGCTTGAGGCAGGTCCATGGACAGGATCGGCGGCATTACCACCTCGCCGCCCGCAAGCGCGGCAAAGGCGCGTTCGATGACGTTCACCATGTCCACGTCCAGCCGGATCGCCGCTCGCAGGTCGGCCTCGGTCACGATCTGGATTTCATGTGCCATAGGCGCGTCCTTTCACCAGCGTGTCGCCCAACCGGATATCCTCGCCCGCCATGATCCGGTGGAACATGCCCATATCCAGGTTGCGCCCCGTGATGATGGTGCCGACAGGCCCCGGCAGGCCAGAAAGCTTGCCAGACAAAAGCGCGGCGATGCCGACAACGCAGGCGCCTTCGGCGACGATACGGTCCTCGTAGAACAGCACCTGCATGGCGTGATAAATTTCTTCCTCGGTCACCAGCACGGTTTCATCCAGATAGTCCCGGCAGAGCGCGAAGGACAGCTTGTTGTTCATCCCAATCCCGCCGCCCAGGCTGTCGGCGAGGCTTGCGACCTCTTCCACCTCGACCGGACGCCCCTCGGCGATAGAGGCGTGCATGGCCGCGCCCCGGTCCATGCTGATGCCGATGACCTTGATCGCGGGATTGATCGCCTTTGCCGCAACGGCCACACCTGCGGCCAGCCCGCCGCCCGACAAGGGCACGAGGATCGTTCCAAGGTCGGGACGGGCCAGCAGCATTTCCAGCCCGATCGTCCCCTGCCCTGCGATGACATACGGGTCGTCGAACGGTGAAATCTCGACCAGGCCCTCAGTTTCGACCAGCTTCAGGCTTTCGGCCAGGGCATCGTCCTGGCTGCGGCCACAGGTGCGCACCTCGGCCCCCAGGGCCCGTATCCCGTCGACCTTGGCCTGGGGCACGAGGTTCGACATGCAGATGACGGCCCTAAGCCCGCGATGCGCGGCCGCATAGGCCACGCCGCGCCCGTGATTGCCGGTCGAACAACAGGTCACGCCCCGCACGTCGTCGGCCAGGTTCATCACCGCGTTCACCGCTCCGCGCAGCTTGAACGCGCCGATGGGCTGCATGTTCTCCAGCTTGAGCAAAAATTCCGAGCCGGTTTCGCGCGTCATGAACGGCGATGGCACGAAGGGCGTGTCGTCGGCGACGCCCGCAATGGTTTGTCGTGCGGCCAGGATGTCGGACAGGGCAAAGGCCAAGTGGGCACTCCTTGAACTTCTTGCGTTGCGGTCGCGGCTAAGCCGGACCGCGGATGGCTTCGCCTCAGGATGCGGGAAGGGAGGGGCGAAACGCAACCGGAATGCACATCATCGTGCGCAGACGGGTCCCCGCGACCTGCGTTCAGAAACAGCGCGCGGTCCGATAGGATTGGCAGAGGTGGGCCCGCGCGTTATCGTCCAGCATCAAACCGGATGAGACCCATGATATTGAGCCGCCTCTTCATTTCCTGTCTTTCCCTTTGTCTGACCGGCACCGCACCAGCAAGCGCAGAAGAAACCGTACCGGTGATGGTCGGAGGCGAGTCGACGCTTGACGCCTGTGGCACGCTTGGTGCGGTCACGGGACTGGACCCGCAAGGGGACAACACGCTGACTGTCCGCAATGGTCCGGGCACGAGATACGCGGCAACCGACTTTCTGCCACCGGATCGCGAGGTGTGGATCTGCGATCAGACCCGCGAATGGTTTGCCGTCGTCTATGCAGCGGACGGCCAGACGGAATGCAATGTGTCTTCGCCACAGGCAGAGCGCGCAGTATACGATGGGCCGTGCAGCGCCGGGTGGGTTTTCGGACGCTACGTCACCATTCTGGCCGGTTGATCGGGCACCGCGGATCGTAGCGCCGGTGAAAACTCCAACGGTTCAGGCTCAGGCAGCGGCCTTGCGCCGGTTTTCCTCGAGACGCTTGTTGATGATGTCAGCGGTTTCGTCCGCTTCGGCCATGGGGGTGCCCATCTGGTCGGCAATCAGCTTGACCAGCAGGTCCACGCGCTCGATTTCTTCGGCACCGCCGTCGATGGCCCGCGCGGCCGAGGATGGTTTCAGAAGGCCATTCGCGGCCTTGGCATATTTCTCGAAGGGAACCTGATCATCTTCGTCCGCGCCCAGCTGCGTGACCAGATCGCAGACCTTCTTGTAGATCGATTGCGATTCCAGAAGGTCGCCGTGCACGGCCTCCTTGATGGGACGAATGCCGTCCCGCTGAACACAGCGGTAATTGCCGGTCAGCAGCATGGCCCATTTGGCGAAAGGCACAAAGAGGGAGTCAAAGAGGCGCAGTTTGACCGGCACGTCCTTGCCATCCACGCGGACCGCTTCGATCTTTTCCTCCAGCTCGCGCACGATGGCGGTATGGGCCGGATCCTCGAAAGGCGCGGCCTTGAAGTTGGTGGGCAATCCGACATGAAGGACGTTGGCCCCCTCCTCCGGCGGACGGAAAGCTTGCGGGTCGGGGCTGCACAGCGAGACGAGGCCGGGCTTGAAATCCTCCCAGGGCTCTACGCTGTTGAACGCGGGGCGCAGGGCGTCGGCATCCAGCTTCTCGATCCGCTTCAGGTACGGCAGGGGCGGCATGTTCATAATCGACATGCAAGGACGTTCCGCCGCGGCAATGCGCTTCATCAGTTCGGTGATCTCTGCATTGCCGTACTGTGGCTCGGACATAGCCAGCGCGACCAAGTCATATTCTTCAGGCTTCACGTCAGCAGGGGCCTTGGCATCGAGACGCCCGGGAAGATCACCCGATTTGAATGCGCGATGCTCATCCTCGTCGCGCAGCTTGATGCGCACTTCGGTGCCTTTCTCGTTGATGGTGTCGGCGGTGGCCTGGCGGCACACAAGCGTCACGTCCTGCCCTGCCATCAAAAGCTTCGTCCCCAGCAGCGAGCCGTAGGATGCACCCAGAATTAGAATCTTGCGAGCCATGTCGATCTCTCCTTGAGCTTTCATGGCGCAACATAATTACCCACAGAGATTCTTCTACAAAATTCGTGTAAATGTGTTATTGATAATATTAACAGATCAACAGATCGTAATTTTGTAAATTATCCTCATGTCAAAGACCTTTATCGGACCCAAGTTGCGGCAGCTGCGGATCAGCCAGGATCTGACGCAGGCCGATGTTGCAGATCGGCTTGGCGTCAGCGCCGCATATGTCAACCTGTTGGAAAACAACCAAAGAAGCCTATCGGTCAAGATGTTGCTGGCCATTTCCGAGACGTTTGATGTGGACGTTAAGGAGCTGACTCAGGACGACGGCGCGCATGTGCTTGCGGATCTGCGCAACGCGTTCAGTGACACGACCTTGGAAGGCGATCCGCCGGACGTGCAGGAATTGCGCAGCGCGATTGAACGTGCGCCGACTTTTGTCGATCATTTCCTGAAATTGCACCGCGCGCATCGTGCCGCTTTGAGGGTCATCATGCGGGGCGGAGCGGACGGCCACGACGAGAAGGTGCTGCACGCCTCGCCGGAAACGGCAATCCACGACTTTTTTCGCAAGAACAGCAATTATTTCGCCGTTCTCGAGGTGGCGGCCGAAAATGCGCGGCAGGCCATTCCGGTGGCGCCGGAGTCTCTTTTTGTCGACCTTCGCGCGGGGCTTCGCGAGATCCATGGCGTCTCGGTGGAAGTGCGCCCTATCGAGGAGCTTGGCGACTCGCTGCGCATTTACGACGAAGACAGCCGCACGCTCTTGTTGTCGCAGGCGCTCAACTCCGAGAACCGGGCTTTCCAGATGGCGCATATCCTGGCCTTCCTGACCGAAGGCCGCATGATTTCGAGAATGGCCCGCAATGCCCAGGCCGACCCCGAGCGGGTGCAGCCCAGGCTGGAGGTCGAGCTGGGAAACTATTTTGCGGCGGCCTTTCTGATGCCATACGAGGATTTTCTGGCAACGGCCGAAAGTACCGGATATGACATCGACCGCATCGCGCTGGCCTTTGGCGTCACGTTCGAGCAGGTTTGTCACCGCCTTACGACGATGCAGCGCGACAAGGCGCACGGGATTCCGTTTTTCCTGCTTCGGCTGGACCGGGCCGGAAATGTCACCAAACGCTTCAATGCCTCGTCTTTCGACCTTGCTGAGTATGGCGGGGCCTGTCCGGTCTGGAATGTTCATGCCGCTTTCTCGGTGCCCGGCGTCATCTTCCCGCAATTCGTGGAGATGCCAGACGGACAACGCTTCTTTTCGATCAGCAGGACCGTCCATCGCCCGGTCTTCAGTGCCGACACGCAGGATCGGAGGCTTACCCTGACGCTGGGCTGCGAGGCGCGGCACGCACATCGCATTCGCTATGCCGCAAGCTTCAAGATAGACGATCACACGCTTTACCAACCGATCGGCATCAACTGTCAGCTTTGCCCGCGGCAAGCCTGTTCGCAGCGTGCGCATCAACCGCTGTTCATCAACCTGCCGATCAATGCAAATCGCCGCGGATCGACTCGCTACGAAAGCTGAAGCCGCAAAGAAAAAGCCTGCCCCCCGGGAGATCAGGGGGCAGGCGTTGGGCGGTGCGGTAAGATGCGTGGCCCGTATCAGGCCCGGCTTTCCGCCGCCTTCTTGCGCTTGCGCAGGATGCGCTGCACGACCGGGAACAGGACCAGCGCCAGCGCCAGGCAGATGCAGACCAGCGAGATCGGGCGCGTGATGAACGTGGTCGCGTCGCCCTGAGCCGAGATCAGCGACTGGCGCAACGAGCGTTCGGCCAGGGGCCCCAGAACGATGGCCAGAACCGCCGGCGCCACCGGGTAGTTCAGCTTGCGCATCAGGTACCCCACGATGCCGATGATCAGCATGATCCAGGTGTCGAACATCCGGTCCGTCGTGGCGAAGACCCCCAGCACGCAGAGCGTGAAGATGATCGGCGTCAGCAGGGTGAAGGGCATCGCCAGCACCCGGATGAAGACCGGGATCAGCGCGATGTTCAGCACCACAGTCACCGCGTTGGCCACGTACATCGACCCGATCAGGCCCCAGACGAAGTCCGGGCTTTCGGTGAACAGGAGCGGCCCGGGGCGCAGGCCCCAGATGATCATGCCGCCCAGAAGGATCGCCGTGGTGGGCGAGCCGGGAATGCCCAGCGTGATCATCGGCAGCATCGAGCCGGTCGAGGCCGCGTTGTTGGCCGCTTCAGGCGCGGCCACACCGGCCACGTTGCCCTTGCCGAAGCTGTCGGGATCCTTCGAGAACGTCTTGCTGAGACCATAGGACATCAGCGCCGCCGGGGTGGCCCCCGCCGCGGGCAGCGTGCCCACGAAGAAGCCCAGGAACGAGCCCAACCAGGTCGAGTTGATGTACTGGCGGATCTGCTTGAAGTTTTCCTTCATGCGCGACATCGAGATCTTGACGTTGTGCATCTGGACCTTGCCGCTGGTGGTTTCCAGCGTCCAGAGCATTTCGCCGATCCCGTAGATGCCGATTGCCAGAACCAGGAAGCCGATGCCGCGCTGGAATTCGACCATGTCGAAGAAGATCAGGCGCGGGCTGCCCGAGATGATGTCGAAGCCCACCGCGGCCAGCACGAGACCCAGAAGGATCGAGAAGATCGTCTTGGGTATGTCGTCCCCGCCCAGCCCGATGAAGGTGGCGAAGGCCAACAGCATCAGGGCGAACTCCTCCTGCGGTCCGAACTTCAGCGCGAAGGCGGCCAAGGGCGGCGCGAAGAGCGTGAAGAGGATGATCGAGACCGTGCCGCCGATGAACGACGCGATGGCCGCGGCCATAAGCGCCTGGTCGGCCTTGCCCTGCTGGGCCATAGGTCGTCCGTCGAACACCGTGGCCACGGCCGTCGAGGCCCCTGGAATGCCCAACGTTATCGAACTGATCGCCCCCCCGTACATCGCGCCGTAATAGAGCGCGGCAAGAAAGATGATCGCCGTCGTCGGCGGCACCAGGAAGGTGATGGGCAGCAGGATCGCCACCCCGTTGACCGAGCCGAGGCCCGGCATGCAGCCCACGAACAGCCCCGCAAGGCAGCCCGCGAAAATCATCATCAGGTTCAGAGGCTGGAACGCCTCAAGAAGGCCTGACCCTAGGGATACAAGTACCGTTTCCATTTTTCGTCAGACCTCTCAGTAGAACCATTCGTAGCGGAAGTTGTCGACCCAGAGGAAAGCGTCCTCGAAGATCGGCAGACCCTTCGGCAGGTACTTCGTCAACGCCACCTCGAAGAGCAGGTACACGAAGATCGGCGTGCCGATCGCGAAACCAAGGGTCATCGGCCACGAATGCCGCCCCATGAAGCGCACGAAGAACAGCATGAAGACGACCAGCGCCAGGTAGGTGCCGATGAACGTCATCATGATCAGCAGCGCGAGAACCGACCCCGCCGAGATCGACACGAGAAAGATCGTATCTCTCGATATGTAGGGGTCGGTGTTGCGCGACTCGGGCGTCTTTTTCTGCGCCCATCGCACGAGCGTGGCGACGGAAGCCAAGGCCATCCCCGCCGACAACCAGAACGGCCACATACCTGCACCGGGACCTCTGCCCCTGACCCAGCCGATACTGAGGTCGTCTGTGTATACGTTTAGCATCAGGCCGAGCGACACTAGCAGTGTCGTAATGGCCATCAGAAGTTCCGCTGTCCGGACCGTCATTCTCTTTGGCTCCGTATAAATCGTTTGCGATCGTTCGAGGGGGCGTGTCCGTGTCGGACCAATCTGCCCGCGCCCGGATCGTCAGGCATCCAGGTGCAGGGCCCGATGTGTCCGGACCCTGCCTTTTTCAGGATTGGCTTACTCGCCGGTGATCGCACCCGCGCCGACCTTTTCGATCAGCTTTTCATGCGCGACCTTCTGGTTCTCGTGGAACGTGGCGAGGTCCTCGCCCTTCATCATCTTCTCGCAGGTCAGGCCGTCGGACTTGCAGAATGCCTGCCATTCCTCGCTGTCGAACAGCTCCTGGAACAGGTTCACGTACCATTCCACCGCCTCGGGATCCATGTCCGGCGGGCCGTTCACGGAGCGCTGCATGTAATACTCGATCTCCACGCCCAGTTCCTTGGCCGTCGGCACGTCCGGGAAGGCCGGCATGCGTTCGGCCGAGAATTGGACCAGCGGCTTGGTGTTGCCCGCGCGCCAGAACTCCATCTGCTCGGCGGGGTTGTTCACCGTGCTGTCGATCTGGTTGCCCACGAGGTTCTTGGCCACCGTACCACCGCCCGGGAACGGGATGTAGGTCACGTCATAGCCGAACTCGGCTTCCATCATCGCGGTCAGAACGCTGTCTTCCTGGCCCGATCCGGTGCCGCCGACCTTCCAGTTCTTGCCGGCCTCGGACACAGCAGCGTTGAAGCTGTCGAGGTCGGTGATGTCCTCGCGGTCGGTGTTGACCCACAACAGGAACGTGTCCATCGCCATCAGGCCGATGGGCGTGAACTCGGTCACGTCGATGCCAAGATCCTCCTGGATGATCGGCGTGGTGTAGAAGCTGTTCAGCGTCATCATGACGGTGTGGTTGTCACCCGCCTTGTCCTGCATATAGCGCAGCGCCTCGGCGCCTGAACCGCCCGGCTTGTTGATCGGGATGAACGGACGCGGGCTCAGGTCCTTCTTCTGGATAAGGCCCTGCAACAGGCGCGCGATCTGGTCCGCCCCACCGCCGGTGCCGGCCATGATGATGAACTCGACCGGCTTTTTCGGCTGCCATTCCGCCAGCGCTGCCGGCGCCGTCAATGCCAGTGCGGACGCACTCGCAACAAGTAGCTTAAAGGTATTCATGGTTATCCTCCCTATGGTCTCCATGTGTGTCAGGGCTGGTGCGCGTTCATTCTTGACGTGTTTGGCGCGTGCCCCATTCCTGGTCGTCTGCTCAGTCTTCGCCGGACCTCCCCTCTCTCCTCAATGAACCATGATGACCGGGAAATCCGCCTCGGCGACAACGACTTGCGAGTTGCCACCGAACAGGGATTCCCGTTCGTAACTGTCGTGATAGGCGCCGATGATCAGCATCCCGGCGCCCGCGGCGCGGGTTTCCGACAAAAGCTGCCGGCCGACGTTGCGCCCCTCGGCCTTGAAAAGCCGGATGTCGGACGCGACGCCGCGCAGTTCGAGATAGCGCTGCAACTGGTCCGCCCCGGGATGCTCGTCCTTGGGGCTGTCACCGGTATGCAGGATCGTGACCTTCTTGGCGTTGGATATGATCGGCATCGCCATCGCCACGGCGCGTGTCGCCTCGAGCGATCCGTTCCAGCCGATGGTGACGTGATCCGCGAAACCGGCGTCTGTAACGTCCTGGTCGGGGCACATCATCACCGGACGGCCCGAAGAAAACAGCGCCGATTTCAAGGTGTTGACCCCGAGGTTCATCTTCTGGTCCGGTTTGGCAACGCAGACAAGGTCGCACAGGCGACCGTATCTTTGCACCGCATCGACCTGCTTGCCCTCATACTCGATGAACCGGGTCGTGGGCTTGTCCAACTCGTGATCGGCGATCTCGAGCCCGAGTTTTCTGGCTTGCTTCTCGAACTCACCGTAGAGCTGGTCCCGGGTCACGTCGGCATTGGCATGCGCCGCATCCTCGATCTGACGGCGCAGCATGGTCGGGATCACGACGCCGTAAGGCATCATGTCCTCGGTCTTGGGATGGCAATGCACCACGCGGACCCGGGCGCCGAAGCGCCGCGCCAGGGCGGCGGCGTGGGCAAAGACGTTGTCGCCTTTGCCGTCGCCCCGCACCGGAAGCATAATGCTGTGGATGGAGTCGTAAGCCATGGCTCAGAACAATCCTTCGATTTCGCCCTGGTCGTTCAGGCGTATGGATTCAGACGCCGGCCGACTGGGCAGGCCGGGCATGGTCATGATCTCGC
>NZ_LAXJ01000070.1 GCF_001441615.1 Roseovarius atlanticus
TCACGAGACGAACCCGGCATTGAACTTGACAACTGCGGTCACGACCTTCAGCTCAGGCCAGGTCATCAATTTTGCGACGGCGGAAAACTACGAAAGCATCCGCTTCACCACGACTTCGTCGGGTTTTAGTTTTCTCACGATCGACAGCCTGTCGGCTTCCGTCACCTGCTATCTCGAAGGAACGGGCATCGCGACGCCCCAAGGCCGCGTGGCGGTGGAGGACTTGCAGCCGGGCGATCAGATCCTGACGGCGGAGGGCGGCACCACCACGGTGCGCTGG
>NZ_LAXJ01000071.1 GCF_001441615.1 Roseovarius atlanticus
GACCGCGCCGACCAGACCGCCATCATCTGGGAACCCGACGATCCCAATGACGCCGCCCAGCACATCACCTACCGGCAGCTCCATGCCGAGACCTGCAAGATGGCCAACGTGCTGAAAAACCTCGGCGTCGGCCGCGGCGACCGCGTCGTCCTCTACCTGCCGATGATCCCCGAGGCCGCCTATGCCATGCTCGCCTGCGCGCGCATCGGCGCCATCCATTCCATCGTCTTCGCGGGCTTTTCGCCAGACGCGCTCGGCGCCCGGGTCGACGGCTGCGACGCAAAGGTTGTCATCACCGCCGACACCGCCCCGCGCGGCGGCCGCGTGACCAAGCTCAAGGACAACGTCAACCAGGC
>NZ_LAXJ01000072.1 GCF_001441615.1 Roseovarius atlanticus
GGGGTCTGCGAGGGTTGAGGTGTCGCCCAGGGAGCCGTAGTCGTCCTCGGCGATCTTGCGCAGGATGCGGCGCATGATCTTGCCGGAGCGGGTTTTCGGCAGGCCGGGGGCCCATTGGATGAGGTCGGGCTTGGCGATGGGGCCGATTTCCTGGCGGACCCAGTCCTGAAGCTCCTTGCGCAGCGCGTCCGAAGGCTCTTCGCCCGACATCAGCGTGACGTAGCAGTAGATGCCCTGGCCCTTGATGTCGTGGGGATAGCCCACCACGGCGGCCTCGGAGACCTTGGAGTGGGCGACGAGGGCGCTCTCCACCTCGGCCGTGCCCAT
>NZ_LAXJ01000073.1 GCF_001441615.1 Roseovarius atlanticus
CGCGCGAGGCGTCCATGAAGGTGCCGAGCTTGTCCTGCTTTTCGCGCAGCGCCTCGGCGACGGTGTCCCACTGGGCTTCCGCGTCGGCCTTGGTTTCCTGGGCGAAGATCGTCTTAGCATCGCCGACACCGCGGTGCGCTGCTTGGCCGGAGCATGGGCCAGAGCGTTGCGCATCCAGTGAACCCGGCACCGCTGATGAGTGGCGTTGAAGACCCGCCGCGCGGCGGCGCGCAGCCCCTTGTGATCATCGGCGATGACCAGCTTCACGCCGCGCAGGCAGCGGTCGGCCAGGGAGCGCAGGAAGTCGGTCCAGAACGTCTC
>NZ_LAXJ01000008.1 GCF_001441615.1 Roseovarius atlanticus
CAATGGACCAAAGACCGACGATGCACTAACATTTAACCCGGACCACTCGATGGGGGCAGTCCACCTTGCGCCCGACATCGTTCGCGATGTCCTCGAAGGCCGGCAACCCATCGGCTTCACATCCGAGTGGTGCTTGCGGCATGACTTGCCCTCGGACTGGACCGAGCAGCGCCAGCATCTGGCGACTCTCTGATACCACTCTTCTCAACCTCGTATGGTGAAAATGGCGACCTGAGACTTTGTCGTATTTGTCGGCTATTTACGCCGTGCATTCTGGTCTCAGGGAACGCGGCCATCCCGCAAGGCTTTGAAACCACGGCAGAATGCCGAGACTACCTTGCATGGTCTGGATTGCAGGAAGTGCGTGGCTGTGCAGCCAGTCTCAGGCTATCCGGTCTCTGGGCCGAAACCGCGATTTACAGGGAATTTACAGGGAAATTTGGCGATTGGAGGCGGGTATTCGGGCTGATCAGCTTGTTTCCGCTCGGATGTAGTTCGCGTTATCAATGGGTTAGGGTGCAATTCCCTGTTCCTACAAAAACAGGGAATTTAGTTGCGCGCATCAAGGAAAAATCAGGCGTGATCAGGGAAAGGTTTACGGGATAACACGGAATATGGATCTGAAGAGAAGCTTCAACCGCGGCATTGCATGTCGAGTGTTCCAGTCATTCGAAGATCGACAAATCCAGTATGACGCTGGCGGTGAAGTTTGGCACGTTTACCATCTGACTGATGCGGAGATCTGCGGCGAGACTGCAAATAAGGTAGGCTTGCTGGAAATCGTACCCTCGTGTCCGCATGAGATGTTCGACCATATTGAGCAATGCGTTTTCAACTGCCTTGCCAATATCTGAATGTGTCGCCTGACCTTCTCTTGTAAACGACTGACCGGTTGTTGCAAAGAACCGCTTTGGTGGCTGGGACTTGTTTGGGGTCGACCTGGTAAAACTGAACTGCGGGTCCTTGATGTTTCGGTTTGCGGCAACGCGCTTGTGGACGCGGAACCTGCAATCTAGAGATGCGCCCATTTCCAACCCCGAGACACACTCTCCCTCGCCCTGCAGGAAATGTGCGTCACCGGCGGAAAACAGGGCGCCTTCTACAAAAACGGGAAGAAATAGCGACGCACCGGCCGTTAGCTGCCGAATATCGAGATTGCCGCCATTAGAGCGCGGCGGAATTGTTCTCAGTCCGCTCTGCGCGATTGCCTCGTCTGCCGGCACGACTGACTGAGAGCAAGTTGGCTGTGCAAAAGGCAAGCTGAGGCTTTCTTCGTAGCATTTACTTTCTTCGATCATTTCATAGCTTGCGGCCACGCCCATGACGCCCATGAACGGCGCGCCTGGAAACCGGGCCCCAGGGATCTGTTCGGAAACGGCCAGGCCATTGCCTATATCGAAATGGGCGAGATATCGATCAGGACTGTAGTCGGCGAGAACGCCAAGGGTGTGATATTGAATGGCAAATCCGTAGTTTTGGGGCAGAACATCAAGGATTTCGACTTCCAGAAGGTCACCCGGTTCAGCACCCTCAACATTGACTGGCCCGGTCAGCGGATGCATCCGACCCGCGTCCAAGTTCTCCAATATTTCCACGCTAGAACCAGGAACAATCTGGCCGTCGGCGGCATCTCTTGTTTCGAGCCTGACTGTTTCGCCTGGTGCTGCGGTCAGGATGGGTTGAATATCTGGGTGCCAGCGATTGTGGCCTGTCAGCGGCTCTTCCAGCAATGATAGAGCACGATTTATTTTTAGCGCCTTCTGAATTTCAAAAGCCGACATGTTCGTCCCTTATTAATTCTTCCGTTGCATGGCCGTTCGGTCCACCCAACCATAAACCATGGTAACTGTTTCAGGTTAGATCAGAACGTCGATCTCAACGCAGGACCCTACCGAAACCCGGGCTCGCCGAGTTCGCGATGGTAGGGATCCGGTTCTTCGTCGAGGTCGTCTGGCCCAGGCTTGTCCGCCCAGAGCAAGGTCACGGCATGACCGGACGGCGACTGGCGCGTCTGCTCGAATATCTCGATATCGTCGCTGCTGGTCCAGGCCATGGGCGGAGACTCCGAGAAAGCGGTGAAGCCAGACCTACTTTCCGCATGCACGCGGAAGGCTTGCGTGGTCTGGGGCAGACGATCCCCTTGCTTGAGTTGGATGAAACAAAAGTCGTTGCTCTTGTGCCAATACCGCACTCGGGCATCCTTTGACCAGATTGCAGCCAACGGCTCAGACCGTTGCTCGATCAGTCTGCGGACGCAGGCTTCGAGGCTGACGTCCAGTTCGTCGCGCAGCTGCTGAGCGTCATGCAAATCAGGATCTTCCGACAGATACTGAT
The DNA here is from genome assembly GCF_001441615.1 of Roseovarius atlanticus. GTDB lineage: Bacteria > Pseudomonadota > Alphaproteobacteria > Rhodobacterales > Rhodobacteraceae > Roseovarius > Roseovarius atlanticus. The sequence goes on from NZ_LAXJ01000008.1 coordinate 2,335, forward strand.
CTACTGCGGCGAAAGGGGCGAGGAGGCCGATCGCAAACTGGTTGGCCCGGGTCTCCTGTTTTTGGTGCCGGCGGCCTTCACGCGTTTCTTTCAGGTCCTGTGCGCGACACCGGAAACCATTTTCTGATGACAGGACGTGATGCTCCAACAGAAAGTGCCCCAGTTCATGCGCGATCGTGAACCTCGCCCGGCGCAGCCCACGGCGGGTGTTGGCAAGGATCGCCCCGACTCTGCGTGCCTGATCCGTCAGCAGCATGCCCTCGAAGCCATCAAAGCTACCGGTCCGAACTTCGGAGATATCCAAGGCGGTCGCGATGTCCTCCACGGGCACCGGCAAGACAAGATCGCCGATCTGTGTGTGGATAGCCTTCGCCAACCGGTCGGGCTGGCGGATGTCAAAGAGATCAATCCTGTCGAGCTTCACGCGTCAGCCCGCTTTCTGCGCCCGTGTTCTCAGGGACTTGATCATGTCCTCGACGACGGCCCGATCTCCCTCGGACAAGTCTTCGAACCCGCGATGCAGACGTGCGATCTGCAAGGCGGCGGCATCGGGCTCGTCGGCATTGCCCACAAGCGCGTCGATCGACACCCCGAAATGCCGCGCCAACTTCTGGACGAGTTCGAAAGAGGGGTTGCCCGTGCGCCCCTTTTCAAGCTCCCAGACATGCGCCTTCGAGACGCCAACCGCGTCTGCCACCTGTTGCAAGGACTGGCCGCTCTTCTGGCGCAGGCTGAACAGACGTTCTCCAATAGCCATGCTTCTCTCCCGTTTGATGTGTCGAACGGGACGATACACCCAAGCTTTACGAAAGGCCAGTCGTTTGATATATCTTACGATGGCGGTCGATTCTTGCGGTCGACCTTCGAGCAGAAGCAACAAAGGAGCCGGACATGGCCCAAGCAGACGTAGAACTGATCGCGATCAGCGATCTCGAACCCTGGGCGCGCAACGCCCGGACGCATTCGAAGAAGCAGGTCCGCCAGATTGCGGAGAGTATCGAGACCTTCGGGTTCACGAACCCTGTCCTGATCGACGAGCGGCGGACGATCCTGGCAGGCCATGGCCGCGTCGAAGCGGCCAAGTTGCTGGGACGCGATGAGGTGCCGTGCCTTCGTCTCGACGACATGAATGAAGACGAGAAGCGGGCCTACGTTCTGGCCGACAACAAGCTCGCCTTGAACGCCGGCTGGGATGAGGATCTGCTCGCGGCGGAACTCGGCGCGCTGATGTCGACGGATCTCGACTTCGATGTGTCTATCACCGGCTTTTCCATTCCGGAAATCGACGGCGTGCTGGCCAGCGTTGCGCCTGAAGAACCGGGCGATCCGGAGGATGATCTGATGCCTGGCGAGACTGCGTCCCGGGTGCGGGAAGGGGACGTGTGGCAGTTGGGGCAGCATTGGCTGGTCTGCGGCGATGCACTCGAGGGCGCGGTCGTCGAGGAATTGATGGCCGGCGAGTTGGCGCGGATGGTGTTCAGCGATCCGCCCTACAACGTGAAGATCGATGGCCATGTAGGCAATTCCGGCAAGATCCAGCACCGCGAGTTCGCCATGGCCTCCGGCGAGATGACGGTCTCGGAATTTACCGGGTTCCTGGAGCGCGCCTTCCAGAACATGGCGGATCACAGCGTCGACGGCTCGATCCATTATCTCTGCATGGATTGGCGGCACATGTCGGAGATGCTGGCGGCGGGGCAGGGGGTGTTTGACGAACTGAAGAACCTGATCGTCTGGGCCAAGGACAATGGCGGCATGGGGACCTTCTATCGCTCGCGCCACGAGTTGATCTTCGTCTTCAAGAAAGGCAAGGCCGCGCATGTCAACACGTTTGAGCTGGGCCAGCACGGACGGTACCGCACCAATGTCTGGGAGTATCGCGGCGCCAACAGCCGGCATGCGGGGCGTATGAACGAGCTTGCGCTGCACCCGACGGTCAAGCCCGTGCAGATGATCGCCGATGCGATCCGGGATGTCTCGGGTCGCGGTGAGATCGTGCTGGATCTCTTTGGCGGTTCGGGGTCGACCATGATCGCCGCCGAGAAGACCGGCCGTCGGGGGTATCTTTGCGAACTGGATCCGATCTATTGCGATCGCATCTTGGCCCGCTGGGAAGCCTACGCGAAGGACGAGGCAGAGCAGCTGGTCTGTGGCTGGCAGCCGGCGGCCGTGACACTGGAGGCGGCCGAATGACAGACAAGAAGATCAAGCTGCCGGTCCAGAAAACTGATGCCGACTACCAGGTGGGATATGCCAAGCCGCCGGCGAACACGCGGTTCAAGCCGGGCCAGTCAGGCAACCCGAAAGGCCGCCCCAAGGGCGCGAAGAACAAGCGGCCGAGGCTCAACGAGGAGCGCCTGAAAGGGATCATCCTTGACGAGGCCTACCGCAATATCACGGTCCGGGACGGGGACCGCAACGTGACGATCCCGATGGCCCAGGCCGTTGTGCGATCCCTGGCGGTCAACGCCGCAAAGGGCCTGCATCGCTCGCAGCGGCTTTTTGCGGAGATGCTCAGTGCAACCGAGCGGCAGAACAAGGAACTGGCGGACGAGTGGTTCAGCACCGCTCTCGACTACAAAATTGAATGGGACCGGGAGCTGGATCGCCGCCGGCGGTTGGGGATCACGGATCTGCCGGAGCCTGTGCCGCATCCCGACCAGATCAAGATCGACATGAACACGGCCGAGGCGCGCATCAAGGGGCCTGCAACGAAAGAGGAAAAGGCGCAGCTCGAGCTATGGCTCGAGCGGAAGGAGATGTTCGAAGCAGAGCGCGACGAGCTGCTGAAGGATATCGAAGCTGAGGATGACGCTGATATCCGCGTTCGCATGGAAGAAGACTTGCAACAGGTCGACCGGGTGCTGGAGATCATCGACAAGCTAGTCGAAAGGATCGGGTATTGAAACGGTCTAGGGTCCCGCTTCAGAAGTCTATCTTGGATTGCGGTCGTCAGCCGGAACAAAGGGCGGAAAGCGGACATTCTCTGCGCCTGCGAAACGGTCTACTCATGGATCGCCGAGATGACATTCCTGCCGGTATGGAAGCGGAGTTCGGTCAGCGCCTCCGCTCAACCGCTTCCGGGAAAAATGACCGGTGCCGCGAGCAGCTCCGGGGCCTGCTTGCTCCGAAAGAGCCGAAAATACGTTGGTGTCGTGTTTCGTTTCTTGCACGCCACGCTTGTTACGAAAAGCTCATGGGTCCGTTGCCGAGCGGCGTTCGGCCTCTCTCAACTCGAAAGTAGATACCGGGTACTGAAAAAAAGCGTCGACGTGTGGGAAAACGTCGTCATGTACACTGCTCACGGAAAAAAGCATCTATCACTGTCTATTTCTTTTTGTGTTCACCCAGAGTGGTCACGTTTTTTCCCGTCTTGAAGTCGGATGTCGCAACGACCTTTTCCTTCACCTTTTTGGGCTTCTTCGCTTCTTTGTTTCCGCGCTTCTTGTCACCTTTTGACACTTCATTTCCTCCTTACCATATTTTCAGTTTCCGATGTCATTGTGGTCTTTGTTCACGCTCATTTTGCGGATTGACGCATCAAGGGCCCTGCCTACGCGGCACGGACGCTTACATTATCTCGCCCACATCGGACATTTCTCTGCCGGCAGCGGCCGTTTGCGGCTTTTGCGCCACCATCGCTTCGGTCGTGATCAGTAACCCGGCGATGGACGCGGCATTTTCGAGTGCGATCCGTACGACTTTAGTCGGGTCGATGACACCGGCCCTCAGCATGTCGCCGTACTCCTCGGTTTGCGCGTCGAAACCGTAGCTGCTGCTGTCATTCTCGGTCACTTTTCCTACGACAACCGATCCGTCGACGCCCGCGTTTCCGGCAATCTGGCGCAGCGGTGCCTGGATCGCTCGCCGGATTATCTTGACTCCGGCATCCTGGTCGCTGTTCTCACCTTTTAGTGTCGCCAGCACCTTGCCTGCGTGGACCAGAGCCACGCCGCCGCCGGGCACAACACCTTCTTGAACCGCAGCACGCGTTGCATTCAGCGCATCGTCCACACGGTCCTTTCGCTCCTTCACCTCGATCTCGGTTGCACCGCCAACCCGGAGTACGGCGATGCCGCCGGCAAGCTTAGCCAGTCGTTCCTGCAGCTTCTCCTTGTCGTAGTCTGAGGTGGTGTCCTCGATCTGCCTCCGGATCTGGGTGACACGCGACGCGATTGCCGCCTTATCGCCGGCCCCTTCGATGATTGTCGTGGTATCCTTGGTGATCTGGACCTTCTTAGCCGTGCCAAGCATGTCCATTGAGACATTCTCCAACTTGGTGCCCAGGTCTGCGGAAATCACCTGGCCGCCTGTGAGCACAGCAATGTCTTCCATCATCGCCTTGCGGCGGTCTCCGAAGCCGGGCGCCTTGACAGCCGCGACCTTAAGTCCGCCACGGAGCTTGTTGACGACCAAGGTCGCCAACGCCTCGCCCTCGACGTCCTCGGACACGATCAGCATTTGCTTCTCGGCCTCCATCACAGCCTCCAGTAGCGGAACCATGGAGACGAGAGAGGTCAGTTTCTTTTCGTGCAGGAGGATGACACAGTCATCCAGCTCGACGAGCATCTTCTGGGCGTTCGTGATGAAATAGGGACTCAGATAGCCACGGTCGAACTGCATGCCCTCGACCACTTCGGTCTCGGTCTCCAGCCCTTTGTTTTCCTCGACGGTGATCACGCCTTCATTGCCGACCTTGGCCATCGCATCTGCTATTTGCTGGCCAATCGCGACCTCTCCGTTAGCTGAAATAGCGCCAACCTTTGCGATCTCATCGCTGTCGCCAACGGGGCGGGATATGGCCTTGATCTCGGCCACGACAGCCGCCACTGCCTTGTCGATCCCGCGTTTGAGATCCATCGGATTCATTCCGGCCGCGACCGATTTCATGCCTTCACGCACAATCGCCTGGGCCAGCACGGTTGCGGTCGTGGTGCCGTCGCCAGCCTCTTCATTGGTGCGCTGCGCAACCTGCTTGACCATCTGCGCGCCCATGTTTTCGAAATGGTCCAGCAGTTCGATCTCCTTGGCGACGGTTACGCCGTCCTTGGTGATGCGCGGCGCACCCCATGACTGATCGATTATGACGTTTCGCCCCTTGGGCCCGAGGGTGACCTTCACGGCGTTGGCCAGCGTGTTGATGCCTTTCAGCATACGGTCGCGGGCATCGGTACTGAATTTGACGTCTTTGGCAGACATTGGTTGTCGCTCCTGAGAATGAAGTTACGGCGTCGGAATCGGAGTCAGGCCATGACGCCGAGAATGTCGCTCTCCTTCATGATCATGAGATCTTCGCCATCGAGCTTGATTTCCGTCCCCGACCATTTTCCGAACAGGATCCGGTCGCCCGCCTTGACGTCCATAGCGATCCGGTCGCCATCCTCGCCCCTGACGCCGTCGCCAACCGCAACGATCTCACCTTCCTTCGGCTTCTCTTTTGCGGTGTCAGGGATAATAAGCCCGCCGGAGGTCTTCGCGTCGCCTTCGATTCGGCGGACGAGGACCCGGTCGTGGAGTGGGGTGAACGACATACAAGTGCTCCTTTTTCGGATGTCCAAGGGAGCATGGCAATGTTCGGAAATTCTTTGGCGCTCGCCATACCGGAGGGCCAATACTGATCAAATGATGGCTCAGCAGTTCTTTAACAATAGCACCGCAGAAATATCTTCCTGCTTTCTTCCAGCTGAGGCACGGGAGCCATGATCGGTTCGTCGAGGCTCAACTTCACGAACGCCGAACGGAGTTCCCGCCCACGAGGATCGCTTTAATCAGATCTGCCACGGCGCGGTGGTTTTCTTTTTCCAGGTCGGTGCCGTCGGCGTTCTCATGGGTCGCTGCAGCGTCAAGAAGTACGCCCAAGATTTCGTTCTCAGGCAGCAGCCCGCTATCGTTCATGGCAAGCAACAGGGCCTCACAGATTGACAGGGCGGCTTGGCCTGCGTGCTCGCTCGCCGTAAACATCCGTCGTCTCCTTCCGTCCTACCATGCCTCGCTTGGAGTGGGGCTTGGATTAATACGTACTTCTCGCAGAGACTTCACTATGCTGGACTGATCCAGAGCAGTGCCCGGGCCGATTTTTTGCACTCAAATGGCAGTACGCCAGGGAACCCTATGATTTTAGCAAAGCAGAGCCCACTGACCCGAAAGCTCTCAGCCTTCGTCGCCTTGTCGGAGGCTGAACTTGCCGTGCTCGAACGGCTTCACCAACGCCGCCGGATCTTTGCCGCGGGGCGCGACTTGGTGCATCAGGGGCAATCGGATCAGGCCGCCTACATCCTCTCAAGCGGATGGGTTTGTTCCTACAAGGTCCAAGCCGATGGTACCCGCCAGGTCGTCGATTTCCAGGTGCCTGGCGATTTCTTGGGCCTGCGCAGCGTGCTATTGCGCACCTCGGACCACAGTTTCGAGCCGATCGTGACGATCGAGGCGGCGGAGGTCCTCAAGTCAGATCTCCTGGTAGCCTTTGCGCAGACCCCGCGTCTCGCGACTGCCATTCTCTGGGCGGCGTCCCGTGACGAGGCGATGGTGGTCGAGCACCTTGTCGGGATCGGCCGTCGCGACGCGGATGCGCGCATGGCACATTTTTTGCTGGAAATCGGATCGAGACTGGCCTTGGTGGCAATGGGGAATAAAGAGGGGTACGCATGTCCGCTCACGCAATACCACCTCGCGGATGCTCTGGGGCTGAGTGCGATTCATGTGAACCGTATCTTGCGACAACTTCGCGAAGCTGGGCTGATGACATTTCGCAAGGGCCACGTGACGTTTGACGACTATGAAGGACTCGTGAAACTGGCCGAGTTTGATCCGGCATATCTAGACCAAACCGGGCCGTTGCTGAAGTAACTTGGCCGCCCGTCAACTTTCGGCAGGCGGCCTCGGCGATCAGGTCAGACGCAGGGCGTCACGCAAGCGCGTGCTTTGCGGCGTCGAGTTCCTTGTTGGTCTCGGCGTCGTTCTTCGCCGTATGTGCCTTTTCGGCAGCCCGATAGTGCTTCAGGGCTTCATCCTTCTTCGGCCCATCGGGCGCCTTGTCCCAATCGGCTTTGACGGATTTCATCTTTTCGGCAGTTTTCGTATTTTCGGAAGACATTAACGTAGTCCTTTCATGGACAGTCCGAGAATAAGAAGCGTGCCGGCATGCCAACCAATTTGCAATTTGCAGACCGACACACTTCTAGGATACTCGAAATAAAATGCCCTACCAAATATTCGGCGGGCACACCCAACGTTACCAATACCGGCGTTTTGCCGCACTGACGCAGGTTAGCCTAGACGCGAGACACTGCGGATTCTTGCTATGGTTCAACTAAAGCATGCCTGCGGTGAAGACTGGTACTGGTCCGTAGCCCCATGCCCTGAACGCTGACGCCTGCCCCGGTTGGTCCACCGTATGGACTCACATCACGGCCGTTTGCTGATGGGAAAGTCTCAGCCAATTGCCTCCGTCGTTAAGGTAGGTGGAGGCGCAGAGGGCTTTGTAGATCGGCACTTCAGGCTTTTCAGCCGAAGCACGGTAGGTGAGAATGGCGATCTCACCGCCGCCCGTCACGCGGCGTTCCGTCATGACGACGGAACGCCAACCAGTTCTCTTTTTGAGATGGTCCCACATCAGATCGCCCTGGAGAATGCCCGGTGGATAAGGAAAGACCATGACCGCGTTGGCGGCACTCGTTGTCCGCGCGCTGTCCGAGCCACTGGTCCAGAAGTGTTCCTCCATAACCCAGAGGTCGTCTTGTTCGCAGGGCGAGAACTTCCCGCTTCGGTGGGCCACATGATCTGGAAGGTTTTCGGTTCGATGAAGCGTGGTCATTTGCCCGCTCCCGACCCGGCAAGAATGAGCATCGGCAGGATTACGAAAACTATGGAGAGCACGACCCAGATTACTCCGCTCAAGCCTGGGTGGGCGTCGGCGGCAATTGAGGTGGCCCGCGTTGTGTAACCTGACACCGGGCCTTCAGGAAGCAACTGGCTCAGGTCTCTTGCAACACTGTCGTGATCGCTTGCGAGCGTCGGAACATCCCGAAAGCGAGCAAGCAGCGTTCCCAACCGTTTCTGAGCCGCGTCGCGCTTCAGCCGGACCAGTTCGGCGGTTTCCATCCAAGGGTCGAGGTCGAGCCGCGCGAATGTGGAGAGTACCGTCACAACATATCCATTCCGGTCTTCTCCGACCGACGCATAGAGAAATCGCTCGAACTCGGGCGGGTGCGGGTTGAGAACATCGGGTTCGGTCATGGTCATTCCAATCCTTGGGTGAAAGAACGCAAATCGTTCCGGTTTTCCCGAAGGATACGGGCTGTTCAGTTTGGGCGCCCTTACACAGGTCAGTGCTGGCCATTGTTTCCCGCACGTGAGCGACGGGTTTTGTGCCCGGGACTAACCTGCGTCAGCGCCGGCTGGCCGATCCCGATGTACAAAGAGTGGAATCGCTTGACTGGTTAGGCTCGGAATCTGAGGGGCCGTCGACTGTCGTGAGCGACAAAACTGCCGACATCGCGGAGACCAGACATGAATATGCGGTCGACAAGCTCGACAGTAACTTTCTTGAAGCCGTTTACCCTCGGGAGAGATCCGGACGAACTGCCAGCAGGCGACTACGAAGTCGTTGTCGAAGAAGAACTTCTACAAGGGCTGAGCTTCGAAGCCTATCGTCGAACAGCAACTTACCTGATGGTGCGCGGCAGGGGGAGCCATGCAGGTCGCGCCCAGTTGCGCACGATCTCTGAAAAAGATCTGAACGAGGCGCTGAGACGGGATGCGGCCACATTCGAAACCAACAAAAACAGCGACGCGGCGCTTTCTCCGCAGGAGGATCGAACATGAACTTTTCCGCACGGCTCAAACCCGGGCTTTATGGTGCGTTGATTGGCGCGGTAGTTGTCGGTGTCGTCGGTTTCACCTGGGGAGGCTGGGTAACCGGAGGCACCGCGAACGACAGGGCAGAAGCGATGTCGCGCGACGAAGTTATCGCCTCCATGGTGCCGGTTTGCCTCGATATGGCACAGTCCGACCCATCGCGGACGGACAAGCTGGCAACGATCAAGGCGGCCGCGACCTACCAGCGGCGCGAGGCTGTCATGAAGACCGGCTGGGCGACGATGCCGGGAACCGATGCGCCGAACCGGGATATTGCGCAAGCTTGCTTGGCTGTTCTCGAGATCGATGAAGGATGAACCGCACCATGCGGATTGCATCACCCGAAACAACTGACCTCGAGCGCCGGGTGCTGGCGCACGAACGCGTCCTGCAATCACTGATCGCATATATGGCGCGCACCGAGCCACGGTTCACCGATCATCTGCGAGAACGGTTCGTCGAGCCGATGAGCACCGCCCGACACGAACACGACCACCGCGAAACCGACGACTATGCGGAAGAATTCATTCGCGCCGTGATACGCCTTGGGGAAATGCGCGCGCCAAAAGCAAAGGAGGCGAACGTGTCTGACAAGCTGCCATTGCCGCCGAAAAGCAAAGTGGAAAAAGAAACTTCCATAGACTGGCCAGCGCGGCGCAGCGGGGTTCAGGTGCGCGAAAGAAATGGCATTTGGGAGGTGAAGGTCGATGGCAAGTTTCGTGGCGACTACCACCAGAAAGAACATGCGCTTGCAGCAGCAGCCTTGCACAAGTTGTCACGCCGATGACTTGTAGCACCCGCCCAACTATCTCACAGGAATTCTCGATAGAGGTGGCCGAGAACGAAGGAATGCCATCGAGGTCTGGTTCCAAGGACGTTTCGCCATCAATCTCGCTCAACGAAGGTGTCACAGAAACGCTCACGCTTGGGCTACCGAAGACTCGCGCGGCAACCAACGAACCCCGTTCTGCAGAAGAAATGCCGTCGATACAGCACAAGGACCCGACGACCCGCCCGATTGCAAGGCTAATCGCCAGAATGACAGTCGCGGCCGGTTTGATCGCGTCTATGGCCTTCCCCGTCTTTGCGCAGGATGGCACTGGCCCGATCCCGCAGAACGCCCAGTCGCGCAGCTATGGTGAAGGCTGGAACTGTGATTTCGGTTATCGGGTGGATGGCGCCGAATGCCTGGCTCTCGACATCCCTGAGAATGCCTTTGCAACGGGTCGGTCCTACGGTTTGGGCTGGGAATGTGGGCGGGGGTATGCAGCGGTCGAGGGGTCGTCCTGCGCGGCGATTCCGGTGCCCGACAATGCGTTCCTGCGATCCTCGGGATACGGCTGGCAATGTGATCGCGGGTACCGGAAGGATCGCGAAAACTGCGTTCTGATCGACCTGCCGGACAAAGCTTATCTCACCGACGACGGTTCAGGCTCTGGATGGACCTGCGAGCGCGGTTTTGCCGCCAGTTCGGGCGCATGCGTTCCGATTGCGGTTCCCGAGAATGGTTATCTTACCAATGCGGAATATGGTTACGAATGGACCTGCGAGAGGGGCTTTTTCAAGATCGATAGCCGTTGCGATCCCGTTGTGCTCCCGGCGAATGCCTTTCTGGTTTCGGAATCCTATGGGCCGGCATGGCGCTGTGAGCGAGGATTTGAGAAAAGTGAAAACGCCTGTTTTCCGATAGACCTTCCAGCCAACGCACACTTGGATCGTTCCGGAAACACATGGCGCTGCAATCCCGGTTTTCGGTCCTCGGACGGGGCGTGTGTTCTTGGACGATAGTGCGCAGCGATCAGACCACGGCGGTACGCCCGCCATCCGGATGCGGATCGGGTGCCGCCTGGAGTACCGTCTGACGCAAGCGACGCCATTCATCGCCATGCTGAACGTGCACTACTCGCGCTTCGGGGACTTGGAGCGCGCCGACTATCTCGTGACCTCACCCAGCGTACCGCTGGAAAGTTATCGTGACGGTTTCGGAAACTGGTGTACTCGGATGGTAGCTCCCGCCGGAAACTTCACCTTATCCACCGACGGGATATTCCGCGACACCGGACTGCCGGATCCGACGGCGCCCGACGCCACACAGCAGCCAGTCCAGGATCTGCCCTTCGAAACGCTGATCTATCTTCTTGGCAGTCGCTACTGCGATACAGATCTTCTGTCGGAAGAGGCATGGCGCCTGTTCGAGGCCACCCCGCCGGGCTGGGTGCGCGTCCAGGCCATCTGCGATTTCGTGCACAAGACTGTCTCATTCGACTATATGCAGGCTAGCGCGACGCGCACAGCGTCGCAAACGCTGGCCGGTCGGCAGGGTGTCTGCCGAGATTTCGCCCATCTCGCGATCGCGTTATGCCGGTGCATGAACATTCCAGCTCGCTATTGCACCGGCTATCTTAGCGAACTCGGTGAACCCGCACCGCACGCACCCGACGATTTCGCAGCCTGGATGGAAGTCTATCTCGACGACCGCTGGTGGGTATTCGATCCGCGAAACAACTCAAGACGCTTGGGGCGAATCCTGATTGCCCGCGGACGGGACGCCTCAGACGTGCCCCTGACGCAGACATTCGGGCCGAATACCCTCACGAAATTCGATGTCTGGACCACAGACGCAGGGGAAGGTCCGATTGAGGCTCTTGTTAAATGCAACTGATCGGTAGCGTCCTGTCATGCAAAGAATGCGCTCGATCCTCTTCGCGTCGTGAAGTCCACTGCTGAGCCAGGATTCCTGTCATGGCGTTCCAAACCACAGATTGTCTTGTAGACCAGATACGACCACTTCGATCTTCGCCAGAACCGTATTTTTGCGACCGTTCAAGCTTTCGAGATGCGATGAGAAATGGCCGGCGCATAGGAGAGCGCCACGCAAATGCGAATGCCTGTGGGCTGGATCGAACCGGGCACATGAATCTCATCGGTGCTCGTCTATGTCGGACTAAAAGCAGGTCGGCAGAAAGTCCTGCCAAGATGAATAGGGCACGTCGAGGGATTAATGCATGTCAAACAGGCGCACCAAACAGAACTGTACGCTCGGGTATTGAAGAAAGAGAGCGGTGTCGGGCAGGTCGTCAGCTGTCCACCATGGCGTCGCCGGGGTTCCGCAATGACCGAAGGCAAAATCAATCTCAACGCTTCGCCGCGTGGTCATAATAGCGACTGACAGAACTTGGTTTTCTTTGCGAAGCTACATCGTAAATCAGTTCGACAATGCCCATATAAGTAATCCCGCTGTCAAGCATCCCGGTCCGGTATGGACCAGGAATTGGCGCCGGCCAATCAAAGGATCGATGATATGTCTTTCAAGGATCTGACAGCAAGGGCTGCGGCTGCATTGAAGCCGAAGGCTAAGGAAGCTGCGAATACTCCTGAAACGAAGACTGCATCCAAGGGAACCAGCAAGGATACACAAACGAAATCAAAGACATCCTGAAGCATGAGAAAGCCTCGTGCCCCTTTGTTAAAGTGGGCACGAACCACCTGCTTCATCAAGGAAGAGGAACACGCCAATGGAAGATTTGACGAGCAAGACCGTCGCGGTTTTTTCCCAACCTTTCACCCTTCCAGACTTCGACGAGACGCTTCCCGCGGGTGAGTATGAGGTCGAAACGGAGTTGGTTTCACCGCCCGATCAAAATGACCCCGAAGCCTGGAAAGCTTCCGTCTCGGTGAAGCTTCATTCCCGGGCATCCCATCCCGGTCTTGAGAGGTCTCTGACCGTTTCCCTTACCGATCTCGACCATGCACGCGCCAAGGACAAGCTGACGGGCAGGTTGTTATCCGACTTTTTCGTGGAAGAAATGCTGGCTGATCCGATGATACGCCTCGTGATGGAGGCAGACGGTTTCTCGGAGGTGCAGGTGCGACATCTCTACTCGCGGAATGATATGCCCGGCTCCAACCTCAATGTGACGAACTCAAAGACAAATGATCAAAGAACACGCGACGATGAGTCAATCCGGAACGCCGAAAACGAAGGCATGCCTTCACGACCGGACTGACGAGCGCCCTCGCGCACAGTCCTTGGACCTGGACCGATTTTATTGCGAAGAAAGCCAACGTCGAAAGTTTAACTTAGGACTTTCTTAAGACATAGGCCTTGAGCGACGTTCCGCAGGACCGCCGATGCCTATGATGCCGTGAGTTCTTAAGGAATGAGAACTTCGCAAAACGGCTTGCCTGTAAGAACGGACATATCTTGAAGCTGCTAGTGCTCATCGGTGCGCACATCACATCTTCCAACTAGACTGGAAATCGGATTGACCTGCCTCGACGTTGTTCACACTACGACCTACCGATACCGCCACGAGGTCTCTCTCGGCGCGCACAGGTTAATGCTGCGTCCCCGCGAAAAGCAGGAATTGAGGCTTTTGTCGCACAAGCTGTCAATTACCCCGGAGGCAGCCGTCACGTGGGCACATGACGTGCGCGGGAACGCCATAGCAACCGCACTCTTTGACGCGCCCACGGATCACCTGGTGATCGAGAGCCGCGTGGTTCTGGATCTGACAGCGCCGGCATGGCCGGTATTTTCTATCTCTGGGTCCGCTATCGAGTATCCGTTTCTCTATTCGCCTGATGAATGGACGGATTTGGGTTCACTGACGGCCTCGCAATACACTGACAAGGATGGTCGACTTAGCCGGTGGGTTGAGAATTTTGTGATGACGCGTCCAACAGACACGCTTTCTCTGCTGAAAGACATCAGCAATGGCGTTTTCGCGCAGATCTCCTATGAAGGCCGTGAGACGGAAGGAACCCAGCCGCCGATCGAGACCCTTGACCGAGGATCGGGCTCGTGCCGGGATTTCGCGGTCCTGCTTGCAGAAGCCACCCGCATGCTCGGGTTCGGATCTCGCATCGTCTCCGGCTATCTATCCAATCCGGACGAACGACTCATTGGCTCTGCAGGTTCCGGATCGACCCATGCATGGGTAGAGATATACCTGCCTGGTGCTGGATGGATCGCCTTCGATCCCACAAACCGGAGCGTAGGATCGCAGAACCTGATACCGGTTGCCGTCGCTCGCGACATTCATCAGGCCGTGCCGGTCTCTGGCAGTTTCTCAGGGCAGCCGGATGCGCTTTCCTATCTTGGAGTTGAAGTCTTGGTGCGGCCCGTAGCTCACGGTGATCTAGCTATTCTATGCTAAGACTGCGACTCTCTTTCCGGACCAAGGTTTTGTCATAAGAGCCACGTAAGAATCTAGCTAAGCGAAAGATCGGTCCGCAACGGGTCGCGGCTTAACCGTCTATCCAAGCCTAATGAATTAGCGCTTTTTCTGCATGCAGAACACCGTAAATTGGCACGACGAACGAGCGGTTCCGCCTTCTACAAGTTTCGTCATGTTGAACGACCGCTTTTGGAAAATCCGCGCTGCAGAGCCGCACCGGATTCGTCGATCAAGCTGCTTCGCTGCACCAGTAAGAGGCTGCGCTGTCCGCAAAGTAGCCATCCCGACTTTGAAAGTACTGCGCTTTCAATGAACGTCAGCATAGAGCTAGCTGCGCCGCGTCGGCGAGTATCCAGGAAAACGTCCGGTTAGGGCCGGGAGGGACTATAGACTCGCAAAGCGGAGTTTAGGTTGCCCTGTGGTGCCATCGAAAGGGTAAGAACTCGTTCAAACAAGCTGCAACTTAGATGAAACGCTGTAATGCGCTCTATCTTTTTCGGTTGGTATTACCGCTGGAACCAGTCATAGAGAGCAATGCTCTCCGCATCTTTGAAGTCAGTTCTGCAGCACGCAAAATACTTCCCACTTTGGTCGGCGCTGACCGCTGTGAGGTGGCGCTCCTTTGACTCTCGTTCTCGTGGATTGGGAACCACATTCAAAGCCGTCATGCGTTGGTTCCCCCCAGCAAGGAACCGATTTGACCGCGAAGCCAAACGCGTGTTTCCCGACATGAAGCGCAGTACCCGCGCCAGGCTCGGCCAGGATATGGGCTGGCATATGGGTAGAACTCTGTTCGAGATCTATCACGATGCTGAATTTCAGACCCAACACCACAAGTTCAGGGCCTCCGGTCCTGGCCTTGATGCTCTGAAAGAGGCTCAAAAGGCTGGTAAGGGAGCGATCGTTGTTTCCGGCCATTTCGGACAGTGGGAAGCAGTTCGCGCCGTGATCAAAATGCAAGGGCTCGAAAGCGGAGCTGTTTATCGGCCGCACAAGAACCGCCATTACGAGCGCCGCATTCGTGCCGGGATTGAGGCAGGGGGGAAGCCGATTTTGGCGACCGGCCGCGTCGGAACCAGAGCCCTTGTGCGGCATCTAAGGAATGGCGGAATTATTTCAATCTTGCTGGATGAAAAATATTCAGAAGGTGTACGAATAGCGTTTCTCGGGCATAATGCGCTCACATCTCTCTCGGCGGCCCAGCTTGCATTGAAATACAATCTGCCCATGATACCTGCATTTGGCACCCGCATCGGTGATGGAAACACATTCCGCGTAGAGTTCGAAGCCCCAATCCCCCATACCAACAGCATCGAAATGACGCGTGCTTTCAACGATAGCCTTTCTAGGCGGATCATGGCGGACCCAGAACAGTGGTATTGGATGTTGAGACGGTGGGATGGTGCTTGAAGGAGTGCGGTTCCTTAACCGATTGTCTACGTTACAGGAATGCTGCGCCCTCAATTAATGGCCGGTTTGAAGCGGTTGCTTTGCAGTGAATGGCAGTAAGCTGAAGGTCCGCTCTGGGCCGGTAGCGGACTCCTGCCAGCGATCAGGCTAGCGTCAGCGGTGCGGACTTAGCCGACCTTGGAGCCCAATGCGAAGCGCTGCTGTTGATTCCGGCATACCCGACCTTCGCCGAAGTCGATCAATTCGCTCATTAACCTAATCGCACAGCTCAGCCGCGAAGACGGATCAGACGATCCAATGTGCGGCAGGCAGAAGGTGCATCCTCAAACACGAGGTCGATGTCCACAAGCTGGGTCAGGCGTTTTGGGTCGACCTTTGAAGCCGGTGCCACGCCGATGATTGCTTCGGGCATGATTATGCGCATCCCCACGACCAGCCGCACAAGTGCTTCCAGCCGTTGCTCAGTGCTCAGTGAGAGGCCGATGAAATGCGGCTGTGTATTCTGGACATGCGCGATGAGTTCTTCGTGATCAGTGCCGGTTTGAAGGTCAATCTCCCAACCCACGTCTCGGAACATGTCCGCGGCTACAGTGATCCCTATGCCGTGATCCTCACCCGGAACAGTCGCAAACAGGGCGTAACGGCGATTGTCCAATGCACGGTGCTGCTCCGAATGACTTTCGGCCCTCAATGCTCGCATTAGGGCGTAAAGGTGGCCGGTTCCGTACGTCACTTGCAGGAACGAGAACCTGTCCTCCTCCCATCCTTCTCCCAGGCAACGCGCTGCGGCAGTGATATAGCTTAGATACACGCCTTGCCGGGTCAGGCCCTTGGCACGGCGGTTTTCAATGAAGTGCAGGGAGGCACGAGGATCGGGCTGGATTAGCGCGTCGCAAAAGGCGGAAATTTCCTCCTCGGCCACAACAGGCATATCGAATGCCGGCCCAAGGAAATTGGCTGATACAATACGTCTTGCGATGTCGCCGGCAAGCGCCTCTACTGCCTCCGAAGGTAAGGTATCTCGCTTTGATACAAAGAGCGACGTTGTCCGCGCAAAAACTTCTGCGTCGAATGCAGCCTGCGGTTTGCCCATAGAACGTCCTCCGGAAGCTCGAGCTTAAAGTAGCCTGCGATTCGTTCAATAGGCTCAAATTCTGATGAGAAGAACTTCGCACGGACGTCGGCGTTTCGCCCTTCACGTCACATGCGGCGCTTTGATGCAATGACGGATTGGGCTCGGAGCGGACACGCGGCCCTGCGGCGCGCCGTGCACCTCGCAGGCAGCGGTGGCCGTCGCTCCCGGCCCATACCGGCCGTTGTTGCACACGCATGGTCGCTGCGTTGCAGCTCGTTAGAGCGGACACTCGCTGCGCGTGGAAATCTCGTTGGTGTTCGAACAAACGTCTGCGGGACGCGGCAGACAGATGACTGGTAACGTCTGATGAAGCATTCAGTGATCATTGGGTTCGACCCTGGTTTTGTCCCTAGAAATTTGAAGGCCTCAGGCACCGGATTAAGAAAAACGACAATTTACTCGACCAGGCCGCCACGTGTTTAGAACCGGATTACGGCACGGCCAAACCGAGGCCGCCTCTACCGGTCCTGCCACTTCGGCGAGCGCTTTTCGAAGAAGGCGCCGATGCCTTCTTTGGCGTCATGCGCCAACATGTTGTCGACCATTATCTGGCTTGCATAGTCATAAGCCTCGGCCAACGGCATTTCCCGCTGTGAATAGAAGGCGCGCTTGCCCGTAGCTAGCGTCATACTGGATTTTGACGCGATCTTCTGCGCCATCTCGGTCACAGCCCCAGTAAGCGCCTCCTCGGAAACCGCATAGTTCACCACCCCGATCTCGGCAGCGCGGGCGGCAGAAGTAATGTCGCCGGTCAACAGCATCTCCATCGCGTGCTTGTTGGCGGCATTGCGCGACAGCGCCACCATCGGCGTCGAGCAGAAAAGTCCGATATGCACCCCCGGCGTGCTGAACTTCGCCGTCTCCGCCGCAACCGCCAGGTCGCAGCTCGCAACCAGTTGACAGCCTGCGGCGGTGGCGATGCCGGTCACCTCGGCGATCACCGGCTTGGGGCAATTGACGATCCCCTGCATCACGCCCGAGCACTGAGCCATGATCTTAGTGAAATAGACCCGCCCACCGTCGGGCGCCGCCCGCCCGGCGGTCATTTCCTTCAGGTCGTGGCCCGCGCAGAAAGCCGGGCCGTTGGCCGCCAGCACGATCACCCGCACCGCCGAATCGTTGCCCGCCTCGGCAAAAGCCGCGCCAAGTTCCGTCAGCATCGCCTCGGACAGCGCGTTGCGCCGCCCCACGTCGTTCAGGGTCAGGCGCAGGATCCCGTCCTGGGACAGATCCCGCAACAGGATGACGGTCTCGCTTTTCATGGCACAGGCTCCCTTTCAGGCTCGGTCAGTTGACGTTGATTTCCACGCTGTCGGCCAGTGTGTTGGCGATGAAGCAGTAGCGATGCGCGCGGTCCTGCATCTCGTCCAACTGAGCCTGGTCGACGGCAAAGCCGGTATCAAACCGCACCACCGGGTTCAGGTCGATCCGCGTGACCGACATCTGCCCCTTGGCGTTCTTGCCCAGGTGCGCCTCGGCATAGTCGTGATAGCTCGCCACCGGCCAGCCCGCCTTGGCGCAAAGCGCCAGGAAGGTCATCATGTGACAGCTCGACAGGGCAGCGGCCAGCGCCTGTTCGGGGTTGGTGTTTTCCGGATCGCCGCCCCAGTCGGGGGCGGCGTCCACTTGCAGCTCGTGCGTGCGATTGTACTTCACGGTATGCGCGTTCGAATACTGCCCGGTCGTCAGGGAAGGATCCGATCGGTGCCAATGCAGCTCGACCGCGAGATCGGAAAGGACCGCGTTCTTCATGCGGTGGCCTGAACCGTCTGTGCCGCGCCGGTGGCCGCGATCTGCTTGCGCGGATCGAAGAACGGTTTTTCCACGACGGTCGCGGTGGTTTCGCCCGATTGCGTCATGACTTGCAGTTCGGTGCCCAGCTCTGCCGCCTCGACCGCGACCATCGCCAGCGCGATGTTCTTTTTCAGGCGCGGCGAGTAGACAGCCGAGGTCACCTTGCCCACGATCTCGCCGTCATGGTTGATCGTCCAGAAGGTGGTGTTCGGGCCACGCATCGGCTCGCCTTCGATGATCAGGCCGACCTGGTTGCGGGCGACACCGTTGTCGCGGATGCGCTGCAGGGCGAATTTGCCGATGAACTCGGCTTCCATGTCGAGGTTGCACAGGCGGTCCAGGCCCAGCTCGAACGGGTTGGTGCTGACGTCCGCATCCGCGTGATAGGACAGCATCCCACCCTCGATGCGCCGGATCGACGAGGTGTGACCGGGTTTGAGACCCATGGGCATGCCCACGGCCATGATCCGCTCCCACAGCGCATCGCCATAGGCGCCATCGCGCAGGTATATCTCGTAGCCCAGCTCGCTGGACCAGCCGGTGCGCGACACCAGCAGCGGAATACCGTCAAGTTCGGTCTCGGTGAACCAGTAGTAGCGCAGGTTCAGGATCTCGTCACCGAAAAGCGCCTGCATGATCTCGCCCGACTTGGGGCCTTGCAGTTGCAGCGGCGAAACATCGGGTTCTGAGATCGACACGTCCAGGCCCGAATGCACGGCCACGCCCTGCGCCCAAAGCAGGATGTCGCTGTCGGCGAGAGAGATCCAGAAGTGGTTTTCAGCCAACCGCAGCAGGATCGGGTCGTTCAGGATGCCGCCTTCGGCATTGGTGATCAGCACATATTTGCACTGGCCCACCGCCATGTTCGACAGATCGCGCGGGGTCAGCATCTGGACGAATTTGGCCGCATCTGGGCCGGTGATCTCGACCTGGCGCTCGACGCCCACGTCGCACAGGATCGCGTCATTCACGAGGTTCCAGAAGTTCTGTTCCGGGTCGCCGAAATCGCGCGGAATGTACATGTGGTTGTAAACAGAAAAGCCTTGTGCGCCCCAGCGCACGGTGGCGTCGAAATAGGGCGACTTGCGGATTTGCGTGCCAAAGCCAAAGTCTTGAAGTTGCATTGTATTTTTCCCTCAAATGCGCGTCGGGCCTGGCCCTTCGTCGCGATGTCTCCTGAGGGGGATGTAACGCCTGAAGCTGAAAAAAGTGGCCTGAAAACCGGTCGTTCGCAGACTGCTTGGGCTTGGATTCGGGGTTTCTCAGTCCGATCGGACCAAGTGGCAGGAACGCGACAAGGTAATGTCGCGAACACTACTGTCTGCTGCGCGCGACCAGCTTGGCAAGGTTGGGCTGCTCGGCCTTGATCAGCCGCGTGGCGAAATAGGTCATGTAGCGGTCGATCGACAGATCCGCTGCCAGCAGCTCTTCCATGAGGTCCTGAAAGGCCGACAATGTCGGCGTGACCACCGTCATGATATAGTCGATGCCGCCACCCGTCGCGACGCAGTTGATGATCTCGTCACGCCCGCGGATTTCGGCCTCGAACCTGTCAAAGTCGATCTTTCGATGATGCGTCAGCGACACCGTCACCACCACCCGCGTCGCGTCGATCACCCGTTCCAGCGCGATATCGGCGTGATAGCCGCGGATATACCCCGCCGCCCGCAACCGCGTAAGGCGCGCCCAGCAAGGTGTCGGCGAAAGATTGACGATCTCAGCCAGTTTGGCCTTGCTCAGCTGCCCATTTTTCTGAACGGCACTGAGAATGCGAATGTCGGTCGGATCGAGCCCTTGTCTTTCCCGCATATCCCGATGCTCTTTTCGTTATCCGCAACGCAGTACGTTCTGAACAGGCGACCTATCGTCTGATTCAGTATTATGCGACTAGGTCGGTCAATAAACAGGTGGATATGCGACCTATGGGAGGGGTACAGCGTCAATCTTTCTCTAGAACTGAGGAAGCGCGTTTTGATGTCTACTCTCCGACCTGATGAGGCATTCGTAATGGCCCCAGAATTCAAGGTCACGAACTCGAAGCCGGCCTACGGCGGTGCAGAATATTGTCTCGATTTGGTTCGAGCTGAAAGACGGCTTTTTACTATACACCTTATTCCACTCACGCCTGCAGGAAAGTCTGCTTCCCGCCCAATCTGCCGGGAAAAACACACAAAGTTCCGGCTTGAACCAAAGGCCGATACGGTTTGACGCTAGTCGCTTTTATGCAACCGCCCCCGAAATCGAAGGCAACAGGTAGCGTTCTTCGAAACGCGTTTATTATCAGCCCCTTGAAAGGCTATTCACCAAATCAGAGCAGTCATGAGGTTCGGAGAATATCGGCCCTGAGAGACTGCTTCCGGGCCTCCTGGCGGCGGGGCCAGTGCTCAGCCAGTCCCGCATAACCCTTGAAAAAAAGGAAAAATCCGGCCGCAGCCGGATGGGGAGAACGCTTTCGCGGGGGCAAGTGGCGGAGCGGACGCGACCGATATCGAACGTTCTCCGCCTCTTAAGTTGCTGTTTTTATTGGGCAGAGAGTTCGGTTGGAGTGTCCGCCGCCTCATACGTGACTGGCAGCAAACCGCACCGTTCTGTACGTCACCGTGAGCAGCCTGATCTGAGTGGTCCGGTTTGATTGTTAGTGCATTGTCGGGCTCGGTTCCATCTTGATGATGGTTTCTGGAGCCGGTGGCCGGTATCCAAGAGCGCTGTGGGGTCGCTACTGACCGGTCATTTGCTTCTTAATTCATATCTAGACGCGGGTGCAGGAACGTCGGCTGTGCTGAATAATTTCGATTGCACCGCCCCCTGAGAAGAAGCCGCCCGAGGCAACCTTGGCGTCCGGCCGTTTCGCCACGGCCGGGAACCTCAAAAAAACAGATTAGAGATCAAAAAATCAGAAGCTCAGCGAGATGTCGCGATGTTCGGCGTTGCAGGACGCGATGAACAGCGCCTGCTCACGTGGCAGTCTGGGCTGTTTGCGCAAGCCGATCGTGTCGCGAATGGCCATGTCGTAGCGTTGAAGCTCCGGCAGCAGCTCTTCGGACGCACGTGTGCGCCAGGCGAGTTCCTGTTCGTAGAGCGCCTGGGCTTCCTCGATATATTCCCGGGCACGCTCGACGTTGGGTGTTCGGGCGTCGATTTCGCGGCGCGCATCCGACAGCAGACTGCGAATCTCGTTGCCGCCGGCCACGTCTCCGAACAAGCGCTCTACCTCCTTGAAACGTTCATCTGCCGTTTCGCGGTCCATGTCGGCAGCATCGCGCGCCAGAGGTTCCATTTCACCCTCGATCTCGGCAAGGGCCTCGGCGGAGGCGATGATCTGCATCAGGTCCTGAACCGGCTCGTAGGCCTGGTCAACCGTACGCCGGTAGAGACCGCGGGCCCGCCGGTCGTTGGCGGTGATCTTGCTGTACTCCTGTTCCGCCTGCTCCCAGCTTTCGGGAATTTGGGCGAGTATCGCTTCGCGCTCGGCTTCCATCTCTTCTGCCTTGGCCCGCAAGGCTTCGGTGTCACCGAAACCGCGGCTGATCTGCACGCGCAGGTCCTCGAGCTCGGCGTTGATGATCCGCGCTTCGGCCTGAAGGCCGCGCACGAAACTGTGTTGCGGGCGATACTCGACAGCTTGCTCCGCGAGCTCGGCCTCGATGTCGCCGATCTCCTGCATCAGCGTCAGGGATTCGCGCGCCTTGGAGACTCCGCGTTCGAAATCGCCCCTGACGTCTTCGGGCAGGTAGGACAGGTCGAGGTTGGACGCACGGTCGATCGCGGACTCGATCTCGTCCCCGTTCGTGGCGAATTCCTGTGCCACGTATTCCTCGACGCAGTATTGAAGGGCGGGATTGATCGGAGGTGGTGCCGTTTCCGCCATGAGCGAGCTGCGCATCGGCAGGTAATTCACCAGCGGCGGATAATAGGCGACGATCACCAGCGACAGCAATTGCAGCCCGATGAAGGGCAGAACGCCGATGTAGATCTGAATGGTCTTCACGGCCTTGGACGCGACGCCGCGCAGGTAGAAGAGGGCAAAGCCGAAGGGCGGCGTGAGGAACGACGTCTGGATGTTGAGCCCGATCATGACACCAAGCCAGACGGCAGTCACGTTCGCCTCGGGGTCGGCCAGAAGGATCGGCGCGACGATGGGCACCACAACGACGGCGATCTCGATGAAATCGAGGAAGAAGCCCAGGACGAAGATAACCAGCATCACGATGGCGAACTTGGTCCAGAACCCGCCCGGCAACCCTTCGAGGAAGTGCTTGACCAGTTCCTCGCCGCCGAACGCGCGGAAGGCGGCGGTCAGCATTGCGGCGCCGAGCAGGATGATGAAAACGAGCGACGTGGTCTTGGCCGTCTCGACCATCACGCCGGTCAGCGCGTTGTCGTTGAAATAAGCCCGTATGCCGCTCCAGGCTATGCCGATCACGGTCAGGACGACGCCGAAGATCGCCAAATTCACCCCGAATGCATCATCGGCATTGGTGATGTTCTGAACATTCGTGTCGTAGTTCGACAGCACGTAGCCGATGATAGCCAGTCCGGTCAGGGAAATGATTGCGGGCACGTAGCGCAGGCGACCATTGCCTTCGTAGAGCCTGTAGCCCGCCATGATCATGGCCCCGATGGCGCCGATCGCGCCGGCCTGGTTCACGGTGGCGATGCCGCCGATGATCGAGCCCAGCACCATGACGATCAGGGCCAGCGGCGGCACCATCGCCAGAAGCACTTGGCCCAGGAATTTCAGATCGTACCGGCCTTCGTATGGCACGGCGGGTGCATAGCGCGGACGGATCAGGGCAACGGCGAGAATGAACAGGATGTAGAGACCCACAAGCACAAGGCCCGGCACCAGCGCGCCGAGGAACATGTCGCCCGCGCTGGTCGATCCCACGGCGAATTCGGACGGCATGGTCAATTCGCCGGTGACTTCCTTGTAGAGGTCCTGGCGCGATTGTCCGGCCTGGTCCACCGCCGAGGCCAGCTGGTCGGCCAGGATGATGAGCACGATCGACGGCGGAATGATCTGGCCCAGCGTGCCGGAGGCCGAGATGATACCGGTGGAGAGCGGGTTGGCGTAACCGTTGCGCATCATCGCGGGCAACGAGATCAGCCCCATCGCCACCACGGTGGCGCCCACGATGCCGGTCGTTGCCGCCAGCAAGGCGCCCACGACAACCACCGAGATCCCCAGTCCGCCGGGAACCGGGCCGAAGAGTTGCGCCATGGTCACGAGAAGATCCTCGGCGATCTTCGACCGTTGCAGCATGATGCCCATGAAGATGAACAGCGGGATCGCGATGAGGGTATCCCGCTCGGGTTCCCAATAGACACCTCGGAGGTTGGTCACCCCCGCGCTGAGCCATTGCGACGGTCCGCCGGACTCGAAATAGGCATCCGGGCTGCCTGCGAAGAGATACCCCGCGCCGGCGGCCAGAAGCACCGTGATGATCGCCGCGCCCGGCAGGGAAAAGGCCACCGGGTATCCCGAGCCAAGCGCCCCGGCCATGATCAGGACAAGCAGAAGGAGGAAGAAGATTTCCATGGTTTCGGGTTCCCGTCGGCTTTGTCTACATCATGTCCGCGTGGGTTTCACGCGCACCCGATTCGCCACGCTTGTCTGCAATGGCCTCGAAAAACTGCGCCACGAATTGCAGCATCATCGTCACGGCGAACACGCCCAGGAAGCCGGCCATGAAGTATTTCACGTACATGCCGAAACCGGACTGCGTGACCTCGAAGACGAGGATCGGGCCGACGATGATGCTGGAAGACGAGCCGAACCCAACGATCAGGATCGTCCAGCAGAGTGACAGGCCCAAAAGGACGGAGCCCCAGGCGTTGACCCTGCCTTTGGCTTCGCGCCGCATACTGGCGTAAAAGAGGTCCACACGCACATGGCCTTCCTCGTACAGTGTGTAGGCCGACGCGAAGAGGAACAGCGCACCGTACCAGAAGCGCACCAGGTCGGCCATGAACGCCTGTTCATAGGAAAAGACGAAGCGGCTGAAGACGATCAGCAGCTCCGCCACCACGACCAGCAGGGCCAGCCATATGAAGCCCAGCGACCGTGTGACGGCAGCAATCAGGATGCCGAGGATCACCAGAGGCGTGTGAAAGTAGAGGCCGCGATATTCGGCCCGGCCAAGGCTGCCGGCCAGGTCGGAGCCGACGACGGCCTCGAGTTGGCCGTTCACGCGAAGAAACGAGACAATCGCATCGCCGAGGCCGACCAGGAGGACGACCCAGAAGGCCGCGCGCACCAGGAACGTGTTGATCGCCGAGACCCGCGCCGCATCGGTACGCAGCGAGATGTCGCGCGACCGCATGACGCCGTAGATGGCGACGACGGCGAACAGCGCGTAGATGCCGATTTGCAATGCAGCCAGCGCACCGCCGCCGGACAGGATCGCGCCCGCGCCGGGCAGACCGAACCAGAATCTGAGAATCGCGTTCAGCAGAAACGCGGCAGTGGCGCTCAGAACAACCCAGCCGAATGTGCGTGGCACGATCGCTGGCGCTCCCATCGCTGCATTGTTCATAGAAAACCCCCTCCCCGGAAAATTCAGGATCCCGTCATATCTTGACCGAGGCGAAATGTCTTCCGCCTCGGCAGGGCCGGCCGTCCCATGGCCGGCGTAAAGGACCGAAGCCCGTCAGATGCGCAGGAAGCGGTTGCGCTTGGCCACGTAGGGCGCGTCGGAGTAGTTGCTCCAGACACCCACGTTGTTGCGCACTTCGAGGAAGCTGTCGATGATCTCGGCCGCCAGCGCACTGTGGTCGCGGGTTTCCTCGATCACCTCGTTGGCGGCTTCGCCGAACGCCTCGTAGACGTCGTCGTTGAACTCGCGCAGTTCCACGCCGTACTCGTTGACCAGACGGTTCAGGTAGATACCGTTCTGATAGTTGGTCTCGGCGGGCTGGCGCGCGTTCTCCTCGGCGCAGCAGACGGTGATGATGCGCTTGTCGCTGTCGCTGAGCTGCGACCACCAGTCGGCGTTCATGCCGAGGCTGACCTGCGACGCCGGCTCGTGCATACCGGGCCAGTAGTAGTACTGGGCGGCTTCGTAGAGCTTGAGGAAGAAGTCGTTCCACGGGCCCACCCATTCGGTCGCGTCGATGGCGCCCGAAACCAGGTTTTCGTAGATCTGACCGCCCGGAAGCGAGACCGGCGAGGCGCCGACCTTGGCCATGACGTCGCCGCCAAGGCCCGGGATACGCATCTTGAGTCCCTTGAGGTCTTCGGGCGAGTTGATTTCCTTGTTGAACCAACCACCCATCTGCAGGCCGGTGTTGCCACAGGGAATACCCTTGATTCCGAATTCTGCGCCGATCTTGTCCAGCAGATCCTGGCCGCCGCCGAACTTCATCCAGGCGTCGATCTCGGTGTAGGTCAGGCCGAAGGGAACGGCCGTGAACGGCGCCCAGCCCGGGTGCTTGCCCTTCCAGTAGTAATCGGTCCCGATATAGGCGCTTGCGTTGCCCGAGGCGACCTCGTCAAAGCTGTCGAAGGCGCCAACGCGTTCGCCAGCCGCAAAGTACTGCACAGCGATTCGGCCTTCGGTCACTTCCTCGATTCGGGCAGCCAGACGCTGGGCGCTGGTTCCCAAGCCCGGGAAGTCCCGTCCCCAGGTCGACACGATGGTCATGTCGATGCGGTCCTGTGCAACCGCGGGTGCGGCCAGCGCCGATGCGGCTGCACCGGTCGTGGCATACTTAAGAAACTTACGTCTCTCCATTATTCATTCCTCCTGTTGGTGTGGTTCTTGATCGGGGAGTCTTATCGCGAGCACTAAATTTGGAACTAAGTTCGCTAGTCACCGTTTTCCTGATTCTTAAGCAGCAATCCCCGTGCGCTCGCCACACGATCCAATTGGTTCTCGACCGTGTTGTGGAAACATAGCCGTTATGCATTTCGTTACAAACATTGATTTGTGCACAGTTATTAGGCGATCCGCCTGGGGAATGATCGAAAGAGTGCCGGAGTTGTATTGGCGCATATCGTCAGAACCAGCGGCGCTGCAATAATCGGCCGCCTTTTTGTGCGGACGTGGGCCATCTTGGGGTAGCGTACGGGCTCAGGGGTTGCAGAACATGAATCCGGCAATTTCTGCGCAGAGCGGTTCGCTCATGTGGCTTGCAAACAAACCAGCCCTGGGGAGGGGAGAGCGGAAAATGTCGGCTTTGTCGAAAAACACACCCGGTGCGCTTGAAACCGCGCGACTGATTGCAGCAGGTCAACTGACCGCGACGCAGGCGGTTCAGCAGCGACTGGAGATCGTCAAAGACCTCGAGCCGAACCTGAAGGCGTGGGTTTCCATTCATGAAAGCGAGGCGATCGAAGCAGCGCAAATGATCGACAGCATGCCTGTGTCGGGCAAGATTCACGGCGTTCCCATCGCGATCAAGGATATTTTCGCGGTCAAGGGAATGCCGTGGCACTGTGGGTCTGAGCTCTGGAAAGGTCGAACCGCGGAATTCGATGCGGGTTCTGTTGCGCTGGCGCGAAGGGCCGGCGGAATTGTCCTTGGAAAAACCGAAACCACGGAGTTCGCGTTCTACCAACCGACACGCACCCGCAATCCGCATGACCTGAGCCGCACACCGGGCGGATCGTCGTCCGGCTCCGCAGCGGCGGTCGCGTCGGGCATGGTTCCGCTCGCCTTCGGCACGCAGACTTCGGGGTCGATCATCCGGCCAGCTTCATTTTGCGGGATTGTCGGATTCAAGCCGTCTTTCGATCTCATTGAGACCGGCGGCGTCGCACCGCTGTCGCGCAGCTTGGACACCGTTGGGGTGTTCGCCCGGTCTGTTCCTGATGCGTCGCTTCTTGTCGAGGCGCTCACCGGTCTGAACCTTCAACCGGATGCAAGTGCCAATCCAACCAAGCTGCCGGTCTACCGGTCGCCTGTGTGGGACCAGGCCGAACCGGAATTGGTGTCAGCGTGGTCGGCATTCGAGGAAGGGCTAGCTGCAAAATTTTCAGTCCACAAATTCGCGCCGGAAATCGAGCTTGCATTGGCGGAGGCGCCGGACCTTCATGCGCGGATCATGGCCGCGGAGGCGGCCGAAGCGCTGGCTTATGAATATGCCGAGGGTCCGGAAACTCTGTCAGAAGCATTGAGGGCCGAGCTAGAAAAAGGCAGCGCGATTTCCGCCGACGAACGTCTCAGGGACAGGCAAGCCATGCGCAGCTTGCGACATCTGGTGGAGGGGCTCGTGCCGCGCAACGCCGTTTGGCTGACGCCATCATCTACAGGGCCCGCACCGTTGTTTGAAACCGGTACAGGTTCACCAAGTTTCAATCGCATATGGAGCCTACTGGGCCTACCTTGCTGCTCGGTTCCGCTGTTGCAGACGCATGATGGCCTACCCATGGGGGTGCAGGTCGTGGGGGCCATGGGCAATGACGGCGGTGTGCTGACGGTCGCCGACTGGCTGATGGCGCGGTTCGGCCAGTGCTGGTCTCAACAAAATTGATCGAACATCGAAGTCAGGCTGTTACGCCTATCGAGACGACTACAGTTTGAATGGAAAGAGGATAACAACTTCAGGAAGCGTCGAACTCGCAGCCCAAGAGTTTGTATTAGTTATCCCTAGATTTGAAGACGTCTTGCCGCCTTACATTGAGGCGAGGAGGCCGATTTAGGGACAAGCAATTACAGTGATGAGTTCAAGCGGGACGCGGTGCATCAGATCACCGTGTGGGGGTATCCGGTTCGAGAGGTGTCGCAGCGTTTGGGCGTCAGCACGCATTCTCTGTACAAGTGAGTGAAGCTGTTCGCGGAGCCAAGGTCGGAGTCCGATTTGGAACGTGAAGCTGAGAACCAAAGATTGAAACGCGAGTTGGCCAGGGTGACCTAGGAGCGCGACATCCTGAAAAAGGCAACGGTGTACTTCGCGCGAGGGTCCCAATGAAGTACGCCTTCATCCTGGCGCATCGCGCAGAGTTCGGCGTCCGGGCCATGTGCCGGGTGCTGCGGGTCCATTTTAGCGGGTTCTATGCATGGCTTAAGAAACCGTTAAGCCACCGTGCGCAGGAGGATGGGCGTCGGACGGAGCCGATCCGACAGGCTTGGGCCGACAGCGGCAAAGCATGCGCACTGTTAAGAGCTCAACAGATTTAACCCCCAGAACCGCACCGTTTGATTGGTTTTGAATGTCGGGTTTGCTGCAGCGGGTGGAATCCTCTTGCACCCGCAGCGAAAGACCGCTTTCCGCCCAATCTACCATTTTTGACTACAAGATTCCCTGGCAAAATCCCTGCATTTCCGACTGGACTTCGCCTGGCAACAGAGCGGTAATGTCTCCACCGACGCGCTCAAGTCGCCCGCGTCAAGATCTCGGCCCGGACCTCCGGGCTCTGCCTGGTAGCAGGAGTGTCACGCTCCTCGAACTGAGCAAAAGGAGATCATCATGACCGCACAGCAATCCCAAAAGCCGAAGAAGACAACGGCAGGCAAAGCCAGGGCAACGAAGAAAGCGCAGCTGATCCGGATGCTGCAAAGCAGGACCGGGTCCGACATCGGGGCGATCAGCAAGAAGCTGGGCTGGCAGAGCCATACGACGCGCGCCGCGCTCACCGGCCTGCGGAAGGCAGGCTTCGAGATCGCGGCAACGAAGTCGGAAAACGGCAAGCCGACGCTCTATCGCATCGCGGCGGAGCCTGACGCCAAACGACAGACCTCCGGTTCTGCGGAGATCGTCCATGCCGGGTAAGCCGCATCCGGCGCGAGACGACGTCAAGGCGCGTTGGGAGGAGATCTTCAGATCTCCTCCTCCGCCGTATCTCTCTGTGGCCTTCATGGAGAGGGCGCTGGCCTATGAGCAGCAATGCCGGCGCCACGGAGGATTATCCGCGGCGACGGGCAAGACCTTGGCACGTATTGCTGAAGGTCAACCGGTTGCAGAGGCCTCGCGGCGCACTCTCAAGCCCGGAGCCCATCTCGTTCGGGAGTGGAACGGCCGGACCTATCAAGTCGAGGTGACGGACAAGGGCTTCCGTCTGGACGGTCGCAGCTGGAAATCTCTCTCGGCCATTGCGAGGCATATCACCGGAACCAACTGGTCCGGACCGCGCTTCTTCGGTCTCAGTTGCGGGGCAGGGGGCAGCGCATGAAGAAGATCCGCTGCGCCGTCTATACCCGCAAGAGTTCCGAGGACGGGCTGGAGCAGGAGTTCAACTCGCTCCATGCCCAGCGGGACGCGTGCAGCGCATATATTGCCAGCCAGAAGCATGAGGGCTGGGTAGTGCTGCCCGACGCCTATGACGACGGTGGTCTCTCCGGTGGCTCTCTCGAGCGTCCGGCGCTGCAGCGCCTGATGGAGCATGTGCGCGAGGGCAGGGTGGATCAGATCGTCGTTTACAAAATTGACCGGCTCACACGGTCGCTCGCGGACTTCGCGAAGATCGTCGATGTGCTGGATGACGCCGGTGCCTCTTTCGTCTCGGTCACACAGTCGTTCAACACCGCCACCAGCATGGGACGGCTGACGCTGAACATGCTCCTGTCCTTCGCCCAGTTCGAGCGTGAGGTGACGGCGGAGCGGATCCGGGACAAGATTGCGGCGTCAAAGCGCAAGGGTCTCTGGATGGGCGAGCAGGTTCCCATGGGCTACGACCCAGATGGCCGGACGCTGAAGATCAATGAGGCAGAAGCCGCTACGATAAGAACGCTTTATGATCTCTACGAACGCCTTGGCACGGTCCGCGCTGTCAAGGACAAGGCAGACCGGCTGGGATTCAGGAGCCGACGCCGCACGACCACGTCCGGACAAGTCACGGGCGGCAATCCCATCGACCGCGGTCACATCCATCACATCCTGACCAACCCGATCTATGCCGGACGGATCCGGCACCGCGACAAGGTCTTTGAAGGCGCTCATCCTGCCATCGTCGAACCGGCCAGTTGGGACAAGGTGCAGTTACGGCTCCAGGCAGGCGCCGCCCGCAGTCGCCGCTCTTCAACGGCCAACCGCAAAAGCCGGCTTTGTGGCAAGCTCTTCGACGACACCGGGGATCGTCTCACGCCGTCGCATTCGAAGACGAGGAAGGGCGTGCGGCTGAGGTATTACATCTCGCATCGGCTGGTCGCGCAGGCGGGAGAGGCTCATTCTGATGCGTGGCGTCTGCCTGCCGAGGACCTTGAATCTAAGGTCGCCAAATTAGTCCAGATGATGCTTGCCGAGCATGGCTTCTCGACGAAGCTCGTGCGGGGCGCATCCGCTGATGCCATCGGTCGCCAGGCCGCAACGCTGGCCGCTCATGCCGCCGGTGCAGACCCCGCGACGCTTCTCGGCTTGGTGGGGCGGATCGACATCATGCCCGGACAGCTTGACCTGCGGCTTGGCGCCGGGACCCTGGCCGAGCTGCTCGGCATCGATCCGGACGATCTCGATCGAACCAACCTCGACCGATCCTTTCCGTTCCAGTTGCGGAAGCGCGGGGTGGAAACGAAGATCGTCCTCAACGATGCCCCGACAGGGACAGATGACACTCTGATCCGCAACATCGCGAAGGCGCATGCCTGGTTCGAGAGGATCAAGGAGGGCGAGACGGTCTCGGAGATCGCCGCCAACGAAGCCACTTCAAAGCGCCGCATTCAGCAACTGGTCGGCCTCGCCTTCCTCGCGCCCGACATCGTTCGCGATACACTTGAAGGTCGGCAACCGCTCGGCTTCACATCCGAGTGGTGCCTGCGGCATGACCTGCCGTCAGACTGGGCCGAGCAGCGCCAGCTTCTGGCGACTCTCTGATCCCTGTCTTCTCAACCTCGTATGGCCAAAACGGCGACCTGAGACTTTGCCGTATTTGCCGGCCAATTGCGCGGCTCATTCTGGTCTCAGGGAACGCGGCCGTCCCGCAAGGCTTTGAAACCACGGCAGAATGCCGAGTCTACTTTGCATGGTCTGGATAGCGGGAAGTGCGTGGCTGGGGTGGTAGGATTCGAACCTACGATACACGGTACCAAAAACCGATGCCTTACCACTTGGCTACACCCCAACGGTGCCGCGCTAATTACTCTGCTCTCGGGCGCGGTTCAAGGCCCGAGATGAATTTATTTGACCGATTAATGTCGATTGTTCTGCCGGGCGGAATCACTCGAGAATTTCGCCAGGCTCCACGCCCCAGAGAGCGGTCTTGCGTGCCCAGCCACGATAGCCTCCGGCCATCAGTCTGCACCAGTCGAGCGCGCATTCGTCGATCCGCGCGACAACGCCCATTTCCAGCTGGGCAATCGTCATCGAGTCCGGGTCCGGCTTGGAATGAAGGTCGATCAACTCGTCTTCGACGATCACGGTACGGGTCCCGGACAAAAGAGAGTAGTGGATCCAGCCGCCCTGGCCGTCGCGGTCGCGCACCCGACGCCAGTGCCCGTGCTCGGCAGTGATCTCCAGTGGCAGATCCCGGCGCTTGAACACCCAGTCGATGCGGTGTGTCAGGCTGGGTCCGCGGCGCACATTGCCCTCGGCGGCTTTCATAGAAACGAAACGCGGCAGGGGCAGGTTGGTCACAGGCCCGCGCTCTGTTTCCTGTGCGAAGGCGGGGCAACCCAGCACCGCAATCAGCGCGGCACCGATCAAGGCGGAAAACCGTTTCATGGCGTCACTACTGCTCACTCATCTGACCCGGGGTTCTTGTGCCCCGAGGCGTCCTGCGTCACTGTACAGAAGAAAGCGCATTATGGAAGACGGGGGAGACGCTTCATGCCATCTGGTCGACTGAGTGTTGTCGTAACGCGACGCCTGCCGGACGTCGTAGAGCGACGGATGCAGGAACTGTTCGACGTCACGCTGCGCGAAGATGACAAGCCGATGAGCCGCGAGGCGCTGGTCGAGGCGGTCAAGACGGCAGATGTGCTTGTGCCGACGCTCAGCGACCAGATTGACGGCGGGCTGATCGGGCAGGCGGGCGAACGGCTGAAGTTGATTGCGAATTACGGCGCGGGGGTGGATCATATCGACGTCCACACCGCCCGGCAGCGCGGCATCCTGGTATCGAACACGCCCGGCGTACTGACCGATGACACCGCCGACATGACCATGGCCCTTATCTTGAGTGTGACCCGGCGCATCCCCGAAGGGCTTTCGATGATGCAGAAAGAGGACTGGCCCGGCTGGTCGCCCACCGCCATGCTGGGCGGGCGCATCGCGGGACGGCGGCTTGGCATCCTTGGCATGGGCCGGATCGGGCAAGCGGTGGCGCGGCGGGCGGCGGCCTTTGGGATGCAGGTGCACTACCACAACCGGAATCGGCTTCGGTCCGAGATCGAGGACGATCTGTGCGCGACCTACTGGGAAAGCCTTGACCAGATGGTGGCGCGGATGGACGTACTTAGCGTCAACTGCCCGCACACGCCGTCGACGTTTCACCTGATGAACGCCCGGCGCTTGAAACTGATGAAGCCCGACGCGGTGCTGGTGAACACCAGTCGGGGCGAGGTGGTGGACGAGAATGCGCTCACGCGGATGCTGCGGGCCGGAGAGATCGCCGGGGCGGGGCTGGACGTTTACGAAAACGCCGGCGCCATCAATCCGCGCCTGCGCGAGCTCAAGAATGTCGTCCTGCTGCCGCATATGGGCTCGGCCACGGTCGAGGGGCGGCTGGAAATGGGTGAGAAGGTTTTGTTGAACATCAAGACCTTCGACGATGGACACCGTCCGCCGGACCAGGTCGTGCCGTCGATGCTGTAACCGCCCGCCGGGGCGAGAAATGCCGGAGTATTGCAATGCGCCTTTTGCTTGCCAGCCTTGTTTTGTCTGTTGCCCCCTGTCTGGCCGGGATGTCGGTGGCACAGCAGGTTGCCGACGAGGTTCAGCCCGAGGGCGCGGGCGCAGGCGCGGTCAGCACGTCCGCTGCCGTTGCCGCCGCGCTCAAGGCCAAGGAGGCGGGTCGAGCCGTCGAGGCGCAGAACTGGATGGTGGCCGCGGCCAACCCGCTGGCGGTCGAGGCCGGAGCGCAAGTCTTGCGCGACGGCGGCACGGCGGCGGATGCGCTGGTAGCGGTGCAACTGGTGCTGGGCCTCGTCGAGCCGCAAAGTTCCGGTCTGGGCGGCGGAGCTTTCCTGGTGTGGTACGACGCTGACAGCGGGGAATTGACGACGCTAGACGGGCGGGAAACGGCGCCTCTGGCTGCTACACCCACGCTGTTTCAGGACGATGCGGGTAAGCCCCTTTCATTTTTCGACGCGGTGGTCGGCGGGCGGTCGGTGGGTGTGCCGGGCACCCCTGCATTGCTGGCGGAAGCGCATTCGAAATGGGGGCGTGCCGCATGGGACAGCCTGTTTGCAGAGGCGATCACGCTTGCGGAGAACGGGTTCGAGGTGTCGCCGCGCCTGGCCGCGATGGTGGCACAGGATGCCATCCGACTGTTCCGCTTCGAGGCGACGCGCGATTATTTCTTCCCCGGCGGCCAGCGCATTCGACCGGGCGAACGCTTGAAGAATGCAGCCTATGCGGACACCTTGCGTCGCTTTGCCCAAGAGGGTGCCGCGCCGTTCTACACGGGTGATATCGCTGCCGACATCGTAACGACCGTGAGGCAGGCAGAGGGCAATCCCGGCGTCATGGCTGCGGTCGATCTTGCGATTTACCGCGTCAAACAGCGTGACGCGGTCTGTGCGCCCTATCGCGGTTTCGAGGTGTGCGGCATGGGCCCGCCGTCCTCGGGCGCGCTGACCGTGGGGCAGATCCTGCGGCTTTTGGCACCCTACGACATCGGGGAGATGGGGCCGGACAGCGCTGAGGCGTGGCGGCTGATCGGCGATGCCAGCCGGCTGGCCTTTGCCGACCGGGGCCGTTACATGGCCGACAGCGATTACGTGCCGGTGCCGGTGAAGGGGCTGCTGGACGCGGGCTACCTTGCGGAGCGTGCAGAACTCCTGAAGCGAGACACGGCCTTGCCGGACGTCGAAGCCGGAGAGCCGGATTTCGATCATGCGCGTGCTTGGGGGGACGATGCCTCGATCGAGCTTCCCTCGACGTCGCATGTTTCGATTGTGGATCGGTTCGGCAACGTGGCCTCGATGACCACCACGATCGAGAACGCCTTCGGCTCGCGGCTGATGGTGCGGGGGTTCCTTTTGAACAACGAGTTGACGGATTTCTCGTTTGCCAGCCACGAGGATGGTCGCCCCATTGCCAATCGGGTGGAGCCCGGCAAGAGGCCGCGTTCGTCGATGGCGCCGACCATCGTAATGAAGAATGGCGCACCTGTCTTGGCCGTGGGCAGCCCGGGCGGCAGCCGCATCATCGGCTACGTGGCAAAGACGATCATCGCGCATCTCGATTGGGGGCTGGACGTGCAGGCGGCGATTGATATGCCTCACCTTGTCAACCGCTTCGGTGCCTTTGACGTCGAGGTTGGAACGGCCGCAATGGACCTGCTGCCAGACCTGGAGGCAATGGGTTTCGAGATGGCGCCGCAAGTGCTGGTCTCCGGCCTGCACGCCATTTCGCTCGGAGAGACATTGCAAGGCGGGGCCGACCCGCGGCGCGAGGGCATCGCGCTGGGCGAGTAGGACGCGCCGGGAAATCGCCCCGCAGCCATCCCAATCCTGCCCGAATTGGCTGGCATGTCCTGTCGCAAACAGTTTGCGGAGCAGGGCATGATAAACGCGTATTCCATCGGGTTCGTTCTGACCGCCGGGACCATCCTGGCCGGTGTCGATTACTACGACCAGTCGAACAGGGCGGGCTTTTCGTTGGGCCAGATGACGCCCGGCGCGTATATCGAGACCATTCCGAACAGGTTCAGTTCCGCCAAGGAAGAGAAACTGTCCGACCTTGCCGAACGCGAGCGCAAGAGCCGCTGGCGTCAGGGTGGCTTGGCTTACCTGCCCGAGGCGCCCGAGGGATGGGAACGGCGTGCCCTGCTGGAAGGCGACGACAGTGCGATCCTGCCGCCCGAGGCGATGCTGGACGGGGACATGAGCAACTCCGCCGGCAAGGGTTTCTTGCAGCAGATGGAGGCCCGCGATCACGTCAAGCAGCTGAAGGAACGCGCCACGCGGTCGTGGATCTATCAACGCGGCACTGAGACCGTGTTCGTTGAGGTGCGCTTGGTGGAACGGCCCAGTTCGAACTCTCTTATAGGGATCGTGGCCAGTGCAATGGACGGTGTCATGATGGACGCCTTCGACCGCAACGTGGGATACGGTGTGACCGGCGGTTTCGGACTGACCGAGAAGCTGGGGCATGATGGCGAGCGGCCCTATCATTTTCGCTATCTGGAAGGGTCGATCGGGTTTGGACACGAGGTGCATCTGCGCGTTCACGCCAACGCGTCGCGCGACGCCACGCAGGAAATCCTGAGCCGGATCGACTATGACGGCCTGAACGACCTGCTGCCGCGCCCTGTGCCCAGTGTCGGCAACGACGCGACACTGCCCGACGATATCGACCCGGTGGCTCTGAGCGTGGAATTGCGCCGTCTTAAATCGGAGTTCCTGGGCCTGCGGGCGCTGGAAGCACAGTACAAGATCGAGAACATCGATACCGGAGCCATGGTTCTGAGCGCCTATTCGATGCGACTTGGCGGCATGGGCGGTGACGTGGACATCACTGGCGGCAAGGTCACGGACCTGAGCGGGCTGATCGAACTGGGTTACTATCGCGGGCGCGAAGCCGTGATGGCGGGCAAATCCGCCGAAGAAGTGCAGGCGGACGTCAAACAGATGGTCGACACCGTGATGATGGTGGCCGACGCCGAGACCGCCGCTGCCGCCGCCCGCGCCGCAAATGCGCCCGAGCCGGAAATGTCGCCCGAGTTGCGGGCAGAGCTTGCCGCGCTCAGCGGGGCCACCGACATGCCGCTCGGCACCGGGCAGTCGTCGAATGCGCAAGACACCGCGGTGATCGCCGCGGCCAATCGGGCGCGGGACATGGACGCCTCATCGGGCGGCAAGATCCTGATGCAGGTCGACGAGGAAAGCAGCGACCGCGATGCCGGGTTGATCTTTTCCAGGCCCATCGACCTTGTCGAGTTCGAGACGTTCCGCGCGGCCCGCAATGCCACGGACGAGGAGATGGAGATGGGCATGGCCATCGCCGCCAGCGGGTTCGAGCGCAAGCATGATCTGCCGCAGGGAAGCTGCAGCTTTGACATGGGCGCGCTGCGGCTGGAATGCGACACGTCGAAGGGCGTGCAACCCAGCGGCCTGCTGTCCAAGCTGATCGACCAGGTCACCGGTGGCGAGGAGGGCGCATCGCTGACGCCTCAACCCACGGAACCGGCGGCCAAGCCCAAGCGGCTCGAATTGTCCAGCGGCAGCGCCAAGTCAGGCCAACGCTGCGTGGGAAGTTTCTGCGACTAGACCAGAGCGGTCTTAACGAAACCTGAACGCGTCGTGCCCGAGTATGGGCGCGGCGCGTCGTTTTTGTTCTGTGACATGTCGGATGGACCCGCCGCATGTTTACAGGCGTGATACAACGCACGCCAGCAGACCTGCCAAGGGAGTCGGATGGCATGAAAACCCAAGTCAAAGCACTGATCGTCGGCGGCGGTGCCGTCGGGACCTCGATCGCCTATCATCTGGCCCGCGCAGGTTGGGAAGATGTCATGTTGATCGAGCGTGACGAGCTGACCTCCGGCTCGACCTGGCACGCCGCGGGCCTGCTGCCCTATTTCAACATGTCCTATGCCACGACGCATATTCATGACTACTCGATCAAGTTCTACAAGACCCTCGAGGAAGAGACCGGGCTGAACGCCGGCTTCTCGGTCGTGGGCAACCTGCGCATGGCCCAGAGCAAAGAGCGTATGGATGAATATATGCTTTACGCCTCGACCGCCGAGACCTGTGGCGTGCCCTATGAGTGGATGACGCCCGCGCAGATCAAGGAGCGGTGGCCGCTGGTCAATACCGACGACCTGGAAGGCGCGATCTATCACCCGACCGACGGCTATATCAACCCCGCCGACGTGACCATGGCGATGGCCAAGGGCGCTCGCCAACGCGGCGTGATGATCGAGCGCAAATGGCAGGCCGACGGCTTTGAATGGAAGGGCGATCACTGGGACGTGACGCTGACCAAGATGGTCGAGAAGGGCGGCAACCTCGTTCCCTCGGACGAGCAGATTGTGGTTTCGGCTGAACATGTTGTGACCGCCAGCGGCAACCACGCGCAGCGCACCGCGCGGATGCTGGGCATCAAGATGCCGGCGATCCCGGTGGAGCACCAGTTCATCGTGACCGAGCCCGATGCCGAGCTGGTCAAGTACCGCCAGGAGGGCGGCGAGGAGCACCCGGTTCTGCGCGATGCCGACGCCAAGTGGTACGTGCGCGAAGAGCGTGGCGGCTGGATTCTCGGGCCCTACGAGTTGAACGCGCCGGCGCGTTTTGAGTACTCGGTGCCGGATACGTTCCGCGCCGACCTCTTCCCGCTTGATCTGGAGCGGATCGAGGAAGAATACATGTCGATGATCCACCGGATTCCGTCGACGGAAACCGTTGGTTTGAAAGACGATTACAACGGTCCGATCTGCTATACCCCCGATGGCAACCCGCTGGTTGGCCCCGCGCCGGGGCTGCGCAACATGTGGCTGGCCGAAGGCTTCAGCTTTGGCATCACCGCCGCCGGTGGCACGGGCTATTACCTCGCGCAGCTGATGGTCGAGGGCGAGGCCGAGATCGACATGGCGAGCCTCGATCCCAAGCGGTATTCCAGCAATTGGATGACGACCGAGTTCGCGGCGCGCAAGAACGAGGAAGCCTACGAGCACGTCTACATCCTGCACCACCCGGACGAGGAGCGGCCCGCCTGCCGCCCGCTGCGCACGGCGCCCGCCTACGACCGGCAGAAGGCGCGTGGCGCGCAGTTCGGGTTCGTCAACGGATGGGAAAGACCCAACTATTTCGGGCCCTTGGATGCGCCGGACAGCTTTGACCACGACGCGCGGTCGTTCCGACGCGGCGGCTGGTGGGAGCACACCAAGGCCGAGGCAGAGGCGGTCCGTAACGGCGTGGGCCTAATCGATGCAACCGCATTCACCAAGCACGTGGTGAAGGGGCCGGGGGCGACGGCGTTCCTGGACTGGTTCACCTGCAACAAGCTGCCGAAGGTGGGGCGGATCAATCTGACCTATGCGCTGACCGCGATGGGCACGACGCGCACGGAATACACCATCGTGCGCGAGGCCGAAAACCAGTATTACTGTGTCTCCGCAGGGGCTTGGACCGAATACGACGCCGATTACCTGCGCAAGGCAGCCGAGGAGAAGGCCGAGGAATTCGGGTATATCGAGATCCAGGACGTGACCACGCAATGGGGTGTGTTCGCCATCGCGGGGCCGAAGTCGCGTGACGTTCTGAACGAGGTCATCAAGGATGCGGATCCGGCTACGGCATTGAGCAACAAGCGTTTTCCGTGGCTGTCCTGCCGCGAGATCGAGCTGGGGATGTGCCCGGTGAAGGCGATCCGCGTGGCTTATACCGGCGAGCTGGGATGGGAGTTGCATCACCCGATAGAGATGCAGAATTACCTGTTCGACCTGCTGGAAAAGGCGGGCGAGAAACATGGCATGAAGCTGGTCGGGGCACGGGCGCAGAACTGGTTGCGGCAGGAGAAATCCTATCGCGCCTTCGGCAACGAGCTGGGCCGCGACGCGACCCCGCTGGAGGCCGACCTGCCGCGCTTTGTCGATCTGGATAAGGACTTCCACGGCAAGGATAAATTGCAGGAAACGGGTGTGCGCTCGAAATGCTGCACGGTTCTGATCGACGGGCCGGAGGATGCCGATCCGTGGGGCCGCGAGGTGCTTTACACCGAGGATGGCACACGCGTCGGACGGCTGACCTCGGGCGGGTATTCGGTGCATTTCGGCAAGTCGATCGGGATGGGCTATGTGAAGCCCGATCTGGCGGTGGAAGGCACCAAGCTGAAGGTCAAGATGTTCGACACGCTGTGGGACGCGACCGTGACCTGCGACAGCCCGTATGACCCGAAAAACGAGACCATCCGCAAGGATGGGTGAGGGGCCGCGACTCAAGGTGTTAACGGCCTGAAACCCGCGTCGGTATCACGTCGGTATTCAAGGCGTAACGCGTCGGTGCCATGTGCCCGGCGCGTTTCTTAATGGAGCGTTCGGGGCGGGCTCGTGCGTTTCGCTCTGGAGGTCCCGGGTCAGGCCCGGGACGGGGGCTTTGGGGTATGGGGCGTGTGGGCGTCAGCGGGTGCGCGCCCGAAGCCAGCGTTGCCAGGTGGCGCGGTTGCCGGCGAAGACGTTGATGTCGACCCCGCCCGCCACGCCGGGCACGACGCCGGTGCCGGTATATTGCCAGAAGCTCCAGCTTTGGCCGGGATAGGTGGTGGCGAGCGTGCGGGCGGTGGAGCGCAGCCAGAATTCCTCGTTCAGCTGGCCGATGCCGGTCTGGCGGTAGAATTCCAGCGTGGTGTAGATGATCGGGCGCTGGCCGTAGTGACGTTCCAGGATGTCCATGAAGACCCGCGCCTGGCGGCGCACCTCGGCGCCCGGCGGGCGGGTGGTGCAGGTGGGCGAGTAGGGGTTCCATTCCAGGTCGATCACCGGGGGCAGGGCGCCGCCTTCGCGCGGGACGTTGCGGATGAACCAGCGGGCCTGCACCTCGGGCGGGGTGCAGAAATAGTAGAAGTGGTAGGCGCCGCGCCGAACGCCCGCCTGCGCCGCACCGGCCCAGTTGCGGGCGAACTTGGGGTCGAGCCGGTCGCCGCCCTCGGTTGCCTTGATGAAGGCGAATTCGATGCCGGACTGTGCAACGCGGCCCCAGTCGATATCGTTCTGGAAGCGGGCGACGTCGATGCCGTGGATGTCGTAGTTCCAGGGCGGCGGGCCGTCCCAGTCGACCGGATCGTTGTCGCCGAAACGCGGCCCGGCGCAGGCAGAGGTCAGGGTGAGCAGGCAAAGGGCCAGCGCGGCGACGAGAAACCGGATCATGACGTCTCCTGTGATCGTACCATTACAAGGGCCAGGTTGTTGGCCGGCATCTCGATGCGCGCGATGACGTCCAGCCCTGACTCGCCCGACCAGCGTACCATGTCGGCGTCGTTCTTGTAGCCCGCTTCGGGATGATCGGCGCGGATGGCGGCATCGAAACGTGCGTCGCCGTCCGAGGTGGCCTTGCCGTCGCGCAGGAAAGGGCCGTAGACGATGAAGCGGCCATCCGGGGCAAGCGCCTGCGCGGCCTCGGCGATGAGCGTGCGGGCGGCATCGGTCGGGATCAGGTGCAGTAGATTGACCAGCAGGACGAGGGCGAAGCCTTTGTGGGTGCCGGACCAGCCGGCTTGCGTGGCGTCGAGTCGCAGAGGGGGCAATATAGCACCCTTGGGCGCATCGGTGGACCAGGCGGCGATGGAGGCGAGGCGGTCGTCGGTGATGTCGCTGGGCTGCCAGGTGAGGCCGGGCAGGTGGGTCGCGAAGTGCGTCACGTGCTGGCCGGTGCCGCTGGCGATTTCGAGCGCGGTGCCGGAGGCGGGCGCGTGGGCGCGCAGCAGGTCGAGGAGCGCGTCCGCGTTGCGCTCGGCGGCGGGCGCGTGCAGGCGGGCGCCTGCGCCCTTGTGGGCGACGGAGATGCGGGGCGGGGTGTCTGTCATGGGGGACAGTTGGGCGCGGATCGCGGTGCGGTGCAAGGGGGATTTTGAGGGTGAGAGGTCCCGGGTCGGGCGCGGGACGGGGGGAGCGCAGGTGGCAGGGGGTATCGCAATGTGGGTGCAAGCGTGAACGGCGCGTGGGTTGTCACCCACCAAAGTGGTGGGTTGTCACCCACCCTACGAACAGCGCAAAGGTCATCCCCGACATGACCCTAGGATGACCTTGGGCCCCGCCGGGTTGGGCGGGGCGTTCCAGGCTTAGTTCGGAATCTCGGCGGTGAGGCCTTCGACGAAGAAGTCCATGCCCAGAAGCGTGCCGTCATCGGCGACCTCGCCCTCGGCCAGCCAGGCCGAGCCGTCCTGGCGGTTCAGGGGGCCGGTGAAGGGGTGGTATTCGCCCGACGCGATGGCGTCTTTCATGGCCAGCGCCTCTTCCTTCACCTCGGCGGGGACGGCGTCGGTGATCTCGCCGATCTCGACCATGCCGGGG
Organism: Roseovarius atlanticus; assembly: GCF_001441615.1. GTDB lineage: Bacteria > Pseudomonadota > Alphaproteobacteria > Rhodobacterales > Rhodobacteraceae > Roseovarius > Roseovarius atlanticus. The sequence goes on from NZ_LAXJ01000008.1 coordinate 43,760, forward strand.
GCGATGCCGTCCCAGGTCTCGGTGCTTTCCCAGGTGCCGTCGATCACCGCCTGAGTGCGGGCGATATAGTAAGGCGCCCAGTTGTCGATGATGGAGCTGACGCGCGGGGTGGGCTTGTATTCGGCCATGTCAGAGGCCTGTCCGAAGGTGATGACGCCACCGGCCTTTTCCGCCGCGGCCTGGGGGGCGGTCGAGTCGGTGTGTTGCAGGATCACGTCGGCGCCCTGGTCGATGAGCGCGGTGGCGGCGTCGGCCTCTTTCGGGGGATCGAACCAGGTGTAGGCCCAGATCACCTTGAACTCGACCTCCGGGTTGACCTTTTTCGCGTGGATATAGGCGGCGTTGATGCCACGGATGACCTCGGGGATCGGGAAAGAGGCGATGTAGCCGATGATGTTGGATTCGGTCATCTTGCCGGCGATGTGGCCCTGGATCGCGCGCCCCTCGTAGAAGCGGGCGGAGTAGACCGAGACGTTGTCGGCGGTCTTGAAGCCGGTGGCGTGTTCGAACTTCACGTCCGGGAATTTCTGCGCGACGGCCATGGTGGCGTCCATGAAGCCGAAGGAGGTGGTAAAGATGAGGTCCGCGCCTTGCAGGGCCATTTGGGTGATGGCGCGCTCGGCATCGGCGCCTTCGGGCACGCTTTCCTGGAACACGGTTTCGACCTGGTCGCCGAAATGTTCCTCGACGGCGAGGCGGCCCTGATCGTGTTCATAGGTCCAGCCGCCGTCGCCGACGGGGCCCACGTAGATGAAGCCGACCTTGGTCTTGTCCTGTGCAAGCGCCGGCAGGGCGAGGCCGAGCGTCAGGGCGGCGGCGCCGAGGATGCGGGTGAGTGTCATGGAGAACTCCCTGTTGGGTTGGTTGGCCTCACTGCGAGGCATGGAACATGCGGCCCAGCGAGCCGGGCGCGCGGGATTTGTCGCCCGACATGATGACCAGCACGAGGATGGTCATCAAGTAGGGCGACATGGAGAGGTATTCGACGGGGATCGGGATGCCGGTAGGCTGAAGATTGAGTTGCAGCACCGAGATGCCGCCGAAAAGCCAGGCGCCCAGAAGAACGCGGCCGGCCTTCCAGCTGGCGAAGACGACCAGCGCGAGCGCGATCCAGCCGTAGCCGGCGGTCATGCCTTCGGTCCATTGCGGCACGCGCACGAGGGAAAGGTAAGCGCCACCGAGCCCCGCGCAGGCGCCGCCGAAGAGGATCGCCATAAGCCGCACGCGCACGACCTTGTAGCCCAGCGCGTGGGCGGCGTCGTGGTTCTCGCCCACCGCGCGCAGGATGAGGCCCGCTCGGGTGTATTTCAGCATCGCCCAGACGGCGGCGACAAGCGCGAGGGCGAGATAGACCATGAGGTCGTGGGAAAAGAGAATGGGGCCGACGATGGGCAGGTCCGAGAGGACGGGGATGTCGAGGGCGCGGGTGGGCGGCGGCTTGATACCCTGATAGCCCTGACCCAGAAGCGCGCTGAGGCCCAGCCCGAATAGGGTGAGGGCAAGTCCCGAGGCGACTTGGTTGGCCAGTGCGAATTGCGTCAGGACGCCGAAGAGCAAGGAAAGAACGGCCCCGCCAAGGGCTGCCGCCACGAAGCCGATGAACGGCGAGCCGGTGTTGACCGCGATGGCGAAGCCGCAGATCGCGCCGGTGATCATCATGCCCTCGACCCCGAGGTTGAGCACGCCTGCGCGCTCCACCACCAACTCGCCCAGCGCGGCCAGAAGGATGGGTGTGGAGGCCACGATGAGCGCGGCCAAAAGCAGGATGGGGTCGATAGCGGAGAGGTCCATCATTGCGACCCCTCTGGATTCAGTTCGGCAGCCTCTTCACGTTGAAGCGCAACACCCTCAATCTCTTCGAATTGTGGGTCCGCAATGTAAAGGCCGATCAGAGAACCGAACAGGCCACCGACCCAGAAGCCGCAGAAATCCGTCAAGTAAACCAGAAACTTTGAGTTTGGTGTGAATAACAAAAGAGCGAGAAAGCCGCCGAACGGCACACCGAGGATTGCAAAAAATAGCCAACCCACCTGCGGCTCTACGACCAATAGCGTAAACAGCAAGGGTAGGACATTGAGTTGCGTAAAGGACAGCACAAACAAGATTAGAATGCTCAGGCCTGTGGCAATGGAGAATCTTCTGAGAAAGATGTTCATCACACCACCTCCGTCGTTTTCCACCGCAGGCGGAAATGGGTCAGCACGTCCACGGCCAGCAGGAAGAAGAGCAGCATCCCCTGGAACATCTGTATGGCGGCGGCGGGCAGGCCAAGATTGGATTCGGCAGCTTCGCCGCCAATGTAGGTCAGCGCCATCAAGAGCCCGGCCAGCAGGATACCGATCGGGTGCAGGCGACCCAGGAAGGCCACGATGATGGCGGTGAAGCCGTAGCCCACGTTGAACTCGATATTGATCTGGCCCGCGGGGCCCGCGACCTCGAACATTCCGGCAAGGCCCGCCAGCGCGCCGGAGAGGCCAAGGCAGATCAGTGTCAGGCGGGCCGGGTTCACGCCTGCAAAGCGCGCGGCGCGGGGGGCTTGCCCCGCCAGCCTGATGTGAAAGCCCAGCATGTGCCGGGCGAGCAGGATATAGGCGAATATCACGGCGATCATCGCAGCCACCACACCCCAGTGGATGCCGGTATCGGCGAAGATCTCGGCGTTATGGGCCGACGGATAGTCGCGCAGGTTTCGCGAGCCGGGAAAGCCGCGGCCCTCGGGGTTGCGCAAGAGGCCCAGCGACATTTTGGCCAGCAGTTGCTCGGCCACGTAGACCAGCATCAGCGAGACGAGGATCTCGTTGGTGCCGAAGCGCACCTTGAGAAGGCCCGGGATCATCGCCCAGGCCCAGCCGCCCAGCGCGCCCGCGACGACCATCAGCGGGAAGATCAGGGCGGACTCGGCAGGATAGAAGGCCAGCCCCACGCCCGCGCCGGTGAGCGCGCCGATGATGTACTGCCCCTCGGCGCCGATGTTCCAGATGTTCGCCCGAAAGCCCAGGGCGAGACCGATGGCGATGAGGATCAGCGGCGCGGCCTTTACCAGCAGCTGCGGGCGGTAGTAGAAGGCAAACTCGCCGAAGAGCGGATCCCAGAAGATCGTGCGGATGGCCGCGACCGGGTCCTGGCCCAGGGCCGCGAACATCGCGCCGCCGGCGATCATGGTGATCAGCACCGCCAGCACCGGGGCCAGGGCGGACCACGTGCGGGAGGGTTGGGGGCGGCGCTCGAGTTTCAGCACGGGGTGCGTCCTGTGCAGGGGGCGAAATGCCGTGTCTTCCTCTGGCCGAAAATATCCCCGCCGGAGGCAAGATACTCTTTGTACGCGGTCTCAGACATGCGCCACCTCCATGTCATGCGCGCCGCCCATCATCAGGCCGACCTGCTCGGTCGTGAGGGCGGCAGTGGGGTGGATGTCCGACAGGCAGCCGGCGTTGAGCGCGGCGAAACGGTCGGAGATCTGCATCAGCTCGTCAAGGTCCTGGCTGATCACCAGGATGGCGGCGCCTTTGGCGGCAAGGTCCATCAGCGCCTGCCGGATGAAAGCGGCGGCGGCGGCGTCGACCCCCCATGTGGGCTGGTTGACGATCAGCACCTCGGGGTCGTGCGCCATCTCGCGGCCGATGACGAATTTTTGCAGGTTGCCACCGGACAGGGCGCGCACGGCGGTGTTCGGCCCCGGCGTGCGCACGTCGAAGGCGGCGATGACCTTCTCGGCAAAGCCTTGCGCACGAGGCCAGTGGAGGAAGCCGCGGTTGGAGAGGTTCTGCTTGGTGGCGCCGGTGAGCAGGGTGTTTTCGGTCAGGCTCATCTCGGGCGCGGCGGCGTGGCCCAGCCGTTCCTCGGGGGCGGCGAAGAGACCGAGGTCGCGGCGGGCCTGCGGGGGCAGGCGGCCGATGGGGGTGTCGTCGAGGCGCAGGGCGCCTTGCGGCACGGGCAACTCGCCGGAAAGCGCGGCGAGGAGTTCGTCCTGTCCGTTGCCCGCGACGCCGCCGATGCCGAGGATTTCGCCCGCGTGCAGCGTGAGGGAGACGTCCTTGAGAGACGTGCCGAAGGCCGAGGGCGCGCGGACCGAGAGGGCGTCGAGCGTGAGGCGCGCCTTTCCGGGCGAGGTGTCGCGCCGGGCGGGGGTGGCGAAGGCGCTGCCGACCATCATTTCGGCCATGGCCTGCGCGGTGGTCTGCGCGGGATCGCAGGTGCCCACGTTTCGGCCCCGGCGCAGAACGGTGGCGCGGTCGCAGAGCGTGCGGATCTCTTCCAGCTTGTGGGAGATATAGAGGATCGCCACGCCTTCGGAGGTGAGTTTGCGCAAGGTCTCGAACAGGATCGCGACCTCTTGCGGGGTCAGGACCGAGGTGGGTTCGTCCATGATCAGCAGGCGGGGTTCCTGCAAGAGACAGCGGATGATCTCGACCCGCTGGCGTTCGCCGGCCGAGAGGTCGCCCACGGTACGGGTGGGGTCGAGCGGCAGGCCGTAGGTTTCCGAGACCTCGCGGATGCGGGCGGCGAGGGTGCGCATGGGCGGCGGGGTTTCCATGCCGAGCGCGACGTTTTCGGCCACGGTGAGCGCGTCGAAGAGCGAGAAGTGCTGGAACACCATGGCGACACCCTGACGGCGCGCGTCGCTGGGCTCGGACGGTGTGAAGGGTGATCCATGCAAGTGCATGGTTCCGCTGTCGGGCTTGACCAGTCCGTAGATCATCTTGACCAGCGTGGATTTGCCCGCGCCGTTTTCGCCCAGCAGGGCGTGGACCTCGCCCGCGCGGATGTCGAAGCTGACGTCCTCGTTGGCGACCACGCCGGGATAGGCCTTGGTCAGCCCTTCGATGCTGAGCAGCGGTTCCGTCACGCGCCGTTGTCCCCCCGGTTTCGCGGTCCCCCGTCCCTGTTAGCGCAAGGCGGGCGGGAACGGCAATGGCGCGTGTGGGATACGCGGCGTCGGTCGGGCGCGCGTGATGCGGATTTGGGCAGATGTCGGGCTTGGCGGCGGGGGCGGCGCTGGATAGTGTGGCGGCATGAGCAGTTCCCCCCGATTCATCCACCTTCGCGTCCATACCGAGTACTCCCTGCTGGAAGGGGCGGTGCGGCTGAAAAAGCTGGCCGATCTTTGCACCCGGCACCAGATGCCCGCGGTGGCCGTGACCGACACCAACAACATGTTCGCCGCGCTGGAATTCTCCGTCACCGCGCAGGGGGCGGGGGTGCAGCCGATCATGGGCTGCCAGATGGACCTGGAATACATGACGCCCGAGCCGGGCAAGCGGCCGGTGCCGCCCGCGCCGGTGGTTCTGCTGGCGCAGAACGAGGAAGGCTACGAGAACCTGATGAAGCTCAATTCCGCGCTGTATCTGCGCGGGGACGGGCAGCTGGCGCATCTGACGGTGGAGGATCTGGAGGCGCATGGGGCGTCGGTGATCTGTCTGACCGGCGGGCCGGAGGGGGCCGTGGGCAAGCTCTTGCAACTGGGTCAGCGCCCGGCGGCGGAGGCGTTGATGCAGAAGCTGGCGGGGATCTTCGGGGATCGGCTTTACGTGGAGTTGCAAAGGCATCGGGGCGAGGCGGGCGTGCCGGAGGCGGAAGCCAAGACCGAGCGCGGGTTCGTCGAGATGGCCTACGCCATGGAGCTGCCGCTGGTGGCGACGAACGACGTCTATTTCCCCGAAGCCAAGATGTACGAGGCGCATGACGCGATGATCTGCGTCGCGGAAGGGGCTTACGTGGACCAGTCCGAGCCGCGGCGGCGGCTGACGGCGGAGCATTATTTCAAGTCGCCCGCCGAGATGGCGACGCTGTTCGCCGACTTGCCCGAGGCACTGGAGAACACGGTGGAGATCGCGCGGCGCTGTGCCTTTGGCGCGTATCGGCGCGACCCGATCCTGCCCAGGTTCGCCGATGACGAGGTGGACGAGTTGCGGCGGCAGGCCAAGGAAGGCCTGAAGGAGCGACTGGCGGTCATTCCCCATGCGGCGCCGGTCGAGGAGTACGAGAAGCGGCTGGAATTCGAGCTGGGGATCATCGAGGGGATGGGCTTCCCGGGTTACTTCCTGATCGTGGCCGATTTCATCAAGTGGGCGAAGGATCATGACATCCCGGTGGGGCCGGGGCGTGGGTCTGGCGCGGGCAGCCTCGTGGCCTATGCGCTGACGATCACGGACCTCGACCCGCTGCGCTATAGCCTGCTGTTCGAGCGGTTCCTGAACCCGGAACGTGTGTCGATGCCCGACTTCGACATCGACTTCTGCATGGATCGCCGGGAAGAGGTGATCCAATACGTGCAGGGCAAGTACGGTCGCGACAAGGTGGGGCAGATCATCACCTTCGGTGCGCTTTTGTCCAAGGCCGCGGTGCGCGATATCGGGCGGGTGTTGCAGATGCCTTACGGCCAGGTGGACCGCCTGTCGAAGATGATCCCGGTGGAGGGGGTGAAGCCCGTTTCCATCGAGAAGGCGCTGGCGCAGGAGGATCGTCTGCGCGAGGAGGCGCGCAACGAGGAGGTCGTGGACCGCCTGCTGAAATACGGGATGCAGGTGGAGGGGCTCTTGCGCAACGCCTCGACCCACGCGGCGGGCGTGGTGATCGGGGATCGCTCCTTGGATGAGCTGGTGCCTTTGTACCAGGACCCGCGGTCGGACATGCCGGCGACGCAGTTCAACATGAAATGGGTCGAGCAGGCAGGGCTGGTGAAGTTCGACTTTCTGGGGCTGAAGACGCTGACGGTGATCCAGAACGCGATCGAGCAGATCCATGCAGGCGGGCGGGATTTGCATACCGCCGCCGATGGGAGCCGGATCTACGAGCCCAACGAGGGGGCCGAGAACGATATCGGGCAGATCCCGCTGGATGACGAAAAGACCTATGCGCTTTATGCCAAGGCCAAGACGGTGGCGGTGTTCCAGGTGGAAAGCTCGGGCATGATGGATGCGCTGAAGCGGATGAAGCCCACCTGCATCGAGGATATCGTGGCGCTTGTGGCGCTCTACCGGCCCGGGCCGATGGAGAACATCCCGAAATACTGCGAGGTGAAGAACGGCCTGAGCGAGCGCGATTACCTGCACAAGTCGGTGGACCATATCCTGGACGAGACGCAGGGCATCATCGTCTACCAGGAACAGGTGATGCAGATCGCTCAGGAGATGGCCGGGTATTCCCTGGGCGGTGCGGACCTTTTGCGCCGGGCCATGGGCAAGAAGATCCAGGAGGCGATGGATGCCGAGCGGCCCAAGTTCATCGCGGGGGCCAAGGAAAACGGGGTCGATGACGCCAAGGCGCTGGAGGTCTGGAACCTTCTGGACAAGTTCGCCAACTACGGCTTCAACAAGTCGCACGCGGCGGCCTACGCGGTGGTCAGTTACCAGACGGCATGGCTGAAGACCAACCATCCGGTGGAGTTCATGGCCGGGGTGATGAACTGCGATATCCACTTGACCGACAAGCTGGCCATCTATTTCGAGGAAGTGAAGAAGGGGCTGGAATTGCCCTGGGCGCCGCCTTGTGTGAACCGGTCCGACGCGACGTTTCAGGTGAAGGACGGCGTGCTGCATTACGGGTTGGGCGCGCTGAAGAACGTGGGCGTCGAGGCGATGCGGCTGATCGTGGCGGCGCGGCGTGAGGGCTGCGAGGAGGCCCCGGATCAGGTCCGGGGCGGGGGCGACGAGAAGCCGTTCGTGACGCTCTATGATTTTGCCCGGCGCGTGGACCTGAAGGCGGTGGGCAAGCGACCCTTGGAGATGCTGGCGCGGTCGGGGGCGTTCGATGAACTGGACCGCAACCGGCGGCGGGTCTTCGACAGCCTGGAGGCGCTGATGCGTTATTCGGCGGCGATCCACGAGCAGAAGGGCTCGGCGCAGGTGTCGCTATTCGGCGAGGCGGGCGAGGACCTGCCGGAGCCGCGGCTCAGTCCGGTCGAGGACTGGCTGCCGGCGGAGCGGCTGACCGAGGAATATGCCGCTGTGGGCTTTTACTTGTCGGGGCATCCGCTGGACGACTACATGGCGGCGCTGAAGCGCAAGGACGTCAAGACGCTGGACGAGGTCAACGAGCTGGCGGCGCGGTCGGGCGCGGTAGTGGCCAAGATGGCGGGTGTCGTGGCCGGGCGGCAGGAGCGCAAGTCGGCGCGGGGCAACCGCTTTGCCTTCGTGCAGCTGAGCGATGTCACGGGCGGTTACGAGGTGACGATGTTCTCGGACACGCTGGAGGTGGCGCGCGAGCATCTGGAGACCGGCAACCAGGTGGTGATCGTGGTCGAGGCGACGATGGAAAGCGACCAGCTGAAGCTGTTGGCGCGGTCGGTGCAGCCCGCCGATGCGGTGGTCGCGGATGCGGGCGCAAGCGGGCTGAAGATCTTCGTCGACAGCGAGGCCGCCATCGGGTCGGTCGCGCAGGTGCTGACCAACGCGCCGGCGACGGCGGCGCGGGGCGGGCGCGGACCGATCCGGTTCTGCCTGATGGACCACGCGCTGCCTGGCGAGGTGGAGATCGACGCGGGCCGCGAGTTTCCGGTGACGCCGCAGATCAAGGGCGCGATCAAGAGCCTTGAGGGCGTGGTGATGGTCGAGGACCTTTGAACCGCCTCGGGTGATTCGGATCGGCAACACTCCACCGGTTCGATGTCGGGCCAGTGGACCGGATCGTGGTTCTGGGCTAGATCGTTGGCTGGAAGCGGTGGACCCCGGGAGGACCATGCGGAAAATTGCGTTGATGTGCGTGCTGGCCCTGGCGGGCTGTGGCGCACCGCAGGCCGAAATCGGCCGGCTGTCGGAGCAGGACCTGCCCGAGGATGCCCAGACCATGGGCGCGGTGCCCGGACCCGAGGCGCAGCAGGAGGCCGCCGGTGGCGGGTTTCTGGCGCGGCTCTTGGGCGGCGGCGCACCGAAGGCCCAGGCGGCCGAGCGAGCGCCGGAAGCGGAGGCCGACGGCGCGGAGAAGACGGCCAGCCTGACACCGCCGGAGACGTATGGCGCGACGCGCGAAGTCGAACCGAAATCACAAAAGCGGGGCCTGTTTGGCCTGCTAGGTGGTGGTGGCAACACGCCCGCGGCGGGTGCCACGAGCGAGGTCGCGCCGGGTACGGTGCTGCCTTATGGCAAGGTTGCGCGGATCTGCGGGCTGAGCGCCGGGCAGATGGGCCGCAAGGTCGAGACCTACCCCGAGCGGCGCGGCACCTATGCGCTTTATGACAGTGCGCCGGGCAGTACGGCGTTGCGGACCTTTTACCTGACCGGGTTCGACGATGGCTGCGCGCGGCAGTTTTCGGCCGCCGTCGCGGTATTGGCGGGGGCGGAGTCCCACGAGCAGTTGCGGTATGGCCTGCCCGCGGAGGTGCAGCCCTACAGCACCACGGACAAGGCCTATGAGGACCTCAAGTCGCGGGTGTGCCGGGTGGGCCGGGGCAAGCCGTGCGGCAACCGCATCAACCGGCTGTCGAACGACACGGTGTTTGTCAGCATCTACGAACGGTTCGGCAGCAATGCGCAGTGGAACACGGTTCTGGTCTATGACGGGGATGTTCTGGCGCAGGACCGCAAGGGCGGCTAGAGCCGCAGGCCCGGGCCGGGCATTACCAGTGGGGCGGGCGGCTGTCGCCGACGACCTCACGGTCGCCGAGCGCCGTTTCGCGCTCGGCCTCGCGTTCCAGCAGAAGCTGAAGCCGGCGGTTCAGCAGGGCAATCACCGTTTCCTGCCGTGCGACGGTGTCCGACAGGTCGTCCACGGCGCGGGTCAAATGGGCGATTTTCTCTTCAAGCTCTTGCATATGCGACCTTGGGGCTGTGTGCCGAAACATGATCAAACCTTGTCTGCCGGTGATCAAGGGGAAAACAAGTGACGCTGGGTCACAGTCGGGCCCGCGCCGTGCTTGCCCCGCACCCCGCCTTGGGCTAGACCGCGCCGCAAAGCCCTTAGCCAAGGAATTAAGGACATGGCGAAGACCAAGAAGGCCCCGCGCCCGAAGGCGGAAACGCCCAAGGGGTTCCGCGATTATTTCGGTGTCGAGGTGACCGAGCGCGCCGAGATGCTGCGCAAGATCGCCGGGGTCTATCATCGCTACGGGTTCGACGCGCTGGAGACGAGCGCGGTGGAGACGGTCGAGGCGCTGGGCAAGTTCCTGCCCGATGTCGACCGGCCCAACGAGGGCGTCTTTGCGTGGCAGGAGTTCGACGAGGACGACAAGGGCGACTGGATGGCGCTGCGCTATGACCTGACGGCGCCGCTGGCGCGGGTTTACGCGCAGTATCGCAACGACCTGCCAACGCCCTATCGGCGTTATGCGATGGGGCCGGTGTGGCGGAATGAAAAGCCGGGGCCGGGGCGGTACCGGCAGTTCTATCAATGCGACGCGGATACGGTGGGCACGGCCAGCATGGCGGCGGACGCCGAGATCTGCGCGATGCTGGCGGATACGCTGGAAGAGGTGGGGATTCCGCGCGGGGATTACCTCATTCGGGTGAACAACCGGAAGGTTTTGAATGGCGTGCTGGAGGTCATGGGCCTTGACGAAGGCGACCAGCGCGACGCGGTTCTGCGGACCATCGACAAGTTCGACAAGGTGGGCGAGGAGGGCGTGCGCGCGCTCTTGACTGAAGGGCGGCTGGATGCGTCGGGGGCTTACATCGACGGTGTGGGGCTGACCCATGCGCAGGCAAAGCCGGTGCTGGCGTTTCTGACCTCGAAATCCGATGACGCGGCCGAGACGCTGGCCAATCTGCGCGACGCGGTGGGCGAAAGCGCGATGGGCGCGGACGGCGTTCAGGAGCTTGAGGCGATTGCCGATCTGCTGGCGGCGCAGGGCTATGGCCCGGACCGAATCGTGATCGACCCGAGCGTGGTGCGGGGCTTGGGATACTATACCGGCCCTGTCTACGAAGCGGAGCTGACCTTCGAGATCTTTGACGACAAGGGTCGCAAGCGGCAGTTCGGCTCGGTCGCGGGCGGTGGTCGGTACGATGACCTCGTGAAGCGGTTCACAGGGCAGGCGGTGCCGGCGACGGGGGTTTCCATTGGCGTGGACCGCCTGCTGGCGGCTTTGCGCGAGAAGGGGCGGATTGGCGGCTCGGTCGAGGGGCCGGTCGTGGTGACCGTCATGGACCGGGACCGGATGGCGGAGTACCAGGCGATGGTCGCGGAGCTGCGCAGCGCGGGCATCCGGGCAGAGGTGTACCTGGGCAATCCCAAGAATTTCGGCAACCAGATGAAATACGCGGACCGGCGGGGCAGTCCCGTCGCGGTCATCGCGGGCAGCGACGAGTTCGACGCGGGCAAGGTGCAGATCAAGGACCTGGTGCTGGGGGCGCAGATCGCCGAGAACGCCACGCTGGAGGAATGGAAGGAACGCCCGAGCCAGTTCGAGGTGCCGCGCGACCAGCTGGTCGCGAAGGTGCGCGAGATCCTGGACGGCCAGGACGGATGAGTATCACCCCCGACAACCGTGCGGCGGTCAAGGCCGAGGCGGCGCGGCTGCGCGACCTGTTCGAGGCGGCGGGTGCGGTGCCGGTGGAAACCTCGGTGCTGCAACCGGCGGGCACGCTTCTGGATCTGTATGGCGAGGATATACGGGCGCGGGCCTACGTGACCTCGGACGCGCTGCGCGGCGAGCAGATGCTGCGGCCCGATTTTACCGTGCCGGTGGTGCAGATGCACATGGCGCACGGAGCGGAGCCGGCCTGTTACACCTATGCGGGCGAAGTCTTTCGCCGACAGGAAGACGACCGGGATCGGGCCAACGAATACCTGCAAGTGGGGTTCGAGATGTTCGACCGGCGCGCGCCGGAAGAGGCGGATGCAAGGGTTTTCGCGGTGATCCACGAGGCGGTGAAGCATTTGCCGTTACAGGCGGTCATCGGCGATATCGGCATCCTGATGGCCGCCGTCGACGGGCTGGAGACGACCGAGCGGCGCAAGGCGGCGCTGCGCCGTCATATCTGGCGGCCAAGGCGGTTCCGGGCGCTGATAGAGCGGTTCTCGGGGCGGGCGCCGGTGCCGGAGAGCCGGGCGGCGCTGTTGGCGGTCAAGGACCCTATGGCCTGTGACGCGCCGATGATCGGGCTGCGCGGGCCGGACGAGATTGCGGCGCGGATCAGGGCGCTGCGCGAGGATGCCGCGACGCCGCCGCTGGCGGCGCGCGAGGTGGAATTGCTGGACGCGGTTCTGGCGGTGCGCGAGACGGCTGACAACGCGCTGGAGCACCTGCGCGATATCGCGGTCGACATGCCGGCGATCGCGAGCGCGGTCGAGGCGCTGGCCAAACGGCTGGAGGCGCTGGAGCGCGCGGGCGTGGCCCCGCACAGCCTTGAGTTCGAGGCCAGCTATGGCCGCACTCAGATGGAGTATTACGATGGCTTCGTCTTTGGCTTTTCGGTGCCCAAGCGCCCGGATCTGCCCCCGGTGGCCACGGGCGGGCGGTATGACGCGCTGACCCGGCGGCTGGGCGGAGGCCACGAGATTCCTGCCGTGGGCGGGGTCATCCGGCCCGACCAGGTGGTGGCGCTGGAGGGCGGGGCGTGAGCGTGAAGATCGGTGTGCCCTCGAAGGGCCGGTTAATGGAAAAGACGTTCGGCTGGTTCGCGGACCGGGGCGTGGAGCTGGGCCGCAGTGGGGAAGAGCGTGAATACGCGGGGTTCGTGCGCGGTGTCGAGAATGTCGAGCTGGTGCTGTTGTCGGCGGGGGAGATCCCGCGCGAGCTGGCGGCGGGGCGCATCCATCTGGGCGTGACCGGGCAGGACCTGGTGCGCGAGAAGCTGGGCGGCTGGGAGCAGGTCGTGGAAGAGGTCGAGCTTCTGGGCTTTGGCGCCGCCGATCTGGTGCTGGCGGTTCCGCAAGCCTGGGTGGACGTGGGCACGCTGGACGATCTGGATGCGGTGGCGGCGGCGTTTCGGGAGCGGCACGGCTTTCGGTTGCGGATCGCCACGAAGTACCACCGGCTGGTGCGGGACTTCCTGCGCGACAACGGCGTGGCCGATTACCAACTGGTCGACAGCCAGGGGGCGACAGAAGGCACGGTGAAGAACGAGACGGCGGAGGCAATTGCCGACATCACCTCGTCCGGGGATACGCTGCGGGCCAATCACCTGAAGACGTTGGAGGACGGGATGATCCTGCGCAGTCAGGCGACACTGTTCCGCTCGCGAAGGGTGGCGCATGACCCGGAGGATCACGCGGCGCTGAAGGCGTTGCTGGAGACGCTGGGCGTGGGGTGAGGTCTGTTTTTGAGTATTTTTGGAACAGTGAAGACCTGCCCGCGCCATGATCCGGCGGCGGTGGCGTGATGCAGCCCGAAGCGCGTCCGCCCTATTCCTTTCGCGATGACCCGGCGGTGCCGGAGTTCGATGACAGCCGCATCGTCGTGGTGATGGATGCCGAATGCGCGCTGTGTTCGCGCGCGGCGCGACGTATTGCGCGATTGGACACGGAGGACCTTGTGCGAATTGCGCCGATGCAGGGCACGCTGGGGCGGGCGCTGTTGATGCATTACAGGCTGGATGCGGACGACCCGGCGTCCTGGCTGATGATCGAGAACGGACGGGCGCGGGGGTCGCTGGAGGGGATGGCGATGCTGTTTCCGCGGCTGCATTGGGCCTATGCGCCCGCGCGGCTGGTCTGGGTCCTGCCAGTGGGCTTGCGCGACTGGATCTATGCGCGGATCGCGCGGAACCGGTATGCCGTGTTCGGACATGGGGATTTGTGTGCTTTGCCGGATCCCGAGGTACAGAGGCGGCTTTTGCAGTGACGGTCTATGGGCGGCTGCTGGGCGAGCGCGGGATGGCGGCGCTGGCGCCGGAGTGTCGGGCGCTGCACGCGGGCGACGGGGTGTTTCACGGGCGGATCACGGTTGAGGTCACGCGCAACCCGGTGCTGCGGGCAGGCCTGCGGATGGCGGGGTTTCTGCTGGCGGTGCGGGATGTCGAGTTGCGGTTAGAAAAGCGCGGGCGCGGCGACAGGGACGTCTGGACGCGACGCATGGACGGTCAGGTGATGGAGACGGTGCAATGGGCCACGCCCGAGGGCAGGCTGGCCGAGCAGTTGGGCGCGATGGTGGCGATGAGCCGGCTGGTGCCGGCGGACGGCGGGCTTGATCTGGTGGATTGGCGGTTCCGGTGTCTGGGGCTGCCGGTGCCGGGGTGGATCGCGCCGAAGGTCGCGGCGCGCGAGCGTCCGGAGACGGGGCGATACCTCTTCGAGATCTCCATCGGGCTGCCTTGGGCGCGCGCGCCGATATTGCGCTATCACGGGTGGCTAGACGTGACCGAGACGGCGGACAAGCGCGGGTAGGTCGGCCACGGTGTCGATGACGTGGTCGGCGCCGGCGCCTTTTAGGATCGCGGTTGCGTGGGCGCGCAGCGGCGCGATTTCGGCCTCGGTGAGCGCGGCCAGTTCCTCGGGCGTCTTGCCGACCGCGTTGCCGGAGAGGGCGACGCCCACGGTGACGCAGCCTGCGGCGACGCCTTCCTTAATCCCGGGGGGGGTGTCGTCGACCTTGAGGATCGTCTCGGGCGGATAGGCGACAAGGTCGATCATGCATTTGTACATACCAAGCGGGCCGGGGCGGCCCTCGGGCAGGTCGTCGGAGCACACCAGGTTGTCGGGAGCGTAGCCCTGTGCGGCGGCGACGGGCAGGACGTGGGTCATGATCGAGCGGGTGTAGCCGGTGGTGGAGCCGATCCTGAGGCCCATCTGGCGCAGCTCGGCAATGGCGTCGGCGCAGCCGGGGACGAGGGTGGCGTAGTCGGCCGCCACCTTCTCGTTCATCGGCACGAAGACTTTGTAGACCTCATCGACATTAGCGTCCGTGGGGGCGCGGCCATACTGATCCTGCCATTGGCGGGCGAGGTCTGGCATGTCGAGCATCGTGCGAATGTGGTCCCACTTGGGCGCGCCCATCGGGGCGCGGGCCTGTGCGATCGTGGCGGTGATGCCGAACTGGGCGAAAGCCTCGACGAAAACCCCCATGGGCGCGAAGGAGCCGAAATCGACGGTGGTGCCGGCCCAGTCGAACACGGCGGCGGTGAAACGGGTCATGAAAGCGGTCCCTCGTGGCGGTTCGGTCGGGTCTAGCGGGGGAGTTTGATGGTTTTGTGACAGGTGTCAGAGGCCCGACAGGAAGGCCGATAGGTTCGTGCCCAGGTGGTCGGAGACATAGCCGCCTTCCTGTACCAGCACGAGAGGCAGGCCGGTGCCGGTAAGGGTGCGGGCGATGCGGGTGAAGCCGGGGGTGGTGAGGGCGAGGCCCTTGAAAGGGTCTGCTTCGTGGGCGTCGAGGCCGAGGGCCACGACCAGCGCGGTGGTGCCGAAATCCGAGATGCGGGCGAGGGCCGCGTCGAGGGCAGGGGCATAGCCTTCGTCGCCGGTCAGGCGCGGCAGGGGCAGGTTGAGATTGGCGCCGAGGCCGGGGCCGGCCCCGCGTTCCTGCGCGTGGCCCCAAAAGAACGGGTAGAAATCGGCGGGGTCGGCGTGGATCGAGACGGTGAGCACGTCGGCGCGGTCATAGAATATACCCTGGGTGCCGTTGCCGTGGTGCACGTCGATATCCAGAATGGCGGGGCGGTGGCCCGCAGCGAGCAGGCGCTGGGCGGCGATGGCGGAGTTGTTGAGGAAACAGAAGCCGCCGGCCTGGTCGGTGTAGGCATGGTGCCCGGGCGGGCGGCAGAGCGCGTAGGCGTGCGGCGCGCCGGACGTCACCGCGTCGGCGGCGGCGATGGCGGATTGGGCCGAGGCGTAGGCCGCGTTCCAGGTGTGCGGGCCGATGGGGCAGGCGGTGTCGGCCTGGTGATAGCCGGCCTGGCCGACGGGCGAGCTGGGGTAGCTGTCGGCGCGCGCGCGGGGATGGATGTTGGGAACGACCTCGGGCGCGGCGCCGTCGAGGGCCGACCAGCGGGCGTGGATCGTGCGCAAAAAGGTGATGTATTCGGAACTGTGGACCGCGGCGATGGGGGCGAGGCCGGCGTCGGGCGGAGCGGTGAAACTGCAACCCGCGGCTTGGGCTGCGTCCTTGAGGATACCGATGCGTTCGGGCGCCTCGGGCGAGGGTTTCAACACGCCCTGATGCAGGAACGTTTGCGGCGCGTGGTCGGACTGGGCCGTGGAGAGGTAGGCGTGCATGATCGGGTTCCGTTCGAGATGATGCGGCGCGCAGGTTAGCCCGGAGCGTCGGGGAATGACACCGCCAAGCTCGGCAAAAAGACGCACAATTGCGCGCGGGGCGGTGCGTCTGCGGCTGTTGCGACGGTTCACGATATTGTTTTCGGCAGTGAGGAAGATGCATGAGATTTTGCTTGGGGGTGAAGAAAATATTTATTTTTTATAGAGGTTTAGGGGGTTTTTGAGTCAAGCACTCGCAGTGGTGTTCACCGTGACCGATCGGACAAAATCATCCATGCAAGAAATTTTTGGGAACCTGGACGGGGGCACGTGGTTCTTATCCCAGATCGCAGCACGGTGCTGCACTAGCGAAGGAGATTACTATGTTTAACCGTACGATTGCACTCGCAGCCGCATTCTCGACCGCAGGCGCTCTTGCCGCCTATGCGCAGTCCGAGTCCGCCGTGGACGCAGACCTGACCAACAAAGGCCAGGTTTTGGAAAACGCCGCCGAAGTCGAAGACGGTGACACCGAAGTCAAAGCGAAAACCTATTCCGAAGATGGCGACGACATCGTCGTGATCGCAAACCAGACGTCCGGCTCGGCCGATGAAGGTCAGGACGACGAAGTCGCACAGGACGAAACTGGCTCGGAAAACACCGAGGCCGAGAACATCCTGAAGATCGCGGAGCCCGGCGCCATGATCTACACCGTGACGGGTGACCCGGTGGGTACCGTGTCCTATACCGAAGACAGCGGTGAAATGGGCGGTCTGGTGTTCGTCGACCTTGACCCCGCAGGCGGATACCAGGTGCCGACCGTCGGCATTCAGGTGAAGTCGTTGCAAACGACGAACCAGGGCAAAGCGCTTGAGTATGCGTTCTCGCTGGACTACCTGCGTGACCGCATCGCGGACGCGATCAACCGCGGCTAACGCCAGTTGTGACGTGACGAGTATGAACCGGGGTGCCATGCGCCCCGGTTTTTTCGTTACTTACCATGTCTTGGATGGTCCGCGGCACGGATCAGGTGCGGCCAAAGATATTGCTGCCGCATCGGAACCTCTGACGCGCGATTGCGTTGAACAGGCAATACAGATCGCAATGCGTCACATATTTGTGAGGAGACCGAAAATGAGCGCCAAGACCAAAGCGAAGGAAATGGTGGACGAAGGCCGTGAAGCCGTCACCAAGGAAGCCGAGGCCCGCGCGGCGGAGTTTCGCGACGACGTGGCCGAGCACGGGGATACGATCTCGAGCGCTGCCAAGAAGGCGGCAGGCGAGTTCGAAGAATATGACGCCGTCAATTCGTTCCTGACGCAAGCCGGCGAAGCCGTTGAGGACGCGACCAATCGTCTGCGCGAGCGGTCGCTGCCGGACATGGTCGAGGACGTGTCGGCATTTGCCCGCCGCAACCCGCTGCTGTTTCTGGGCGGTGCCGCTTTGGCCGGGTTTGCCGCGGCACGGTTCCTGAGCGCCAGCGCGCCGTCGGATGATGGCCCCGAGCTGATCGCGGCAGACGATGACGTCTGGTCGGGCTACCTGCCCGAAGCTCCGCGCGCGGGGACGCACGACTGATGAAAGACGCGCCCAAACCACCGTTCGGCGTGGTTGTGGCCCGCATCCTGCGCGAAGCGCGGGGCCTGCTGGCCGCCCATGCCGACCTGGCGCAGCGGGAGCTGCGCCAGAATCTGCGGTCGGCCAAGGCCGGGCTGATCCTGATCGCCGCTGCATTGTTGTTCGCGCTGGTCAGTGTTCACGCGCTGGGCGTGGTGGCCGTGCTGGCACTGGCGGATATGGGCCTTGGGCTGGGCGCCGCTGCAGCCATCGTGTTCGGCGTGTTCGTCGTGCTGACGATCATTCTGGGCGCGGTGGGAATGCGGTGCCTTTCGGCGCGGGCGATGATGCCCCGGCGCACGATCGAAAGCCTGAAATCAGATATAGCATTATTCGAGGAGAGTCATGATGACCGCGAAGTCTATGGAAAAGCTTGAGAATGACGCGAAACAGCACCGCGCCGGACTGGCCGATGCGCTGGAGGATTTCGCCGAAAGTGTGAACCCCGGTCGCCTTGGCCGTCAGGCCATCGACGACGCCGCGGAGTTTGGCCGGAGTGCGGCGAGCAGCATCACGCAATCGGCCAAGGACAATCCCGTCGGCCTGGCGCTTGTCGGCATCGGCGCCGCAATCCTGCTGGCCGGTGGCGCGGCACACCAGAAGGGCGCGTTTTCCAACGTGGGACGCAGCTCGACCGGGTTGAGCCAGGATGAGCGCATTGCCCGCGCCGCCGAGCGCAACGCCAAGCGCACGCAGATCGCGGCGGGCCGCGTTTCGGCCTCGGCGTCGCGGATGCGCAAGAAGCTTTACAGCGGGCTGGAGCGGCTGGGACCGGAAGCGCGGGATCGCGTGATCTCGCTGCGGCTGAAGGCCGTGGACGCGCAGGAAGCGGCCGAACGCTATGCCCGCGGGGCGGCCAAGTCGGCTGTGGACACGCATAACGCACAACCGCTGGTGACCGGGCTGGTCGCCGCCGGTGTCGGTGGGCTGTTGGGCGCGATGCTGCCCAGCACGCGGCGCGAGGCCGAACTTTTGGGTGCGCGTCGGGATGCGTTTCTGCGCGCCGCCGAAGAACGCCTGTCGGCGGAAATCTCTGAACTGGAAACCAGAGGCAAGGCTGCGGTCAACGAAGCGGTCCGTGCTGGCACCGAACAGTTTCACTCCAAAGCCGGCTAAATAAAGGTAAAGACCCAAGGTGGTAGATCACGCCCCGTCGAAGCTGGTAAGGGCCTGCCTTATCACCTTGACATTCATCGCAGTCGTCGCCGCGGCAAAAGAGGCCCAGAACCTCTTTGCTCCGGCGACGTTCGCCCTTGTCTTGGGCGTCGTTTTGTCGCCGGTGGTCAGCCGGCTGGACTCTCTTGGTGTGCCCAGATCCGTCAGTGCGGCTTTCGCGCTGATTTTCGGGGCCGTGGTCATCTTTCTGCTGATCGTGGCGCTGGGGCCGTTGCTGTCGGCGCTGATCGACCAGGTGCCGCGCATTCAGCAGCAGTTTCGCGGCTGGATGAACGAGCTGACGTTCATGTTGCGCAGCATCGGCGGCATCAATTTCGATGTGGAGCGCACCATTTCCCAAGGCGGCGAGAACGCCGTCGAAGAGGCGATCCCGTCGGTGGCCGAGGCGCTGTGGCTGGCGCCGAACCTGTTTGGGCAATTGCTGATCTTCGCGGGGACATTGTTCTTTTTCCTGATGACGCGCGACGATATCTACGGCGCCATCCCACAGTATCGGGTGGCGCTGAAGCAGGCGGATCGCGCGGTGTCGCATTATTTCGTGACCATCACGCTGATCAACTTGGGGCTTGGCGTCTCGCTGTTCTGCGTGCTGGTGCTGATCGGGCTGCCCAGCCCGATGTTGTGGGGGGCGGCGGCGTTCATAGCCAACTTCGTTCTCTATCTCGGTCCGCTGACAATCGTGTTCTCGCTGTTGCTGGCCGGGCTTTTGGCGTTCAACTCGGCCTATGCGCTGGTCGCGCCGGTGTCTTTCCTGATGCTGAACGCGATCGAGGCGCAATTCGTGACGCCTGCGCTGGTCGGCAAGCGGCTGAAGGTCAATCCGCTGGTCGTCTTTCTTTCCATCGTATTTGGACTGTGGCTTTGGGGACCGCTTGGGGGTATCGTCGCCCTGCCGGTGGTCGTCTGGGCCTATGCTCTCGTTTCGGCTCAATCCAAGCGCGGGACCGCCTCTGAATACTAGATGGATCAGGTTGCATGACATGGCAGGATGCTGACACACATCTGTTCGCGCCATTACCGGTAGAGACCAATGCCAAGGGCGCCGTGCGGCGCACCGGGATCGAGGTGGAGTTCTCGGGCCTGTGCGAGCGCCGTGCGGCGTCGATCCTGCAAGAGCAGTTCGGCGGAGACCTGGATGATGCGGATCCGCACCTGTTGTTCGTGCGGGACAGTGCGCTGGGCGATCTGGAGATCGAGCTGGACACGACCCTTGGCAAGAAAAAGAGCGGCGGGCTGGCCGGGGTGCAAGTCAAAGATCTGTTGCGCGGGCTGGTGCCGGTCGAGATCGTGACAGAACCGCTGACACCCGAGAAGGTGGCGCAGTTCGACAAGGCGATCCCGGCGCTGCGCGAGGCCGGGGCAAGCGGGTCGCGCAACGGGGTGTTCCTGGGATTCGGCGTGCATCTGAATGTCGAGGTGGTCGCGCCCGCCGATCCGCACACGTTGCGCACGGTGCGGGCCTTTGGTTTGCTGGATCCGGTCTTGCGGGCCGAGAACGGCATCGACATGACGCGCCGCGTGCTGCCGTTCGTCAACGCGTGGCCGCGGGCGCTGGTCGATGAGCTGGTCGCGGAGAAACCGGACCGGCTGGAACTGCTGCTGGACCTGATGGATCCGCATGTGCGCACGCGCAATCACGCTCTGGATCTGCTGCCGCTGATGAAACACGCGCTGCCGCGGTTGTTCGAGGCGAGTTATCCCGACGAGCACAGCACCAAGGCGCGCCCGGCGTTTCACTTTCGCCTGCCCGACAGCCGGATCAACGAGACAGGCTGGTCGTTGCAGGAGCCGTGGGAGATGTGGCGGCTGGTCGAGGAAGTGGCCGCGAGCGCGCAGTTGGAGGCGCTGGAGGAGGCGTGGCAGGATCATGCGCGCTCGGGCGGGGTGCTGCGCCGGGAAAGCGCGTGGGTGAGGATCGCGAGCGACATCCTGGGCAGTGACAGGCGATGAGCCGGCCGGTGATCGCGGTGACCACCTCGCAGCGGTCGGGGTGGCGGATTTTTCCGCTGGTGCGGTTCAACCTGTGGCTGGCCGGGGCACGAGCCGTGCGCTGGGGCGTGGGGCGGCCGGCGGACCTGGGTGCGGTGGACGGGCTGATCATCGGGGGCGGCGACGATGTGGGGCCGGAGCTGTACGGTGGTGTGCTGGGCGTGTCTGCCACGCTGGACCGGGCGCGGGACGACCTGGAGCGGGGATTGGCCACCGAGGCGTTGGAGCTTGGCGTTCCGGTTCTGGGGATCTGCCGTGGCGCGCAGATGATGAACGTGGCCTTTGGCGGTACGCTGGACCAGAACGCTTGGCAGACCTTCGGCAAGGCCGAGAAGATCAAGACCATCCTGCCCAAACGCGATGTCGAGGTGGTGGCGGACACGCATTTGGCACGGATTTGCGGGCCCGCGCCGATGCGGGTGAACGCGCTGCACACCCAGGCGGTGCAGGCGCTGGGCGCGGGGCTGCGGGTGGCGGCGCGGGACACGCACGGGATGATCCAGGCCATCGAGCGCCGGGCCGATCCGTTTGCGGTGGGGGTGCAGTGGCATCCCGAGCACCTGTTCTATGCGCGGCGCCAGCGGCTGTTGTTCAGCGCACTGGTCGCGGCGGCGGGGGCCTATCGCGACGCGCGGGCGCAGGTGGACGCAGCGTTGGAGAACGCATGAAAAAGGGCGCCGCGAGGGCGCCCTTTGACGTGTATGAGGACCGGTTTAGAAGCCGGCGAGGATGTTGTCGACGTCGCGGCGGACTTCGTCCTTGTCCTTGCCGACCTTGGCTTGCAGCTTGCCGATCATCTGCTCGCGCTCGCCGCGCGCTTCTTCGATGTCGTCGTCGCTGAGGTCGCCATAGATCTCGCGCAGTTTGCCTTTGATCTGGGTCCAGTTGCCTTCGATGCGATCTTGGTCCATCTCGATTTCTCCTAGCATATCAGGGATTTAAGCCGTCCCGACAGTGGGGCGGCCGGTTGTCTCATCTGTACAAGATAAACGCGGAGGAGCGGCCGGGAGTTCCGGCGTGCGCAGCGGATCAGACGATGTTTTCCGTCACGCCGGGCAGGTTGAGCCAAGTATCGCGCAATTGCGCGCTGTCATGATGCACGAGGAAGCCGTGGCGGTTCTCGGGGTTCATGACGCTGTTCTCGGCAATCTTTTTGAACCACCAGGAAAACATGGTGTCATGCGCCCGCGCCTCGGGCGGCAGGTCGTCGAACCACCAGTGCGACATCAGCCGTTCGCGCAAGGTGGCGATGCGTGCGGGGTCGGTGATGCGCACGGCGGCCTCTGTATCCCAATAGAGCGAGCGGCCGTTGAGGTTGGCCGAACCGACCAGGGCAAAGCTGTCGTCCTGCACGAGGACCTTGTTGTGCACGTGGATGAGCGGCGAGCCAGAGAGCGTCTGGATCGTGTCGCGCGCGGCGAAGCGGGGTTGCACAGGCGTGGCGACGACGACGCGGTCGCCGAAGCTGTCGCGCACCATTTCGATCGCGTCGTGCTGGAGCGACATGCCGAAGCGGGCGTCGATGCCGACCTCGCTGGAGTACGCGACCTCGTCGGGCAGACCGGGCAGGATGATGATGGCGTGCAGATCGGGGCGGCGACGCCCCTCTTTGGCCAGACGCTTGGCGAGGCCGCGGGCGCGCAGATACTGCGTCTCGATATAGACCATGTCCTTGGCCCGCTTGAAGGCGCGGATGTGATCCTCTTCGATCTCGTGCAGGAGCGTCTTGGGCGAGACGTAGGGCAGCTGAGTGGGGCGCGGCGCGGAGAGCGTGCGGCGGATGTGCTTCATCGGCGCGGGCTTGCGGCAGGCCTCGATGCTGGTGAGGAAGGTCTTGATGTGGTGCGCCGCCTCCTTCGCCTCGGGGCCGTTGCGGATGAGCAGTTGCACGTCCGACCAGGTATGCGCGGCGATGCGGTCATGCTGGGGCGTGTCGTAGCGCCGCTCGTTCAGGTCGAGCCCGCCGATATAGAGCACTTCGTCGTCGATTACGGCGATTTTCTGGTGGTGCGAGGTGGTGTGCAGTTCCGGCAGCGTGCCGTCGTCAAGCCGCACCGCTTCGCGCAGTTTCTGGTCGTCGTTGAGCGCCATCAGCCGCTTGGACCTTCGGCGCAGCACGGCGGGGAGGAAGGCCAGCCAGGGCAGGCGGCCGGCCTTGGCCGGGTGCAGGTCGGCGCGGATGCGCAGGTTGTGAATGGGACAGTCGGAGATTTCGGCCAGTGCCGCCGCCTGCCGCACGGTGCGCCATGTCAGGCGGTGCAATTCGGTGGCGAAGACGGGATCGAAATCGCTGACGGTCAGATCGATCGTGACGCCGCGGCAGAGCAGATGCTCGAAAAGATCGAACCAGGTATCGCCGATTTCGCGGGCCTCTGGGCTGCGCAGCTGGGTCGTGAGGTCGAAGATGCGGAACGAGGCCACGATATGGGACCTGGCCGCAAGAACGGCGCGCTCGAAGACCGGCCACGCCTCGGACGCGGTGATCATGACCTGGAAGTCTGGATCGTCCTGAGCGTGCGTCACGAGGGGGCCTCGAAATCCTTTCGTTCGAAGACGACATGCAGAGCGTAATGGGTATCGTCGTCGGTCACTTGCTGTTCGCCTTCAAGCTGGCTGACGAAGGCCTGCATCAGCTTGGTGCCCAGACCGCTGACGGTTTCGACATCGGGGATCGGCTGGGGCCTGACGGGGCCCTTGGAGTTGGTGACGCTAAGCCGGTAGCGGCCGTCGTCCTGTTCCTTCAGCGTCACCTTGACCGACGGTTTTTCACCCTGATCCGCACCGGCATATTTCAGCGCGTTGGTCAGCGCCTCGGCCAGCAGCATCGAGAGTGGCACGGCCTGATCGGGGTAGAGCGGCAGGGTGTCGATGTCACGCTCGATTTCGATGCCGGGCACCGTCATCATGGTGGAGATGTCGGTGACCACCGCCTCGAGCAGCTCGTTGGCCTCGATCGTCAGAAGGTCGGGCGTGGTGTACAGCGTGCGGTGCAGCATGGCGAGGCCGTTGACGCGCCGTTGCAGGCTGGCCAGCATGAACTTGGCCTCGGGCGTCTTGGCGCTGCGCAGTTGCATGTTCATGATCGAGGCGATCATTTGCAGGTTGTTCTTGACGCGGTGGTGCACCTCTTTCAGCAGCACTTCCTTGTCCTTGAGATCCTTGTCCTGCCGCGCCTCGGATTCGGCGATGATGATGGCCATGCGGTTGAAGGCGCGTTCGGCCTCGGCAAATTCCTCGGGCGGGTTTTGCAGGCGCAGGGGGAAGCCGTCGCGCTGACCCAGGGCGAAGCGGCGCATGGCCGAGCGCAGGTCGCGGACATGGCGGATCACGACGCGGCGCAGTTCGTACCAGGCGAAGGCCAGGCCGGCGGCCCAGATCGCCAGGGGAAAGAGCAGGTTGAGCACGTAGTAGGATAACGCCCCGCCGCCCCAGGCAGAGGCGCGGGCGGGCCAGCTTGCGATGACGCTGACCTGATCCTGAAAGATGCTGGCCACGGCATAGATGCGTTCCTCGCCCAGCCCGTTGACGCCAGTGAAGGTGGTGCCCACTTGGCGGTTGAGATCCTGGGGGGCGATGAGCCGTGGCAGGATATCTTCGGCGTTTTCGCGGCCGCCGCTGGCCGAAACGACCTGGCCGTCGCGGGTGAAGGTGACGAAGCGCAGTTCGTGATCAAAGCGGCGGGAGGTGAGCGGCTGGTAGGTCATGCGCAGCGGAACCGAGAGCGACACGACGCCCGCAAGGCTGCGGTCGATGTAGACCGGGTGGTTGACGACCAGAACAGGCTGTTGCGTGACCGAGCCGAGGGCCGCGACATAGACGCTGGGGCCGTCGGCGTTGAGCGCGCGCTGGAGACGCTCCAGCTTGCTGAAATCCCGTACCTCGTCGCTGTCCGAGCTGCATTCCATCATGCCCGACATCTTGGTGTATCCGGCAAAGGCGATATGCGCGTTGCTTTCCGCGAACTCGCGCATGACCTCGCGGCAGGCGGGCGCGTCATCGAGGATGGACAGCGCCGCGAGCCCTTCGGCCGAGCCCAGCGTTTGCTGGATCAGCTCGCGTTCGTCCCGTGCGGCGGAGGTGGTTTCGAAGAAGAGCGCGTTGAGGCGCAGGTTCTCGGTTTCGTCCAGGACCTGATCGGTCTGGTAGACCGCGATGACGCCCAAGGGAAAAAGCGCCAGAGCCATAAGCGCAAAAAGACGAAACGACAGTCGGTTGACCATCGTTCCGTATGCGTCGAGCAGGGCTTTGGACTTCTTAGGCAACGCTTTTGTTCGCCGATACGATGCCCGCGGTGACCGCGTCTGTCGTTTCGAGTACCTGATCCTCGTCCAGATGCATCAGTTCGACCAGCCGCGCACGTGCACGGTTGACGCGGCTTTTGATCGTGCCGACGGCAACCCCGCATGTTTCAGCGGCTTCCTCGTAGGAGAAGCCACCGGCACCGACGAGAACCAGCGCCTCGCGCTGCTCGTCGGGCAGCTTGTCGAAGGCCACGTGGAAATCGCGCATTTGCAAACGGCCATCGTGATCGGGCTTTTTGGCCAGCGATGCGGCCAGTTCGCCATCGGTGTCGGACACCTCGCGGCGCGCCTTGCGGTGATGCGAATAGTAGGTGTTGCGCAGGATCGTGAACAACCAGGCGCGCATATTCGTGCCGGGCTGGAACTTGTCGATATTGGTCCAGGCCTTGACGAGCGCGTCCTGCACCATGTCATCGGCCAGCGCGGAATTGCGGGTGAGACTCATGGCGAAGGCCCGCATCGGGCCCAGGTGTTCAACCAGTTCGTCGCGAGGATCGCTCATGTATTGTCGTCCGATTCCGAATTGGCACCATCGGCGGTGCCACTGGTTTTGAGTTGTTCCAGAAGGTCAGTGAAACGCGAGGGAAGCGGTTCGCTGGCCACATCTTCAAACGCACGCTTCAGATTTTCATCAATTGTATTTTCCACACTTGAAGTCCGTTTTGCTCGGGTCATTATTGTCTCTGTGTTTGACATCTGTGCACTGTGTCTGGAACCAAACGCGTCCAAACGTGTTGGGTTCCAAGATAGTAGAAAAAAACCGGAAGTAATCAAATGACCGAAAACAAGTCCGATGATCTTAGCGAGAAAATCGGTGCAAATTTGCCTTATCTTCGCCGGTACGCGCGCGCCTTGACAGGGTCGCAGGAGCGCGGCGACCAATACGCCATGGCGACGCTCGAGGCCGTTTTGAGTGACCGCGACGTGTTCGACACCTCGATTTCCCCGAAGACGGCACTCTTCAAGGTGTTTCAGCCTATCTGGGCGTCGTCGGGTGCGGTGTTCTCGGACGACGACACCGGATTGCAGGCGAAAGCCCAGGCGCATCTGGCCAAACTGACGACGAACACGCGCGAGGCGTTGCTGTTGCACACGATCGAGGAATTCAGTTTTTCCGAAGTCGGTATAATCATGGATGTCAGCGAAGACGAGGCGCGGTCGCTGGTCGATATCGCCTACGACGAAATGTCGAGCGTGTTGTCGGGACGGGTGATGATCATCGAGGATGAAGCGATCATCGCGATGGACCTGGAAGGTATCGTGAGCGACATGGGCCACCGGGTGACGGGCATCGCGCGCACGGAAAGCGATGCGCTGAAGCTGTTCAACGACGAAACGCCGGATCTTATTCTGTCGGACATCCAGTTGGCCGACGGGTCGAGCGGCATCGATGCGGTCAACCGGATCATGGAAAATGCGCCGGAGATCCCGGTGATCTTTATCACCGCCTTCCCCGAGCGTCTGCTGACGGGCGAGGGGCCGGAGCCGGCCTTCCTGATCCCCAAACCGTACCAGTCGGACCAAGTGCGTTCGGCTGTCAGTCAGGCCATGTTCTTTTCGTCGACCGAGACGCTGAAAGCCTGAGGCGTTTTGCCGACGATCGCGTTCAACGCCCCCCGTGCCGGAGCATGGGGGCGTTTTCTATTGGATAGGTGCTGCGCGGTCTGCTTGACGCAGAAAGGGGCTGACGATGTCAGTCAGCCCCGTGCGGAATGTGCGGTGCCGGTTCGGTTGGCGGGTCAGGGAGTGCGGCCGTTCAGGGCGCGGGCGACCATCGCCACAACGAACAGCACCAGGAAGATGACGAACAGCACCTGTGCGATTCCGGCAGAGGCCGATGCGATGCCGCCAAATCCGAAGATGCCGGCGATCAAGGCAACAACCAGGAAAATAAGGGCCCATTGAAGCATTTGCTTGATCCTTTGTTCATGTCGTTTCTGCGACATAAACAGCCAAGCGACAGGCGGGTTCCCAAGAATTTCAGGCGGCAGGCGAAGTTTGGCTGGCGGTGTGGACGCAGGCAGACGTGCCGTCGTTGCCCCGGATCGCGCCTTCCAGATCGGAGTCGGTGAAGGGGCGCGACAGCACCCGCAGGCCGGGCGATCCCGGGATCGCACCGTTGTCGTCGACCAGCACGATATGGGTGTGCCCGGCGGCCAGCGCCGACAGCAGCGTACCGCGCCGTTCGGTATCGGGCAGGCCGATGAAGGCGAAAGAGAAGTGGTTTTCGGACAAAAGCACTTGTGCGCGCTCGGTATCGCTCTCGACGATCACCTCTCCGAGCGAACGCGATTTGGCGAAGTCCGCAAGATCTGCAGCTTCGAAAATTTTGCGCGAAGAAACCAGAACAAGGTCCTCGCGCGGCGCAACATTTTGCATTTACTACCCCCTCGGTATGGGTCAATCATTGCATAGAATCATGACGCCGACATTAAACTGCGACATATACCGAAAATGGCGATCGACTGCGGGACTTGCCCGCTAAGGGAACTGGAACTTTTCGCGCCGATCAAGGCCGAAGAACTTGAGTTCATGAAGAGCTTCAAGACCGGGGAACTGCGCGCCGAGCAGGGCACCGAGATCCTGGCCGAAGGCGCGTCTTCGACACAGCTTTACACCGCGCTGAGCGGCATGGGCATCCGTTACAAGACGATGCCGGACGGGCGGCGGCAGGTGGTGGGCTTTGTCCTGCCGGGCGATTTCGTCGGGTTGCAAAGCGGCGTGATGGGCGAAATGCAGCATTCGGTCGAGGCGACCACGGCGATGAAGCTGTGTGTGTTCAATCGCTCGGATTTCTGGCGGTTGTTCGAGTCGCAACCCCAACGGGCCTTTGACCTGACACACTTGGCGGCACGCGAAGAGCAGTTGCTGGGCGAGGCGCTGGTGACGGTGGGACAGATGAACGGTATCGCCCGCGTGGCCTGGGCGCTTTACCGTTTCTATCAGCGCCTGAAGGCGCTGGAGCTGATCGAAAATGGTCGCGTGCCGCTGCCCTATCGCCAGCAGGACCTAGCGGATGCGGTCGGCCTGTCGCTGGTGCATACAAACAAGACGCTGACGCGCCTGCGAGAGGCCGGGGTGGCCACCTGGCAGGACGATGCGCTGGTCGTTCACAAAGAAGTTGAGCTTGCCCGGCTGGGCAACGTGGAACCAGGATCGATATCGGCGCGTCCTCTTATCTGAGTGATGGAGGATATCGCCCGTGGCAGAGCGGCTGGTTTATTACCCCGACAGCAACCCCGGCATTCGCCGGGAAAAGCGTGGACGGGGATTTTCGTACATCAATGTCGACGGCACGCTGATCGACTGTCCGAAGAAGCGGCGCGAATTGCAGGCGCTGGCGGTGCCGCCGGCCTATACGGATGTGTGGATGGCACCCATGGGGAATGCGCATCTGCTGGCCACCGGGCGTGACGCGCGGACGCGCAAGCAGTACAGGTATCACCCCGACTGGTCGGCGCAGCGGTCGCAGACCAAGTTCGAGGGGCTTGGTGCGTTCGGCCAGAGCCTGCCGCGGCTGCGGCGATGGATCGATCATCATCTTTCGGGCGAAGTGGGCAGCGAAGATACCGCGGTGGCGGCGGCGCTGGCGTTGATCGACCGCGCGGCGCTGCGGCCCGGATCACGGGCCTATGCCGAGGAAAACCGGACCTACGGGGCGACCACGCTGAAGCGGCGGCACCTGAGCATCGAGGGCGACGCGATTTCGCTGGCCTTCAAGGGCAAGGGTGGCAAGCCGGTGGAAAAGACCCTGCGCGGCAGGAAACTGGCCAAGGTCATGGAGGCCTGCCAGGACCTGCCGGGGCCGACGCTGGTGTCGTGGCTGGACGAAGAGGGCACGGCGCGGGGCGTGTCGTCGGACCAGCTGAACGCAAAGCTGAACGAATTGTGCGAGACCGAGGCCACGGCGAAGACTCTGCGCACCTGGCACGGGACGCTGGCGGCCTTCGCGGTGGCGGCGGGCTCGGACGAGATCAGCATCAAGGCGCTGGCCGAGGCCGCGGCGGAGCGGTTGCACAACACGCCGGCCATCGCTCGAAAGAGCTATATCCACCCCGAGGTTCTGGAGCTTGCGCGGTTGGAGGCGGGAACCCATGGCGCGAAACTGCCGAAGATCGGCACGCCGGCGGATGGATTCCGGCGGGGCGAAGAGGCGCTGATAAAATTTATCTCCTGACGGCGACATTTTTTTGGAACCCGCGACGACGGGGGGCGTTTATCGAATGAAACAAGTGACAAGGAGACAGCATGTCCGCACCCGAAACAAATTTGGAACGTCAAAAGAAACGCCACATCGGTCCCCTTGGCGGGATGCTGCTGGTTGTAGCTTTCGCGGCGATCCTTTTCGGCGTGTTCTACATTCTGGCCACAGACGGTGAGGAAACCGGCAATGGCGTGCAGGCGCCTGCAGCAAGCACAGAGACATCTGCCGGTTCCGACACCAGCAACTAGGCGATGCAGACAGGAACTGCGGCAGACATATTCGTGCCCGCGCTGTTTATCGCCGCGAACGTGGCAATCCTTTGCTTCGCGGTTTACGTGAAGCGGCAAGATCATAGGCGTGACCGCTCGACCATCGAGCCGGACGCCGCGAGAAAGCGCTGACGGCATCCCCCGTCCCCTGTCAGCGCGGCGCGTAACGCGCGCCCAGCACCGCAGCCCGTCCCAGGCTGCGGTGCTTAACTTTTTGGGAACCGTCAGAGATTTCAGGCGTTTACAGGGTGAACCTGATGAAAGGGGAGTAACGATGAAACGCTTTGCACTTGTCCTTCTGATCGCCGCGGCACCGGTGGCCGCGACCGCCGCACCCTTGGCCGAAGACCTGAAAAATTACGTGGTCGCGGTGGACATGGATGCTTTGGACACCGAGGCTCGTTCCGAGCTTCGGACCATCATCGAAGACCCAAACAAAAGCCACGGAAACAAAGTGCTGAGCGTACATACCGTGTTGGACCGGAACGATGCCCTGCGCGACGTTGACATCCATGGTGGTCCGCTGGACGAAGGCGAGGCGAAGATCGGTCTTGCATCGTACAACTGACGCCGGCTCCAAAGGCTGTGAATATTCAGATGCGCGTGCCCATCCCTGGACACGCGCATTTTTGTTTGTGCCCGCGTCAGCGTGGCTCGTCGACCTCGGGCATGACCTGAGCGTAGGTCAGGACGGTAAAGATCATCGTTCCGCCGACGACATTGCCCAGAAGGACGGGGAGGAAGAACCCTGTGACGGCCGGGGCGGCCGAGAGCTGGCCCTGGACCATGAGGTAGGCCATCTCGACCGAACCGGCGATCACGTGGGTGAAATCGCCCAAGGCGATCAGCCAGGTGAAAAGCACGATCAACCCGATCTCGTTGCGCTTGGACGAGGGCAGCATCCAGACAATCGCCGCGATCAGGACACCGGCGGGAATGCCGCGCATGAAGCCCTCGAGCGGCGGAAAGCTGGTGGCGTGTTCGCTGAGTTCGGTGAAGGCAGCGGTGACGTCATCCGACAGGACGCCCCCATAGGCAAAGAAAGCGGCAACGATGAAGGCGCCGATGATGTTGGCCACCAACACCGCGCTCCACAGCCGGGCGGTGCGGCCTATGGTACGGGTGCAGGGGTCGATCATCACGGGGACAACGGTTGTGATGGTGTTTTCGGTGAAGAGTTGCAGGCGCGCCATGATGACCAGCACGAAGCCCAGCGAATAGCCGAAATTCTCGACGATATAGGCCCAGTCCGCGTCGGGCAGGTGGGCGCGCAGCAACGCCTCGGTCAGGACCGAGAACGAGATCAGGAGGCCGGCGGCGATGCCCGAGAACCACAGCGCGGTCATCGGACGCTCCAGCTCTTCCTCTCCGTTGCGGCGGATGGACTCGAAAATCAGGCGTGGTGACAGGGCTGCGGCCTCTTCGACGGCCTCTTTTTCTTTTTCCTGCTTGATCAGTTCGTTATCGGTCTTCGACATTACCTACTCCGGCTCCTCGGCACGTGGCCTGCACTTATCGCGGTTACACCGCGTTTGCGGGAACAAATAGGGCGGCGCGACGTTTTATCCCCAGCATAATTCGGAGAGACCGTCATGGCTGAGTCGAACGAGTCGTCCATCAAGGACGAAGACACATACGAGGCGCTGCGCGACAAGGGCTACAGCAAATCCAAGGCCGCGCGGATCGCCAATGCGCAGGCGAATGACAACATGGCGCCCTCGAAGAAGGGCGGCAAGGCGCCGCCCTATGAGCAATGGTCGAAGGCCGAGCTGTATGACCAGGCGCAGAATGTCGGGATCGAAGGCCGGTCGGACATGACCAAGGATGAGTTGATCGACGCCCTGAGGCGCGACTGAGATGGCGATCTCGAAGGGTGACACGGTCGAGTGGGACTGGGGCAACGGCACCGGTCAGGGTGAGGTCAAGAAGATCTACACCCTAAAGACCACGGTCAAGATCAAAGGATCGGAGATTACGCGGGACGCCGACGACGACTGCCCGGCGTACCTGATCGAACAGGAAGACGGCGACGAGGTGCTGAAAAGCGCCAGCGAAGTGCGCAAAGCCTGAAACAAACGAGAGACTGACGCGTTAGACACGCAGTAAAGGAGAATAAAAATGTTGGAAGTTGGTGGCCTTGGAGGCCTTATCGTTCTGGTCCTGGATATCTGGGCCTTGGTGAATATCATCGGGTCCAGCGCCTCGACCGGTAAGAAGGTGCTGTGGAGTTTGCTGGTGATCATCCTGCCGATTATCGGCTTCATCATCTGGCTGATCGCAGGACCGCGCAGTGCGACGGCAAGAAACGTATAAGCCGTAGCCGCATGAAGATTTTCGGGGCGCACCCAGGACTGGGTGCGCCCCATTTGCGTTTTGCGGGGTGGCGTGGCCGAGGATACGTCAATTCCTGATCGATTCATTTGGGTATTGAGATTTGCCGCGATTCATGGGACATGCATCGCAAAGCGTTCCCAGCCGGGTCTGACCCGCGGCAAGGCCGACGCGAACATGGCACCGGCGCCGAGGGCCGGGGGATGGAGCGAAACGCGCTTGGCGGTTGCGGCACGGTCGTGGTGCTATTTTCCCCGAAACCTGGCTAATGTCGTGACCGCGAGGCGCCGGCCTTGCGAAGAATTGATTTGAACCATGCCTGCGGTCCGGTCAGCACGGACAGTAAGCGGCGCATGTGAAAAGGGAGACGCGAGATGAAATGGATCGTGACCGTTCTGGCGGCGGTGACCGTGGGGTTGGCCGGGGCGCAGGCCGCGTCGGCGCAGGAAGAAGAGTTGGGCGAGGCCGTGCTGATCGAGCTGAACGCGACCAAGGCCAATGAGGGCGGCTGCACGCTGACCTTTTTGGTGATCAACGGACACCCGAGCCAGATCGACAAGGCGGTCTATGAAACCGTCCTGTTTGACACCGGCGGCCAGGTGGACCGTCTGACCCTATTCGATTTCGGAACCTTGCCGCCGGGCCGCCCGCGGGTGCGCCAATTCACCGTGCCGGGCATGGCCTGTGACGGGCTGGGCCAGGTATTGGTCAATGGGGCGCATACTTGCGAGGCGGCGGAGCTGCCGGAAAGTGCTTGCGAGACCGACCTTAAACTGGACACGCGCACGGATATCGAGGTGACGGGATGAACGCGATATTGCAAAGCCTGGGCCAGATCGCCGAACTGGGCGGCCCGGTCGTTCTGATCCTGCTGGCGGTGTCGGTGATCACGCTGGCGACGATCCTTTACAAGCTGTGGCAATTCTCGGCGGCCGGTGTCGGGCGGCACAAGGCGCTGAAGGACGCGGTCGCGGCCTGGGACGCGGGCGACCTTGCGGCGGCGCTGGCGGCGTTGAAGCAGTCGAAAAGCTATCTGGCGCCGGTGATCGAGATGGCGTTCTCGGCCCGGCCCGAGGACGCAAAGCGGCTGGAGGCGGAGGCGGAATCGCGTTTTGCCCGGCTGGAAGGCGGGTTTCGCCTGCTGGACAGCGTGGCGCAGCTGGCACCGCTTCTGGGTCTCTTTGGCACGGTGCTGGGCATGATCGAGGCGTTCCAGTCCTTGCAGGAGGCCGGATCGCAGGTCGATCCGTCGCTTCTGGCGGGCGGCATCTGGGTGGCGCTGCTGACGACCGCCGTGGGGCTGGCCGTGGCGATGCCGACCTCGATGGTGCTGAGCTGGTTCGAGGGTCGAATGGACGGCGAACGGGTGACGGCGGAGCGTGCGATTTCCACGGTCCTGCATCCGCAGGGCCGGGCCGGACATGCCGCCGAATTCGAGGCGGAGCCGAGCCGTGCGTAAGACCTCGCGGCGCAGGCGCTTGTCGATGACGTCGCTGATCGACGTGATCTTCCTGTTGCTCTTGTTCTTCATGCTCTCCTCGACCTTCTCGCGCTTTGCCGAGGTCGAGCTGGCGGCGGCGGGCGCGGGCGGCAATGGCAGCAGCGACGCCAAGATCAGCTTTCTGCGCCTGAGCGACGAGGGGCTGAGCCTGAACGGGCGCGAGGTGGAACTGGACGGTCTGAGCGCCGCTTTCGCGGAGATGCCAGCCAGCGACGAGGCGCGGCCGGTGGTGGTGAGCCTGCGCGACGGTGTCACGTCGCAGCGCCTGACCGATCTGCTGGTCGTGTTGCGCGGCATCGAGCGGGTCAGCATCAGCGTGCTGGGGTCCTGAGATGCGCAAGGCCAGGATATCCTCGCGCCGGGAGCCGACCATTGCGCTGATCAACATCGTCTTCCTGATGCTGGTGTTCTTCATGGTGGCGGGCACGCTGTCGCAACCTTTGGACAAGGAGCTGAGCCTGGTGCGGACGGCGGACCTGGACGGCCGGTCGCCGCCCGACACGCTGGTGGTGCATCCCGACGGGCGGATGAGTTTCCGCGGCGAGGATATCGCGTCGGCAGAGGATTTCCTGGCGCGGCGCAGCGAGGAAGAGCGCGAGGTGGTGCGCGTGGTGCCGGACCAGGCGCTGCCCGCGCAAACGCTGGTGAACCTGGCGCGGGATCTGCGCGGGGCCGGGGCGCAGCGGGTGCTGATCGTCACGCAGCGGGGGCTGGAATGATTGCGTCGTCGCGGTTAGTGAAAACTGTTGCCGCGGCGGCGGCGCTGGTGCTGCATGGCACGGTCGTGGCCGCGGTGTTTCACGGTGAGGCGATCGAGATCGAGGGCGATGCGGGCGGCGTTGAGGCCAGCATCGGCAACAGCTTTGCCGATATGGCCGCGGGGGTGGTGACGCCGGATGCCAGCGACGAGGTCGTCGAGGAGACGCCCCCGGAAGAGGTCTCGGCGCAGGACACGCCCGAGGAAGCCGTACAGGAGCGGCCCGAGGACACATTGTCTGAAGTCGAGCCGCAGGAAGCCGCCGAACCTGTCGAGCAGGCCGAGACCGCGCCGGTGACGCCCACCGAAACGCCGGCCGAAAATGTGCCTGACCCGGTCGAGCAGGCAGAGATCACGCCCAACGTGCCACTGGTCCCGGTGACCCCGTCCGAGACCGTGCCGGAGGAAAGCGTGCAGGCGGCGGAGCCGCAGCCGTCCGAGATGCTGGAGCCGGTGGACGAGGCGCCGACGGCGGTGACACGTTCGTTGCGGCCCAAGCCGCGCAGCGCGGAGTTCGAAGACGCGCACAAGCCCGAACCGCCCAAGCCGCAACGCACGACGCAGTCGCAGCCGAAGGCGCAGCCCAAGGGCAACGCGCAGCAGAACGCGCGGGCGGGCAGTGCCACGGGGTCTCAGGCGCAGACCAGATCGGCGGCGCAAGGTTCGGGCCAATCGCAGGCCGCCGGCAATGCAGCGGCCAGCAACTATCCCGGGCAGGTGATGCGCAAGATCTCTCGCGTGCCGCGCCCACGGGTGGGCAGCCGGGGGACAGCCGTGGTGGCGTTTCGCATCGGCGGGAATGGCGGGTTGGCCGGCGTGTCGATCGCGCGCAGTTCCGGCTCGTCGGCTCTGGACCGGGCGGCGGTGCGAATGATCCAGCGGGCTGCCCCGTTCCCGCCGCCGCCCGCCGGGGCGCGCACCAGTTTCTCGATCAACATCAAGGGCAGTTGACCGGGCTTACCGGATGATCCGGTGATTGCGCTGGCCCCAGTCGGTATAGAGATCGGCGATGATGGTGCCGAACTGGGCCTCGGCCTGTTCAAGGGACGTCGCCGTGTCGCGCGGGCCGCCGAAGATCACCGCCGGATCGCCGATGGAGATACCGTCGAGGCCGGTCACGTCGGCCACGGTGGTGTTCATCGAGATACGGCCCAGGATGGGGGATTCGTGTCCGCCGATCAGGGCGGTGCCGCAGTTGTGCCCGGCGCGGCGGATGCCGTTGGCATAGCCGATGGACAGGCAGGCCAGGCGGCGGGGACTGTCCAGAACGAACGTACGGTCATAGCCCACGGTGGCGCCTGCCGGGTAGTCGCCGATGCTGACGACGCGGGTCTTGAGGGTCATCGTGGTCTGAAAACGCCAGTCAGGCTTGAGGATGCCATAGAGCAGGGCCCCACAGCGGTACATGTCGGTTTCGACGGGTTCATCGGAGACGAGGGTCAAAGAGCTGCCCGCATGTATCAGAAGGTTTTCGCGGATCAGTGGACCCTGGTTCAGAACCCAGTCGGCGTGCTGTTGGAACCGTGTAGCGCTGGCGCGCAGCTGGTCGGGAACATTGCTGGGAAAATGCGTGCAGATGGCGGTGATGCTGTCGCCCAGACGGTCGAGGATGGCGCGGCAGGCGGCGCGGCCGTCTTCGGTCTCGATTTCCAGCCCGTCGCGGGACATGCCCATGGCATTGAGCGGCAGGTGAGCGCGGACAGGCGCGCCGGACGCTTTGAGCGTGGCGAGGTTGTCGGCGGCCTCGACCGTGCCGACCTGTTCCTCGACCCGGTCGGGCAGGGCGGCGCGGGTCTCAATCGGCGTAGCGGCGCGCAGGCGGATGAGCTGGCCGCCATAGCCGGCGGCGCGCACGGCGCGGGCTTCGGCGTTCGAGGTGATGGCAATACAGTCGATGCCGTGGGCGCGGACGAGCGGGACGACGGTGGCGATGCCGTGGCCATAGGCGTCGGCCTTGAGCACGGCGCAGAAGCGGCGGCCCTTGGGGACGAGGCCGAGCGCGATGCGGATGTTGGCGTCGATCCGGTCGCGATGCACTTCGCACCAGGCGTCGGGGATCGCGGGGTCTGTCATGTGTCGGGCAGGCCCAGGATGCGGTCGACGATGCCGGTGAACTGGTCGATCACCACGGGCAGGAGCGCGTCGGGGAAATCGTAATCCGGGTTGTGCAGCTGGGGCATGTCGGTGCCCGCGCCGACATAGAGCATCGTGGCCTTGGCGCCGTCGTCGCCGATACGCCCGAAATCCTCGGACCAGCGCATGGGCGTTGGCATCTCGTTGACCGCGTGCCCGAGGTCATGGGCCACATGGCGGGCGATGTCGGTGGCGTCGGCGTCGTTGACCACGCCGCGAAAGACGTCATGCCAGTGGATGTCGGTGACAAGATCGCCCTGCGCCTCGGCGACTTTGTGCAACGCGGTGTCCAGAAGCGCGTCCATGCCGTCATTGGTCATGGTGCGCAGGGTGACGCGCAGCTCGCCGTCGGCGGGGGCGATGCCAAAGGCAGGTTCGCCCAGGTTGGCATGGGTGAGGGTGGCGAGGGTGAAATCGGCGTCGGCAATGGTGCCATGGCTGAGCGCGGGCAGGGCGGTCATCAGGGCCGCCATGGCAGGGCCGGGCGACAGGCCGTCCTCGGGGGCGGCGGCGTGAGAGCTTTTGCCGGTCAGCAGGATCTGCATCCCGCGCGAGGCGCAGTTGGCGGGGCCGGAGCGCAGGCCGATCTCGCCCAGGGGGCGGCCCGGCACGTTGTGATAGGCGAAGGCGTAGTCGGGGCGGATCTGGGGCCATTGCGGGTCTTCGATGACGGCCTGTGCGCCCGCGCCGGTTTCCTCGGCCGGTTGGAAGAGCAGGATGACGCGACCCTTGGCAGGCCGGCTGGCAAGGCGCATGGCGACGCCCAGTATCGAGCACATGTGACCGTCATGGCCGCAAAGGTGACCCTTGCCGTCGATCTGCGAGGCATGGGGGATGTCGTTGATCTCGCGGATGGGCAGACCGTCGAGTTCGCAGCGCAATAGGACGGTGGGGCCGGGCGCGCGCCCGGTGAATTCGGCGGCGACGCCGTGGCCGCCGAGGCCTTGCCAGATGCGGTCGGCCCCGAGGGAGGTGAGTTCGCGGGTGATACGCTGGGCGGTCTCGACCTCGGCACCCGAGACCTCGGGCTGGCGGTGCAGGTCGTGGCGCAGGGCCGTGAGGTAGGCGATCTGGTTGGAGGGGAGCGTGATCATGAAAGCCTCAGAAGATTTCCAGGAGGCCTGCGGCGCCCTGGCCCCCGCCGACGCACATGGAGACGACGCCCCACTTGGCGCCGCGGCGGCGGCCTTCGAGCAGGATATGCCCGGCCATGCGGGCGCCGGACATGCCGTAGGGATGGCCGATGGATATGGCGCCGCCGTTGACGTTAAGCTTGTCATCCTGGATACCCAGCGTGTCACGGCAATGGAGGAGTTGCGCGGCGAAAGCCTCGTTGATTTCCCAGAGATCGATGTCGTCTTCGGTCAGGCCCGCGCGGTCGAGCAGGCGGGGTATGGCGTGGACGGGGCCGATGCCCATCTCCTGCGGCGCGACACCGGCAACGGCGAAGCCGCGCAGTGCACCGAGAGGGGTGAGATTGCGGCGGGTGGCCTCTGTTTCGGACATCACGACGAGGGCGGCGGCGCCGTCGGAAAGCTGGCTGGCATTGCCGGCAGTTACGGTTTTGTCCGGGCCACGCACGGGCTGGAGGGTGGCAAGCCCCTCGGCGGTGGTGCCGGGGCGGTTGCATTCGTCCTGTTCCAAGCGGACGGGTTCTTCGTGGGTTTCTTTCGTCGCCTTGTCGGTGACGAGTTTGGTGGTTTCGACGGGAATGATCTCGTCGGCGAAGACGCCCGCGTCCTGCGCCTGCGTGGTGCGCTGCTGGCTTTGCAGGGCGTAGGCGTCCTGTGCGTCGCGGGTGACGCCGTAGCGGGCGGCGACGACCTCTGCCGTATCGAGCATGGCCATGTAATAGCTGTCGGGCACGGCGGGGTCGCGGTAGCGGTGGGCGTTCCAGTGGTCGTTCTGGACGAGGGAAATGCTGTCGAGGCCACCGGCGAGGGCGATGTCCACGCCCTCGGCCCGGACCATGTGCGAGGCGATGGCGAGCGCGTTGAGGCCGGAGGCGCATTGGCGGTCGATGGTGCCCCCCGCGACGCTGTCGGGCAAGTGGGCCGCCTGCGCGATATGGCGGGCGACATTTACACCTGACGTGCCTTGGGTGAGGGCGGAGCCGAAGATGGCCTCCTCGACCTCGGCCCCCTCAAGCCCAGCGCGTTCGAGGGCGGCGCGGACGGCGGGCGCGGAGAGGCTGGGGGCCGTGAGGTTGTTGAAAGCGCCGCGATAGGCCTTGCCGATGGGCGTGCGGGCGGTCGAGACGATGACGGCGTCGCGCATGGATCAGGCCTCCTCGGTGCCGCACCAGTCGGCGATGAAGAGTGCGGTGGTCTGGGTGACGCGGCGGAGGCTTTCGAGGTCGACCCGTTCGTTGAAGCCGTGGATCGCCTCGGCCCGGGGGCCGTAGACCAGCGCGGGCGTGTCGGCGTAAAGGCCGAAGAAGCGTGCGTCGGTGGTGGCGGTGATGGGCTCGCGGGTGAGGGGGGTGCCGGTGACGGTTTGGTGGGCGGTTTCAAGCTTGGTGACGGCGTTGGTGGCGGTCTGCGAGCTGTCGCGGGAGAGCGCGTAGCCTTCGGCGTGAAAGCCGTGGTAGACGATCTCGGGCAAAGAGTTGCGCAGGAAGGCGTTTTGCTGGGCGGCGTCGCGGATGACCTGCTCGATTTCCTGTTTGGCGGCGTCTAGGGATTGGCCGGGGAAGAGGCCCATGCGCACGTCGAAGACGGCCCAGGCGGGGACGGAACTGGTCCAGTCGCCGCCCTGGAACTTGCCGATGTTGAGGTTGAGCGCGTGGTCCATGTGGGCGTATTCGGGCGGGCGGTTCCGTTTCGCGTTCCAGCGATGCTCCATGTCGTGCAGGGCTTTGATCAGAGGAAAGGCCGCCTCGATGGCGTTGGCGCCGGTGCCGGCATAGGCGACATGGGTTGGCAGGCCCTTGAGGTGGACCTGGAACCACAGGACGCCGAGCTGGGCGCTGACCAGTTGTTCGGCGAAAGGTTCGGGGATGAAGGCGGCGTCGGCTTTGTAGCCGCGGGCGAGGCAGGCGAGGGCGCCGTTGCCGGTGCATTCCTCTTCGACGACCGATTGGAAGTGGACGTCAGCCGCGGGGGCGAGACCGCAGGCGGTGAGCGCATCGAGCGCGAAGAGGTTGGAGGTGAGGCCTGCCTTCATGTCGCCGCCGCCGCGGCCGTAGAGCCAGCCGTCTTTTACGTGCGGTTCGAAAGGCGGGCTATCCCACATGTCGAGCGGGCCGGCGGGGACCACGTCGATATGGCCGTTGAGGATGAGGGACCGGCCCTTGGCGGTTTTGGAGCGGTGGGTGGCGACTACGTTCACGGCGTCCTCGTAGGGGCCGAGGACGGGGGAGAAGCCGGGCAGGTGCTGGATGTCGGTGAGGTCGATCTGCCAGCGGTCGATGTCGTAGCCGCGGGTCTTGAGTTCGGTCGCCATGAAGTTCTGCGCCGACTGTTCGTTGCCGCGGGTCGAGGGGTGGGAGGTCAGTTCGGTCAGGAACGCGACCTGCCGGTCGAAGGCGGCGTCGACGGCGGCGCAGAGGCGGGTTTTGAGATCTTCGGTCATGGGAGCTCAGAAGGTCGGAATTGGTGCGTCGGGGATCGTGAGGGGGGCGTCTGTGGCCTTTGTCACGTCCTCGATACTGGTGCCTGCGGCGTGTTCGACAAGGGCAAAGCCGGTGGGGGTGACGTCGATCACGGCGAGGTCGGTGAAGATGCGGGCGACGCAGGCGCTGGCCGAGAGGGGCAGGGTGCAGGTTTGCTTCAGCTTTGGGTTCCCGGCGCGGTCGGTGTGGGTGGTCAGCACGGCGACGCGGCGGGCCTTTTGCGCCAGTTCGATACCGCCGCCCGCGCCGGGGCTGAACTTGCCGGGGATCTTCCAGTTGGCGAGGTCGCCGGTCTGGCTGACCTCGAAGGCGCCGAGCATGGTGAGGTCCAGCCGGCCGGAGCGGACCACGGCAAAGCTGGTGGCGCTGTCGAAGAAGGCCGAGCCGGGGACGGGCGTGACATAGGCGCCGCCCGCGTCGATCAGGTTGCGGTCGGCGCGCTCGGGCGTGAGGGCGGGGCCGATGCCGGTCATGCCGTTTTCGGTGTGCAGGCAGACGGGGAAATCGGCAGGCAGGTGGTTCACCACCTTGGTCGGCAGGCCGATCCCGAGGTTGACGACCATGCCCGGTGCAATCTCGCGCGCGGCGCGGGCGACCATGCGATCCCTAGCGTCGGACAACGGCGTAATCCTCTGATATTTCGGGCAGTTCCGTGACGTGATCGACGAAGACGCCGGGGGTGTGGACGGTGTTGGAGTCGAGGTCGCCCAACGGCACGACGCGCTCGGCCTCGGCAATGACCAGGGGTGCTGCCATGGCCATGAGCGGGTTGAAGTTCTGTGCCGTGGCGACATAGGCGAGGTTGCCGAAGGGGTCGGCGGTGTCGGCATGGATGAGGGCCACGTCGGCGCGCAGGGCGGGCTCGACGAGGTAGGGCGTGCCGTTCATCTCGACCACCTGTTTGCCGCGGGCGAGCTCCGTGTCGATGCCGATATCGCTGAGGATCGCGCCAATGCCAGCGCCGCCTGCGCGAATGCGTTCGGCGAGGATGCCCTGGGCGTTGAATTCGACCTCGATCGCGCCGGAATTCATCAGGCCGATGGCGTGGCTGTTGAGGCCCAGATGCGTGGTGATGAGGCGCTTGACCTGCCCCGATTGCAGCAGGTGATCGATGCCCATGCCGGGCTCGTTGGCGTCGTTCTTGATCAGCGTGAGGTCGCGGGCGCCGTGGGCCACCAGCGCCCGGATCAGGGTCATGGGCGTGCCGGGGACGCCGAAGCCGCCGACCATGACGGTGGCGCCGTCCTTGATCTGGGCAATGGCGTCTTCGATGCTGCAGCGCTTGTCGGGGAGTCTCATGCTGCGGACTCCACCGGCAGGCCGATCTCTGACGCAAAGGCGTCGAGGGCGTCGCGGAGGATGGCCATCATTTCGGCGATTTGGTGCTCGGTGATGATGAGGGGCGGGGCGACGAGGAAATGGTCGCCCTTGGTGCCGCCCCGGGTGCGGCGGGAGTAGATGATGAGGCCGCGTTCGTAGGCCAGTTCGACGAGGCGGTCGTGGGCGTTGAGCGCGGGGTCGAGCGGTTCCATCGTGGTGCG
Organism: Roseovarius atlanticus; assembly: GCF_001441615.1. Lineage (GTDB taxonomy): Bacteria > Pseudomonadota > Alphaproteobacteria > Rhodobacterales > Rhodobacteraceae > Roseovarius > Roseovarius atlanticus. The sequence goes on from NZ_LAXJ01000008.1 coordinate 85,257, forward strand.
GTCGGAGGCAAACTCGAACGCGGTCAGGAGGCCCTTGCCACGCACGTCGCCGATGAACGGGTAGCGGTCCATCAGAGCGCGCAGTTCGGACATCAGCACGTCGCCCATGCGGGCGGCGTTGCCGATGAGGTCGTGCGCCTCCATTTCCTCAAGCACCGCGAGACCGGCGGCGCAGGCCAGCGGGTTGCCGGCATAGGTGAAGCCGTGGGCGAAGCCGCCGGCGTCCAGTACCGGATCGACAAGGCGGCGGCCGGCGACCATTGCGCCCAGCGGCGCATAGCCCGCGCCGAAGCCCTTGGACATGGAGACGATATCGGGGGTGATGCCCCAGTGTTCGGCGGCGAGGAAGCGGCCGGTGCGGCCCGCGCCGGTCATGACCTCGTCATAGATCAGCAGCACGCCGAACTCGTCGCAGATCTCGCGGATGCGGCCATAATAGCTGTCAGGCGCGACGAGCGCGCCGGTGGAGGCGCCGCCGACAGGTTCCATGATGAAGGCCAGCACGGTGTCGGGGCCCTCGGCCAGGATCTTGTCGCGCAGGAGGTCTGCGTATTTGAGGCCGCGCGCCTCTTCCGTCAGGTTGTCGCGGTCGAGATAGGTGGTGGGGGCGGCGACCTTGGGCATTTCGCTCATCATCGGGGCGAAGGGGTCGCGCAGGGGGGCGTAGCCGGTGAGGTCGAGCGCGCCGAAGGTGCAGCCGTGGTAGGAGGGAAAGCGCGAGATGACCTTGTAGCGGGCATTATGGCCCTGGGTCAGGGCGTATTGGCGGGCGAGTTTCACGGCGCTTTCCACCGCCTCCGACCCGCCGGAGACGAAGAACACGCGGTCGAGGCCGTCGGGCGTCATGGCGACGGTTTTCGCCGCCAGATCCTCGGACGGATGGGTGCGGAAATGCAGGCGGTAGCCGAATGTGGCCTTGTCCATCTGCGCCTTCATCTTTGCCAACACCCGGGGGTTGGAGTGTCCGATATTGGACACCATCGCGCCTGACGAGCCGTCGATGTAGCGTTTGCCCGACTCGTCGATCAGGTAGATGCCTTCGCCGTGGTCGAGGAAGGGTCGCGGGTTGCGCGACTGGTAGAAGAGGTAAGAGGGCGTGTCGGTCACTTGGCGCCTGCGAGGTGTTTGCGAAGAAATTCGCGGGTGCGTTCCTTGGTGGGGTTTTTGAAGACGACGCTGGGCGGGCCTTCCTCGACCACCACGCCCTTGTCCATGAAGAGCACGCGGTCGCAGACCGACGCCGCGAAATCCATCTCGTGGGTGACGATGATCATGGTCATGTGTTCCTCGGCCAGCTTCTTCATGACTTGGTTCACCTCGTCCACCAGTTCGGGGTCGAGGGCGGAGGTGGCCTCGTCGAAGAGCATCAGCTTGGGCTTCATGGCGAGGGCGCGGGCGATGGCGACGCGCTGTTTCTGGCCGCCGGAAAGCTGCGAGGGATAATAGTCGATCCGTTCCAGCATCCCGACCTTGTCGAGCTGTTCCTCGGCCAGCTTGTCGGCGTCAGCTTTGCTGAGACCCTTGAGCAGCTTGGGCGCCATGGTGACATTGTCGCGGGCGGTCATGTGCGGAAAGAGATTGAAGTGCTGGAACACCATGCCGATGTCCTGGCGCATCTGGTTGATGTGCTTTTCGTACTGGCGATACGGCAGGTTCTTGTTCACCTGCACGCCGTCCAGCCAGATCTCGCCCCCCGTCAGCGCGTCGAGGTCGTTGATGGCGCGCAAAAGCGTGGACTTGCCCGAGCCGGAGGGGCCGATGATCGCCACGATCTGGCCGCGCGCGACGTTGAGGCTGATGTCCTTGAGCACCTCAAGCTTGCCGAAGGATTTCTGGGCGTGCTTGATTTCGACGAAATGTTCGGTGTCGGTCATGGTCTGTCTCCTGACGATCAGCGCGAGATTGCGATGCGGCGCTCGATGCGGCGCTGCACCCATTCCATGCAGAGGTTAATGACGTAATAGAAGGCGGCGGCGACGAGGTAGAACTCGAACGGCCTGTAGGTGGCTCCGATCACGCGCTGGGCCGAAAGGGTCAGCTCGCTGACGCCGATCACCGAGACCAGCGCGCTGTCCTTCAGAAGCGCGATCATGTTGTTGCCGATGGGCGGGATCACGTCGCGCACGGCCTGCGGAATGACCACCTTGCGCAGCGCCTGGCCACGGCTGAGGCCGACGGTGCGGGCGGCCTCCATCTGGCCCTTGTCGACGGACAGGATGGCGGTCTGGATCAGTTCCGAATTGTAGACCGCGAAGTGCAGGCCAAGCCCGATAATGCCGGCGACGAAGGCGGGCAGGTCGATGCCGATCTGCACGAGGCCGAAATAGATCAGGAAGAGCTGCAGTAGAAGCGGCGTGCCCATGAAGACCCATTCGATCAGGCGGAAGGGCTGGCGAATGATCCACGGTGCGTAAAGCGCGATAACGGCGAAAATGATCCCGCCGAAGAAGCTGACCAGCGCGGCGGCGACGGCGATGAAGATCGTCCACAGACAGCCCAGCAGGATCACGTCGAGATGTTCCGGAACAACTGTAAAGTCGAGGCCCATTCTGGTTTTCCTTTCCGGTCAGTTGATCTGGACGCGGCGGTCCAGCCAGGCGACGGCCCGGCCGGTGGCGTAGATGATGATCATGTAGAGAATGCCCGCGAGCAGGAACATCTCGAACGGCTTGTAGGTGGAGCCGATGTAGCGCTGCGCGGTGTAGGTGAGTTCCACAACCGAAATGGCCGCGACCAGCGCCGTGGACTTGATCAGCATGTTGAGGTTGACGCCCAGGGGCCGGACCATCAGGCGCGCGGCCTGAGGCAGGATGGCGTTGTAGAACGCTTGCCACCGGCTGAGGCCCAGGGTGCGGGCCGCCTCGCGCTGGCCCTTGGGGATCGAGATGATCGCGCCGCGGATGGTTTCGGTCATGTAGGCGCCGACATTGACGCCGAGGCCGATCACGCCCGCCTCGAACGCGTCGAGCTGGATGCCGACCTGGGGGCCGCCGAAATAGAGGATGAAGAGCTGGATGAGCGCAGGCGTGCCGCGAAAGACGCTGACATAGGCGGCGCCGAGGAAGCGGAATACAGCCAGGCGCGACAGCCGCATGGCGGCACCGAGCGCGCCGCAGGTCAGGCCGAGCAGGGCCGTCAGGACCGACAGCTGGATCGTCACCCAGGCGGCTTGCAGGAAGAAGGGATAGACCCTTTGCATCAACTCTATGTCCATGGCGTGTCCTTCTGGAAGGGCGCGGGGCCGGGGCGAGCGCGAGGCTCTTGTCCGGCAAAACCGGGTACGTGCTTGGACGGATTCCGGGCACGGCGCGATGCGCGCGGTCCGTCAGCCGGTCCGATCGGAGTCAGGGTGCCGGAAGGCCCCGCCAACCTGGGATGGCGGCGGGGCTAGAGAGGGTTTAGCGGATGTCCGCGCCGACCCACTTTTCAGCCAGTTCGAGGTAGGTGCCGTCTTCCATCATGGAGTCGAGCGCCTCCTGCATGGCGGCGGCCAGTTCGGGGCTGCCTTCGCGGATGGCGATGCCCGCGCCGAAGGGATCGGTCGTGGGATCGGCGAACATCTCGTATTCCTGGCCCTTCTCGCCCATGGCGAGGATGGCGGCGATGGAATCGTTCACGATGGCGTCGACGCGGCCGTTCTCAAGCTCCAAGAGCAGTTCGGGCAGGCCCTTGTAAGTGCTGACGTTGTAGCCACGCTCGCGCGCCCAGTCCTCGTGCGTCTCGCCCAGGGTGAGGCCGACCTTCTTGCCTTCGAGATCCTCGAGGCTGGTGATGCCCGAGCCGGGCTGTGTGAAGATGGCGCGCTTGTCGGAATAGTAGGGCCCGACGAAATCCACGACCTCGTCCCGTTCCTCGGTGATGGTCATGGAGCCGACGATGGCGTCGTACTTGTTGGACAGAAGCCCGCCGATGATTCCGTCCCAAGCGGTGGTGACGATCTCGGCCTCCAGCCCCATGCGCTTGGCGATCTCGGTGCCGATGGCGGGGTCGAAGCCCACCACCTCGTTCTGGTCGTTGACGAAGTTGAACGGCGGGTAGGCGCCGGACATCGCGATGCGGATGACACCCTTTTCCTTAAGGGTTTCAAGTTCTTCCGCGGCAGCGGGCGCGAGGCCCGCCACGGCAAGGCCCATCGCCACGACAACGGATTTCAGAACGGTTCGGCGGAATGTCATATGTCTCTCCATGTTGGTTTTAAGTGGCGGGTCTTGCGCCCACACATCATCGGCAGCGTGCGCCGCACCTGCAAAAGCCTTGCATGGGGAGGGTTATCGCGCAAATAAATAATAAGCATTCTAATTATAGGTGAAATCTATGAGCCTTCCGCAGCGCCCCCGTTTTCCCTGGAATCTGGACTGGAACCTGTTGCGCACCTTCATGGTGGTGGTCGAGCAGCGCGGCATCTCGAAGGCCGCGACCCATCTGGGGCTGAAACAGCCCACGGTGTCGGCGGCGCTGAAGCGGCTGGAGCAGACGATCGGCAAGACGCTGGTGATCCGCAAGCCCAACGAGTTCACCATCACCCGGGCGGGGCAGGTGCTGTACACCGAATGCGCGACGATCTTCGGCACGGTGTCGCAGATCCCCGCGATCCTGGACGAGGACAATGCCGAGCTGCGCGGCCACCTTTCCATCGCGATCACCAGTTCGGTCATCTCGGAGCATTTCGACAGCATCCTGAACCGGTTTGCTCGGGCGCATCCCAGCGTGACCTATTCCTTCACGGTCTATGAAAGCGACGAGGTAGAGACGATGATCAAGCTCAACCGGGCCAGTTTCGGGATCTGCCTGTTGTCGAGCCAGCCCAAGAGCCTGACCACGCGGGTGCTCTATCGCGAGTATTTCGGGCTGTATTGCGGGGCGCGGCATCCGCTGTTCAAAGCGCAGGAGATCCGGCCCGAGGACCTGGAGGGCGAGCCTTTCGTGGCGTTCCAGACCGAAGCCGAAGGCGGGCCGCTGGAAGTGATCTCGAAGTTGCGGGCCCGGCTGAACCTGTCGCGCAACTGGCGCGGCGTGTCGTCCAGCCTGAACGAGATAAGGCGGATGATCATGGCGAATGTCGGGATCGGGGCGCTGCCGCTGCACGTGGCAGCCCAGGATGTGGCGGCGGGACATATCCGCCAGCTGCCGCCCTATGACGCCCTGCCGATGGTCGATATCTACCTGCTGAGCAACCCGGCCCGCCGCCAATCCGAGGCCGAGGCGAAATTCCTTGAGGCGGTCGAAAGCGATTTGTCGCGCGTCGGTCTGGAGGAGCGGACCTATGGCGGAGGGTGACATGGCCGGTCACGACATTGGACGGCACGGCAATATTGCGTGGCGATGCGCGTGCTCTCTTGGCGATCACGAGGCGTGGCATCATCAAGCCGTCTAAGGCCTATACTTTCCGCATAAAGGTACTCAGCCATCATACAGGGACGTCACGTGCCGGCGAAGACGCAGGGCGGGTTTTCAGCGACGTCCCATTGTCAGTTGAGACCAATGTCTCGACCCGCATCGCCGCGCTGATCAAGATCCGTCAAAATCTTTGGAGATAAATGGAGGCGAGTACCGGAATCGAACCGGTGTACACGGATTTGCAATCCGCTGCGTCACCACTCCGCCAACTCGCCGTCCGTGGTGGGCCGTTCGGCCTGAGATGCTTGCTTAAAGTTTCGCTGCGGCGATGTCCAGACCTCGTGTGCGGAGATCGGAGCCCGATCAGTTTGGAAACCGATCTTTCACCGGCAGAGCGAGGAATTGCACGACGGCGACGTGGCGACCGGCCGGGTGAGCAGCTTCCAAATGACGGAAAAATGGACCGTTCGGATACACTTGCCGAGGCAATCTGTACCGCTCGGTTTATGGCCATTGTGAGGGGCGGGGGTTTGTGGCAAAACCCAAGGCAGGATTCTACAGCGAGAGGGATGACCGAATGACCGACTTCGCCGTGCGCCGGACCATGATGGTCGACACCCAGGTGCGCCCCTCCGATGTCACCAAGTTTCCGATCATCGACGCCATGCTGTCGGTCGCGCGCGAGGCTTTCGTACCGCGCCACCTGCGCGAGGCGGCCTATGTCGGAGAGAATGTCGACCTTGGCGGCGGACGTGTGGTGCTGGAGCCCAGAACACTGGCCAAGATGCTGGACGCGCTGGATATTCGGGCTGACGAGCTGGTGCTCGACCTGGGCTGCGGGCTGGGATACTCGTCGGCGGTCGCCGCCCGGATGGCCGAGGCCGTGGTCGCCGTCGAAGAGAATGAGGACATGGCTGAAGAGGCCCGCGGCATCCTGTCAGAGCAAGGTGCGGACAATGTCATCGTGCACGAAGGCCCGCTGGCCGAGGGCGCGGCGGAGCACGGCCCCTATGACGTGGTGATGCTGCAGGGCGCGGTCGAGCATCTGCCCGAGGCGATCACCGACCAGATCAAGGAAGGCGGACGCATCGCCTGCCTGTTCGCCGAGGGAGGGCTGGGCGCGATGCGTGTGGGGTACAAGATTGATGGCGAGATGAGCTGGAGATTCGCATTCAACGCGGGTGCGCCGGTTCTGGCCGGCTTCGAGCGGCACGCGGCGTTTACCCTATGATGGTACAGGAGCAAGCCGGACGCAAACCGGCACGCACAGCGGCGGCCACGCGGTTTACCGGGCTGAAGCATTGGGTGGCGGCGGGCCTTGTAGCGCTCGCGGGCATGACCGCGCTGCCGGGGGCCGCGAAGTCCGAGACGTTGGGTCAAACGCTGGCCTGGGCTTACGAGTACAGCGGCCTGCTGGAGCAGAACCGCGCGCTGTTGCGGGCGGCGGACGAGGATGTGGCGCAGGCGGTGGCCGGGCTGAGGCCGATCATCAACTGGACGGCCGACATCACGCGGGATTTCGGCAAGGCGCGCGCCAATAACCTGATCAACACCAACCGCGATGTCACGTTCAGCACCGGTGTCACGCTGGAGCTGTTGCTGTTCGATTTCGGCCAGACGCGGTTCCAGATCGACGCCGCCAAGGAAACGGTGCTGGCCACGCGCGAAGCTCTGCGCAGCATCGAGCAGCAGGTGTTGTTGCGGGCGGTGGCTGCCTTTTACGACGTGCAGCGCAACCGGCAATTCGTGTCGTTGCGCCAGAACAACCTGCGCCTGTTGCGCCAGGAATTGCGCGCCGCCCGGGACCGTTTCGAAGTGGGCGAAGTCACCCGGACCGATGTAGCCCAGGCCGAGGCGCGTGTGGCCAGCACCCAGGGGGAGCTTGCGCAGGCGCAAGGCAACCTGGCGCAGGCGATCGAGGAATACATCGCCGTGGTGGGCCGAGAGCCCGGGACCCTGCAATCTCCGCGCCAGCTGCCGAATCTGTCCGGCGGGATCGAAACCTCGAAGAACATCGCGGTGCGCAACCATCCCGACATCCTGGAGGCACAGCGCAGGGTGGCCGCGGCCGATCTGACGATCCTGGCCGCGGATGCCGCGATGAAACCCAGGTTCACCGCCCAGGGCACGCTTGGGATCAGCGAAGAACTGGACACCAGCGATTATGGCCGGTCGGGCAGTTTCGGGCTGAACATGCGCGCGCCGATCTATCAGGGCGGTTTGCTGAGCTCGGCCAAGCGCCAGGCGCAGGCACAGCGCGACGCGGCGCGGGGCAACCTTCACGTGGTGCGTCGTGCGGTCGTGCAGGACGTCGGCAACGCGTTTGCCATCCTGCAATCGGCGCGGGTGGTGCGCGAGGCCAGCCAAGAGCAGGTGCGGGCCGCGCAGGTGGCGTTTCGCGGCGTGCGCGAAGAGGCGACGCTGGGCGCGCGCACGACGCTGGACGTGCTGAACGCCGAGCAGGAATTGCTGGACGCGCGGAGTACTCTGATTTCCGCGGATGTCGACGTGGCGATTGCGGCCTACCAGGTGCTTTCAGCCATCGGGCAGCTGACGGCGAAGGACTTGAACCTGAACGTCCAGACCTACGACCCGGCGGCCTATTACAACCTGGTCAAGGATGCGCCGGTGCCGCTGAGTCGGCAGGGGCAGCAGCTGGACCGGGTTCTGAAATCGCTCGGGCGTCAGTGACGACGCGGGCAAGCCGGGACAGGAACGGCAAAAGCGCCTAAAAGGCGGCGTTCTAAAATGTTGTGCGAATTTGCGGCAGCCGCTACACTGGAGCGCAGGCAAGAATGGTAGTTGAGCATGTCTGATCCCGTCTCGAATGCGGAAATAGAGGACGTTCTGTCGTCTATTCGCCGGCTTGTGTCGGTCGAAAAATCCGCCGCATCCCGGGACACGGGACCAAATCGTGCCGGCGCGGGCGCGCCGAAGGTCGATCCTGCACCGTCCGATGATGTCACGCCGGAGGCCGCGACGCCTGCGGGGGATGCGCGGCTGGTTCTGACGCAGTCGTTCCGGGTCGAGCCGGGCGCGCCGAACGACGATGCGGCCAGGTTCGAGCACGATGCAGATCATGACGACGAGCCGCTGCCGGAGGAAGAACCGGAACACCTGACGCTTGAGCAGTGGCAGATCCCGTCCGACGCGCCTGCCGAAGAAGTCGAGACCGGGCAGGCGGAAGACAGCGCCGCGCTGCACGAGGACGATGACGCGGAACCATTCGAGATGTCGGGCGAGTCGCCTGACGCCGACCCGCACACTGATGACGCACATCTGAAGGAATGGTTGACGGCCGAAGACGATCCTGGCGCAGAGACCGATCCCGACGAGGGAGCGGACGCGGCGCACCACGGTCTGTCCGAAGCTGCGGACGAACAGGACGACGATTTCGAGAACGAGACCTTTGCCGAAGACGATGATGTTGCGTTCGAATACGCGACATCTGCCGAGGACGGCGAGGGCAGCGCGGACGACACGCCGGAGCGTGAGGTCGTGACGTCGGAACTGGAGGCGCGGATTGCGGAGGTCGAGGCCGCCGTTGCCGCGCGTGACGACCAGTGGGAGCCTGACGGCGCGTCGGAAGACGCCTATGCGGGCGGACAGACCGAACCGCTTCCGTGGGAAGATCACCTGGAACCGGCGGAGCCGGTCTTTGCGTCGCGCACGGCCAGGGGCGATACATCGCACGACGCCGAACCGGACGCCCAGCAAAGCAGTGAAGACGCGGCCGCGTTGGACTCGGATCAGGCATCACAGCAGGCCGAGGCAACCCGACAGAGCGTGGAGCGTGAGGATCCTGCGACGCACGCACAGGCGAATGGGCCCTCTGCGGCCCGGGCGGGTGCCGAAAGCGAGGACACGTCCTGGTACCGCGAGGATGCCGACGCGGTTCTGGACGAGGACGCGTTGCGCGACCTGGTGAGCGAGATCGTGCGGCAGGAATTGCAAGGCACTCTGGGCGAACGGATCACGCGCAACGTCCGCAAGCTGGTCCGCCGCGAAATTCATCGCGCGATGATGGGGCAGAACCTGGAATAACGCCTGCGCGGCTCTGCCCTGGCGGACGACTGTCGGTGGTCAGAGCGATGTTTCATTGATTGGCCGGCGGCGTGAGCAGATGCGTCGAACGCCATGTCCGAAGGTTGCCTGACACCGGCGACAAAGGCCGCGAGAAAGCTGCCCGCCACGAAACGTCTGCGCCTAGGCCTGCGGTGATGATCGTGACCCGGTCTTTTGACGGTATTGTTCAGCACAGTGCGTGGCCGGTCCAAAACAACCGACAGGCTGCGGATCAGGGCGGATGTTGCGACGTCCACGGTTTGTCACCCGAAGGCCGCAAAACGTCGCCCCGGCAGAAAGGGAAGACATGAACACGCCGGCCCACGTGATTTTCGCCGCTGCGGCCTTTGCCCGCCCGCATGACCGGCGACGCACGATTGCCGCGGTGGCCGGCGGTCTGGCGCCGGATGTGTCGCTGTATTTCATGGTTGCGGTGGCGCTTTACCTGCTGCGGCTTGATGCGGGATATGTCTTTGGCACGCTGTATTTCTCGGACGCTTGGCAGCAGGTGTTTCGCATCGACAATTCGTTTCTTGTCTGGGGCGCGGTGTTCGGGCTGGCGTGGTGGCGGGGCGCGCGGAACGGCATGGTCTTCGCCGCCTCGGGGCTGATGCACCTGGCGCTGGACCTGCCCTTGCACCACGATGACGGACGGCCGCATTTCTGGCCGCTCACCGACTGGGTGTTTCAAAGCCCGATCAGTTACTGGGACCGCGCGTACCATGCCGGGGTGGTCGGGCCGATCGAGATGGGCCTGTCGGCGCTGCTGTGCGGGGTGCTGATGTGGCGGTTTCCCAGCGTGCGGTCGCGGCTGGTGATCGCGGGGCTGGCGGGGTTGGAACTGTTCCCGCTGTTCATCTGGGCCTTTGTGTTCGCCACCTGAGCGCGCAAAGAAAAAGCCCTGCCGTCAGGGCAGGGCTATTTCAATTTCGGAAGAGACGCGTGTCAGGCAGCTTCGGCCTGCGCGGCGGCGGCATTGCGACGCTCGCTTTCCTCACGCGACAGGGCGACAGAGGTGCGCACACCCTTGCCCACGAATTCCATAAGACCCGTAACGACACGTTCGTTCGGGTCGATCCCGGCGCAGGACAGGACCTCGCGACCGTCGCGCGAGCGCGCCCAGCGAGCAATCTGCTCCGGCCCATTGCCATATTTCTTGTCATCGGCAATGGCGTCGTCCAGTGCAGCCAGTACGACGGCTGCGAAGAGTTTGCGGGCACGGTTGCCTTGTTCAGCGTTGAAAGCCGTACCGTCAACGAAATCTTTCATGTTTCGTCCTTGTTTTTATTGCTCTTGTGTTTCAGGCGTGCCGCCGGTTATGACGGCTTTTCATCGATTCGGATAGTCCCCAATCGCATATCACCCTTGCATCTTGCGCATGGCTTGCTGCATTTGCAGCACGATATATGGTCGTCTTGCACGCCATCGCTTCGCTAGATATAGGTTTGGCCGAACACTGATCAACCTCTTGCCATGGTTTCGCCACAATGCCCAAAATCAACGGAAACGAAATTCGTCCCGGTAATGTCCTCGAGCACAATGACGGCCTTTGGAGTGCCGTCAAAGTGGATCATGTGAAGCCGGGCAAAGGCGGCGCATTCGCCCAGGTGGAGTTGCGCAACCTTCGTAACGGATCAAAGCTTAACGAGCGGTTTAGAAGCGCCGACAAAGTCGAGCGCGTCCGGCTGGAGCAGAAGGATCAGCAGTTCCTGTACGAGACGGACGGGATGCTTGTCTTCATGGATTCAGAGACTTACGAGCAGATCGAACTGCCGGCCGACCTGTTGGGCGAGCGCCGTCCCTTCCTTCAGGACGGCATGACGATCACCGTCGAATTTTATGAAAGCGAGGCGCTGAACGCGACCTTGCCGCAGAAAGTGAATTGCCGCGTGGTCGAGACCGAGCCGGTGGTCAAGGGCCAGACGGCCGCCAACAGCTTCAAGCCGGCGATTCTGGACAACGGCGTGAAGGTCATGGTGCCGCCCTTCGTCGGCCCCGACGAGGAAATCGTCGTCAACACCGAGACGATGGAATACGCCGAACGCGCCTGACCCACGGGCGGGTGCCGCGCGCGCCGGCTGCGTCGAGACGTCGCGTCACTCTGGCAGGGTGACGGTCGCCGATGCGGCCTGCATCGCGCCTTTCGCACGATCAAAGCGCAAATAAGCGATACCGCGGTCGCCGGCTTGGGTGAAGAGCGTGCCCACGGTCTTGCCGTCGGCGGTGATCGGCGTGCCGACCGGGGCGCTGCCCTCGACCGCGACAGGCGCGAGACCCTTGCGCAGTTCGGTCTTGTGCTTCATCCGCGCGGTCACTTCCTGCCCGACATAACACCCCTTGCGGAAATCGACGCCGTTCAGACGCTCGAACCCGGCTTCGAGGATGAACGTGTCAGGCGTCAGCTCGACATTCGTGCGGGGAATGCAGTGGGTCACGCGGATGGCCTCGAAATCGGAGCCGTCATCGCCGGCCTCGGCGCCGTAAAGCCGCCAGCCCAAGGCGGGGTGGCGCGGATCGGCAAAGGCGCCCTCGGGGCGGTCGCCGGTGCCGCGCCAGACGGCCAGGTCGGTCTGCGCGATCTGAACATCGGCGCGCAGCTTGTACATGTTGAGCCGTTGAAGCAGCCCGTCGGCCAGGCTTTCGTCGACATCGAGCAGGATCGAACCGTCCCATGGTACCAGCAGGAAATCGGCGAGGTACTTGCCCTGCGGTGTCAGCATGGCGGCATAGACCAGCCCGTGGTCCAGTTTGGCGATATCGTTGGTGACCAGCCCCTGAAGAAAGGAGCGGGAATCGGCGCCGGTGATCTGGAATATCTTGCGGGTCATCGGGGGCCTCGTCTTTGTCATGGGCGTCATATAAGAAACCGGCGATGAAATGACAGGGTTTGCAGCGATGCGGGCGAAACTTTCCGTGGTGATGCCGACACTGAACGCCGAGGCCGGGCTGGCGCGGGCGCTGCCCGCACTGGCCGAGGGGCTGGAGGCAGGGTTGATCCGCGAGCTGGTGATCTCGGACGGTGGATCGGACGACGCGACGGCGCGGATTGCCGAGGCCGCGGGCGCGGTGCTGGTCACCGGGGCGGCGTCGCGCGGGGGGCAGTTACGGCGCGGCGTGGGCGTGGCGCGGGGCGAGTGGCTGTTGGTGGTGCACGCGGACACGGCGTTGCCGCAGGGATGGCCAGAGGTGGTGAAGGCGCATATCGCAAGTGGGCAGGGTGCGGCGGCGTTCCGGCTGTCCTTCGACGCCAGGGGGCTGGCGCCGGTCATCGTAGCGGGTTGGGCCAACCTGCGCAGCAAGGTCTTTGGCTTGCCCTATGGCGATCAGGGGCTTTTGCTGTCGCGATCCGACTACGATGCCGCCGGGGGCTATCCGGACATTCCGCTGATGGAGGATGTGGCGCTTGCGCGGGCGTTGGGGAGGCGGGTCGCGCTTTTACCGGCGACAGTGACGACCAGCGCGGAACGCTACAGGCGCGACGGCTGGCTGCGCCGGGGCGGGCGGAACCTGTGGCTGCTGTTGCGCTACCTTGGCGGGGTCCGGCCCGAGGAGCTGGCACGGCGATACTGAACGCGCTCAGAACCAGGGTTTGTTCTTTGCCTCGTAATCGGCTTGCAGGGCCAAGTGATCGTACTCGGTCTTCAGCCAATCCTCGAACGAGATGGGCGCCTGGGCATTGCGGGCCTCGTAGACGTCGAAGATATGGTCGAGCGTGCCGGTCTTGGAGCGCCGGACATGCAGGTAACGCAGGCCAAGCTGGCGGCGGGCCACGTCGAGCGGCGCGCCTTCGATCACCAGAAGGTAGATGGCCGAGGCGAGCCCGGCACGGTCGGCACCCGATTTGCAGTGCATGACGAATGGCTTTTCCAGCGTGCGGAATGTGTCGATCAGCTTCAAAAGGTCCTCGGCGGGCGGCGCGTGGCGGGCCTGAAGGCTGATGCTGACGAGGTTCAGGCCAAGGGTGCGGCACGTCTCGACCTCGGTGTGGTAATGCGCCGAGGGGTAATCGCCGCGCAGGTTCAGCACCGTGTTGATGCCGTTTTCCTTCATCTTGGCGAAGCGTTTGAGCGTGGGGTGGTTGGATCGGTAGACGCCCGGCGCGACCTGAAAGAAGTTGGTCCAGACGCCGCGCAGGATCTCGTGGTCAAACCACAGGTTGTAGATTCGCGCCCGGCGGCGGTTTTCCGGCGTCGACAGGTCCGTGTTGTAGGAGGCGCGTAAGGCGCGCTCCCAATCGGTGATCCGCTTGATGAACTTCATGAAGGCCCTTCGCCGTCTGCCGTGACGCCCCCATGTAGGGGCAGGCCGCGCCCATGGCAAGCAAGGGCGATTGACGGCGCTGGCGATGCGGCTAAGTTGCACGCAATTCTTGAGATGGAGACGCGTGATGAGTGGTGCCGGCGGACGCCCTTACTTGGCCATTCCCGGCCCTTCGGTCATGCCCGACCGGGTACTGCGGGCGATGAACCGTGCCTCGCCCAATATCTATGCGGGCGAGTTGGTGGACATGATGCCGAAGCTGGTGGCGGACCTGTGCGGCGTGGCGCGCACCAAGGGACATGCGGCGATCTATATCGGCAACGGCCACGCGGCGTGGGAGGCGAGCCTGGCCAACACGGTGCAGCCCGGGGAAAAGGTGCTGGTGCTGGCCACGGGGCGGTTCGGGCATGGCTGGGCCGAGGTGGCCGAGGCACGCGGGATCGAGGTGCAGATGCTGGATTTCGGGCGGCAGGCGCCGGTCGATGCACAGGCCGTCGAGGACGCGCTGCGGGCGGACAAAGCGCATGAAATCAAGGCGGTGCTGGTCACCCACGTGGACACCTCCTCGTCGGTTCTGAACGATGTGGCCGGGGTGCGCGCCACGATGGACGCGGCGGGGCATCCCGCGCTGCTGGCGGCCGATTGCATCGCTTCGCTGGCCTGTGACCGGTTCGAGATGGACGCGTGGGGTGTCGACGTGATGGTCGCGGGCAGCCAGAAGGGGCTGATGACACCGCCGGGGCTGGGGTTCGTTTTTTTCAACGACAAGGCCACGGATGTGCGCCGGACGGTTCCGCGCGTCAGCCGGTATTGGGATTGGGTGCCGCGCACCGAGCCGGAGCTTTTCTACCAGTATTTCGGCGGCACGGCGCCGACGCATCACCTTTACGGTCTGCGCGAAGCCCTTGATATGCTTGCCGAAGAGGGGATCGAGGCGGTCTGGGCCCGGCACGAGCGGCTGGCCCGCGCGGTCTGGGCCGCGTGCGAGACGTGGGGCGCAAAGGGGCCGCTGCGGCTGAATATCGCGGACGCGGCACAGCGCAGCCGGGCAGTGACCTCTCTGGCGATCGGCAAGCCCTTGGGCGAAGAGCTGCGCCAGTGGGTCGAGGCGCATATGGGCGTCACGCTGGGCATCGGGCTGGGGATGCAGACCGAGGACGATCCGCGCAGCACGGGATATTTCCGGATCGGGCACATGGGCCACCTGAACGGTCACGCGCTGTTGGGCGTGCTGGGGGCGGTGGAGGCGGGGCTGAGTGCGCTGAATATCGCGCATGGCGATGGTGCGGTGCAGGCAGCGGCGCAGGTTCTGGCTGCGCCTTAGGCGTTGGAACGACGGAATCGCGTGATCAGCAGATTCAGCCCGTAGCCCACCGCCATCACCACCGGCAGGCCGAACATGATCCACAAGGCCATGAAAATCCAAAGCAAATTGACCAGCCCCATTATCAATGCGGCATTGGTGTAATTCGGTGCTTCGGGCATCTGGCGGCGTTGCATGACACCGATAGTAATACGCCCAAGGGGTCTGTCAGCTAATTTCTATGCCCGCGCGGCGGCAAGCGCCTGGGGGAGCGCAGATTCAAGCAGATCGAGGTCTTGCGGGCGGCCGCAGCTGATGCGGATGCAGCGGTTCAGAGGGGCAACGCCTGGCATACGCACGAAAAGGTCGCGTGCGATCAGTTCGTTCAGGACGGCGCGGGCAAAATCGCCGTCCCGGCCGCAATCGACAGCGACGAAATTGGCCGCGGACGGCAGGCTGTGCAGGCCATTGGCGGCGGCGATTTGGGCAATGCGGTCGCGGGCCTCGGCCATGCGATGGATCGTTTGTTGAAGCCAGTCTTCGTCCTGAAGGGCGGCCAGGGCACCGGCCTGGGCCACGCGGTTGACGCCGAAATGGTTGCGGATCTTGTCGAAGCTCTGGATCAGGTCGGGCGCACCCATTGCATAGGCGATGCGGGCGCCCGCAATGCCGTAAGCCTTTGAAAAGGTGCGCATTCGGATGACGCGCGGGTCGTCTATGGGTATCTCCGGCGCGGTGCCGTCGGGGGCGAATTCGATATAGGCCTCGTCCAGCATCAAAAGGCAGCCGTGGGGCAGATCGTCAAGCGCGGCGCGGATTTTTGACCCGTCGTGCCAGGTGCCCATCGGGTTGTCGGGGTTGGCGAGGTAGACGAGTTTCGCGCCAACCTCTTTCGCTTTGGTTAAGAGCGCGGCCGGATCCTCGTGGTCGTCCTTGTACGGCACCTTGTGCAGCTCTCCGCCGAACCCCGCCACGTGGTAGTTGAAGGTGGGATAGGCACCGTCAGAGGTGACGACGGAATCGCCGGGCTCGATCAGCAGGCGGACGAGATACCCCAGAAGGCCGTCAATCCCTTCGCCCACAACGATATTTTCAGCGTCCACATTGTGATGTACGGCCAGGGCGTGGCGCAGATCGTGGCTGGTGGCGTCGCTGTATTTCCAGATGTCGCCTACCGCCTCCTGCATCGCCGAGATGGCCTTGGGCGAAGGGCCGAAGACGTTCTCGTTGGCGCCGAGGCGGGCGGCAAAAGCCTTGCCAGTTTCGCGCTCGCGGACCTCGGGGCCGACGAAGGGCACGGAGGCGGGCAGGGCGCGGACGATATCGGTATAGCGTGGGCCGGTCATGCGGAGAGGTAACGTCAAAGCCGGACCGGGTGCAAGGCGAAGGGTGTAATGGTTACCGGTGAAACCGCGTGTCGGTATCGCGTCGGTATTCCAGTGGCACGGCGTCGGTGTCGGGCGTCAATGCCTGGAAAGGTTAACGCCACGCCCGGGGTGGACGTGGCGTCATGAGTATTTTTGGAACAATGAAAGTGCGGGGTCAGCCCAGTTCGGCCAGACGGTCGAGGGCGGCGCGCAGCTTGCTCTCTTCCTCTTCCCGGGCGGCGAGGTTCTCGCGGGCTTCCTCGACCACCTCTTCGGGGGCGCTTTCGACGAACTTGGGGTTGTTCAGTCGGCCGCGCAGGCCGCCCAGTTCCTTTTCCAGCTTACCCAGGGTTTTTTCCAACCGGGCCTTTTCCTCGGCCACGTCGATGACGTCGGCCAGCGGCAGGCCGAAGCTGGCGCCCTCGGCGGGGATGGTGATGCAACCCTTGGGGAAGCTTTCGACCACTTCGAGGTTCTCGATCCGGGCAAGGCGCTTGATCATGGTGGCATTGTTGTCCCAAGCAAGACGCGCGGA
This sequence comes from Roseovarius atlanticus, assembly GCF_001441615.1. Lineage (GTDB taxonomy): Bacteria > Pseudomonadota > Alphaproteobacteria > Rhodobacterales > Rhodobacteraceae > Roseovarius > Roseovarius atlanticus. The sequence goes on from NZ_LAXJ01000008.1 coordinate 102,124, forward strand.
TTTGGAGAACTCGGTGACGAGGAGTGGCGTGTAGAGACCGACGGGCACATGCACCTGCGCGCGCGCGGAGCGGACGGAGTCGATCAGGGCGATGACCCAGTTCATCTCGGCGTCCGCCTCTGCGTCGATCAACTCGTCGCCGTAGGTGGGCCAGTCGGCGTGGATCAGCATCCCGTCGCGGCTGGCAAGCGTGCCCCAGAGCTCTTCGGTGATGAAGGGCATGATGGGGTGAAGCAGGATCAGGCACTGGTCGATGACCCAGGCCATGGTGTCCTGCGTTTCCGTTTTCACGTCGCCTTCGCCGTCGAGCAGAAGCGGCTTGGAGAACTCCACGTACCAGTCGCAGACCGTGCCCCAGACAAAGGCGTAGAGCGTATTGGCGGCATCGTTGAAGCGGTATTGCGAAAGTGCCGTATCGACGAGCGCCTTGGTCTTCGCGGTTTCGCCGAGAATCCAACGGTTTACGGTCTGCTTTGGTTGCGGAATCACGCCGGCGCTGCCGACCGCCTCGTTCATTTCGGCGAAACGGGCGGCGTTCCAGAGCTTGGTGCCGAAATTCCTATATCCTGCAATGCGTTGCGGCGACAACTTCAGGTCACGGCCCATGGCGGCCATGGCCGTGAGCGTAAAGCGGACGGCATCCGCGCCGTAGTCGTCGATCAGTTCCAGCGGGTCGAGCACGTTGCCGAGCGACTTGGACATCTTCTTGCCCTTCTCGTCGCGCACCAGCGCGTGGACATAGACATCCGAGAACGGCTTTTCGCCGACGACGGCATATTGCATCATCATCATCCGGGCGACCCAGAAGAAGATGATGTCAAAGCCGGTAACCAAGACGCTGGTGGGAAAGTATTTTTCCAGCTCGGGGGTCTTTTCGGGCCAGCCCAGCGTGCCGATGGGCCAGAGACCGGACGAGAACCAGGTGTCGAGCACGTCGGGATCGCGCCAGACCGGGTAGACAAGATGTGTGGGATCCTGGCTGGCGGTGTAGTCGGCAAGGCTGGAGGCGAGCTTGTGCAGGGCATCCTCGCGGTCCTTGGCCTCGACCACGGTCATGGATTGCAGGGGCGTGGGCAGGTCGGTGAGCTGTGCCGCGAAGGCTTGTGCGGTAGCCTCGAAGTCATGGCCGCATTCCATCAGCGGCGCGAAGTGGCTTTCGTTGAGAACGTCAAGCATTTCAACAAGATCGAGCGCGCCGTCGCCTTCGTCATCGCGGAACTCGGGCGCGCTGAGGTCGAAGCCGTACCAGACCGGAATCTGGTGCCCCCACCACAGCTGGCGCGAGATGCACCAGGGCTCGATATTCTCCAGCCAGTTGAAATAGACCTTGCGGTCCTGCTCGGGCAGGATGGTGACCTCGCCTGACTTGACCGCCTCAATGGCGGGGCCGACGATCTTGTCGGTGGCCACGAACCATTGATCGGTCAGCATCGGTTCGATCACGACCTTCGAGCGGTCGCCGAAGGGCTGCATGATGGGTTTCGATTCAACGAGTGGGAGGTAGGCCGGGGTTGACCCCGGCTCGGCGCCGTCCTCGGGGGCCGGGGTGAACCCCGGCCTACTATTGTCCTCGTGTTGGACGGGGACCATGACCGCCAAACCCTCGTCGGTGATCTGCTGGACGACCTTCTCGCGCGCCTCGAACCGGTCGAGCCCCCGCAGGTCGTCGGGAACAAGGTTGATCGTGTCGGCCTCGGTCTCGGTCAGCGTGCGCTCGCCCTTGGCCACGGCCATGGCGATCTCGGCCATCTTGGCGTATGGCGCGCCGTCGTTGCGCATCGCACCGCGCGTGTCCATGAGGCGATACATGGGGATGCCGCCGCGCTGCGCCACGGCGTAGTCGTTGAAGTCATGCGCGCCGGTGATCTTGACCGCGCCCGAGCCGAAATTCGGGTCTGGGTAGTCGTCGGTGATGATCGGAATGAGGCGACGGTGTTCTTTTGGGCCGACGGGAATTTCGCAGAGTTTTCCAACGATTGGCGCGTACCTTTCATCCGACGGATGAACCGCGACCGCGCCGTCGCCCAGCATGGTCTCGGGACGCGTGGTGGCGATAGAGATATAGTCGCGCTCTTCCTCCAGCACGACATTTCCATCCTCGTCCCGCTCGACATAGGTGTAGGTTGCACCTCCCGCCAGCGGGTACTTGAAGTGCCACATGTGGCCTGCCGTCTCGATGTTCTCGACCTCGAGATCGGAAATGGCGGTCTCGAAATGCGGGTCCCAGTTGACCAGGCGCTTGCCGCGATAGATCAGGCCTTTCTCAAACATGTCCACGAAGACCTTGATGACGGCGTCGTGGAAATTGCCCTCTTCGCCCTCGGGGGCGGAGGGTGCGCCGGACATGGTGAAGGCCTCGCGCGACCAGTCGCAGGAGGCGCCGAGGCGCTTGAGCTGGCCGATGATTGTGCCGCGCGACTTGATCTTTTGCTGCCAGACGCGTTTTTCGAACTCTTCGCGGCCCATCTCAACGCGCGTGGGCTCGCCATTCGCGGCCATGTCGCGTTCGGTCACCATTTGCGTGGCGATGCCGGCGTGGTCGGTGCCGGGCTGCCAGAGCGTGTCGAAGCCGCGCATCCGGTGCCAGCGGATCAGGATATCCTGCAACGTGTTGTTGAACGCATGGCCCATATGCAGGCTGCCCGTCACGTTGGGCGGCGGGATCATGATGGAATAGGGCTGGGCGCCGGGCTTGGCGTTGGCGCCGGCCTTGAAGGCGCCACTGTCTTCCCAGGCGGACGAGAGGCGCGGTTCGGCCTCGGCTGCGTTGAAGGTCTTTTCCATCGCCATGATGCGGGTCCCGTGCTTGGAAAATGTAGTCTTGGCCGGAATACCCAAATGGCAGGGCGAGGGAAAGACGCGGGCGTTATTTTCTTGGGGCGCGGCGCGGCGCGGTGCAGCGGAACAATTTAAAGGTAAACAAAAAAATCAAAATAAACCTTAGCGGGAATCGCGGACTTACGTAAGGTAAGCCCATTGGGTGCGAGTGACCGACAGGTTTATTTCAAGCAAACGAAGGGTTTTTCAGATGATGATATCGAGATTCACCGGACGGGCCGCCATTCTGGCCGGCGTTGCGGGACTGGCGGCGCTGCCGGTTCAGGCGCAGGACGGGCCGAACGGGCTGCAAAAGTTCATGCTGTATCGCAGTTTCGTGCAGGATGCGGACACCTGCGCGGTGGAGGTGACGGACGGCACGGCCGCAATCGCCGGGATCAACGCGGTGTCGGGGGCGGCGACCTGTCCGGATGCCTTTGCCTGGGCGCAGCTGGTCAACGCGGTGGCCGCGGAATTTTGGACCTGGGGGATCGACCAGACGATCTGGCCCGAGAGCCCGCTGCCACTGTGCAGCGCGGAGGTGACCAGCAATTGCTGTGATCCCGACGCGGCGCCGGTGCAAGGCGATCAGCCGACGCAGTGCCCGGTTTTCAGGGCGGATTACGACCCCATCAGTCCGCTGCCCGCGACGCCCAACGGCAAGCCGGCACAGGGGGTGATCAATCACCGGGGCCTTGTGCCCGCCGACGAGATCGACCCCGGGCGACTCTTGCGGGATCTGGAGCTGGAGCTGGTGTTCCGCAACAAGTCGATGACCGACTACATCTATCGAAACGACCTTTATTCCCGCGAGGGGCTGGGCGCACGCAACCGGGCGCAGAACGCGGCGATCAAGGCGGGTGACATCGCGGGCGCACATGCACTGGAGGTGCGATTCCCGATCGACGCGGTGATGGTGAAGGTGGATTTCCTGCATCAGGATATACTGATGGACCAGGGGCTTATCCAGGATATCGACGGCAGCGACGTGCCCAACAACCCCGATTATCCTTATCTGACCGTCTATCTGGACGGCGATGGCGGGGAGGAGCAGGTGCCGGGCTATTACTACATGCTGGCGATGACGAACGCGTCGAAGGACCTGCCAACGTGGCACTGGTACGCGGTGGAGCATGTCGCCAACCAAGGGCGTTGTGACTATATCGGGTGCAATGACAGTTTCGGCTATGCCGTGAACCCGACGGCGCAGGAGGGCGCGAATTTCGGCACCGGATTCATCCCGCCGAAGATCGAGCTGAACGACGACAAGGTGACGGGGAATGACCCTCTGTTCGTCAGTGGCGAGGTTTATGACCCTGCCGAGACGGGCGAGGAAAGCACGGCCGAGTTGCAGGCGCTGTTCCAGGAGATGGGCATCGCCACCGCGGCCACAGATCCGGACCCGCGGGTGATCAGCGCCGAGGATCCGGCGTGGGCGAATTACCGTCTGAAGGGCACCCAGACCACGTTCACCACGGCCACGGGCATCCCCACGGGCATGGGTGCCACGATCACCGAGGGCGGGTTCGTCAACTCGGCCAGCTGCACGACCTGTCATTCGCAGGCGGCGGCGGACGCGGACGGCACTTCGACCCTCGCCGGGGTGGGATCGGGCTGGCGGCCCAACCTGATGGGCTATCAGCAGGTCGAGATGGGCGCACCCAATCCCAGTTGGTTTTATGGCGTGGGCGGGCCCACGGTCACGGCGACGCAGATCGATTTCATCTGGGGCATCCTGAATGCCGCCTGCCAGGACCCGGCGGGCAGCCACGGGACCTGCACCAGCTATCCTGACGCGCCGACGATCGTATCGGCGGACTAGCCCGCCAAGGTCGCGCCCCGGGTGACGGGGCGCGGCGGTTTCAGCCGCGTTCGGCGGCTATGCCCGGATTGACCAGCGGTTCGCGCGCGCCTGGGCGGATGACATCCGGGTCATAGGGCGTGCGGGCGAAGACCTCTTCGACCATGGGCGCGAAGAACTCCAATGGCAGGGTGTCATAGCCTGGGTCGAACGAGGCCTGGTCCCAGCGTTCGCAGAATTCGGCGCAGTCTTCGAAATAGGCGTGGCCGGCGTGGCGGTCGCGCTTGTTCGGGTCGGCCCCGTCGAGGTGGTGGCCGTAGTAGAGCATCTGGAAATCGCCGTGGGTCGCGACGCACCAGGTGACCTGTTCGCGCACGAAGGGTTTCAGGATCGTGGCCGCGTATTCGTCGTGATTGTAGGGCGCGTAGATGTCGCCGATATCGTGCAGGAGCGCGCCCACGACCCAGTCGGTATCCGCGCCGTCGCACCAGGCGCGGGTGGCCGATTGCAGGGAATGCCCGAGACGCGTGATCTGGTAGCCCGAGAGGCCTTCGTCCAGCTCGACCAGCGCCTTTAGCAGGCGTTTGGCGGTGTGTTTCGTGTGGTCGATTTCGTGGGCGGTCAGGAATTCGTAATCTTCCTTCGTGCCGTCCTTCATCTGGGTGAAGCTGACCTTGTCCATGGCGCCGACTCCTATTGCGGGTTTCGGAGCCAGCCTAGGGGCAGGGCGGCCGGGTGGAAAGGGGGCGTCGCCGTGCGGGCGTTTGCGGCCTCTTGCGGTGCGCGACCGGCGCGCGTATACGCGCGGCCTGACCCCAAAGGAGCCCCGTGACATGCCTGGCAGTGCCAATCTCAACATCATGCTGAAAGCCGCGCGCAAGGCGGGGCGGTCGCTGGTCAAGGATTTCCGCGAGGTCGAGAACCTTCAGGTCAGCATGAAGGGCGCGGGCGATTTCGTCAGCCGCGCCGACATCGCGGCCGAGGCGATCCTGAAGGAAGAGCTGATGGGCGCGCGGCCCACCTATGGTTGGCTGGCCGAGGAAGGCGGCGGCGAAGAAGGCAAGGACCCGACGCGGCGCTGGATCGTCGATCCGCTGGACGGGACGACGAATTTCCTGCACGGGCTGCCGCATTGGTGCGTCTCGATCGCGCTGGAGCACAAGGGGCAGGTCGTGGCGGGCGTGATTTTCGACGCCGCGAAAGACGAGATGTTCCTGGCCGAGAAGGGTGAGGGCGCGTTCATCAACGAAAAGCGCCTGCGGGTGTCGGGGCGCAGCAAGATGATCGAGTCGATCTTTGCCACCGGCGTGCCCTTCGGTGGGCGCGGCGACCTGCCGGCGACGTTGCAGGACCTGGCGCGGCTGATGCCGACCTGCGCGGGCGTGCGGCGATGGGGGTCTGCGGCGCTGGACATGGCCTATGTGGCGGCGGGCCGCTACGAGGGGTTCTGGGAGCGCAAGCTGAACGCCTGGGATATCGCGGCGGGTGTGATCATCGTGAAAGAGGCCGGCGGGTTCGTCGAGTCGCTGACACCGGGCGCCGAGTTGCTGGAGCGGGGCGACGTGGTGTGCGCCAACGAGGCGATTTTCGACAAGTTCGCGGGGATCATCCGGAACACCTGAGGCCGGTCAGCCCGGTTTCGCATCGGAGGGGTGGTTGACGCCGTCGTTCCATGGGATCGGCTCGTGTTCGGCGGGGTTCTGGCCGTCGATGCAGCCCAGGTTCACGCCGTATTCATTGGGGTCCGAGCGGCGCTGGTGGTGGGTATAAATCCCGCAGGTCTTGCAGAAATAGTGTTGTGCCGTGCCGGTGCCCCAGGTGTAGAGCGTCAGGTTGTCGGCGCCATCGGTGATGGTCAGGCGTTCGAGCGGGACGCTGATATTGGGGGCCGCGCGGCGGCGGCAGAAGGAACAGGTGCAGCGCATCGCGCCCTCGATGGGGCCGTCGATATCGACCGTGAAGCGCACGGCGCCGCAATGGCAGCTGGCATTGTGCAGGGTCATTTGCGCGTGACCTTGGGGATATTCGTGCGGCTGAGCTTGTATTTCGCCTCGGGGTGGGGCGGATGGCCCTCGGTGCGGTCCCAATAGGCGGGGCCGCCCCGGCGCAAAAAGAGCGGCAGCGTGAGGGCGAGCCCGGCGACGAAGCCGCCGGCATGGGCCCAGTAGGCCACGCCGCCATCGTCGGCGCTGCTGCCCGCGCCGCCGAATAGCTGGAAGATGAACCACAGGCCCAGCATGATCCAGGCCGGGACCGAGATGATGCGGATGATGAACACCAGGAAGATGAAGATGTCGATCTTGGCCTTGGGAAAGAGGAGCAGGTAGCCGCCCATCACACCCGCGATGGCCCCCGAGGCGCCGACCGTGGGCACCTGGCTGAGCGGGGCCGAGACAAGCTGTGCCCCGCTGGCGGCAAGCCCGCAGGCGAGGTAGAAGAGGAGGTAGCCGATATGGCCGAACTCCTCTTCCATGTTGTCGCCGAAGATCCACAGGAAAAGCATGTTGCCCGCGAGGTGCATCCAGCCGCCATGCAGGAAGGTGGAGGTGATGAGCGTGCTGTAGGTGCCTTCGGCGGTGACCAATGCCGGGACCATGGCCCAGTCGTAATAGAACGCCATCAGTGCACGCGGATCGCTCGAGAGCCCCGGAAAGTAGCTGAGGAAGATGCCGATATTGAGCGCCATCAGCCCGTAGGTGACGAATGGGGTGCGCCCCGAGGGGTTATGGTCGCGGATCGGGATCATGGGCGCAAAGTGGCCGCGCGCCGCGAGACAGTCAAGCGGGCGCGTGAGGTGGGGCGGGCAGAATTTGCGCAAATTCTGTTTTGGAAAATGCGTATTTTCCAGGCCATTTTCTGCGCAGAAAATGGGCGGGATGGCGGGTGGTGGTGTGCCGCCCCCCGGACCGCGCCTGCTGGCGGCCCGGGAGGAGCTGTCCGTGTCAGGCGACGCCGCCCAGCAGGGCCGCGTTGCCGCCCGCCGCCGTCGTATCCACGCAGACGTGGCGTTCGCCCATGACGTGGCCGGTATCGGGCAGGCCGGTGATCAGCGGCAGGATCGGGCCTTTGCGCTGGCTGAGGGCCTTGGCATAGGCGCGGGCCGTGTCGGCATCGCCCCACCAGAGCGCGCCCGAGAAGCCAGAAAGCGTGGTGAGGGCGTCCGGCTCGACTTGGCCGGTGGTGCGCAGGGCGCGGCCACCCAGAGCCTCGACCGCCTTGGCCTGCGCCTCGGCCATGTCCGTGGTCGGACCAAGGCAGAGCAGCGGCGGGCGGGCATGGGCCGTCAGGCGGTTCGACTCGCCGGTGGGGCCGGGCAGCACGAGGGCCTCGACCGGCTGGGGCGTGTGGTTTTTGGCGGTCTTGTCGAGCGCCGATTGGACCGCCTTGGCGTCCATCGTGCTGTCCCAGGTGGCATCCGTCTGCTCGGCGGGGCGGGACGTGTAGCGGGCGAGGTAGTTGGGGCCGCCCGCCTTGGGGCCGGTTCCGGAAAGCCCTTCGCCGCCAAAGGGTTGGGAGCCGACGATGGCGCCGATCTGGTTGCGGTTGACGTAGATGTTGCCCGCGTGCACCGCCTCGGTCACGTGCTGGACGCGGTCGTCGATGCGGGTCATCAGGCCGAAGGTCAGGCCATAGCCGGTGCCGTTGATGGCGTCGATCACGCGGTCGAGGTCGCGCGACTTGAAGGTGGCCATGTGCAGGACGGGGCCGAAGATCTCGCGCTGCATGTCCTCGATGCCGTTCACCTTGATTAGCGTGGGCGCGATGAAGCAGCCGGAGTTGGGCGAGGGGATCTCGTGGATCAGGCGACCGTCGGCGCGGGCCTTTTCGATGTGATCGGCGATGCCTTGCCGCGCCTCTTCGTCGATGACCGGGCCCACGTCGGTGGACAGAGACCACGGTTTGCCCATGGAAAGCGCGTCCATCGCGCCGGTGAGCATTTCCGTAAAGCCCTCGGCTACGTCCTCTTGCACGTAGAGGCAGCGCAAGGCCGAGCAGCGCTGGCCCGCCGATTGAAAGGCGGATTCGACGATGGCCTGCACGGCCTGTTCGGGCAGCGCGGTGGAATCGACGATCATGGCGTTGAGCCCGCCGGTTTCGGCGATGAGCGGCGCGCCGGGGGCGAGGTTCTCGGCCATGGTGGCGCGGATCTTGTGCGCGGTCTCAGTGGAGCCGGTGAAGGCCACGCCGCCGACGCGGGCGTCGGAGGTGAGCGCGGCGCCCACGTCGCCCGCGCCGGGCAGGAGTTGCAGGGCGGTTTTCGGCACGCCGGCCTTGTGCATCAGCGAGATGGCGTAATGGGCGATCAGGGGTGTTTGCTCTGCCGGTTTGGCGAGCACGGCGTTGCCGGCGGCGAGGGCCGCGCTGATCTGGCCGGTGAAGATGGCCAGCGGAAAGTTCCACGGGCTGATGCAGGTGAAGATGCCCACGGGCGGGTCCTGCGGCGCGTTGGCGGCGTAGTAGCGCAGGAAATCCACCGCCTCGCGCAGTTCGGCCACGGCGTCCATCGGGGTCTTGCCGGCCTCGCGTGCGAGGATGGCGAATATCTCGCCGAAGTTTTCCTCGTAGAGGTCGGCGGCGGCGTTGAGGATGCGCGCGCGCTCCTCGATCGAGGCGTCCCAAGGCGCGGTGGCGGACAGGGCGGTTTCGATGTCCTTCTTGCTGGCCGTGGCCACGGTGCCGGGGCTGTCGGACGGGTCGGCCGGGTTCGACACCGCTTCGGCCTCTTCGGGGGCGGCTGTGCCCGCGATCAGCGGTGCGGCTTCCCACGTAGCGTTGGCGAAGGGGCCGCGCGCGGCCTCGATCACGTCGAGCGTCGGCTGGTGCTTGAGGTCGAAGCCCTTGGAATTGGGGCGTTCGGGCAGGAAGAGTTCCGGCCCGGTGGGCAGTTGCGGGCGGTCGTCCTTATACGCCTCGAACGGGTCGCGGGCGACGGTTTCGGGGGCGACATCCTCGTCCACGATCTGGTTGACGAAGCTGGAGTTGGCGCCGTTTTCCAGAAGGCGGCGCACCAGATAGGCCAAGAGGTCGCGGTGGGCGCCGACGGGGGCGTAGATGCGGCAGTTGGTGCCGTGCTCTTTCATGACGATGTTGTGCAGCGCCTCGCCCATGCCGTGCAGGCGCTGGAACTCGAAGGTCTCGGTGCCCTTGTCCATCTCGCGCGCCATGTCGAGGATGGCGGCCACGGTGTGCGCGTTATGCGTGGCGAATTGCGGGTAGATGTGATCGGTCATCGACAGGAGCTTGCGCGCGTTGGCGATGTAGGAAATGTCGGTCGCGGGTTTCGAGGTGAAGACCGGGAAGCCGTCGATGCCTTCGACCTGGGCCTGCTTGATCTCGGTGTCCCAGTAGGCGCCTTTCACCAGGCGGACCATGATGCGGCGATTCAGCTTTTGCGCGAGATCGTGCAGGTAGTCGAGCACGTGGGAAGCGCGCTGGCCATAGGCCTGCACCACGACGCCGAAGCCGTCCCATCCGGCCAGGGAGGGCTCGGAGAGCGTGGCCTCGATCACCTCGAGCGAGAGCGACAGGCGGTCGGCCTCTTCGGCGTCGATGTTGAGGCCCATGCGGGCGGATTTCGCGAGTATGGCGAGCGAGCGCAGGCGGGGCATGAGCACGTCCATGACCTGATGCTGCTGCGCGACCTCGTAGCGGGGGTGGAGCGCGGAGAGCTTGACCGAGATACCGGGGTTCTTGCGGATGTCCTTGTGCGTGCAGGCGTTGGAAATGGCGCTGATCGCGCGGGAATAGGCCAGGTGATAGCGGATGGCATCGGCATCGGTGCGCGCGGCCTCGCCCAGCATGTCGTAGGAGTAGGTGTAGCCCTTCTTTTCCATTTTCGCGGCGCGGTCCATGGCGGCGTCGATGGTCTCCCCCAGCACGAATTGCCGGCCCATCTCGCGCATGGCGCGGCCGACGGCGGTGCGGATGACAGGCTCGCCCAGGCGGCGGATGGCGCCGCGCAGGTGGCCGACGGGGCCGGGGTTTTCGTCCTTCAGCACCTTGCCGGTCAGCATCAAGGCCCAGGTGGAGGCGTTGACCAGCGGCGAGGTGGAGTGGCCCATGTGCTTGCCCCAGTCCGAGGGCGCGATCTTGTCCTCGATCAGCGCGTCGATCGTGTCGGCGTCGGGGACGCGCAGCAGCGCCTCGGCCAGGCACATGAGCGCGATGCCCTCGTCGGTGGAGAGGCCGTATTCGGCCAGGAAAACCTCCATCAGCCCGGGGTCCGACTGGTTGCGGATGCGGCGCACCAGGTCGGCGCCGGATTTCGAGATGCGCACGCGGTCCTCTTCCGTGAGGCCCGCCACCTCGGTCAGGCGGGCGACGGTTTCGGCCTCTTCGGCATAGGTGGTCTGGTCGATCACACGGCGCAGGTCGGAATCGTAGGGCATTGCGGTCCTCTTGCTGGGGGATGGCGGTTTGGACTAGTGTACCACTGTATATATGATCTGATTTCCCGATTGGTGTCATTTCGCGGGATAATGAGACGGTAATTCGGCGGGGAGACAAGTCAAATGGATGCAAGCGAGCTGGATCAGTTCGACAAGGCGATTCTGCGCGTGCTGGTGGCCGAAGGCCGGATCAGCATCACCGAGCTGGCCGGGCGGATCGGCCTGTCGAAATCACCCACACAGGCCAGGCTGCGCAAGCTGGAACGCGAGGGCGTGATTTCGGGCTACCGGGCGCTGGTGGATCCGATCCGGCTGGGGCTGGACCATGTGAGTTTCGTCGAGGTCAGCCTGACCGATACGCGGGAAAGCGCGCTGGCGGAGTTCAACGCGGCGGTGAAGCGAATCCCGGAGATCGAGCAGGTGCACCTGATTGCCGGGAATTTCGATTACCTGATGAAGATCCGCACGCAGGACATGCAGGATTACCGCCGGGTGCTGGCCGAGCAGATCAGCACCTTGCCGCATGTGTCGAAGACCTCGACCTATGTGGCGATGGAGGCGGTGAAGGAGAACGCGCTGTCCGAGGTGTTCTGAGCGGGGCGCATTTGCCCGTTGATTTCGGCGGCTCGCGGCGCATCATTGATGTCCATGAGACATTTGCTGATTGCCTGCGTGCTGGCCGGCCCGGCCTGGGCCGGGACCTGCCCTGACGCGCCCGACCACGCCGAGGCATTGTCGCGCCTGATCGAGGCGGCGCAGGCCGCGCCGGATGAGGCGGCGGGGCGGGCGCTGTCGGACGAGATGTGGGCGCTGTGGGCCGAGGCGCCGGACGCCAAGGCGCAAAGATTGCTGGACGACGCGATGGCGCGGCGCGAGTCGTATGATTACGATGCGGCGATGGCGGCGGCGGAAGCCTTGGTGGCGTATTGCCCGGACTATGCTGAAGGGTACAATCAGCGGGCGTTCATCCATTTCCTGAGAGAGGAGTTCGAGGCGGCGCTGCCCGATCTGGAGCGGACGCTGGAGTTGCAGCCGCAGCACGTGGCGGCGCGGACAGGGCAGGCGCTGACCCTGCACGCGCTGGGACGCAACGGAGAAGCGGCGCTGGCGCTGCGCGCGGCGCTAGCGCTGAACCCGTGGCTGGGCGAGCGGCACCTCTTGCCGGTGCTGGAGCAGAGCGAAGAGGAGTTGTGATCGCGAAACCGTCGCGCTACGACGGGGGCCTGTGCCCGCGTGGTGGAATGGTAGACACAGGGGACTTAAAATCCCCAGGCCGAAAGGCCGTGCCGGTTCGAGTCCGGCCGCGGGTACCACAGGCCGGGGCCAAAAGCTTTGAGAAAGCTTTTGGCAAATCTTTTCAGAAAAGATTTGAGCGCCGGCGTCAGGTGCGGGTGCCGGAGAAGCGTGCGGCCCACTCCTCGCGCTGGTCGTCGGTGATCTTGGCGAAGAGAACCTCCGGGACGGTGAAGGCGTGGCCGGGTTTTAGGCTTTCAAGCGCCTCGCCTACGTCGTCGGGCCAGTGGCAATCGTCGGTCTGCATGGCCTGCAGCATCGCAGCGGAGGCGTCGGGGATGAAGGGCGCGGAGATCACCGCGTAGAGCCGGATGAGGTTGAGCGCGAGGCGGATCTGCATCGCGGCGCGTTCAGGGTCTTCCTTGAAGGTCGACCATGGGGCGGCGGTTTGTAGATATTCGTTGCCCGCGACCCAGATGGCGCGCAGTTCGGTCGCTGATTTGCGTACCTCGATGGCTTCCATGTGGGTCTCGTACGCACGGATGCGGGTGGTGAGCGTGTCGATCAGCACGGTCTCGTCGGGGCCGTAGCTGCCCGCCTCGGGGACCTCTTCGCTGAATTTGGAACGGCAGAACTTGGTCACGCGGCTGACGAAATTGCCGAGCACGTCGGCGAGATCCTTGTTGACGCTGGCTTGGAAGTTTTCCCAGGTGAATTCGGCGTCCGAACTTTCGGGCGCGTGGCTGAGCAGCCACCAGCGCCAATAGTCAGCCGGCAAGATTTCGAGCGCCTGGTCCATGAACACGCCGCGCCCGCGCGAGGTGCTGAACTGGCCGCCATCGTAGTTGAGGTAATTGAACGACTTGATGTAATCGACCAGCTTCCACGGCTCGCCCGACCCGAGGATCGTGACCGGGAAGCTGAGCGTGTGGAAGGGCACGTTGTCCTTGCCCATGAACTGGGTATAGCGGACATCCTCGGCGCCCTTGTCGGTGCGCCACCAGCGTTCCCAGTCGTCGCCCTTGCCCGCCTCGACCCATTCGGCGCCGCAGGCGATGTATTCGATGGGGGCGTCGAACCAGACATAGAAAACCTTGCCTTCCATGCCGGGCCAAGGGTCGTCCCCGCGCTGCACCGGTACGCCCCAGTCAAGATCGCGGGTGATGCCGCGATCCTGCAGGCCGTCGCCGTCATTGAGCCATTTCTTGGCAATGGAGGTGGTCAGCACCGGCCAGCCCTCTCGCGTGTCGATCCAGTCTTCCAGCCGTTCCTTCATCTGGCTCTGGCGCAGGTAGAGGTGCTTGGTCTCGCGCATCTCGAGGTCGGTCGAGCCGGAAATGGTCGAGCGCGGATCGATCAGGTCGACGGGGTCGAGCTGCTTGGTGCAGTTATCGCACTGGTCGCCGCGGGCGCTGTCGAAACCGCAATTGGGGCAGGTGCCCTCGATATAGCGGTCGGGCAGGAAGCGGCCATCGGCGTTGGAATAGACCTGTTTTTCAGTCACTTCCTCGATCAGGCCGGCGTCATAGAGCTTGCCGGCGAAATGCTGGGTGAGCTTGCGGTTCTGTTCGGACGAGGAGCGGCCGAAATGGTCGAACGACAGGCGAAAACCCTGGCCCAGCTTGTCCTGCACTTCCCACATTTCCGCGCAATACTCGGCCACGGGTTTGCCGGCCTTGGCGGCTGCGAGTTCCGCGGGCGTGCCGTGTTCGTCGGTGGCGCAGAGGAACAGCACCTCGTGCCCCCGGCCGCGCAGGTAGCGGGCATAGAGGTCGGCGGGCAACTGGGAGCCCACGAGATTGCCGAGATGCTTGATCCCGTTGATGTAGGGAATGGCGGAGGTGATCAGGTGGCGGGCCATTGCGAGACGTCCTTGAGCTTTGGGCGTTCGTGTAACGCAATGGCGCGGCCTGTGCCAGAGGCGGTTGGCGTCAGGGGTCGGTGCGCTTGTCGTGTTCGCGGGCGGTGCGGGTGAGCCGCCCGATCAGGAAGGACGTGCGCGGCGACCAGACATAGCGGGTGCGAGCGCCCGCACTGGGCCGGATGAGCATTCGCACGAAGCTGAAGGCGATGAGCACGGCATGGGCCGCGGCGATCATCACGAACATCGCTTGCGGGCCGTAGCGTTCGATCAGGGCGGAGGCCACGTAGGGCGCGGCGATGGCGCCCAACGCGTAGAAAAACATCAGGGCGGCAGAGAGTTCCACCCGCTGTTCAGAGGTGGCGTAGTCGTTGGCGTGGGCGGCGGCGACGGAATAGATCGGAAAGGCGGTAAAGCCGAAGAAGAAGGCAGCGATCATGGCGCCGTTGGGCGAGGTGGTTCCGGCCAGGGCGGTGACGATGCAGCACAGGATGGCGGCGAGCGAGAGGCCGATCATGACGTGGCGGCGGTCGAATTTGTCGGCGAGCCAGCCCGCCGGGTATTGCGCCAGCGCCCCGCCGAGGACGAAGGCGGCGAGAAACCACGCGATCTGGTCGAGCGCGAGGCCGACCTGCTGGCCATATAGGGGGCCCACCATGCGGAATGTGGCGCTGGAGAGCGCGGCGACGATCACGGCGGCGGCGGCGAGGGGCGAGCATTGGACCGCCAGCATGGGGCGCAGGCGGGGGGCCTTGGGGGTTTCGGGCTGGCGCACGGTGGTCAGCGTCAGCGGCAGCAGCGAGGCGCAGCAAATGATGGCCAGCAGGTTGTAGGAGACATATGACGCCGGTTCCAAGACGGAGATCAGCATTTGCGCGACGAGCGACGCGCCCATGTCCGCCACGCGGTAGATGCCCATGGTGCGCCCGCGCGTCTCGTTCGTGACCTTGGCTTGCAGCCAGGCCTCGACCACCGTGTAGCAGCCCGCGACGCAGAGCCCCGAGGCCACGCGCATCAGCGCCCAGGCGATGGGGTCTATGATGATCATGTGCATCAGAAGGCCGATGGCCCCGGCGGCGGTGAAGGCGGCGAAAGCGCGGGAATGGCCGACCGAGCCCATCAGACGCGGGGCGAACCAGCAGCCGATGAAGAAGCCGAAGAAATGCGCCGAGCCGAGAAAGCCGATTTCCTGGGTGGAGAAGTCGAGCGTGATGCCCGACAGCGCATCGAGCGGGGCCACGCCGCCGGTCGACAACTGCAACAGGATGACCGACAGGAAGAGGGCCGCGAAGGAAATGATCATGCGCATGGGCGCAGATTGGCATGGCGCGGCGCGGATGTCCTGCCGCGTTTTCGACAGAACGGTGTCGTTTTCGGCGCGGCTGCCTGCTGGATGGGCGGTTTGCCGAGGGCCGCGCCAAGGGCTGGGGGAAGGGTGCCCGAACGCAGTCCTTGAACCGTCGCGTGCCGCCGCTGGTCAGAACAGGAAGTCGTTCGCGTCCAGATCGGCGAGGCTGACATTGCACAGCAGGATGGATGTGCCGTCTCCGGTGTCGATCAGAACATCGCCGCCCGCCTGGGTCGCGGCGCCCGAGGACGCCGATCCAAGGTTCAGATCGGCGATGTCGGTGATCGCGGAGACCGCGGTCAGGTCGATCCGCTCGAAATCGTTGAGCGCGTCGAAATCCGCAATCGTGTCGGTGCCATGGCCGTCGGCAAAAACGAACGTGTCGGCGTTGAAATCGCCGAACATCAGGTCGTTGCCGGCCCCGCCATCGACGCGGTCAAATCCGGCGCCGGCGCCGATCCGGTCATCGCCGCCACCGGCCTCGATCACATCGTTGCCGATCTGACCATAGAAGGTCGTTGCGTCGGCGCCGCCCTGAAGCGTGTCGTCGCCCGCGCCGCCGAACTGGCCGCCGAAACCGTCGAAATCCTGAAGCAGGTCGTCGCCGTCGCCGCCGAAAAGCCGGTCGAACCCCGCGCCTCCGATCAGCGTGTCGGCGCCGTCGCCGCCGAAGAGGTTATCGGCCTGTGCCCCACCATAGATCAGGTCGTTGCCGGCATTGCCCAACAAATTGTCAAAGCCAAGCTCGCCATGGATTTCGTCGTCGCCGTCGCCGCCCTCGACGCCGTCAACGGTGGCCCCAAAGTTGCTGCCCGCGCGGATCAGGTCGTTGCCGTCGCCGCCGAACAACCGGTCGGGTCCGTCGCCGCCAAGCAGGGTGTCATCGTTCAGCCCGCCATAGAGGATGTCGAAGCCGTCGCCACCCTCGAGGTGGTCGTCGCCGAAGCCGCCCCAAAGTTGGTCGGCGTTGGCACCGCCGATCAACGTATCGGCGCCGGAGCCGCCGTGGATCGTATCGAAGCCGGCGCCGCCTTCGAGGCTGTCATTGCCGCTTTCGCCGTCGAGGTCGTCGTTGCCCGCGCCGCCGCGCAGAGTGTCGTTGTCCGTGCCGCCGTGCAGGGTATCGTTGCCGCCGAACCCGTCGATCAGGTCGTTGCCGCCGTGGCCGGACACGGCATCACGGTCCTCGGTCAGGGTGAAGGTGTCGTCGCCCGACAGCAAGACGGTGAAGGCCTCCAGATCGCTGCGGCCTTCGAGGCGGCGCAGATCGTCTTCGGTGAAGCCGGGGGCGAAATCCAGCTGCACAAGCCGATTGTTCGCGCCGTCGATGATCGACACGGAATAGACCGGATCGCCAGAGTAGGAATTGGAAGCCGTGAACGCCCCTTCGAAGAGCAGGATGGCAGCGTCGCGGCTTTGGTTGAAACTGGTGTTGCCGGCCACGTAAGTCGGCCCCGACGCGTCGCGGGCGAGAAGGCCCATGTACCAGAAGTTCTGGTCGCTGAGACTGAGAAGATCGACCCCGAGCGTGGAGCCGGGGCGGGGAAAACCTGTGACGTCGACCATTGCAAGCACCGTATATTCACAATTTCGAGCGCGATACGGGGTACGCCCGAGAAGTGCAACCTTGGAGAAACGAAATGGGTGTTCTGCCTGCGGGCATGACGGGCCTCGTGCGAAGGGTTTGGCGGTGGGTGTGCGGAGGCTATTGCGTCCAGGGGCGAAACCCACTTAAGCAACGCAAGACGCGCCGCGCGCGCAGCGCCAACCGATGGAGACACGATGATCCACGACACCCCGGGCCTGATCGAGGCCGTTCGCGACCGCTTTGCCCATGTGGACCGCTGCCCGTTCCAGGGCGAGCGGATTTTCTTTGAAAACGCGGGCGGGGCGCTGACGCTGAAAAAGGTGGTGGAGACGTCGGGGTTCTATGCCGCGATCCCGGACAATCCTGGCCGTGCGAACCCGGCGGGGCAGGGCATCCAGGACGTGATCGACCGGGCCAAGGCGGATCTGGCGGTGTTCATGAATGCCTCGACGGGGCAGTTCTTTGCCGGGGAAAGCGGGACCGAGCTGCTGTTTCGGATGATCCGCACGGCCTGCGTGAACGCGCCCGAGGGGGCCAAGGTGATCGGGTCGTCGATCGAGCACCCCGCCTCGCGCAGCGCCGCGCGGCGCTGGGCCGAGGTGGCGGGGCTTCGTTATGTCGAGGTGCCGCATGACGACGCGACGGGCATGGTGACGGCAGAGGCCTATGCCGAACGCATGACGCCCGACGTCGCGGTGGCCACGATCGTCCATGCGTCGCCGGTTACAGGGATGGGGATGGAGGTGGCGGCGATTTCGGCTGCGATAAGGGCGGTGGCGCCGGAGGCGGTGATCATCGTCGACGGGATACAGCACGCGGCGCACGGGCAGCTGGACCTCGACAGCTACGGCGTCGATGGCTATTCGATTTCACCCTACAAGGTGTTTTCGCGCCACGGCTTCGGGATCGGGTGGATTTCGGACCGGCTGAGCCGGATGCCGCATGAGAGGCTGATCGGGTCGCCCGAGGACGCGTGGGAGATGGGTACGCGCGATGCGGGGTCCTATGCCACCGTGTCGGACGTGGTGGCCTATTTCGACTGGCTGGGCGGCGAGGTGTCGGACGAGACCGACCGCCGCCGCCGGATCGAGGCGGCGGGGCGGGCCATTCGCGCCTACGAGACGCATCTGACGGACGCGATGATCAACGGCACCGGCAACCTGCCCGGGCTGCGCGACATGGATCACGTGAGCATCCTGGGCGGGGCCGACAACCCGGCGCGCGAGGGGCTGGTTTCGGTGGTGGTCTCGGGCGTGCCGTCGGCCGAGGTGGTCGAGCGGCTGAACGCGCAAGGCATCCGCACGCATATCCGCAAGGACGACCATTACAGCGGAAACGTTCTGAAACCGCTGGGGCTGAGCGATTGCATCCGCATCTCGATGTGCCACTACAATACCGAGGCCGAGGTGACGCGGCTGCTGACGGCGCTGCGCGAGATGGGCGAGGGCTAAAGCGGGTAGCCGAAGGTCGCGACGGTCTGCCAGATGTCGAGGTTGAGTTGCCGCAGGCGCGCGATCGAGGCGTCGATCCGCGCGACCTCCTGTGCGTCCGCGACTTCCTGCTTGCCAACGAGGATGCGGTCCTTGCGGTCGGCGATGCGCATCATGATCGTGTTGAGCGGCCCGCCATCGGGGCTGAAGGAATAGATGCAGTGGTTGAACTTGTTGCGCAAGGTGGCCTCCTTGCGGAACCGCGCGGTCAGCGACAGCACCGCGTCGCGCTGGTCGGCCGGTGTATGGGCGAGCTTGGCCAGCCGGTCGACAAGATCGAGCCGGGCGCTGGTGGTGTTGAGGGTCAGGAAGATGACCATCGCCACGTCCTTGTCGGTGTCGGCCAGCCCGGCGATCAGGTGGATCAACAGGCTCTCGGTGTTTGTCCAGTTGAAATTGAGCTGACCGACCCGCAGGAACATGTCGCGCAGCGCCTCTTCATGCGCGGGCTGCGCCGGTTCAGAGCCTTGACGTGGCATAGAGCATCGCCGCCTCGGTGCGGTTGTGGACGCCCAGCTTGGAGATGATGTGGTGAATGTGCAGCTTGACGGTGTTTTCCGACAAGCCCAGCTGGGCCGCGATCACCTTGTTCTGGCGCCCGCGCGCGACGTGTTCGAGCACCTCGATCTCGCGGACTGTCAGCCGATCCAGCGCGGAAGCGGCCACGCGGTTGCCGGGCTTTGCCGGCGTCATGTCTTCGCGGCCTCCGGCGTGGTTGGGTGGGTCGGTCGCCGTCAGCGTCGCCGACGTCAGCAGTTCGGGCGTCACGTAGGAGTGCCCCGAAAGGCAAAGCTTGAGCATCGAGATCCACGAGTCGAAGTTCAAGTGTACCGGAAAGAAGCTGGAGACGACAGTGGGATAGAGCGGGCTGGTGATCAGCGACCTGCTTTTGTCCGGGTCGCCGTAGGCGCAGGCGATCTTTGCGCTGGATTGATTGCAGACCCAGGTCGCCAGATGTTCATCCAGCTTTTTCGCCGCACATTGATCGAGAATGACGAGGCAGAGACGGTCGCGCCAGGACGGCAGCATCTCGACAAGCTGGTCCACGGAGTCGAAACGTTTCACGACGGTCCTGTCGATCTCGGCTTCGGTGACCCGACAGAGCCTTTCGGAAAAGCTCTGATTGGCGGAAACCAATGCGATTACAGAATGTGTTTTGCGTTCCAATTTTAAGAACTCTTTCGCGCGTACTTCGCGCGGCTCAGAAAAGTGCTGCATGACAATGCTCCCCCCAAGAAGTCGTCACATTACGCACTGTTAGATCAAAATAATTTATCAAACAGTCAAAATGAAATTCAAAAGATGACGCATCATACCACCACTGAAGTGTTGGCACAAATTTTCCTGTAAATCGGGTTCCGGCATATATCATTCGGTCTGTTTTCTGCCAAAAGTCTAGATCTTTCGGATTAAATCGCAGGTTGAAGAACTACTTCGATTGTCGTGCGTGCATTGGACTGAATAGCCGGAACGGGTCAGTCGGCTTCATCTCAAGAATTTGAAATAAAAAGATAAAATATAGACGCCATCCGGTTTACTCAAGATTAACGGGTGTTTTTGACGTCCGATTCGCGCGCATCTTCGGTCAGGCACGACATCGTGCTGTAAGGATCGGGGATCCAACTCTAGTCAACGGACAATGGTGCACAAGGCGCCCGCGTATGCGGGACCGCATCTGTCCCGTGCGTCATGACCGCGACCGGAGACCGCCCCCGAAGAAAGGACAGGGTGAGGACCGGAACTTTTTATATCGCAGTAAACGGGACGTCCAAGACCGAGATTTCGTTGCGGGTTCCCGAAAATTTCAAACCAAAGACAAACCAATCGCATCCGTCTGCATGTCACTTGGTATAGAGCGGTGACCATCGGATGCTCCATTCGGAGAAAGTCCAATGAGTAAGAAAAACCAATACCTTTTCGGTCTTCAGGGCCAAGGCCAGCTTCAGGGCCAGGGTCAAGGCCAAGCTCAGGCGCAAGGCCAGGGCCAGGGCCAGGGTCAGGATCAGCACCAGTCAAGCCATAATGAGAACGTGAACCTCAGTGGCAACGGCAACCTGAACGGCAATGGCAACGGCAATGCCAATGGCAACCTGAACGGCAACGGCAATGCCAACGGCAACCACAACGGTAATGGCAACGCCAACGGGAACGCCAACGGCAACGTGAACGGCAATGCCAACGGCAACGTCAACGCCAACGGCAACTACAATCACAATGATGCCACCAACACCGCGACGAACACGGCCACGAACACAGCGACCAATGTCAGCACGACAGACGTCAATGTGAACGTGGATGTCGGGCTGGAAGGCCTGCCGTCAGACGATGATTTTGCTGATTTCGACCTGTCAGGTGGCAGCTCGACCGGTGATATCATGATGGCGACCAAGGGCGGTAGCGTTCATGCTGTTTATGGCGCCGGCAATGACATCGTTCTGAAAGACGTGCTGGAAGACGCGCTGAACGGCGCCGGCAACGACGCCGGGACCGTTCTGGCGCAATCGGCGTCGCTGACGGACAATGACACCGTTCACAACGCGCAGGTCCAGAACAGCGGCAATTTCCAGCAGCAGGGCAGCGCGACAGGCGGGACGGCGACTGCCGATGAAGGCATCGAATCCCAGCCGACGGGGGGCACTGGCGGGTCCGGTGCGCTTTCGGCCGGCGGATGGGGCGGTGACGCCGCATCGCTTGGCGGGATCGCGGCAGCCGCGGGCGGCCAAGGCGGCCATGGCGGCATCGCGGCCTCCGGCGGTGGTGACGGCGCGGCCGGCCTTGGCGGTGGACTGGGTTCCATCGGCGTGGGCGTCGGTGTCGGCGGCGAGACCGGTAACGGCGGTGCTGGCGGTGACGGCGGCAACGCGGCCTCTGGCGCGATCGGCGTGAATGACGCCGATGGCGGTGGTGCGGCTGGCCTTGGCGGCGGACTGGGCCTGGGTGGCCTTGGGCTGGTACCGGTCGGCCTGGGAGCCGGGATCGGCCTGGGGGCCGGCGGTGACGGCGGCGACGGCGGCAATGCCGGGTCCGGCGCGATCGGTGCCTCCGACGCGGATGGCGGCAACAGCGGCGGCGCGAACGCGCTGGGTGCCGGCATGAGCACCGGCCTGGGCCTTGGCCTGGGTGCCGGCGGCGACGGCGGCATGGCTGCGGCGCGCGCAGGTGGCGGCGGTGACGGCATGGGTGGCCAGGCCATGGGTGGTGCCGCAGGTGCCATCGGCGGCTATGGCGGCTCGGCCGGCAACGCCAACAACGGCGACGGCGGCATGGCCGGACATGGCGGCCTCTGGGGCTCGAACAATGGCGATGACGGCTTTGTCAACGGCTTGAGCGAAGCCCAAGCGTCGGCGGTTGTCGATACCTCGGCGTTCAACCAGAGCATCGTTCAGGGTGCCAACATCCTGGGCAACACGGTCGACATGACCGTGGTCGGCGGCTCGCTGACCTCGACGCTGGTGGGCGAAGACGACACCGTCTGAGGCCCCGGCCTTGCATTGAAAACGGCCTGCGCGGTGCGCATCGCGCAGGTCATATTTTAAACCAGAAAAGTAGGTCTGGTCTTCGATCTCTGACGAGTAGGAAGAACAAATGGCCTTTGATTTTACAACCGAAGCGATTGCCCATTTTATAGGGTCTTTCAACCAGATTATCGAACAGGCCCGCCTGCGCACGGATCACGATCCGTTCGAGAACGCCGGACCGGCCTATGGTCCTGGAAACGGCCTGAATACGATCACCATCACGCTGTCGGCCCCGATGCAGCCGGTGGCTGTCGATGCCGGTATATCCTATCGTATTCAGCTGCTGCCGCTGCCCGAGCAATTCACGCCGGTGTCAGTTTACATGCAGACCGGGGTCGAAGCTGGCCTGCCCTATGTGGCGGGGGCGAGCGTCGTGGCGCCGCAATGGGTGCCGGGGGTGGCCCTCGGGGGGGCGCCGCAGCCTTACGTCGCGCCACCGCCGCCACCGCCGTCTTATGCAACGGTGGTCTATCAGCACAATCTGCTGGCCGATTCCGACCGGCTTTTGGGCGCGGATGCCGTGGTGGAACTGTCCGAGGAAGCGGCGGCCCTTGCGCTGGACTGGCTGGCGGGGGAGGGCGCCGCACTGGCCGGGCCGGATATTCCCGAGATTCCCGAAAGTGGCGCCGACATCGCGGTGACGGGCCGCGAGGTGCACGAGAGCGTCAGCGCCTTTGTGCCGGGGGCGCCGAAGGAGGCCCAGGTGGCGACGCTGGTCGGAGAGGACGCCGCCGGGATCCACGTGGACGGAGAAGAGGGCGATGCGCTGCCCGATCTGACGGAGGTGCTGCCGGTTCTGCCCGAAGCGGAGGACGACACCGGACCGGCGCATGACGTGATCACCGGCGGCAACACGGTGGTCAACGAAGGCTACATTTCGTTTTCGCTGGCAGAGGCGCCGGTGATCGCGGTGATGGGCGACAGCCTGTCGGTGGTCAGTATCAGCCAGACCAACGTGATCAGTGATCTTGATACGGTGAACGGAATGTTTCGGGGCGCGGGCGGCGCCGACAACATCGTCAGCAACGCCGCGTCATTCCTGACCGTCAGCACGGCGCCGGAAAGCGACGACACGGATGACGCGGCAGACGAGGAGGAGGACGCGCCGGTATTTCCGTGGATCGCATCGGTGATGCGGATCGAGGGGGACGTGGTCAACTTCAACTACCTGCACCAGCAGAATCTGGTGACCGACGACGACATTGTGAGCACCGAACTGACCGCCTCGGAGACCTTCATCCAAAGCGGCGGCAACCTGACGGTGAACGCCACAAGCCTGGTCGAGCTGAGCTATATCTACGATCTGATCGTGGTCGGTGGCGACATCGTGAACGCCAGCATCGTCAACCAGATGAACGTGCTTTTGGACGACGATTTCATCACCTATCCCGAGGACGAGGCCTGGGACGTGACCGACAGCGGCAACGTGCTGTGGAACCAGGCCAGCATTCGTTCGATCGGCGCCGACACGTATCACGACATGTCGGACGGGTTCGCGGCGCTGGGCGACAGCCTTGCCGCCGGGTCGGACGCGGTGCCGGGCAGCATCCTGCGGCATGAGGCATTCGACGGGCAGGACGAGGTTCTGAGCGTGCTTTACATCGAGGGCGACCTGATAAGCCTTCAGGTCGTCGACCAGGTCAACATCCTGTCGGATGTCGATCAGGTGGACGTCAGCGCGCAGGGCGATGCGGCGGCAGCGATCACCGGGGCGAATGCGTTGATCAACATCGCGGCGATCTCGGAATTCGGTGTCGATTCCGAGATCCAGGTGGGCGGCGAGGTCTATTCCGACGCGCTGATGCACCAAGCCGGGCTGATCGTGCAAGAGGACAGCCCGCTTCTGACGCAAGGGGGCGGATTGGTGACCGAGGCGGTCGCCTTTCTGATGGATGACGTGGATCAGCAGGCCGAGGACGGGGATGGCGGATACGGCGGCTATGTCGGCGGGGACGATATGGGCAGCGATCCGATGGGAGGTCTGCTGGCTTGAGCGGAAACATTTTGAAAAAGAGATATTGAACCATGGATAGTCACGAATCACGGGCCGCGCAGGGCGCTTCTGCCGCCACTCACGAAAAGGATCGTACCGGGGGAGTGGATCTTCTGACCCTTTCGCCCGACCTGCGCGTGCCCGGGACAGGGATGCCCGCCGCTAGCGGGCCCGATCCCGCCCCCGAAACCGTTGACGCATCGCCCACACCCGTGATCGATGCCAAGCGGGCGAACGAGGTTTCGCCCGTGCGCGGCGTCCCGAAAGCGCCTCTCCCCAGTGGCGGTGAGGGCGGTGGCGCCAACGGTGGCGGGGGCGGGGCAGGATTTCACAAACGCTCGGGCCCGGTCGATTTCGGCCGCGACCTGAAATTGGGCCTGGCAGCCGTGCGCCGGAACCTTTCGGTGGTGTTGGTGTTCAGCTTCGCAACCAACATCCTGATCCTGGCGATTCCGATCTATCTGTTCCAGATTTCGGACCGGGTGCTGACCAGCCGGTCGGTGGACACGCTGATCATGCTGACCGGCGTCATCATCGGCGCGGTCGTTCTGCAGGCGTTCTTTGACGCGATGCGGCGTTTTGTGCTGATGCGCACGGCGGTCGAGCTGGCCGCGCGGCTGGGCGCGTCGATCCTGAGTGCGGCGGCGCGCGCGGCGCTGGCCAGCAACGGGCGCGAGTACCAGACACTGGGAGATTTGCAGCAGCTGCGCAGCTTTCTGGTGTCGGGCACGCTGATGGCGTTTCTGGACGCGCCGTTCGCACCGCTGTTCGTGCTGGCGATCTTCCTCATCCACTTTCACCTCGGGCTGATCGTGGTGGGCACGGCGCTGCTGCTGCTGGTGATCGCGATGATCAACCAGCGGGCGACGTCGGGACCGTTCACGGTGGCCAACCGGCACCAGAGCGCGGCCAACATGCATCTGGATTCGATGTCGCGGAACAGCCAGATCATCAACGCATTGGCGATGATCCCCGAGGCGGTGTCGATCTGGGGGCGCGACACGGCGGCATCACTGACCGCGCAGGTGCGCGCGCAGGACCGCAACATCACCTCGGCCGCGTTTTCGCGCGGCGTGCGGCTGTTGACGCAGGTGGCGATGCTGGGCTGGGGCGCGTACCTGGCCATCGACGGGCAACTGACCGGCGGCATGGTGATCGCGGCGTCGATCATCGCGGGCCGGGCGCTGGCGCCGATCGAAGGCGCGATCGAGGGATGGAACCAGTTCATCCTGTCGCGCGCGTCGTTTGGCCGGATTTCCGACCTGCTGAAAGCGTCGCCTCTCAACCATGACCGGCTGGTGCTGCCGCGGCCCGAAGGGCGGCTGGACGTGGAACGCCTGCTATACGTGCCGCAGGGCACCAAGAACGTGGTGCTGAACGGTATCAGCTTCAGCCTGGCGCCGGGATCGTCTCTGGCTGTGATCGGCAATTCGGGCGCGGGCAAGACGACGCTGGGCAAGATGCTGGTGGGGGCGGTGCTGCCGACCTCGGGCTGTGTGCGGCTGGACCTGATGGACCTGCGCAACTGGGATCAGCGGCAGTTCGGCGAGAGCATCGGGTATCTGCCGCAGGACGTGCAACTGTTTCCCGGCACGATCAAGGACAACATCGCGCGGATGCGGGACGATGCCACGGACGAGCAGATCTATCAGGCGGCGCAGCTGGCCGACGTGCACCAGATGATCGCCAACCTGCCGCATGGCTACGAGACTGTGGTGGCCGCCGACGGCGCGCCGCTGTCGGGCGGGCAGAAACAGCGGATCGCGCTGGCGCGGGCGTTTTTCGGCAATCCGCGGCTGCTGGTGCTGGACGAGCCGAACTCGAACCTGGACGTGGCGGGCGACCAGGCGCTGGCACGCGCGCTGCAACATGCCAAGGCGCAGGGCATCACGGTTGTCGTGGTCACGCAGAAGCCGTCGCTGCTGGCGCATGTGGACAAGATCATGGTGCTGGCCGGTGGCGCGGTGTCGATGATCGGCCCGCGGGAGCATGTGTTGCAGTCACTGTCGGGCAATCCACAGCCCGCGCCGGGCCCAGGGACCGGCCCGGCGGCGCCGCCGGCCGCGGCGGCACCGGCCTGACCCAGTTTGAACGGAGGATTTTATTGTGAGCCGTATTAAAATGCAGACCTTGCCCGTCGAGACACGCTGGTTCGCGGAAGTGCCGCGCTCGATCCGGCGATTTACCTTTGTTGGCCTGACCGTGATGCTGACATCCTTCGGCGGGTTCGGGGCGTGGGCCTTCAAGGCGCCGCTGGCGGCGGCAGTGATCACGCAAGGATCGTTCGTTGCGATCGGCAACAACCAGTTCGTGCAGCACCTGGAGGGCGGGATCATCCAGGATATCCTGGTGTCCGAGGGCGAGCGTGTCGCTGAGGGTCAGGCGATCATCCAGCTGGACAAGACCGCGGCGCAGGCCAAGCTGCGCGAGCTGTACCTGCGGCGGGCGCGGCTGGAGACGGTGGCGGCGCGGCTGCTGGCGGAATACAACGGCGCCGACAGTTTCACGGTGCCGCCTTTCCTGTCGGGGGGTGCGGACGACCCGGCGGTGCAGCAGATCCTGAGCAACCAGCGGCTGAACTTTGAATCGTCCAAAGCGAAGATCGCAAAGGACATCGGCCTTTTGGAAAGCAACATGCTGGCGCTGAACAGCCGCAAGGAAGGGTTTCTGGCGCAGCAGGGTGCGCTGGAACAGCAGATCGCTTTGCTGAAGGAGGATATCGCCGCGCAATCCGCCCTGCTGGACAAGGGGCTGACCCAGAAATCGCAGCTGAATTCGCTGTACCGCGCGCAGGCGGACGGTCTGGGCCAGATCGGGCAGTTGCAGGCAGAGATACACGAGGTCGACGCGCTGCTGGCCAAGCACGAGCAGCAGATCGAGCAGGTCGTGGTCGAGCATCGCAAGGCCGCGCTGGACGAGCTGCAGTCGGCGGAAAACGAGCTGGACACGGTGCGCGAGAACTATAACCGCGCATTGGAGGTGCACGCGCGGTCGTCGATCGTGTCGCCGGTGGCGGGGACGGTCGTGCGGATGACCTACAACACGCCGGGCGGGGTGATCGAGAGCGGCAAGACCATCGCCGAGATCCTGCCCGCGAATGCGCCGCTGATCATTGAGACCAAGCTGCCGCGCACCGATATCGACAGCGTCAAGATAGGGCAGTCTGCGACGGTGCGTCTGGTGGCGCTGAACCAGCGCACGACGCCGGTGCTGAACGGGACGGTCTATTACGTGTCGGCCGACGCGCTGCCCGACGAGTCGGAGCTGATGCCGCAGGAAGTGTACCTGGCGCGGGTGCGGATCCCGCCCGAGGAGATTGCGCGGGTGCGCAATTTTGCCCCCACGCCGGGGATGCCGGCGGAGGTGATGATCCAGACCGCCGAGCGGACCTTTTTCGAGTATCTCAGCAAGCCGATCACGGATTCGATGTCGCGGGCGTTCCGCGAGCAATAATCCGGCGTGGCGGCGGGACAGGGATGGACAGGTCTGGACGGGGCGCGTTTCCTGCGTCTTTGTTCAGGCGGGCGTGCCAGTTTCCTTGCAGGGATCAAGCGCAAAGCCGCCCTTGGCGCGGGTCACGGCCCATGTCGCCGGGGGCAGTGTGCGGGCGCGGCGGCGCGCGAGGGTCCAGCCCAGCCGCCCGGGCGTGTGGGCTGGGGTCATGTGCCAGCGGCTTTCGACGCCGGGGGCGCCGCCCTCGCCGGGGGTGAGAATGAGGCCGAGGGGCGCGCCGGTGCCTTCGGCCGCGCCGGTTTCCGCCGCGAGATGCAGGCGGCGGACCTGGGTGAGATTGGGCAGGTCCGGCAGTTCGGCCACCGCGAGGGGCACGGCGCCGGAGCGCAGCACTTCCTCGAGGCACCACAGAAGGTCGATGGGCTGGCGCGGCGACAGGAAGGTAAAGCGTTCGGGGCCCACCAGCGCCACCATGCCATCTGGGTTGAGCCGGTCGGCGGCCCAGTCGGGGGCGATCCAGAACACCGGCCCTTGGGTGGCCGCGGCCACCAGCATCGCCGCCATGTGCCGCGCCGGCCCGCAAAGCTCGTGCAGGCGGGCGGGGGTCAGGGCCATCTCGCCCAGCACGGTGAGCGCGGGGCGGGTGCGGTGGCTGCTGCGGCGGGTAAGCAGGGTGGTGTCCATGGCGTTCAATGTAGTTTGTTCGCCATTTGTTCTCAATATCGAAATAGGGGTGACGCCCGTGACAGAGCCGCTACATATGGGGCTTTGACGACAGGCAAGACGGAGCGGGACATGCAGCGCAGGCAATTGGGACGGACGGGCATAGAGGTGAGCGCGCTTTGCCTCGGATCGATGACATGGGGCAGCCAGAATACCGAAGCCGAGGGACACGCCCAGATCGACCGGGCGCTGGACCGGGGTGTGGATTTCATCGACACCGCCGAGATGTACCCGGTGAACCCGATCGCGCAGGAGACCATCGGGCGCACCGAGGAGATCATCGGCACGTGGTTTGTCCGGACGGGGCGGCGCGGTGACGTGGTGCTAGCCACCAAGCATTCGGGCGCGGGGATGCAGCACGCGAGGGAGGGCGCGCCGATCTCGTCGGCGACGATTCCGCAGGCCATCGAAGGCTCGTTGAAGCGGTTGCAGACGGACGTGATCGACCTTTACCAGTTTCACTGGCCCAACCGGGGCAGCTACATGTTCCGGCAGAACTGGACATTCGATCCATCGGCGCAGGACCCGGCCGCGACGCGGGCGCATATGGAAGATGCGCTGGGCGCGCTGGAACGCGAGGTGGAGCGGGGCACGATCCGGGCTTTCGGGCTGTCCAACGAGAGTGCCTGGGGGACGGCGCAGTGGTTGCGGGTGGCCGATGAGGTGGACGGGCCGCGGGTGGCTTCGATCCAGAACGAGTATTCGCTGATGTGCCGCCTTTTTGATACCGACCTGGCGGAGCTGAGCGTGAACGAGGATGTGGGATTGCTGGCGTTCTCGCCGCTGGCGGCGGGACTGTTGACCGGCAAGTACCAGTGCGGCGCGGTGCCCGAGGGCTCGCGCCTGTCTTTGAACGAGACGCTGGGCGGGCGGAAGACCGACAGGGCCTTTGAGGCGGTGGACGCCTACCTGGAGGTGGCGCGGCGGTTCGGCCTCGACCCGGTGCAGATGGCGCTGGCGTGGTGCCTGACACGGCCCTTCATGACCTCGGCCATTTTCGGGGCGACGTCGTTGGAACAGCTGGACGTGGCGCTGGGGGCGGCGGAGGTGGCGTTGTCCGACGAGGTGTTGGAGGCATTGGACGACACGCACAAGGCGCATCCGATGCCGTATTGAGGGGCGGGTGGTGGGTTTTCACCAACCCTACGCGATGCCCGACCGAAAACGCTTTTGTGGCGCGTGTTGACGGGGGCTTTGCCCCCGCGGCGAAACGGTGTTTCGCCGCTCCCCCAGGATATTTTTGGCCAGAAGAAGAGGCGGTGCGGTCAGTCCGCCGTTTCGGCCCAGCATTTCCGGATGTGGGCGGGCAGGTCGCGGGCGCCGATGGCGGCTTCGCGGACGAGCGCGTCGAAATGCAGCGTCAGCGCCGCGACCCGTTCGGTGTCGCGGAAGGCGAGGTAGTTGCGCCCCAGATAGAGCACGGCCAGGAGCGGACCGAAGACGGTGATGGGTGCGGAGTAGAGCCGGCGGGCGTCGAAGAGGTAGAGGCGCAGGCGGGGGTAGAGCTGTTCGGTGATTTCGAGCAGGTAATCGACCTGGCCCTGGCGGATGTCGCGGGGCAGGCCGTGGTAATAGCCTTCGCCGGCGATGAAGCTGTGCATCTCGAAGAGCGGCAGGGCGATTTCGTAATCCGATCGGGTGCCGCGCATCCAGTCGAGCCGATCCTCTGATGCGCCGATGGCCTGTTCGGTGGAGCGGCCCAGGTGGGGGGTGTATTCCCATTCGAGCAATTCGCGGGTTTTCAGCATGTCGGGCAGACCGGCGGGGACGTGGCGGATCTTGTAGCCTGCGGCCTCGCGGTGCCAGGCGAAGATCTGTTCGTCGACGAGCGCCCGGGGGGCTTCGGTCAAGGAAAGCGTGTTGGCGAGGATGTCCGCGGCGGTCTCGGGCCGGTCGGTGAGGCCCAGGAGCCAGTCGGCGGATATGCCGAGGGCGCGGGCGCATTCGCCCACCACCTGCGCATTGGGCAGGCGCGCGCCGGTGCCCTTGAGCAGTTGCGAGATGGTCGAACGGTCGACGCCGACGGTCCGCGCCAGTGCGCTTTGAGACGTGCCGCGCAGGCGCAGCGCCTCGTTGAGGCGGGTGCGGAAGAGGGTGGCGCGGTCACGTTTGTCGGATTTCTGGATCATATGTTGGATTTTATCAACAAACGAGAGGTTTGTTAATCATTCTCTGACTGCCCCCCTGACAGGATCTGTCGTAACGGTTTTGTGAAGGACTGAATTGGGGACAAGATGAAAGTGGAATTCGAAGGCGGCGCCGGGCCGGTGCCGGGGCCGGGGGCGCGTGCGCTGACGGACGTGGAATGGCCGACACTGGGACTGTTGGCCGCGTGCTATGCGGGTTGGGGCATGGCGCTGTTCTGGCTGGCGGGGCTTTGGCTGCCGGCAGGCGTGGCGGTGGCGGCGATCGGGATCACGCTGCATTCGTCGCTGGTGCACGAGATGATCCACGGGCACCCGACCCGAAACGACAGGCTCAACGAGGCGCTTGGGTTCTTCAGCCTCGGGCTGTGCGTGCCCTACCGGCGGTTCATGGAACTGCACCTTGCGCATCACCGCGACAGCCTGCTGACCGATCCCTATGACGACCCGGAATCGAACTACCTTGACCCCGAGGTCTGGGCGCGGCTGCCGGGCTGGTTCCGGGCCGTGCTGCGCTTCAACAACACGCTGTTGGGGCGGATGATCGTGGGGCCGGTGCTGGGACAGGTGGTGTTCATGCGCGGCGACTGGGCCGCGATCCGGGCCGGGGACGAGGGCATTGCGCGGGCCTGGGTGTTGCATGGGCTGGGCGTGGCGGCGGTGCTGGCGCTGGTCGCGGTGTCTCCGATGCCGGTCTGGGCCTACCTGGTCAGCGCCTACCTGGCCTATGCGATTTTGAAGATCCGCACCTTTCTGGAGCACCGGGCGCATGAGCGCGCCAGCGGGCGGACCGTGGTGGTCGAGGATGGCGGGCCGCTGGCGTTTCTCTTTCTGAACAACAACCTGCACGTGGTGCATCACATGCATCCGAAGGTGGCGTGGTACCGGCTGCCGGCGATGTGGCGGCAGAACCGCGACACGTATTTGCGGCGCAATGGCGGGTACTATTATCGCTCTTACGCAGAGATTTTCGCGCGTCACCTGTTGCGGGCGAAGGACCCGGTGGCGCATCCGCTCTGGCGGAGGAAGTAAAAGACCGGCAATAGGAGATCCATGGTCGAACCGTGGATCCTTCTTTCCATCATGGCGGCGTTTTTCCAGACGCTGCGTTTCATGTTGCAGAAATCGCTGAGCATGGGGACGTTGAGCGCGCTGGGCGCGACCTTTGCGCGGTTCGCCTATGCCGCGCCGATGGCGGCGGTGCTGGCGGGCGGCTATGCGGCGTGGTCCGGGCAAGGGTTGCCGGCGGTGGGCGGGCGGTTCTGGATCTACGTGCTGAGCGGCGGGCTGGCGCAGATCCTGGCGACGTGGTGCGTGGTGCTGCTGTTTGCCGAGCGAAATTTCGCGGTGGGCATCACGTTCAAGAAAACCGAGGTGGTGCAGACAGCCCTGGTGGGGCTGATCGTGCTGGGCGACCGCATCAGCTTGCCGGGGCTGGTGGCGATCTTCCTGGGGCTGATCGGCGTGCTGGTGTTGTCGGACGTGCCGGGCGGCGCGGGCGGCTGGTGGCGGCGGGTGACCAGCCGCGCGCCGCTTCTGGGGCTGGCTTCGGGCGCGTTTTTCGCGGTGTCGGCGGTGACGTACCGGGGCGCGACGCTGGAGGTGGCCAGTGACGACGCGTTCCTGCGGGCGATGATCGCGGTGGCGGCGGTTACGGCGGCGCAGAGCCTTGGGATGGCGGCCTATCTGCGCTGGGGCGAGCCGCGGCAGTTGTCCCGTGTCTGGGCGGCGCGGGGGCGCGCAGTGTGGATGGGAGTCACGAGCCTGCTGGGCAGCGTTGGCTGGTTCACGGCCTTCACCTTACAGAACGCGGCCTACGTCTTTGCGGTGGGGCAGGTGGAGGTGATCTTTTCGCTGGCGGCGTCGGTCCTGTTCTTTCGCGAGACGGTCACGCGGCGCGAGCTGATCGGGATCGTGCTGGTAAGTGCCAGCATCCTGCTGCTGGTGTTGCTGGGATAGCGGCCCGGCGCGTCAGTCGGGCAGGCGCGCACCGTAGAGGCGCTTGAAGAGGTTGCTTTCGTCGTCATTGCGGAAGAACGGCACCGAGGCGGGCGGCGCGGGATCGTGGGCGCGGGCCTCGATTTCGGCCAGCACGACCTCGGTTATGAAGGGCAGGTCATAGTTGTGGCGGGCGGTGGCCAGGGGCACCCATTGCAGATGGCTGAGTTCGTCGCAGGCGGGCGAGAAATCGTCCGGGTCCGAGGCGAGCGCCGTGGCATCGACCAGGAAGAACCGCGCGTCGAAGCGCCGGGGGCGGCCCGGGGGTGTGATGGCGCGGAAGACGAATTGCAGCGCCGAGGCGTCGGGCAGGTGGCCGGTGGCGGCAAAACTATCCCAGTCGGCGGGGGGCGGGTCGGACCAGTCGCCGGGCTGGCCCAGCACTTGCCCGGTTTCTTCCCACAATTCGCGGATCGCGGCGGCGGCCAGGGCGTGCGCAATGTCGGTTTCACTGTCGTCGCGCAGGCGCGCGGTGCAGCCTTCGGGCATCGGGCGGGCCAGCGGGATCGCGGCATCGCCAGCATCCACCGCGCCGCCGGGAAAGACGAACTTGTTGGGCATGAAGGCGGCCTTGGCGCCGCGTTGGCCCATGAGCACGCGCGGTTCCGTCATGCGGTCGCGCAACACGATGACGGTAGCCGCGTCGCGGATGGCGCTCTTGTCGGAATGTTTCGGGTAGCTTGCGGTCATCAGGTCCTGTCCCTCGGTGCCGAAGGGGTCAGGTCTCATCCCCGAAGCCGTGCATCTGGCGCGCCCACTGGAAGCCGACGATGGCCCCTTTCAGCCGGGGCAGAAGGTAAAGCGAGAGCGTGACGCAGCCAATAGCGAAAATGGTGAAGAGTACCAGCGGGTCGGGCCGCCAGGTGGTGAAGGTGATATGCAGCAGCGGGGCCATGAGGTGGCCCACGAAGAGAATGGTCAGATAGGCCGGACCGTCATCGGCG
Source organism: Roseovarius atlanticus (assembly GCF_001441615.1). GTDB lineage: Bacteria > Pseudomonadota > Alphaproteobacteria > Rhodobacterales > Rhodobacteraceae > Roseovarius > Roseovarius atlanticus. The sequence goes on from NZ_LAXJ01000008.1 coordinate 135,424, forward strand.
CGCGCATGGCTGAGATCCTCGCGGCAGACCGGGCAGGTTTGACGCAGCTTTAGATAGCTTTTCAGGATCGGGCCGGACCCGCAATTGGGGCAGGTGCGACGAAACCCGCGAAAAACCGCGGGCCAGAGCGCGCGTTCGGCGGTGTCTTCGCCGGGCGTCGTTGCGTGCGACGCGGCAGACGATTGCGTTGGGTGGTCGGTGGTGGTCATGGTGCCTCGCCAGTCAATGGCCCTAGAGGTGCGCTGCCGGCGCTGAAAATGGAAGGTGACAGGCTGTCCGTGCGTCGGGATGTCGCAAAGGGCACGCCCGGACCGCCCGCAAAAATATCAGCGCGGGGCGACGGAATGGGCGGGACACGCCGTTTAGGGGACATGATCGCGATGGCAGGCGCGGTCGAAAGCTCATGGCGCGGCGTCGGATCGCGCCCCAATGACCCTGTCAGAGATGGAGCAAGACGATGAAGAACCTGATGATGATGAGCGCCCTTGGCATGTCGATTGTCCTTGGCGGGGCCGTGCAGGGCATGGCCGCGTCGGGCGAGGGCAAGGGCCCGCGTCATTCGTTCGAGCAGTTGGACACCAACGGGGACGGCCAGCTGACGCGCGACGAGATGCAGGCGCATATGAAGGCGCGATTCGACGCCGCCGACACCAATGGCGACGGCGTGATGAGCCTGGAGGAAATGCAGGCGCGCGGGCAGGAACGCGCGGCCAAGCGGGCCGCCAAGATGATCGAACGGCTGGATACGGATGGCGACGGTGGCGTGAGCTTCGACGAAGCGCAGGCGCGGCGCGGCGGCAAGATGTTCGAGCGGGCCGATACCGATGGCGATGGCGCGATCAGCCAGGCCGAGTTCGACACCGCGCGCGAGAAGATGCGCGAGATGCACGCCAAACGTCACGGCAAGAAGAGCGAGCAGAACGCGGAGTGATCCGCGCGGTCCCGTCCCGGTGTCCTTTGCGGGGCTGGCCGGGGCGGGGCGTTTCGGCGTAAAAGCCGGACGCAGATGACGAGGCTGGATGTACGACCGGGACATGACGATGCCGCTCGACGCCATGAACGATGTGCCGGACGAGGCGCTGCTGGTTCTGTTCGCCAATGGCGAACGGGCGGCGGCGCGGGCGCTGACCCTGCGGCTGAGCCCACGGGTGCTGGCCCATGCCTATCGCCTGTTGGGCAACAGGACCGAGGCCGAGGACGTGGCGCAGGAGGCGCTGTTGCGGCTGTGGCGGGTGGCGCCCGACTGGCGGCAGGGCGAGGCGAAGGTCACCACCTGGCTGTATCGCGTGGTGGCGAACCTGTGCACCGACCGGTTGCGCCGGGGCTGGCGCCAGCGCCCGCTGGAGGCCGCGGGCGACCCGGCCGACGACCGCACGAGCGCGGCCGAGGACATGCAGGAACGCGCCCGGGTCGACGCGCTGCAAGAGGCGCTGCAATCCCTACCCGAGCGTCAGAGGCAGGCGGTGGTGTTGCGGCACATAGACGAACTCGGCAATCCAGAGATCGCCGAGATCATGGAGATCAGCGTCGACGCGGTGGAAAGCCTGACGGCGCGGGGAAAGCGGGCGCTGAGCGATGTGCTGCGGGGTAGAAAGGATGAACTGGGGTACGCGGAATGAGCAAGACCGGCAAACCTGAAGATGCGCTGACGGAGGCTTTCGCCGCCGCGCGCCGGACCGCGCCCGAACCCGATGCCGATTTCCTGGCGCGGGTGCTGGCCGATGCGGAGGATGTGCAGGACGGGTTCGCCCGGGCGGACCGGACCGAACCCTTTGCCGAGGACCGCGAGCGGTTGGCCTTGCGCGGCGGATGGCGCGGCGTGTTCCATGCGCTGGGCGGATGGCCCGCGGTCTCTGGATTGAGCGCGGCGGCGGTCGCGGGGCTGTGGATCGGGGTGGCGCCGCCGGAGCGGCTGGACGCGACGGCTCAGCAGGTATGGGGCGAGGATATCACCCTGGCCTTGCAGCCCGATATCGGAACCGACCTGTTCCCCGAAGAGGAGGGATGAGCGTGGATGACAAGACCGAACATACGTCCCGCACCGGGGCGCCGCGCTGGATGCGGCTGCTGTTGGTGGCGTCGCTGGCGCTGAACCTGCTGGTCGTCGGCGTGGTGGCCGGGTTCGCGATCAAGGGCGGGCCGGACGGGCACAGGGGGCCGCCGGGGGGCATGGGGGCCATGCACCGCGCGCTGAGCGATGCGGAACGCGCCGACCTCAAGCGCCGGATGATCCGGGAATTCCGTGACAGAAAAGAAGACCGCGCGGCGGTGCGCCAGGAAATGGCCGGGCTCGTCGAACTGCTGCGGGCCGACGCGTTCGACCCGGCGGCGGCGGCGGACCGGATGGCGCGGGTGCGGGCGCTGTTCAATGGCCGGGTCACTGCGGCGCAGGACCTGCTGATCGGGTACTGGATCGAAATGACCCCGTCGGAGCGGGCCGCCTATGCCGACCGGCTGGAGCAGGAGATGGAGCGGCGCAGGCGCTGAGCCCCACCGGGCCGCGCGGCGCCTCAGGCCGCGGAGAGATGCGAGATCGTTACCATGTCGCGGCCGCCCGACTTGGCGGCGTAAAGCGCGTGATCGGCCTCGGCCACCATCGCCTCGGGCTCGAACGTGGCGCCCTGACGCGCGGGATCGGCCACCATCGCACCGATGCTGATGGTCAGCGTGACCGGGGTTTGGACACCGGGAAGGGTGATGGCGGTGTCGCGCACGGTCTGGCACAGGTGCTTGGCCATGGCGCGGGCGTCCGCGATGCCGGACTGGGGCATCAGCACCAGAAATTCCTCGCCGCCGATGCGCGACAGGCTGTCGCCGGGGCGCAGGGCGTCGCGCAGGGCATGGGCCACGCGGGTCAGGACCTGGTCGCCGGCGGCGTGCCCGTAGGTGTCGTTGACCGCCTTGAAGTGATCGAGATCCGCGACCATCACCGCGAAGGTCTGCCCGCTGGAGCGGGCGCTGTCGATCAGCCGGGCCATCTGCGACAGGGCGTAACGGCGGTTGTAGAGGCCGGTCAGCGGATCGGTCACCGCGGCGTGCAGCCCGGTGCGCAACCGGGCCTTCTGAGTGTCGTCTGCCTGTTTCGCGTGCAGAAGCTTTTCAAGGCGCAGTGTGATCTCGCCGGGGTCTGCGTCATGGGCGGCGATGTCGTGCACTCCGAGGTCAAGCACCTTTGCCGCGAGCGCGTCGTCTTCGGGATCGATCAGGGCAAGGACCCGCGATTGGCGGGTCTGGGGCGCGCTGCACAGCTCGGCCAGGTGGACTAGTTCGGGCTCGCCGGCGCCCGGGGGCAGAAAGGTCAGCAGCACGTCGGGCGGTACTTGCAGACCGGTGAGCAGGTCGGTCCGGCCCGTGCGGAGCGTTTCGAACCGGTGCGAGGTGGCTTGTGCCAGGCGGCGGCACAGCGCCTGGTCGCGTGCCGCGCCGGAATGCAGCGCCGCGATCAGGCCGCGGGCGGCGAAACCCGCCTGCGCCTCGGCGAAACCGAGGGCTTCGGCGGTGTCGTGCGTGAGATCAAGATCGGCCTCGACCGGCGCATGGCGTGCCATCGAGCGCAGGCGCGCCAGCAGCGTCTTGTCGCAGCACGGCTTGGACATGACATCGTCCGCCCCCGCCCGCAGCAGATCGATCCGGACCTGGGGCGTGCGGTCAGCGCTCAGAACCAGCACCGGCAGCCGGTCGCAGCCGGGCAGGGCATGGATGCCGCGGATCAGTTCGCACGCGTCACGGTCGGGCAGGTCGCCGGACATCAGCACCGCCTGAGGCTTGTCGCGCAGGATGGCCGCGACCGCGTCTGCCGCGGTGCTGGCCTGTTCGACGCTGAAGTAAGCCGCCGACAGCTTGACCTTCAGCACGATGCGATTGGTCGCGAGACCATCGACGATGAGAATGGTGCCTGACATGTGCCGAGGCCTTTCCGACTTGTCCTTTCCGATGGCTAGACTATCCCTGTGATTGGTTAAGAAAACCTTGCCGGGAGTTAATCAATATGGCCGATCAGCGAGAAGCTGCCGAGACTGTCGCGCTCAAGGCGTTGGGCTGGATCGCCGGTCACGAGAACCTGCTGGACGTGTTCATGGGGGCCACGGGGGCAGGGCAGGATGACCTGCGAGACGGTGCGCAAGACCCTGATTTTCTTGCGTCTTTGATGGATTTCATCCTGATGGACGACGCTTGGATAATGGAGTTCAGCGAGGCCGCGAATGTGCCGCCCGAGACGATTGTCGAGGCCCGCGCGGCCCTTCCGGGCGGAGTTCAGACCCATTGGACATAAATTAATTTTGAGGACCATAAGGTGAACAAACCAGCAAGAAAGATTGATGGGCTGCTCTTTGACAAGGATGGCACGCTGTTCGATTTCCACACCACGTGGAGCACTTGGGCTGGGGGGCTGATCGAGGATCTGGCCGGCGGCGACGCGGATGTGCGTGCACGGCTGGCCAGGGAAATGCATTACGATCTTGCAGCTGGGCGCTTCGCGCCGACCAGCCCGATCATCGCGGGCACCAACCGCGAGGCGGCGGAATGCGTCGCGCGGGCGCTGCCTGGGCGCGAGGTGGCGGACCTGGAACTTTACCTGATGCAGACCTCGGCCACCGCGCCGCAGGCGGAAGCTGTACCGCTCGTGCCGTTCCTGACAGCGCTGAAGGGAGAGGGCATCGCGCTGGGCGTTGCCACGAACGATACCGAGTACGGCGCTCGCGCCCATCTGGGCGAAGCCGGGGTCACCGGGTTCTTCGATTTCATCGCCGGGTTCGATTCCGGCCACGGGGCCAAGCCGGACCCGGGGCCGTGCCTGGCGTTCGCCCGTGCAGCGGGTTTGGCCCCCGCGCGCGTGGCGATGGTGGGTGACAGCACGCATGATCTGATCGCGGGTCGTGCGGCGGGGATGCAGACCATCGCGGTCCTGACCGGTCCCGCAGGCTTGGATGACTTGCGCCCCCATGCCGATGTGGTCCTGACGGATATCGGGCATATCCCGGCTTGGATGACGACGTGAGTACAGGGGTTTCCCGCGGCGTTCTTTTGGCGCTGATCGGCACGCTGGTGCTGACGCCGGACGCGATGCTGATGCGGCTGTCGGGCATGGAAGGTTTCCAGATGACCGGCTGGCGCGGTGTGTTCATGGGCACGATGATGGTGCTGGCCTGGGCCGCTGTCAGCCGGGACAGGGAGGGTGACATCGCCCGGCTGATAAGCGGGCCGGGGCTGTTGATCGTGGCGGCGCAGGTGCTGAACTCGATGCTGTTCTGCCTGGGCATTGCCTCGGCCCCGGCGGCGATGGTGCTGATGGGCGTGGCCGCGGTGCCGGTCTTTTCGGCCGTGCTGAGCCGGGTGGTGACCGGCGAGGCGACATCGGCCCTGACCTGGGCGGCCATTGCGGCGGTGATGACGGGGATCGGCATTGCGGTGCTGGGCGGCGGGCATGGCGACGTGGCGCTGAACTGGGCCGCGGCGACGGGGGCGGTCTTTGGCCTGGGCGTGGCGTTCGTGCTGGCGCTGAATTTCGTGACCGTGCGCGCGAGCCCCGCGTTGCCGATCTTGCTGGCCATCGGGGTGGGCGCGTGGATCGCGGGTGTGATCGGCTGGTCGCTGACGGGCGTCGAGGCGATGTTTCAGGGGCGGGTCTGGGCCATGGCGATCACCGGGGGCGTGGTGCTGCCGGTGTCGTTCTTCATGCTGTCGCTGGCGGCACGGCACACGCTGGCGGCCAATGTCAGTCTGCTGATGTTGCTGGAAACCGTGCTGGGGCCGCTGTGGGTGTGGATCGGCGTGGGCGAGCGGCCGACAGTGGCGATGCTGGTGGGCGGCGCCATCGTGGTGGGCAGCCTGACCGTATATCTTTCGATCCTGCGGCGGCGCGCGGCGCTAATCGTGCCGCGGTAGTTCACCTGCGACAGGTTCTGTCGCAAAGCGGCAAACTCGCCGGCCTGCGCGGTGATTGCATGGAAAGAGCCCTTCGAGGAGACTCACCATGCCAGACACAGCCTTACGCAGGAAACGCAGCGGCGGACGGGCCGGTAATGCGACGCGCCGGGGCACGGCCGTCATCGACCAGATGCCCTGGAACCCGCCGATCAATATCGACCGGCCGGTCGAGCCGCTGACCGACGAAGGCATCGCCGCGATCCATGACGGCGCGATGCGCATCCTGGAAGAGATCGGGATCGAGTTTCTGAACCCCGAAGCGGTGGAGATCCTGCGCGGCACCGGCGGCTGCGACATCAATGGCGAGAATGTGCGGATGGGCCGCGATTTCGTGATGGAGATGATCGCCAAGGCGCCGAGCGCATTCACCATCACCCCGCGCAACCCCGATCATGCCATCACGATCGGGGGCCGGCACCTTAATTTCGGCAACGTGTCGTCGCCGCCCAGTTACTGGGATATGGGGATCGGACGCAAGGTGACCGGCACGCGCGAGATGTGTGCCAACCTGTTGAAACTGAGCCAGTATTTCAACTGCGTGCATTTCGTGGGTGGCTATCCGGTGGAGCCGCAGGACGTTCATGCCAGCGTGCGGCACCTGGATGTGCTCTATGACAAGCTGACGCTGACCGACAAGGTCGCCCATGCCTATTGCCTAGGCAAGGAACGGGTCGAGGACGTGATGGAGATGGTGCGCATCGCGGGTGGCCTGACCGACGAAGAGTTCGAAGCCAGCCCGCACATGTATTCCAACATCAACTCCACCTCGCCCCTGAAGCATGATTTCCCGATGCTGGACGGCTGGATCCGGCTGGCGCGGCGGAACCAGGGGCTGGTGGTGACGCCCTTCACGCTGGCGGGCGCGATGGCGCCGGTGACCATGGCGGGGGCCGTGGCGCAATCGCTGGCCGAGGGGCTGTGCGCGATCGTGCTGGCGCAGGCGATCCGGCCCGGGGTGGGGTGCGCCATCGGCACGTTCACCAGCAATGTCGATATGAAATCGGGCGCGCCGGCCTTCGGCACGCCGGAATACATGCGCGCGACGCAGATGACGGGGCAGATGGCGCGGTTCTACGGCCTGCCGATGCGGGCCTCGGGCGTGTGCGCGGCCAACGTGCCGGACGGGCAGGCGATGTGGGAAACCTCGAACAGCCTATGGTCGGCGGTGCAGTCGGGGGCGCACATGGTCTATCATGCCGCCGGCTGGCTGGAAGGCGGGCTGATCGCCAGCCCGGAGAAATTCATCATGGATTGCGAGATATTGCAGCATATCCAGCGGTACATGGATCCGATGCTGACCGCGACCGGCCCCGACGACATCGCGCTGGAGGCGGTGCGCGAAGTGGGCAACCAGGGGCATTTCTTTGGCATTCAGCACACCCAGGACCGATACACGACCGCATTCTATCAGCCGTTCCTGAGCGATTGGCGCAATTTCGAGGCCTGGGAGGCGGCAGGCGCCATGTGGACGCCGCAGCGCGCGCACCAGGTCTTTCGCGACATCATCGCGAGCTTCGAGGCGCCGCCGATGGACGACGGCATCCGCGACGAACTGGCGGCCTTTGTCGCCAGGCGGAAAGAGGAAGGCGGCGCGCCGACGGATTTCTGAGCACCATGCAGATCCGGCCGGGCAATTTGTTAAGGACAAATTGAAACGTTCAAGGCTTCTTAATTCGGTTGTGCAAACGCTTGACCGAATTCGGGAGCACAGGATGCATGGGCTGATCAACCGGGCCATAGAATTGTTTTTGCGGGATACCTACGGTCAGGAGGCGTGGGACGAGATCGCGCGCCGGGCGGACCTTGCGCCGCCGGAATTCGAGGCGATGCTGGATTATCCGGACGCGCTGACCGTGGATGTGCTGGCGCAGGCGGCACAGCTGCTGGACAAGCCCGAGGCCGAGATACTGGAGGATATCGGCACGTACCTTGTCTCGCACCCCACCGCCGAGGCGCTGCGGCGGCTATTGCGGTTCTCGGGTGCGGATTTTACCGATTTCCTGCATTCGCTGGACGACCTGCCGGCGCGGGCGCGGCTGGCGGTGCCGCAATTGAAATTGCCGCCCGTGGCGCTGACGGATCATGGGCAGCAGATGTTCTCGGTCACGGTCGGAAGACGAGAGGCGGCGGGTTTTGCCTTCGGTCACGTTCTGCTGGGGCTGTTGCGGGCCATGGCGGATGATTACGGCGCCCTGGTTCTGCTGGAGCACAAGGGGTGCCGTGATGGTGTAGAGACCATTGATGTTCAACTGCTGGAGGCGGCGTTTGCGACCGGGCGCAGTTTCGTGCTGGGCGCCGCCGGATGAGACCCGGCGCGATCGAGACCCTTGGGGCGCTGCTGGACGTGCTGTGCCCGATGCATCTGATCGTGGATGCCATGGGGCGTATCACGCACGCGGGTCCGACGGCGACAAAGGTGCTGGACACCAAGGCGTTGACCGGGCGCGATTTTTTTGATCTGTTCGAGGTCAGGCGTCCGCGGCTGGACCCCGGTGTGCCGGGGCTGCGCGCGGCGGCGGGGCGGCGGCTGCATTTCGTGTTGCGCGGCCCCGCCGATACGGAACTGAAGGGTGTCGCGGTGCCGTTTCCCGAGGACCGGGCGCTGGGACCGCCGGGCGGTGTGATCGTCGATCTGAGTTTCGGGATCGGTGTCATCGAAGCCGTGGGTCGGCACGACCTGCGCAGTGCGGATTTCGCGGTGACGGACCTTGCTGTGGAAATGCTGTATCTGGCCGAGGCCAAGTCGGTGGTGACCGATGCCTGGCAGAAATTGAACCAGCGGTTGCAGGGGGCCAAGGCGGTGGCCGAGCAGGAGGCCTATACCGACACGCTGACCGGCCTGCTCAATCGTCGCGCGCTGGAGCCAATGATGCGGCGGCTGATCGCTTCCGGGCAAGAGTTTGCCCTGATGCATCTCGACCTCGATTACTTCAAGTCGGTGAACGACACGCTGGGCCATGCGGCCGGCGACCACGTCTTGCGGCACGTGGCGCAGATCCTGCGGCAGGAAATCCGGGACGGGGATACGGTGATCCGCGTGGGCGGCGACGAATTCGTGCTGATGATCGCCGAGCGCACCTCGGACGCGGAACTGTCGCGCCTTGGCGGGCGGCTGATCCGGCGGCTGGAGGCGCCGGTTGCCTTCAACGGCGAGGTCGCGCGGATATCGGGCAGCATCGGCACCACGCGCAGCAGCACCTATGCCAAGCCGCGGCTGGCGGTGATGATGGACGATGCCGACCTTGCGCTTTACGCCGCAAAGCAGGCCGGACGTGGGTGCCATGTGGCCTTTAGGCCGGGCCTGCGCAACGCGGTCGAGATGCGGTCTGTCGGCGCGGTGCCTCCTGTCTGAACCGCCCCGGGGCCTTGTGCGTGGCGGCCGCGCCCGCTAACGAATGGCGGCGGATCGGGGCAGCGGGGACGACGCAGGCATGACGCGGGTTTTCATCACCGGAACGGCCGGTTTCATCGGCTATCACCTGGCGCAGCTTTTGCTGGACGAGGGGATGGCCGTGCATGGCTTCGACGGCATGACCGATTATTACGACGTGTCGCTGAAGGCGCGGCGGCATCAGATGCTGTTGCAATCGCCCAATTTCACCGCGACCGAGGCGATGCTGGAGGATGTCGCGGCGCTGGACAGCGCCGTGGATGCCTGCGCGCCGGATATCATCGTGCATTTGGCCGCACAGGCCGGCGTGCGCTACAGCCTGGAAAATCCGCGCGCCTATATCGAGGCGAACGTGGTGGGCACCTTCAACGTGATGGAGGCGGCCAAGCGCCACGAGGTGCGGCACCTGCTGATGGCCTCGACCAGTTCGGTCTACGGGGCCGAGACCGACATGCCCTATGCCGAGACGCAGAAGGCCGACACGCCGATGACGATCTATGCCGCCACCAAGAAGGCGACCGAGGCGATGGGCCATTCCTATGCCCATCTGTGGAACCTGCCGACGACGATGTTCCGGTTTTTCACCGTCTACGGCCCCTGGGGGCGGCCGGACATGGCGCTTTACAAGTTCGTGGATGCGATCCTGGAGGGGCGGCCGATAGACGTTTATAACCACGGCGAAATGTACCGCGATTTCACTTATGTCACCGACCTGGTGCGCGGAATCCGCCTGTTGATGGACGCGGCACCGGTGCGGCCGCAGAGCCCCGAGGCGATTGCAGAGGGCGACAGCCTGTCGCCGGTGGCACCCTATCGTGTGGTCAATATCGGAAACTCCAGGACGGTGCGTCTGACCGATTTCGTCGATGCGATCGAGGCGGCGCTGGGCATGACCGCCGAGCGCAACCTGATAGAGATACAGAAGGGCGACGTGCCGGCCACGTGGGCCGATGCCAGCCTGTTGCGAAGCCTGACGGGCTATAGCCCGGATACGGACGTGCGCGACGGGGTTCGCCAGTTCGTGGCGTGGTTCCGGGACTATTACGGCAGGTAGTCCCGCCGCGTTCATGGCCGGGTTCCGAAATTGGCAATGGTCAATCGCGCCCGTTCGCGTTAGGGGGACGCTCGCGCGAAAAATACCATTCAGGATACCCCCCGTGAAACGCACCTTGCTGGCCGACTGGGCCAAACGCTTTGATCTGTCCGAATTGAGCCTGACGCCCGGAGAGCGGCTGAGCCCGGCGCGGCTGCGGATCGAGCTGTTGTCGGGGCTGACCGTGGCGCTGGCGCTGGTGCCCGAGGCGGTGGCCTTTGCCTTTGTCGCCGGGGTGCACCCGCTGGTAGGGCTTTACGCGGCCTTCATCGTGGGGCTGATCACCGCGCTGATCGGCGGCCGGCCCGGCATGATCAGCGGGGCGACGGGCGCGCTGGCGGTGGTGATGGTGTCGCTGGTGGCGCAGCATGGGGTTGAATACCTTTTTGCCACCGTCGTTCTGATGGGGATCTTGCAGATCACGGCGGGGGTGCTGCGCTGGGGCAAGTTCATCCGGCTGGTGCCGCATCCGGTGATGCTGGGCTTCGTCAATGGTCTCGCCATCGTGATTTTCCTGGCGCAATTGGGCCAGTTCAAGGTGCCAGGCACGATGGAGAATACCGGCCACGGGATGAGCGGGGGTGAATGGCTGTCGGGCGCGCCGCTTTACACCATGCTGGCGCTGGTGGCGCTGACAATGGCGGTGGTCTGGCTGATGCCGCGGGTGACCAAGGTCATTCCGGCACCGCTGGCGGGGATCGGGCTGGTGGCCGGGATCGTCGTGGTGTTCGGGTTAGACGTGCCGCGGGTGGGGGATTTGGCGTCGATCCAGGGCGGTTTGCCGGCCTTTCACATTCCGACCGTGCCGCTGACGCTGGAGACGTTCGAGATCATACTGCCCTATGCCGTAATCCTGGCCGCGATTGGTCTGATCGAAAGCCTGCTAACGCTGAACCTAGTGGGCGAAATGACGAACAAGCGCGGCGGGGCCAGCCAGGAATGCATCGCGCAGGGCGTGGCCAACACCGTGACCGGGTTCTTCGGTGGCATGGGTGGGTGCGCCATGATCGGTCAGTCGATCATCAACGTGAAATCGGGCGGGCGCACGCGGATCGCGGGGATCTGTGCGGCGGTGTTCCTGCTGATCTTCATCCTGTTCGCCTCGCCGCTGATCGAGCAGATCCCGCTGGCCGCCCTGGTGGGCGTGATGTTCATGGTGGTGATCGGGACCTTTGCCTGGAACTCGCTGCGCATCCTGCGCAAGGTGCCTCTGTCGGACGCGCTGGTGATCGTGCTGGTGACGGTGGTGACGGTGCAGTACGACCTGGCCATCGCCGTGGTCGTGGGGGTGATCGTGTCGGCGCTGACCTATGCCTGGAACAACGCCAAGCGCATCCACGCCATAACCGGCAAGGAGATGGACGGCACCAAGGTTTATCGCGTGCAGGGGCCGCTGTTCTTTGGTTCGGCCAGCGGCTTCGTTGAGCTGTTCGACCCCGACAGCGACCCCGAAAAGGTGATCGTGGACTTTGCCGAGAGCCGGGTCGTGGACCAGTCGGCGTTGCAGGCCATCGAAGCGGTGGCGGGCAAGTACCTGGCGGCGGGCAAGCGGTTGCAGTTGCGGCACCTGACGCGGGATTGCCACCGGATGCTGAACAAGGCCGGACACCTGATGGTCGACAGCGACGACGACCCCGATTACGGGCTGGCCGTGGATTACGACGTAAAGACCGGGGTTCTGGGCGGGGGGCATTGACGGCCTGCCGGGGCGGGCGCGCGTGGGTTTTCGCCCACCCTACGCAATCCCGGACGTGATCCGGGATCTCCTTGTGCGAGAGGTCCCTGAACGCGGTAGAGCATGTAGCTTGAGCGCGGAATCAAGGCCGAAGGCCGCCGCGCCATCGCCGGCCCCCTCCCTGGGGGCGGCGATTGGTTAGGTCAGGCGTATCGCGTGCAGGTTTTCCGGATTTGGCTGCGATAAAGTGCTCAGCCCACCCGTCGGGTCGCCACCCCGGGGGCCGGCGCTGGCGCGGCTTGCGGCTCAGCTTTCTCCCGGACGCGCGATGGCGAATTTCTCGCGCACCACGGTGTAATCCTTGTATCCCATCCGCGCGAGCGGGTTGAAACTGAGCACGTCGAAGATGCCGTCCTTCAGGCAGTCGTCGCGGATGTAGACGCCTGTGACCTCTCCGAACACCACCTTGTTGGCCTCGCCCGGCAGATCGACGATCTGCGTCAGTTTGCATTCAAGCGCTGCGGGCGCGGCGGCCACGCGGGAGCAGGGGATGGTCTCGCAGGCCGCCCGTTCGATGGCGGCATCGGTGAATTCGTCGATGTCCATGGGCCAGGGGCCAGAGGTCTGGTTCATCGCGTCGCGCATCGCGTATTCCACGATGTTGACGCAGAACACGCCTGTGTCGCGAATATTGGCGACGCTGTCCTTGGTGTCGCCCCGGTCGGGCTTGGTCGAGGTCGAGGAGAACATCACCTGGGGCGGCACGTAGGCCACGGCGTTGAAGAACGAATAGGGCGCGAGGTTTTCCGAGCCGTCGCTGCCGCGGGTCGAGATCCAGCCGATGGGGCGGGGGGCCACGATGGCGTTGAACGGGTTGTGCGGCAGGCCGTGGCCGTCTTCGGGGCGGTAGAACATGGGCACCTTTCAGGGGTGTTGCGATTGCGTTTGGACATAGACCTAGCCGCGTGCTAGGCGACGTTCCACCAGTTATTTCAAAGGACAAGGCGCCGCGTGTTCGATCTGGCCCCGGAAACGAAAGCCGATTGGTGGGAGGTGGAGGCGCTTTACGACCTGTGTTTCGCACCGGGGCGCGAGGCACTGTCCTCGTACCGACTGCGCGATGGTGTGGCGCCGGTGGCGGCGCTGTGCCTGGTAGCGCGGGATGAGGGGCGCATCCTGGCCGGGGCGATCCGGGTCTGGCCGGTGCGGATCGGCCCGGCGCGGGCCTTGCTTGTGGGGCCCATAGCGGTGCACCCGACGCGCCAGGGCGAGGGGCTGGGCGGGTACCTTATTCGCGAGGCGCTGCGGATCGGGCAGGAGGCCGGCTGGGACCGGGCGATGCTGGTGGGCGATGCGCCGTATTACCAGCGGTTCGGCTTTGCCCGGCTGGACAAGGTGAAGATGCCGCCGCCCACCAACCCCGAGCGGGTGCTAGGCATCGCGCTGACCCCCGGCGCGTGGGACGGAATTGCCGGCAAAGTCATGCGGGACGCTTGAAAAAGCGGCGGCGGTGCCCGATCTTTTGTCCATGGTCAAGAAAACCTATTCCGAGATTCTGCCGGCGGCGATAGATGCGAGTGCGGTAGAGGCGCGCCTAAAGGCGCTGGCCGAGCGGCACCGCCGTGCCGGGAACGTGGGCATCCAGGTGCTGAACATGATCGGCGGCCAGGCCGAGGGGCTGTTGTCGCGTCTGCCGGTGCCGGTGCGGTCGCGGCTGGACGACAGCACCGAGCGGGCGCTGCGGATGGCGATGGAGACGGCGCACCGTTCGCGCGGCTATTTTCCGGACAGTCCCGGCTGGTTGAGTCGTGCGATGACCACTGCGATGGGGGCCGCGGGCGGCGCGGGCGGTTTGCCCACGGCGCTGGCGGAACTGCCCGTCACGACGACAGTGCTGTTGCGCGCGATCCAGGACGTGGCGGCCGAATACGGCTTTGATCCGGACGAGCCGGGCGTGCAATACGATTGCATCAAGGTGTTTGCCGCGGCCGGGCCGCTGGACCATGACGATGGCAGCGACCTGGCGTTTCTCAGCACGCGCGTTGCGGTGACCGGCAAGGCGGTGCAGGCATTGGTGGCCAAGGTCGCGCCCAGGCTGGCCACGGTGCTGGGTCAGAAGCTGGCGGCGCAAACCGTGCCCGTGCTGGGCGCGGCGGCAGGGGCGGCCACGAATTACGCCTTTACCAGCTACTATCAGCAGATGGCCCATGTGCATTTCGGCCTGCGCCGGCTGGCCATCGAGGCCGACCGCGATCATGGCGAATTGCTGGAGGATTTCCGGGCGCTGGTGGAGATGCCGACGGTGAAACGCGCCTGAGCGCCGTTGGGAGAAAAGAAAATTCGTACGAATTTTCTTGGGCTCAGAGCTTGCCCTTGAGATACTCCATGACCGCCGGCCGCACCGATTGGTCGCCGGCGTTGCGCACGCCGTCGATCACCTCGTAAAGCTCGCCCAGGTCGATGCGGCGCAGGATGGATTTCACCGGCCCGATGGAGGCCGGGCGCATCGAGAGGCTGCGCAGGCCGATCGCGGCAAAGCAGGCGGCCTCGACCGGGCGGCCGGCATCCTCGCCGCAGAAGCTGAGCGGCGTGTCATGCGCCTCACAGCGTTTCACGATGGATTCGATGAACGTCAGAAAGCTGACATTCAGCGTGTCGTAGCGCCTGCGCACCAGTTCGTTTTCGCGGTCGGCGGCGAAGAAGAACTGCTTGAGATCGTTGCCGCCGATGGACAGGAAATCGACCTCCCGGTAAAACGAGTCCGGCGCAAAGGCCAGCGACGGGGTTTCCAGCATCGCGCCGACCTCGATGTCCGAGGGCAGCGGGTGGCCGAGGATACGCTCGCGTTCCAGAGCCTTGTTCATTTCGGCATTGGCGGCGGAGAATTCCTCTCGCTGGGCGACGAAGGGGAACATCACCGACAGCGGGCGCCCTTTGGCGGCGCGCACGAGCGCCTGAAGCTGCATCCGCATCACGCCGGGCTTGTCGAGCGCCACGCGCACCGCGCGCCAGCCAAGCGCGGGGTTGGGCTCGTCTATGACCTTCATGTAGGGCAGCACCTTGTCCGACCCGATGTCGAGCGTGCGGAAGCAGACGCGCTTGCCGCGGGCGGCGTCCATGACGTGGGCGTAAAGCTCGCTCAGTTCCGCCCGGCGGGGCATGTGGGCGCGCACGAGGAACTGAAGCTCGGTGCGGAAGAGGCCCACGCCTTCGGCACCGGATCCTTCGAGGCTGGGCAGGTCGGCCATGAGGCCGGCGTTCATGTGCAGGGCGAGCCGGGTGCCGCACAGCGTTTCGGCGGGCTTGTCGCGGATCGAGGCATAGCGTTCCTGGGCCTGGGCCTGCATCGCCATCTTGTCGCGGAAGGCGGCAACGACGTTGTCGTCGGGGCGCAGATGCACGATGCCCTGGTCGCCGTCGACCATGATGAAATCGCCGTTGAGCGCCTCGTTGGTGATGCGGCTGGCGTGGATCACCAGCGGAATGGCCAGCGCGCGCGCGACGATGGCGGCATGGCTGCCGACCGAGCCTTCCTCGAGCACGATGCCGCGCAGTTTGCGGCCGTAGTCCAGCAATTCGCCGGGCCCGATATTGCGCGCGATCAGGATCGGGTCGTCGGGCATTTCCGCACCGGTTTCCGCGCCCTGCCCGGTGAGGATGCGCAGCAGTCGATTGCTCAGGTCATCGAGGTCGTGGAGGCGATCGCGCAGATACGGATCGGTCACTTGCGTCATCCGGGCGCGGGTGGTGGATTGTTCCTTTTCCACCGCCGCCTCGGCCGAGAGACCGCGCGCGATATCCTCTTCCATCCGCTTCATCCAGCCCTTGGAATTGGCGAACATGCGGTAGGCTTCGAGCACCTGAAGCTGTTCCTTGTCGCCGGTCGCGGCTGTGCTGAGCATACGGTCGACACCTACACGCAGGGTCTCTACGGCCTCTTCCAGCCGTTCCAGTTCGCGGTTTGGATCCTCGGCGATGGGGTTGGTGACCACGACGCGCGGCTCATGCAGCCAGACACGGCCTTGCGCGGCACCTTCCTGTGCGATGCCGCCGCGGAAGAGCACCGGCTGCTGGTGGCGGGCGGACATGGCCGCACCTTCGCCGACGAAAGCGCCCAGCTCGGCCATCTCGGCGATGACCATGGCGACCACCTCGACGGCGTAGAGTTCCTCGTCGGAATATTCGCGCGACTGTTTCGACTGAACGACCAGCACGCCCAAGGTTTCGCCCAGCCGCTGGATCGGCACGCCCATGAACGATGAATAGGCCTCTTCACCGGTTTCCGGCATGTAGCGAAAACCGCGTGCGGCGGGGGCATTGTCGGTATTTACGACCTTGCCGGTGCGGGCGACGCGGCCCACTAGACCCTCGCCCAGTTTCATCCGGGTCTGGTGCACGGCATCGCGGTTGAGACCTTCTGTGGCGCAAAGCTCCAGCGTCTGCTCGTCGCGGAAAAGGTAGATCGAGCACACTTCGGTGCGCATTTCCTCGGCGATGAGCGTGGTTATCGCGTCCAGCCTGGCCTGGCCGGCGGCATCCTCGGCCATGAGCGCGCGCAAACGCGAGAGCATCTGGCGGCTGTCGGTCTGTACGGGATCGCCGTCGGGTGTCATCGCGGTCGAAGCCTTTCGGTTCGGATGGGCTGGCCAGAAGCCGGACCGTTTAAATCACAGGTGCAGGCCGATGTGAAAGGACAATGTGCAGTCCCGAATGAAGATTGTCGAAAATGCAGAAATGCAATCTTGGGTTGCGCTGGTCACAAGGTACGCCGCCGGCGGTGTCTGAAGGATCGCGCGGCGGGGCGGGATCAGGCGGATTTGTCCAGCTCGAACGCGTCGTGCAGCGATTGCACGGCCAGTTCCATGTACTTGCGGTCGATCAGCACCGAGATCTTGATCTCGGAGGTCGAGATGACCTTGATGTTGATGCCCTCGTCGCGCAGCGTCTGGAACATCTTGGCGGCGACGCCCGACTGGCTGCGCATACCGATGCCCACGGCCGAGACCTTGGCCACGTTGGTGTCGGCCACGAGGTCGTGAAAGTTGATCTCGCCTTTTTCCTTGGCGCCCTTGAGCGCCTTTTCGGCGCGGGCCACCTGGTCCACGGGACATGAGAATGTCATGTCGGTGCGGCCTTCCTCGGAGATGTTCTGGATGATCATGTCCACGTTGACGCCCGCATTCGACAGCGGCCCGAAAATGGCGGCGGCGATGCCGGGGCGGTCGGCGACGGAGATAAGGGTCATCTTCGCCTCGTCGCGGGAATAGGCGATGCCGTTGACCACGTTTGATTCCATGATTTCCTCCTCGGCGCAGACCAGGGTTCCTGCGTCGTCCGATTGTTCCTCGAAACTTGATAGCACGCGCAGACGCACGTTGTAGCGCATCGCCAACTCGACCGAGCGGGTCTGAAGGACCTTGGCCCCCAGGCTGGCGAGTTCCAGCATTTCCTCGAAGGCGATCTTGTCGAGCTTGCGCGCCTTGTCGGTGATGCGCGGGTCGGTGGTGTAGACGCCGTCGACATCCGTATAGATGTCGCAGCGTTCCGCGCCGAAGGCGGCGGCGAAGGCCACGGCGGTCGTATCCGACCCGCCCCGGCCCAGCGTGGTGATCCGGCCCTCGGGGCTGACGCCCTGGAAGCCCGCGACCACGGCGACCTGCATCCCTTCGCCGAACTTGGCGTTGATGTTGTCAGTCGGAATTTCCTCGATCCGCGCGGCGGAGTGGGACGAGTTGGTTTTCAGCGGCACCTGCCAGCCCTGCCAGCTGCGCGCGGGGATGTCCATTTCCTGCAAGGTGAGCGCCATGAGGCCGGCGGTGACGGCCTCGCCCGAGCTGACAACGGCGTCGTATTCGCGCGCGTCGTAAAGCGGCGAGATCTCGTCGACCCAGCCGACCAGTTCATTGGTGCGCCCGGCCATGGCCGAGACGATGACGATCACGTCATAGCCCTTGGCCACCTCGACGCCGACGCGCTTCGCCGCCCGGCGGATGCGGTCGATGTTGGCCACCGAAGTGCCGCCGAATTTCATCACGAGCAGGGGCATGGCTGCGTCCTTGGATCAGATCGCAGGTGCTTTACGCGGGTGCGCGGCGAAGGGCAAGGGCCGAGCGTGTGCGTTGCGCGCCCGAGAAAATTCGTACGAATTTTCTCGGGCATTTTCTTCGCTGAAGAAAATTGCGCGGGTCAAAAAGGATGATCCTTGCCATCCCAGGTCTTGAAACAGCCGGTGCTGTCAAGATCGAGCGCATCGAAACGGTCCATCAGGCCCGACGCGGCCTCGTCCACGGAAATGTCGGCGCTGTCTCCGCCCATGTCCGTGCGGACCCAGCCGGGGTGATAGATGCCCACGGCAAGCCCCAGCGTCGCGAGGTCGCGGGCCAGGTTGCGCCCCAGATTCAGGGCCGCCGCCTTGGACGCGCGGTAGATATAGCTGCCGCCCGGGGCGCGTTCGTGGCTGGCCATCTGGCTGGAAATGATCGCGATCCGGCCGGCCTCGGCGGCTTGCAGGCAGGGCAGAAGCGTCTGCACCGTCAGGAAGACGCCGGTGACGTTGGTGGCAAAGCTGTCGGTCCACATTTTGACCGGATAGCCGTCGGGCAGTGTCTCGCCCTTGTCGAGGTAGACGCCCGCGTTGCAGATCAGAAGGTCCACCGGTGAGCCGTCGAGCCGCGCGGCGAAGGCGCGATGGCTGGCGGGGTCGGCGACGTCAAGCGTGTGCGTGGCCTCGGGGTCGCGCGTGGTGCCGGTAACTTCGTCGCCGCGGCGTGCATAGCCTTCGGCCAGTGCGGCGCCGATCCCGCGGTTTGCGCCGGTGATCACGACATGCATTCGGTGTCCTTTTCCTGGCATCGACAAAAGCGCGGTCTGGGCGGTGCCCCCGCGCCAAACAAGATATCAGTTCGACTTGCGGCCCGGTACGAAGGGCAAAGGCAGAACCGGAACGCCATCTTCCATCAGTTTGCGGGCCTCTTCGGGCCGGGCCTCGCCGTGGATGGCGCGTTGCGGGGTCAGGCCGTCATGCATGTCGCGGGCCTGGGCGGCGAATTTGAGGCCGACATATTCGGAATTTTCTTCAACCTGTTTTTTCAGAGCAGCGATAGCGCGGGCGCGGTCGTCGGAGGGCGCGGCGAGGCGTGATGGCGCGTGCGTGGACCGGTCGGTCGCGTGGCCGGTCTCGCGGCTGGCGCGCACGCTTGGGGCCATCAGCGCCTTTTCCACCGAGGTCGAGCCGCAAATCGCGCAGGAAATCATGCCGGCGGCCTCAAGCTTGTCGAATGCCGAGGCCGACTGGAACCAGCTTTCGAACTGGTGATCGTGATCGCATTTCAGGGTGAATTTTATCACCGGCCTGCTCCGCTTCGAAACCAATGAGAGAAATAGGCGGATCGCCGGAAAAATCAAGCAGAACGGGCGATTGGCGGCGTCAGTGCCGGCGCGGGTCGAACGATTTCAGCAGGTGAGCGAGCTCCGGTTCCTCTACCCGTTTGGCCGCTTTCTTGAGGCTCATCCAGCGGCGCTTGCGTTGTCCGGCTTCGGGGAAGTCATCGGCCAGGGCATCGACCTTGACGGGATAGACCATCACGACGCAGGGCAAGCGGTCGGCGGCGCCCACGCCCTTGGTGTAGGAAAAAAGCGCAAGGCAGGTGCCGGTGACCTTGCCGCGCACGCCGGCCTCTTCCCAGGCCTCGCGCAAGGCGCTTTGGCCCGGTGTCTTGCCTTCCATGGGCCAGCCCTTGGGGATGATCCAGCGCCCGGTGCGGCGCGACGTGATCATCAGAACCTGCGGCTTGCCGGCCTTCATGCGATAGCACAGCGCGCCGAACTGGCTGCGCACATCGCGCTTGTCGGCGATTTGCAGCGTGAGAGGATACTGATCTTTGCCCTGTAAACTCATCCTGGTCCGATCTCTGCGCACCTGTCCAGGCGGACGTGTATATACGTAGTATTAACGCTATCGTCGCAGATTGATATGAAATTTGTATGATGCCAAGAACAATTCGAACCGATTGTGGTGTCGGTGCCGAACCCGAGGCGCGCGCCGCGCGCCAGGGCGGCCCTTGTGTCACCTCACGAACTGCAAGATACTCTGGCAATGATGCGGTTTTTCGGATTGCTGACAATCATTTGCGTGGCGGTGGCCGCCACGGTGCCGGCCCGTTCCGACGCGCCGGTGACGATCTTTGCCGCGGCGTCTTTGCGCGGCGCGCTGGAGGCCGCGCTGGAAGGGTCGGACACCGACGCGCGCATCTCCTACGGCGGGTCGGGGACGATGGCGCGGCAGGTGGCGCAGGGCGCGCCGGCGGATATCGTCATTCTTGCCAACGTGGCGTGGATGGACTGGCTGCAAGAGCAGGGCCACCTCGCGCCGTCGACCCGTGCGGACCTGCTGGGCAACCGGCTGGTTCTGGTGGGGCCGCAGGACGCGCCGGCGCTGGCGGAGGTGACCGTCGATGGTCTGCTGGCCCGGCTGGCCGGGGGGCGGCTGGCGGTCGGCCACACCCAGGCGGTGCCCGCAGGGATCTATGCGAAGCAGTGGATGCAGGCGGCGGGCCTATGGGACGCGCTGCGCCCGCAGCTTGCCGAGACGGAAAATGTCCGCGCCGCGTTGGCGCTGGTGTCGCGCGGAGAAACGCCCCTGGGCGTGGTCTATGCCAGTGATGCCGAGGCCGATCGAGGGGTGCAGGTTCTGAGCCGGATCGACCCCGCGTTGCACGATCCGATCGTGTACCCGGCGGCTTTGGTTGCGGGACGCGAAACCGAAGCGGCAAAAGCGGTGCTGGCGCAGCTGCGATCCGAGACGGCCGGGCAGGCGTTCGTCGCCCACGGCTTTTCCCTGGCCGGACGCGCGCCGTGAGCCTGGAGCTCAGTGAAGTGGAATGGGCCGCGCTGACCCTCTCGCTCAAAGTTTCGGCCTGGGCGGTGGTGATCAGCCTGCCGCCGGCCATTGCGGTAGCCTGGGTGCTGGCGCGCAAGCGGTTTCCGGGCAAGGCACTGCTGAGCGCACTGGTGCATCTGCCGCTGGTCCTGCCGCCGGTGGTCACCGGGTATCTGCTGCTGCTGACCTTCGGGATGAACGGCGCGCTGGGCCGGATGCTGGCGGATTGGGGCATCGTGCTGGCCTTTCGCTGGACCGGCGCGGCACTGGCGGCGGGGATCATGGGGTTCCCGCTGATGGTGCGGGCGATCCGGCTGGCGATCGAGGCGGTCGATCCCAAGCTGGAAGCGGCGGCCGAGACGCTGGGCGCGGGGCGGGCGGCACGGTTTCGCACGGTGACGCTGCCGCTGATCGCGCCCGGTATCCTGGCCGGCGTGGTGCTGGGGTTCGCCAAGGCGATGGGAGAGTTCGGCGCAACCATCACCTTCGTCGCCAACATCCCCGGCGAGACGCAGACGCTGCCGTCGGCGATTTATGCCTTTCTGCAAGTGCCGGGCGGCGAAGCCGGGGCTGTCAGGCTGGTGATCCTTGCGATCATCGTGGCGCTGGGCGCGGTGCTGGTGTCGGAATGGCTGGCACGACGGGTTGCCCGGCGCATCGGGCAGGACGCGCCGCGATGAGCCTGGACGTCGACCTGCGCCACCGCTTTCCGGGGCTGGACCTGTCGGTGTCGTTCCGGGCCGGGCCGGGCGTGACGGCGCTGTTCGGCCCGTCCGGGGCGGGCAAGTCGAGCGTGGTCAACGCTATCGCCGGGCTGCTGCGGCCGGGTGGCGGGCGCATCGCGCTGGAGGAGACGGTGTTGTTCGACGCGGAGCGGGGCGTGCATGTTCCCGCATCGCAGCGGCGGATCGGCTATGTCTTTCAGGACGGGCGGTTGTTTCCGCACATGACCGTCGCGGCGAATATCGGCTATGGCGCCCGCTTTGCAAAAGGCGGGCTCGACCGGGACGAGATGCGGCGGGTCGTGGACCTGCTGGGGCTGGAGGCGCTGCTGCATCGCCGGCCCAACACCCTGTCGGGCGGGGAAAAGCAACGGGTGGCGCTGGCGCGGGCCTGGTTGTCGCGGCCGCGGCTGTTGCTGATGGACGAGCCGTTGGCGGCGCTGGACGAGCCGCGCAAGGACGAGATTTTCCCCTATCTGGAGCGGCTGCGCGACGTGGCGCAGGTGCCGATCGTCTATGTGTCGCACAACCTGGCCGAGGTGGCACGGCTGGCCGACGACCTGGTGGTCCTGCAGCGCGGACAGGTGGTGCTGTCGGGCAGCGCCGAGGCGGTGCTGAGCGACCCCAAGGCGTTGCCGCTGGTCGGTGTCCGGGAGGCCGGCGCGATCCTGCCTGCACGCGTGGCCGAACACGGGGCCGACGGGCTGAGCCGGCTGACACTGTCGGGGGGCGAGTTGCTGTTGCCCGGCGTGACGGCGCCCGAAGGCAGCACGATCCGTCTGCGGGTGCTGGCGCAGGATGTGCTGATCTCGCGGGCCGCACCCGAGGGGTTGTCATCGCACAACGTGCTGCCGGTCGATGTGGTGGCGCTGCATCGCGGGATGGGGCCCGGTGTTGCGGTGCAATTGCGGGCGGGTCGGGACGTGTTTCTGGCACGGATCACGCAGCGGGCGGCGACCGAGCTGGGGCTTCAGCCCGGCATGACCTGCTTTGCGATCTTGAATGCCACCGCTATTCCACGCGGCAGCATCGGCGGTTCGGCGGGGTTATCGCCACGGAAAAATGCGGGAGTTGACATTTCCGACTAATTCAATCAGAAATTAAGCAAGCCAGCCTGCAAGGTCAGCCATCCACCTAGAATCGCAAGCAATGGAGCGCGATCATGCATGTGATGCCTTACCCTGAAACGGCTGGCCGAGAGCCGCGGCACGTACCGATGCCGCACCCCCGATCCTTCACCCTTCTCGACGCCGCGATGACAAGCGGGCTGTGCCTTGACCTGATGCTGGAGCGGCTGTTGCAGGCCGCCGGGGAGACAGGCGCATGATCCGCGCGCAGACGAAAGAGATGCCGCAACTGGTGGCGGCGAGCGAGGCGGGCGAAACGCTTCATGATGCACGCGATCTGACACGCGGGCAATCGACCGCGCAGATCACGCTGGATGACAAGGTCTACACGCTGCGGATCACTCGGGCGGGCAAGCTGATCCTGACCAAGTGACGCCGCTACGTCGGGCCTGGTAAACCATTTTTGTCAGGTTTCTGCTGGCAAGTTCCGGCCGGATGTGGCAGCGAAGGGCGGTTGCTTCCACAAGGGACCCGCCGGATGTCGGAAAGCCTGCTGCATCGCCTGGCCTGGATCATCGTTGCATTGTGCGTGGCGCCGATCATTGCGTCGGCGCTGGCGGCGTTCACCGGCGATCTGGACACGTGGCGCAACGTGTTGTCGAGCGTGCTGCCGCGCTATACCGCGACGACGCTGGTTCTTGTGGTGGTCGTGGGCCTCAGCACGGCCGTGATCGGGTCGGTCACCGCATGGCTGGTGACGGTCTATCGCTTTCCGGGGCATCGCTGGCTGGAGATCGCGCTGGCGCTGCCGCTGGCCTTTCCGGCCTATGTGCTGGCCTATGCCTATACTTACCTATTGGACCATCCCGGCCCGGTGCAGACCCTGCTGCGCGATCTGACGGGCTGGGGGCCTCGGGATTATTGGTTTCCGGAGATCCGCAGCCTGGGCGGTGCGGCGCTGATGCTGATCATCGTGCTTTACCCTTATGTCTACCTGCTTGCGCGGGCGTCCTTTCGGCAGCAATCGTCGAACGCGTTCCTGGTGGCGCGCACGCTGGGGCAATCGCCAATGAAGGCGTTCTGGCGCGTGGCGTTGCCGATGGCGCGACCGGCCATCGCCGGGGGCGCACTGCTGGCGGTGATGGAGACGATCGCGGATTACGGCACTGTTGCCTTCTTCAATGTGCAGACGTTTGCGACCGGCATCTACCAGGCGTGGTTTTCGCTGGGGGACCGGCCCGCGGCGGCGCAGCTGTCGCTGTGCCTGCTGATGTTCGCTCTGCTGGTGGCAGGGCTGGAACGGGCGCAGCGGGGCCGCGCACAGACGGCGGGGCGCGGGGCGCGGTTCGACACGCTGGAAAAGCCGCAATTGACGGGCGGTGCGGGGTGGGTCGCGACGCTCATTTGTCTGGTGCCGGTTCTCTTGGGGTTCATCGTGCCGGTGATCATGCTGGGCACGATGGCGGTGGGGTCGGGCCAGAACCTCTTTGCGGCGCGCTATATCGGCTTCATGCAGAACTCGGTGATGCTGGCATCGGTGGCGTCGGTGCTGACGGTGCTGGGCGCGATCCTGATCGGGTTCCGGGCACGCACCCGCCCCACGCGACGCAGCAAGGCGCTGGTGGTGGGCGCAGGCCTGGGATACGCGGTGCCGGGGGGCGTCATTGCCGTCGGGCTGATGGTGCCGATGGCCGCGCTCGACAATCTGATCGATCGGATCATGGAGGCCAATTTCGGCATCGACACCGGGCTGCTGATCACCGGGTCGATCTGGTTGATGGTGCTGGCCTACATGACCCGGTTCATGGCTGCCGCCCTCAATGCCTATGACAGCGGTATGGCCACGGTGCCGGGGCATTTCGATGCCATCGGACGGTCGCTGGGGCATTCGGGGCCGAAGCTGCTCTTGCGGGTGCATCTACCGGTGGCGCGGTCGTCGGTCCTGACGGCGCTATTGATCGTTTTTGTGGATGTAATGAAGGAACTGCCCGCGACGCTGATCCTGCATCCGTTCAACTTTCAGACGCTGGCGGTGCAGGCGCACCGGCTGGCCGCCGACGAGCGCCTGCACGAGGCGGCAGTGCCTTCGCTGGTTCTGGTGGCGTTCGGGCTTTTGCCGGTGATCATCCTCTGCCGCTCGATCGGGCGCGAGGACCCTGGCCGCCGGGCCGCGCGGCTGGGCACGGCGGTTAAGGCGGGCTGAAAGCGGTTTCGCCGTGGGCTGCGCCCGCGGCGACCGGGGCGAGAGGCGCTGCCTCTCGCGCTCTCCGGGATATTTCTGGCCAGAGGAAGAATTGTGGTGGGGAATGCGCCGGCCCGCGGGGGGCGAACCGGCGCGTAATGAGAGCATTTTCGGGAAATCATGCATCGCTTTTCGCTGCCTCTTGAGGCGCAAAAAGCGATGCATGTTTCGAACTGACCCGGAAACGCTTTTGCTCAGCTGGTCTGAAGGTAGCTTTCCAGGCTGTCGTCCAGCGCGTCTTTCCATGGTGTGTGGTGTGCGGGCGCCTGCTTGTTCGTCATGGGCGAGACATAGCCGTGGTCGCGGAAGGCCATGATGTCCTTTTTCTTGTGCTTCTTCCACGCATAGAACTGCTGGCAGGCCATCTCGACGTCGAAGCCGGGATAGTCGGTTTCGGCCATCAACTCCTCGGTGTAGTCGCCTTGGTAGCGGATGCACGCGTAATCGTCCTCGAGCGCGTCCTCGTCGGCCTGGCGCTTTTTCCAGTCGGCCTCCATCGTGGCTGTGTCCGGCAGGGCGATCCGGCCCATGATGCAGTCTCGCACCCACCAGGCTTGAGCGTCGAACATGTTGAAGGTGAACCACTGGTCCTGCATCCCGAGATAGAACATCTTGGGATTGTTGATCCAGACAACGCCCTTGTAGAGGTCATCCGCCGCCAGGCGGTTTGCGGTTTTCAGACGCAGGTCGTCGGGCAGGAACGGGAAGTGGTGCTTGTAGCCGGTGCACAGGATGATGGCATCCACTTCGCGGGTGTGGCCGTCGGAGAAATGGGCGGTCTTGCCCTCGACCTTTTCCAGCGCCGGAACCTCGTCCCAGTTGTCGGGCCAGTCATAGCCCATGGGTCCGGAGCGATAGCAGGAGGTGATCGAGTTGGCGCCGTATTTCCAGCATTGCGAGCCGATATCCTCGGCCGAATAGGAGGCGCCCATGATCAGGATATCCTTGCCCTCGAACTCGCGGGCATCGCGGAAATCGTGGGCGTGCAGGATGCGGCCGTTGAACGTGTCGAAGCCCGGGTAGTGGGGCATGTTCGGGGTGGAAAAGTGGCCGGTGGCGACGATGACGTGGTCGTACTCTTCCTCGGTTTCCGTGTCCGATTGGGAATCGCGGGCGGTGACGGTAAATGTCTCGGTCTTGTCGTCGTAGCGCACGTCGCGGACCACGTTGTTGAAGCGGATCCAGTCGCGCACGCCGGCTTTTTTCACGCGGCCCTCGATATAGTCGAAGAGCACGGCGCGGGGCGGGTAGCTGGCGATTTCCTTGCCGAAATGCTCGTCGAACGTGTAGTCGGCGAATTCCAGACCTTCCTTGGGGCCGTTGGACCACAGGTAGCGGTACATCGAGCCGTGGCAGGGTTCGCCATCCGCGCCGACGCCGGTGCGCCAGGTGTAGTTCCACAGACCGCCCCAGTCGCTTTGTTTCTCGTAGCAGACGATGTCGGGGATCTCGGCGCCCTTGTCGGCGGCGGACTGGAACGCGCGCAGCTGCGCCAGTCCGGACGGTCCTGCGCCGATGACGGCAACTCTTTTCTTGGCCATTTTGTCATATCTCCCTAGATTGGTGTGGACCAATTATTGACTTTGGTTCTTTTGGTTCCTTTTACTAAGCCAAAGACTGGACCAGTCTGTCAAGGATTCCTTAAGGGAGCGTGCGGTGGCCGCGGAAACATCCAGTTTTGCCCAAAGATTGGCCCTTTCGGGGGTGATGCCGCGCCTGTCGGTGGGGATGGCGCGGACGGTGGACATCGGGTTTCTGGCGCCATTGTCGGGCCAGGCGGAAAGCTGGGGGCTGCCCGGATTGCAGGGCTGCCGCATCTGGGAGCGGTGGCTGAACAACGCGGGCGGCGTGCTGATCGGGGGGCGGCGCTATCCGATACGCATTCACGCATACGATTGTGGAGAAAGTCTTGACGCGGCGCGCGAGGGGGCGCAGGCGCTCATGCGCGAGCATGACATCAAGCTGATGATGATGCTGGGGGGCGACGCATATCGCGCGGTG
Organism: Roseovarius atlanticus; assembly: GCF_001441615.1. Classification (GTDB taxonomy): domain Bacteria; phylum Pseudomonadota; class Alphaproteobacteria; order Rhodobacterales; family Rhodobacteraceae; genus Roseovarius; species Roseovarius atlanticus. Next base: position 162,421 of record NZ_LAXJ01000008.1, read on the forward strand.
GGCCAGAGCCTGATGGACAGGCGGATCCTGACCTCGACCCTGTTGCCGTCGGATTTGTCGCCGGACGCGCCTTACCTGATCGCGCCGTCGGAGGTGCACCCGGTTTACGTGGTGACCGGGGTGGAGTGGCTGATCAAGGCGCGCCCGGAATTGAAGTCCGTCGCGCTGTGCGCGCAGCAGGACGGGATGGGCCTGCCGTCGCTGGCCACGTATCGTGCGGCGTTCAAGGCGGCGGGGGTCGAGATCGTGCACGAGGTGCAATACCCCGCCGAAGGTGCGCCGGCGGAGAACGTGGTGGGGCCGATGTTGGCCGCGAAGCCGGACATCCTGTGTTGGTGCACGAGCTATACCCCGATGGTGCACGCGATGACGGAATACGCCCATGCCAAGGGTTTCAAAGGACAAATCCTGTCCTGCACCTGCGATCACTATGACCGGCTGGTCGATCGGCTTGGTGCGGAGTTCATGGAAGGGCTGGTGTTCCAGTTCCCCGATTTCGACGATCCGGCGTTGAGCGAGAAGGCGTTCTTTTTCAACCGGCCCAACGCGTTTTTCGAGGAGTACAACGCCCTCTACCCAGACAGCTGGACCGCCGTGAGCTGGGAATACGCGGCGATCCTGGATATCTGGCACGCCGCGGTGGAAAAGGCCGACAGCGTGGCGCCGGCAAGCGTGCTGGCGGCGATGAAGCAGTTGGGGGAGGTGACGCACGCCTTTGGTCCTGCCGAGTGGTGGGGGGCGGAGGTGTTCGGGATCGACAACGCGCTGGTAGGCGACTGGCCGGTGGTGCGGATCGAGGAAGGGCGGGCAAAGGTTGTGGCCTTTGGATCGGTGCCGGGATGGCTGCGGCGGCACGAGGATCTGCTGCGGGCCGAGATGCGGGACCTGGGGCAGATGTGGCAGCAGCGGCTGTCCTATGAGCGGGTGCTGGCGCTGGGCGCGCGGGTGGTGAGCGACGAGGACGCGACTCAAGGGTAAACTTTCGGGAGATGCCGAAAACCGTGTCGGTATCGCGTCGGTATTTCAGGTGTATCGCGTCGGTGCCATTGTCCGGGCGCCGGGATGAACGGGGCGCGCGGTGCAAAAGTTTTTTGAAAACTTTTGCCAAGACTTTTTAAAAAGTCTTGGCCCTGCGTTAACCGGAGTTAATGCGCGTTAATCGTCTTGGAGGAGCAGCTTCTGTTCCTCGACGAGGTGCAGCTTGATGAACTCGACCGCCTGGCCGACGTCGCGCGAGGCGATGGCGTTGTAGAGCGTGTTGTAGCGTTTCTGATAATCCTGCATCCGGCGCGGGGTGAGGGCGCGGCGGCGCAGGCGAGTGCGGTAGCTTTCGCGGTAGGTGTCGATGGCCAGCCGGTAGCACGAGGCCAGAAGCGCGTTGCCGGTGCCTTCGGCGATCTGCAGGTAGAGCTGTTCCTCGAGCGCGATGAAGGCGTCGACATCGGTGGTCACCGTTTCGATCCGCGACAGGGTTTCGGACAGCGCCGTCAGCATCCGTGGGGTCATGTTCACCACGGCCAGCCGGACGATTTCCGGCTCGAGGATGCCGCGCACGACAAGATGGTCGAGGGGGCTGGTCTCGCCCGCGACGGAACCGGGCGAGGGGGCGGAATGGGGCGCGGAGCGGTAGGTGACGAAACTGCCGGCGCCGGGGCGGCGGCGGATGACCTCCTGGCCTTCGAGCACGTCGAGCGCCTCGCGCACGGTGTTGCGGGCCACGCCCAGTTCGGCGGCCAGCGTGCGTTCGGACGGCAGGCGGGTGTCGCGGGGATATTCCTCGGACTTGATACGCGCGAAGAGCGTGTCGACGACGATCTGCACGGTGGCACCCACGGGATGGGCGAGGCGCAGTTCGGGAGCGGTGTCTTGGGTTTCTGTGCTCATCTGACCAGACCAATTTCAGTGTAACTGGTATAAATTGGTCTGGTGGGCGCGTAAAGCGTGGTCATGCGCCATTGGCCCATGCTATTGGGGGACCCATGACCGACCCTGTACCCCTTATGTCGAGTCTCCACGCCGTCGAGGCGGACTGGATCGACTATAATCAGCACATGAACATGGGCTATTACACGGTGCTGTTCGACCGCACGGCGGACGAGGCCTATGCCGAGATCGGGTTCGGGCCGGACTATCGCGCCGCGAGCGGGTGCACCACCTATGCGGCGGAGTTTCACGTGCGCTACCTGCGCGAGCTGAAGCTGGGCGACCGGGTGCGGGCTTCTTTTCGCATTCTCGACCACGACGAGAAGCGGTTTCACAGCTACCAAGAGCTGATGCGCGAGGATGGCACGCTGGTGGCGACGGGCGAGGGGATCGCGCTGCATGTGGATCAGTCGGGGCCTAAGGTGGTGCCGATGCCCGACAAGGTGCTGTCGCGGTTGCGGCGGGTGGCGGAGGCGCACAAGGCGTTGCCGCGCCCCGAGACGGCGGGACGCGGCATGGGACTGCGGCGCGGCGCGGTCTGAGGCGCGTCAGTTCGCCGAGTCGATCCCGCGGTTCAGGAAGCCTTCGAAGAATTCGATGGCTGAGTAACACATGGTCACGGACGCTTCCATCGGGTTGTACCAGGCGTTGATTTCCTCGCAGTCGCGGAAGGTGATGGTGACGTCGCGCGGCCAGACGAAATACTGCTCGAAAAGCTGCGTGATGCCGGGCACGAGGTTCTGGTACTTCAGCAGTTCCTCGGTCTTGCGACCGTATTCCGACTGGCTGGGCTGGAAGGTCAGGTTGAGTTTGCCGCCGGGCTGGTTGGCGGGATAGCGGCCGGGCATGTCGGCACCCAGATTGCGGCCGCGCAGCGCCAGAAGTTCATCCCAGGCTTCATAGCTTTTCGCGAATTCGTAGGCGCACCGCTGCTTGGAGCGGTCGGTGAAATCGACCTTGGTCGCGACGGGTTCGAAGATCTGGGGGTTCGAGCCGTAGATGATGCAGAAGGAATTGCGGAACCGCTTGATGTTGGGGGCGTGTTCGTCCTGCCAGTCATGGGTGACCTGCTGCTGCTGGAAGGCGCGGGCGGTATAGTACCACAGCAAGGTGGAGCTTTCGATGACGCCGACGATGAACTCCTGCGTCTGCGGCGTGGCGCCTTCCATCATGCTGGCCATGGTGAAGGCCGAGAAGCTGTCGGCGGTGTCTTCTTCGGGGCCGGTGGCGGGCAGGCCGGTTTCGCCGATCACAGCGTGGGCCATTTCGTGCAGGAAGATGCCCAAGGCGACGCCCAGGCGACGCTCGGCCTGTTCGCGGGTGAGGCCGTCGATGGCGGACATGGCGGTGCCCTGGTCCTGGCCCGGGATGCGGGGCGGGCCACTGGTGTCGTTGCCGGGAATCGGAGACGGTCCGTTGGTGTCGCCGCCGGGGATGGGGGGCGGACCGTCGGTGTTGCCGCCGGGGATCGGGGGTGGACCGTTGGTATCGCCGCCGGGAATGGGGGGCGGTCCGTCGGTATCGCCGCCGGGAATGGGAGGTGGACCGTCGGTGTTGCCGCCGGGAATGGGGGGCGGTCCGTCGGTGTCGCCGCCGGGAACCGGGGGCGGTCCGTCCGTGTCGCCGCCGGGGATGGGGGGTGGTCCGTCCGTGTCACCTCCGGGGGTCGGAGGGGGGCCGTCGGTGTCGCCGCCGGGGGTGGGCAGGGTCGTGTCGCCGCCCGGTGTGGGCAGGGTGCTGCCCGTCTCCATCGGCTCGACCGTCAGGCCGGTAAAGCCGGCGACGCCGGTGCCGTAGACGATGACGCCTGTCTTGCGCGACACCGGCCCGCCAAAGCTGGCATTGATCAGGGTGTCGCCGTTCAGCATGGCGTGGACGTTGGTGCCCTGAACCTCCACCCGGAGCACATCGCTGCCGTCGAGCCGCGCGGCGGTGGTGTCGAGCGGTTGGGGCTGGAAGCCGTCGGCGTTGCGCACGATCACGTAGGGCGTGCCGTCGCTGGCGATGGTGACGGCGAAATAGCTGTCGGATCCCTCGAAATTGAAGATCATGCCGGCATTCATCGCGTTCTGCGTGTTCGATTGGGCGAACAGGGTGACGGAGACCGAGAAGTCGGTGTCGGCCATGTCCCTGAGATCGGTCCAGTAATAGCGCACGTCGCCGGGGTCGGTGGTGTTGCGGAAGGTGGCCCAGCCGCCCTCGGTGCCGATTCTCCAGGGGGCGTCCTGACCGATCTCGACCTGGCTGGCGAGGGGGCCCAGATGTGGATCGAGGTCCGATTGCGCGTGGCCGGGCAGCGGCAGGGCAAGAATAAGGGCGCAGGCAAGCGCGCCTGTCAAACTGCGAAAACGGAAACGTGGCACGAAGGCCTCCCCTGATAAGTCTGTGCGGCGCGCCGCGTGCGGTTTGGGTTCAGTAAAGGCGAAAAGACGGTCCGGCGGCTTCACCCAATTGGGTAAGGCGGGGTGTGCACCTCAGGCTCAAGGCACGACCGTGACCCCGGTCAGGCCGGAAACACCGCTGCCGGCTACGAGGAAGCCCACCTTCCAGGGCTCATCGGTGCTGAAGCTGGTGGTGAAAATCTGGCGCTCGTTCAGCCAGGCGGTGGCAGTGTCGCGGGTGACGTACAGTTTCAGACGGTCGGTGCCGTCAAGGCGCGGATGACTGTCCTCGATCCACTCGTGACGCTGCAGCTTGTCGTCTATTCGGTAATGGTGCGCGCGCCCGTCGCTGCCGATCATGACGGCGCCCAGGTTGTTTTCGTCGATCATTTTGTAGGCAAGGCCGATATAGCCGTGGCCCTCGCGGTTGCCGCCGGTGAAGAGCATGGCCGAAATCGTGAGGCTGGCCGGGTCCTGGTCGGTGTAGTCTGCCTGGGTATAGAAGGTGGCGCCTGGGGGGCCTGACCTGACGAAGGTGACCCAGCCGCCGCGTTCGGCGATGATGTAGCCGTGCATCTTGCCCGGTTTCACATCGGCGGCGAAATCGCCGAGGTGCCTGGCAAGCGGGCTGTCGGTGTCGGCCAGCGCTGGCGTGGCCAGCAGCAGCGCCGCGAGCAGTCGGAGAGAGAGAAGGCGCATGGCGGATTTCCTGGCGGTCGGCGGGTGAGGCCAGACTAGACGCACAAGCGCGGGTGCGGCGTCACCCATTTGGGTGATGCAAGTGCAGGGCGGGGGCGCGATGGTCGGCGGGTGAGGGACGGCGCAGGGGCCGGGCCCCGCTTTTGGACCTCGGGGGACTTCAAACATGCGGCCATGGATCTTGACACTTGTCGCGGCGCTGGTGCTGTCGCTGGGCGCGCGGGCGGAGGACGGTGCGCGGTTCTACGTGGTCGAGAACGGTGCACAGGCGGGGCCCTATACGCTGGCCGAGCTGGAGGGCCGGGCGCGGGCCGGTCAGCTGACAGGTCAGACGCTGATCTGGGCGACGGGCATGGCGCAGTGGACGCCCGCCGCGCAGGTGCCGGAGCTGGCGCAGGTACTGGGACAGGGCGGCGTGGTGCCGGACGCACCGACCGATTTCAAGGCGTTCCTGACCGGGGCGTGGGTGGCGGACCCGACGCAGGTGCCGGTGTCGGGCGTGGGGCTGGGTACGGCGAACGCGGTGACGACCTTTCACGAGGCCGGGGCGTTCGAGATGAAAGGCAGCATCCAGGGGGTGCACGCGAGCGGCATGGACTTTACCATCACCCTGGCGGCGACCGGCACCTTCAAGGTTCAGTCGCTGGGGGCGAAATCGTTCCGCGTGGTCTATGAGGGCGACCTGATGTCGACCTGGCAGCACCCCGATCCGAACGTGCCGGGTGTGCCCAACATCACCAAGCTTCAGCCCGCCACCTACGAGGTGCTGGACGCCAACACCCTGCGCGACGGCGAGGGATACGTCATGCGGAGGCGGCAATGATCCGGCTGTTGGCGCGCGGGCGGGGCGCGGCGCTTTTGGGTCTTGGGCTGGTGCTGGCGGTCTGGGCCGTGCCGGGGCCGGGCCGGGCGCAGATGCTGGACGACCCGGAATACATGATGATCCACAAGGGCAAGCCCGTCGGCCCCTATTTCGTCGAGGAATTGCAGGTGCGGATGCGCATGGGGCGGTTGCGGAGCGATACGCTGATCTGGACGGAGGGGATGGAGGACTGGCAGGCGGCTGGCAAGGTGCCGGCGGTGTCGAAGATCTTCAACCCCAGCCTGCCGCCGATTCCCGAAGAGCGCGATTTCGATCAGTTCGTGCAGGGCACATGGACCTCGGAACCGATCACCACCGAGATCCCCGGAATGGGGCGCGGCGTGGTCACCGGGCAGACCGAGTATCGCGCCGATGGCACCTATGGTTTCACCGGGCAGGTCAGCGTGACCGACGAGGCGGGCGTGGCGCGGACCATTCTCTTGTCGTCCGAGGGCGGCTATGCGGTGACGCGCAAGGCGCTCGAACGCTTTGAGATTTCCTATGACGCGCCGGTGGTGATGACGACGAAGGCCGCCGATCCCGCGGGGGCGGACAGTGTGGAGAGCATCGCGGTGCCGCCGGCGGAGTTCGACGTGATCGACGACAATACCATCCGCGACGCGCAAGGCACGGTGTCGCGGCGCAAGATCTAGATGTGCTTGGATTTCTGGTTGAGAGGACAATGATGATGAGACGACTGGCAATGATGATCGCGACCGGGCTGATGCTGGCGGTGCTGCCGCTGGCGGCGGCTGCGCAGTCGGGGCCGTTCTACATGGTGGAAAACGGTCAGCAGGGCGGCCCCTATTCGATGGACCAGCTGGCGGCCAAGGCGCAGAGCGGCGCGTTGCAGCAAACCACGCTGGTCTGGGCCAATGGCATGGCCGACTGGACGCAAGCGGGCAATGTGCCAGCACTTCAGGGGCTTTGGCAGGTGACGCAGACGCCGCCCGACCAGCCGCCGACATTGCCCGAGACGCAGCCCACAAACACCCCGACCACCCAGCCGACGGGGAACCCGCAGCTGGATGCGCTGGCCGAGCAGGAGCGGCGCGACATGGGCGTGCCGGCGACGAACCAGTTGCATAGCGGGGCGATGCATGGTGCGACGCCCAACTCGATCCCCGGCGGGCAACTGATCACCACCAAGGGGCTGGTCGAGATGGTGCAGCGGCAGATGCCCTATGCGCTGTTTGACGTGCTGGGCAGCAACGAGATGCTGCCGGGGGCGATCAATGCCGTCGGGGCCGCGCAGGCGGGCAATTTCCAGGATCAGACGCAGCAGCAGATGGGCCAGTTCCTGAACCAGCTGACGCAGGGCAAGAAGGACACGCCGCTGGTGTTCTACTGCCTGTCGGTGGAATGCTGGATGTCGTACAACGCGTCGCTCAGGGCGATCAACCTCGGGTACACAAACGTGCTGTGGTATCGCGGCGGGATCGAGGCGTGGAAGGCGGCGGGATTCCAGACCGTTCCGCCGGGGCAGATGCAGCAGGGCCAGCAGCCGCAGCAGTTCATCGCGCAGTGATGTGAACAAGAGCCCAGAAAATTCGTGCGAATTTTCTGGGCTTGAGAATTTTCGTACGAAAATTCTGGCCGCTTACAGCCCGAGTTTCTGCGCCACGATCTCGTTGACGGCTTTGGGGTTGGCCTTGCCGCCGGTGGCCTTCATCACCTGGCCCACGAACCAGCCCGCGAGCTTGGGATTGACCTTGGCCTTTTCCACCTGCGCGGGGTTGTCGGCGATGATCTGGTCGACGGCCGTTTCAATGGCGCCGGTGTCGGTGACCTGTTTCATGCCGCGCTCTTCGACGATTTTCCCGGGGTCGCCGCCTTCGGTATAGACGATCTCGAACAGGTCCTTGGCGATCTTGCCGGAAATGGCGTCAGAGGAAATGAGTTCGACGATGCCGCCCAACTGCGCTGGAGAGACGGGGCTGTCGGTGATGTCGTGGTCGTCCTTTTTCAGGCGGCCGAACAGCTCGTTGATGACCCAGTTGGCGGTCAGCTTGCCGTCGCGGCCTGCGGCGGCCTCTTCGAAGAAGGCGGCGTTCTCGTGCTCGGCAGTCAGGACGTTGGCGTCATATTCCGACAGTTCGAAATCCTTGACGAAGCGGGCCTTTTTCTCGTCGGGCAGTTCGGGCAGGGACGCGGCGATGTCGTCGACCCAGCCTTGCTCGATCTCCAACGGCAGAAGGTCGGGGTCGGGGAAATAGCGGTAGTCATGCGCCTCTTCCTTGGAGCGCATCGAGCGGGTTTCGTTCTTGTCCGGGTCGTAGAGGCGGGTTTCCTGATCGACGGCGCCGCCACCCTCGACGATGGCGATCTGGCGGCGGGCCTCGAAGTCGATGGCCATCTGGATGAAGCGCATGGAGTTCATGTTCTTGATCTCGCAGCGGGTGCCGAGATGCGAGAAATCCCCCGTCTCGCGGTATTTCTCATACGCCCCCGGCTGGCAGATCGACACGTTGACGTCGGCGCGCAGGTTGCCGTTCTGCATGTTGCCATCGCACGTCCCGAGATAGCGCAGGATCTGGCGCAGCTTGCCCACGTATGCGGCGGCCTCTTCGGGGCCGCGGATATCCGGGCGGCTGACGATTTCCATCAGGCACACGCCGGTGCGGTTGAGGTCGACGAAGGACATGGCGGGGTCCATGTCGTGAATCGACTTGCCCGCGTCCTGTTCCATGTGGATGCGTTCGATCCGCACCAGCCGCGCGATGCCCGGCTCCATGTCCACGAGGATTTCGCCTTCGCCCACCAGCGGCTCGTAAAGCTGGGAGATCTGGTAGCCCTGCGGCAGGTCGGGATAGAAGTAGTTCTTGCGGTCGAAGGCGGATTTGAGGTTGATCTGCGCCTTCAGCCCCAGCCCCGTGCGCACCGCCTGTTCGACGCAGAATTCATTGATGACGGGCAGCATCCCCGGCATGGCGGCGTCGACGAAGGCGACGTTGGAATTGGGCTCGGCGCCGAAGCGGGTGGAGGCGCCGGAAAAGAGCTTGGCGTTCGAGGCGACCTGCGCGTGGACCTCCATCCCGATGACGAGTTCCCAGTCCTGTTTCGCCCCGGCGATCACCTTGGGTTTCGGGGTCTCATAGGTCAGGTCCAGCATGTCTGCGCGCTCCGTTCAACGTGACGGTGCGGTTCTAGGCCAGAGCGCGGGCGCGGGCAAGGGCGTCTCGTGCGGCGGGCTTGGCAACCGGCGGGGTTGAGGGGTAGGGTGGTGGCATTGATTTATGGTTGTGCCGGGGTTTTTGCCGGACGGTATTTCAAGGGACTTCATTGCCATGCCGAAGAACATCATCCTTTTGTGCGACGGGACGTCGAACGAGATTGCCCGCAACCGGACCAATATCCTGCGGCTGTACGGCTGTCTGAAGAAGGACGAGGACCAGCTGGTGTTCTACGACCCCGGGGTGGGGACGTTCGGGGCCGAGAATGCCTGGCTGGCGTTCTGGCGCAGGGCGGTCGAGGTCTGGGGGCTGATCACCGGCTGGGGGCTGGATGCCAATGTGAAGGAGGCCTATCGCTTTCTTGTCGAGAATTACGATGACGGCAAGCGCGAGAACGTCACGGACGAGGAGCCGGACCGCATCTATATCATCGGGTTCAGCCGGGGAGCCTATACGGCGCGGGTTCTGGCGGGGTTCATCCATGCGCTGGGGCTGATCGAGGCGCGCAACCTGAACCTGTTGAGCTATGCCTACCGGGCCTACAAGAATATCGGGCAGGCGACGGGGCGCGACGTGACCGATGCGCGCGAGCCCGACCGAAACCCCTTTGCCGAGGTGCGGCTGTTCGAGCGGATGCTGCGGCCGCGGCGGCCCGCGATCCGGGCGCTGGGCCTGTTCGACACGGTGGGGTCGGTGATCGAATGGAGCGCGCGGCTGCCGCGCATCCGCAACCATGCGCATGTGTCCGAGAACCCGTCGGTGCGGTCGGTACGCCACGCGCTGGCAATCGACGAGCGGCGGACGATGTATCTGCCGACGCCCTGGCCCGGGGGCGGGGAATACTGGGGCAGCGCGTTCCGGCCCCGCGACGAGAGCAGGATCGAACCGCAGGATGTGGACGAGGTGTGGTTTTCCGGCGTGCATGGCGACGTGGGCGGCGGCTATCCCGAAAAGCACAGCCAGTTGGCGAAGTTTCCGCTGAAATGGATGATCGACGAGTTGCGGCCCTTGGGGGTGCGGTTCAAGGAACCGACGGTGCGGCGGCTGGTTCTGGGCGAGGACCCGGACGGGCGGTACGTGGGGCCCGACCCGCTGGCACCGCACAACGTGTCGATGAAGGGGATCTGGAAGCTGGTGGAATTCCTGCCGTTCTACAAGACGCGCTACAGCCTGAGCCGGCGCAAGACGTTCCTGGGGTTCTACCTGCCCCTGTTCGAGTATCGGCATATTCCCGAGGGCGCGCGGGTTCATGCCTCGGTCTTTGTCCGGCGTGGGACGAAGGCGGATTATCCGCAGCCGAATATTCCCGCGGATCACGTGGTGGTGGGTGAGGCGGAGGGGGAAGTGGATGGAGGCAATGCATCCGTCTGATGAGTTGGACGCGCGTCGACGGGCCGCGGCGCGGCGATCCAACGGGTTTTCGGAAGTACTTTATCTCGGTCAATTTCGGAAAAGAAATGCGCGGGGCGCTCACGGCAACCAAATCGCCGGGCCAGGGGGCGGCCCGGCGATGCGCGGCAGCGCGGCAGAGCCGCGCCTAGATTCCGCGCAGCGAGCGGCTCAGCCCGCGTCTTGTCAAAGCGCGGGCAGGCGGTACATGCCCTGGCGCGAGAAGGCGAGCGAGGAGCCGTCGGCGATGTGACCCGCGAAGCGGGCGGCGATGATGCGCAGGGCGGTCTGGCGGCCCTTGGCGATAAGCGCGCGGCGCGAGGGCAGAAGCGGTGCGTGGCCCGGCATCAGCAGGGTCTGGGACCAGATCAGCGGGTGCAGTTCCTGAAGGTGATGTTCGAGAATCCAGTCGACGCAGTCGTGGATCTCGGCCCGGGTCCGATCGGCCTGGGGCGGCAGCACCCGGCCGCCGGCGCCGGGGGCCATGGTGATGGCGCAGAAGGCGGCCAAGAGGTTGATGATGTGCTGATCGTCCTTGCGGGCGAGAATGTCGCGCAGCCCCTCGATGAAGAATCCCGGCTCTAGCAGGTCGAGCGCGCGCGGGTCGAGCGCGAGGGCGTCGAGATAGGCCCAGGCATAGGCCCCGGCGCCCCAGGTGTCCTCGGTGCGGGCGGCGACGCGGCGAGCGGCGACCTCGAGCGCCTTCACCCCGCCGGCATAGGGCGGCAGGATGTGACGCCCCAGGGCGCGGATATGGCGGTGTCCGTCGGGGTCGAGCGTGATGAGGGCCTCGTACTCCTCGGCCACGCGGCGGCCGCGCTTGTCACAGGCGGCAATGAGCGCGCAGCGGGCGGCGGCGATCGAGGGCGCGTCGATGGCCGTGCCGTCGTAGGGTTCGAGTATGGCGTCGGCGCTGGCGATATGCCGGGCGATGGCGCGGGCCGCGGCGGCGGGGTCATCGCGCGCGGCGATGTTGCGCCAGGCCCAGGCGATGTCGATATGCGCAAGCGCCACCACGAGGGCCGAGGGGTAGTCGCCCGGCATCTCGTCCAGCACCTCCTCCAGCGCCTCGATGGCGTCGTCGGGTGGGTGCTGGCCGTCATGCAGGGCGTCCTCTGCGGCGGCGACGATATCGCTGCGCGCGCCGGCGGCCAGCAGCAGCGAGGCGGTTTCGCCCCCCGGCGTGGCCAGCCGCGTGTGATCGGCATACTGGATCTTGTCTGACAGGGTATCCCACGCCTCTTGCCGGGCGAGTTTCTGGCCGCGGTCCTGGTGGGTGGCGCGGGCCATTTCCTCGTCCGAGACGGGCAGGGACGGCACGATGATGCGCTTGGCCAGCGAATCGATATCCTCGGTCGAACGGCGCGGCGCGGCGTCGTCGCGGGCGGGGGCGCTGCGCGGGGCGAACCACTTGCGCAGGCCGCGCGGCGCCTGGGCGGCATTGGGGCGGGACGCGCCGCTGCGCGTGGGGTCATGTCGGGGCTGTCGTGCCATACCTTCGGCCTGCTCGTTATGTCGGGACCTTTGTGACGGGGCAATCCGGCCAAAAAGCGGCACTTCCACGGAGACAAGTGGGAATTTGCCCATGGGCGCAATAGTCTTGCCTTGGACCGGGCCGTGAGGCAGACTGCGCCGATGCTCAGGTTCGCTGCCCTTGTGATATGCCTGTGCTTTCAGTCACTTGCCGCGGCCGAGGAGGACGGCGTGGTGCTGAGGGACGGAGTGGTGACACGCGTGTCGCCGCCCGCGCGCGACGGCAATGTGCCGCGCACGCGGTGGGAGCATGTGGGCGGGTCGCGCCTGTGGACGCGTGCGGCGCTGGCGGCACTGAAGGATCACGGCAAGCCCCTGACCGACATGGTGCCGCGCGACATCGAGGAGTGGTGCCCGGCCTATCCCAATGCCAGCCCGGCGCAGCGGCGGGCATTCTGGGTGGGGTTTTTGTCGGCGCTGGTCAAACATGAGAGCACCTATCGGTCCTACGCCGTGGGCGGGGGTGGCCAGTGGTATGGGCTGACGCAGATTTTGCCATCCACGGCAAGGCTTTACGGGTGCCGCGCGCGGAGCGGAGGAGAGCTGAAGCACGGGCCCACGAACCTGAGCTGTGCCATCCGGATCATGGCCAAGACGGTGACACGGGACGGCGTGGTGTCGCGGGGAATGCGCGGGGTGGCCGCCGACTGGGGCCCGCTGCACAGCCGCAGCAAGCGGCAGGACATGATGGCCTGGACGCGGCGGCAGACCTACTGCAAGCCGATGAGCACCGTGCGCCCGCGTTTGCGGCCCGACGACCTGGTCGTGGTGCGCACGTTGCCCACGCCCGAACCGGAGGCAGTCGGGACCGAGCCTGTGGTGCAGGACCTGCCGGAGGTGTCTGCGGACACGCCCGAGGCGCAGGAGGTGCCGGCGGCGGCGGATGCCGCGGCCGAGCCGCAACCGATTCCCGTCAGCGAATAGCCCCGATCACTTGATGCGGAAGGCGCGGCGGATCTCGTCGAGCGCCTCGCGCTGTTTGGCGTTAAGATCGCCGTTGCTGGCCTGGGCCGTGGCGGTGACGACCGACAGGAGCGGCTCGAAACTGGCCTGACCGTCGAGCTTGTAGAGCTTGCGGCTGAGGCGCGGCACGGCGGTTTCGGGGCCGTGGCATTCGGAGACGAACCAGTGGCCTAGAATGAGCGACTCGTCGGCGTCGGTGGCGGACATCCGCAACTGGTCGCGCACGGCGGCGTTGAGCGCGTCGCGCTGTTCTTTCGTGGGCAGGTCGTCCATCTCCACGAAGGCGGTGCCGAGGGCGGCGATGGCGAGGTTGGGATCCTCGATGGTTTCGACCGGATGGATGTTGGTCTGGCGCTTGAAGCCGAAACGGCGGGCGGCGGAGCGCACGTCGCGGGCCATGTCGGAGAGGTCGGACGCGACATGGGCGGCGTTGCGGGCGCGGATGACGAGGAAATAGGCCGCCGTGGCGAGGCCGATGAGGCCGAGAATGATGTGCATTGCTGAAAGGTCCTTGGCTCGAACTGCGGTCAGATAAGTGGCCCCCGCATGGCGGCGCAACGGCATTTTGCGGGGGCCCTGATCTGTCAGTCGCAGTGTGGCCGAAAAGGGTTCTAATCCAAGTGCGTTGGGGGGGAACTGTTCGGTGGACCGGATGCCGAGCCGGGCCATTGACGGGCCGCGGTGCGTCGAACCAACGCCGGAGCGGATGCGCTTTATCTCTGAGGCCCCGCAAAACCTCTGAACGGCGCGCTGACGTTGACCAATCGACGTGCCGTGGTGGCGGCCCGTCGCGCCAGAGGCGCGCATTTCAGGTGACGCGCCTTCGGCGCGATGGCGCGGCGGCGCGGCTTGCCGCGCCTTGATTCCGCGCCGGGTGGGATGCACCCCGAATTTAGCTGCCGCGGATGCGGGTTACCATTTCGGTGGTGTCGGGGCTGAGGTTGGGCGTCGCCAGGATGCGGTCGAGTTGGGACTTGATAAGGCCCTGGCGGGTGTCGTCGTAGCGCCGCCAGGTCTCGAACGCCGAACACATCCGCGCGGTTGTTTGCGGGTTGAGGGGGTCGAGCCGGATCAGCCAGTCGGCCAGACGGTCGTAGCCCGCGCCCGAGACGTGGTGAAAGCCCGCCGCGTTCATGGTGAGCGCGCCGAGGGTGGCGCGGAAGCGGTTGGGGTTTTTCATCGTGAAATCGGGGTGTTCGGTGAGGCGGGCCGCCGTGGCCGCCGCATCCTCGGGGGCGGCGTGGACGACCTGCATCATGAACCACTTGTCGATCACGAGGCGGTCGTTCTGCCACTGGTCGTAGAAGGCGCGGGTGGCGGCGTCGCCCTTGCCGGCCTGAAGCAGGCAGGAAAAGGCGGCAAGCTGTTGCGTCATGTTGTCGGCGGTGTCGAACTGTTTTTGCGCCTGCGCGCCACCGTCCAGCCGGTTGATCAGGCTGAGGGCGGCATTGGCCAGCGACCGGGCGCCGGATTGTTCGGCATCGGGCCGGTAGGGCTCGGACACCTGGAACTGGGCGTAGAGGCGCGTGGCGGTGTCCTGCATCCGTTCGGCGCGGGCGTGGCGTAGGGTTTCGATGGCGTCCCAGATCGCCTGCGGGTCGGGCGTGGTGCCGGTGTCGAACAGGGTCTGGGCGAGGTCATCCTGGCTGGGCAGGCCGAGGGCGAGGGCGCGGAAGGCCGGATCGAGGCTGTCATCGCGGGCCACGGTGTGCACGGCGTCGATATAGGCCTCGTCGGGGGCGGCGCCGTCGCGGATCATGGCGACAAGGGCGTTGCGGGCAAGGTCGCGGCCCGCCTCCCACTTGTTGAACGGGTCGGTGTCGTGCGCGAGCAGGAAGGCGCGTTCGTCGTTGCTGGTGTCGCGCTCGATGATGACGGGCGCGGAGAAGCCGCGCAGGATGGAGGGGATGGGTTTCGACGACAGGTTGTCGAAAGTGAAGCTTTGCCTGGCTTCGGTCATTTCGAGGACTTTGGTGGGCTGCACCTCGTCGCCGTTGGGCGAGAGAAGGCCCACGGCGATGGGGATGACGCGGGGCGGCTTGTCGTCCTGTCCCGGGGTGGGGGGCGTATGTTGCTCGAACGTCAGGGTGTAGGTGCCGTCCGCGTAGTCTTCGGACACGGCGACGCGGGGCGTGCCGGCGTCCTCGTACCAGCGTTTGAATTGGGCAAGGTCGCGGCCCGTGGTGTCCTCGAACACCTTGAGCCAATCCTCGATTGTGGCGGCGTCGCCGTCGTGACGCTCGAAGTAGAGGTCGAGCGCCTTGTAATAGGCCTCATCCCCCACAAGGGTTTTCAGCATCCCGATCAGCTCGGCGCCTTTTTCGTAGACGGTGGCGGTGTAGAAATTGTTGATCTCGACAAAGCTGGCGGGGCGGACGGGGTGGGCGAGAGGCCCGTTATCCTCGCGGAACTGGCGGGCGCGCAGGGTGATGACGTCATCGATGCGCTTGACCGGCTCGGAGCGCATGTCGGCGGTGAACTGGGCGTCGCGGAAGACGGTGAGGCCCTCCTTGAGGCAGAGCTGGAACCAGTCGCGGCAGGTGATGCGGTTGCCGGTCCAGTTGTGGAAATACTCATGGGCGATGATCGCCTCGATCCGTTCGAAATTCATGTCGGTCGAGGTTTCGGGGCTGGCTAGGACGGCGGAGGAGTTGAAGATGTTCAGCCCCTTGTTTTCCATGGCACCCATGTTGAAATCGTCGACCGCGACGATGTTGAAGATGTCGAGGTCGTATTCGCGGCCATAGACGTCTTCGTCCCATTTCATGGACTTCTTGAGCGCTTCCATGCCGAAGGCGCATTTGTGTTCGTCGCCGGGGCGGACCCAGATGTTGAGCTCCACATCCTTGCCGGACTTCGTGGTGAATGTGTCGGGGTGGTTGATCAGGTCACCGGCGACCAGCGCGAATAGATAGGCCGGTTTCGGCCAGGGATCGTGCCATTCGGCAAAGCCGTCGCCCGATTGGCCGGGGTTGCCGTTGGAGAGCTTGATTTTCTCGTCGCTTTCGATGCGGACGTCGAAGGTGGCCATGACGTCGGGGCGGTCGGGGTAGTAGGTGATCTTGCGAAAGCCCTCGGCCTCGCACTGGGTGCAGTACATGCCGTTCGACATGTAAAGACCTTCGAGGGCGGTATTGTTTATGGGCGCGATTTCGACCTCGGCCTCCCACGTGAAGGGGGCATCGGGGACCTCCATCGTCAGGCCGCGCGGCGTGACCTGCGGCGTGACCTCGGCACCGTCGATGCGGGCGGAGATGAGGGTCAGATCCTCACCATCGAGGCGCAGGGGGCCGCCGGGGCCTTCGGGATTGGGGCGGAAGGATATCCTACTGAGAACACGGGTTTTTTCAGGATCGAGCCGGAAGGTGAGCGAGACGTGATCGACCAGGTGCGCGGGCGGCGTGTAGTCGGCGAGGTAGATGGCTTGCGGTGCTGCGTCTTTCATCGCGTGTCTCTCCGTCTGCGAAGGGGTCGGGCGGAGGGTAGGGCGATGCGACAGGGGAGGCAACGTGGAAACGCGGGGGCGGTACAGGCGGACATGCCCCGGCCCCCGGGCGCCGGGATGCAAAATGGCGCGTCGGGATGCGGGATGCGTCCGCCTGCGCCTTGAAACTATGCGATCGGGTTTGGGAAATGGTTAACGGGGCGGCAAATTCGCAGTCCCGCTTGTGCGCCTGTTGAGGTTTTCTTATTGGTGCGGGATATTAGTCTTAAGTCGTAACCGCAGCAGACGAAGGACACACATGACGCGCCCCGTGATCGGCATTATCGGCAACAGCTACGCCATTGACGACCGCTATCCCGTGCACGCGGTGGGGCGGATGAATTCGGAAGCGGTGTCGGAGGTGTCGGATTGCATTCCGATGCTGGTGGCGAGCGATCCGGCGCTGGTGAGCGTCGAGGAATTGCTGGAGATCTGCGACGGGTTCGTGCTGACCGGCGGGCGGCCCAACATCCACCCCGAGGAATACGGCGAAGAGCCCACCGAGGCGCATGGTGCGTTCGACCGCGAGCGCGATGCGCTGACATTGCCGCTGGTGCGGGCCTGTGTTGCGCGGGGGCAGCCGATCCTGGGGATCTGCCGCGGCTTTCAGGAGGTGAACGTGGCGCTGGGCGGCACGCTGCACCCCGAGATCCGCGACCTGCCGGGGCGCGACAACCACCGAATGCCGCCCGACGGCACGCTGGAGGAGAAGTTCGCGCTGCGCCACGAGGTGACGTTTGCCGAGGGCGGCGTTTTCCATCGGCTGATGGGGTCGCGGAACGTGATGACCAACACGCTGCACGGGCAGGGGATCGTCAGGTCCGGCAAGGGGATCGTCATCGACGGCCATGCGCCGGATGGCACGCCAGAGGCGGTGTATATCGACGGTGCGCCGGGGTTCGCGCTGGCGGTGCAGTGGCACCCGGAATGGAACGCCGCGAACGACCCGGTCAGCCGCTGCCTGTTCGAGGCGCTGGGCGATGCGGCCCGCGCGTGGCAGGCGGGTGAGCGGGGGCTGGCGCTGCGTTCGGCTTGAGGCGGGACGCCTGAGAAGCGCCCGAGGGCCGGCTGGGTCAGTAGTGCGGGGCGCCGGTGTCTTCGACCAGCAGTGCGGCCTCGTGTTTCTTCAGGCAGGTGCGGGCGGTTTCCAGATGGTGGCCCGGCGCGGTGCGCAGTTCGGGGAAGAGCGCGAAGAGTTCCTCTCGCGCGGGCTCTGCGATGGCGCCGAGGCCGACATCGCCGGCGTGAAAGCTTTCGGTGGCGATGCCCTCGGCATAGATCACCTCGTGATGGTCGAACATCAGGTGGATATAGGTAACCGCGTCGCAGGGCTGGCGCAGGACCTCGCGGCCGTCGACCAGGTGCTTGGCGGGGACCAGCACCTCGGGCTCGCCGAAAAGAAGCTCGGCGCGGTAGCCGGTATAGAGGATGCGGTGCTGGGGTGAGACCAGCAGGCCCTTTCGCGTGGGATCGAGCGCATTGGCGCCGACGCGGATGGGGGCAAAGCGGCCGTGGCCCTGCACCGTGCGCTTGCCGATCCAGCGGATCGGGCGCAGGCCCTGGTCGCGGGTGACGACCATATCGCCCAGCTGAAGGGTTTCTATGGGACGCTCGCCGTGGCTGGTGAGGATCATCGTGCCGGGGGTGAAGCAGATGATGTTCTCGATCTCGGAAAAGGTGACGGGCGTGCCGTCGGCCATGGTGAAGCTGCCCGACATGCCGGTGTCGGGATCGCTGTCGGAGAAGGTGATGTCGCCGTAGGAGACGTCGGGCGTCAGGATCAGCGTGTCGCCGTTGGTTTCGTCGCCTTCGCCGCCGGTGATGGAAATCGCGGCGTTGCCGGTGCCGGTGGTGTCGAGATCGGCGAGGCGGAACGTATCGTCGCCGTCGCCGCCCTGAACGGTGTCGCCCTGGTCGACGAGGATTTCGTCGTCGCCAGTGCCTGCGTCGATGAGGTCGGCCCCGGCGCCTGCGTCGATCGTGTCGTCGCCCGCGCCGGCGGACACCACGTCGTCGTCGTTGCCGGCGGCGTTGTCGCCGGCGTCTATCGCGTCGCCCTCGGGATCGCCAGTATAGTTGGCGTCAATCAAATCGTTGCCGCTTGTGCCCTCGACAATATCGTCGGGGGCGGGGACGCCCATGGCCGCCAGTGCGTCCTCGTCCGTCAGGTCGGCGGGGGCGATACCGATGAGCGTGATACTGTCGCCGTTGGGAAAGCTGAGCAGCGCGTTGCCGAAACCGTCGTCGCCGACGGTGATGTCGCGGGTGTTGAGCTGGTTGCCCGCGGCGTCGGTCATGCCCGACAGGTCCAGCTGGTCCTGCCCAGTGAAAGTGCCGTTGCCGTTGTCGATGGGGCCTTCGAAGCCGCTGACGGTGTCGTTGCCGTCGCCATCGGACATCACGACCGTATCGACCGCGCCGTCGCCTGCGCCCATATCGATGCTGTCGTTGCCGGTGCCGCCCTCGATGGTGTCGGCGCCGGTGCCTGCGGTGATCAGGTCGTTGCCTGCGCCGCCATCGACCGTGTCGTCGCCGTATTGCGCCACAATGGTGTCGTCGCCGTCGCCGCCGGTGATCACGTCGTTCAGGCCCTCGGCGCCGTAGACCACCGTCTGGTCCGGCGCGCCGGGGATGAGTTCGAGATAATAGCCGTCCTCGTCCTCGAGCAGCCAGTTGTGGTCTTCGAAGGTGGACTGGACGTAGGTTTCGCCGGGCTGGATGGTGGCGTAGGTGATGGGGGTGCCGCTGCCGTCGATCCAGACCAGGTTGATCGGGCCGTCGGCCGCGTTGGTGACGGTGAGGGTGGTCGCGGGTGCGCCCGAGCCCGAGGCATAGTCGGCGATGGCGTACCACTGCCCGTCGCCGATGATACTGTCGCTGCCGCTGCCGCCGTCGAGCGTGTCGTTGCCCTGGCCGCCCTGGATGTCGTCGTTGCCTGCGCCGCCCGACAAGCTGTCGGCGCCGGTGTTGCCGGTGATCGTGTCGGCACCCGCACCGCCGGTGATCGTGTCGTCGCCGGCCTCGCCAAAGGCGACGTCGTTGCCGCCGCCGAGTGCGATGCTGTCGTTGCCGCCGGCATCGTCGTCGCGCGTCCTCAGGTCGCCGTCGCCGCCCGAGACGGTGTCGTCGCCCTCGCCTGTCAGAACCGTGTCGTCGCCTGCGCCGCCGAGAACGGAGTCGGCGCCGCCCGGTGCGGGGGTCGTGGCGTAAAGTTCGACCGAATCGAGCGAGACGCCATCGGCATCGTCGGCGCCCGCGCCGCGGAATTCCAGCGTGCCGCTGCCGTCGCCCGCGCCGCCGGTGAGGAAGTAGGTGTAGGTCTGCCAACCGCCATCGGGCGGGTCGATGCTGTCGACCAGTTGGCCGTTCCAATAGACATCGACGGTGTTGTCGAGCGCGGTGCCGTCATCGGCGTTGGACAGATCGCCCGCATTGAAGCTGAGCTGGTAGACCTGGTCGGGCTGAAGGCCCGGAATGGTCTGCGAGATGGCGAGGTGCTGACCTGCGTCGCCTTCCAAGTCGAGCCAGTTGGCGCCGTCGGTGGCGGCAAGCCCGCCACGCCCGTCATTGTGCAGGTCGATTGTGCGGCCGGACGCGTCCGTCCATCCCGGTATGCTGCCGCCGACGCCCTGAAAGCCGAAGGTCACGGGGGTCGTGCCGGTGGTATCTTCGAACGAGCCGTTGACGATCAGGTTGGGGCCGGTGGGCGTGAAATCGTCCGAGGTAATGCGGTCGTTGCCGGTGCCGCCCAGGATCGTGTCGGCCCCGTCGCCGCCGAAGATATGATCGTTGCCGCCGTCGCCGCCCAGAAAGTCGTCTCCGGTGCCGCCGTGAAGCGTATCGTCGCCGGCGGTGCCATAGGCGGTGTCGTTGCCGCCTTCGGCGAAGACCAGGCTGCCGGTCGGAGAGGAATCGAGGCCCGCGGCGTCGTCGATGAGGTCGTCGCCGTCGCCCGCGCGCACGGTATCGGCGCCGTCGCCATAATAGATCGTGTCGTTGCCGCTGCCGGTGGTGAGGGTTTCGGCATCGGCATCGCCGGTCACGCTGTGCGCACCGTCGCCGAAAGTCAGCGTTTCGAAATAGTCGAGCAGGGTGCCGCCGCCGAGTGTGGCATCCGAGGCCCCGCCGTAGCCTGCCTCGCCCACGGTGAAGGTCGTGGTGCCGTCGGTAAGGACGATCCGGCCCGTCGCCTTGTCGATGTCGACCGTGTAGTTGGCGGGCAGGCTCGAGAAGTCGAGCGTATGGCCGCCGGTTCCTTCGGATACCGAGAACCAGAAGGCGGGGTTATTCCAGTTGGCGGTGGTGACGGTGTAGGTGGTCATGGCGCACGTCGCCGCCGCGCGCGCACTTTGTTGCGCGATGGCCCCAAGCCGGGGCACTTATTGACCCTGGTCACCATAAACACTGCTCGATCCGATTTGACTTTGTCGGTTCATTCGTTGGCCGACGTTGGGATCGACATTAGAAGTCTGGCTTGGCCGGAATTCGGGTGGAATGTGGCGAGACTAAGGTCTTCCCTTAAAATTTAATGCGTTGTCACGCGACCATTGCAAGCGTGGCACGAGGTTCAACCAAAAGGCGCGCCTCGTGCGCTTTGAGGCAAAGGCGGGCGGTGTCGCCATAGGCCGCAAGGTCGCCGCGCAGGTGCGGGAAGACGCGGAACATGTCCTCGCGCGAGGCATCCGAGAGCGCGCCCACGCCCACATCGGCGGCATGGAAGCTTTCGGTGGCGGCACCCTCGGCATAAACGATTTCGTGCCGGTCGAGCATCATGTGGAAATAGGTGACGAGGCGGCGTTCGGCGATGCGCACATCGCGGCCGTCGACCAGGTGCTTGGCGGCCACCAGAACCTCGCTTTCGCCGAAGAGAAGCTGGGCGCGGTAGCCGGAAAAGAGCAGGCGGTGCTGCGGCGAGACCAGCAGCGGGCGGCGTGCGCCGTCCATGACGGTGGAGTTGACGGCGATGGGGGCGAACTTGCCGCGCCCCTCGACCGTGCGGTGGCCCATCCAGCGAATGGGCTGGGGGCCGCTGTCACGGGTTATGACGAGGTCGCCGGGTTTGAGCGTTTCGATGGCGCGTTCGCCGTGGGGCGTCAGGATGCGGGTGCCGGGGGTGAAGCAGATGATGTTCTCGATTTCCGAGAAGGTCACCGTGGTGCCGTCGGCCAGCGTGAAGTTGCCCGAAAGCCCGCCCGCGCCGTCATCGGTGTTGGTGAAGGTGATGTCGTCGAAGGTGACATCGGGCGTGAGCTGCAGCGTGTCGCCGTTCGTCTCGTCGCCTTCGCCGCCGACGATGGTGATGGTGCTGGACCCGGCCTCGCCCAGGTCGCCCAGAACGAAGAGGTCGTCGCCGTCGCCGCCATAGGCGGTGTCGCCCTCGGCCAGGTACATCTCGTCATCGCCGAGGCCGCCGTGAAGCGTGTCTGCCCCGGTGCCGCCGGTCAGCGTGTCGTTGCCCGCCCCGCCGAAGATGGCGTCGTTGCCTGCACCGCCGCTGAGGCTGTCGTCGCCGCCGGACGCGCCTGGCGGTCCAATGACCTGGCTGCTGTCGGCAAGGTTCGCGGTGACGCCACCGGGTGTCGTGACCTGCCCCGAGATGACTTCGGCTCCGGCGTTTTCCCAATGCCGGACTTCGATTGTGTATATGCGGCCGGCTTCCAGCTCGACTGTACCCGACCGGGTCGTCGCGCCTTGGTGGAAGTCGTTGTTCATGAAATCGGCAGTGCTGCCGCCCTGGTTGGTAAAGGTGAGGGGGTCACCGTTTTCATCGAGTAGCCGGATGGTCGAGCCGTCGTCCGAGGTTGTCGAGAAAGTGTAGGTTCCGCCTTGGGACGCCAGGAACTGTGAGGTATAGATCACGCCGAAGTCATTGGCGTCGCCGGTCGTGCCGCGGGCGTCGTTCACGAGCGCCGCCGAATTGAAGCCATTCGACTGTCCCGACCCGACAAGCGTTCCCGACTCGATGTCGAAGGCCTGGCCGTTGGTGGCCGCGAAATCGTAGTTGTAGACCTGGTAGTCCCATTGCCCCACGGTCGGTGCGTCGTCGCCGTAGATGACATCGTTCCCGTCGCCGCCCGTGACCGTGTCGGAGCCGCCCTCGGCATAGATCGTGTCATTGCCGGCGCCGCCGTCAATGCTGTCGTCGCCGGGTTCACCGTCGCCCAACTGATAGTCGGCGTCGAGTCGGTTCGCGCCGATGGTCGCGCTGTCGTTGCTGAGCGTGCCAAGGGTGATTGACTGGATCGGCTGGCTGGTGAGGATCGCGTTGTCGGCGTTGTTGGTCAGCTCGGGCAGCATGAAGGTTTCGCCGGTCGTGGTCTGGATGACCACGGCGGTGAAGGGCTGCGAGGTGCCGTCGGTGAACGTGACGGTCGCGTTGTAGACGAGGCCGGAATCGATCTGGTAGGTGACGCCGTCGATGACGATGTTCTCGGGCGTCTGGCCGTTGTCGTCGGATTGCAGCGTGCCGTCGCCGTTGCTGTCGAAAGTCTGGGCCGACAGAAGCTGTTGATAGAGCGGGTCGTCGCTGCTGCCATAAGTGGCGCTGAGCGCGGCCGCGTTCTCGCTGGCGGTGTTGGTTTCGGTCGGGTCCACGTCTGCGGCACTGCCCAGGCGGAACACGCTGAAGGTGCTGCCCACGATGTTGGTGCCGCCCGAGCTGCTGGATTCGCGGGGGTCGCTGTCGCCATAGATCAGGTCGGCGCCTGCGCCCCCGAGGATGGTGTCATTGCCGGAGCCGCCGTAGACGGTATCGTTGGCCAGCCCCGCCACGACGCTGTCATTGCCCGCGCCGGCGTGGATCAGATCGGCGTTGAGGCCCGCGCCGGTGCCGTCGCCGCCATCGGCCACGTCGCCCTGCGGGTCGCCCGTGTAGCTGCCGTCGATGGTGTCGTCGCCATCGGTGCCGTCGACGATCTGGTCGGTATAGTCCAGCGCGCTGAATGCGGGGTCGCCGGCTGCGACGTTGGGGTTTGTGTCGTATTGCTGCACCTGGTAGCTGCGCCCGGCCACCAAGGGGATTTCGGACAGAGTATACAAACCGGCGGCGGCGCCGTTCTCGACATCAAACTGGATGACCTGGAAGGTCTGGCCGGTGACGGTGTCGCGCAGGGTCCAGACCAGCTCGGCATCGACGGTGGTGTTGACGGATGTGTTGTTGCCCAGCGTGACGGTCGCGGTCGCGGTCTCGTTGCCGGCGCTGTCGTCGTCGAGGGTGAATTCCTGGATCCCCGTCTCGTTGTCGGTGATGGTGGCGCGCCCGGCGGTGGTGCCGGGGCCGTTCCAGGTGAACGTGCTGCCCGTGCCGGTGGGTATGTTGCCCGCCGGGTTGTAATTGTAGAAATTGACCGTGTAGGTGGCCATGGTTTTCCTGCCTTCTGTCTGTCGGTCCACGGTCTTTTGCCGAGTGACACGGCGCCTTGATGGTCTGCTCTGGCGCTGGTTGTTTCCGAAATGGATACAGAGCGTCCGTGGCCGGAAAACGGGAGGTTTCAGGCAAATTTTAGGTGAATTGGGGCTTTTTGCGGGCGTGCCGTTTGGGGTTCAGAGACCCAGCTCGGCCCGTTTTTTTCTGGTCAGACCGGCCACGACCGTGTCGTAGGAGGCCTTGATGTGATCGCGCAGGCTGTCGTCGGAAAGGCCCGGATCGGCGTGTACTTGCAGCCACTTCATCCCGCGCGACGCAAGATAGGGGGCGGGGCGGATGCCGGGCTGATCCGACAGCACGTCAAAGGCGATGTCGGACGCCTTGAACGTGTAGGCGTCGTGTCCGTCGTTCCAGCCGGCGATGGCAAAGACCTTGCCGCCGACCTTCCACACGTCGGCATTGCCCCATTGCACCACGTGGGTCGTGGCGGGGAGCGAGGCGCAGAAGGTCATGAACGCGTCGCGGGGCAGCATTCTCAGACCTGGCCGCCGGCGATCTCGATCGTTTGGCCGTTGACGCTGTCAGATCCCGGACCGCAGAGCCATGTGACGGCGGCGGCGACCTCGTCTGGGGCGATCAGGCGCTTGTGGCGGTTGGCGTCGACCATCATCGAACGAGCGGTGTCGGCATCGACCCCGGCACGCGCGGAGATCGCATCGACGTTGCGGGTGATGATGTCGGTATCCACGTAACCGGGGCAGACCGCGTTGAAGGTGAAGGGGCTGCCCATGTAATCCTCGGAAAGCGCGCGGATGAGGCCGATCAGCCCGTGCTTGGAGGCGGAATAGGCGGCGGCGCCCTTGAGGCCCCTGAGCCCCGCGATGGAGGAGATGGCCACCACGCGACCCCAGTCGGTGGTTTTCATCGAGGCCATCGCGCTGCGGATGGTCCAGAACGCACCGTCGAGGTTGGTGGCCATGGTGCGGTGCCAGAAATCGGTGTCGGTCTTCGACAGGCTGCGGCCCTCGGCGATGCCGGCATTGGGCACGCAGATCTGGATGGGACCGCGTGCGGCAACAGAGGCGGCGATGCCTTCGACCACGCTGGCCTCGTCCCGCACGTCCATCGTCTGCGGGTGCAGGCCGTGGGCGCTGGCGGCCTTTTCCAGAATTTCGGCGCGCCGGCCGGTGATGGTGACCTCGGCGCCGGCGTCTTGCAGAGCGCGGGCGATGGCGAGGCCGATGCCGGTGCCGCCGCCGGTGACCAGTGCGTGTTTTCCTGTCAGTGTCATGCGCATGACTGTGCCGCAGGGCGGACGGCTTGCCAAGGGCGCGATTTCTGCGGCAGAAATCGGGATGGAAAATGCGTATTTTCCAACCCAAAATTTGCGCAAATTTTGGGCCCGCCCCGAAGGAGACCGGCGTGTTGAAATGGATCGATATACCGCCCGTGTGGCTGGCCGGGGCGGCGGCGCTGGCCTGGGTGCAGGCGGCGCGGTACCCGGCGGGGCTGAGCTTTGGCGGGGCATGGGCGGATTTCGCGGGCGGTCTGCTGGTGGGGGCGGGGCTGGTGCTTATGGCCTTGGCGCTGATGGAGCTCAGGCGCCACCGGACCACGCCGATTCCGCATCTGGAGGCAGAGCGTCTGGTGACCTCGGGCATCTACAAGCGCAGCCGCAACCCGATCTACCTTGGCGACGCGCTGATCCTGACGGGCCTGATCCTGCGCTGGGACGCGGTGCTGAGCCTGCCGCTGGTGCCGGTTTTCGTCTGGGTGATCGAGCGGCGGTTCATCCTGCCCGAGGAAGACCGACTGCGACGAAAGTTTCGAATGAATTTCGCGCAATACTGTCATAAGACCCGACGTTGGGTTTGACACCCTGCGACAATCGCTACATTCCAAGTGGAACAATTTTGTGTGATAAGCCGTGCCCGACCTTTAGGGTGCAAAAAGCGACAGGGCCGATGGGCCGCCACAAGTGACCGTCAGAAAACGGGGGGAGTGAAAGTTGAAGATCGGAACACCAAAAGAGGTGATGGAAGGCGAAGCGCGGGTGGCGATGACGCCGGACTCGGCGCTGCAACTTCAGAAGCTGGGCCATGAGTGCGCCATCGAGACAGGCGCGGGAGAGCGCGCGGGTTTCACCGATGCGGATTACAAGGAGGCCGGTGTCGAGATCATCAAGTCGCCCGCGGCCTTGTGGAAAGCCTGTGACATCATCGCCAAGGTGCGCGTGCCCACCGACACCGAGGTCAAGCGCCTGACCAAGGGCCAGACCCTTATTTCCTTCTTCAACCCGGGCGGCAACGAAGAGCAGATGAAGATCGCCGCCGAGAAGGGCGCGACCGTCATCGCGATGGAAGCCGTGCCGCGGATCAGCCGCGCGCAGAAGATGGATGCGCTGTCGTCCATGGCCAATATCGCGGGCTATCGCGCGGTGATCGAGGCGGGCAACAATTTCGGCCGCTTCTTCACCGGGCAGGTGACCGCGGCGGGCAAGGTGCCGCCGGCCAAGGTTCTGGTGGTCGGCGCCGGCGTGGCGGGGCTTGCCGCGATCGGCACCTCGACCAGCCTGGGTGCGATCACCTATGCGTTCGACGTGCGGCCCGAAGTGGCCGAGCAGATCGAATCGATGGGCGCCGAGTTCGTGTTCCTGGATTTCGAGGAAGAGCAGCAGGACGGCTCGTCGACCGGCGGTTATGCGGCGCCGTCTTCGCCTGAGTTCCAGGAAAAGCAGCTGGAAAAATTCCGCGAGATGGCGCCGGACATGGATATCGTCATCACCACCGCCTTGATCCCCAACCGGCCCGCGCCGGTCCTGTGGACCAAGGACATGGTCGAGATGATGAAGAACGGCTCGGTCATCGTGGACCTGGCCGCCGAGCGCGGCGGCAACTGCGAGTTGACCCAGAAGGATGAAAAGATCGTCACCGACAACGGCGTGACGATCGTGGGCTATACCGACTTCCCCAGCCGGATGGCGACGCAGGCCTCGACGCTTTATGCCACCAACATCCGTCACATGATGACCGACCTGACGCCCGAGAAGGACGGCAAGGTCGATCACAACATGGAAGACGACGTGATCCGGGGCGCGACGGTGACCCACAAGGGCGAGATCACCTACCCGCCGCCACCGCCAAAGGTATCGGCCATCGCGGCCGCGCCCAAGAAGGAAAAGCCCAAGGAACTGACGCCGGAAGAGAAGAAGGCGCAGGAAAAGGCGGCCTTCAAGAAGCAGACGATGAACCAGGTGGGCCTGCTGGGCATCGGCGCGTTCCTGGTGCTGCTGGTCGGCACCGTGGCGCCGGCGAGCTTCATGCAGCATTTCATCGTCTTCGTGCTGTCGGTCTTTATCGGATTCCAGGTGATCTGGGGCGTGGCGCACAGCCTGCACACGCCGCTGATGGCGGTGACGAACGCGATTTCGTCGATCATCATCCTGGGGGCTTTGACGCAGATCGGCTCGACCTCCTACCTCATCACGCTGCTGGCCGGGATCGGCATCTTCATGGCGGCGATCAACATTTTCGGCGGCTTCCTGGTGACACGGCGCATGCTCGCCATGTTCCAGAAATCGTAAGGGGGTAAGAGACAATGGATTTCGGATTTACCATTGCGGCCTATGCGGTCGCGGCAGTTCTCTTCATCCTCAGCCTGGGCGGTCTGTCGGGGCAGGAAAGCGCGAAACGTGCGGTGTGGTACGGCATCGTCGGCATGGGTATCGCCGTTCTGGCGACGCTGATCGGCCCCGGTGCGGGGCTGTGGCTGGTGTCGCTGATCATGATCGCGGGTGGTGCTGTGGTGGGCTATCAACTGGCCACCAAGGTGCAGATGACGCAGATGCCCGAGCTGGTGGCGATCATGCACAGCCTCGTCGGTCTTGCCGCGGTCTTCGTCGGGTTCAACGCCGATATCGAGCTGGGGCGCATCGCGGCCGAGTTCGCCGAGGCCGGTTTCCCCTATCCGCGGCCCGAGGAGGTGACGGCGGAAGGCGCGGCCTTTGCCAAGCAGTTCAGCGGGTTCGCGGGCATCCTCGCGAAGAAGACGGTGGTGGAAGTGTCGATCCTGAAGGTCGAGCTGGTGCTGGGCATCTGGATCGGTGCGGTAACCTTCACCGGGTCGGTGATTGCCTATGGCAAGCTGGCGGGCAAGGTCGATTCAGCCGCCAAGAAGCTGCCGGGCGGGCATATTCTGAACGCCGCGGCGGCGGCGCTGTCGCTGGTGCTGGCGATCATGTACCTGAGCGGGTCGGGCAGCTGGACGCTGGTCGTTCTGACGCTGCTGGCGCTCTTCATCGGGTATCACCTGATCATGGGGATCGGCGGCGCGGACATGCCCGTGGTGGTCTCGATGCTGAACAGCTATTCCGGCTGGGCGGCGGCGGCCATCGGCTTCAGCCTTGGCAATGACCTCCTGATCGTGGTGGGCGCGCTGGTGGGCTCCTCGGGTGCGATCCTGAGCTACATCATGTGCAAGGCGATGAACCGATCCTTCGTCAGCGTGATCCTGGGCGGCTTCGGCGGCTCCAGCGGTCCGGCGGCGGAGGTCGAGGGCGAACAGGTGCCGATCGACGCCGACGGCGTGGCCAATGCGCTGAACGAAGCCGACAGCGTGATCATCGTGCCGGGCTACGGCATGGCGGTGGCGCAGGCGCAGCAGGCGGTCAGCGAGTTGACCAACAAGCTGCGCGCGCAGGGCAAGGAAGTGCGGTTCGCCATTCACCCGGTTGCAGGCCGGCTGCCGGGGCACATGAACGTGCTCCTGGCCGAGGCCAAGGTGCCGTATGACATCGTGCTGGAGATGGAGGAGATCAACGACGATTTCCCCGATACCGACGTGGTGATCGTGATCGGCTCGAACGACATCGTGAACCCGGCCGCGCAGGACGATCCCAACAGCCCCATTGCCGGAATGCCGGTGCTGGAGGTCTGGAAGGCCAAGAACGTGTTCGTCTCGAAGCGTGGGCAGGGCACGGGCTATTCGGGCATCGAGAACCCGCTGTTCTTCAAGGACAACACGCGGATGTTCTATGGCGACGCCAAGGACAGCGTGACGGCGCTGTTGTCGAAGATCGGGTAAGTTTCGGTCTTATGGAATTGGAAAGGGCCCGCCCGGGTGGCGGGCCTTTTTCGTTGGGGGCGAGGTAGAGGTCCCGGATCAGGTCCGGGACGGGTTGCCAATTGTATATACGTTTAATATATTTTGCATATGCGCAGATCGGGAGCATTCCGGCGAGCGCCGAACATACAGGAAAGGAAATTTCGATGGCCAAGAAAGCCAAGATCAAATCGCTGAAGCAGGAAGTGGCGAGCCGCAAGAAGAAGGTCGCCAAGCAGGAGGCCAAGCTGAAGAAGGCCAAGAAGGCGCTGAAGAAAGCCGCCTGAGCGCCCGTCGGGCAGGCGTGGACAGGGGCGTCGGGCTTGGGTCCGGCGCCCTTTTTCGTGTGGCGGGCGCGTGGGTTTTCACCCACCCTACCAAGCGGTGGATGGAGAACGTGCGTTCAGGGCCGAAACCGGCTAAATTTGCGCCGGTATACAGTTGCATTCCGCTAAGTTATTGAAAGTGCGCTTCAATCTATTTTCATCGTCGGGCCTTGTCGCTAGGGTGCTGAGAAACGCCAGGACGCGAGAGCCATGCCGCCCATTGAAGATCATCCGCTGCGATTCGAGCTGTCCAACGAGCTGCACGCGCGGCCCTTTCCCAATCTGAGCGCACCGGCGACGGGCGTGTTCCTGGCGATCAAGCGGGTCGAAGGGGCGGCGGGCCGGGACCGGGGCGACGACCTGGCGCATCTGACGGCCCTGTTGGACCGCTATGGCGCGGCGCACCCCAAGCCGGGTGCTTCGCACTATTCGGGTGACATCGGCAAGCACCACCTGAAATGGGAGCAGCATACCGAGTTCGTCACCTACACCGCGTTTCGCGACGGGGTCAGCGACCGGCCGTTCGATCCGGCGGAGTTCGAGGTGTTTCCCGCAGATTGGCTGAGTTCGGCGCCGGGGCACAGGATGACCTCGGCCGTCGTGCGGATCGAGACGCGCAAGGACGAGGAAACCGTGCGCCAGAACATCCACGACTGGTTCGTGGCCGACAGCGTGGCCGTGGCGCGGGTGCTGGATGACAGTGCGATCATCGCGGGCGATTTCCGCATCGACCCGGCGGGGCATCTGCGGTTCATGGTCAATGCGTCGGCCGAGATCGGCACGCGGCGCATGGGGCGCGTGGTGCAGCGCCTGTTCGAGATCGAGACCTACAAGACCATGTCGATGCTGGGCTTTGCCCGGGTGGGCGAGATGCGGCCCGACATGGGCGCGCTGGAAGAGCGGTTGACGCATCTGATCAGCAACATGCCGGGCGGGTCGGTGGCCGCGGAGGATACGCTGGACGACCTGCTGGAGATTTCGGCCAAGTTGGAGGGGATGGTGGCGCGGTCGTCCTATCGCTTTGGCGCGACGTCGGCCTATGAGCAGATCGTGAAGCAGCGTATCGAGGTGTTGCGCGAGGAGCGGTTCAACGGGCGGCAGACCTTTGGCGAGTTCATGATGCGCCGCTATGATCCGGCGATGCGCACGGTGCGGTCCACGAAGGACCGGCTGGACGCGATGTCGGACCGGGCGATGCGGGCGGGGGAACTGCTGCGGACGCGGGTCGACGTGGAGCGCAGCGCGCAGAACCAGGACCTGCTGGAGAGCATGAACAAGCGCGCCGATATGCAGCTGCGGCTGCAACGCACGGTCGAGGGGCTGTCGGTGGTGGCGATCAGCTACTACGCGGTATCGTTGGCGGGATACCTGCTGTACCCGCTGACCGAGCCGACGGGGATGTCGAAAGAGATGCTGACGGCGATCGTGGCGCTGCCGGTGGTGGCGGCGGTGTGGTGGATGATCAAGCGGGTGCGCGACAAGTTGGATTAGGGCGCGCGTGGGTTTTCACCCACCACAGGTGGGATTCACCCACCCTACGGTGTCGCGCCCGGACATAGGAGCGGCGTCGGTGGGACGACGGCGGTGGGGGGACACTGGCAGGAGTGACGGCAGGGCATAGGGGCCGGCGAATCGAAAGGACGCACGATGTTTCAGGCTTTTGCGGGGATCTGGGCGCTGCTGATCGGGATCGTGCTGATCATGCTGGGCAACGGGATGCATTTCACGCTGATCGGGTTGCGCGGCGATATCGAGGGGTTTTCCTCGGGCGAGCTGGCGGTGGTGACCTCGGGGTATTTCGTGGGTTTCCTGCTGGGCGCGCGCTATGCGCCGCGGCTGATCCGGCGGGTGGGCCATGTGCGGGTCTTCGCCGCCCTTGGCAGCTTCATGTCGGCGGGCCTGATCGCGTTTCCGCTGCTGGCCGAGCCGTGGGCGTGGACCTGCCTGCGCATCCTGATCGGGTTTGCCATGTCGGGCATCTACGTGACCGCGGAAAGCTGGCTGAACAACGCGGCCACGAACGAGACGCGGGGCAAGGTGCTGTCGGCCTACATGATCGCGCAGACGCTGGGGATAATCGGGGCGCAGGGGCTGTTGAACCTGGGCGAGACGGCGGGGGCGTCGCTGTTCATCGGGGCGTCGATCCTGGTGTCGGTGTCGTTCGCGCCGATCCTTCTGTCCGTCACTCCGGTGCCGGCGGCGGAGGTGATCCGCGCGATGCCGCTGCGCGAGCTGTTCACGGGCTCGCCGCTGGGCACGGTGGGGATCTTCCTGCTGGGCAGTCTTTATGCCACGCAATCGGGGATGGGCGCGGTTTATGGCGCGCAGATCGGGATGGGCAAGGGCGAGATCGCGCTGTTCATCGCGATGCTGTTCGGCGGCGCGCTGGTGCTGCAATACCCTATCGGGTGGCTGTCGGACCGGATCGACCGGCGCAAGGTGATCTTCGGCGCGGCGGCGCTGGGGGCCGCGTTCTGTGTGCTGGGGTGGGCCATGGGTGGGTCGTTCTGGCCGCTGATGGCGGCGGCGTTCCTGACGGGGGGCGTGACGACGCCGCTCTATTCGCTGCTCTTGGCCTATACCAACGATTTCCTGCCGGTAGAGGACATGGCGGCGGCCTCGGGCGGGCTGGTGCTGACGTTCGGGATCGGGGCGATCCTGGGGCCGCTGGCGGCGGGCTGGGTGATGGACGCGGCGGGGCCGTCGGCGTTCTGGCTGGTGCTGGCGGCGGCGTTCGCGGCGATTGCAGCCTATGCTGCCTACCGGATGACGAAGCGGGCGGCGACGCCGGTGGCGGAGACCGAGAGTTACCTGGGCGTGTTGCCGGCCTCTTCGGCCTTCGTGGTCGAGGCGGCGGGCGCGTGGTCGGCCGAGCAGGGCGAGGACGGGGACGAGGGGGGTGCCTAGGCGGGGTGAAACCCCGCCCTACGTGGGCGTTCGAGGTCCGGGATCATGTTCGGGACGTCGGGCGCGTGACGACGCGATCCGAAATTTGGGCTTTACAGGTCGCGGGCAACCGACTTAGGTCGAAGAATTAGTATTCGTACCCGTTTTTCATTGCAGTACCTGTAAATTCAGCCTTTGCATTCGGGTGACATCGAAATGGCTTCAAATACAGCCTCGGTGCACGCGGACCCGTCGTGGTTCGTCGGGCCGGGGGAAACCGATTATCTGGCATGGTTCGTCGTCGGCCTGCTGTGCCTGGCGATTTACGGCATCGTCGTGCTTTATGCCGCGTTCGACAGGAGGGCCGAGCACCGGTCAAAGGGCACGCCGCTGGCCAAGACCATCCCGACGATGCTGACCATCGCGTTGCTGTACGAGATCTTCCCGCTGGACCATTTCAACATCCTGCTGCCGTTGAGCGCCATCCTGATCGCGCTGATGGCGGATTGGGCGCGGTTCAATCTGGGCCATGCGGACACGGTGCCCGAGGATGCGGACAAGCCCGTGCTGGCCGGGGGCAAGGCGGATGATTGAGCTTCTTCTGACGTCGTTCCCGGTGATCATCCGGTATTTCCAGCTGAAGCGGCGCGGCGAGGCGATGAGCGTCTGGAACATGAAGACGCCCGTGGTGATGTGGGCCGTGATGGCCTTTGCCCTGTTCCTGGTGATTTTCTATTTCCATCCCAAGAGCTATTCCGGGCTGGTGCCGTTCCGCACCGTGTCGGTCGTGTCGCAGACCACCGGGCCGGTGACGGAAGTGAACGTGGTGAACGGGCAGCAGGTCGCGGCGGGTGATGTGCTGTTCCGGATCGAGGATGCGTCGCAGAAGGCGGCTGTTGCCGAGGCCGAGGCGCAGTTCGAACAGATCGCGGCGTCCGAGACCAAGGCGCAGGATGCGCTGCGGGTCGCGGAATCGCAGCTGAGCCAGGTCGAGGCGAACGTGGCCAAGCTGACGGTGGACTTGCAGAATGCGCAGACCCTGGTGGAGCGCAACGTGGGGCGCGCGGACGACGTGCGCACGGCGCAGGCGGCGCTGGACGCGGCGCAGGCCGAGCTGGCGGCGGCCGAGGCACAGCTGGACGCGGCAAGATCCGATCTGGAAGAGGGTATTCCGGCGCAGCGGCGCGCAGCGGAAACCAAGCTGGAAAGCGCCAAGGTGGCGCTGGAGCGCACGGTGGTGCGCAGCTTTACCGACGGCACGGTCACGCAACTGGCGATGGGCGTGGGCAGCCCGGCCTCGACCCTGATCCTGAGCCCGGCGATGGTGATCATTCCCGAACGCAGCCCGGAGACACCGGTGCGGATCGTGGCCGGGTTCTCGCAGGTGGCTCTGGCCAACCTGCACGAGGGGATGCCGGCCGAGATCGCCTGTGACGCCAATGCCAACCTGTCGTTCCGCAATGCGATCCTGCCGGCGCGGGTGGTGGCGATACAGCCGGCCATCGCGACCGGGCAGGTGGTGCCGGGCGCCAAGCTGCTGGACCCCAACAGCGTGCGCCAGCGCGGGTCGGTTCTGGTCTACATGGAACTGGTCCATCCCGAGCACGAGGAGATCGTCCTGGATGGGGCGGGCTGCATCGTGCAGACCTATCGGACGGACCTGCCGGGATTGGGCGGGCACCTTGTGGCCGCGACCGGCGTCGTGAAGGCCGCGGGCGTACGGCTGAAAGTCTGGGGCTCGATCATCTCGGGCGTGGGGCTGGCGGGTGGCGGCGGCCACTAAGCCCGGGCCCGCCGGAACGCTGGTTTCAGAACGCCTCGGGTTTCGCCTCGCGGGCCATGTGGTCGAGCACGGCGTTGACGAAGCTGCCCTCCTTGCCTTCGGGATAGAAGCTGCGGGCGACGTCGACGAATTCGTTGATCACGACCTTCACCGGCGCGTCGCCTTCGAGGAATTCGGCCCCGGCGGCGCGGAAGAGGGCGCGCAGGGTGGGGTCGATGCGGGCGATGGGCCACTTGGCCACCAGCGCGCGGTCGGTCATCTGGTCGATCTTCGACTGCCAGTTGACGGCCTGTTCGACCAGCTTGCGGAAGAGGTCGATATCGCCGTCGGCCATGTCGATGCCTTCTTCGACTTCTTGCCCGAAGCGGAAATCGAGGAATTCGCGGATGATGGTCTCGTAGGACTGGCTGGAATGTTCCATCTGGAACAGGGCCTGCACGGCGTAGAGCCGCGCGGCGGAGCGCATCTTGCGTTTCTGGTTGCCGGAGAGTTCGGTCATGCGGTGGGCGTATCCTTGGGCGTGCCTGCGAGCCTGTATTCTTCGGCGTCGGGCATGAAGCCGACGCCCTTGCGGGTGCCCCATTTGCGGGTGAGGGCGATAAGGTGCAGGGCGGCGGCGGCGGCGCCGGCGCCCTTGTTCATCTGTTCTGGATCGGCACGTTCGACGGCCTGATCGCGGTTTTCAACCGTCAGGATGCCGTTGCCGATGCACAGGCCCTGCAGGCCCAGCAGGGTGATGCCCCGGCTGGAATCGTTGCAGACGGTTTCATAATGCGTGGTGGCGCCGCGGATGACGCAACCAAGCGCCACGTAGCCGTCGAAATTCGACAGGCGCTCGGCGATGCCGATTGAGGTGGGGATTTCCAGCGCGCCGGGCACCTCGATGAGGTCGTAAGTGGCGCCGGAGGCTTCGATCTCGGCCTTCGCGCCCTCGATCATCATGTCGGCGATGTCGCGGTAGAAGGGGGCCACGACGATCAGCAGCTTGACGGGCTTGTCGAACGTGGCGCGGGGCAGGGTGTATTCGGTTCCGGCCATGGCGTTATCCTTCGCTGAGGGGATGCGTGCCGACGATGCTGATGCCGTAGGCGTCGAGCCCGAGGTAGCGGGTCTTGGGGCTGTCGGTGACGAGGATCAGTTCGTGTACGCCCATGGTGGACATGATCTGGGCGCCGAGGCCCGTCTGCTTGATGGTGCGGGGCGTGTCGTCCTCTTCCATTTCCGAGGCGAGGGAGGGCCGGGGTTGGCGGAAGAGGAAGACGGCACCGCGGCCTTCGCGGGCGATAATGTTCATGGCGCGGGGCAGCTTGCCCGTGGGGCCCGCAGCGCTGGCCTCGAGGCCGATGCCCAGCACGTCCTCGAGCGCGTTGAGCGCATGGGTGCGGGCGAGCACCGGCTTGCCGTCGGTGATGTCGCCCTTGGACAGTACCACGTGTTCGGTATTGGTGATCTGGTCGGCGAAGATGCGCATGTCCCACGTGCCGCCGTGGGAGGAGGTGACGGTTTCGCGCCGGACCTCGCGCACGAGATTGTCGTGCTTGTGGCGGTAGGCGATGAGGTCGGAAATGGTGCCGATCTTCATGCCGTGGGCCTGCGCGAATTCCACGAGGTCGGGGAGGCGGGCCATGGTGCCGTCTTCCTTCATGATCTCGCAGATCACGCCGGACGGGTTGAGGCCGGCGAGGCGCGAGATGTCCACGGCGGCCTCGGTATGGCCGGCGCGCACCAGCACGCCGCCGTTGCGGGCGCGCAGGGGAAAGACGTGGCCCGGCGTGGCGATATGGGCCTGGGTGTTCTGTTCGTTGATCGCGGTCGCGATGGTCAGGGCGCGGTCGGCCGCCGAGATGCCGGTGCTGACGCCCTCGCGCGCCTCGATGCTGACGGTGAAGGCGGTTTCGTGCCGCGACGAGTTGTTGACGGCCATCATGGGCAGGCCGAGGCGGTCGATGCGTTCCGATGTCATGGGCAGGCAGATGAGGCCCTTGCCGTGGGTGGCCATGAAATTGATCACCTCGGGCGTGGCGAATTCGGCGGGGATCACCAGGTCGCCCTCGTTCTCGCGGTCCTCGTGGTCGACGAGGATGAACATGCGCCCGGCACGCGCCTCGGCGATGATCTCTTCGGTGGGAGAGATCGCGGAGCGCAGCTCGGCCTCGACGGGACCGGGTTTTTCGAAGGCTTGGGTTTCGGACATCTGGCGCCTCTGGGGTTACAGGCCCGCCAGATAGCGCAGGGGGGTGCGGAAGGCCAGAGGGGATGTCGGGTTATGGCGCGCGGCTGACGGGTTCGCCGTTTTCCGTTCGGGAAAAGATGGCGATTCGGCGGTGTGCAATCGGCGACGGCCGGAACTTGACGGAAAAGCTGCCGAATTCGTCTACGAGCCGGACAAGCGCGGCTGAGGTGAATACGAAGGTCTGGTCGATCTTACGGCTGCTGACGCCCATCAAGGGCAGATCGTCCAGCCCCGCCGGAATTTCCCCGAGGCGGTTGAACTTGGGATCAGAGAGCAGGGGAAATTCAATGATCAGGCGGTTGAGCGTGAGGGCACAGGCCTTTTTGAGGAAACCCCGTACGTCATCCACGTGGTGCAGGACATTCAGTGCCAAGACGTCATCGAACGGGTCGAGGTCGCTGACCGAGAGGAAATCGACATTGCGAAACTCTACGCTGCTATGGAGCAGTTGGGCGAAGGTCCTGGCCGCGGCAAGACGATGTTCCTTGACGTCCAGGCCCAAGAGCCGCGTGGCACCGAACCGTTCGTAGCAGTAGAGCATTTCGCCCATTGCGCAGCCGATATCCAGTACCGAGCCGTTGACGAGCGAGCCTTCGCGGAAAGCATCGAAGCTTTGGTGCCGCGGCCCGTTGGTGTGCGTGTGACCGCCGACACCGGATTGCCGCCCCGCGGGAAGCCGGATCGCTTGGTATTCGGCACCGGCCTGGTTCACGACGCTTTCGATCCAGTCGGGATCGGGGCGGGGAATGAAGGTCCCGCGCAAAGCCGCGTGAGCGAAACAGCGATCGGTCTCTGCCATGTCACCGGGGTGTTTTTCGGAATTGAACACTACGCGATAAGGAATACTACTGTCCTCTAGCAGATCGAACAGGTCCTGGTAGATCGCAAAGAGATCAACGCTTGCCAAAATCCGTTGCCAGAGATCTGCGTTGTAGCTTGATGACGTGTCAAGCGTCGGCTCGATGAACTTGCGACGGGCGCTGCGCGCGTTGAGTTCCTCGAGCGGGGCGACGATTACCGTTGCCTCGGAGATGTGGCCGTCGTTCAGGAGTGTTTCCAGAAGCGGATCCTCGAGCAGGTTCCAAGTCGAGATGTCTTCGCCCTGCCGCAGCCTTCGGGGGGCGCAGAACAGCAGGTTGTAATGCAGCACGGAGCCCGGGGGAGGCAGATCTTCCGCAGAGTGTTGGAAGGCAAATGCGACATTGTCGGACCGCTGCGCCTCGATCCAGTGCGATTTGCCGCTGTTGGAGGGGCCGATCAGCAAATGTACCATTGTTTCGGTGCCGCTTTTCATTTGTATCCGTGTCGGTTCGGTTTGCCACCCTTACCAAAGCGGCGCGCCGGACGTAACACAGATCCTCGGATGCAGAACCCTTAACGCCCACGCGTCGCAGGGTGAAAAGACTTATTAGCCGCTGGTGCCCCTTGAGGAAAGAGGCTGATGTGCTAGTCTTAAGGTCACCGCGCAAGGGAGTAGTTCAATGCCCAAGCTCATCCGGATGTATATCGTGAACGTCGCCATCGGCTTTGGCCTTGCGGCGGTGTTCGTGGGGATGCTCTTGTGGTTCAATATCGCCAACCTGTGGCACTTGGTCAGCCATTCCGACAAGGGCTGGCTGGCGGTTCTGCTGCTGTGGGTGTCGAACGGGATCGTGTTTGCGGGCGTGCAGTTCGGTATCGCGGTGATGCGGATGAAGGACGATGACGACGATGACGGCCCCGGTGGCGGATTGCGTCAGCACGTGATGCGACCGGATTACGCGCCGATCCCGGTGCGGGCGGATCAGGGCGAGCGTCCGTTCTGGAGCAAGCGGTAGGCTTTTCTCGATTTGAATTTGTGAGACACGCTGTGCGGATTGCGTCGGGTTCGCGTAAGGGTCGCGCGCGTGGGTTTTCACCCACCCTACGAAATCGCGGAAATCGCGTTTCGATATGGCGGCGGAAAGTGTGACGGGCCCGCACGCAACCGTTTGGTTCTCTCATTCCCGAGGACCTGTTTGTACAGGTGGGCGCCGGGTAACCGGACCAGGGCCCGGACAGAGCCAGCTCCCTCGGAATTGCTTAAGGCCACCGGAATGCAACCGTTCACGAGAAGGGCAGCACCCGTCACTCCACTGAGGTAAGGCGTCGCGTGCCATGCGGCAAGGGGCTATTCCGCGGCATCCGAAATAAATCCGTAGTCCCGCAGTTGGTCGGGCAAAAGCACGTAGATCTCGTCGGGCGGCGTGGCGAGCGCGTGGGTCATGACCATCGGGTCGATGCCCATTTCGTCGAGATAGAGCATGACCTCGCCCTGGCCCGCCTGGATATCCTCGACCGCGAAAGAGGCGGGCAGGATCGTGCTTTCGCCGAAATAGTGCTGGTGCACGCCGACTTGCGCCGCGTCGTCGATCTCGCGCGTGGCCCCGCCGGCCAGCATGTAGGGGCAGGCGGAGAAGCAGTATTCGCCCGCAAGCATCCGTGTTGTGAGGCCGGTGTCGCGGAAGTGGCGGCCCAGGGCCAGCGCCTCGGTCACGGTGCCGCCGGGGGATTGCAGAATGAGCGTCTCGGGGGTGGGCGTGCTTTCTTCGAGCCGCTTGATGATGCGGTCGGCGTCGCCCTCGGCGATGCCGCCCTCGAGGCGGTAGGTGGTGCCGTCTTCCTGCGTCAGAACCAGGCGCTCTGGCAGCTCGCCCGGGTCGCGAGCGGGGCGCGTGGCGGGGCGGTCGCGGTCGGGGCGGAAAAGGCGGCGCTGGTCGCCGGGGCGCACGGGTTCGGTCAGGCGCGGTGCGTCGGGGGCCATGCCCGGGAGCCGCAGGCCGGAAACGCTGGCATCGCCCAGCACCAGCATGGCGCCGATGCCGATCTGGAAGATCAGCGCGCCGGTAAGGATACGGGCGACGGGCGGGCCGTGGCGGCTTTGGGGTTTTTCGTCGCGGTCCTCGTCGCTCATGGCGTGGTTCCGGTGATGCGCTTGACCTTGTTGCGGTCCTCGGGCGTGTCCTCCGAGGTGGGTTTGCGCGGGGCGGGCGTGTCCTCGATCTCGTGCGCGACGGCGATGGCGGCGCGCAGTTCGGCCACGGTCATCGTGTCCTCGATATCGGTGCCGTCGCGCATCGAGCGGATCATGCCATGGGTGATCGATAGGATCAGGACCAGCACGGCGGGAAGCAGGTCGATGGCGATGGCCCCGGCCCAGGAGGGCACGAAATTGCGGGCATAGAGGATGACGGCATCGGCCGAGGATATGGGCGTGTAGGTGACCTCGGGCGCGGGTTCGAGGGCGGCGACCTCCTGTGCGGCGTTTTCCAGCGTGGCAGCGCGCTGGCCCAGCACTTCGAGCACCGAGGTGATGGTGGCGGCCTGGTCGCCGCGGCCCTCGGCGGTGCGGCTGTCAAGTTCGGGCAGGACGACCGAGGCCGAAAGATCCTGCGCGGCGCGTTCCACGAGGGGGGCGACGGTCAGTTGCCGCATCTGGGTGATGAGGCCTTGCAGGCGCACTGCGGCCTCGGAAAACTCGACCGAGCGGGCCTCGACGGGCCCCGGTTCGACCGTGAGCGAGCGCATCCGGCTGAGGATGGTGTTGCCTTCGGCGAAGGCGGTGTCGACGAGGGGGGTCTGTTCGGCGATCTGCGCCTCGAGAGCTGCGAGTTCAGCGGATTTCTGGCGCAGGACGCGGAAGACGGCGCCGCGGCCGGCGAGGCCCGAGAGGTTGCCGGTGGCTTCCTGTTCGCTGAGATCCTCGAAGGATTGTCGCACGCGGGCGACGTCGCGGCCAAGCGCCTGTCCGGTGAGGGCGATCTCGTGCGCACGTTCGAGGCTTTGCTGGTAGTCCTGCACGGTCTCAGCCAGGTGCTGTTCGACCGCCGCGGACCCGGCCAGCGCGGCGGCGTTGAGCCAGCTGGACATGGCGATGATGGCGACGGACCCCAGACCCATCGTGCCCAGCAAGCCGACGCGGGCGCGGGCGGTGGTGACGGCGGGAAAGAGGCGCAGAAGGTAGGACCAGAAGACGAAGATGCCCACCGAGACGGCAACGGAATAGGCGAGAGCGGCGAAGGTGGACATGACGCCGGTATCGTCCAGCAGGGACGACACGCCGAGATAGGTGTAGATGCCCGACGCCACGGCCAGCACGCCGAGGGCGGTGCCGGAAAAGGTCTCCAACCACTCGATATGGCCTTCGAGGTCGCGCGCATAGCGGGCGCCGCGAGTGCGGGAGGGGTCTGTGACG
Organism: Roseovarius atlanticus; assembly: GCF_001441615.1. Classification (GTDB taxonomy): domain Bacteria; phylum Pseudomonadota; class Alphaproteobacteria; order Rhodobacterales; family Rhodobacteraceae; genus Roseovarius; species Roseovarius atlanticus. The sequence continues at coordinate 202,735 of NZ_LAXJ01000008.1, forward strand.
GGATCGGGCATGGCGGACCTTTTGCAACGACAGGAAGGGGCGCGACCGTGCCAGACCCCGGAACATCAGTATGAAATGGTTAACAAATAGCACAAGACAAGGCTGCGTGATGTGCATTTCCCGTGCAGGGGGTTGCCAATGTTCACGTATTGTTCATAAATTGGCCAAATGCAGGACTTTGCCACGGATATTCCCGCGATGCAGCCCGGCCAGCTTTTGGCGCGCGGGGTGTGCCGGCATCTGCTGGGCTATGATTTCGCCACTGTCGAGGAATTCTCGCCTGAACGGGGCAAGCGCGTGGACGTGATGGCGCTGGGGCCGAAGGGTGAGATCTGGGTTGTAGAGTGTAAGTCGAGCCGGGCGGATTTCACCTCGGATTTCAAGTGGGACGGCTACCTGGAATGGTGCGACAGGTATTTCTGGGCGGTGGACGAGGCGTTCCCGACCGATTTGTTGCCGAACGGCACGGGGCTGATCATCGCGGATGCTTATGATGCGCAGATCATCCGCATGGCGCCGGAACACAAGCTGGCGGGCCCACGGCGCACAGCATTGACACGGCGGTTCGCGCGGCAGGCGGCGCTGCGGTTGCAGGGCGCGCGCGATCCGGGGCTGTGAGCGGGGCGTTTTCTGCGCAGAAAACGGGATAGAAAATGCGCATTTTCTATCCCAAAATTTGCGTAAATTTTGGATGCGGGCGGCTAGCGTTTCGTCTCGGCGGCCTTGGCGGCGGCGAGGATTTCCTCGGCGATCTCGCGGGCCTCGTCGGGCTCGAAATCCATCGGGATCTCGGTAGAGCCCGCCATGATGAACAGGCGGACCATGCCCTGGTCGGTGGGGCCGATCTGCAGATTCGCCTCGATGTCGCGTTCGTCGTTGATGCCCATGGCGGCCTCCTGGATATTTGCGATGGCCTAGCGCCTTAGTCGCGTGAAGGCAAGCGGGACGGAATGGAGGGTCATGTGCCGAAGAGGCTTGCAATCGCGGGCCGGGAAAGTTAAATCCGAGCCGCGTGCCGCCTTAGCTCAGTTGGTTAGAGCGCCTGATTGTGGATCAGGAGGTCCCCCGTTCGAGCCGGGGAGGTGGTACCATTCCCTTCTTTGAAGCGCCGTTTAGTTGTCCCGCGCGGAACCAAGGCCGAAGGCCGCCGCGCGATCGCCAGACCGCCCCCCGGTCTGGCGATTGGTTTGAGCTCGCGCTTTGATCGAAGGCGTTCCGGATGTGGCAACGATAAAGTGCGTTGAAGGCCCGTCAACTCGCCAGCCCGCGGTCTGACGATCACGCCGCTAGTCTGTCGTGACTTCGATGGTCTGGCGCAACTCGCCCGTCGTCTCATCGAAAACAAGGATCGTATCCGCATCCGTGACCACAGCGTACCAGCCATTGGCGCGGGTGAAGGCGGTGGGCGTGGTGCCGTCGGGCAGGGTGATCTCGTCGGGCAGGGCAACGCGGGTGGCACCGGAGAACTTGGTGACAAAGAGCGCGACGATGACTAGAAACCCGAGAATCATCACGCCCGTCAGAACGGTCACGAGGGTGCGCAGATAGCGCACCATCCCGGGGTCGATCGACGGCGGCTGAGGAGTGTCGTTCATGGGCGCAGCCCCCCTGGAGTCCAGTGTTACCGTGCGGATCGGGGCCGATCCGCCGCCGCGCCTTGATAAGGCGCTTGCGCGCGATGTGCCAGAGGCAGCGTCGCTGTCGCGGACGCGGCTGGCGCGGCTGATCGCCGAGGGGGCGGTGCGCGTGGGCGGCGTGGTGGTGGCGGACCCAAAGGCGAAGGTGGTCGAGGGGGACATCATCGAAATCACCGTGCCCGTCGCCGCCGAGGTGGACGTGGTGGCGCAGGAGATCGCGCTGGAGGTGGTCTTCGAGGACGACGACCTGATCGTGATCGACAAACCTGCCGGCATGGTGGTGCATCCCGCACCTGGCAGCCCGGACGGGACGCTGGTGAACGCGCTCTTGCATCATTTCGGCGGCGCCCTGTCGGGCGTGGGCGGAGAGAAGCGCCCCGGCATCGTCCACCGGATCGACAAGGAGACCAGCGGGCTGCTGGTGGTGGCGAAGTCGGACCGGGCGCATCACGGGCTGGCGGCGCAATTCGAGGCGCATAGCGTGGAGCGCAAGTACCTGGCGGTGGTCCAAGGTGTGCCGGATGCGGCCGATCCGCGGCTGCGGGGTGTGCGCGGGGCCAGTTTCGAGGCGGGCAATATCCTGAAGCTGACCACGCAGTTGGCGCGGCACAAGACTGACCGGCAACGGCAGGCGGTTCTGTTCGAGGGCGGACGGCACGCGGTGACGCGGGCGCGTGTTGTCACCCCGTTCGGGGTGCCGCCGCAGGTGGCGCTGATCGAATGCTGGCTGGAGACTGGCCGCACGCACCAGATCCGGGTGCATATGGCCCATGCGGGGCACGGCCTGGTGGGTGACCCGGTCTATGGCGGGCGGCGCAAGCTGAACGAGAAGGCCCTGTCGCCGGACGCGCTTGCTGCCGCGAGAGACTTTCCGCGGCAGGCGTTGCACGCCGCCGTTCTGGGCTTTGCGCACCCGGTGAGCGGTGAGACCATGCGGTTCGAGGCCGACCTGCCCGACGACATGGCCGCCCTGTTGCAGGAACTGGGCCGGACGGCCTGACGTTAATATGACAGCACAGCACGTGTGCGTGAGCAAACGTCACATCACTGGAAAACCGAGCCGGTTTGATTCATAAAGAATTAAACCATTTGGTTCACCTGTCTTGAATCCGGGTTGATGGCTGCCCATATGGATGTTAAGACAATAAACATTGGAGGGTCACAGGGTTGAGCAATTACGCAAATCTTCCTGCGCCGTCGCCCGAGGCCGGGCTGAACCGGTACCTGCAGGAAATCCGGAAATTCCCGCTGTTGGAGCCGGAAGAGGAATACATGCTGGCCAAGCGCTGGGTCGAGGAACAGGACACCGACGCCGCGCACCAGATGGTCACCAGCCACCTGCGCTTGGCGGCGAAGATCGCCATGGGCTATCGCGGCTATGGCCTGCCGCAGGCCGAGGTCATTTCCGAGGCCAATGTGGGCCTGATGCAGGCGGTCAAACGCTTCGACCCCGAGAAGGGGTTCCGGCTGGCGACCTACGCGATGTGGTGGATCCGGGCGAGCATCCAGGAGTACATCCTGCGCAGCTGGTCCATGGTGAAGCTGGGCACGACGAGTGCGCAGAAGAAGCTGTTCTTCAACCTGCGCAAGGCCAAGGCCCGCATCGGCGCGCTGGAAGAGGGTGACCTGCATCCCGACAAGGTCAAGCAGATCGCGCACGACCTGGGCGTGACCGAGGACGAAGTGATCAGCATGAACCGCCGGATGTCCGGGGGCGACGCGTCGCTGAACGCCACGGTAGGTGCCGAGGGCGAAGGCACGATGCAGTGGCAGGACTGGTTGGAGGACGAGGACGCCGACCAGGCCGGTGACTACGAGAAGCGCGACGAGCTGGAGGCGCGGCGCGAGCTGTTGGCCGAGGCGATGGACGTTTTGAACGACCGCGAGAAGGATATCCTGACGCAGCGCCGGCTGAGCGAACAGACGGTGACGCTGGAAGATCTGAGCGGGCAGTATGACGTCAGCCGCGAGCGCATTCGCCAGATCGAAGTGCGGGCGTTCGAGAAATTGCAGAAGCGTATGCGCAGCCTTGCCGCCGAGAAAGGGATGATGGCCACGGCCTGATCCACCGGACACCGCGCCAGACGACGCGAATTGGCCCCTTCCGTATCGCGGGAGGGGCCTTATTGTTGCAACGTGAGTCGGAACCGAAGGAGGCGTCCGTTGCGCGCGCTGCCAGTTCTTTGCCTGTTCGTGCTTGCCTCCTGCGCGCCGCGTCCCGCGGCGGAATATGCGCCGACCGTGCCCGAGGCGCATTTACAGACGCTCTATGTCGCGACGCAAAAGGCGCTGGACCACACCGGATGGACCTTTGGCGCGAAACGCACCGGGCAGATGCGCTATTTCCGGGCCGATATCTCGATCCCGCCGACGCACCGGGCCGGCCATGTGGAATGGCCCGACGGTCCGCCGGATGCGGCAACCGATTTCGTCGTGACCGCGACGGATGTCTATCCGTCGTCAGGGGCATTTTTCGGAGACGTCAAGGCAGCGCGCCCGGGGCGGGAAACCCAGGTTTTCGTACATGGCTACAACGTGACCCTGTCGGACGGGCTCTATCGCCTGGCACAGATGCGCGAGGATTTCGAGGTGGCCGAGCCGTCGGTGCTGTTCGCCTGGGCGTCGGCCGGGGATCCGCGGGGCTATGTCTATGACCGCGACAGCGTGCTCTATGCCCGCGACGACCTGGAGGATCTACTAAACGCCCTGACCAGCGGACCGCAAGACCGGGTGACGCTGCTGGCCCATTCCATGGGCTCGCAGCTGGTGATGGAGGTGATGCGGCAAGCCGCGCTGAAGGGCGACCGGCAGCTTTTGGACCGGATCAGCGGCGTGGTGCTGATGTCGCCGGACATCGACCCCGATGTGTTTCGCCGGCAGGCCGAGGCGATCGGGGACCTGCCGCAGCCGTTCCTGATTTTCGTCACGCAGCAGGACCGGGCGCTGAGCCTTGCCAGCCTGATCACCGGACGCAAGAAGCGGCTGGGGGTGATCGACGGGCCCGAGGCGGTGGCGGGGCTGCCGGTAAAGGTGATCGACTTTACCGCGCTGGCGGATGGCGAGGGGCTGGACCACGCGGTGGCGATCACCTCGCCCTCGGCCATTTCGGTGCTGAACGGGATGCTGGAGCAGGCCTCATTGGGCCGCGAGGCGTTCGAGGATTACATGGTGCTGGAGGCGCAGCCGTGACAAGCGCGTCGCGGGATCCTATATCTGCTGTTCAGGAGGAATTTTGCCATGGCCGGTGGATGGGCGCGCGACGGCGCGGTTTCCGAACAGATCGAAGCCTCGATCGAGGACGAGTTGGCGCGGATGAAGGCGGCAAAGCGGCCCGTGGGCGAGAGCCTGACGCATTGTGCCGAATGCGAAGAGGAGATCCCGCAGGCGCGGCGCGAGGCGCTGCCGGGCGTGAAGCTGTGCATCGACTGTAGCCAGGAGCGCGATGGCGTGCAGCAGGCGCGAGGCGGGATCAACAGGCGCGGCTCGAAGGACAGCCAGTTGAAATAGGCCGCTGTCGGAGGGGGGCTCTGCCCCCACGGCGAAACTGCGTTTCGCCGCTCCCCCGGGATATTTATGGCCAGAGGAAGAGGTGGGGTCAGCGCTTGGGCAGCCGACCGGTGAGGCGGCGCCAGAGAGGGACCACGTCGAGCGAGGCCACGGCGATACCCAACGGGATCATCCAGAAGCCCAGCACGGGCAGGAAGCCGAAGATCCCGCCAATGATGAGAAGGATCCCAAGGACCAGCCGCAAGCCCGGGGGCACGCGCGACCGGATGCGCACGAGCGCGCGTTTCAGGCGGTTGCGCAGGCTGTGAGGGCTGCGGGTGCGGGGCAGGGATCAGTCCTCCATCGCCTCCAGTTCGTCGATGAAGCCGGAGATCATGCTGAGGCCCTTGTCCCAGAAAGCGGGGTCGGACGCGTCGAGGCCGAAGGGGGCCAGAAGCTCCTTGTGATGCATCGAGCCGCCCGCTTTCAGCATGTCGAAATACTTGTCCTGGAAGCCTGCGGAGTTTTCCTCGTAGACGGCATAGAGCGCGTTCACCAGACCGTCGCCGAAGGCGTAGGCGTAGACGTAGAAGGGCGAATGGACGAAATGGGGAATGTAGGCCCAGAAGGTCTCGTAGCCCTCCATGAAGTCAAAGGCGGGGCCGAGGCTCTCGCCCTGCACAGACATCCAGAGGGCGCCGATGTCGTCCGAGGTGAGCTCGCCGCCACGGCGGGCATCGTGCAGCTTGCACTCGAAATCGTAGAAGGCGATCTGGCGGACGACGGTGTTGATCATATCCTCGACCTTGCCGGCGAGCAGGACCTTGCGTTCGGCGTTGTCCTTGGCGGCATCCAGCAGTTTGCGGAAGGTCAGCATTTCGCCGAACACGCTGGCGGTTTCCGCGAGGGTGAGGGGGGTGGACGAGAGAAGCTCGCCCTGTTCGGCGGCCAGCACCTGGTGCACGCCGTGGCCCAGCTCGTGCGCGAGGGTCATCACGTCGCGCGGTTTGCCGAGGTAGTTCAGCATGACGTAGGGGTGCACGTCGGTCACCGTGGGGTGGGCGAAGGCGCCGGGGGCCTTGCCGGGTTTGACGGCGGCGTCGATCCAGCCTTTGTCGAAGAAGGGCTCGGCAAGGTCGCCCATGCGCGGGTCGAAATCGGAATAGGCGTCCATGACCATGACGCGAGCCGTGGGCCAGTCGATCTTGCGCGGGGCCTCCATCGGCAGGGGGGCGTTGCGGTCCCAGACCTGCATCCGGTCGAGGCCGAGCCATTTGCGCTTCAATTCGTAGTAGCGGTGGCTGAGCTTGGGGTAGGCGTCGACCACGGCGTTGCGCAGGGCCTCGACCACCTCGGCCTCGACATCATTGGAAAGGTGCCGGCCGGTCTGGGGGGTGGGCATACCGCGCCAGCGGTCGATGACCTCTTTTTCCTTGGCGGTGGTGTTGTGGACACGGGCGAAAGTGCGGATGTTGGCCTGGAAGGTGCGGGCAAGCTCGCGGGCGGCGGATTCGCGTTTGTCGCGGTCCTGTTCGGTGAGCAGGTTGAGGGTGGATTCGATGCCCAGTTCCTCGCCGTCGACGTCGAAGGTCAGGCCCGCGATGGTCTCGTCGAAGAGCCGTTCCCACGCGTCGCCGACGACGCCGAGATCGTGCAGGAATTTTTCTAGCTCGTCGGAAAGCTGGTAGGGCTTCATCGCCTGGATGCGGCGGATGACGGGGGCGTAGCGGGCGAGATCGGCGTTCTCGGCATACATTGCCACAAGGGTGTCGGTGTCGAGCCGGTTGAGCTCGAGGGTGAAGAAGACCAGCGGCGTGGTGTAGTTGGTGATCTTTTCCTGGCAGTCGGAGAGGAACTTGGCCCGCTCGCCATCGGTGGTCTGCTGGTAATAGCGCAGGCCGGCGAAGGACATGATGCGGCCGGCGACGGAGGAGATTCTCTCGTTGCGCTGGATGCATTGCAGCAGGCCGGCGGCGTCGAGATCGGCCAGCTTGCCCTCGTAATCGGCGGCGAAGTCGGCGCAGGCCTGTTCCAGCCAGTCGAGGTCGCGCTTGAGTTCGGGCGCGTCCTGCCCGGTATAGAGATCGTCGAGGTTCCATTCCGGCAGGTCGCCCAGGTTGTCGGAGCCGGAGGCGGCGTTGACGTCGAAGGCGGGTTTGGGAAGCTGGAACATGCGGATCTCCTGTTGTCGCGTTGGTCAAGACATAGGGGGCGGGGCGGGCAGGCTCAAGCCGGGATCGGAATTGCGCGTGCCCGGAAGGTAGAGGTGCGGTCATCCCGGACTTGATCCGGGATCTATGGCAGGGCGCGAGGTCCTCGGGTCCGCCCGTGGATGAGGGTCTAGGACGGTGAGGATGGTGGGAGCAGCGCCCGCTGCAGCGTAATGGCGTTAGGCTGGAGCGGCGCGGCCAGGCGGTGGTTCAGCCAGTACCGGCGGGTGGTCGTCAGATCGTCGCCAACCGGGACAAGCCGGCCGGAGGTGACGAGAGTGTCGAGCATCGGCAGGCTGGCCAGCGCGATGCCGTCGCCGGCCAGCGCGCGCCCGATGCTGTGGCCATAGCTGCGGCAGGTCTCGACGGGGCGATCGGCGAGGGGAGAGTCCGCCCTGCGGTCGTGCCAGATGCGCCAGTTGATCCAGTCGGGTGCGAGGCGGGGATAGTCGAGCAAGGGCAGGTGAGGGTGATGGGCAAGCGTGGCGGCAACGGCGGGCGTGGCGGCGGGCACGATGGTTTCGTCGAAGAGCGGCGTGCCGGTCCAGCCTTGTGGCGGGGCCTCGCCGTAATGGATGGCGAGGTCGAGCGTGTCGGCGGTGAGGGCGTTGGGGTCGTCGGCGGTCAGTACGCTGACATTGCAGGCGTCCGGGCTGGTGGCGAAGGCCTGGAGGCGCGGGTAGAGCCAGAACATCGAGACCGCGCCGTTGGCCGCAATCTGGAGCGTGCGAGTTTCTGAGACACGCGCGGTGTCGAGCGAGGTGGTCAGGTAGTCTAGCGCGAGGCGGACGGGTTCGGCGAGCCTGCGGGCAGTTTCGGTAGGCACCGCGTGGCGCGCGCCGCGGTCGAAAAGCGGCGTGCCGAGCCAGTCTTCAAGTTGGCGGATGCGTTTGCTGACGGCGGCCTGGGTGACCATGAGGTCCGGTGCGGCGGCGGAAAAGCCGCCGCGTTTCATCACCGTGCTGAAGAAGACGAGAGTTTCCAGAGGGGGGAGGCTGCGACGGTCCTGAGTCATTCCTTGAGGTTATCGAAGAGCGTGAGGATTTCCAGCGTTTTCGAGGTGCTTTGGGTCGAATATGGAATGCCTGACTTCAGGCCGAGGAGGATGACATGGCGGAACTGGATTGGCACGCGGAGCGGGCTGACCTTGCGGACCTAACGCTGCTGGACCGGGTACCGGAGGATGAGGGGATCGACCTTGTCGCGGTGCGCGGCTACCGGCTGGGCCGGGTGCGGGCAGAGATGCGCAAGCGCGATATCGCGGCGGTTCTTTTGTCCGATCCGGTGAATATCCGCTACGCCACGGGCGCGCGGAACATGCAGGTGTTCAGCCAGAGGAATGCGCCGTCGCGCTATCTTTTGCTGACGCAGGACCGCTCGATCCTGTTCGAGTTTACCGGCTGCGCGCATCTGGCGGACGGGCTGGAGACGGTCGACGAGGTGCGCGCGGCGCGCACGGCGAGTTTCGTGGCGGCGGGGCCGGATATCGCCGCGCGGGAGAAAGCCTGGGCTGGCGAGATGGCGGACCTGGTGACCTCGCTGGTGGGCAAGGGGGCGACGCTGGGGATCGAGCGGCTGAATGCCGGGAGTGCCATTGCGCTGCGCGATGCGGGGATGAGGATCGTGGATGCGCAGGAACCCGTCGAGATGGCGCGGGCGATCAAGTCGGCGGAAGAGATGAAATGCGTCAACGCCTCGCTGCGGGCGACTGAGATCGGCGTGGCCAAGCTGCGCGCGGCGATAAGGCCGGGAATGACCGAGGCGGAGCTGTGGTCGGTGCTGCATCAGTCGGTGATCGCGCAGAACGGGGATTACGTGGAAACCCGGCTGCTGAATGCCGGGGAGCGGACCAATCCATGGTTCCAGGAGACGAGCGACAATGTCATCGGCGCGAACGAGTTGATCGCGCTGGATACGGACGTGGTGGGCTGCCACGGGTATTACTCCGATTTTTCGCGCACGTTCCATTCGGGCCCGGGCAGGCCGAGCGCCACCCAGCGGGAGCTTTACAAGGTGGCCTATGAGCAGGTGCATCACAACATGGGCATTCTGCGGCCCGGCATGACGTTTCGCGAATACGCCGATTCAGCCTGGGACATTCCGGAGCAATATTACACGAACCGCTATTACCTTTCGGCGCATGGCTGCGGGATGACGGGTGAGTATCCGTACCTGTATCACCACGGCGATTTCCCGGATGCGGGCTATGACGGGGTGATCGAACCGGGCATGACGCTGTGTGTCGAAAGCTATATCGGCGCCGAGGGCGGCACCGAGGGCGTGAAGCTGGAGCAGCAGGTGCTGATCACCGAGACGGGCGTGGAGCTGTTGTCGCGCTTTCCGTTCGAGGATGATTTGTTGCGGTGACGTGGGGACAGATTATTCGTACGAATAATCTTGGGGGAGAAAATTCGTACGAATTTTCTTTAGCCGTAGTGGGTTAGCATGTCGCGGAGGTCTTCGAGCGTGTTGGCCTCCTGCACGGGCTTGTCGTGACGCCAGCGTTTCATGCGGGGGAAGCGCAGCGAGACGCCGGATTTGTGGCGGGTGGATTCCATGATCCCCTCGAAGGCGATCTCGAACACGTGCTCTGCCTTCACCTGCCGCACGGGGCCGAAGCGTTGCAGGGTGTTCTTGCGTACCCAGGCGGTGATCTTGCGGAACTCGGTGTCGGTGAGGCCGGAATAGGCCTTGGTGAAGGGCACGAGGTCGTTGCCGTCACGCACCGCGAAGGTAAAATCGGTGAAGAGGTTGGCGCGCCGACCGCTGCCCTGCTGGGCATAGATCATCACGGCGTCGATGGTCAGGGGATCGAGCTTCCATTTCCACCAGTCGCCCTTTTTGCGGCCGGAATGGTAGGGGGAGTCCTTGCGTTTCAGCATCAGACCCTCCGCGCGCGCGTCCCTGGCCGTCGCGCGGGTTTCGCGGAGGTCGTCCCATGATTTGAAGGGGATGAGCGGGGATTGTCGGACGGGGGCCTCGGGCGGGAGGTCTTGCAGGAGGGTTTCGAGCCGGGCGCGGCGCTGGGCGAAGGGCGTGTCACGCAGGTCTTCGCCATCCTGTTCCAGAAGATCGTAGGCGTAGAGGATCACCGGCGCGTCCTTGAGCAGTTTCTTGGGCACGGTCTTGCGCCCGATGCGTTTTTGCAGGGCGTTGAAGGACATCGGGCCGGTGCCGTCCCACGCGAGGATTTCGCCGTCGAGCACGGTGCCGGGCGGCAGGTAGTCGCGGGCGCGGGCCAGTTCGGGGAAGCGGTCGGTCACCAGTTCTTCGCCGCGGGACCATGTGAAATGCTCGCCCCCGCGCAGGATCAACTGACCGCGGATGCCGTCCCATTTCCATTCGGCCAGCCAGTCGGCGGGGTCGCCTAGCGACTCGGGTTCTTCGTCGTCGAGGCCGTAGGCCAGGCAGAACGGATAGGGACGCGAGAGGTCGGCGGTGGCGTCATGCGCCTCGATCAGCGCGTGCCAGGAGGTGCTGTCGGGCGTCCAGTCGCCCATGAGGCGGTGCGCGAGTTCGGCCTCGTCGCGTTGGGTGGCTTGTGCCAGGGCGCGAGTCATCAGCTTGCGCGAGATGCCGATGCGGAAACCGCCCGTCAGCAGCTTGTTGAAGACAAGCCGTTCATGCGGCTGCATCTGGTCCCAGGCATCCAGGATGGCTGCCTTGCGGGCCTCTTCGGTCTCGACATCTAAGGCGCGGAGGCGGGCGATCCAGGTGGCAAGGCTGTCGTCATGGTCGCGGGCGGGGGGTGGCAACACGAGTGCGATGGTTTCCGACAGGTCGCCGACGATGGGATAGCTTTCCTCGAAGAGCCAAAGCGGGATACCGGCGCGTTCGGCGGCCCATTCGCGCAGCTTTGTCGTCGTGATGGCGCGGCGGGGGCGGCGGCCGGAAAACAGCGCGACGGTCCAGAGCTTGTCGGCGTCGGGCGCGGTGGCGAAATAGTCGGCCAGCGCGGCGACCTTGGTGTTGGTCTTGGTGGTCTGGTCGAGCGTGGTGAAGAGGGAGGTGAAGCGTTTCATGCCGCATCTTCCGCGTCGTCGCTGGCGTCGAGGGATTCGCCGGTGAACTCGGTCGGAACGACCCGGGCGTTCCAGCCCTGCTCATTGAGGTATCGCGCGAAGATATCGGTGTAACCATGTGTTGCATATATGTTTTCCGCTCCAGTCGCCTTGATGGCGGAGAGCAGGCCGGGCCAGTCGGCATGGTCCGACATGACGAAGCCGCGATCCACGGCGCGGCGGCGGCGCACGCCGCGCAGGCGCATCCAGCCCGAGGCAAAGCCGGTGGAGGCCGGGCGAAAGCGGCGGGCCCAGGTGCTGCCCAGGGCAGAGGGCGGCGCGAGGACGAGCGCGCCGGGATGGTCCTTGGCCTTGAGGTCGGGCGTGACGTGTAGCGTATCGGGAAGTGCGAGGCCCTGATCCCGCAGGACGACGTTGGTGTTTTCCACCGCGCCGTGCGTCAGGATGGGGCCGATCGAGGGGTCGAGCAGCGACAGAACGCGCTGGGCCTTGCCCAGCGAGTAGGCACCGAGCAGGGAAAACGTACCGGCGGCGGCGTTGGCGGCCCACCAGTCATTGATCTGACGCGCCGCATCCTCTTCGGGCGTCCAGGTGAAGACCGGCAGGCCGAAGGTGCATTCGGTGATGAAGCTGTGGCAGGGCACCGGCTCGAACGGCTCGGACAGGCGGTCGGCCTCGGTCTTGTAGTCGCCGGACACCACCCAGACCTCGCCATCCACTTCAACCCGGACCTGGGCGGAGCCGGGAACGTGACCTGCGGGGTGGAAGGACACGCGCGCGCCGCCGATCTGGCGCGTTTCGCCATAGTCGACCGTGTCGAGGGTGATCTCGCCCAGCCGGTGGCGCATCACGGGCGCGGCGGCGGCGGTGCAAAGATAACGGGCATGGCCGGGGCGGGCGTGGTCGGCATGGCCATGGGTGATGAGCGCCCGGTCCACGGGCCGCCAAGGGTCGATGAAGAAATCGCCGGCGGGGCAGTAGATGCCCTGGGGTTTGAATTGCAGAACCATGCGAGGGAGGTAGCGTGCCCGCAGGCGGGGGCCAGAGGATGAAGGCTTGCCGTCAAGTGCAGTGCCGGTATGGTCACGCTAAAGCGACAGGGGAAGGATGCCATGCGGTTTGTAAGATACGGAGCGCCGGGACGGGAGAAGCCGGGAATGCTGGACGCCGAAGGTCGGGTGCGCGACCTGAGCGGCGTGGTGGCCGATATTTCCGGGGCCGTGCTGGGGGCGTTGCCGAAGCTGGACCCGGAAAAGCTGCCGCTGGTGGAGGGCACGCCGCGGCTGGGGCCTCCGGTTGCCGGGATTGGCAAGCTGATCGGGATCGGGCTGAATTACAGCGACCATGCCGCGGAGATCGGGATCGAGCCGCCTGCGGAGCCGGTGGTATTCATGAAGGCGACGTCGAGCATTGTGGGACCGGACGACGACGTGGTTCTGCCGCGCGGATCGACCCACGGCGACTGGGAGGTCGAGCTGGGCGTGGTGATCGGGCGCGAGGCGAAATATGTCAGCGAGGCCGAGGCGCTGGACTACGTGGCGGGCTATACCATCGTGAACGATGTCTCGGAGCGGCATTTCCAGATCGAGCGCAGCGGGCAATGGACCAAGGGCAAGAGCTGCGACACGTTCGGGCCGATCGGGCCGTGGCTGGTGACGCCGGACGCGGTGGGCAATGTGCAAAGCCTGGGTATGTCGGCGGATGTGAGCGGGGAGCGGATGCAGACCGGGAATACGTCGACGATGATTTTCACGGTGGCGCAGATCATCGCGCATCTGAGCGAGGTCATGCGGCTGGAGCCCGGGGACGTGATTGCCACCGGCACCCCGCCGGGTGTGGGCATGGGGCGGGACCCCAAGCGCTATCTCAGGCCTGGCGACGTGATGGAGTTGCAGATCCAGGGGCTTGGGCGTCAGCGCCAGACGGTGCGTGCCGATCCCTGACGCTGGCGTAAAAGTCGACCAGCTTGCCGATCAGGGCGTCGCGGATCCGGGGCGCTTCCTGGAGCACCTCGTGCCTGGCGCCTTCGGCGATTTCCAGCTCGCCGCCGGGCCAGCGTGACATCCGGTCATGCACGCGGGAGACATCGACGATGTCCTCCTCGGACCCCAGCAGGCACAGGCAGGGCAGGTCGGGCGACGGGCGGCGCCACATCTGGCGCGTGCCAAGAAGCGATTCGTAGAGCCAGCGCAGGGACGGACCGCCGATGGTCAGCTCCGGGTGCGCGGTGACCTGGGCGATCATGTGCTGATAGCTCTCGACGTCGGTGGTCAGGCGGTTCTTCTCGAACGGTTCGACGAGCACGTAGCTTTGGGGCGAGGTCCCGGGGGCGTAGACGTGGTCGAAACCCACGCTGCGGCTGCTCCATCCCAGTGACCATGCAACCGGGCGCAGCGCAGCCGAGATGCGAATGCCCCACATCGGCGCGGAAAAGGACGCGCCCGCCACCGGCAGGCCGTCCATCACCGACTTGAGCGCGATGCCGCCGCCCATGGAGTGGCCCAGGACGAACCACGGTTTGGGCAGGTCCAGTTCCCGCGCGGCGTCGACCATGGCTGTGACGTCGTGCTGGTAGTCGTCGAAATGCAGGACGTGGCCCGACATCTTGTCTTCGATCAGCCGGTCGGCAAGGCCCTGGCCGCGCCAGTCGACGACCAGCGTGGTCAGGCCGGCGGCGGCGAAGTGCCGGACAGTGCGGCCGTATTTCTCGATGTATTCGGTACGACCGGGAAAGAGAAGGAGCGTGCCTGCGCTTTCACCCGCGTCCTCCTGCGGGCGCCAGAGCCCCAGGCGGATGCGCACCCCGTCGGCGGTGTCGCACCAGAAGGCGCGGCCACCGTCGGGGCCGTCGGCAATATCGGAAAAGAAGGGCGCGTCCGTCAGCATGGGTGTTACGACAGCACCGAGCCGAGTTTCATCGCGGTGCCCATGTCGCCGTCGACCGACAGCTTGCCGGACATGAAGGCGGCTGTGGGGTCGAGATCGCCTTCGAGGATGGACTGGAACGTGTCGGCGTCGGCGGTCATGGTGACGTCGGTTTCGTCATTGCCTTCGCGCACGCCGGATTCGTCGATCACGATGGAGCCTTCGTTCTCGATCACGAACTTTGCACTGCCGTCGAAGCTGCCGTTCATTTTGGCGGACAGGGCCTCGACCGCGGATTTCGTTACGTCGCTCATGTCAGTTCCTCCAGATTTGATCGACCGGGGGCTTTGATTCCCGGTCATGCGCGCTAAACTGGGTACGTTATGGGCGTTATGAACCGACTTTCCAAATATATCGTCGCGGCAGTTTTGCCGTTAGTCATGTTTTCCTTACCCGGCATGGCGCAGGATTCGGCGCTTGATCCGCTTTTCGAGCAGTTGAAAGAGGCCGAACCGCGCGAGGCGAACCGGATCTCCAAGGAAATCGAGTTGGCATGGACGCGGTCGGGCTCGGCCACGGCGGACCTGTTGCTGAAGCGTGGGCGCGACGCGCTGGAGGCGGGCGACACGAACGCCGCGATCGAGCATTTCACCGCCCTGACCGATCATGCGCCGGATTTCGCCGAAGGGTTCCACATGCGGGCGATGGCCTATGCCGACGCCGAGTTGTTCGGCCCCGCGCTGGCGGACATCGAGCGGGCGCTGGCGCTGAACCCGAGGCATTACAACGCAATCGCGAGCCTGGGCGGTATCCTGTATCACGTCGAGAATTACGAGAAGGCCAAGCAGGCATTCGACCTTGTGCTGGCGCTGCATCCGCATCATGAAGACGTGGCGCAGGTGCTGCCGATGGTCGAACGCGAGATCGGCGGCCGGGACCTGTAAGCACAGCAACGACAAGGGGCAAGTCCCATGGGCGAGCAGTCGAGGATCCTGGCGGTCCTGGGCCCGACGAATACCGGGAAGACCCATTTCGCGATCGAACGGATGCTGGGCTATCGCACCGGCGTGATCGGCCTGCCGCTGCGCCTGCTGGCGCGAGAGGTCTATGACAAGATCGTCGCGGTGCGCGGCCCGTCGGTGGTGGCGCTGGTCACGGGCGAGGAACGGATCGTGCCGCCACGCACGCAATACTGGGTCTGCACGGTCGAGGCGATGCCCGAGGGGATGGGCGCGGATTTCGTGGCGGTGGATGAAATCCAACTGTGCGCCGATCCCGAGCGGGGGCATGTGTTCACCGACCGCCTGCTGCGGATGCGCGGGCAGAAAGAAACGCAGTTTCTGGGCGCGCACACCATGCGCGGGGCGATTGCGGCGCTGGTGCCGGGGGTGGAATTCATCGGCCGCGAGCGGATGAGCCAATTGACCTACACAGGTTCGAAAAAGATAAGCAAAATGCCTGCTCGGTCGGCCATAGTGGGCTTTTCGGTTGAGAATGTGTATGCCTTTGCCGAACTCTTGCGCCGTCAGAAGGGCGGTGCAGCCGTCGTGATGGGCGCGCTGAGCCCCCGGACACGCAACGCGCAGGTGGATCTTTATCAGAATGGCGATGTGGATTACCTCGTGGCCACTGACGCCATCGGGATGGGGCTGAACCTGGACATCAACCACGTCGCGTTTTCCTCGCTGACGAAGTTCGACGGGCGGCGGATGCGCAACCTTGCCCCGAACGAGCTGGGCCAGATCGCGGGACGCGCGGGGCGGGGCATGACCAGCGGCACGTTCGGGGTGACGGGCGAGGCGCCGGAACTGCCGGACGACATGGCGCAGGCGATCATGGACCATCGCTTTACCCCCATCCGCAAGCTGGAATGGCGCAACGCGGCGCTGCAATTCGGGACGGTCGACGCGCTGATCGCGTCGCTGGAGCAAAAGCCCGAGGATGATTGGCTGGCCCGCGCCCGTGAGGCGGATGACCTTGTCGTGCTGCGCACACTCGCCGGAGATGCCGAGATTGCCGCGCGGGCCAGTGATGGCGCGTCGGTGCGGCTTTTGTGGGATGTGTGCCGGGTGCCGGACTTTCGCGGGATAAGCCACGCGGAACATGCGGGGCTGCTCGAGCGTATATTCAGTGACCTGCACGAACATGGCCGCGTCAGCGAGGAATGGCTGGCCGGGCACGTGGCGCGGATCGACCGGACGGACGGGGATATCGACACGCTCTCCAAGCGTTTGGCATATATCCGCACATGGACCTATGTTGCCCAGCGAAAGGGTTGGGTCGGGGACGAAAACCATTGGCGCGGCACGACCCGCGCTGTAGAAGACCGCCTGTCGGACGCGTTGCATGACGCGCTGACGCAAAGATTTGTGGACCGGCGCACCAGCGTGCTGATGCGCCGGCTCAAGCAGAAGGACGCCATCGTGGCCGAAGTGAATGACAAGGGTGAAGTGACCGTCGAAGGCGAATTCGTCGGACGGTTGGAAGGGTTCCGGTTCCGCCAGGACAAGACGGCGGGCGGGCAGGAGGCCAAGGCGCTGGCGCAAGCGAGCTTGCAAGCCCTGGCGCCGCATTTTCACCTGAGGGCGGACAAGTTCTATAACGCGCCCGACACCGAGATCGATTTCACCGAGCAGGGCGGCCTGATGTGGGGCGAAAGCGCCGTGGGCAAGCTTGTGGCCGGTGCCGATCCGCTGAAGCCGCAGGTCGAGGCGTTCGTGGATGATACGGCCGGGCCAGAGGTGATGCAGAAGGTGCAGCGCCGGCTGCAGCATTTTATCGACCGCAAGGTGGCGACGCTGTTCGAGCCGCTCTTGAACATCCAGCGGGACGAGGAATTGAGCGGGCTGGCGCGGGGCTTCGGCTTTCAGCTGGTCGAGAATTTCGGGATCATCCCGCGCGGCGAGGTGGCCGATGAGGTCAAGGCGCTGGACCAGGATGCGCGTGGGCAGTTGCGCAAGCATGGCGTGCGCTTTGGCCAGTTTACGATATTCATGCCGCTTTTGCTGAAGCCCGCGCCGACGCGGCTGCGGCTGGTGCTGTGGTCGCTCAAGATGGGGCTGCAGGAGTTCCCAGAGGCGCCGCCGCCGGGTCTGGTGACGGTGCCCGCCGGCACCAGTGCGCCGGCCGGGTATCACTCGATGTCGGGCTACCGCGCTGCCGGCGAGCGGGCGATCCGGATCGACATGCTGGAACGGCTGGCGGATATGCTGCGGTCCGAGGACAGCCGTGGCGGTTTCGAGGCCAATGCCGACATGCTGTCGATCACCGGGATGACACTGGAGCAGTTCGCCGACCTGATGCAGGGCCTTGGCTACAAGGCCGAGCAGGGCGAGCGCGAGAAGGTCAAGCCGGTGGATGCCGCGCTGGACGATGCGCCGGAGCCGGCGGAAACGGGCGCGCTTGACGAGGGCGCGACCGCCGAGGACGCGGTGGAACAGATCGCGGAAGACGGCCTTGCGCCCGTCACCGAGGTGCCACCCGAGGAACCGGAGGTCGCGCCGGACATTCCCGAGATGTCCGAGACCGAGGTGCCGCTGGGCGACGTGCCGGATGCGGCCAAGGACGAGACCGAGATGGAGGTCTTCTATACCTTCACCTGGGCCGGGCGCGCGGCGAAAGCCCGTGGCGAGGGGCGTGGCAAGCCGCAGGGTGGCAAGCCGAGGCCCAAGGGCGGCAAGCCCAAAGGCAAGGGCAAGCCGCGTCGCGAGGACACCGCCAAAAGCTTTTCCTCGAAGCCTGCGAAGAAAGACAAGATTGACCCTGACAACCCCTTTGCCGCCGCCCTTATGGGGCTGAAGGACAAGTCGTGACATGAGTGACGCGGGCCAGCCGAAGATACGGCTGGACAAGTGGCTGTGGCACGCGCGGTTCTTCAAGACCCGCAGCCTGGCCACGAAACTGGTCACCGGCGGTCATGTGCGGGTCAATTCGCAAAGGGTGTCGAAAGCCTCGTCGTCGGTGAAGCCGGGCGACGTGCTGACGTTTCCGAAGGAACGAGATATCCGGGTGATCCGCATCGTCGCGGTGGGCGAAAGGCGAGGGCCTGCACCGGAAGCGCAGGCGCTGTACGACGATCTGGATCCGCCGAAGCCGCGTGACTGGCAGGCGGAGCCGCAAAACCCGCGTTATGAAGGCAAGGGGCGGCCCACCAAGAAGGATCGCCGCAAGTTGGACCAGGAAACGCGATAGTCCGGCGCAGATCGGCGTCTGGCGCTTGAATGATGCGCCGGACTGGATTACGTCAGCGCGAAGAGACAAGGACCGGGGCGAAAAATGACCTATATCGTCAATGACAGTTGCATCGCGTGCAAATACACCGACTGCGTGGAGGTGTGCCCCGTGGATTGTTTCTACGAGGGGGAGAACATGCTGGTGATCCACCCCGACGAGTGCATCGATTGCGGCGTCTGCGAGCCGGAATGCCCCGCCGATGCCATCCGCCCGGACACCGAGCCGGACATGGAGAAATGGGTGGAGTTCAACCGCAAGTACTCTGAGATGTGGCCGGTGATCGTGACCAAGAAGGATCCGCTGCCGGACGCGGACGAGCGCGACGGGGAAGAGGGCAAGCTGGAGAAGTACTTTTCCGAGGCGCCGGGCGAAGGCGGCTGAGGCAGCGCCCGCAGGCATGACCCGATTCGTTTGATCAAACGGCCAAGGGTTCGTGTGTTGCGTTAAGAGTGTCCTTTAAGGGCATGCCTGCGCAACTATAATCTGGGTCGCGCTGTGAGCCTGCTTCCAGCGGCACCTTTTTTGTGATACACTGCCGTTACAAATGTAGACACCGCCCATATAACATCCATCTGCCCGCGCTGACGCATGGGAGGTGGATTTCTTTGTGCTTGACGTCAGACCCTGTTGGCCCGCTGCCCCGGGAGATGCTCCGCCAAGTTTGAACTGGGAAGCTTGTGAGGAAAACCTGAATGAGCAAATCGAAGAAGTCCGAGTTTCGCCCTGACGATTACGTTGTGTACCCTGCGCACGGCGTTGGCCAGATCATGTCGATCGAGAAGCAGGATATTGCCGGGATCGAACTGGAGCTGTTCGTCATCTCGTTCGAGAAGGACAAGATGACGTTGCGGGTTCCGACCCACAAGGCGACCGAAATCGGGATGCGCAGCCTGTCCAGCCCCGACGTGGTGTCGAAGGCGATGACCACGCTGAAAGGCAAGGCGAAGGTCAAGCGCGCCATGTGGTCGCGCCGGGCCCAGGAATACGAACAGAAGATCAACTCGGGCGACCTGATCGCGATTGCCGAAGTGGTGCGCGACCTGCACCGCACCGACGATCAGCGCGAACAGAGCTATTCCGAGCGCCAGCTGTACGAGGCGGCGCTGGAACGCCTGACCCGTGAAGTGGCCGCTGTCAGCGGCGGTGACGAGGTGCAGGCTGCCAAGGAAGTGGACGAGGTGCTGGTGTCGCGCGCGGCGTGATCCAGACCAGAATTTGAAAAGAAGGGCCGTGCCGAAGGGCGCGGCCTTTTTCGTTTGGGCCGGCCCGTCAGGTTGCGTGGGGCGCCGCTTGCGTCTCTGCCAGGCTCATCAGGTACTGGCGGAACGCGTCGTCCTCGCCTTCGAGCAGGGCCGGCAGCGAGGCGCGGAAGTCCTCGCGGTGGCACCATTCGATCATGTCATCTTTCCATGACAGCCACTGACGTTTCGCATCGCCCTGCAAGTCGTCGGTGTAAAGGATGATGAACGCCTTCTCGAACAGGGACACCAGCATTCTGAAAATGATCTCGGTGCGTTCGCGCTGTTCATCCGAGACAGGCTCGGGCAGGGACATGCGGCTCATCAGCAGGAGGTCGGAATTGTCCATCACCAGCCTGAGAAAGTTGTCGTACTCTTCCGACAGGTGCCGGTGAAGCTCGCTCATTTCGTTCTTTCGGCGCAAGCGTTCTTCGCGCAGAATCACGAAGATCGCGGCGGGAAAGCCGAGTATCGTCACGACATAGCTGAGTGCTTCAAGCCAGAGCATTCTGCGCGCGGTGCCTTCTTTTTCGGATACCTGATACCGTCATAGCATCTGCGCGCCGGATTGGCACAGGTGACATGCGCAGCCGCCACGGCGCAACAGGCTGCATTCAAGCCTTCTTGCGGTCGTCGGAGATGTCCTCGGCGGCTTTCTCCTCGAGTTGCGACAGCAGCATGGTCTGCAATTCGGCCTCCAGCTCCTTGGCGCGCTTGATGTAGGCGCCGTTCTGGATGGTGGGAATGTTGGGGTCCCACAGCGCCGCAAGGTCACGCACCGAGTCGCGGTCGTGGTGGTAGAAGGTCTTTTGCAGCTCTGCCGCCTCGAATTCGGTCAGGCCCATGTTTTCCAGCACGTAGCGCCCGGCGCGCAGGGAACTGTCGAAAAGTTCGCGCACGATGTCGTTGGCGCCGGCCTTGTAGAGCCGGAAGACGTGGGTGCGGTCGCGGGCGCGGGCGACGATGTGCAGGTCAGGCCGTTCGCGCCGGGCAAAGGCCACCAAGCGCGTGGTGGCGTCGGCGTCGTCGAGCGCGGCCACCAGCACCTTGGCGTCGGCAAGGCCAGCGGCATGAAGCAGGTCGGGCCGGCCCGGATCGCCCAGAAAGCCCTTGATGCCAAAGCGCCGCATCCGCTGGATCGCCTCGAGGTCATGGTCGAGCACGACGGTTTCGAAGCCCGAGGAGCGGACCATGCGGTTGACGATCTGCCCGAAGCGTCCGATTCCGGCGATGATCACGGGGCCCTTGGCGTCGATTTCGTCGGCCTCTTGCGCATCTGAAGGGTCGGTCATGCGGGTCGACAGGTAGTCGTAGAGGATGAACAGAAGCGGTGTGATCAGCATGGAGATGGCGATGACCAGCAGAAGCGTTTCGCGCAGCTCGGGCGGGATCACGTTGTTCTGACCGGAAAAGTTGATCAGCACGAAGCCGAATTCACCCGCCTGCGCGAGGCCCAGCGTGAAGAGCCACAGGTTGTGGCCCTTGAGCCCGAAGATGCGCCCCAGCCCGTAAAGGATGCCGCCCTTGATCAGGATGACGGCGAACGCGAGCCCCATGATGGTGAAGAACGAGGCGAAGAGGATGGAAAAGTTGATGCCCGCGCCCACGGTGATGAAGAAGAGGCCCAGAAGCAGGCCCTTGAAGGGTTCGATATCGCTTTCCAGCTCGTGGCGGAATTCCGACGACGCCAGGACGACGCCTGCGAGAAAGGCCCCGAGCGCGGGGGACAGGCCCACGAGGCTCATCACGAAAGCGATGCCGACGACGATCAGCAAGGCGAGCGCGGTGTACATCTCGCGCAGGCGGGCGTGGTGGATGAAGCGGAAGACGGGGCGGGTGGCATAGACGCCGAAGATGATGATGCCGGCCACGGCCCCCAACGTCAGCAGGGTGACGCCCCAGCCCGGCAGACTGTCGATCATGGATTGCGCCACCTGTGCGGGCGCGCCGCCATGGTCGCCTTCGGCGGCGTGGCCTTCGTCGGCCAGGCGTTGCAGGGTCTCGCCAAGGATCATGTCGGGGGTCTTGGGCAGGGCCAGGAGCGGCAGCAAGGCCAGCATAGGGATGACGGCGATGTCCTGTGTCAGCAGCACCGAAAAGGTCGAGCGCCCGCCGCCGGTCTGCATCAAGCCCTTTTCCGACAGTGTTTGCAGCACGATGGCGGTGGAGGACAGCGCGAAGACCATGCCGATGGCCAGCGCCACGGACCAGACCACGCCGAGCGCCATGCAGCCGGCCATCACGGCCGCCGTGGTGAGCGTGATCTGCAAGCCGCCCAGTCCAATGAGCTTGTGCCGCATGTCCCAAAGCGCCTTGGGTTCCAGCTCGAGCCCGATGATGAAGAGCATCATGACCACGCCGAATTCGGCGAAATGCTGCAATTCCTCGGTGTCGTGGCCGCCCAGCAGACCGGGAATGTGACCGATGGCGATACCGGCGGCAAGGTAGCCCAGCACAGAGCCGAGGCCCAGCCGGGCCGCCAGCGGGACCGCGATCACCGCGGCGGCGAGGAAAACCGTGGCCTGAAAGAAAAACCCTTCCATGGGACTCCTGCGACGTTTTCGGGAGTGGGGCGACGCGCCGCCACGGTCAGAGTATGCGGTGCGGGTGACGCTTGTGCAAACGGCTTGGCGGATCAACCGGCCTCAGGGCACGACTTTTTCACGCACGGCGGCCCGTCAGGCTTTGGGGCCGACATTTTTTCAGCAGTGGCAGAGACGTGGCCAGGGCCGGATCAGCCGCGTGGCATGGTCAGTGTCACCGAGCGCCCGGATTTCACGTAACGCAGGTCGCTGGTGCCGATGGCGGCGACGCGCCCGCCGTCCAGCCGGTCGCCGACCTTGACCTTCTTGTAGCTGCCATTGGCCAGGCGCACGAGGGCGCGACGGTTGGAATTGCTGCCGTAGACGCCGATGAGATTGACCTGGCGCATACGCAGCGCGTTCTTTTCGGTTGCGGCCCGCGCAACGGTGGTGGGGGTCGGACCGCTGGGCGCAATGCGCTGGTTGCGGGGCACGGCGACGGCGGCGGAGCGCGTTTCCTGCTGTTCGGCAAGGCGCTGGCTGCGCTGAACGATGCGGTCGAAATTGCGGGGCCGGGCGTTGGGCTTGACCGAGACCTTGACGGCCTGGGCGGTCGCGCCGGCGAAGGGATCGGGGGGCTGGACGGCGGCGGCGGCCTGAAGGGCGGCGTTGACGGCCTCGGGGTCGGGCGAGACGGCTTCGGACGTGGCGGCGGCGGCCGCAGCCGCGGCGGTAGAGGCCGCGGCGGCCTGTTCGGCCAGTTCCTGAGCGCTTTTCGGGCGCAGGCGGGGACGCAGCGAGGCAAGTTCGTCCCGCGTGCGGCCCCCCAGCGTTTCGCGCTGGTTGGTCTCGGACAGGTCGCCGGGCCGGACACGGGGACGCAGCGCGGCGATGCGTTCAAGCGCCTCGATGCGCGCGGCGGCCTCGGCGGGGTCCTCGCCCGGTTGGGCCAGGGTTTCCGCCGGGCGGTCCGGCGGCACGAGCGCGGGCTGACCGGCATAGACCAGAATGCCATCGGGGGTCAGCGCGCCTTCGGGCGTCGGCTGTACCAAGCCACGCGTGTCCATGGTGAACATCGTGTCGGCGGCGGCGGGATCGGCGGGCGTGTCGGGGCGCGTGTCGCCGCGCAGGCTGTCGGGCGTGGGCAGGGCGACCGCATCCTGCTCGACGACCTTGGGATCGATCGAGGTGAGGTAGAAGTCGTCGAGGCTTTGGGTGCCGGGATCGGTGGGCGCCTCGGGGGCGCGTTGCCAGATGCCGGTAACGGCATAACGGGTACGCGCCTGCTGGTCGGTCAGTTCTGCCGGATTCGGTTCTGGCTGCGGATCGGCAAGGGGTGTTTCGGTGCCGTCCGAGGTGACGCCGGGCAGGGCGGCGAGAACGCTTTCGCCGGCATCGGCGTCATCGATCTCGGGCGCGGAGGTGCCGGCGGTGTCGCCGGACGGAAGCTCGGCGTCCGGGGTTGCGGCGATCTGTTCATCGGCGTCGGGGGTGCCGCGCAGCACGCGTGAAATGCCGTCTTCGAGGAAGATCGAGGCCCAGGCGGCCACACCCACGAGGAAGATCAGCAGCACCGCCGTCAGGATCAGGCCCAGAAAGCGCGGCTTGCCCCCGACAGCGGCGGGCTTGCGCGCGCCGAAGACGGTCATGCGCTGGCGTTCCTGCTCGCGCTGGGCCTCGGGCGAGGGGCGTGGGGCGGTGCGCGTGGCCTGGTGCTTGTCGGGCTTGGGCGCCTTGCGGCGCGAGAAGAACGACAGGGCGCCGGAGGGGGACCCCGCCGGGGCTTTGCCCGCGATGGCAGGCGCGGCAAGGGGCGCGTTGGGGGTATCGTCCGGCAGGTCGAAACCCGCCGGTTCGGCACGGTCCGCCATGAAGGCGGGCGGCGGCGGAATATCACCGCCATCGTCCTCTTCTTCGGGGGACGAGTGTGTCGAAACCGCGTCGTCTGACAGATTTGAGGCCGGCGAAGTCAGGCGGGCGTCGTCGGACGGACGCAGCGTGGCGCCGATCCGCGCGGCGGCCTCGTCGGACAAAGCATCCTGCGGCGTGCCGGTGACCTTGGCGGCAGCGGCGTCACTGACCGGGGGCGGCGCGGCGGTGAGCGTGGGCTCGGTGCGCGGCGCCTCACGTGGAGCGGACTCGGGGCTGGGCGCGCTGGTGTCGCGTGTGGCGCCGGTCAGGCGGCGTGGGGCGGTCGGCAACGCGTCGCGCCGGGCGCGAATCGAGCTGAAGGCAACCGGGACGGTGTCTGGCTCTGACAGGGCGTCGGGCACCTCGCCGGTGATGCCGGTCTCTGTGTCCTCGGACGTCGTGCCGGTGTCGGTGTACGCCTCAGCGGTCGCCGGGCCGGGTGTGGGGCTTGGCGGAATGTCCGGGTCCGGCGTTGGCGTCGGAGTGGGCGGAATGTCGGGCTGTGGCGTCGGGGGCACGTCCGGCTGAGGCTCGGGATCGATTTCAGGTTCGATCTCGGGCTCGGGCGCGGGGGGCGTGCCGGGCGCGGGGGGCACTTCGGGCTCGGGCTCGGGCGGCAGGTCGGGTTCCGGCGCGGGGGGCACTTCGGGCTCGGGCCCGGGCGGAAGGTCAGGCTCTGGCGTGGGCGGTATTTCGGGGTCGGGCGTCGACGCGGCTGCGGGCGCGCCCTCCAACTCGGTTTCGGGGGCTGCGGTGGGGGCCGCGCCTGCGGCGGCGCTGTGCAGAGGCGCCGTGCCGATGACCCGGATGGCGGCGGTGTCGCGGTCGATGCGGCCACCTTCGGGCAGAAGAGCCGTTGCGCCGGCCGCCTCGCCGAACCACGGCTCGCCCACGAAATCGCGCCCTTCGGGGACGGCGACGAAGCATAGCGGGTTGAAGCCATGTTCGGTGGCGAAGGCCTCGGCCTCGGCCAGGGTTTCGCGGGCCACGGCGGCGACATGCACTTGCCCTGCGGAAATCGACCAGTCATAGGCCAGATCGTCGACGGCGTAGGGCGTCGCCCCGTCAAGGGCGCGATGCACGGCGGAGGCGATCTCGTCCGCCTCAAGCCCTTCGGAGTCGAATTGGATAAAGCGAATCTGGTCGTTGGGAATGACCAGCTTGGACCGGATCGGGTTGTTGTCGAGCTGTTCCGCCCGCTGGCGAAGCTGCGCGAGCGCGCCGGTCAGGTCGGGCGTGTCGAGGCTGACCTCGCCCACCATGTGCCAGCCGGGGAAGGCACGATGCAGAAGGCTGATGCCTTCGAAGGACAGGGTCAGGGCAAAATTCGGTTTCATTCACAACGCTCTGGCACCACGGACCCGGCAGGGGTGACCCCCTGCCGCAGGTGGATTCTACAGCAGCTTACCGCCGAGGGAAAGGCAAACACCGATCACGATCGGCGCGATCGGCGGAGACCCCCGGCGGTCAGGCGCCCGCCTTGGCCAGCGCCTGTTCGAGATCGGCGATGATGTCGTCGGCATCCTCGCAGCCGATGGAAATGCGCACCACGTTGGGCGCGGCCCCGGCGGCGGTCTGCTGTTCGGGCGTCAACTGCCGGTGGGTGGTGGAGGCCGAATGGATGATGAGCGAGCGCGTGTCGCCGAGGTTGGCGACGTGGCTGAAAAGCTCGAGATTGTCGACCAGCTTGACGCAGCCCTCGTAGCCCGACTTGAGCGCCACCGTGAACAGGCCGCCGGCGCCCTTGGGGCAGACCGTCTTGACGCGCTTGTGGTAGGGCGAGGATTTGAGCCCTGCATAGGTGACGGCCTCGACCGCGTCGTGCTTTTCCAGCCAGGCGGCGACGGTTTCGGCGTTCTCGACGTGTTTCTGCATCCGCAGGGAGAGGGTTTCGATCCCCATCAGGGTGTAGTGGGCCGCCTGGGGGTTCAATGTCATACCGAGGTCGCGCAGACCGATGGCGATGCCGTGGAAGGTGAAGGCAAGCGGGCCGAAGGTCTCGTGGAACTTGAGGCCGTGATAGGCGGGTTCGGGTTCGCTGAGCGAGGGGAACTTGTCGGAGGCGGACCAGTCGAACGTGCCCGAATCCACCACGACGCCGCCGGTGACGGTGCCGTTGCCGGTGAGGAACTTGGTCATGGAATGTACGACCAGCGTCGCGCCATGCTCGATCGGGCGGCAGAGGTAGGGCGTGGCAGAGGTGTTGTCGACAATGAGCGGCAGCCCCGCGGCGTCGGCCACGTCGGCCACGGCGCGCAGGTCGGCGATATGGCCGCCGGGGTTTGCGATGGACTCGCAGAACACCGCGCGGGTGTCGTCGTCGATGGCCGCCTTTATGGCGTCCATGTCGTCGATATCGACGAACTTGGCCGACCAACCGAAGCGTTTGATGGTCTGGCTGAACTGGGTGACCGAGCCGCCATAGAGGCGCGTGGAGACGACCACGTTCTTGCCCGGGCCCATCAGCGGGAACAGCGCCATGATCTGGGCCGCGTGCCCCGACGAGCAGCAGACGGCACCGGCGCCGCCCTCCAGCGTGGCGACGCGTTCCTGAAGCACGGCCACGGTGGGGTTAGTCAGGCGGGAATAGATGAAACCCACTTCCTGGAGGTTGAACAGGGCGGCGGCGTGCTCGGCGTCGCGGAACACGTAGGCCGTGGACTGGTAGATCGGGGTCTGACGCGCACCGGTGGCCGGATCGGGCCGGGCGCCGGCGTGAATTTGCAGCGTGTCGAAGCCGAACTTGTGAATGCGGTCGTCGTCGGACATGGAAAGCCTCCCTTATGGCGTTGCCGAAAGGGGTAGGACAAAGGGCGGCGCAGGACAACTGAATTCCCGCAACGAGACACCGGCGAGGTGCTGGATCAGTCGCCGTAGTTGCCGCTTTGGCCCGGGTAGCCGCCAAGCGGCTCTTCTTGTCCTGCGCATGCGGTCAGCAGACCGATGAAGAGGAGAGAAAACAAAATTCTGGGCATATCTTGCCTTTCTGTATGGTTCGCAAAGGAAACTTGGCGACACACTCACACAAATGAAAAACGGTTAGAGGCGCCGGTGCCTCGCGCCGACACGGCGCTCGGTCGCCGAAAGTGGAGCAGGATGGCAGATCGGCTGTCACATCGCGGCCCGCGCCGCGCGACGGTATCGTCGATCATGTTGCGGTCCTCCTTTTTGCTGGAAAAAGCGAAGGACACTCGTAAATGCATGGGCGACCGTTTCCCGCTGGAACGGCCTCGAATGCCCCGATTAAAGGCGACAGGGCCTCCGAAATCAACAATTATCAGGGGATTTAGCGTTTCGGGCTGCGACCGTAGCGGCCGCGCAGGGCGGGCGCGGTTCCGGTGAGAAGGTAGAACGCGCTTTCCACGATCCGGCGCATCAGGCCGCGCGGGCGGGGCGGTGGCAGATCGTCATCGGGAATGATGTCGAACGCGGAGGGGGAAAGCACCTCCACGTCAGAGGTTTCCAACGCGTCGAGAAAGGCCGCGGCCTCGGCCGCGCGGGAGGTTTCGACCATGATCGGTACGCCGCCCAGGGCGACCGAGAGGTACTGCGCGTTCGAGAGCGTGTGGTAGCCCGGCACGAAGACGCGGAACCCCGCGCCTTCGAGCGCGGCGACAGCCAGAATCGCGTCGGACGGGCCGAAGACCTGCGCGATGCGGGTCAGGCCGGGCACGTCTCGCAAGGCCATCAGCGCATCCAGAAGCCGTTGCGGCGGATGGTGTTGCGGATCGCCTGTTCCTTGCGCGGCATGTTTGCCCGGTCGAAGAGGGCGCGTACCTTGTGACCGCGGCCGTGGTAGATCATGAACTTGATCGCGTCGTAGTTCTTGAGCAGTTTCTTGACCGGGTTGGGCGCGCTGATCTCTTCCAGCAGGGCGACGACATCATCGCTCTCGCGGGCATAGAGCAGCGGCAGCAGGCGGTAATGGCACGTGATCTCGCCGTCGAGCAAACCGTCGGGCAGCGTGTCGCGCCCGCCGCCAAGCGAATGGATGACGAGCGGCAGCGCCACCTGGTCGAGCCAGGGATCGAGCGACTGGCAGACCAGTTCGGGGGGCGGGTCGTCGCGGATCGCCAGCGCATAGTCGAGGAAACGCTGGCCGAAGACATGCGGGCATTTGTAGAAGAAGAACCCGGCGTTGAAATAAAGATAGCGGCGCCAGTACTCGTCAGGCAGGGACGTGTCGAGCGACGACTCGAAATCGAGGCCGAACTTGTCATAGAGCGATTTCCATGTAGCCGTGTAGCCCGGGCCGTAAAGTTCTATTTCGGGCCAGGTGCCTTCGCGGCGAAGCGAGGCGGTGGGGCGGTCGAAGTCGAAGGGCACGCGGGCGAGCTCGCCGGTGATGAGCGTGTCGGTGTCGAAGAACACGAACGGCTCGTCCTTGGGCAGGGCGGTCAGGCATTCGATTTTGTTGCCGTAGGGATAGGCCTGTCCGAAATGCCGGGACTGGAACGGAACGATCTCGGCATCGTAGCTTTCCAGCAGAGCGCGGATGTCGCCGCGCATGGTCGGGTCGTTCTTCCACAGCGGGCCGGGCTGTGGTTCGGCCACGAACAGGCGGCCGGAAAATTCGGGGCTGCGGGCGCGCAGGGAGGCGGCGAAAAGCACCGCCTCGAACTGAAGCCGCCCGGCGTGGCCCACCACCACGATATTGAACGCTTGGTTTTTCGCCTTTTTCGCGGCCATACTTTGGTCACGCCTGCCTGAACTGCCATTTGCGGCCAGTATAGGAGCCGCGTTGCGCTTGCGCGAGAGGCAGTTGCGCAGATTTTTGAAAGGAAAGGTATTTTCGGATGATAGATTGGTTTTTCATCGGCCTGGCCGTGGCACTGGGCGGCGGCGAGGGGAGCGCAAGCGGGAGCGATGCCGCACAGGCGGGGGCGAATGAGGCTGCGCCGTCCGCGGGGTTCGAGGCCGAGGACCAGACGCCCAGCGGCAAGTTCACCACCGCCGCTGAGATCAGGCCGATCATCGAGGCCACGCGCGGCAACTGGGTGGCGGTGCGCGAGTACGATGGCCAGGACCTGTTGTACCTGACACATCTGCTGAGCTGGCGTTGCGGAATGCACCAAGTCAGTGTCGCCGTGAATGGCGGTGCGATGGAGATCTGGGACATGCCGGTCTGCCAGACCAAGACCGCTGCGCCCAATGCATTCCCGGACGGCGCGGTCATCTACAAGAGCTTCGGTCTGGGCGAGATCGAGAGTATCGCGGTCGAGATCCTGTATGACGACCTTGGCACGGCCGAGGGATTGTTCGGGCGGAAAGAGGTTTTGATGCCCTGAGCGCGCAGGTCTTTCTTGCCCCGCGCCCGCGGTTTTGCGAAAACCTTGGGGAACAGGGCGTCTTCAAATCGGCGGCGGCATGCCTATATTGATGTTAAGGCGATTAACTTTACGCGAAAGGGAACGGTGATGGCGAATTTGGACGCGCAGGTGCGCGAAAGTCAGGAGCAGGTCGCATCGGCGCAGGCGAAGATCGCCGAGCTGACCAGCAAGATCGAAAGCGCCCGGTCCAAGATCAAGGGCGGCGAGGATGCAAGCCTCGATATCGAGAACGCGACGCTGGACGAGGTGCACGCCCATACCGAGACGATGAACGCCAACATCGCCGAGCTGATCATGGGGCTGGACGATGTGACGGCGGGGTTTTCGCGCGACTTCGACGAGATGCGCAACAAGACCGGCTGGGAAAGCTTTGTGGGCATCTTCAGCCGCCACAAGGCCGACAGTATGCGCCAGGACCGCATTCGCACCGCCAGCATCGACGATAAGTTGCAGGACCTGATCTCGAAATCCGACATCATCGTGCAATTGCTGGAAGGCCAGCTGCGCACGCTGGAAGAGCACAAGGTGAAGGTGGAAACGAACCTGACCGAGACGCTGGACGAGCGCGAGGCGACGGTGGGCGAACTGGAGACGCTGCGCGCGGATATCCAGGCGATGGACCCCAAGATCATCGAGCTGGAAAACAAGATCGCCAACGAAACCGACGCGGCGGCCCGCACCAAGCTGGAAAGCGAGCTGGCCGAGATGAACGCCAAGTACAACGAGATGGTGCAGCAGGAGCAGGTCAAGCTGGCCAAGTCGCAGACGCTCGAGCGCTATATCGAGAAGGGCAAAACCTGGGTCGATTCGCTGCAAAACCAGGCGGCGACTCAGATGGTGCTGATCAACAAGTTGCAGACCGACACCAAGCAGCGCGTTGTGCTGTACGATGCACTGACCAAGTCGCTGAAGACCGCACAGCAGCAGGACGTGGCGCACCGGATCAACGAGATCGGGGTCAAGACCGACCAGGAGGCGCAGAGCGCCATGGCCGGGATCGGCGCGGCCACCAACCAGAAGATGGCCGACATGCTGGAGGCGCACGAGGATCACATGGTCTTTGCCCGCGAGGTGCTGGAGGCCAAGGCCAAGGCGGACGAGCGGTTCGCGCGGCGGTTTGCCAAGATCATCGAGAAGCATGACGCCAACGCGTATGGCGGCTAAGGCATGGGGCTGGGAACGCTTGCCATTGTTCTGTCTTTCGTCTGCCTGGTTGTGTCGTTCGTATTCACCGTCCCTGCCTGGGTGAACCTTGCCGGTATGGGCTTTGGCGTTGCGGGTCTGTTGCTGATCAGCAGGGGGCGCCGGAATGGCGGCAAGGGGTCGTGAGAGCGATGTCCAAAGAGCGCATATCCGGCATGGTTTTACTAATCGGCATCTTGGCGTCGGGTGGCGTGGCGCTGGGCGGCCACAGGTTGGGACATGACGAGATGATGGCCTATGGCATCATCGGGATGATCGTTCTGGCGGTCTGGGCATTCGTGAAGCCCGGCGCCGGGTCTGGTGATGCGGGCTATTCCAGCTTTGATAGTGACGGAGCTGGTGGGGCGGGTGACGGTGGCGGGGGAGGTGAATGACCGCCGACGCCCCGACCTCCGAACGCGCTGCTTTGACCGACCTTTTCGCGTCGCGGCGCTACTTCGCCAAGTTCGAGCGGATCACGGCGCATCTGAACCGAGTGGCCGCGGTGATGCAGGCCGAAAGCAGTCTGAGTAAGCAGGAGGTCGAGGTTCTGACGACCTATGTTCAGGGCATCGCCTATACGTTCAAGGCGCTGAGCATGAAGTACCTGCTGGTCGGGCGCGACACCGGGCAGTTTTTCGGCTCGCTGGCGATGGACGTGACCGAAAGCGGCTTTCCCATGTTTTCGGAACTGATGGTGATGGCCAATGACGCGGCGCAGGCGCGGCGGCACCTGGACGGGATGCCGGATACTGAGACATTGAAGCGCGAGATGGTCGAGCAGATCATTTCCGAACGGACGATCCCGACGCGGTTGCAATTCGCGCTGTCACAGCGGCTGTATTACGAGGAAATGCTGCGCGGGCATCTGTTCTGGGCGCAGAACGATCCGCAGGTCCAATGGGTGAGCGGGCTGGACGAGCGGCGGCGATACCTTTTGCACTGGGCGGTCTATGACAGCCAGGTGAACCTGCCGACGATCTACCTGATGGAGGTCGAGGACACGGGCCGCGCGCCCCTGGGCAAGGACGAGCGGCGCTGGCCTGAAGTGCAGGCGCATCTGATGGCGCAGTCCCTGGGCGGGCTGAAGCTGCTGACCATTGCCAAGGGGTTCGACCAGAGTTTCGACGACCTGCATCCCAAGCGGATGCGGCGGTTTCACGTAGGGCCGATGTACAGCCACGCGTTCACCCGCCAGTCAGGCCCGCTGCGCGAGGTGTTGGCGCAGGCGGATGCGCCGGTGGGGCAGGACTGGGCTCTGGCCTGGACGGACGAAGTGCTGGAAAGCGAGCGCGTGATCGAGGAGCGCGCGGGCTGGTTCGGAACGGTGGAGCGCGAGGTCTTCGCGCTTGACCCGTTTTCCGGGCAGGGGGCCGAGACCGGGGCGACACGGATGGAGCGCAGCATCATCCTGCCGGAGCGGCCCTATCAGGTGCTGGCCGAGAAGACCCCACCGGGGTTTTCGTCGGTCACCAAGTACGTGGTCAGCCCGGGAGGGCGGGTGCTCAGATATTGAACGCGAGGTGGGGTGAAACCCCACCCTACGCCAGAATTGTAGGGTGGGTTTCAAACCCACCATTGGGGAGAAGACGATGAGCCTGACGGCAGACACGATGGAGTTGCGCGAAGAGGATATCGCAAAGCATTACGCGGCGGCGGCGGCGATGCTGGCGGGGTTCGACCATACGCCCCGGATCGCCAAGCCGGCGGAGGCGGCGCAGGAGGAAAAGTCGGCCGGGCTGGGCACGCGGCGGCGGTTTCGCACCACGACGCCGGGGCTGGTGACACGCTCGACCGCGCGGCCCGAGGGCGTGCACCTGGTAGAGCGGATCGAGGCGGCGGATGGCGACGACCCGCTGGTGAGCCCGATGCAGGCGACGGTGCTGCACGGGTTGCGGCGTGCCATTGCCATCGCGCTGGCCGTGGGCGAGCAGTTTTCCGACGCCACCGGGCTGGCGGATCTGCGGCGGGCAAACCTGGCCGGATCGCTGGGCGCGGATCGCAAGACCGAGTTCACCGAGCTATTGGGGGCCGAGGCGCTGGCGGTTGGGCATGTGTTTGCCAATGCGACGGCGTTCCTGCTGGCGCCACATCGGTCCGAGGTGAGCGTGGAAGTGGGCGAGGTCGAGGAGGTTTTGACCGACAATTCGCAGCTCGCTCTGCATGGCGCTCTATGGGAGCTGGACCAGGATATCGCGGCCCATGCCGGTGACGATGCGCGGCTGGTGGCGACGGTCAGCGCCTTTGCCGAGCAGTTGATGGAAAAGATCGCGCTGCGCGCCCAGAATGCCGGGCGGTTGAGCGCCTTCACCGGGGCAAGCTGGCGCGTGGAGGCGGATGATTTCACCATTCGCGGCTTTGATGCCGCATCGAAGGGCAAGTCCACGACCCTGACGATGGCGTTCAAACAGCCGCACGAGGTGGTGGGCAACCATATCGCCAAGTACCAGGCGCTGAAGCTCAGCAAGATGCTGATGGCCTATGATTTCGAACGAAAGCTGAACCCTTTCGCGGAACTGGGCGGCTTCATCTTTACCTTCATGGGCGACGGCAAGCCGGGCACGGGCAAGACGACGCTGATCCAGATGATGGCGGGGCTGATCAAGGGATACTGCGACAACGTTGGCTACCCCTTCCGGTACCAGAACCTGTCGACCGAAAGCATCGACAGCTACCAGGGCAAGTCGGCGCAGAATGCCAAGGCTTTCATCAACAACGTGATCGATCCCGGAGTGATCGGGTTCGGCACGATCGACGATATCGACCAGCTGGCGGGCAAGCGGGGCGATCGGCAATCGAGCGCGGGGCAGCTGGAGATCACCGCCGTGCTGATGGAGAGCTTTGCCGGGGCCAATACCGTGGTGCGGGGGAATTGCACCTTCGGGATGTTCTCGAACTATCCCGAAAACGTGGATGACGCGCTGCGCCAGAGGGCGGGCGCACGGTTCCTGGTGGACGGGCCGCAGACGCGGGAGGATTACATCGACATCCTCTACTTGCTGATGGGCAAGAACCACGACATCCCGCTGGGCCAGCATGAAGTCTATGCCGCGCAGGAGATCAAGAAGGCCGTGGCAGCCTCGTTCGAGAGCCACGCCAAGCCCCATGAGGAGGGTCTGATCCGGGTCTATGAGCGGGTGGAGAAGGAGATCGGCACGCTGGATACTATTGCCAAGCTGGGGACATATCTGAAGGGGATCCAGGAGGCGGATGAACGCTTTACGGGCCGCGCGATCAAGAACATCACCGACGCGGTGAAAGTGCGGGCGATGGATTTCGAGCTGCCCGATGAATGGATGGAAAAGCCCGACCTGTTCCTGTTCAAGTCCTACGACGAGAAAATGGGGATGATCGAGGAACTGCGCCAGCCGATTACGGTCGAGATGGTTGTTCAGGAGATCAACCGATACGCGGATTCCGAGTTCCGCTATGCGGACAAGTCGGACGAGGTGGCAATCGAGACCATGGTGCGCGAGTTTGGACGCACGGAGGAGGCGAAGCGGCGGTACATGGCGGCGAAGAAATGACAGATTTCGGCGTCATCATTAATGCCTACGCCTTGGCGCTCGGCCTATTGGGCGCGTGTATGATTTACGTGGGCCTCTCCGCCGGGGTCCGGTTTTCAAACGGTGCGCGCTTTTCCGTTTTCGTCGTCGTCTCTCTCTGTGCTGCGATCTGCGCGATTTTCGTGGCAGCCCGTTTTGGGCAAGCTGTGTTGTCGGATGTGCAGTTTCTGTATTCGGTCACCGGTGATATTTCGCGGCCGGAGGTCCATGAATTCAAAGACAACCTGTCGGGTGTGCCGTGGTTCGCGGCTGTTTTCGCCGGTTTTTTCTGGGCATGGCAGGTGGTTCGCTTCGAACGCCGGCTCGAGAATTCCGAAGGCAGGCAGATTGCATGAACGAGGATCAGGTCACACTTGTTAACACTGGCCTGCCGCTGCTGATCATCGGCGGGTTTGCGGCTTTGTTGCCGTGGCTGTTGACGCCGCGGGGAACGCGGTCGCATGGGCGGGTTCTGGTTGCGGTCGTCGCGTCGGCTGGTCTGCTGCTGGGTTTGAGCGCTGGGATCTTCGCGCTGTTCGACAGGCGCAGTCTGCTGGGCGGGCAGGGGCTTGCCGGTCAGGGCGCGGTGGTGTGGATGTACCTGCGGACCTCGCTGGCAGCGGTGGTGGTGTGGGGGCCGGTGCTTGTCTTCACGTGGCTGGGCCTGGCGCAGCGGGTGGAGCGGTTAAGGAACCGCGATATCGTGCGGGGGGAAGCGTGATGGGAATGCGCCCGAAAGGAGAGGCCCCGGATCGGGTCCGGGGCGCGGGGGCGCTTGGGGCGGGCCGGGGATGGTGGGTTGGAAACCCACCCTACGGAGGTGGTGCATGGAACGTCTGATCAAGTCCGGCCTGATGTTCGGCAACCTGGTGCATGTGGCGAGTCCGGCGCTGGTGGAGCGGTATAACCGGGCGTTGAAGCATCTGACGGGAAAGACCACCAGCCTCACGGATTTCTACGTCGATATCTCGGGCTATTCGCCGGAGGTGGGGCATGAGTTGGGCGATGACCTTTACCTCAACCATGCGGGGGTGAACCGGCAGTTCATCCTGCTGACCACGGAGCAGAAACGTTCGCCGCTTCTGAATGCGCAGTTCTCGACCTCGCGCGGGATCCTGAAGCAGTTCATCGAAGAGAACGAGCCCGCGCTTTTCGCGCTGACGGCGCGGGATGCGGTGGCGGGCGAGTTGGTGAACTCGGTCTACGACATGTCGAGCCCCGCGCGGCTGTTCGATATCCGGCGCATCAAGATCGAGGCGGATACCACCAACGGCGCGCTGCGGCAGGCGGAAAAGCTGGATGAAAGGGTCGAGCGGTTCATGTCGGAAGAGGACGCGTGGTTCGACGACGTGCTGATTGCCGAGATGATCGAGCTTGCGGGGCAGACCGGCGACGTGCTGCGTAACCCCATCGACCTGAAGGAAATGAGTTTCGAGCAGCGCAATTACTGGACCAGTCATTTCGGCGGGGTGTACCTGTTTCAAGACCTGGAGTTGCCCGGCGTGATCTGTGCCCAAGACAAGACGCCGTTCGAGGGTGGGCGGGTCGAGTACGTGTTTGACCTGAGCGAGCGCAACCGGGTGGCCAATTTCCTTGACCTCAACGGTCTGGTGGAGCCCATCGTCAAGGCGCGCGGCATCGACGCGGCGGCGATCTTGCGGCAGAAGATGGATTTCGTGCTGGTCGACGCGCTGGCCGGGGAAGGCGTGGAGTTCGCAGGCCGCACCCGGGCCGAGATGCGCCGGCTGGCGCGGCGGCATTCGGACCTTCTGCCTGAAGAGTTCCACACGCTCAACGCTCTGTTGAACTGGGCCGAGAATGGCGGGCCGTGGCCGGTGATCACCTCGGACAACCCGGCCTATTTCTACACGCTGCGGGCGGCGGCGCACAAGGACGCGGAGCTGGTGAACATGCTGCTTGCGGAACTGGCGCCGAAGGATGTGCGGCAATTGTTCATCTGTCACAAGAGCCTTTTTTATCGCCGCTACGAGACTTGGGCGGACACCAAACGCGCCTATGTCGTCGATTTCCTGCTGAACGAATACCAGGTGGACAAGCTGGGCACGCGCGCGGCACTCTTTGGGCACGACGCGCCGATGGAAGAGCCCGCGCCGCCCGTAGCGAAGGACCCGGCGGCGGACCTGGAGGCGGTGGTGGCGCGGGTCGGTCCCTGGGGGCCGGTGACGCGCCGGGCGGGCAGCAAGGGAAAGGGATAGCACATGGCGGCACTGGCACGGCTTCTGATCATCGGGTTCATCGTCTGCACGATCCTGTACGTGGTGCTGTCGCTTTATTCGCGGAGCGTGCGCAAGGGCAAGCTGCGCGAATGGTGGGAGGAGGAAGGCCGGCCTGGCGATCTCGACGCCTATATCGAGAAGGGGCTGGAGGAGTATGATGGCTCGCTGAGGCGCAGGCTGATCCTGGGTGTCTATGTGGTGCCGTTCAGCATCGTGGCCGCGATCATCTATTTCACGAACTTTCACTAAGGGGCGGGGCGATGGTGTATCTGAAGTGGCTTTTCTGGGCAGTTTTCTGGGTGCTGGTGGCGGCGTTCTTTCACTATACGCTGCCGCAGACCGATATCGTGCGGGTCACGGATACCTATGAAAAGCGCATAGATTTCGGCGAGAACAGCCTGTTCTGGGCCAGCCCCGATGCCGGAAATGACGCCACGGCGATCAACCGGGATGTGTTTTTCATCCAGACGGTGCGGGCGGATGGCAGCACCATGGTCTATCGCAACGAGGACACAAGCTGGGGCTGGCCGCCCTATTTCAAGTTCGACACATCGAATTTGCAAGCCGAGGCGGCGGACCTGAAATCGACCTCGGAGGCACCGCGCTGGGCCGCGCTGAAGCATTACGGGTGGCGCAACGAGTTCCTGTCGATCTTTCCCAACGGGGTGAGCATCTGGCCAGTGGCGGGCCCGGACGTGGGCAAGCCGTTTCCATGGCTGAACATCCTGATCCTGGCGGCGTTCGGGCTGGTGGCCTATGGCGTCTGGCGGCTGTGGCGGCGGTTCCGCGCGCGGCGCCTCGACCCGGTCTGGGACGGGGTCGAGGCGCGGTTCGACGCGGCGGGCAATGCGCTGGAGGACCGGCGAGGCCGGGTCCGGCGCTGGCTGGATACCTGGCGGCCCAAGGACAAACGCAAGGGCTGAAGCGCGGAGAGTGCCGCCTCAGGCGGCGTGAGTGTGTCCGGCGTCGGAGGTGCGGCCTTCGTCAGTGACGCGCATCGAGTCTGTGACCCATTGCGGCAACACCAGAGGCGCGAGCGGGTTCGGCGCGCCGCGCAGCACGTTCTCGCGCAGGCGGGCGACCATGTCGGTACGTTTCGACTGGCTGCCCGACATGATGTGCAAAAGCGCCTCGACCTGCATCGCATCAAGCTGTGGCTGCGGTTGCGCGGGATGCAGGGTGAAGGGCGCGGGATCGAGTCCGATATCGCGCAGGAAGCTGCGCAGGTAGGTCTCTGGCCCGAGCTTGATCCGCTCGAACTGGCGCGACTTGACCTGGAGGTCGGGGTGCAGCCCGGCAAGCTCTTGTTCCAGCGCCGGAAAGTTGATCGAGTTGAAGTTCACGCTGCGGCAGAACTGCTCCAGCGTCATGGCGACCTGGTTCTGACGGATCGCGTCGGAGTAGAGGCTGAGCAGGTAGCTTTCGGCGTTGCGGGTGTAGAGCAGCAGGCGTGTGTCTTCGAGCGGCAGGCCGGCCTGGGCCTGTTGCAGGTTGGTCGCGGCCTGCGGGTAGAAGCTGGGGTGCGACTGGTTCCACATCAGGCTGTGTGTCATCGAGGGGCCGAGCCGGTGCTCGTCCGAGATGAGAACGGTCTGTGCTCCAGCCTTGGTGGCGGCCTGCGTGATAGCGGCATTGATAGCTTTGAAATCGCCGATATCGTGCGGGGTGGAGCCGGGCCTGTGCCGGCGGCGGATCATGCGCACCTGGCGGCGCAGGAATTTGGGGGTTTCCGCGTTCACGTAGAAAACGCCCTGAGCGCGCAACTGGTTGAGATTTGCTGAAAGGTTCTGCTGCAAGAGCAATGGCGCCGTCCGGTGGACGCCCAGATGGATTACGTATTTCATGGACCTGCCCGGTGCCTGTTTTGTATTTTTATGAGCGTAGTGTAGCGCATGACGCGGAATCGCGCAACATTTCGCCGATATCATCCAGTGCCGATTATTCTGCGAATAATCGGAGGGCCGCGGTGCGGTGCAGGGGTGCAGATTATTCTGCGAATAATCTGACGCGGCGCGTGGGGCGTGCGGTCGCGTTTTCGATGATCGGATATCGGGGAGAATGGTGGGCGACCTAGGAATCGAACCTAGCGTGCGTCTCCGCGAGGGAGTTACAGTCCCCTGCCACACCTTGCGGCCTGTCGCCCACTGAGGCGCGTGTTTAGAAGCGGGCCGGTGCCCCGTCAACCGGAAAATCGCTTGCGATTGCGACGGTGCGGGGCCATTGTCCGCCGCCTGTGAAGGAGGCCCCCGGATGGCAACGAAGAAACCCAAGTGGGTCGTGGAAAAGGAACAGGCCAAGAAGGCGTCGGCGGCGGAAACCGTGTGGCTGTTCGGGTTGCACGCGGTGCGCGATGCGCTGGAAAATCCGCGTCGCGAGAAGCTGCGGCTGGTGGTGACGAAGAACGCGGCCGACAAGCTGTCCGACGCCATTGCGGTGTCCGGCATGGAGCCGGAGATGGCCGACCCGCGCAAGTTCAGCGCGCCGCTGGATCCGCAATCGGTGCACCAGGGGGCGGCGCTGGAAGTGAAGCCGTTGGACTGGGGCACGCTTGAGGAGGTCTGCCTTGGCGACGGGGTGCGCCCGCCGCGGGTGATGATGCTGGACCGGGTGACGGACCCGCATAATGTGGGTGCCATCCTGCGCTCGGCCGAGGTGTTTGGCGCCTCGGCGGTGATCGCGCCGCGGCATCATTCGGCGCCCGAGACCGGCGCGCTGGCCAAGACCGCGAGTGGGGCGCTGGAGCGTCAGCCCTATTTGCGGGTGCGCAACCTTGCCGATGCGATGAGCGCGTTGCAGGGCATGGGATACCTGGTTCTGGGACTTGACGGTGAGGCCCGCGAGACCGTCGAGGAGGCGCTGGCCGGGATGCAGGACCGACCCGTGGCGCTGGTGCTGGGGGCCGAGGGGCCGGGACTGCGCCAGAAGACGCGGGAGACCTGCGACAAATTGGTGCGGATCGCCTATGCCGGGGCGTTTGGATCGCTCAACGTCTCAAATGCCGCGGCGGTGGCCCTATATGCGTCCAGAGGGCAATAGACGGAGGCGGAATGGGCCGGAAGATCGCGACATGCTGTTACTGCGGAACGCGGGCGGTGCTGGTGCTGGACGAAGGCCGGCATGAACTGGCCTGCGGGGCCTGCGGGGCACCGTTGCACGACATGAAGATGATGCCGGTCTCAAGGGACAAGGCGGATGAACGCAAGGGGATGGCACGCGGGATGCCACCGGGCAAGAAAGCGGATCGGCGGCGCGATGGACGCCCCGTGGCACCACGCCCGGACTGGCATGGCGATGCGGGTCCGGATCGGCCGAAACGGCGCCCGAAGCGCAAGCGCAAGCCGATCCTGGGGCGGGTGCTTGATGAGGTTTGGGACGTTCTGGAAGACATCATCGATTGAGGCCGGCAAATTTTCACCGAATGTTCACACCTAATTTACAACCTCTTTATATCTGGAATTCAGTACCTATCTGACTATCAGGAAGCGCCGAACTGGAACTCCGGTGCTTCCCTTCACTGTCCCTCGTTCCGCGACTGGCGCCCGGGCTTTCCCGGGCGCTTTTTTCTTTCCGCCAGCCGGTCTAGAGTGAAACGATGAACGAACAGTACAAAGATTCTGACCTGCGTGACATTCTGAAGCGGACCAAGCGGATCGCGGTTGTGGGCGTGTCGATGAACGAGGTGCGCCCGAGCTTCTATGTCGCGCGCTACCTGAAGCTGAAAGGGTTCGATGTGGTCCCGGTCAATCCCGCCCACGCCGGAAAGACGGCGTTCGGGGCGACGGTTCTGGGATCGCTGAGCGACGTTGAGGTCGGCGTGGACATGGTGGACATCTTTCGTCGGTCCGAGCATGTGCCGCCCGTCGTGGAAGAGGCGCTGGAGCGTTTTCCCGGGCTTCAGACGATCTGGATGCAGATCGGTGTCTGGCACGAGGAAGCCGCCGAAAAGGCGCGGGCGCGGGGCGTGGACGTGGTGATGAACCGCTGTCCCAAGATCGAGTACCAGCGCCTGTTTGGGGAGTTGCGCATGGGTGGCTTCAATACTGGCGTGATCTCGTCGAAGCTTTAGGCGCTCCGGCCGGGCCTGCCGGTCAGCCCGCGACGACGTCGGCCGCGATGCGCAATTCGCGCAGAGGGCGTACGCGGCGGATGGCTTCCTCGTAGACGGGATGCGCCTTGTAGGCCGCAAGATCCGCCTCGGTCTCGAACTCGACATACACCACGAAATCGACCTCGGTTCCGGTCAGGGTGTCGGCATGAAGGTTCTCTCCGACCTCGAAATGGGTCGAGTAGGGGATGGTTCCCAGCGTTTCGAGACCGGCGCGAATCTCGGGCAGGTCCTTGGGGTCGCGGGCGGTGAAAAAGACGATGTGGCGGATCATTCGGAGCGGGACGCCTTTTCTGCGAGGCCGGAGCGCGACTGGCGGGCGGCAAGTTCGGTCATGACGTCGGCAACGGACACGCCGCGGCTGTGCAGCATGACGAGCAGGTGAAAGAGCACATCGGCGGCCTCGGAGGTGAGGCCTTGCGCGTCGCCCTTCACGGCCTCGATCAACGCCTCGATGGCCTCTTCCCCGAACTTCTCGGCCACCTTCTCGGGGCCCTTGGACAAGAGTTTGGCGGTCCAGCTGTCCTCGGGCGCGGCGCTGGCGCGGGCGGCGACGATCTGTTCCAGCTCTTCGAGGGTCATGCGCCGATCCTCATGGGGATGCCGGCCGCGGCCATGTGGGCCTTGGCCTCGGCGATGGTGTGATCGCCGAAATGGAAGATGGAGGCGGCCAGAACGGCGGAGGCGCCGCCCTTGGTCACGCCCTCGACGAGGTGATCGAGCGTGCCGACGCCGCCCGAGGCGATGACGGGGATCGAGACCGCGTCCGCGATGGCGCGGGTGAGAGGCAAATTGAAGCCCGAACGGGTGCCGTCGCGGTCCATCGAAGTGAGCAGGATTTCCCCCGCGCCCTTGTCCTCGACCAGCTTGGCGAATTCGACGGCGTCGATGCCGGTGGGTTTGCGCCCGCCATGGGTGAAGATTTCCCACTTGCCGGGGCTGACCGTCTTGGCGTCGATGGCCACGACGATGCACTGGCTGCCGAACTGGTCGGCAGCTTGGCGCACCACGTCGGGGTCGGCGACGGCGGCGGAGTTGAACGAGACCTTGTCGGCGCCGGCCAGCAAGAGCGCGCGCACATCCGCCACGGTACGGACGCCGCCGCCGACGGTCAGCGGAATGTAGCACTGCTCGGCGGTGCGGGTGACGACATCGAGCATCACGCCGCGGTTTTCGTGGGTGGCGTGGATGTCGAGAAAGCACAGCTCGTCGGCACCGGCGACGTCATAGGCGCGGGCGGCATCCACGGGGTCGCCCGCGTCGCGCAGGTTGACGAAGTTCACGCCCTTGACCACGCGGCCGTCGGCCACGTCGAGGCAGGGAATGATGCGGATCTTGAGCATGGGCCGTCCTTTC
Source organism: Roseovarius atlanticus (assembly GCF_001441615.1). Taxonomy (GTDB): domain Bacteria; phylum Pseudomonadota; class Alphaproteobacteria; order Rhodobacterales; family Rhodobacteraceae; genus Roseovarius; species Roseovarius atlanticus. The sequence goes on from NZ_LAXJ01000008.1 coordinate 244,614, forward strand.
GCGCCTGCCTTCTAGCGCGGGCGGCGGGCGGTGCCAATGGGGCTTTGGCCGCACGCCCGGTCGGACCGTGATTTTTGAACGCTTGCGGGGGGATGGGCGACGGACAGGTGTCGGCGCGGTTCTGCGCCTTAATCCAAGCCATCCGAAAGGACTAAGCCATGATGTCTTTCAAATCCACCCTCGCCATGCTGTCGCTGGCCATGACCGCCGCTGTCGCCGCGCCGGCCGCGCCTGCCAAGGCCGAGACCATCACCTGCCCGCACAGCCAGATCCGCCGCGAGGTGACCACGGCCCTGCCCGGGGGCTGGTGGAACACGCCGATCGTCAACTCGCTGACCGAGGCGCGGGTCACCAATATCGGCGGACGTGCCGCGTTGCTGTGCCTGTATGGCCCGGCGGGGTCGATCCAGCGTTATGCGCCCGACGGTGCGACCTGCCGGGTGAGCGGGCGGCAATTCGAGTGTAATCGTGGCTCGGCCTCGGGCGCGGGAGCGCGGACCTTCTCGACCGGGCCGCTGGAGATCCCGCAGACCTGGACCGCGGATCTTGACCGAGGGGCGGTGGGCCGCGGCAGTGGCGTGGACATCTGGTTCCAGGCCGAGACGGCGGAGCTTTTGTACCTTGCGCCGCGCAATGGCGCGCAGCTGGGCGTGGGGGACCGGCGCAACCGGGGCTTTGACGGCTGCCGGGGGGCGCGTTTCAGTGCGAACCGGGTGTCGCTGCGCGATATTCCGGTGGGGTCCTACATCTGCGCCAAGACCAACGAAGGACGGATCAGCCAGTTTCGGGTGAACGCGGTGTCGGGCGGATCGCCGAAGACACTGTCGCTGGGCTACACGACCTGGCAGTAGGCACGCCGATAGGAAAGCCTGCACCCGGCGGTTTGCCGGGTGTTTGCTTGCGTGAGGGTGGAGCCCCGGCAGGATCGGGCCGATCACGCGAATATCGGTTTCCATGGCGCACCGACGGCTTACCTAAGTTTATGGAACAGACTCTTGCAGGAGATATTCGCGATGAAACGATTTCTGACAGTTGCCGCGCTGACCATTCTGGCCAGCCCAGCCTTGGCCGATGACGACCTGATGAAGGTGCAGGCCAGCGGGGACGTGGCCAGCACGATGGACGCGCTGGAAGCGGCGGTTGAAGGCGCGGGCGCCACGATCTTTGCCCGTGTGGATCACGCCGCCGGTGCCGAGGGCGCAGGCATGGAGCTTGCCCCGTCTCAGGTTCTGATTTTCGGCAACCCCAAGCTGGGCACGCCCGCGATGCAGGCCGATCCGCTGGCGGGGCTGTATCTGCCGATGAAGGTCCTCGTCTACGAGGATGCGGATGGGCAGGCCTGGCTGGTCTACGAGGATCCCGAAGAGATGTTCGATGAACTCGACGGGATCGACGACGACGCGGAATACATCCAGCAGATGACCGGCGCGCTTGGCAAGCTTACCAAGAAGGCGGCGGGCGGCTGACCCGCTTATCCCGCGCTTGCGTGCGGGACTTTCGTCAGGCGGCGAGGGCGCGCAGGGCCTCTTTCAGGTCGAGCGCGCCGTCATAGAGCGCCCGGCCCGAGATGGCGCCGTTGAGGGGCGCACCGCAATCCCTCAGCGCAATGAGGTCTTCGAGCGATGACACGCCGCCCGAGGCGATGACCGGTATCGAGACGGCGTTGGCGAGTGCTGCCGTCGCCTCGATATTCGGGCCCTGCATGGCGCCGTCGCGGTTGATGTCGGTGTAGATGATGGCGGCGACGCCCGCGTCCTCGAAACTGCGGGCAAGGTCGGTGACCATGACGTCGGTTTCTTCGGCCCAGCCCTTGGTGGCCACGCGGCCGTTGCGGGCGTCGATGCCCACGGCGACCTGGCCGGGGAACGTCTTGGCGGCCTCGCGCACGAGCGCCGGATTTTCGACCGCCACGGTGCCGAGGATGACGCGGGCGAGGCCCTTGCCAAGCCAGCGCTCTATCGTGGCCATGTCGCGGATGCCGCCGCCAAGCTGGGCAGGGACCCGTGTGCGTTCCAGGATCGCCTCGACCGGGGCGGCATTGACCGGCTCGCCGGCGAAGGCGCCATTGAGATCGACAAGGTGCAGCCATTCGCAGCCGGCAGTCACGAACTCCATCGCCTGCGCCGCCGGGTCGTCGTTGAACACCGTGGCTTTCTCCATTTCGCCCTTGAACAGGCGCACGGCCTGGCCGTCCTTGAGGTCGATGGCGGGGTAGAGGATCATGGGCGGTCATCCGGTCTGAAAGGTCTGCCGCGATGTGCCATGACGGGACGGCATTTGCAACGCGACGTGGCGTCAGGCTTGATCGCGGCGGGGTCGGGGCCGCAGAGTGCGTGCCATCACTGCGGGAGGAGATACGCATGAGAACGATGACACTGGCCTTCGTGGCCACCCTGATGAGCGCCGGCGTGGCCTTTGCCGCCGATCCGCTGGAAGGCTACTGGCGCACCGCCAAGGACGACAACGGCCACTCCGGGCTGGTCCACGTCAAGCCCTGCGGCGCGCAGCTTTGTGGCACGCTGGTGAAGGCCTATGATGCCAACGGCAACGAGATCCAGAGCGACAACCTGGGCCGCAACATCATTTCCGCGACCGTGCCCAAGGGCAACGGCAGCTATACCGGCAAGGTCTATAGTCCCGACCGTGGCAAGACCTATAATTCCCGGCTTCAGATGAGCGGCAACGCCCTGAAAGTGTCGGGCTGCGTTCTGGGCATCTGCCGCGACGGCGGCACATGGTCGAAGGTGAAATAAGCCTTTTTCCGCTGATACGGAAACGTGAGTGAACGAATTGGACGGGCCGCACGTCTAACCTGTAATATGTTGAAATCAGGTAAGAAGGAGGCCCGGCCAATGCGTTTGGCGATATCCTGTGCAATTATTCTTGGACTGACCGGGGCGGCGATGGCCGATCCGGCGACAGGCACGTGGCAGACCGAGCCCGACAAGAAGGGTATCATTGCCTATGTGAACGTCTATGACTGTGGCGATGCCGTCTGCGGCGAGATCACCCGCACGTTCAATTCGCAAGGCCAAGAGATCAAGGCGGCGAGCCTGGGTCACACGGTGATCCGCAACGCCACGCCCACCGGCAACGGCAAGTATGAAGGCCGCGCGTGGATCCCCGCGCATCAGCGGGAATACCCGGCGGGCATGACACTGCGCGGCGACCGTATGACGGTGCGGGGCTGCATGGGGCCGATCTGCATGTCGCAGAACTGGACCCGGATCCAATAAGGCTCAGGGCGCCCAGGTCAGGAAATTCCGGATGATGCGCAGGCCGGTGGCCTGGCTTTTCTCGGGATGGAACTGGGTGCCGACGATGGTGTCGCGGCCCACGACGGCGGTGACAGCACCACCATACTCGACGTGAGCGATGCGCTGGGCGTGGTCGGACACCTCGAAATGGTAGGAATGGACAAAATAGGCGTGATCGCCGGTCTTGATCCCGTCTAGGACGGGGTGGGGCGTGTCGATCACCAAGTCGTTCCAGCCCATGTGCGGCACCTTCATCGACGGATCGGAGGGGGCAATCGGCGCGACGGTGCCAGCAATCCAGTCGAACCCGTCGGTCTCTGAATATTCCAGCCCGCGCGTCGCCAGCATCTGCATCCCGATGCAAATACCCATAAAGGGGCGGCCCCCAGTCAGCACAGCTTCTTCGATTGCCTCGAAAAGCCCGCGATGGTCGTAGAGTTCCTTGCGACAGGCGGGGAAGGCCCCGTCGCCGGGCAGCACGACGCGGCTGGCGCCGCGCACGGTGTCGGGATCGGAGGTGACCACGACCTTGTCCGCGCCGACCTCGGCCGCCATGCGCTGAAACGCCTTTTCGGCCGAGTGCAGGTTGCCGGACTCGTAATCGACGATAACGGTGGTCATGGCGTCAGAGCGTGCCCTTGGTCGAGGGGATGGCATCGGCCTTGCGCGGGTCGATTTCCAGCGCGTCGCGCAGGGCGCGGGCGACGGATTTGAACGCGGCTTCGGCGATGTGGTGACTGTTGATCCCGTGCAGCGCGTCCACGTGCAGGGTCAGCCCGCCATGGGTGCTGAACGCCTGGAAGAACTCGCGCACAAGCTCGGTGTCGAAGGTCTTGATCTGGGCGGTCGGCATGGCGACGTTCCACACAAGGTAGGGACGGCCCGAGATGTCCAGCGCGGCGCGCACCAGCGCGTCGTCCATCGGCAGAAGGCAGGCACCATAGCGGCGGATGCCCTTTTTGTCGCCCACGGCCTGTGCCAGGGCCTGTCCGAGCGCGATGCCCACATCCTCGACCGTGTGGTGATCGTCGATGTGCAGATCGCCCTCGCATCGGATTTCCATGTCGATCAGCGCGTGGCGGGCCAGTTGATCCAGCATGTGGTCGAAAAAGCCCACTCCGGTCCGGTTGTCATAGGTGCCGGTGCCGTCCAGGTCGATCTTGACGGAGATATCGGTTTCCGCAGTCTTGCGGGTGATGGTGGCGCTGCGCATGGGGTGCGTCCCTGAGTGTTTGCCGCGCCGTTATAGGCGGCGTGGGCAGGCGCGCCAAGGGGGGCGGTGCCGTCCTGCGGGACCTGTAGCGGATTGGCCATTTGCGGGCGCTGTCATCAAGCCACGCAGCGCGGGGCCACTCCTGTCACTGAAAGTCGTAGAGCATCTGGCCGCCCAGCAATATGGATTGTCCCGGGATGATCCCGTGCCGATCGCACAGCCGGTTCTGCCGCAACATCACGTCGCGTGCGAGATCGAGGCGGGTTTCAAGCCCGCCCATGCGTTCTGCCAGGTCCAGTGCCGCGTTTATCTCGCTCCGTTGCACGTGGCCTTCCAGCGCGAGGGCGAGATCGTCGTCCGTCAGTGGTTCATCTTGGAATTGCCCACCCGCCCGGACCATCGACCAGATCGACACGGCGCGCGGCCAGTCGAAGCCTTGGCCCAGGCTTGCGGGTTTTTCGGGCGGGTCGGCGACCTCTTCGAGCAGCCACGGGCCGGCGACCTCGGCAGCGGTTGCCATTTCAAGGACTTGAAGCGCGCGGCCGGCGTAATGGCGATGGTCCGCGCGTTGATCGAAAGCGCGAAGGATGTTCTCGGTGGCCTCGGTACCCAGAGCCTCTTTCATCGCGGACAGGATGAAGACCCAGGCTTCCTCGGGTCGGCGCTGGGGGTTGATGTCGCCATTCTGGATGGCTGCCAGAAAGCGTTCACTGACATAGGCCATCTCGGTCTCGCGCCCGCTTTGGTTCAGGCTGATGCCCAGGATCTGCGTCCCCGCTTCGGCGAGGCCTGCCTTCATCGTCACGAAGAGGCGCTGGCGCTGAAGGCGTTGGTCCATGCCAGCGGGTTTGTCCGGGTCCGACATGGCGATGGCCCGCACCAGCGCGGCGCTGCCGTTCGAGTTCATCATGAGCGGGCCGGCAATGCGCAAGGTTCTGAAATTGGTGGTGCGCGCCCTGTCCCAAAAATCCTCGTAGGCGCCTTCGGGCATCAAGGCGTAAAGCGATGCGGCAACGACGAGGTGCCCGTCGGCTTCGGCCCGGCGCGCGATGTCTTGCAGCACTTCGACAGGTTGATCGGTCAGTAGAGCGTGAAGGTTGGTGCCATAAAACCAGGTGCGATTGAATTTGTCGGCGCGGGCCGGATCGGCCTGGATTTTCTGAACGAGGTCGAAATAGGTTTCGCCGTTGTCGAGCAGAAGGATCGCCCGTTGAACCGGCCAGAATGCGGAGATCAGGACGTCACGGGGGTCTGCGCCCCACATCTGCGTGCCTTCAGGCCCCAGCTCGGTGATGCGTTGCGCCAGGAACAGCTCTTCGGTGTTCGTGTAGGGCCTGCCAGCGGCCAGCGCATCGGCGATGTCTTCGGCAGTCATGGCGTCGTGGCGCAGCAGCAGGTAGGCGGCGTCTCCGCCCGTGTTGCGGCCCGACAATCCGGGCAGATCCGCACGCTTCTCGATCACGTCTCTGGCCATCTCGACGAGAAGGTCGCGATCGCATTGCATCTGTGCCATGGCCGATGACGCACTGAGCGCGACGACCGCGACACCCTGCCACAAGCGCATGAAAGACCTCCTGAGTCCTGTGTCCGATGCGCAGGATGCTCTGTGCGCGTCGCTTTGCAGATTACCAATGTCGAAGCGTTATGCCAGAGATGTTTGCTTTGCCTGTTCTGGCGGGACCGGCGGGCGGCAAGTGATGCGGGATCGACCGGACGAAAAGTGGTGGCGAGCCGCGCGTGGAGGCGCAGGACGACGGTGGAGATATTTTCGTTTGTCCGGTCGTCGCAAATGGCGTTTCGCGTTATGCGACATCCTGATCGGATGGTAACCACATGTCGACCGCACAGCACTTGGACCGGTGTTCTACCGGTCCAGTCGATCAACTTGGAGAGAAATTGGAGCGGGCGATGAGATTCGAACTCACGACCCTTACCTTGGCAAGGTAATGCTCTACCCCTGAGCTACGCCCGCGTCCTTGGGTGAGGCGGAGATATAAAGTCTGACGCGGCCCTGCAAGGGAAAATCGCAAGCTGACCGGATTTTTTTCCGATCGGGACCGGTGCGGGCCAAATCCTTTGTGAAAGGATTTGGCGAAAGCTTTGAGAAAGCTTTTGCGGGGACGTCGAAATGGGCTGCGTCAGGACGAATAACGCAGGATCAGTTCTACATAGACGAGGGTCGAGGCGAGCAGCAGAAAGGCCAGAAACAGTACGCGCTTGCGCCGTGTGGGCGGGGTGGGGGCGTCAGGGTCCCGATCATGCAATCCGGTCACGTCACGTCTCCTTCAGTCGAGGGCGGCAATGGCAACAGGGTGCAACCGAAGTTAGTTCGATTGAAAAGGTGCAGCAAGCAAAACCGGCGCGTCCCTGCCAAGTGGCGGAAAATTGCCTTGACGGCGGCGGCTAGTCGTAACAGGCGGCTTGGGACGGAGGCAGCGAGAAATCCTCGGTATGCACGACTATTCCCTCGGGCGTGAGCAGCAGGAGGCCGTAGGCGCCCGGCTCGTCGATCGACAGGCTGGGATCATGAAAGCCGAGCGCCATGGGCATCTGGTGGCAGGGGCTTTTGAAGATCGCGGTGGGGATATGATTGCCTGCGCCGGTGGCAAACCCGCCCTGGATCGTGCGGTGGATATGGCCGGCGACGATCTGGTGCACGGTGTCGTGGCCTTCCAGTCGCGCGGCCAACTGGCGGCGCGATTTAAGCCCGATCCAATCCATCCCGCCGAAGCCGGTCAGGATGGGCGGGTGGTGCATGAACAGGATGACCCGGCGGCGTCCGGCCCCGGCGATGGCGGCCTCCATCCAGTCGAGCCGCGCGTCGCACAGAAGTCCGCTGTGGGTGTCGTCGGCCTCTTCGTTGAGGGTGTCGAGCAGGATGAGCCGGGTGTCGTCGAGGTCGATCACGTCCTGCACGAAACCGTCGGGTGTTTGCGGCGTGTCGGGAAAGACGGCCTGAAAGGGGCCGCGGCGGTCATGGTTGCCCAGCATCAGCGAGACGGGGATGCTGGCCTTGGCCAGTGCGGCATGAAGACGTTCGTATTCAGGCGCGGTGCCGTGGTGCGTGAGGTCGCCGGTGATGACGATGCGGGCGGCGTCGGGGTGTTGTTCCTGGGCGTGGGCCAGACCTTGGGCAAACCGCTCGGCTGGGTCGAGGCCTATGATGGTCTCGCCTTCGGGAAGAAAGTGGATGTCGGTGAAGACGAGTATTTTCTGCATGAAGGCCCCGGTTCGGATCGGCGCAGCTTTGTCGGATTCGTTCGTTTTGGAAAGAGGGCTGTTGTGAAGGGCCGGGCGGGTCGCGGCGTACTACACAACCCGCCCGGTATGATCATTCCAGTTCGACCAGCAGGTCCTTGGCGTCGATCTGGGCCCCGGGCTGAACGTGCACGGCCTTGACGGTAGCGTCGCGTTCGGCGTGCAGACCGGTTTCCATCTTCATCGCTTCGATGGTCAGCAGCAGATCGCCGGTCTTGACCTGCTGGCCCGCGCTGACCGCCACGGTGGCCACGGCCCCCGGCATGGGCGCGCCGATGTGGTCGGCATTGCCGGCCTCGGCCTTGGGCCGTGCCTCGACGGTTTCCTTGACGCGGCGGTCTGGCACGCGAATGGTGCGGGGCTGGCCGTTGAGTTCAAAAAACACGCGCGCCTCGCCGTCCTCGTGGGTTTCACCCACGGCCACCAGCCGGATTTCCAGCGTCTTGCCGGGGTCGATCTCGGCGGAGATCTCCTCGGCCGGTTCCATGCCGTAGAAAAAGGTCTTGGTGGGCAGGGTGCGGACGGGGCCGTAGACCTGGTGACGCTCCATGTAGGCATCGAAGACCTTGGGATACATCATCGCGCCCATCAGGTCTTCGTTGTCGATCTCCTCGTCCTCGAACTTGTCCTGAAGCTCCTTGCGGCGGGCCTCGAGATCCTCGGGCTCCAGCAGGGTGCCGGGACGGACGGTGATGGGTTTCTCGTCCTTCAGCACCTTGCGCACGATATCATCGGGGAAGCCGCCGGGGGCCTGGCCCACGTAGCCCTTCATCAGGGTCACGACGCTTTCGGGGAAGCTGACCTCGGTCTTGGGGTCGAGCACGTCCTTGCAGGTCAGGCCCTGACTGACCATCATCAGGGCCAGATCGCCCACGGTCTTGGCGATGGGCGTGACCTTGATCACGTCGCCGAACATCTGGTTCACGTCGGCATAGGTGCGGGCGATTTCCGGCCATTTCGCCTCGAGCCCCAGCGAGCGGGCCTGGGCGCGCAGGTTGGTGAACTGGCCGCCGGGCATCTCGTGCAGGTAGACCTCGGAGGTGGGCGACTGCATGGCGCTCTCGAAGGCGGCGTAGTGCTCGCGCACGTTTTCCCAGTAGATCGAGATCTTTCGGATTGCGTCGATATCGAGCCCGGTGTCGCGGTCGGTGTGGCGCAGCGCCTCGACGACCGAGCCCATGGTGGCCTGGCTGGTGTTGCCGGAAAGCGCGTCCATGGCGCAGTCCACGGCATCGACGCCCGCATCGGCGGCGGCGAGGATCGTGGCAGAGGCCACGCCGGCGGTGTCGTGGGTGTGGAAGTGGATGGGCAGGCCGATCTCTTCCTTCAGGGCCTTGAAAAGCACCGTGGCGGAGGCGGGTTTCAGAAGGCCGCCCATGTCCTTGATGCAGAGGATATGGGTGCCTGCCTCTTTCAGCTCGCGGGCCATGTTCAGGTAGTACTTGAGGTCGTACTTGGCACGGTTCGGGTCGAGGATGTCGCCGGTGTAGCATATGGCCGCTTCCAGCACCTTGTCCGCGTCGCGCACGGCGTCCATCGACACGCGCATGTTCTCTGTCCAGTTCAGAGGATCGAAGACGCGGAAGATGTCGACGCCGCTTTCGGCGGCCTGTTTCACGAAGGCCTGCACGACGTTGTCGGGATAGTTGGTGTAGCCGACCCCGTTGGAGCCGCGCAGCAGCATCTGCGTCAGCAGGTTGGGCATGCGTTCGCGCAGGTCGCGCAGTCGCTGCCATGGGCATTCGTCGAGGAAGCGGTAGGCCACGTCGAAGGTGGCGCCGCCCCAGCATTCGACCGAGAAAAGCTGTGGCAGATCATGGGCATAGTTCTCGGCGATCTGGATCATGTCGATCGACCGCATCCGCGTGGCCAGCAGGGATTGGTGGCTGTCGCGCATGGTGGTGTCGGTCATCAGGACCTTGGTCTGGGCCGCCATCCAGTCGGCCACCGCCTGCGGGCCGTCGCGGTCGAGGATCTGCTTGGCGCCGTCTCGGATCGTGTCGTTCTTCGGCTTGGGCGCGCGGGGCAGGGCGAGGTCCTCGCGCGGTTTCACGCGGCCCTGCACCTCGGGGTGGCCGTTGACGGTGATGTCGGCGATGTAGGTCAGCACCTTGGTGCCGCGGTCGCGGCGGGCGGCGAAATCGAACAGCTCGGGCGTCGTGTCGATGAACTTGGTCGTGTATTCGTTCGACAGAAACGTGGGGTGTTTCAGCAGGTTCTCGACAAAGGCGATGTTGGTGCTGACGCCGCGGATGCGAAACTCGCGCAGGGCACGGTCCATTCTTGCAATGGCCCCTTCGGGCGTCTGCGCATGGGCCGTGATCTTGACCAGCAGGCTGTCGTAATACCGCGTGATGACCCCGCCCGAATAGGCCGTGCCGCCGTCAAGACGGATGCCCATGCCGGTGGCCTCGCGGAAGGCCGTGATGCGGCCGTAGTCGGGGATGAAGTTGTTCTGCGGGTCCTCGGTGGTGATCCGCGTCTGGATCGCGTGGCCGTTCAGGGTGATCTGGTCCTGGCTTTTCTTGCGGGTCGCCTCCTCCAGCGTCTTGCCTTCGGCGATCTTGATCTGGGCCTGCACGATGTCGATGCCGGTGACTTCCTCGGTCACGGTGTGCTCGACCTGGACGCGGGGGTTCACCTCGATGAAGTAGAACTGGTCGGTGTCCATATCCATCAGGAACTCGACCGTGCCGGCGCATTCGTAATTGACGTGCTTGCAGATCTTGTAGCCCAGCTCGCAGATCTCGGCGCGCTGCGCGTCGGTCAGGTAGGGGGCGGGCGCGCGCTCGACGACCTTCTGGTTGCGGCGCTGGACCGAGCAGTCACGCTCGAAGAGGTGGTACATGTTGCCGTGCTTGTCGCCGAGGATCTGGACCTCGACGTGGCGCGCGCGCTCGATCATCTTTTCCAGATAGCCTTCGCCGTTGCCGAAGGCCGCCTCGGCCTCGCGCCGGCCTTCGCGGACCTTCTCTTCAAGCTCCTTCTCGGACTGGATGGGCCGCATTCCGCGCCCGCCGCCACCCCAGGAGGCCTTGAGCATCATCGGGTAGCCGATCTCGGACGCTTCCTTGCGGATCTGGTCCATGTCCTCGCCCAGCACCTCGGTGGCGGGAATGACGGGCACGCCGGCCTCGATCGCGACGCGGCGGGCGCTGGCCTTGTCGCCAAGGGCGCGCATGGTTTCGGCCTTGGGGCCGATGAAGGTGATGCCGTTGGCCTCGCACGCATCCACCAGCGCGGGGTTTTCCGACAGCAGGCCATAGCCGGGGTGGATCGCGTCGGCGCCGGATTTCTTGGCGACGCGGATGATCTCGTCGATGCTCAGATACGCCTGCACGGGGCCCAGGCCCTCGCCGATGCGGTAGGCCTCGTCGGCCTTGAAGCGGTGCAGGCCAAGCTTGTCTTCCTCGGCATAGACAGCGACGGTGCGTTTGCCGAGCTCGTTCGCGGCGCGCATGATGCGGATGGCGATTTCGCCCCGGTTGGCGATGAGAATTTTCTTGAACTCGGCCATGGCCTGCTCCTCCGTCGTATCGTTCGCTGCAGTCGCTCAGCAGTGTTTGCGCCGCAGTGCAGCGTTGCGCCTGTTTGTAGGTTTTGCAAGAGGATAGCGCAATCCGCCAAAGTGGGTACATCCACCGGCGGGCGATTTTCTTGGCCGGGCGGGTAGGATGACTACCCGGTCGGGAACGGCGCGACGGGCGCTGTTTCCAGGCGTTTTTGACGGGACACTCCCCCAATTCGGTTAACACTTGGTAAATGCTGGGATCGAAACCGCTCAGTCCGTGTCGGGCAGCAGGCGGTTCGGGGCATCTTGTGGGCGGACAAGACCCAGCTGGCCCATGTTGGCTTCGAGATCGGACTTGAGGATATGCACCAGATGAGCCGGGCCGTCTCGTCCGAGGGCCGCGAGGGCGTAGTGCCAGGCGCGCCCCATCATCACGAGATTCGCGCCAAGGGCCAGCGCACGCAGGATGTCGAGACCGCCTTCGACACCGCCGTCGAGGATGATCGGCAGGTCGGTGGCGGCGCGGATGCGGGGCAGGGCCTCGATCGTGGCAGGGGCGGCGTCGAACTGGCGCCCGGCGTGGTTGGAGATCCAGATGGCGTCGACGCCTTCGGATTGCAGGCGCGGGACATCGCGGTGGTCTTGCACGCCCTTGATGATCAGGGGGCCGTCCCAATGCTCGCGCAGCCAGGTGAGATAGGTCCAGTCGGGTGAGGTGCGCAGCAGGTAGCCGGCGTGCTTGTTCGAGGGCAAGCCCTTGGTTTTGGGCGCATAATCGTCGATGAAGCGCATCCGGGGCATACCTCGGCCGGCCATGCCCATGGCCCAGGCGGGGCAGGTGGCGATCTGGGCGAGAATGCGGGGCGTGATCCGGGGCGGTTGGGTCAGGCCGGAGCGGACCTGGCGCTCGCGGCGCGAGCCGACGGGCACGTCGACCGTCATGACGAGGGTGGAAAACCCAGCCTTTTTAATGCGTTGCAGCATATCGGCGCGGATGTCCGGATCGCGCGGCGGGTAGAGCTGGAACCAGGCGTGGTTGCCGATCGAAGAGCTGAGATCCTCGGGTTTCTGACTGGCCACAGTGGAGAGCGTGTAGGGGATGTTCGCACGGGCGGCGGCGCGGGCGAGGATCTGTTCGGCACCGGGCCAGATCATGCCGGACATGCCGACCGGTGCGATGCCGACCGGCAGGTCAAACTCTTGACCCAGAAAGGACGTTTTGAGGTCGGGCGTGATCTCGCCATGCAGCACGGAGGGCATCAGGCGGATGGCGTCGATCTGCGCCTTGTTGCGCCGTGTCGTGGCCTCGGACCCGGTGCCGCTGTCGAGATATTCCCAGACGAAATGCGGCAGGCGACGACGGGCGCGGCGGCGCAAGTCGGAGATGGCGGGGAAGCGGGCATCAAGTGACATGACGAAGCGATAGCAAGGCGGACGACAACCGGGAAGAAAAATCGGCGAATCGGAAGGTTAACTGCCGGAGTGACGCAAAATCGGCGTCGGTATCGCGTCGGTATTTCGCACTGTCATGCGTCGGTGGGGTGGCAAATGACCTGATGTGAACCCGCCGTGCGTTGCGCAGCCGTCAGGGGGCTTGGCCGAACGAGTCCGACCCAGGTCCGGGATGCCCGGCGACAAAAAGCCACCGTCCAGAGGGACGGTGGCGCATATCGGCGTGCCGCAATGCTGCGATGTTACGAGTTGCGCGCTTCTTCGACGGCTTCCATGCAGGCTTTTTCGTCGCCGGCTTCGAGCGCAGCCTTGGCGACCTCGATGGCGTCCTTGGCCTCTTGCGACATGTCTTGCGAGCCGCTTGCCGAGCTGTCGGCACTGTCGCCGTTCTGCTGCGCCGCGGCGTCCTGGCCGGAGGTCGCGACTTGGGAGGTGTCCGTCTCGAGCGGTGCGGTGTCGCCGTCCTTGACGATCTCGCCGTCGCCTTTGGTGTCGTCGGAATCACCGGCCGAGGCGTCGGATGTGTCGGCTGCGCTTTCGTCCGTGTCGGGCTCTTCCAGCGGGGCAAGGCTGCCGTCCTTGGAGACAGACCCTTCGGTTTGCATTCCGGCTTCTCCGGTCAGTTGCGCCAGTTCTTCCTGGCAATCGGCGTAGGCCGGGCCGGACAGGCCGGCAATGGCGCAGAGCGCGATGACGCTTGTCAGTTTGTGTTGCATGGGAGTCCTCCTCTCCGAGTCAAAGATGCCGGGGAAACTCGGACTTGGCGCGATCGTTCCACGGTTGCGACGGAAGTATCGGGTATGCGCAATCGGGAGGCCGAGAAAATTCGTGCGAATTTTCGGGAGGGATTTTCTTCGTAGGAAGAAAATGGCGCGGTCGCAGACGTTAACTTTTGTTGAGAAATGTTATTGCGCGCGCTGTCCGGGCGGTGCGAGGGAGATTGGGGATGTGGTTCTGTGGTGCGGCGTGTTAACCATTTGTTAACGATTTGCGGGCGCGCGAGGGTGTGGTGCATGGGTGAGGTGGAACTGGCGGCACTGTTATGCGCGTTTCTGGCGGGAAGTGCCGAGGAGCAAAGGCATTACTTCGACGTGGCGGGCATGAAGCGCTATGTAAGGGTGGATTGCGAAACCGACCGCCATGTGATCGAGCTGGGCCTCGACGGCAGCCCGAGTGCGCGGGATTCCGTGCACCAGGCGCTGTTCGCGCAACATTTGACCGGCAAGACGCCGGTGGTGATCCTGATCGACCGGGACGGGTATGAAGGCCGGTTCGAGTTCGAGATGCGTCATGTGACCAAGGCGGCGGGGGTGCTGTACCTGCGGTGTTCGGAAGGTGCGATCCAGCGGTGGGCGGCGACATCGGGGCTGCGGCATGGTGCGGGGATAGATGACCTGCCAGGGCCGGGGGCCGTTGCGTCGAGTTGCGATTTGCAGGCGTTGCGGCGCGTGGGGTCGTAGGTGGCGGGCGCGTGGGTTTTCACCCACCCTACGCGGGATTCATCGGTGTGAATAAGTGTTAACGGGTTGGAACACAGTGTGAACATTGGCTTTCCCTCGGGATGCGGCTTCGCTATTCTTCGGCCATGAGCAGTTTCGACGAATCCGATGCCTTTGAGAGCGCGTCCCTGGCGACGCGCGCCATGGCGGCCCGACCGACGCCCTATCTGGATGACCTGAACCCCGCGCAGCGCGAGGCGGTGGAGGCGCTGGAAGGCCCCGTGCTGATGCTGGCGGGGGCGGGCACGGGCAAGACCAAGGCGCTGACCACGCGCATGGTGCATCTGCTGAACACGAACACGGCGCGGCCGAATGAGATTCTGGCGGTGACCTTTACCAACAAGGCGGCGCGCGAAATGAAGATGCGCGTGGGCCGGATGATGGGCGAGGCGGTCGAGGGGATGCCGTGGCTGGGCACGTTCCATTCGATCTGCGTCAAGCTGTTGCGCCGTCATGCGGAACTGGTGGAGCTGAAGTCGAACTTCACGATCCTGGACACCGACGACCAGCTGCGGCTGCTGAAGCAGCTGGTGGCGGCGGCGAATATCGACGACAAGCGCTGGCCCGCGCGGATGCTGGCGGGGATCATCGACCAATGGAAGAACCGGGCGTGGACGCCCGATCAGGTGCCGGCCGCCGAGGCCAGTGCCTATGACGGCAAGGGCGTGGCGCTGTACACCCAATACCAGACCCGGCTGCGCGAGCTGAACGCGGTGGATTTCGGCGATCTGCTGTTGCACATGGAGACGATCTTTCAGACCCATGACGACGTGCTGGAGCAGTACCGGCGGTGGTTCCGTTACATCCTGGTGGACGAGTACCAGGACACCAACGTGGCGCAGTACCTGTGGCTGCGGCTGTTGGCCGGGGGGCACCGGAACATCTGTTGCGTGGGCGATGACGACCAGTCGATCTATGGCTGGCGCGGGGCCGAGGTGGGCAACATCCTGCGGTTCGAGAAGGATTTTCCGGGTGCCACTGTTGTGCGGCTGGAGCAGAATTACCGCTCGACGCCGCATATCCTGGCGGCCGCCTCTGGCGTGATTGCGGGCAACAAGGATCGGCTGGGCAAGGAGCTGTGGACCCAAGCCGAGGAGGGCGAGAAGGTGCGCCTGATCGGTCACTGGGACGGCGACGAAGAGGCGCGCTGGGTCGGCGAGGAGATCGAGGCGATGCAGCGGGGCACGCGGGGGATGCAGCCCATGAGCCTCGATCACATGGCGATCCTCGTGCGGGCGAGCCACCAGATGCGGGCCTTCGAGGACCGGTTCCTGACCATCGGGATGCCGTACCGGGTGATCGGCGGGCCACGCTTTTACGAGCGGATGGAGATCCGCGATGCCATGGCTTATTTCCGGCTGGTGGTGTCGCCTGCCGACGATCTGGCCTTCGAGCGGGTGGTGAACACGCCGAAGCGGGGCCTGGGCGACAAGGCGCAGCAGAAGATCCAGGTGACGGCGCGGCAGAACGGCGTGTCGCTGGTGGAAGGCGCGGCGCTCCTCTTGGAGGAAAAGGGGCTGACCGGAAAGGGGGCCTCGGAGCTGGGCAAGCTGCTGGAGGGTCTGCGGCGCTGGGGGCGGCTGGTGGGGGACAAGGATGTCAGCCACGTGGAACTGGCCGAGATGGTGCTGGACGAGAGCGACTACACCGAGATGTGGCAGTTGGACAAGACGCCCGAGGCGCCGGGGCGGCTGGAGAACCTCAAGGAACTGGTCAAGGCGCTGGAAGGCTTCGAGAACCTGCAGGGGTTCCTGGAGCATGTCAGCCTGATCATGGACAACGAGAGCGAGGAGGCGGGCGAGAAGGTCAGCATCATGACGCTGCACGCGGCCAAGGGGCTGGAATTTCCGGCCGTGTTTCTGCCGGGGTGGGAGGATGGCCTCTTCCCGTCGCAGCGCAGCATGGATGAAAGCGGGGTGAAGGGCCTGGAGGAAGAACGCCGGCTGGCCTATGTGGGCATCACGCGGGCCGAGGAGGTGTGCACGATTTCCTTCGCTGGCAACCGGCGGGTGTACGGGCAGTGGCAGAGCCAGATGCCCAGCCGCTTCATCGACGAGTTGCCCGAGGATCATGTGGAGGTGCTGACGCCGCCGGGACTGTATGGTGGGGGCTATGGCGCGGCGGGCGGCGGCCTGGGGTCGATCGAGAGCCGCGTGGCGGAGGCCAATGTCTATAACTCGCCGGGCTGGAAGCGGATGCAGGCGAGGAGCCAGCAGCGCCCCATGAGCCAGCCGCAGGAGGCGCGCGACATGGTGATCGACGCGCAGGCGGTGAGCGCGCACGAAATGGGCGAGCGGGTGTTTCACCAGAAGTTCGGCTATGGCGCGATCATCGGGATAGAGGGCGACAAGCTGGAGATCGATTTCGAGAAGGCCGGGGTCAAGAAGGTGGTGGCGCGGTTCGTGACCGGGGCGGATGACATCCCGTTCTGACGGGGTGGGCTGGCAACGGTTCCGGTGATCCGAAGGGGCGCGCTGCGCGCGCGCAGGCTGTCTCGACACCGCCAAGCGCGGCGTCTCGGGCTGCGAGTGGCTGCGTGACGCGGTCACCCGGCGGCGTGTGTTTGTCGGGGCGGGGCCTCCGGCGGGAATATTTTTGGCCAGAGGAAGACCGGTGCGCCGGGAGGTGCGCGGCGCGTCAGGCGGGATCGAGCCGGTCGCGCAGGGCGAGGATTTCGTCTCGCAGGCGGGTGAGGTCTGCCATGTCCATGCCGGTTTCCCGGACGATGCAATCGGGGATGTGGGCGGCGTCGGATTGAAGCGCGCGGCCGTCATCCGTGAGGGTGATGCGGACCTGACGGTCGTCGCCGGTATCGCGGGTGCGGCGCAGGAGGCCGCGGGTTTCCAGACGTTTTATCAGGGGGGTGAGGGTGTTGCTTGCAAGCTGCAACTCGCGGCCCAGGGCACCGACGGTGCGGGCGTCCTCGGCCCAGAGCGCGCTGAGCAGGAGGTATTGCGGGTAGGTCAGGTCCAGCGGTGCCAGGAGCGGTTTGTAGGTCTGCTGCATCCGGTGCGCCGTGGAATAGAGCGCGAAGCACAGCATGTCGGGTGGGGGCAGGGTGCTCATTGCGGAACGGTATATCGTGCGCGATTTGATCGCAAGCGTTGACAGGCCGGAGTGCCGATATATGTATCGTGTACGATTTAATTGCGAGCGATACAGAAGGAGAGCGTCATGTCGACCGATATCAAATACTGGACCGAGGCCCATGCCACCGGCGGTGGCCGCGAAGGGGTGGCGCGCCTGAAGGACGGGATGCTGACCTTCACCATGGATACGCCCGAGGCGCTGGGCGGGGCCGGCAAGGGGCACAACCCCGAGGAGTTGTTCGCGACGGGTTATGCGGCCTGTTACCTGGGCGCCATGCGCTTTGCCGCCCAAAGCGAGAAGCTGGGCGAGGTGCCGAAGGACGCATCGGTCGACGCCAAGGTCGGGATCGGGCCGCGCGACGATGGCGGGTTCGGTCTGAAGGTCGAGTTGACGGTCAAGATGCCGGGTTTCGACGAGGATACCGCGAAAAAGATCATGGAGCGCGGGCATTTCATCTGTCCGTATTCCAACGCGACGCAGGGCAATATCGAGGTGAAAACCGAGCTGGCCTGACGGCTGGCGATATTGTCCGCGTAGGACCCGGGCGAAGCAAGACCGTGAATCGCGCTTTGTCCGGGTCTTTTCTTTTGGGTCAGAGCGTTTCCGGGAAAACTGTCTCGCTTTTCGCTGCCTCTTCGAACGCCAAAAGCAATGCATTTTCGGACTGATCCGGAAACGCTTTAGTCGAAGACCCGGGGAAAGGTCTTTTGCAGGGCCACATCGACGTCGCCCAGGGTGACCGGCAGGCCGAGATCGACGAGCGAGGTGACGCCGTGGTCGGTGATGCCGCAGGGGACGATGCCGGTGAAGTGGTCGAGATCGGGTTCGACGTTGATCGAGATGCCGTGGAAGCTGACCCATTTGCGCAGGCGGATGCCGATGGCGGCGATCTTGTCCTCGGGCTTTTGCCCCGTGGCGGTGAGCGGCTTGTCGTCGCGCACGACCCAGACGCCGACGCGGCCCTCGCGGATCTCGCCGGTGACGTTGAACTGGTCGAGGGTGGCGATGACCCAGGATTCCAGCTGCTGGACGAAGGCGCGCACGTCGCGGCCGCGCTGGCCCACGTTCAGCATGACGTAGACGACGCGCTGGCCGGGGCCGTGATAGGTGTATTGCCCGCCGCGCTTGGTGGGGTAGACCGGAAAACGGTCTGGATCGGTGAGGTCGGCGGGCTTGGCGGAGGTGCCGGCGGTGTACATCGGCGGATGTTCCAGGAGCCAGATCGACTCGGTCGCCTCGCCCCGCGCGATGGCTTCGGCGCGTGCCTCCATCTCGGTGCAGGCGGTCTCGTAATCGACGAGGCCGGGGGAGGTGATCCACTCTGTCATCGCCGTGCTTTGGCAGGGTCCGCCGATTTTGTCAAAGCCGTGGTTTTTGGCCTTCACAAGCCGGGCGCGATTGCCTATACGGCGCTGCACCAAGGCGTTCGTTCAGAGCGTCTTTCGGTCACGGGCGGTCGTGGCGGAATTGGTAGACGCGCAGCGTTGAGGTCGCTGTGAGCTAACACTCGTGGGGGTTCGAGTCCCCCCGACCGCACCATTCTTAATATGGCCTACCGCCTTCGGCACCTTGAGGCTGGTTTGGGATGAGGTCGATCCTTTTACCATGCGCACAACATTGACCCCTGCCGCGCGGCGGGAAAGAAGGGCGGGCTTGCATAAGCAAGTTTATCTTCCCGGTGGTGCCCGACCGGGCCTTGCCTCAGCGCAGGCCCTCGCGGGCGATGATGCGCGACAGGTCGAGCACAAGCTGGCCGCGGGCGCGGGCGAGGGCGGGCGTGCCGCCTTCGGGGTCGTAGGGCACGGCAAGCTGGAAGAGGCCCGAGCGTTCGCGGCGGCCGTCGGGGACGCCGACGAAATACTGCCCCGCGCCGCGGAAATTGCCGTCGGCCCCGGCGACGAGGCTTTCGAAGCGCACTTCGAGGCGGGCGTCGGGCAGTTCCTCGAACGGCCAG
Source organism: Roseovarius atlanticus (assembly GCF_001441615.1). Classification (GTDB taxonomy): domain Bacteria; phylum Pseudomonadota; class Alphaproteobacteria; order Rhodobacterales; family Rhodobacteraceae; genus Roseovarius; species Roseovarius atlanticus. The sequence continues at coordinate 263,848 of NZ_LAXJ01000008.1, forward strand.
GGCTCGGACGCGACGCGCGCGCCGGAGAGGCGGGCGAGGTTGCGGGCGATTTCGAGCGCGACGGCGCGTTCGGGCGAATCGGCCCAGCGGACATTGGCGTCTGTGACCAGCTTGCCGTCTTCATCCTCGACCGCGATCTCGTCGGCGGCGGCGTAGGCGGGCAGCGACACCTCGCGCACCTCGACGGTGCGGAAGGAAATGCGGATCGTGTCGGTCACCTGCGGCGGCGCGACCGGGTAGAGATCTGCCGAGGGGCCGCCACAGGCGGCGGTCAGCAGGGTCGCGGCGACAAGGGCGGTGGAGCGAAACGTCATGGTCATCTTCCTCGGATTAGCGCGCTGGGGTTGCGTTCCAGCATTCGGGCCAGGGACGTCAGGGCGTCGGCGGCCTGAGATATGTCGCGGAGCGCGCTTTGCGCCTCGCGGCTGAGCGTGTCGCCCTTGTTGTAGCCGGCGATGGTGACGCTGGCCTGGTTGAGCACGTTGCCGAGCCGTTCGACCAGCGCCGGCAGGTCCTCGGTCGAGGTGGCGACGGCGTCGGCGGCGCGGCGGGCGGAGCCGAGCGTGGCGTTGAGATTGGTGACCGCGCCGCCTTCGCGGAACTCGGTCAGGGTGGCGTTGATCTCGTTCAGGGCCGCGCTGAGGTCGGCGGGCAGTTGGCGGGCGGCCTCGGTGTCGAGGATGCCCTCGGCGGCGGCGGCAAGCTCGGTCAGCTGGTTGGCCAGCTCTTCGACCGGCAGGGCCTCGGCCTTGGCGGCGACGGCTTCGAGTTGTTCGACGAGGGCCGGGATGCCCTCGACCGAGGTGCTGACGCCGGTGGCGGCGTCGGCGGCGGCGTCGACGGCGTTCACCAGGCGCGCGGTCAGTTCGGTTTCCTCGATCTCGCGCAGGAGGGATTCGAGCCGGGTGACGGAGGCGTTGAGCGCCACGGGGATGTTCTGGACATCGTCCGAGGCGACGATGCTGCGGATCTCGGACAGGATGGCGCGGACCTCGCCGGGGGTTTCCTGAAGGTCCTCGTTGGCCACGAGCGCCTGGGCGCTGTCGAGGAAGTCGATGGCGCTGCCCAGCAATTCCTCGATCGGCAGGTTGTTGATGCGGTTGACCACGCCCTCGACCGTGGCGGCGGCATCGACGATGTCGCTTTCGGTGGTGGGGATGGTCGGCAGGGCATCCTCGGGAATTTCCAGGGTCAGCGGGTCGGCATCGTCGACCTGTACCAGGTCGATCTTGAGCCCGCCGGTCAGGATGCTGGCGCTGGTCAGGCGGGCGCGCAGGCCGTTTGCGACGCGGTCGGCAATAAAGCTGCGGGCGGCGTCGGGCGTGACGTCGCCTTGCAGGCCGAGGCGCGCGGGCTGGATCGCCAGCACGACGCTGAGGCGCACACGGCTGTCGCCGAATTCTTCCTCGTCGATCACGGCGCGGACGCTTTGGACCTCGCCGATCTTGAGACCGTTGATTTCGACCGGGGCATCGACAACAAGGCCCGAGACGTTCTCGTCGAAGATCACGCGGGCTTCGAACGCGTCGACATCGGCGGCCTGGAAGAGGCTGTTGCGGGCTTCTTCCTCGGTGCCGTAGACCTCGAAGACAGTGCCGTTGCGCACCGGCTCGCCGCCCGACACGAAGGTGCCGAAGGTCAGCCCGCCGCTGACCAGCGTGGCGACCGAGGAAAAGTCGATCTCGGCCCCTTGCGGCCCGACGGAGAAGGTGAATCCGGAGGTTTCCCAGAAGCGGGTGGAGGAGGAGATGAGGCGCCTGTGCTCTTCGTAGATCAGCGCCTCGGCCACGGCGTAGTTGCCCTCGGGCGAGATGCTGGCCTTGCCGACGCGGCCCACCTCGATGCCGCGATAGGTGATCGGGCTGTCATCGGTCATGGTGCCGTCGGGCGTGGTGCGCATGACGATTTCGAGACCGTTTCCGCCGGGCCGGAAGAGCGGCGCGTCGGCCAGCCCGTCGAAACGGGTCTGAGGCGCGCCGATCTTGCTGTCCCAGGTGCCTTCGATATAGACGCCGGACAGGACGGTATCGAGGCCGGTGATGCCCCGCGCGGTGACCTCGGGGCGGACGATCCAGAAGCTGGCGGAGACGTCTATGTAGGAGGCCACGTCCTTGTCAACGCGCACGGCGGCGACCACGGATGCGAGATCTTCTGAAAAGCGGACTTCCTCGACCACGCCGACGGCGACATCACGATAGCGCAGCTCGGTCTCGCGTTCGGCGATGCCGGCGCCGTTTTCGAACACGATCTCGATCACGGGGCCGCGCGCGCTGTAGCTTTGCCAGGCCACGCCGAGCGCGATTGCGATGGCGAGCAGCGGGATGATCCAGACGATGGAGAAGCGGCTGAGACGTGTTTTGCGCTGGCGTTCGACCTGCACGGGGGGAGGCGTGTCGCTCATGTGGCGGTCCGGTCCGATGGGGCTGTGCCCTCTGCGGCGTCGGGCGTGTCGGAATGGCCGGACTGGACGTCCCAGATCATCCGGCTGTCGAAGGCTTGGGCAGAAAGCATGGTAAAGATAACCGATAGAGCAAAGAACAGGCTGGCGCGGCCGGGCGTGATCGCGGCCAATGTATTCAATTGCACCAGCGACGACATGATCGCAACCACGAATATGTCGATCATGGACCAACGGCCAATATATTCAACCACTTCATAGAGAAGCTGGCGCTGGTGCATGGACACGCTGGACACGCGCACGACCGAGATGGCGAGAAAGGCGATGGCCAGGAATTTTGCCACGGGGATGGCGACGCTGGCGATCAGGATGATCAGTGCGATGCCGGGCGAGCCGTAGTGGAAAAGCTCGATCGCGCCGCCGACGATGGTGTCCTCCTGCACGCTGAGAAGCGTGCGGGTTTGCAGCATCGGGTACATGTTGGCCGGGATGTAGCACAGAAAACCCACGAACCAGAAGGCCCAGACCCGTTGCAGGCTGGTGGTGTCTCGCGAGTGCAGGTGCTTGCCGCAGCGGCCGCAGGTTTCGGTTCCGGCGGGCCAGACCTTGGTGCAGCGGGTGCAGGCGACGAGGCCCAGTTCGCGTGCGCTTTTTATGTCTTGGTTTTGTCCAGAGAGTTCCATACCGACCACCTGCACAGGAAATTATCCTGAACGACAACAAGAAAAACCAACGCGGCGAACATCCAGAACGCGGGGCCGAAGCCGACATCGGCAAGATCCGTGATCTTGACCAGCGCGACCGCGCAGCCGATGGCGAAGATCTCGGCCATGGACCAGGGGCGCATCGCCTCGGACAGGCGGAAGGCCTGTGTCGCGCCGCGCGCCGGGGGGCGGTCCAGCACGATGGGGATGAGCACATACATCGCCAAAAGCACCCGGGCGAGCGGGATGAAGACGATCAGCGCCGCCGTGGCCAGCGCCAGCGCGATAAGGGGGCCGTCGCTGAACGCAAGGGCCGCGTCGAGGATCGAGACCGAGTTCGACGTGCCCGCCGCGGTGATCGTCAGGAACGGAAACACCGTGGCCGACACGATCAGGATCGCCACGCTCAGCGACAATGCGATGATCTGCATCCCGGCCTTGCGGCGCGGCGTGATCAGGACCGTGCCGCAGCGCACGCAACGGGCCCGTTCGCCGATCTCGGGCCGGCGCAGGCTGTAGGCCGCATCGCATTGCGGGCAGACGATCATCTCGTCGAGGGGAAGCGAAGGTTCGCGCATGGTTTCGTTAACTAGTTTAATGCGGCGGTTGGCAAGCTGCAAATCATCCCGAGCGCCGCGATGAAAGGCTTGGGCAACGCCATCGCGCCGATTGGTCGCGCCGCGCCTTGGGCGAGTTGCGGCGCGAAGAACGTGTCCTTGGCGGTCAGGACAGCGCCGCCACGATGGCGTCGAGCCCGTCGGTGAGCGCGGCGGGCCCGGGTTGCAGGATGAGGGGCGACTTGATTTCGAAGATGCGATTGTCGCGCACCGCCGGAATGGCGCTCCAGCCCGGGCGGGCCGCGATTTTCTCGGGCCGAACCTTCTTGCCGCACCACGAGGCGATGATGATGTCGGGGGCGGCGGCGATGACCTGATCGGAAGTGACGATGCGGTCGCGGGCCTTGTCCTTGGTCGTCAGTTCCGGGAAGGCGTCCTGTCCGCCGGCGATCTCGATCAGGTCCGAGACCCAGCCGATGCCGGAGATCATTGGTTCGTCCCATTCTTCGAAATAGACTATCGGGCGTGGTTTGTTGGCGGCGTTGGCGGCAACCTGTGCCAGCCGGTCGCGGTAGTGATCGACCAGTTCGGCGGCTTTCATGTCCTGCCCCACGGTCGCGCCAAGGTGGCGGATCATGGCGAGGATGCCGTGCACATCACGCTGGTTGTAGCCCATGACCGCGATGCCTTCGCGCAGAAGCTCGGCAGCGATGTCGGCCTGTAGGTCGGAGAAGGTCAGCACCAGATCGGGCTGAAGCGCCAGGATCTTGGGGATGTTGGCGGAGGTGAAGGCCGAGACGCGGGGCTTTTCCCGGCGCACGTCCTTGGGGCGCACAGCATAGCCCGAGACGCCGACGATGCGATCCTGTTCGCCCAACAGGTAAAGGGTTTCGACGGTTTCCTCGGTCAGGCAGACGATGCGTTCCGGGGGAAAGGTTTTCATGGGCTCTGGTCCGCGTCGGTGGTTGCTGGTGCGGTGCTACCACAGTCGGCGGGGGTGTTCATCCGCTGACGGGTCAGCCGTGCGGTGTGTTCAGATCCTGGATCAGGCGGCCGTGGCGTTTTGTTTCGGCGATGACCTGGCCGAAGGTGCGCAGGCCCTTGCCCTGAAGCAGGGGGATGAGTTTCACCAGCGCCTCGGCCGTGGCCTGCGCGTCGCCCAGGGCGGTGTGGCGCATCTCGGGGGGGATGGTCACGCCGAGGCGGTCGCAGAGGGCGTCGAGCGAGTGGTCGGCGGTGGTGCCGAAGACCACCGCCGAGAGGAGCACGGTGTCGAGGACGGGGTGGTCCCACGTCACGCCCATGCGGTCGGCGGAGCGGCGGAAGAAGGCGATGTCGAAGGGCGCGTTATGGGCCACCAGCACGGCCTCGCGGGCGAAATGGTGGAAGTCGCGGCCGACGGTGTCGAAATCCGGGGCGTTCCGGACGTGGTCGTCGGTGATGCGGTGGATATTCGTCGATGCGGGCGGGATCGGGCGCCCCGGGTCGACATAGGTGTCGATGACCTCGCCCTCGACGATGCGGCCGTTGAGGATGCGCACCGCGCCAAGCTGGATCACGCGGTCCTCGGCGGGCGACAGGCCGGTGGTTTCGGTGTCGAACGCCACGCAGCAGAGCGTGTTCAGGGGCGCATCGAGGATGTCGCAGGCCTGGGCGGTGTCCATCAGGGCGAAATCATAGACCAGCGGGCGGGCCTTGGTGGGGTCGACCTCGGTTTCCTGGGTGTCGAGCAGGAGCATGTAGCCGCCTTCGCCAAGAGGCTTCAGGCGGACTTTGTAGCGCCGCGCACCGGAATGATCGTGCAGGTCGGTCGAGATTTCGGCCCCGGTCCGGGTCAGTTGGTCCTGCGCGGCAGCGAGGCTAGCGGCGTCGAAGTAGTCGCCGAGCGGGGCCTTGAGGCGGGGCGGCGCGATCTGGCGCAGGATGTCGGCGGCCTGACCGTCGTAGAGCACGATTTCCTGGGCCGGGTTCACGAGAATCGTGGCGACGGGGATTTCGGTGAGCAGCGAGGTCAGGCGCCTGGTCTCGGTCCGCAAGCGTTCGGTTTCGCGGGCGACCTGGGCGGCGGTGTCCATGACGCCGGCGCTGAGCGTGCGGGTGACGGCGTCGGCGGCGGGGGCGAGATCGCCGAGATATTTCGTGCTTTCGGGGCAGAGATCCTTGTCGACGCCGGAATGGGCGCGCAGGCGCAGGTTGGCGGAAATCATCTCGATCGGCTTGGCGAAGTTTTCGTCGAAGAGCAGCCAGACGCCGACCAGAAGACCAGTGTTCAGAAGCGCGAAGACGAGAAAGGCCGTAAGGAAGGGCGCGGCGGGCAGTGCGGGGTCGGCCCGCGACCAGCCGAACCAGAGTGCTGCGCCCGCCAGTGCCACCGCGCCTGCCGCCGAGAGGCAGAAGAACAGGAAGATGCGCAGGCGCAGGCCGAGGCGGGGGGACATGTCAGGTCTCGCAGACGATGCCGAGGATCGGGTCGTCTTCGGGCAGGGGTTGCCACTGGGCGTCCGAGACGGTGCCGCCCTGGGCGAAGTCGGCCCCGTCGATCAGAAGGGCAGAGCGGTGCGCGGTGCAGTCGAAGAGCATCGGTGCCTTGTTCACCGGCGCCCAGCGGCCGAAGAAGTAGAGGTCGGTCAGCACCTGGCCGGGCAGGTTGTCGTTCGTCATGGCATTGCCGGTGTCGATGGCCACGAACCGCTCGGTATAGGGCCAGGCCTGGGTCCAGGGGCGGATCCAGCTTTGTTCCTCGACCGTGACGGCGACTTTCATACCTTCGGGCAGGGCGTCGGCGGTGCGGCCGTACCAAGTGTATTCGTTGGAAATGGTCGCGGCGATCATGCCGAGGCCCGCCGCGACGGGCGTGAGCCAGCGGGGCAGGCGGCGGCCCAGGGCGATGTTGACCAGCATCAGAAGGCCGGCGGCGGCGATGCCTGCGAAGACGGTGGCGATGAGTTCTATGAACATGAGGTTATCCTAACATGCCTTTGCCCGAGGACACCGATGATTGCATCGTCTTGACCACGACGAAGGCGTCGCGCAGGTGGCTGCGCTCGAAATCCGAGAGGGTGGAGGGATCGAGGAAGTTGTCGGGCAGGTCGCCCGCCTTGACCTGTGCCGCCTGGTGGTCGAGCCGCAGGGTGGCGATGAGGTCGTAGGCATCCAGAAGGTCGGCGCCGCCCGAGATGGAGAGGCGACCGGCGGCCTGCGCGGCCTCGAGCCGGGCGCGGGTGTTCACCTGCCGCAACTGGCCTTGCAGCGCATAGATGCGACCCAGATCGGTCACCGGCACCACGCCGTTATGCTTGAGGTCGAGCCGGTTGCGATGCTCGCCCGATCGGATGGTGGCGAGGCCGCGCAGCAGGCCCAGGGGCGGCTGGTGCTTGATCGAGTTCGAGATCATGTGCGCGGTGAAGATCGAGTTTTTCGCCGCCTTGGCAAGCGTGTCGGTTTGCAGCGACTCGAACAGGGTCGTGTCGCCGCCGATGGGGCGCAGGTCGAACATGACCGAGGCCAGCATCTGTGCCTCGGGGCCCGGGCGCGCGATCCAGTCGTCGAAATAGCCGCGCCAGACGCGCAGGGGCTGACACCATCGCGGGTTCGTCGCCATCATGTCGCCGGGGCAGTAGAAGTAGCCGCAGGTGTCCAGCCCGTCGCTGACGAATTTGGCAAGGCTGGTGAACCAGGGCATATCGGCGTCGGTGACGTCATCGGACAGGATCAGGCAGTTGTCCTGATCCGAGACGCCGCTCTGTTCCTGCCGCCCTTGAGAGCCGCAGGCGAGCCAGAGATAGGGGACGGGGGGCGGGCCAAGTTCAACCTCGGCCAGTCTCAGCAGGCGGCGGGTGACGGTGTCGGCGATGTCGGTGATGAGCCGCGTGACCACGTCGTGCCGGTTGCCCGAGCCGACAAGCTGGGCCAGCAATTGCGGGATCTCGGCGGTGGCGCGGGACATGGTGGCAGCGTCCTCCGCCCGTGCGATACGCCCCACCAGAGCGCCCGAGGACAGCGCCTGCACGCGGGTGAGGTCGGTCTGCGTGACGATGCCCACCAGCCGGGTGCCCTCAGTGATGGGCACATGGCCGATGCCGCGTTCCATCATCAGGTGCAAAACGTCGGTGCCGAGGGCATCGGGGTCCAGCGTCAGGGGGCTTTGGGTCATGATGCTGGAGATGGGGGCGGCGGTGTCGGTGCCTTTGGCCACCACCTTGCCGTTCATGTCGCGCACGGTGAGGATGCCGCGCAGGTCGCCGCGCTCGGTGATGCAGATCGACGAGATGTGATGTTCGTGCATCCGCGCCGCCGCGTCGCGGATCGGGGTGTCGGGCGCGCAGGTCAGCGGGTCGCGGGTCATCAGGTCCGCCACGCGCAGGGTGGTCAGGTCCTTGCGGTCGGCGCGGGCCGGGCGGCGGCGGTCGAAGAAGCGCGCGACCTTGGCGGAGGATTTGATGAGAGTGAATAGCGCGTCCGCCGGCATCACGATCAGCGTGGCGTCGGAGCGGGCTGTGGCGGTGCGGCTGGCGACATCCTCGCGCAGGAGCGCGCGTTCGCCGAAGGAATTGCGGGGGCCGAGGAGCGAGAGCTGGACGTCGGCCTCGTCGGTGATCTCGATCTCGCCGGTAACGACGATGTAGAGGCTGTCGACGGTGTCGCCGAGTCTAAAGATGGTGGCGCCGGCCGAGATGTCGGCGGCGTCGCAGCGCGTGGACAAGTCATCCAGATCGCTGTCATTCAGGCTGTCATAGGGGTGAACGGAGCGCAGGAACTGCGCAAGGTCGCTCGAAAGGGGCATGGTCAAGGCCTCTTGAGGGGGTGGTCGGGCCCACTGTGGCGCGGGCCGGACCGGATTTGAAGCGAAAGCCCCGCCGCGAAGCTGTGCGGCGGGGCCATCGGTGAGCTTAGTGACCTTCGACAGCGGTTCCGGCGCCACGGGGGACGCGGACGCTTTCGACGAGGTCCTTGATTTCCTGCGGAGTCTCCTTGGTGATGCTGGAGACGAAGAACGCCACGGCAAAGTTGATCGCCGCACCGACCGCCCCGAAGGAGGTCGACTTGATCGTGCCCAGGAGCGGATCGGCGTCGGTGAAGGCGTTGGTGTCGGGAATGAAGAACCACCCCTTGTGCAAGAAGATGTAGAGCAGTGTTACGACCAGACCCGCGAGCATCCCCGCGACCGCCCCGGTGTTGTTGACGCGGGTCGAGAAGATACCCATCATCAGCGCCGGGAAGATCGAGGCCGCGGCAAGCCCGAAGGCCAGCGCCACCGTCTGGGCGGCAAAGCCCGGTGGATTGAGACCGAGATAGGTCGCGACCGCGATCGACACGGCCATGGCGATCCGGGCCGACAGCAGCTCTCCTTTTTCGCTGATCTGGGGCGCGAACTGGCCCTTGATCAGGTCGTGGCTGACCGCCGAGGAGATGGCCAGCAAGAGGCCGGCCGCCGTGGACAGGGCTGCCGCGAGACCGCCTGCCGCGACAAGGCCGATGACCCAGGCGGGAAGGTTGGCGATTTCGGGGTTGGCGAGCACGAGGATGTCGTTGTTGAAGTTGGTCAGCTCGTTGCCTTGCCAGCCTTCGGCCGCGGCGCGTTCCTGCATCGCGGTCGAGTTTTCATTGTAATACTGGATCAGGCCGTCGCCGTTCTTGTCTTCCCAGCCCAGAAGGCCGGTCTGCTGCCAGGTCGCCATCCAGTCATAGGCCGGATCGGATTCGATGGTCTCGACCGACACCGCCTGACCTTCCGTGCCGTTGGGCCAGAACTGTTCGGTGATGTTGAGCCGCGCCATCGCGCCCACGGCCGGAGCGGTGAGGTAGAGCAGCGCGATGAAGACCAGCGCCCAGCCGGCGGACCAGCGTGCGTCCGACACGCGCGGCACGGTGAAGAACCGCATGATCACGTGCGGCAGACCGGCGGTGCCGATCATCAGGCTGAGCGTGAAGAGCACCATGTTGAACGTGTCACCGTTGTGGGCGGTGTATTCGTTGAAGCCCAGTTCCTGCACGATCTGGTCGAGACGCGCCAAGAGCGGCTCGCCGCTTGCCTGGTCGGTGCCGAAGAGGCCCAGGCCCGGGATCGGGTTGCCGGTCAGTTGCAGCGAGATGAACACGGCCGGAATGGTGTAGGCCATGATCAGCACGACATATTGCGCCACCTGGGTGTAGGTCACACCCTTCATGCCGCCGAACACCGCATAGGCGAAGACCACGACCGCACCGATCAGAAGGCCGGTGGTGTTGTCGACCTCGAGAAAGCGGCCAAAGGCCACGCCCACGCCGGTCATCTGGCCGATCACGTAGGTCACCGAGGCGACGATCAGGCAGATCACGGCCACCAGACGCGCCGAGGAGCTGTAGAACCGGTCGCCGATGAATTCCGACACGGTGAACTTGCCGAACTTGCGCAGGTAGGGCGCAAGCAGCAGTGCCAGCAGGACGTAACCGCCGGTCCAGCCCATGAGGTAGGTGGAGTTGTCGTAGCCGGTGAAGGCGATGAGGCCCGCCATCGAGATGAAGGACGCTGCGGACATCCAGTCGGCCGCCGTGGCCATCCCGTTGGTGACCGGGTGCACGCCGCGTCCGGCGGCGTAGAATTCGCTGGTCGAGCCCGCGCGGGCCCAGATCGCGATGCCGATGTAGAGCGCGAAACTCGCGCCCACGAACAGCAGGTTGATGGTAAACTGATCCATGACTTACACCTCGTCGACGCCGTATTCACGGTCGAGCTTGTTCATCCGCCACGCGTAGAAGAAGATCAGCGCGAGGAAGACGAGGATCGAGCCTTGCTGGGCGAACCAGAAGCCAAGGTCGGTGCCGCCGACCTCGATGCTCGAAAGGGCCGGGCGCAGGACGATCCCGAACCCGAATGAGACCAGCGCCCAGATAACGAGGCTGATCAGGATGAGGCGCACATTGGCTTTCCAATATTGTGCGCTTGTTTTGTCCAGAGACATGTGTGGGGTCCCTCCTCCTAGTGAAAAGGCCGGGCCGCGACATGCGGCCCGACCGGCGTTTCGTCATGCCGCCCGTTGCGACAGGACGGTGTCCAGCTGGGCGGCGATTTCGTCGATCGGGCCCATTGCGGGCACGCGGGAAAGCGCACCCTTGGATTGGTAATAGTCGATCAGGGGCGCGGTCTGGGCGTGGTACGCCGCCAGCCGTTGCGCCACCGTTTCGGCATTGTCATCGGCGCGGCGGATCATGTCGGTGCCGCCGCAAGTGTCGCAGATGCCGGGCCTCGCCGTGGGCTTGAAGCTGTCGTGATAGCCCTCGCCGCAGCCGCCGCAGGTGAAGCGGCCCGAGATGCGGTCGACCATGGCGGCGTCGTCCACCTCGAGGCTAATGGCGGCGTCGATCTTTTGCCCCCGTTCAGCCAGCAGGGTGTCGAGCGCCTCGGCCTGCACGGTCGTGCGCGGGAAGCCGTCGAGGATCACGCCGTGCGCGCAATCGGGCGCGGCCAGGCGGTCGCGCAGGATGGCGATGACGATATCGTCGCTGACGAGGTTGCCCGCTTCCATGACGGCCTTGGCCTCGCGTCCCGCCGCGGTGCCCGCGGCGACGGCGGCGCGGAGAAGATCGCCGGTGGAGAGTTGGACGAAGCCGTTCTTCTCTTCCAGAAGGCGGGCCTGCGTGCCCTTGCCTGCGCCCGGGGGGCCGAGCAGGATCAGGACCGGGGCGGTGTTGGGTGTTTGTGCGCCGTCCATGATCATTCCCCCTTGTTCATTCTGTTGTCGATAAGGTCGTCGACGACGGAGGGGTCTGCGAGGGTTGAGGTGTCGCCCAGG
>NZ_LAXJ01000009.1 GCF_001441615.1 Roseovarius atlanticus
GTTGGTGGACCACTTCAGTGGGGGCACTCCAAGTTATATCAATGTAATCGGTATTTTCGGGCATCAGTTCAACGCGGCAAAATCTCATTGCGGCAGAATTGTTTTGTCGCTAAGCCTACTTGCAATAAAGATTTTGAGAATTTGCGGAGATCAAGAATTTGAAAGCCGGGAGCGTACTGGCGGTCGACCTTGATGGGACGTTGTTGAGATCAGACATGCTATTTGAGAGCTTCTGGTCCGCGACGAGCCGGGACTGGAGGGCGCCGATAAAGGCGACGGCAGCGCTTCGAAGGGGTAAGGCGGCGCTCAAACAAGATCTCGCGGCCCTAATGGACTTGGACGTGACAACGCTGCCCTATGAGCAGAGGGTCATCGACTATGTCGAAGCTTGGCGAGCAAAAGGCGGAACGGTCGTTCTCGTTACCGCCACCAATGAAAACATCGCCAGCAAGATCGCCGAGCATCTGGGCATTTTCGACGAGGTTCATGGCTCGAACGGGTCGAGAAACCTCAAGGGGGGCGAGAAAGCGATATTTTTGAAGTCGCGGTTCGGGGAGCGCAGCTTTACATACATAGGTGACTCCAACGCGGATCTGCCGGTCTGGGCGGAGGCCGGAAAAGCGGTAACGATCAATCTTCCCGGAGCGGTTAGGCGGCAGGTCGAAAGGCTTGGTATCGAGACAGAGCATCTCGCCAACCAACGGCCCGGGCCGCGCGACTATCTCAGGGCTATCCGGGTCCACCAATGGTTGAAGAACTGTCTCGTTTTTTTGCCGATGCTCGGTGCGCACCAATTTGACGGTGTCACCTTCCTTCAAAGCCTCACGGCCTTTGTGGTTTTTTCATTCGTGGCGTCGAGCGTCTACGTTCTCAATGATCTTCTAGATCTTCGGTCGGACCGATCGCATCCAACCAAGTGTCGGCGGCCTTTCGCGGCCGGGGTGATCCCGATTGCGCAGGCAACATACATGATCGCCGGGCTGATGGCGGTTGGTCTTGTGCTGGCGCTGCTTCTTGGTGGCGATTTCGTGGCCGTTATGCTGCTGTATATCGTTCTCACTACCGCCTATTCCGTCTGGCTGAAGCGCAAAGCGATCGTGGATATTGGTACGCTTGCAGGGCTTTATACGTTGCGGATAGCCGCTGGCGCTGTCGCCACTGGCATCCCCCTTTCGGTGTGGCTGCTCGCCTTTTCGGTCTTCTTCTTCCTCTCGCTTGCGATCGTGAAGCGACAAGCAGAACTGACTGAAGGCGCAGCTAGAGGCAAGCTCAAGGCGGCGGGTCGAGGCTATGTTGTTGACGATCTGCCGGTTCTGGTCATGATGGCGGTGGCCTCGGGCTATGTTTCGGTGCTTGTGCTGGCGCTGTATATCCAGTCGTCTAACGTCAAGACTCTTTATGTCCGACCCGAGTTGCTGAGCCTAATATGCGGGGTTTTTCTATACTGGATCTCCCGTGTGGTTTTGATCGCGCATCGCGGTCAGATGAACGAGGACCCGATCGTATTCGCCGCGTATGACCGGGTCAGCCAAGCCTGTCTTCTGCTGACCTTCGCGATCGCCGCCGCAGCCTCTTGGCCATGAGTGTTAATCGCATCCTCGTTTTGTATACGCTTTTTGCCGTCATTTCTACGGCTTCAAACCTTGGTGTACAAAGACTTATCCTTTCTGGGAGCAGTGACGCGACCGGTTTCGCGGCGGCGCTTTTCTGCGGCACACTGGTAGGCCTGGTGGTTAAGTATTTGCTGGACAAGCGTTGGATTTTTGTCGACGTCAGCACCGGGTTGAAGGCACATGGCCGGACATTCACACTCTACACCATCACAGGCATCGCGACGACGGCGATATTCTGGGGAACCGAGACCGCGTTCTGGCTGATCTGGGGTACGAACACGATGCGCGAGTTGGGCGCTGTCCTAGGCTTAGCAGTGGGCTACACGGTCAAGTATTTCCTCGACCGCGAATTCGTGTTCCTCGATGACAGGAAGGCGACTACGCCGTGAGGGAGTTGTCGGGCTGGGGACGCTATCCGAAGTATCGCGGTCCGCTCCTTTCTCCATCATCGAGCGAAGAGTTGGCGGTGGCGCTCAAGAGGGGAGCAGTAATCGCACGCGGCAATGGTCGCGCCTATGGAGACAGCGCCATAGGTTTGCGGCATACCTTGGCGATGCGCAGGCTCAACCGCATGGTTGATTTTGATCGGTCGAGCGGTCGTTTGGTAGCCGAGTCTGGCGTTTTGCTACAGGACATCATCACCGCATTCTTGCCGCATGGCTGGTTTCCGGCTGTCACGCCGGGAACGAAATTTGTGACCCTTGGCGGAATGATTGCGGCGGATGTACATGGCAAGAACCACCACGTAGAAGGCAGCTTTCGCAATTTCATCGATTGGCTGGACGTCATGGACGCTCAAGGCAATGTGCGTCGCTGCAACCGGGAACAAAACACCGAGCTTTTTGACTGGACGGTCGGCGGTCTGGGCCTAACTGGCGTGATCCTGCGCGCTGGCATCCGCCTGCGGCCCGTTCCTTCGGCTTGGATCCGGCAGACATCTTGGGTGCTGCCGGATCTAGATGCAACCCTCGCCGCCTTTCACGAAGCGGAGTCGGCTTCCTATTCGGTGGCCTGGATTGATTGTCTGCGTTCCGGCTCTGATCTGGGGCGGTCGGTCCTAATGCTCGGGGAACATGCATTGCCGGAGGAACTGTCAGATGACGCGGCGCGCTATCCTTATGAGATCCCCGTGAAGACTCAGCGTAGTATGCCGGTAACCCCACCCTTCAGCCTTCTCAGCAGCGGTTTGGTGAAGGCGTTCAACGCGGTTTTCTACTGGAATGCTCGGCGTAAGCGAGAAGTATCCTTTATCGATTACGATAGCTACTTCTACCCGTTGGATACCATCCTCGGCTGGAACCGGATCTACGGCCGGCGGGGGTTTATGCAATTCCAATGTGTTCTGCCGCTCGAAACTGCGCGCGATGGTTTGCAAGCCATCCTCAATGAAACCTCTCGCACGGGTGCGGGATCGTTTCTTGCCGTGCTAAAACGCCTCGGGCCGCAAAACGGTGCCTTTTCGTTTCCGATGGAAGGCTACACTCTCGCGCTGGATTTTCCAGCTACGGCGCGCATGCTGTCATTGTTAGAAACGCTCGATGAGATCACTCTTGCGCATCACGGCCGGTTCTATTTGGCCAAGGATGGCCGTATGAGCGCCGAGATTATGCATCAGTCGGATGCACGCGCCGCACAGTTCCGGCAGTTGCGCCAGAACAGCGGGGCAGCGGAAACATTCCAATCAAAACAATCGCAAAGGCTCGTCATATGACCATGGGAACGCTGCTGCTGCTCGGCGCGAGATCGGACATTGGGCTAGCCACGGCACATCGGTTCGCTAAAGCAGGCTATGACATCCAACTTGCCGCCCGCAACAGCGCGGCGCTTGAACCGGCCCGGGCGGACCTCCAGTTGCGCTACAATGTGTCAGTCAGCCTGCATGATTTCGACGTGCTCGATAGGCAGAGCTATGACAGGTTCCTAGACGCGTTGCCTGAGTTGCCCGATTTGGTGGTCTGCGCCATCGGACTAATGGGCGACCAGATCGAGAACGAGAAAGACATTGAGGCTGCAAGCCTTGTCGTGCGCAGTACATACGAAGGGCCAGCGCTTATCCTCGAAGCACTGGCCAATCGTTTCGATCGTCGCGGCTCTGGCAAGATCGTCGGGATCAGTTCCGTCGCAGGCAACCGGGGAAGGGCAAAAAACTATGTCTATGGCTCAGCCAAGGCTGGATTCAATGCGTATCTTTCCGGTCTGCGCAACCGAATGGCTCGGCGCGGTATTCATGTTATGACGGTGCTGCCAGGCTTCGTGAACACGAAGATGACGCACGGCATGGACCTTCCGGAAAAACTGACGGCCGAGCCCGAAGAGGTCGCCGACGCGATCTATGAGGGGCTGCGCAGGGGCCGCAACGTGATCTATGTACGCGCAATCTGGAGGATAGTGATGACCATAATAAACGCCATACCGGAGCCGATCTTTAAGAAGATGAACATCTGATCGTCGCCCATTGACCCTCGGCACACGGGATCGGTCGGCGCGCGCCAAGGAGTTTTTGGAAGCGAACAGGCTTTTCAAAAGCGCCGTCCGGCAGAAAGAATGGAGGAGGATCGCATTGAGTGGATCAGATTTAAGCAGGTTGAGCCCGCAGGCCTTCGTCGTGCTGGCGATGGTTGCCTACATGTTTGGGCTATCTCCGTGGCTCGCGGAATACATGCGTTCGGGAGCGGTGCCGCCGGCGTTAGAATGGAACCTAACGCATTACCATGTCGACTATTTTCAGTTCGGCTTTCTGCGTCGCGCGCTGGTTGGCACGATTCTGTTGCCAATTTTCTCAGTTTTTCCGGATGGCGGTCTTGCCGAATATGCGATCCTTTTAGGCGCCGATGCCGCAATCGCGCTGGTGTTGGCCGTTCTAGTTGCGCGGATTTTCTTGCGCCCGCACATTACCAATCCCAACAAGCGCCTCATTGCCCTGATTTGCCTGATCGCGCCTGTGGGCTTCGTACAGCTAGGCTACGATGCCGGGCGGCTAGACCATGTGAATTTCCTGCTTTTTGTGGCCGCTATGAGGCTCGTCGTACTGGGGCAGGTGCTGGGAGCGGCCATTCTTTCGGTCGCGATGCTTTTGGTCCACGAAGCCGCACTATTCTATGCCTTGCCTGTCGTAGTAGCCTTTGCACATGCGTCCACGAAATCGGTCGCGTCGGTGCTGGTGATTGGAGTCCCGGCCGTCCTTTGTGCATCGGCACTAGCGCTTTGGGGTACTGCAGGCGCAGATCTAGCGCCGGCCCTGCCAGAAAACGCGAATATCGCGGCCGGGGTCTGGAGCCGAAACCTGCTGGAACCGGCAAGAGGCTTTGGCCCACTGCACTATATCATTACACTCTATCTGACTTTTGCCGCACTCGTTTTCTTGCGGCGACACTACAAGGCCAACGCGCAGGCGCCGGACCTGCTGTTCGCTGCGCCATTCGCTGTGCTGGCCCTGTTTGCGCTAGGGGTAGATTACGGTCGCTGGACGCATGTACTATTTGTGTCTGTGCTGGCAGTGATCGCCTGTGCGCCCCACTTGGGGCGAAAAGCCGAGGTCGAACTGACCCCGGTCTCTATTAAGCTATTTCTACTGCCGTGGATGTTGCCCTTGGGGCCAGTCGGCATTGCGCTACTGTACCCGTTCTTGCCGTTTATTTCATAGCTGCGGCCGGGGCTAAGGGCGAGCTGAAATTCGAGTTGGAAATAAAACGCCCGGCAAAATAGCCTTTGCAGACGGGCGAAAAAATCAGGATAGCGCCCTGGGTTTGCTAGCACGAAATAGGATGATGAAAGAAATTCCGATGATCGTAACAGCTCTGTCAGCGCCGAGGAGACTGTCCGCATCGTGCTGCAAGGTCTGCGCGGCGAAATCAGTATCGCAGCACTCTGTCGTCGTGAAGGGTTTGCCACGACCCTTTGCTACAGTTGGTAAGGAGTTCCTCGAGATGGGCAAGAAACAGAGCGCTGGCGATACAACTCGCCAGGCCACAGCGCCGGAGGTGAAGAAGTTGCACTCGGAGTCGGCGGCGCTAAAGGAGGCGGTCGCCGACCTGATTCTCGAAAAACCGATTGCTCAAAAAAGCATGCTCGGCCCCTCTCATTGATTGCTGCGCAATCAACTACCCGGCAGTGAATGGGGACGACGACGCGTGAGATAGCTCGAAAAGCAGGGCATGGATCACGTCCGCAGCGCACCGAACCATCCCCAGAACCAGACACAAAGCACGATCGAGCTTTGGCACCTGATCCTGAAGAACGGAATCCTGCTCTAAAACGACTATTCACCGACGGGCTCGAGGAGGCCACACGCGGCTTTGTCGAACACTACAAACACCGGCGCTACCACGAAAGCCTCGGGAACCTGACCCCCGCCCACGTCTACAACTGCAGGGCTGACACCACCCTCAGACGACGAAAGGAGATCAAACAGAAGGCTATCGAGAAGCGGCGCTTGCTTCATCGCCTGACGGCTGCGTAGCCTAAACCACAATAGAGCCAGGACCTTCGCTTACCACTGTCAGACCAACCTATTCCAAATAATCTGACGACCGGCACTGACATATGAACCCGTTCAATCCTTTCCAAAGATAACGCTCGCGTGCGGATCGAAAACTAAAGATCCGATCACAACGGAACCAGCTCGCATTCATAGCTCGGGAACTTGGCTTCAAGACAACCTCGTCGAACTGGACAGAACCAGTTCGGCCGGTATAGCGTTTTGTGAGGCAATTCATATTTCTGCGGCGACTACGCTGGCAGATCTGTAAGGAAAGATTTGATGAAAGTCATTCTTGTGCTAATGATAGCGTTCGGAAGTTCCGTTCTAGGGGTCGGCTATTTTACGGATCTTTTGCACCCTACAGCGGAGAGCCGCGCGCGCTCCAACGATGTCGTCTTGGCGAACTTGCTATCACGCAGTACCACGCCAAAGACGCATGTGCGCAGCTTCATAATCGGCAACAGCCTAGTGAACCACGAAGCGGGCCGGGGTTCGGACCTGACTTCTGTCCCCTACTGGCTTGCGCGGCTTGCCCGGCAGGATGGCAACACCTATGCGATGGCCGGCACCTATACGGCCTTGCGCGATTTCCAGGATATCGGGCCGGAAGCAAACTGGGCCTTTGACGGCGTGACCAATGCCTGGAATGCTGATGGCCGCGTCAGCTTTGCCGATGCAGATTTTACCTCGGTCCAGATCAATCCGCTCAACTATGTCCAGTGGCGCGGACCGACCGAGCCTTACTGGGACGACAACGGAACGCCAGTTGGCGCCGCTCTTGAGGTGATCGACGTTGTGACGGCGGCGGAACCGGGGATCGAGGTGCTGATCTACGAGGGCTGGGCAGATATGGGACCGTTCGTTTCGGGCGACTTTCCACCGTCGGCACGGGAGTTTGCCAAGTATCATGCCTACAATCTCGGCGAATACCATGACTGGTATCTTGAGTATGTTCGCGAACTGAAAGCCGCGCGGCCGGATGTCAGTATCCGATTGATCCCCGTCTCATCGGTCCTTTCCACCTTGCTGACCCAAAGCCCGCTCAACCAGTTGTCGCCAACCGACCTCTATGAGGATGACGCCCCGCACGGAACACCGACAAAATACTTCCTCGCAAGCCTCGTGACCTATGTCGGCACCTACGGCAAGCTGCCTCCCACAGATTTTGCCGTGCCGCCAAGCGTGCATCCACTTGTACGGTCAAATTATGCCGAAATAGTCGCAGCCCTTGGAGGCTGAGCGACCAAGCTGCTGCGTCTTGGCACCGACTCCATGACTAACTATGCGCGTTCTGACTGGCGGCTGAAGGTCTTGATATTGCCGATCACTTTCTGCGGCAGAGGCAGTGCATGAAGGTCATGTCAATGCCGGTTTTCAAACCGTGTGGTCTTGTTCGATGATGAAACGTGTCGTCGGGATGGTTTGGTGAACTCTCGGCGGTATGCAAGCTTTGGTGGTGGGGCTGGATCCGTGGCCGGCGCAGACTCGGGAGCCTTCTGAGTGGCGGTACCGCGCAGCGGAGCGGTCTGATACAGCCCCATCATGGAACCGGCGATCAGCCAGACGATCGGACTGACCGTGGCATTGGGAATCTGGTCGATCAGGTTGATCGACATAACAACGCCAAGGCAAGAGGAGACGAGACCGAGGCTCAGCCGGTTGCGGGCTAAGCCCAGTAATATCATCGGCACAGTCAGCAAGCCGAATTGTGCCAGATACCCGATCCAGCCATACGCACCAATGACGATAATCCAGTAGCCGTCAGTCGTGGAGATGTTCCGTCCCTCGTCGTCGTAAACGAAGTTTCGACCCCAGCTGCCCCAGCCTCCCAGAGGTTTCTGCTCTGCTTTCTCGAGAAGCAAGTCTTCATTCTCTAAGCGGAAATCAAGCGAGTGCGCGCGCTCCTCGCTTATCGACAGGGCGAGCTGATAGACGTACTCTGTTGGCACCAATCCGGACCCGCGCAGGACAGGATATAGAAGCACCGTTGCCGCGAGGATGGCAGCGATGAGAAGCTGCAAGCGCGGACCCAACACTAATATGAGCGGGGCGGCCAGTAGGCTGAGGCTGAGCGGTCCAAGCGAGCGACACAAAAGTAGGACGAAAAAGAGATACAAGGCAGCCATCATCCACTTGGTGCGCGCCCTGCCGTTCGCACCGAGCCGCATCATTGCGAGGCTCGACACAAATGCGGTTGCTACGGCGATCGCCAGCCAGAGACCATTATTCAAGAACACCAGCGGCCTGTAGCCATCTCCTCGGACATGTACCTCGAAAATATGTGGGAAAAACCCATAGATCATCTGATTGAGCTGCGGGCTCATGCGCGATTCGAATAGAATCAGCGGCGAATAGGCCAGCATCGAAAACACAATGACTCGCAGCAGAATCCTCTGGCGTTCTTCCGTGCCCAGATACCGACGTCCCAGCAGGAAAGGCAGGATCATGACAAGCATGCCTAGGGTCATCGAAGCGGAATCATAGAGCCGAAGGGGTGGCAAGTATGTTCCGCCGATGATGATCTGCTCTCCGTTTTGCAGGGCCGTGATGATCGGGCCGATCGTCAGCAAAGCAATGAGCCCTAAGAACATGGTCTGCCCTCGCACGATCTTGAAAGGATGCGGTTCCGCACGCGACGCGATGAGGCACATCAAGCTTGCGCAACCTGCCGGGATCAGCGTCTTGTCGACAGGCGGAAGGCCGGGAAGATCGAACCCCGCCCGCAGTGGCAGCAAGAGATACCCCGCGATGATAGACCAAACGAGTGCATGCTGGAGCGGCAATCGTTTGAAAAGGATCACCACCACCAAAGGAAAGGTGAAAAGGACGATGTAGGCGACAAGGTTAGGCATGCGGTCGTTCTGCGGCCTCTCGGGCGGGTGCGATCATTCTGCGAGAGTTTGCAGCACGACACAACTGAGCACCTCGCGCAACTAGGTACGCGGAGCTGAAATTCGCACTCATCTTGGAAACACGCTGTTTTCGGGGGAGTGCCTTCCGCACGCGGGCCTTTCAAGCCTGGCTTGTCCGGCATGAGGCCAAGCGCTGAA
Organism: Roseovarius atlanticus; assembly: GCF_001441615.1. GTDB lineage: Bacteria > Pseudomonadota > Alphaproteobacteria > Rhodobacterales > Rhodobacteraceae > Roseovarius > Roseovarius atlanticus. Next base: position 9,144 of record NZ_LAXJ01000009.1, read on the forward strand.
ATAAGTTGCAAATTAAGTCTCTCGCCAATTACGCGCCGCAGAATATGACTGTACGGACCCGGCCATGCGACGGCGCGAGAACCATCGAATGGCGGGCGCGAATACATAGAAACTACTTGAAAAAGTAGAACGTTTGGGCAACCCTTCGGAGGTGGCTACTGCACTTTTTTTGGAGACTGTCCGTTAGAAGCGGAGCATTACGAAATGGCAATTCTTAATCTCGATCCCGAAACCCTTTTGATCTCAACCGATGCCGCGCGGAATGCGGCGAAGCCGCACGCTGAAACCTACCAAAACAGAGTGCCCTACCCATATGGTGGCTTCGACGATTTCCTGCCGCCTGAAATACTCGACCGCGTGCTCGAAGAGTTGTCGCAACTGCCCGACGCGGAAACCAGCTTTGATAGGGCGCAGGAGAAACTCAAGACAAGCTATCAGCCCGAGCGTCTTCCACCCTACACCCGTGCACTCTTCCATGCCCTCAATTCCCGCCCGGTCCTTGCGTTTCTCGAGGAACTGACTGGCATACGCGGGCTTATCCCAGATCCGTATTTCATGGGTGGTGGGATCCACCGAGTCGCCAATGGCGGGCATCTCGATATTCATGCCGATTTCAATCACCACAAGCTTATGAACCTGGAACGCAGGCTGAACATCCTGATCTACCTGAACAAGGACTGGAAAGAGGAGTACGGCGGCTCGTTCGAGATCTGGAACAAGGATATGACGGAAAAGGTCGAAGGGTTTGTTCCGGTCTTCAATCGCATGTGTTGCTTTAACACGAGTTCAGATAGCTGGCACGGCAACCCCGAAACGGTGAACCATCCTGACGGAGAAGCCCGCATGTCGATCGCGCTTTACTATTACACCGCGACTTGGGACAGCACGCGCAAGGGCCACACGACATTGTTCAAACCCCGTCCTGGAACCGCCGACCAACCCGATCGCGTAATCGCGCGCCGCGAATGGCTACAGGACGTGTTGCCACCGTTCATCCATCGCAGGGTGGGACATCGCCTACAAAAGTTCGGGTTCTGAGGTACGGACGCGCGGTTCCTTTTTGACGCGCCCAGCTTTCAAAGTTTGCGTGAGGACACCGTGAAATTGGGCGAGAGTCCCGATGTGTTCGGTGCGCCTCTCATCTGTTTTTGTGTGCGGACGCTGCAAGCTGGCATCACATGACTCATTTTTGAGCATTCTGTTGCTCGCGGTCAGTTCTGCCTGCGCGTGGCACATATTATCCGGCGTCCGTCAGAAAGTTGGCGTCAGATGTCCGGCAACGACACTTCTGTCAGCGAAATACCCTGACGATTTTCGTTTTATCCCAACAATCTAACCCGCGCTGAAGCGCCGGGCTCAAAGCGATCGTCAGTTTCGAGAGTCGTGATTCGCAGTTGGTTGACGTGAAGCTCAACGCAGGTAAGAAGGCGGGTTTGTGCTTCCGCTGCAACGGCGATTGAGCGATTTCACGCCGCTCAGGAACTGACGGATTCACGTTGGTCAAGTTTTAATGTAGGCGTTTGGCCACCACTCGTGACCAATAGAGACAAATTAACGGTAACGTTCACAGTTCGTAAACGGTGAGAGATGCACTGTCAGGCAGACGCAATCGTCGGCGCAAAGATTTGTGCGCCTATCAATTGCGATAAGCATGTGTGCGTCCTGATTTCAAGCCGCAAAAGCGATGAGACCAAGGCGAAGATAAGGAATGATAACACATCTTCGCCCCAAAAGCACCGAAAAAGCTAGGTAAATGCCTGGCCTAAGAATTGTCTAGAGGACCACTTTAATGGCGATCTCCCAAGCTACGATCAACCAACTTTTTGCCACGGACACATCGGCTCAGGGCAATGACGATCCAGCCGTATCCTTCGGCCTGGCCGGCATTACGGACTATTCGGGCCAAGTACCGTTCCTGGACATCACTAAAATGATGCGCACCTGGATCGGGCATGAACCTGGACGCTGGGGCGGATGGGACGAAAGCGACCTTGAGGCGGGGGGATTTCTCGACGAAAACGGCTGGCTCACCGCGATCCCAGATGACCTCGACCGTGTCGGGTCCGCTTGGGACATGAGCGGCTCGATGGCCGACTACGTGAGCGGCACCTATGTTCTTCAGTACGAGGGCGAAGGCACAATCATCGTCGGCGGCGCCGAAATCATAAGCCAGGAAAACGGCCAGATCACATTCAACTTCGATGGCGGCATTCTATCCATCGATATCATGGAAACGGACCCGAATGGCAATGGCGACTACATCCGCGACATCTCGATCGTCCGCGAAGACCAGCTGCCGCTGCACGAAGCCGGGGCGATCTTCAATCCCGAGTGGTTGGAGCTTTTCGCTGATTCGCGTGAATTCCGCTTTATGGACTGGATGGATACGAACAATTCGGACAAGACAAGCTGGGACGAACAAACCCCACTCGACAACTACACCTGGTTCGGAGACGCCCCCGTCGAAGTGATGGTGCGGCTGGCGAACGAGGCCGGAGTGGACCCTTGGTTCAACATGCCGCACTTGGCCGATGACGAGTATGTGCGGCGCTTTGCCGAATATGTGCGGGACAATCTTGATCCTGAATTGACGGCGCGGGTCGAGTATTCGAACGAGACATGGAACTGGGCCTTTCAGCAAACCGCTTGGCTGCGTGACCAGGCCGCGGCGGAATGGGGCGACACGTCCTATCTCGGTTATCAGAACTACCATATTAAGCGCGCGACCGAGGTCGGCCTGATTTGGGAAGACGTATTTGCGGAAAATTCCGACGCACCACAGCTCGTGAACGTACTTGGCGTCCAGGGTGACAATCCCTGGCTGGCAGATCAAATCCTGTCGGGCGATGGTTGGAGGGCGAATGATCCCGCAGGCTTTGTCGAGCCGTCGACCGTGTTCGAAGAGCTTGCAGGCACGACCTACTTTGGTGTCGATGTCGTGGTAGACGACTCATTGCGCACACAGTTGGTCAATGCCATTCAGAACCCCGGCGTCGATGCAACCGAATGGCTTACCGACTATCTTCGCGATACGTCGATTCCCAACGTGATTTCTTCGCTGCGTGAGATGGAATCGATCGCTGAGGACTACGGGCTGGGGCTTGTCAGCTATGAAGGCGGGCAGCATGTTCACCACAGTTTTGCCGTGGACGGCCTGACACAACAGCAGACCCAGATCCTGACAGAATTCTTCACCGACTATGTGCGCGGTCCGGAAATGGCGGCGCTTTACCAGCAGTTGTGGGATGGATGGACCGAGGTTTCGGACGGGGCCTTCATGCAATTCGTCGATGTGTCGCCAGCGTCGCAATGGGGCTCGTGGGGTCTTCTCGACAGTCTCGACGACACCAATCCGCGCGCAGACTATATCTTTGACCAAATGCAGAATGCTTCGAACTGGTGGGGTGCCGACCCAAACGCAGCCTATCTTCAGGGTGTCACGGAAACCGGGACATCGGGTGACGACATCATGGTTGGCACGGATGCGGAAGATTTCTTTGCCGGCGGTGCAGGTGAAGATGCCTTTATGGTCGGAGACGGCGATGACGGCGTCAACGGTGGAGACGGTCAGGACACCTTGCTGCTGCGCGGCGCGCCCGAAAATTACTCCATCACGGCGTCGGGCGAGGGGCATGTAATTTCCGGAGCCAATGGTCGGAAATACGTGATCAATGTCGAGGAGTTCGTCTTTGAGAACGGCGATGTTTTGTCGCTCAGCCAAATGCTTTCCACATTGCCCACAGACCCGGTGGAGCCCGTCGACCCGGTCGACCCTGTGAGCCCCGTCGAACCGCCGGCCAACAATGCTCCGACAGCGCGGGACGATGCTGCCGCGGTGCTCGAGGGCTACAGCGTCTTGATCAATGTGCTGGCCGATGACAGCGATCCCGACGGCGACGCGCTCGTCATCCATAGTCTTGGATCCGCCGCAAACGGTCAGGTCGTGGTTGAGAATGGTCAGGTCCGGTACACTCCTAACGAAGGTTTCAACGGTAGCGATACGTTCACCTATACCATAGCCGATCCGAGCGGCGCCCAATCCACCGCGAGCGTCACGGTTGGCGTCACCGCGGGTCTGGCGCCGGAAGAACCTGCTCCGACGCCCGTGTCGGATGTACGCAGCTACGTGGTTGGCAACAGCCTTGTGAACCACGAATTGGGCCAAGGTTCGGATCTGACCTCTATTCCCTACTGGCTTGCGCGGCTTGCCCAGCAGGATGGCAACACCTACGCGATGGCCGGCACCTATACGGCCTTGCGCGATTTCCAGGATATCGGGCCTGAAGCAAACTGGGCTTTTGACGGCGTGTCGAGCGCCTGGAACGATGACAGCGGTGTCAGTTTCGCTGATGCGGATTTCACGTCGGTTCAAATCAACCCGCTGAATTATATCCAGTGGCGCGGACCGACAGAGTCTTACTGGGATGGCAACAACACACCTGCCAACGCCACTTTGGAGATCATCGACTACGTCACCGCGGCTGAACCGGGAGTCGAGATCCTGATCTACCAGGGATGGGCCGACATGGGACCGTTCGTTTCCGGATCTTTTCCGCCCTCTGCGCAGGAGCTGGCCAACTACTACGCTTACAACCTGGGAGAGTATGACGACTGGTACACAGAGTATATGGACGCTTTGCAGGCCGCTCGGCCAGATGTCGAAATCAGGATGATCCCGGTTGCCAGAGTTTTGTCTACGCTGTTGACGCAAAGTCCCCTCAACCAGTTGTCGGCCACTGACCTTTACGAGGATGACGCCCCGCACGGAACGCCGACCAAATATTTCCTGGCCAGCCTGGTAACCTACGTCGACACGTTTGGTTCGCTGCCACCGGCTGATTTCGACATCCCTGCGGATGTGCACCCGCTGGTGCGCGCGAACTACGCCGACATCGTCGCGGCGATCGGCAACGAGATGGGAGTCGACGGCGGCGCAGGCACCGACGTTCTGCGGGGAGACGATGGCAATAATACCCTCAACGGCAATGACGGCAACGAGGTTCTGCTGGGTGAAGACGGCAATGACACGCTCAACGGCAACGGCGGCGACGACAGCCTGCTGGGCGGCACCGGGTTCGACTCGATACTCGGCGGCGACGGCAACGATACGCTTCTTGGCGAAGGCCAGGCCGACTTCCTGAGCGGCGGCAACGGCCAAGACTACCTTGATGGAGGCGACGGCCCAGATCAGATCTACGGCGACGCGGGCAACGACACGCTGCTTGGCGGGTCGGGCGCGGACCGTCTCTTTGGCGGGGACGGCCACGACTGGATCGACGCAGGCGCCAACGTCGGAGCGTCTGTTGACGGCGTCGAAGGCGGCGCGGGCAACGACACGATCTTCGGCGGCGTCGGCTTTGACCTGCTGCGGGGCGGCACCGGCGACGACGAAATCCATGGCGGTGCGCACGCCGACAACCTCTACGGCGAAGATGGCAACGACACGTTGAACGGCGAAGGCGGCTTTGACCGGCTCTTCGGCGGCGCCGGGGACGACCTGCTGGAAGACTACGAAGGCGTCGGCAGTCAGTTCGGCGGCTCGGGCAACGACACGATGCGCGGCGGCAACGACGGCACTACCTTCTACGGCCAGGCCGGCGATGACCTGATCGAGGCGGGCGGCGGCGACGATCGCATTGGCGCGAATGCCGGTTTCGACACCATCAACGGCGGTGCGGGCAACGACCTGATGTTCGGAGACTTCAACGCCGACACGTTTGTGTTCCAGGACGGCCATGGGGTGGATACGGTCGGCGACTTCGACGCACTCAACGCTCTGGAAAAGATCGACCTTCAGGCGGTCACCTCGATCGCGTCGCTGGCGGATCTGAACCTCGGTTCGGCCACAAGCGGCGCGGCCACGCAAGCGGGCGCCAATGTCGAGATCAACACCGGAAACGGCAATCTGATCATCCTCGAAAACGTGTCCCTCAGCGATCTGGATGCCAGCGACTTTATCTTCTGATCGGCCCCTTTACCGGCAAGTGCGGCAGACATGTCAACGGCTGCGTTAAAGCCTGTCAGTCCGGCGGAGCAAATGTCGGCCAGTATGGGCGTCACGCCTTGGAGCGCGTATCTCTCAAATACAAGGCGCGTTCCGAGGCGATGCCGTCTGTGGGCGCGGTGACGCGAAGGATGTGGCCGTTCCAGAAGTACTTCTTCATCTCACAGCCGTTTCGAGGATTGAAAGCAAAAACCCGGGTCCGAGCCGCATACTGCTTTGACACAGCAGCCAGCCCGTCCCGGGAGATTTGGTCATCGAAATAGATGTTTCCTATCAAGAACTCGGCTGGCTAGTATCTTGCCAACCCGAGAGAACAGATCTCACAGACCACTCACTGCCTTCCCCTGGTTTGCCCAGACGGCCTTGACCGCCCTAGCCTGGATCACAGTTGGCTTATGCCCAAGGCTGCTACCAGAAATCCCAGAGGCAAGTTCTGTCCTCCTGTTAACCAGTATTAACCAAACCCGGGTGTCGGACTGTGAACGGGATCACACGTTTTCGATTTTGTCTTAAACCGCACGGTTTGAAACAATTTTATTGCGTAAATCGGCGAGGCCAGCGGCATGGAAATGTCCCAGTCGGTGCAAGGCTCCAAACAGGCAAGCAGGCGTCAACGGCTGGGAATGTTCTTGACGATATCCGCAGGTGAAGCGACCTGAATAATGCCGTCGCGCATGGAGATCTTGCCCTCGTCCTGCAAAAGCTTCAGCTGTTTGTTGATCGCTTCGCGCGTGACGCCGAGCATCTCGGCCAACGCGCTCTGAGAATACTTCCGGCCGAGGTCCAGCACCTCTTTGTTGAGCGAGCCGTGCTTCAATCCAAGTTCCGCAAGCTTCTGCATCAGCCGTTGCGAGAGATTCTCGAACGCGAAGTTCTGAAGGGTCGCGTTCGACTCGCGCAGCCGCTGGGACAGAAAACGGATCACGTGCGCCGCAAGCGCCGGTTCGTCGGACAGGAGCGCGACCATGGTTCCTGTATCAAGGTGAAGTAGGCTGGAGTCCTCCAGCGCGGTCACCGTGGCCGACCTGGGATCGGGGCTGACCAGGGTCATCTCGCCCAAGGGCGCGCCATGTTCCGGCACCGCGAGGGTCAAAACGTCGCCGTCCGAATTGACGATGCTTACCCGGACCAGACCGCTACACAGGACATAAAGGCCGTCAGACGGATCGCCCTCGTGAAACAGAACCTTCCCGCGCGGAAGAAACACGCCGTGGGCCCGCGCCGAGATCCGTTTGGCCACGTCTTTCTTCAGGTCCAAGAACAGCGGGCAGGAGCTGAGGTATTTGCGCTTCTGCTTGTCCGCGATGTTCATCCAATGCTCCGTCAACGTGCGCGTGTTCGACACGGTGAAACCAATTACAGCAGACCGACCGCAAGAATCGCCACGTAGGTCAGCTGATGCGCCGCTTGATCAAGGCCGACCAGCCGCCAGAACCCGGCCTCGTCAAGGTCAGCCTTTCCGTTCTGCAGGTTGGCCTTTTTCCAGTCGATGACGTTATGCACGAAAACCTCGGCCAATGCCAGTGCGACGATCAGACCCGGCCCGCCAAGACCCGCAAGCGTCATGACAGGCAAACTGAGCAAACCGTGAAGACCCGCATGCGCCATTCCAGCGGGGTGCAGGAACTCCCCCTTGTGGGCGAGCATTTCACCCGTCTGCCATCGAAAATCCGCGAAATAGTGTTTGACCTGTATCAGGACGAGAAAAATCAGAATCCCGCTCTCGGTCACTCTGCCGCTGCCTTTTGTCGTGTCAGGGCCTTGTTGGCTGCAATCAGCTTGCTGCGGGTATCAAGGTGCATGCCGCTATCCAGCGCGCGCCGGAATTCGACGTCGGCCTTTGCCAGCTCCGAGAGCGCCTCGGACGATATCATGAACAGCCGGCTTGGCTCTGCCGTGCGCACGGTCGCGGAGGCGGCTCCCTTTTGCATGACGTTCATTTCGCCGACGAGCCCGCCCACGACCGTGCCGATCCTTTCCGACGATGAAAATACATCGGCCGAGCCTTTAGCGAGGTAGGTCAGGTGCGTGACAGGTTCGTTTTCCTGGGTGATTCTGATGCCCGGTTCAGCGTCGAGCCAGATGCCGTGGTCAAAGAACTTGCGCGCGGTTGTCCTGGAAAAGTCGGGAAAGATGCGGGCAACCAAGGCGTTTTCCTCCTCGTTTAATCGGGCCATGCGATCCAGCAGCAACATGCGCGCCAGGCCGACGAGGCTGATGACGATCCAGAAAATCTGAATGATCGCGGAGGCGAGGTTGAAGGCGACGGTCAATCCGACAAGGACAAATGACGCCGCGAGGAAATTAAGGATCACATAAGGATAGCCCTGCCCGCGGATCACGCCGGTCTGCAGCAAGGCATAAGCCCCCAGATAAAGCGCGACACCGCAATATCCGATCCAGTGGTAAACGTGTTCGGGGATACCGTACAGCATCCGCTGGCTCCGTCAGGTGGCTCTGGCTTGCATCCGGTATACCACCTTTTCGAGTCCTGGCGAAGTACGGGTGCCCTTGGGCGGTCATCATCAGCTACATTGACCGGCGCGGGATGATGGCGCAGTCTTGAAACCGTAACTGGATTTTTGATGCATTTGCTTGCCGAAATTTTTTGAAACCGCTGAAAGCACCGCCATTCGCATGTCGTCGACGAAAGAATACCTGCTTGATACGCATCGCCTGTGCGACCCGGCCCAAACAATGGAGCGTGTCAGGCCGCACCTTTGCCGCATGGGGATCACGCGCATCGCCAACCTGACGGGACTTGATCGTATCGGATTGCCCACGGTGATGGTGACGCGGCCGAACTCCCGCTCGGTCGCCGTGTCGCTGGGCAAGGGGCTGTCGCTGGAGGCGGCACAGGTTTCAGGTGTCATGGAAGCCATCGAGACCTGGCATGCCGAAAGGATCGTGCGGCCGATCCGCCGCGAATCTTTCGCCGAATTGCAGTCCGAGGTGGCTGTTGCGGATGTTTCCCGCCTGCCGAAAGTCACGGGCGCCAGGTTCGAGCCGCATCGGCGAATCTTGTGGGTCGAAGGGCGGGACCTTGGTCGGGATGCCGCCTGTTGGGTTCCGCTGGAGATGGTCGATACCGACTATACCGAGCCGCCGCATGGCGGGCACGGGGCGTTTCCGCGCACGACGAACGGTCTTGCGTCCGGCAATGACACCACCGAGGCGACCTGCCATGCGATCTGTGAACTGATCGAGCGGGACGCGACAACGCTTTGGCATCACGGACAGGCAGACACTCGGATCGACCCCGCATCGGTCGACGACCCAAGGTGCCGGGACGCGCTCAATCGATTGGTCGGTGCTGGCTTGGATGTCGGGCTGTGGGACACGACGTCGGATGTCGGCGTGCCCAGCTTTCGCTGCATGATCTGTGAGGCAGGTCACGTTCAAGGCCATATCGGGATCGGGGACGGCTGCCATCCGGACCGCGCCATCGCCCTGTTGCGAGCAGTGACGGAGGCGGCGCAGACCCGGCTGACCTACATTTCAGGCGCACGTGACGACCTTGATCCCTCGGAATTCACGACCGAGGCCGTGGCGGCCAGAGGGCGCTACGTGCGTCACCTGATCGTCGGCGCCAAACCGGCGCGCAGTTTCTCGGACGCCCCGAACGCGACGACGGACAACTTCGAGGATGATCTGTCGTGGTTGCTGGAGCGGCTTTCCTGTGCCGGGATGGATCAGGTCGTGACGGTCGACCTGTCGCGTCCTGAGTTCGGGATTTCCGTAATTCGCGCGGTCATTCCGGGGCTGGAGGCACCGCATGACGACCCGGATTTCATCCCGGGCCCGCGAGCGCGCGCTGTGCAGGCAGGTGCCGCATGAAACCCGTGATTTTTGCAGGCCCGACGATAAACGCCGACGCTATTCGCGCGGCACTGGACGCCGAGGTTCTACCGCCCGTGGCACAGGGCGACGTTTATCGCATCGCCCGCCAGCGGCCACCGGCCATCGGCATCGTCGACGGCTATTTCGAAGGCGTCCCGTCGGTCTGGCACAAGGAAATCCTTTGGGCGATGGAGCAGGGGATTCCGGTTTTCGGAAGCGCCAGCATGGGGGCCTTGCGGGCCGCCGAACTGCACGAATTCGGCATGATCGGGGTCGGTGCGATATTCGAAGCCTACCTGAAAGGCGAGATCGCCGACGATGACGAAGTGGCGGTCCTGCACGGGCCGTCCGAGCTGGGGTTCATGGCCCTGAGCGAGCCGATGGTGTCCATCCGTACCACGGCGGAACGCGCCACCGCAGCCGGGGTCCTGACGCCCGACGCGGCCGAGCTTGTAATCGCGACGGCGAAATCGCTGCACTACAAGACCCGCACGTGGGATGAGGTTTCGGCTCGGCTTTTGCACGAGCCGAGCCTTGCTGCTTTCTTCCCATGGCTGCCTTCGGGCAAGGTCGACGCGAAAGGCGAAGACGCCCGGGCCATGCTGGACCGCATGGCCGCGTTGCTGAAGAACGACATCCAGACTGACGAGGCGAAAGGGCAAAGAGTCGAACGAACTTTGGCCTGGCAAGGCCTCGTCCGGCGTATCGAAGCCGAACGCGAAACCGGAACCGCCGCCCCCAAGGCCGTGCTGGATGAACTGCGATTGGACCCCGAAAGATATGAAGCCACACGCGACAGGGCCTTGTTGCGCAACCTTTCCATAGACGACGCCGCACGTCGCGGTGCGCACACGGACCGCGACACCCTTCGCGCCGTGATGGACCGGCATCGCCGCATCAACAATCTGTCCCGTCGGGACGCCGTGCTGGACTGGCTCGACGCGAACGATCTGGACGAGACCACCTATGAGGCACTGCTGGCGGAGGCTGCGCTGATCGAGGACACACGCGAGGCGCGAACACCGGGTCTGGACGCACATATCCTGTCCGAATTGCGCTGGTCCGGGGCCTATTCCGAATTGAAAGCAAGGGCCGAAGCCAAGGTCCAGACCATTGCCGAAAATGGCGCGCAGGCATCGCCGGACAGGCTGCGCCTGCTGGTCTGGTTTTTCGAAACCCGACTGGGCCGTCTCGTCCCTGACGATCCTGACACATTTGCACAGTCGCTCGGGCTTGAGGGGCGCGATGAACTTATCGCGCTGATCGCGCGGGAGTTCTTGTATAACCTGACTGAAGACGGCGCGCTGAGGGTCGGAAGCCAGAGCTGAGCCCGGCCCCGGGGATATGGCGAAACACAACGGAGGATTTGATGCAGTTTCCGGATTACGCGGCAGAGGACGAAGCGCCGGGCACGCGCTTTCTTCTGTTTCCGCAATCCCCGTTCGGCGAGGGTACGGCTGAATTGGAACTGGTCGAAATCTCGGCCCCGCCCGGTACGATCGGTCCCGGGCCTTCGGGGCCGCGCATGTACGTGGTCGGCCCCATCGGCAAGACCATACCCTATGGCGCCGTCGTGCCCGGGCCCGTCGGGCCGGGCATGTATCTGCCGCCCTGGAACGGGCAGCGCAACGCGCCGGCCATCCCGGACGAGTATGGCAACTTCATTCATATCGCGCCCGACGACCCGGAATTCGAGGCGGCACATCTGTTTGGCTCGGCGCATTTCACGATGGATGTCTGGGAAGGGTACTTCGGGCGCCAGATCCCGTGGCACTTCGAGTCCGACTACGACAAGCTGGAACTGTCCCTGCTGCCCGGCCTCGACAATGCACATATCGGCTGGGGCTTTCTGGAGACGGGCGGCACCACCGAACACGAAGACGAGTACAGGCCCTACAGCCTGAACTTCGATGTGGTCGCCCATGAAATCGGGCACGCCCTGATCTACAGCGTCATCGGCCTGCCCTCGGACGACAACGCATCGGGCGAATATTACGGCTTCCACGAATCCGCGGCCGACATGGTCGCGCTTCTGGCCTCGCTGCATTTCGGATCGGTGGTCGAGGCGCTGCTGGAGGAAACCCATGGCAACCTATACACCTACAATCGCCTCAACCGGTTCGCGGAAACGGCACAGACGGCCCAGATCCGTATGGCGGCCAATGACAAGCTGTTGTCCGAGTTCGCGGCTGGTTGGACGAGCGAACACGCCTTGTCGGAACCGCTGACCGGGGCCCTGTTCGACATCCTGATCGACGTATTTCACGAGCGTCTTCTCGAACACGGCCTGATCACGCCCGAGATCGAAGACCTGTCCGATCAACTCGAAGGTTCGCCCGAGTACAGCGACGTGATGCAGGCCGTGTTCGACGATCGCTACGCGCGTGATCCCGAAGGTTTCCGAAACGCCCTGCTGGAGGCGCGGGACCTGATGGGTTCTTACCTGGCGGATGCGTGGGATATGCTGGACGCGGACGCATTGAGCTATTCGCATGTCGAAGAGGCTCTGTTGGCCGTCGATCGCGATATATCCGGCGGCGCGTACCAGCAGATCATCGCAGGCAATTTCCGCGTGCGCGACATCGGTCTCACGCGGGTGGGTCCAAGACTTGCCGAGCCTGACGAGGGCAGCCACGCGGTGTCGGTCCGGACACGGGTTCCGCACCCTTAGCGTTTCAAATATCTTTGGCTATTTTTCGCGTTTGTGGCATTCTACCGGAAGCCAATTTAAGAAAGAGGTCATTATGTCAGAGTCATTACTGAGCTTTTCGGAAGTGCTTTTGTTCGGCAGAATCCTTGATGATCTTGTCTACAAGCGTAGAGCGTCAAGAACGCTTGGTGACAACAAGCAGTTGGACGATCAGTTCGCATTCACCGGAGAAAAGGATGGCGACCAAACGCCGGGGTTTGCAAAGATCTATGGGTTTGCCTTTGAAGGCACATATTTCGACCTGCCCGTGCCCGTGATTTTCCTTGTTCACGGCAAAGGCCAAAGTGCCACGGACGATAACCTTCCCGGAAACCTGGGCTCACGCGCGCCAAACGACCCATCCAAGAGCGGGGTTGCCGCAGCCGATTTTCAGATCGCGAACGACATCCGGGTCTGGAGCTATGACAAGGCCGACCAGACCATGCGCATGGATGTTTCAACGGGCATGTTCGAGCAGGTCCTGCTCGATGCTTTTTTCGGCGGTGACGGTGGCGGCATCAGTGGGGCGAAGGTAAGCGGGGCAAAGGTAAGTGGTGCCAAGGTAAGTGGTGCCAAGGTCAGCGGCGCCAAGGTGAGCGGTGCCAAAGTGAGTGGCGCGAAGGCGCGCGGATCGGGCGACTGAAGCGCCATTTGAACCGCGGTTCATGGCGGGTGGTATTCCGCACGAGTCCCTAGCGAGGCCTGATCGCACAATCAGAACCCTGCCTTTTCCAGTCCTTCCAGGAAGTGCTGCGTGTCCTCTTCTAGGCGGTCGGGAATAATCTGTTCCCAACGCTTGATCGAGAAATTGGGGTGCACGACTCGGTGCTTGTCGGCAATCTTGCGCGCCAGGTCGAGCTGGCCCAGCTGCGCATAACTTGCCGCCAGCATCCGTTGACCCTCTGTGGGGTTGTTCATCTTGCTGACGGTTTCGATGACCGCATCATATTGCTTGAGATTGTAGTAAGCCCCGCCAAGATGCCAAAGGTACTGATCAGGGAAGAACGGGTTCAAGCGCATGGCCCGCTGCAGGTGCTGGATCGCCGCTTCGTTCTGGCCTGAATGCGCCAGGGCATCGGCATAGTCCGACAGCAGATCGGCATCGTTCGGATTGAGCTTTAGCGCGCGGTCGTACGCCCCGAGCGCAGCATCGTGTTCCTTTCGGTAAAGGTGCACGAAGCCAAGTTCTCCGAATGCACGTGCATCCGTCGGATCAAGGTCGGCGGCGCGACGGGCATAGGAAAGAGCGGTGTCGAGCGCCTGATCTCCGTCTTCGTTCCAAGAGTAGCGCCAGTCGATGTTCAGCGTCCGCGACAGGGCCGCCGAGGCACGGGCATACTTCCCGTCCAGTGACAAAGCCTGTTCGTAGAGCATTCGCGCATGCTCGTTGTCACGCCGCGTATACTTGAAGATCAGCTGCTGTGCCCGCAGCACAAAGCCATAGGCCGCAAGGTCGGACGGGATCGACGCACTGAAGCGGCGGCGTTCCTCTGCCTCGACCAAAACCGCGGCCGCCCCAACGATCGACTCGGTCATTTCATCTTGGATCTCGAAGATGTCCTCCTGATCCCGGTCATAGGTTTCGCCCCAGATCGTACGAGATGAGTCGGTATCTATCAGTTCGACCTTGATCCGCAGCTTCGTCTTCGCGCGCTGAACGCTGCCGCGCACGACATAGCGCACCCCCAGTTTCGTCGCTGCTTTGCTGGGGGGCACGTCCGGCGCCCTGAACGCGAAACTCGTGTTCCGATTTATGACGAACAGGTTCTTGAACTTGGAAAGCGCGAGAATGATGTCCTCCGTCAGTCCCTCCGCCAACCAGCTTTCGGAGTCGTCGCCACCGCGGATATCGAAGGGAAGAACCGCGATCGACGGCGTGTCGGGCCGGCTGTACCCCATCGAGGGCGCCGAAGGCCGAACCGTGGCCGCCATTGTCGCGCCCTCGACTTCGGTGCGGATGCAGAAGATGGGGACTGGCTGCTCGATGTTTTTGAGCATTTGGGGTCCAAGAAACTCGTACCCGAGGCGCAGCTTGTTGCGCACCTGCTCATACACGCTTGAACTGACGAAAACACGCCCGGGTTCGGCGAGCTCCTGCAGTCGGGCTGCGATGTTGACGATGTCGCCATGAATCCCGCGATCGTCGAGCAGAAACTCACCAAGGTGGATCCCGACACGAAAGCTGATCCTCTGGGCCAAGGGCAGGTCGGCATTGCTGCTCTCGGTGATACGCTGCAGCTCCACGCCGAAAAGTACCGCATCGGTCGCCGTGTCAAACCGGGCAAGGATGCCGTCGCCCTTGACGTCGACGAATTGGCCGTTGTGTTCGACGCAAGCCGCCTCAAGCTGTTCCAGAAGGGCGCGCAATGCCTTGTACGTGTCAATCTCGTTCCGTCCCATGAGCCGGGAATACCCGACGACGTCGGCGAACAAGACAGCCCCGAGCCGCTGTCTGAATGTAGGTTCGCGTGCGTTCAACTATCCGGCTTTCATATCAGGGCGTTTCATGCCTGTGCGGTGGCCATTTCGATCCCACACTCCTGCCGTCGCCGAACGCGATTACGGTCGTTTCCCCCAACTCTTCAGCAAGAGCGTCCCGCCGCATCTTCCAGTCTTCCGCCAGGATACCGACGACGATCATGTCATGAAACCTGCCGTCAGAGAACCAGGCCTGCCGCATCGTACCCTCGACCTCAAAGCCGGCTTGACTGACCAGATCACGGCTGCTGGCGTTGTCGTTGCGATAGTAGGACGTCACCCGGTTCAGTCCCAGTTGCCGAAATGCGAAATCGAGTATCAGCGCGGAGGCTCGGATGCCAACACCCTGCCGCCGGATCGCATGATCGACATAGAGTGCGATGACCGCATCGCGGTTGACCGGCGAAATGCGTTCAAGGCCTACGATACCGGCAACTCCGGTAGGCTCGGACGTGATCGCGAACCAACACTTGTCGTCCGCGTCTTGCGGGGTGTCAGCCATGTTCCATAACCTCTCACTCGTCGCCAGATCGTAAGGGACGCGCGAATTTCGGTCAAAGAGCGCCAGATCTCCGACGCCCTGAAACCATCTCGTGATGGACGTCAGATCGGGCTTTTCCAATGGTCTCAATGAAAATGATTTGGAAATATTGTCAGGCATGTGTCAAAACCGTTCAATGGAGTTTGTATAAGGCAGCCTAGCACAAAACTTGGGCAATCGGACAATCTGCTTTGCCGAACACTGGCATCTTTAGCGCTGGGCTTTGGTGCTCGTCCCGCGCTGGAAAACGCAGCGCACGTATCGTTTTCAAACGTGGGAAAGGTTGCATACAGGGCAAGCTGCATACGGGTTTTTGCAGCTCAAAAGGATGGCTGCAAAAGCTAAAACTTCCACCTGTCAGTAATGCGGCGAAGCGGTACAAAGCTCCCGCGCCGCAAAAGGCATGGTCCTCGGTCATAAATTTCTATCTTAAGTTGTATTTTCTCAGAGACCATACTAAATCGTATAGCCAGATTACAAATGAATTTACAATTCAACGCGTCACTTGCTGGATCAGAAGGATTTATTGATACGCGCTGCAAGATGCGGCCTGAGAACCTGGGAGCACCACTCACGGATGCATACCTAGCCCCCGGTTCCTGGACCGCTGATCTGCGGGAGACGGCCGCGCGGTTGGGGAAGATCCTGGCGTGCCCCCATCGGATGGTCCAAATTAATTATTGGTGCACAGTGGGCCTATGGTCCATCGGAACGATGATTTCCGGCGCAGGCGGTCGATAGCCCAATGAACTGTCCGGCGTGACGGTGCTGTAGTGAATGCGCCATCGCTCGACCATGATTTCGGCCTCCGGCAAGCTGTAGAAGATTTCACCGTTTAGCAATTGGCTTCGCGACCTGGCGTTGAGGCTTTCGTAGTATCCGTTTTCCCAAGGCGAACCTGGTTCGATGTAGGCTGTTTTGGCCCCGACAGCGGTCATACGGTCGCGCACCCTCTGTGCTATGGAACTTAGTTCACAAGCCGGGCGGTCCTGAAATGGGCCAAGGACAATGATGTCGAGTGGCATTACATCGCCCCGGGCAAACCGCAACAGAATGCCTCCATCGATTCATTCAACGGCAGTCGGCGCGACGAATTATTGAACGAGCCAAATCGGTATCTGCACCGGCCTTCCCAGAATTTCCACGAGCTTTGCTCCAGACTTCCAGCGACCTTTCAAAACGTGGGCAGAAAAAGGGATATAGACAATCGCATCTTCTTAACGCGCTGAAAAAATTACTTTATATCTTTACAATACTCCCACCGGAGGCTCCGACGTCTGCCGCGCTCACGTCCACTTCGCCACCGGCGGCAGGCTCATCAGCACCGCGTCCGCATCATGCCCCGTGGCCAGCCCGAACTTGGTGCCCCGGTCGTAGACAAGGTTGTATTCCGCATAAAGCCCGCGATGCACCAGCTGCGTCTCCTTGTCGGCGTCGCTCCACGGCTGCGCGCGGCGCTTCTCCACCAACGGCAGATAGGCTTTCAGAAAGGCCCGCCCGATATCCTGCGTCAGGGCGAAATCCGCCTCCCAGTCGCCGGTATTGCGGTCATCCATGAAAATGCCGCCCACGCCCCGCGCCCGATGCCGGTGCGGGATGAAGAAATACTCGTCCGCCCAGGCCTTCAGCGCCGGGTAGATCTCGTCCCCATGCGGATCCAGATGCGCCTTCTGCTGAGCGTGGAAATGCGCCGTGTCCTCGTCATATTCGATGCAGGGGTTCAGGTCCGACCCGCCCCCGAACCACCACGCATGGGGCGTCCAGAACATCCGCGTGTTCATGTGCACCGCCGGCACATGCGGGTTTTGCATATGCGCCACCAGGCTGATGCCCGACGCCCAGAAGCTGGGGTCGTCCGCCATCCCCGGCACGCCGCGCGCCGCCATAGCCTTCTGCGCCTGCTCACCCAGCTGGCCGAACACTTCCGAGACGTTTACGCCCACCTTCTCGAACACACGGCCCCCGCGCATCACGCTCATCAGCCCGCCGCCCGCGTCCGAGCCGTCCTCGCTGGTGCGCTTGGTCGGCTTCACCTCGAACCGCCCCGGTTCCGCCTCCGCCAGCGGGCCGGTCGCATGGCTGTCCTCCAGCGCCTCGAAGGCCGCGACGATCTCGTCGCGCAACTGGTGAAACCACGTCGCCGCGCGGGATTTCTGTTCCGTCATATCCGTCATGGTACTTCCTTCAGCGGGCCTCATTAGTGCGCGGGCGCCGACACCGGGTCAAGCAGCGACCGGCCGCCATCCACCGTCATGATCTGCCCGGTCATGAAGCTCGACCCGTCGCAGGCCAGGTACTGCACCGCCTCGGCCATCTCGGTCGGCGCCGCGATCCGCCCCAGCGGCGTGTGCGCCTCGATATCCTCGCGATACGTCTTGTTGTCGCGCAGCGTATCCTTCAGCGACGCGCTCATGACCGAGCCGAACGCAATCGCGTTCACCCGGATCCGGTGCGGCGCCAGCGCCACGGCCAGGCTGCGGGTCATCTGGTCCACCGCCGCCGACGCGATGGAATAGCCCAGAAGGTCCGGATGCGTCCGCCGCCCGGCGATCGACGACAGGTTCACGATCGACCCCACCGGTCCCTCCTCCTGCCCTTCCGCCTGCTTGATCATGCGCTTGGCCACCAGCTGGCTCAGCCGCAGCGCGGTCATCAGGTTCTGGTTCCAAAGTTGCTCCACCGCGTCGTCATCGGGGTTGAGCGGGTCCGACGGCAGCATCTGCCGCGACGCGTTCACCAGAACGTCCACATCCTCGAACGCGTCGATCGTCGCCGACAGCAGGTTGGCCAGCGTCAGCTTTTCGCGCAGATCGCCCGCGAACCAGCGCTTGTTGGCCCCGTCCTCGTTCTCGCCCAGCTCGTGCTTCAGCAGCTTTTCGTTGAGGTCTGCGAACATCACGTTCGCGCCCTTGTCGACGAAATGCCGACCGATGGCCAGGCCCACGCCACTGGCCGCGCCGGTCACGATTGCGGTTTTGCCTTGTATCGAAAAGGACATGGCTCGATCTCTCCCTCATGGCCCGCCCGGACCTTGTTATCGCAACTCAGCCGCGGGTGCGAGACGGTCTTGCCGCCTCGACGATCTTGAACCGGTTGTCGCCGCCGATCTCGCGCAGCTCACCGAAACTGGCGGTCAGGTCGCCCTCGTAGGGCAGGTGCCGGTTGGCCACCATGAAAAGCCGCCCGCGCGGGCCGAGCATCCGTGCCGCCGCCCGGATAAAGGCCCGCCCAAGCCCCGGATCGCTCGCGCGTCCGATGTGAAAGGGCGGGTTCATCACCACCGCATCCACCGGCCCCGGCGCGGCCCAGGTCAGCGCATCGGCCCAGTGAAACACGGCGCGTGGATCGGTCACGTTCTGCCGCGCACAGTCCAGCGCGACATGATCGGCCTCCACCAGATGCAGCGCCTGCACGCTCTCGCGGGCCAGCACGCGATGCGCCAGGTATCCCCAGCCCGCGCCCAGATCGACCACTTGCGCGCCCAGCTTCTCGGGCAACGCCTCGGCCAGCAGGCGCGACGCCGGGTCCACCCCGTCGGCCGAGAACACGCCCGGCGCGGTGACGAAGGCTTTGCCGTCTTCCTCCACCGTGCCGCGCTCCGCCAGCGCCCAGTCGGAAAACTCGGCCCCCGCCTCGATGGTGAACAGCTTGCCATGCGCCTTCGACAGCGGCGCCGACACCTCCGCGCGGCCCCGGCAGGCTTTCAGGATCGATTCGATCCCGTCGGTCTTGGCCCCATCGACCACCACGATCCCGTCGCTGACGCCCGCGGCCTCTGCGATCAGCCCCTGGCACAGCGCCTTGGCGCGCGTGGCAAAGACCAGCGCCGCGCCGTACCGCCCCTCGGGCGCCAGAACGCACTCCCATCCGACGGCCTGAAACGCCTCCCAGTCGGGCCGGAATCGCGTGATGATCTGGGTACGGTCCTTCGGCAGCCCCGACAGGTCCGCCCCGGTGCGCGGCGCGAAAATAGCCACCCGCGCGCCCTCGGGCCACGCGATCGTGCCATCCTCCATGGCCAGCGACAGGCGCGATGCCCCGCTCACCCTATTCCTTTTCCATGGTGCATTGCAGCGGATGCTGGTGACGCCGGGCGAAATCCATCACCTGCGCCACCTTGGTTTCCGCAATCTCGTGGCTGAACACGCCCACCACCGCGACACCCTTCTTGTGCACGGTCAGCATGATCTCGAACGCCTGCGCGTGGGACATGCCAAAGAATCGCTCCAGCACCGCCACGACGAATTCCATCGGGGTGTAATCGTCGTTCAGCAGCAACACCTTGTACAGCGGCGGCCGCTTGGTCTTGGGCTTGGTATCGACCACCACGGCGGCATCGCCGTCGCCGTCATCGTCCCTGCCCGACATGATCACCTGGTGCTGCATCAATCCCCGTGCTGCGTGTGGCGTTTCGTGAGCGGTTTATATAACCTCCGACCAGCGTCTGAAAAGGGGGCGCGTCCGGGGCGAGGGCCGCAATGTCACAAAATCTGACGACAATCGCCTTCGATGCCGACGACACGCTTTGGCACAACGAACGCTTCTTCAAGCTGACCCAGGACAGATTCGCCGATCTTCTGCGCGATTACGTCGATGGGCATCACCTGGCCGAGCATCTTCTGGCCGCCGAAAAGCGCAACTTGGGTCACTACGGCTTCGGCATCAAGGGCTTTACCCTGTCGATGATCGAAACCGCCATCGACGTCACCGACGGCCGCGTGCCCGCATCCGTCATCTCCGAATTGATCGCCGCGGGCCGCGAGATGCTGGAACACACCATTGAACTTCTGCCCCATGCCCGCGAGGCGGTCGAGGCGGTGGCCGGCACCCACCGCGTTCTGCTGGTGACCAAGGGCGACCTTCTCGACCAGGAACGCAAGCTGGCCCAGTCCGGCCTGGGCGATCTTTTCGACGCGGTCGAGGTCGTGTCGGACAAGACACCCCAGGTCTACACCCGCATTTTCGACCGGCATGGCACCGGCGCGGCCCACGCGCTGATGGCGGGCAACTCCCTGCGCTCGGACGTCAATCCGGTCATCGCCGCCGGTGGCTGGGGCGTCCACGTTCCCCACGACCTCACCTGGGGCTACGAGGTCGACGACGCGCCCGAAGACGCCTCGCGGTTCCGAAAGGTGAAGAACCTGGGAGAGTTGCCCGCGCTGGTACAGGAAATCGGCTGATAGCCGCGCGACATCAACTCGCAAATGTAGGGTGGGTGAAAACCCACGCGTGCCGCAATCGACGCTTCCCACGTAGGGTGGGTTTCCAACCCACCACGCGCTCACCCTACTCCAGAACCGCCGCCGCCTCGATCAACCCCGCGCCGCCCTTGTTCTGCAACAACACCGCCACCGGCGCGTCGCCCCCGGCCTCGGCGGTCACGCGCAACGGCGCGGACCCGTCCCAATCGCCCAGGCTGCGCATCTCTGTCACAACGTTGGCATAGCTGATCGTCCGGCCCGCGTTCTCGCCGCGCTTGATATGCACCGTGCTTTCGGGCCGGAACCGCACCAGCTGCACCGTCAGCGGCCCGTCCATCTGCTTCAGGCTTTCCGCCTCGACCAGCACGCTCTCGCCCTGCCGCGACAGCTCCAGCGCCACCGTCCGCGGCAGCCGCCGGTGCCGGTCGATCACGTCGACCACATCCATCGGCCGGTTGCCCACCACGTCATCCTTGCCGTTGATCACCATCTGCGGGGTATAGACCACCCGCCGGTCCGCCGCCTTGGCATAGGCGCGCTGGCGCTTGGTATGGGCGGGGCTGGCGAAACTGTCCTTCCAGCCGATGTAATCCCAGTAATCCACATGAAGCGACAGCGCGATCACGCCCTCATGCCCCGCCAGCTTGTGAAAGAACTTGTCCGCCGCCGGACAGGACGAACAGCCCTGGCTGGTGAACAATTCCACCACCACCGGGCGCTCTGCGTCCTGCGCCACCACGGGTGCCGCGAAAAACAGCACAACGGCCATAACCCCGGTGATCACTTTGCTGAAATCCATGCCTGACGCTCTACCTGTTTGTTCGTGACGTCGCTTCTGAGTATTCATCCCGGCATGAAACTGCCAATCAAGGTTTCGAGAGAGTCGCGTGAAAACTGTAACATTCTTCAATTGTGTGCAATAGTATACAATAATTGCCGCAGCCCCCTTGAACGACTCTCCCGATTGGGTCAGAAGCAAGCCAGACAATCCTGCCTTCCTACGTGAAAGGATATCCAGAAATGCCCATTACCGTCGGCCACGACTCCTCCAACACCCGCAAGACGCTGAAGGTCGGCGACACCTCCGTCGCCTACTACTCCATCGCCGCCGCCGAACAGGCGGGCCTGGGTGATTTCTCCAAGCTGCCCGCCGCGCTCAAGGTGGTGCTGGAAAACATGCTGCGTTTCGAGGACGGCAAGACCGTCACCACCGACGACATCAAGGCGTTCTCCGACTGGGCAAAGGAAGGCGGCAAAGGCACCAAGGAACTGGCCTACCGCCCCGCCCGCGTGCTGATGCAGGATTTCACCGGCGTCCCCGCCGTGGTCGACCTCGCCGCGATGCGCGACGGGATCAAGGAACTGGGCGGCGACGCGCAAAAGATCAACCCGCTCAACCCCGTCGACCTGGTGATCGACCACTCGGTCATGATCGACGAATTCGGCAACCCCCGCGCCTTCCAGATGAACGTCGACCGTGAATACGAGCGCAACATGGAGCGCTACCAGTTCCTGAAATGGGGACAGGGCGCCTTCAACAACTTCCGTGTGGTCCCGCCGGGCACCGGCATCTGCCACCAGGTCAACCTCGAATACCTCGCCCAGACCGTCTGGACCGACAAGGACCAGAACGGTGAAACCGTCGCCTACCCCGACACGCTCGTGGGCACCGACAGCCACACCACCATGGTCAACGGCGCAGCCGTTCTCGGCTGGGGCGTCGGCGGGATCGAGGCCGAGGCCGCCATGCTGGGCCAGCCCATCTCGATGCTCATCCCCGAGGTCGTGGGCTTCGAGCTATCCGGCAAGATGGTCGAAGGCACCACCGGCACCGACCTCGTGCTCAAGGTCGTGGAGATGCTGCGCGAGAAAGGCGTCGTCGGCAAGTTCGTCGAATTCTACGGCGACGGGCTCGACACCCTGCCGCTCGCCGACCGCGCCACCATCGCCAACATGGCCCCCGAATACGGCGCCACCTGCGGCTTCTTCCCGATCGACGACGAAACCCTGCGCTACCTGCGCCAGACGGGCCGCGACGAAGACCGCATCGCGCTGGTCGAGGCCTACGCCAAGGAAAACGGCTTCTGGCGCGGATCGGACTACAACCCGGTCTACACCGACACGCTGCATCTCGACATGGGCACCATCGTGCCCGCGATCTCCGGCCCCAAGCGCCCGCAGGACTACATCGCGCTCGACAAGGCCGCGACCGCCTTTCACGCCTACGTCAAAGGCATCCGCGAAGGCAAGGATGCCGGCGCCGAGACCGAGGCCCGCTGGGAAGGCGAAGGCGGCGCGCCCGAGCCGCGCGACATCCCCGGCAACGAAGGTCATCATAGGATGGGCTTCTACACCGACGAGGACGGCAACAGCCACCAGTTGCATGACGGCTCGGTGGTGATCGCCTCGATCACCTCCTGTACCAACACCTCCAACCCCTACGTGATGATCGGCGCCGGCCTCGTGGCCCGCAAGGCGCACGAGCTTGGCCTGACACGCAAGCCCTGGGTCAAGACCTCGCTCGCGCCCGGCTCGCAGGTCGTGTCGCACTACCTCGAAGCGGCAGAGCTTCAGGACGATCTCGACGCCATCGGCTTCAACCTCGTGGGCTATGGCTGCACCACCTGCATCGGCAACTCCGGCCCGCTGGCCGAACCGATCTCCAAGGCGATCAACGACTGCGACCTCATCGGCGTCTCGGTGCTGTCGGGCAACCGCAACTTCGAGGGCCGCATCTCGCCCGACGTGCGCGCCAACTACCTCGCCTCGCCGCCGCTGGTGGTGGCCTATGCGCTGGTGGGCGACATGAATGTCGACATCGCCAACGACCCGCTGGGCCAGGACAAGGACGGCAACGACGTCTACCTCAAGGACATCTGGCCGTCGCAAAGCGAAATCGCCGAGCTGGTCGAACAGACCGTCACGCGCGAAGCCTTCCAGTCGAAATACGCCGACGTCTTCAAGGGCGACGAGAAATGGCAGCAGGTCGAGACCTCCGACGCCGAAACCTACGACTGGCCGCCGCAATCGACCTACGTCCAGAACCCGCCCTACTTCCAGGGCATGAGCAAGGATCCCGGCACGATTTCGAACATCGAGAACGCCCGCGTTCTGGCGCTTCTGGGCGACATGGTCACGACGGACCACATCTCGCCCGCAGGCTCGTTCAAGGAAACCACCCCGGCCGGCGAATACCTCCGCGAACGCCAGGTGCCAGTGCGCGAGTTCAACTCCTACGGCTCGCGCCGCGGCAACCACGAGGTGATGATGCGCGGTACCTTCGCCAACATCCGCATCAAGAACGAGATGCTCGATGGCGTCGAAGGCGGCTACACCAAGGGCCCCGACGGCAAGCAGACCTCGATCTACGACGCCGCCATGGCCTACCAAGAGCAAGGCACGCCGCTGGTGATCTTCGGCGGCGAGCAATATGGCGCAGGCTCCAGCCGCGACTGGGCCGCCAAGGGCACAGCACTTCTGGGCGTCAAGGCCGTGATCGCCGAGAACTTCGAGCGCATCCACCGCTCGAACCTCGTCGGCATGGGCGTCATCCCGTTCGAATTCACCGGCGGCGACACCCGCAAGACGCTGAACCTGACCGGCGAGGAAGAGGTCTCGATCCACGGCCTCGACGACATCAAGCCGCAGGCCGAAGTGCCCTGCACGATCAAATACGCCGACGGCACGACCAAAGAGATCACCCTCAAATGCCGCATCGATACGGCGATCGAGATCGAGTATGTCGAACACGGCGGCGTGCTGCACTACGTCCTGCGCAACCTCGCGCAAGAGCCGATGGCGGCAGAATAAGCAACGCGGAACCAAACGTAGGGCGGGGATTTTCCCCGCCCTTTTCGGTTTCACGTCAAAAGCCGCCAAGGTTGTTCTTCACCAAGGCACAGTGTCAGTCGCACGATCACCCATACACCACCGGCTGAGGATCGGGCTGTTTCACTGCCGCGCCTCGAACCGGTTGGACCTCTTCACTTGGCGCACCGATACGCTCGCCATGTTCACGGATCGCGTCGGGGCTCTCGGCCTCGTAGAAACAAACCGAGCCGATACGCCCGTCCGCTTCGGTCACGGCATAGCTGCGGATCCAGCGCAGCCGGCCGGCCATCGCCTCGCCGGCTTCAACGGATTTCACGTTTGTCGCCGCAAGCTCCTCATCGTTGGCCCAGATGCCGCGGCGGCGGATCATGTAGAGTTCCATGTCGTACCTCCTTCGCTGTAACTCCTCCCCCGAACGTCGCATCTCACGGCCCCCCGACGCACCAAGCAATCCCGCCAAACACCAAGGGCGATCGTGCCAATTTCCTGATACCGGGTGGATTTCGCGCCGGATTCGCGAAACCATGGTCCCAAGCGGGAGGTCACATGGCTCGAAGCCGCGACAAGCTGCATGTTGTCGTCGTGCTCGTCAACGAAGGGCACGCGTCCACCGCCGTCAGTCCGATTGAAATCTTCTCGTCGGCCGGCACCATGTTCGAAGAACTGCGCGGCAAAGATCCCGATCCCAGATTCCGTGTCACGACCGCCTCGATCGACGGGCGCTCGATCGAAACCGCCCACGGCCTGCGGATCACACCCGATTGCGCCATCGACGAAACCGGCCCCGCGGACCTTGTGATCGCGTCCGCATCGGGCCCCGTGCCATCGGAATGGATGGCCCGTCACGCCGCGCTCGTCCCATGGCTGATCGAGCGCTACGACGATGGTTGCCTTGTTGCGGGCGTCTGTTCCGGCGTCGCGTTCCTGGCCGAGGCCGGTCTGCTCGATGGCCGGCGCGCGACGACATACTGGGGTGTCGCCGATGCATTCCGGGCGCGCTACCCTGCCGTCGACTGGCGCACTGACCTCCTGATCACTGAGGACGCCGGCATCTTCTGTGGCGGTGGCGTCAACGCCGCCGCCGATCTCAGCCTCTACCTGGTCGAGCGCTTATGCGGTCATCGTGTTGCGGTCGAGTGTTCACGCGCGTTGCTGCTCGACATGCCGCGCCAAGACCAGACGGGATATGCCATCCTGCCACTTGCCCGCCCCCACGGAGACGACCGGATCCGCATGATCGAAGACCACCTGAGCGCCAACTTCCAACGCGACGTCTCGGTCGAAGAGCTCGCGGAACGCGCGGGCATGAGCCGGCGCACCCTGATGCGCCGTTTCAAGGCTGCCACGAAGGTCAGGCCCGGAACGTACCATCAGATGCTGCGCATCGCGGCATCTCGCCGGATGCTCGAAGAAGGCGCCACCTCGATTCAACAGGTCAGCACAGCAGTCGGATATGAAGACGCGGCCTTTTTCCGCCGCGTCTTCAAGCGACATTGCGGCATGACACCGGCCGCCTATCGCGATCGCTTTGGGACCAGGGTCTTATAACACCAGGGTCACTGCGCCATAGGGGCGAAAGGCATCCCTGACACAGCGTATTCTGTCTGCGGGTGCGGGCGATCACGCACCCTCCCCTTGCCGACACCCCCTACGGCCCGTATCTATGACCCAACACCCCTCAAACCCCGGGAGAGACAGATGTTCAAAGGACTAGGCCAGCTCGGCGACATGAGCAAAATGATGAAGGCCGCGCAGGAAATGCAGACCAAGATGGCCGAACTTCAGGAAGAGATGCACAACATCACCGTCACCGGCGAATCCGGCGCGGGTCTGGTCAAGGCCGTCTGCTCCGCCAAGGGCGAACTGAAAAGCCTCGACATCGACCCCTCGATCTTCAACTCCGACGACAAGGAAGTGGTCGAGGACCTGATCCTCGCCGCCATCAAGGACGCCCAGGCCAAGGCCAGCGAAAAGGCCCAGGAAGAGATGGGCAAGCTGACCGAGGGCATGGGTCTGCCCGAAGGCATGAAGCTGCCGTTCTGACGGTGAGACGCCGCGCCATCGCGACCCTCCTGCTGTGCTGCCTCGGCCTGCCTGCCACGGCACAGGCGTGGGCCACGCGCGACCTCTGCCTGATCGACACCCCCCGGATCCATGCAGAGGTCCTGACGCCCGCGCTGATGGGCGATATCCGCGCGATTGCCGAAACCATCCCCAACGGCACCGGGCGTTACTGGCGCATCACGTCGCCGTCGGGCGCGGTCTCTCACCTCTGGGGCACGATGCATCTCAATATCCCGGCCATCCTGCGCCTGCCGCCGCAGGTCGAGGCCGACATCGCCGCCGCCCGCGTCATCGCCACGGAAGTCGACTTTACCGCGCTCAGCCGAGAAGAAATCCAAAGCCGCTACACTTATCAGACCTACTATCACGATCAGATCGGGGTGACAGAATGGGACCTCCCGCTCCCCATGATAAACGCGGTCGGCGAACGTCTGTCCGCGCTCGGCTGGGGCGGGCAGGCTGTCTTTACGCTCAAACCCGCCGCCATCGCCGAGCTCCTGATGTCCCCGCCCTGCAACGATTTCAATGCCGGAATCTATCCGATCCAGGACCACCGCATAAGCCTTCTCGGCGCGCTTGCCGGGGCCGACACGATCGGGCTGGAAGCGCCCGGCGCGTTTTTCGAAAGATTGGACTCTTCGGATGCAACCGCGCTGACGACCGCGCTCATCGCCGTCTCCGCCGTCTATCTCACGCCCGATTTCGCCCGCGACGCGTATTCCACGTCTCTCGCGCTCTATCTTCAGGGTCGCATCGGCGACATGATGGCATGGGAACGTCTCCATTTCGACAACACCTACCCCGACGGGCTGGGTCTGGGCTGGCTCGACACGTCCGACGCCTACATCCTGGCCGACCGCAACCGCGGCTTTCTCGACGCCGCCCGGCCCCAGCTTGCCAAGGGCGGTGTCTTCATCGCCGTCGGCGCCTATCATCTGCCGGGCGACACCGGCCTTGTCGAACTGCTGCGCGACGAAGGCTTCGCCGTCACCCGCGTCGCCCTGCCGGACGAGACTGCGCCATGAACTCCACCCGCGACATCGACGCCCTGATCGAGATGATGGCCAAGCTGCCGGGCCTCGGCCCCCGCTCGGCCCGCCGCGCGGTGCTGCACATGATCCGCAAGCGCGAGCTGTTGCTGTCACCGCTGGCCGACCTCATGGGCCAGGTTGCCGTGACGGCGCGCGAATGCCACACATGCGGCAATATCGGCACCACCGAAACCTGCGATATCTGCCTGTCGGAAAAACGCGCCAACGGCATGATCTGCGTGGTCGAGGACGTGGCAGACCTCTGGGCAATGGAACGCGCGGGCGTCTTCAGGGGCCGCTACCACGTGCTCGGCGGCACGCTCTCGGCGCTCGACCAGGTCGGCCCCGAGCAACTTCGCATCCCCAGGCTGGTCGACCGCATCGAGGCGGAAAACATCACCGAGGTCATCCTTGCCCTGGCCGCCACCGTCGAAGGCCAGACCACCGCGCATTATATCGCCGACCAGCTCGAAGACCGCGTCACCCTCACCTCGCTGGCTCAGGGCGTCCCCATCGGGGGCGAGCTGGACTATCTCGACGACGGCACCATCACCGCCGCCCTCAACGCGCGAAAGGCCCTCTGACCCGCTCCTGACACGACCCGTCCGCAACCCCCCGTAGGGTGGGTGAAAACCCACCTCTTTGGTGGGTGAAAACCCACCACTTTGGTGGGTGAAAACCCACCACTTTGGTGGGCGACAACCCACCTCTTTGGTGGATAAGACCCCACGCTCCCACCGCTTTGATTGGTTAAACCGCACGCCGCCTCACCTCATGCCCAGCCTTGCAAACACCACCCGCGCCATCCTCGTCATCACCCTCGCGGTGGCCGCCCTGGCCCTGGGCGACGCGCTGATCAAACTGTCTTCCGGTTCGATCTCGCTGTGGCAGATGTTCGTGCTGCGCTCGGCCCTGGTGCTGCCGGTGCTGCTGGGGATCATGGCCCTGGCCGCCCGGGCGTCCCTGGCCCTGCGTCACCCCGGCTGGACCCCGCTGCGCAGCCTCATCCTCGTCGCCATGTGGCTGGCCTATTACGCCGCCTTGCCCCATGTGCCGCTCTCGCTCGCGGCGGCGGGCTATTACACCTCGCCGCTCTTCATCACCCTGTTCGGCGCGCTGGCCACACGCAGCCCCATCGCGCCGCACCAATGGCTGGCGGTGGCGATCGGCTTTGCCGGCGTGCTCTTGATCATCAAGCCCACCGCCTCCGGGCTCTCGCCCTATGCGCTGTTGCCCCTGCTGGCCGCCATGCTCTATGCCGTCGCCATGCTGATGACCGGCACGCGCTGCCGGAACGAACACCCGCTGATGCTCTCGGCGATGCTCAACGTGGCATTCATCCTCACCGGCGGCGCCGCCTTTCTGCTTCTGCCCGACCCGGCCGGCACGACGTCCGATTTCGCCGCCACGTGGACCCCGCTCGACGCCGCCGACTGGCGCACCATAACGATCCTCGCCGCCGCCATCCTGATCGGCAGCATCGGCGCGGCCTATGCCTACCAGAACGGCCCGCCGGCGGTGATCGGCACGTTCGACTTCACCTATGTCGGCTTCTCCGCGCTCTGGGGCTGGCTTCTTTTCACCGAGCGTCCCGACGCGCTGTCGTCGCTCGGCATCGCGCTCATCGTCGCGGCGGGCGTGCTGGCCATTTCCGGCCCCAGGCCCAGGCCCGCCCCGCCCCGGACCTGATCCGGGGCCTCGCGCCCTCAGCGTATCGCGGGGCGATGCAGCGGGCTGGTGGCCGTCATCGCGCCCACCGCGCATGAAAAAACCGCGCCCGATGCGGGGCGCGGTTTCGGTCCGTCGCGATATCCGACACGGCCTTACGCCTTGTCGTCGTCCTCGTCGTCGTCACCGTCATCATCGGGCAGGTTGAAAAAGCTCTCGGCGTCGTATTCCTTTTCCTTCTCCTCCTCGCCGGCGGTATCGGCACCGCCCAGGCTGAACGTCTCCAGCCCCTCGATGGCGGTGGGCATCCGCGGCTCGGCATCCGACTCCAGGCTCTGCTCGGTCGACAACAGCTTGCGGCGCTCGTCGTCGTCGATCGCCTGGCCTTCCTTGGCCTTCTTCGCGGCGGCCTTCTGCACGGCGGCGTCCAGCTCGGTCTGCTTGCACAGGCCCAACGCCACGGGGTCGATCGGCTGCATGTTGGCGATGTTCCAGTGCGTACGCTCGCGAATCGTCTGGATCGTCGGCTTGGTGGTGCCCACCAGCTTGGCGATCTGCGCATCCGCCAGCTCGGGATGGAACTTCACCAGCCACAGAATCGCGTTCGGCCGGTCCTGCCGTTTCGACAGTGGGGTATAGCGCGGCCCGCGCCGCTTTTCCTCGCCCACGGCGGCGGCATTGTACTTCAGCTTCAGCTTGTGCAGCGGATCCTTTTCCGCCTTGTCGATATCTTCCTGCGTCAGCTGGTTGTTGGCGATGGGGTCGAACCCCTTCACGCCGGCGGCCACGTCGCCATCGGCGATCCCCTGGATCTCCAGCTCGTGCATCCCGACGAAATCGGCGATCTGCTTGAAGCTGATCGTGGTGTTATCCACCAGCCAGACGGCGGTGGCCTTGGCCATCAACGGTTTCGACATCTCTCAAAGGTCTCCTTCACGCATATCTTTCCCCTCGCCTGAAACGGCGGTCCCGGGGGCCGGGACGGGTTCTCGTTGTCGGGGAACTTGGCGGCTATATAGTAGCCCCGAACGCAAAAAGAAAGAGTGAACATGCGCGCCCTTTTCGCCCTGCTTTTCCTGGCCACCCCGGCGCTGGCCGACGGCGACCGCCCCGGCGCATTCGACTATTACGTCCTCAGCCTCAGCTGGTCGCCGACCTGGTGCGCGCTCGAAGGCGACGCGCGCGGCTCACCGCAATGCGACGCGTCACGCGATCACGGCTGGGTCCTGCACGGGCTCTGGCCGCAATACCACCGCGGCTGGCCCGAACACTGCCAATCGCCCGAACGCCCGCCCTCGCGCGCCATGACCGGCGAGATGGCCGACATCATGGGCACCTCCGGGCTGGCGTGGTACCAATGGAAAAAGCACGGCACCTGCTCCGGCCTCTCCGCCCCCGCCTACTACGCCCTGTCCCGGGAGGCCTACGGCCGGATCACAAGGCCGGACGTCTTTCGCAAACTGAAAAACCCGGTCAAGCTCCCCGCCTCCGTGGTCGAGGAGGCCTTCCTCAAGGCCAACCCCTCTCTGGAACCCGACGGCATCACCATCACCTGCCGCGCGGGCCGCATCCAGGAGGCCCGCATCTGCCTCTCCCGCGACCTCGCCCCGGTCCCCTGCGGCCGCGACGTGGTGCGGGATTGCACGCTCGATGACGCGCTGTTTGACCCGATTCGGTAAACGAACCAGTCTTAAAATTACGCCCTGTAAATATTATTTTAGTGCATCTTGAACACGAAATGTTCGGCGCAAATCTATATGTAGATGCGGCAATCACAGAGAGCGCCACATATTGCGCCTCAAGCATATCCACAGAGTATCCACACAAAGATACAGCTTGGCGCCGCATGCGACGAGAAATATCCTGCTTTCACCATCTAGCGCCTATGAAGATTGAAGCAGCTAGGTGTAGTGGCGGCATAGGGAACGTTGGACCGAACCCTATGCCTGATGAAGCTGGACCGTTTCGCCGCAAGCGTCTCAGTTTCTGAAACCAAGCTGCGTTCGCCTCCAAATCACAAGGCGAGTGTAGCTTGGGGCTGCGGTTCACGCAACGCGGCAAAAAGGAGTTTTCCATGAGGAAGTCTTCACCCAAACTGACTGCAAGCGAAGCCGCCAAAATTAAGGCGCTTCTGAAAGAAACCGACTGGAACCACGCGCAGATAGCTGCCCATCTCGGGGGAATGAACCAAGGACGCATCTCGGAAGTCAAAACCGGCAAGCGTTTTTCCGAGGTAGCAGCTTGCAGTTTGCAAGAGGCAATGAAGCCTTAGAATGTAGAGGGTAGGGTCGAAAGGCCCTACCCCATTTTGTTTCACATACTTAAAGCCGAGGGACGTCTTTCCCTGTTCCCCAAATACTCAAATCCCGACGCCCGCTCTCCCATCAAAACACCCGCATCACCAGCACCACCACCGCCACCGGCACCAAGAGCACGTGCAGCACCATGTCGAACCAGTTGCTGCTGCCCCAGCCCATCACCCAGGCCAGCTGCCCCAGCACGGCAACCCCCGCCAGAAACCAGTTCCCCGTCACCAGCGCATAGACACACACCGCCAGCACCATCCCCGCCACCGGCCACGGCGCATAGCCATAGCGGTACACATCCACCGGGATCACGCCGAACGCGCAAGCCAGGAACGCCACGTAGGCACACAGTAACACCGCGATCTCCACGCCCGAGAACCCCGGCACGTCCCAGCCCAGCGACACCGCCACATGCCGCAACGCCAGCGCCGGCAACATAATACCGACCGGCGCCAGCACCGCCACCGCGCCATTCACCGCCACCGTGTCGCGCCACAAAACGCCGACCAGAACCGCGGCCACCAGCGCCAGCCCGGCAGCCAGGGACGACGACACCACCAGCCCGCTCAGCGCGAACACCACCCAACCCAGCACCACCGCCACGCCTATCGTTGCACCCAACCCGCTCATTGCGCCGCCACCCACGCCCCGTTCAGCACATGCGCACGAAGCCCGGTCTTGTTCCCCACCGAATAGACCAGCGCGATCTCGCCCCCCTCCAGCCGCCGCAACATCGGGTACCGCGCCCCCGCCCCGTTCGGCTCCAGCTCGCGCAGAACGCGCCAGGTATCCCCTTCATCCTCCGACAAGAGCAGCCGCAGCCGATCGCCCCCGCCCGGATCGTCATTCGCCGCCATCAGGATGCGCCCAGCCCCCAGGGCCAACGCCGCCACCGGCGCGCTCGGGTTCGGCATGTCCGACGCCCCCACCTCCGACCACGTCCTTCCGCCATCTTCCGAATAGCTCACCAACAGCCGCCCCGACGGCGCGAAATCCCGCAACCACGCCACCGCCCGGTTCTCCCCCAGCGGCACGATCATCGGCTGGATCGGCTGGCCTCTCCCGGACATCCGCGTCGTGTCCCGCACCCGGCCGTTACGCCCGAACCGCACTAGAACCCCATGCGCTGCCCCCATCTCGAAATAGGCGGGCAACCCCATGCTCCCGTCGGCAAATTCCACCATCGGCGACTTCACCAGGTGCGACCGGTTCAAAAACGGCGACAGGCTCAGCTTCCGCGCCGCCAGCGGCCCGCCCGCCCCCATATTCACATCGGCGACCGAGGCCATGGCCCAGCCTCCCACCGACACCACCGTGGCAAACACATGCCCCGCCGCGCCCTCGTTTTCCACCGTGTTGCCCAGCGTCACCACCAGCTGCCTGGGTTCCATCGCGCGGCCCAGCGCCCCCCGCGTGATCCGCACATCCCGCCCCGCCGCCTGCCAGCCCTCCGGCCCACGCCGGAACGCGGCCCCGTGAATGTCCACATCCGCCTGCGCCTCCGCCGAACCTTCGAACCAAAGCACGTCAAAGCCGCCTTGCGTCACCACCACCGACGCCGAATGCGCCTGCCCCGCTGTCACATCGTACTCGAACACCGTCTCGAACACCGGCGCGCCGTCCACGGGCACCTTGCCCGGCACCGCGAACCGCCACACCGGCGGCACGTCCCGCACCACCGCCCAGGCGCTCAGGCCCAGGCTCAGCGCCATCAGGCAAAGGATTGTCACCTGCGCCGCGCCCATCGCCTCAGCCCACCTTCAACACGATCTTGCCGATATGCGTGCTCGTCTCCATCCGCGCATGGGCCTCTGCGGCCTCCGCCAGCGGAAACTCAGAATCCATCACCGGGGCCACGCGCCCCGCGTCCAGCAGAGGCCACACCTCGCGCCGCAACTCTTCCGCGATCCGCGCCTTGGCCAGCCCGCTCTGGGGCCGCAGAGTGGACCCCGTGATCATCAGCCGCCGCGTCATGACTTGCGTGAAATCCACCTCCACCTTCGGCCCCTGAAGGAACGCGATCTGCACAAGCCGGCCCTCGTCCGCCAGCGCGGCGATGTTCCGCGGCAGGTAATCGCCCCCCACCATGTCCAATATCAGGTCCGCGCCCCCGCGCGCCCGCATCTCCTCCACGAAATCCACCTCGCGATAGTTGAACGCCGCCTCCGCGCCCAATTCCTCGCACACCCGGCACTTTTCATCCGACCCCGCCGTCGCGAACACCCGCACGCCGCGCGCCGCCCCCAGATGGATCGCCACCGTCCCGATCCCGCTCGACCCGCCCTGCACCAGAAAGCGTTCCCCGGCCGTCAACCGCCCCCGCCGGAACACATTCGTCCACACGGTAAAAAACGTCTCCGGCAGGCACGCCGCTCGGTCCATCGCCATGCCGTCCGGCACCGGCAGGCAATGCGCCGCATCCGTCACCACGGCTTCGGCATAGCCCCCGCCCGGCACCAGCGCACAAACCCGGTCGCCCACCTGCCATCCGGTCACGCCCGGCCCAAGCGCCGCGATCTCGCCCGACACTTCCAGCCCCGGCAGGTCACTCGCCCCCGGCGGCGGGTCATACATCCCCGCCCGCTGCAAGGCATCCGGCCGGTTCACCCCGGCATAGGCCACCCGGATCACAACCTCGCCATGCCCGGCCTCGGGCCAGTCCCGCTCGGCCAGCGCCAGAACCTCCGGCCCGCCCGGCGCGGTGATCTCGATAACCTTCATCCCGTCCGGCATCATCTTTCCCCCGTCGCCCCGTCGTACCAGCCCCCCGGGAAAAAGCAACAAACGGCGCCCGCAAGCACCGCCTTCGAGGCCTCCAAAGCCCTACCTCTTCCTCTGGCTAAAAATATCCCCGCCGGAGGCTCCGACAGCCGCCACATAGCGCATCGGTCTGTCATACCGCGTAGGGTGGGTGACAACCCACCTCTCTGGTGGGTGACAACCCACCTCTTTGGTGGGTAAAAACCCACCGCTCCCCACTAGGGAAAAAAGCCGCTACCGCGTCCAGCGCCCGGGCAATCCGCCGGTCCGCCCCGGCGCGGGCTTGCGGATCTTCGAAAAGACCGACAACGGCCCGGCCATCAGCCCGCTCACAACGCGGTTTTCCCGCGCCTTCGCCTTGACCTTCTCGATCCGCATCACGTCCTCGATCCGCCGGTCCAGGAACTCCCAGGTCCGCGCGTGCCCCGCGCTTTCGTCGCCCAGCCAATAAAGCACGGTCGAGGAATAGACCCCCGACAGGGTCGCCCGCTTGGTGTACCAATTGATGTCATCCGAGGTGTCGCCCAGCGCCTCCCAGATCTTGTCGCAGGTGCCCCAGACCGCCCTGGCGCCGTCCACCGCGTGATGCGGCAGCGCAAACAGCGTCACCCCCCGGCGCACCAGCTCCTTGTCCTCGACCGCCTCCAGCCGAAAGCGCACGGCGGCCGCCACGCGCTCACTGTATCGCAACCGGCTCAGGTCCTCCTGCTCCATCCGCGCCAGCATCGCCGCGTCGCCTTCTTCGTGAAAGGCCAGCGCCAGGTCCACCGCCCCGCGCGGACACGCCGCCCGCGCCACTCCCATCGACAAACCGGTATCCTCGACTGCGGCCCGGAACGTGGCCTCGGTCCACCCGTCAAAGGCCACATGCGGTTTCGCCGCCTCCAGAAGCTGCGTTTTCACGTCGGGATCGGTCATTCCGGAACTCCTTTTCGTGCTGTCGGGTATCGCCATCCTGTCCCTAGACAAACTAGGATGGCTTTGCTATACGGCCACTTCCTGCAAATTATGCAACTTTAACCTAGAAAGGTGGTGACAACCACATGCAGGTCAGTGTTCGCGACAACAATGTCGATCAGGCGCTTCGTGCCCTGAAAAAGAAACTGCAGCGTGAGGGCGTTTTTCGCGAAATGAAGCTTCGGCAACATTTCGAAAAACCGTCCGAGAAAAAAGCGCGCGAAAAGGCCGAGGCGATCCGCCGCGCCCGCAAGCTCGCACGCAAGAAGGCCCAGCGCGAAGGTCTGCTCTAAGACCGCCGCAATGGCCACACGCATTGTCATGACGACCCCCGGGCACCCGCTTCGGGGGTTTGTCTTTATGTCAGGGGGCTGTGCCCCGTTTTGGAATCAGCTGCCCGCGCCTATATGATGGCGCAAACCGAACCCGTCGAGACGTGCCATGACCACACCCGCGCCCATCACCCAGGATGTCCTGACCATCCCCCGC
Organism: Roseovarius atlanticus; assembly: GCF_001441615.1. Taxonomy (GTDB): domain Bacteria; phylum Pseudomonadota; class Alphaproteobacteria; order Rhodobacterales; family Rhodobacteraceae; genus Roseovarius; species Roseovarius atlanticus. The sequence continues at coordinate 45,003 of NZ_LAXJ01000009.1, forward strand.
AAGCTGCCCGAAGGCCCGATCAACCTTGTCGGCCTCACCCGTGACGCCCTGCGCGACACTCTCATCGCCCACGGCACCCCCGAAAAGCAGGCCAAGATGCGCGTGAACCAGATCTGGCAGTGGATCTATGGCTGGGGCGTGCGCGACTTTTCGGCCATGACCAATCTTTCCAAGGCCTACCGCGCCGAGCTGGCCGAGAAATTCGTCATCGAGATCCCCGAAATCGTCGACCGCCAGGTCAGCGCCGACGGCACCCGCAAGTACCTGGTGCGAATCGCCGGCGGGCACGAGGTGGAAACCGTCTATATCCCAGAGGAAGATCGCGGCACGCTCTGCATCTCCTCCCAGGTCGGTTGCACCCTCACCTGTTCCTTCTGCCACACCGGCACGCAGAAACTGGTGCGCAACCTGACCGCCGGCGAAATCATCGGCCAGGTCATGCTGGCCCGCGACGACCTCGATGAATGGCCCAAGCCCGGCGTCGGCATGGGCACCGACGGTCCGCGCCTTCTGTCGAACATCGTGCTGATGGGCATGGGCGAGCCGCTCTACAATTTCGACAACGTCCGCGACGCGATGAAGATCGCCATGGACGGCGAAGGCATCGCGCTCTCGCGCCGCCGCATCACGCTCTCGACCTCGGGCATCGTGCCCGAAATCCACAAGACCGCGCAGGAAATCGGCTGCATGTTGGCCGTCTCCTTCCACGCCACCACGGACGAGGTGCGCGACAGGCTCGTGCCGATCAACCGCAAATGGAACATCGCCGCGCTTCTGGACGCCCTGCGCGCCTATCCCAAGGCCAGCAATTCCGAGCGCATCACATTCGAGTATGTCATGCTCAAGGACGTCAACGACAGTGATGAAGACGCGCGCCGCCTCGTGAACCTGATCAAGGGCATCCCGGCCAAGATCAACCTCATTCCGTTCAACGAATGGCCCGGCGCCCCGCATCAGCGCTCCGAATGGGACCGGATCGAGAAATTCGCCGACATCATCTACAAGGCCGGCTACGCCTCGCCCATCCGCACGCCGCGGGGCGAGGACATCATGGCCGCCTGCGGCCAGCTCAAATCCGCCACCGAACGGGCCCGCAAACCCCGCCGCGAAATCGAGGCCGACGCCGGCCTGTAGGGCGGGGTTCACCCCGCCTGCCCCGCTCCACGCCCGCAAACGAACCTTTCAGACTCCGGAATACCAAGATGGCCCGCGACGCCGAACTTCTCCTCTGCCCCGTCAACCTGCGCCACCTCGAAACCAACACCCGCGCCTATGACGAGGCCGTCGCCATGGCCCGTCGCCGGGGTGCACGGCTGATCGTCGCCACCGTGGCCCCGGAAATCGAACGCAACCTCAACATCTACAACTCCGAGGTCTACTGGTCGCAGCAACTGGCCAAGTTTCTGGCCGAAAACCCTGCCGACGGGGTCGAGGTCGAAACCGTGGTGCGCAAGGGTGCGATCCACCGCCAGATCGTCAAGCTGGCGGACGAGCGCAAGGTCGACGTCATCGTCATGGACTCGGCCAACCCCAAGGTGCAGGATTACCTGCTGGGCACCACGGCCAGCCACGTGGTCACCCACGCCGAATGCTCGGTCTACGTGGTGCGCGGCTAGAACCGCGCCCGATCCGGTCCAGCCAAGGTCAAGGTTGCGGTCACAAGTGACAGTGCTAAGTGTCTGGCAAACCGAAGATCAGCACTGGACGACCGATGTTTCTTTTGACCCGTATCCTGTTCGTGGCCGCGCTCGGCCTCATGTTCCTGACCCCCGCCAGCGCGCAAGAGGCCAACGTGCCCTCAGCCGAGGCGCAGCAACTCATTGATCTGCTCGAAAACCCCGAGGCGCGCGAGGCGCTGATCCAGTCGCTGCGCGGCGCCGCCGAAACCGCCACGGACGAGGTCGTCGATGTCGAGGAGGACACCTCCATCGGCCGCCAGCTCGCGGATTTCACCAAGTCCTTCTTCGAAACCGCCGCCACCTCCATCGGCTCCGCCTTCGGTGCCGTCATTGCCCTGCCCACCACGCTCATGGCGCTCGAAGGCGGCCAGCTCGACGTTCTGTGGGAGGCGCTTCAGGCGCTGGCCGTGGTCATCGTCGTCACTGTCGGTGCCTATCTGCTGCTGCGCGCCGGGGCCAAGCTGATCTATCGCCGCATGGGCGACAAGGCCCATGACTGGGGCTTCGTGCGCACCCTTGCGGTCGTCGCGGCCACCACGCTGATCGACATCCTGGTGGTCCTCGCGGCCTGGGGCCTGGGCTATCTCGCCGCGCTCTATCTCTATGGCGAGACGGGCGTGATCGGCGTCCGCCAGACGCTCTATCTCAACGCCTTCCTGCTCGTCGGACTGGCCAAGGTGGCCATCCGCGCGGTCCTCGCGCCCACCACCCACGAACTGCGCTTCATCGCCATCTCCGACGTCGCCGCCCGGCGCATGTCGTCGTGGTTCGGCGCCATCGCATCTGTCATCGGCTACGGCCAGCTGCTGATCGTGCCCATCGTCAACCGGCAGGCCTCCTATGCCGCGGGCCGGGGCATCTCGACCCTTCTGGCCTTCATCGCCATCGCCATGGCCGCGATCCTGGTGGTGCGCTCGCGCAAGGACGTCGCCGGTTGGATCCTCGGCCCCACCCCCGAAGAGCGCCCCAGCGCCCTGCGCTTCATCGGGCGCAACTGGTACATTCCCGTGCTGCTCTATCTTGCAGGCCTCGCCGTGATCGTGGCCGCCCGCCCTGACGGGCTGATCCTGCCCTTGCTGCTGAACTCGGCCCAGGTGATCGGCATCATCATCCTCGGCGTGCTCATCTCTGGCGGGCTGTCGCGCTTTGCCGCGCACGGAATGCACATGCCGATGAACGTCAGCAGCCGGATGCCCACGCTCGAGCCACGCATCAATTCGCTCCTGGGTCGCGTGATCCAGGTCGTGCGCATCTTCATCGTGATCGGCGTCCTGGCCTTCGCACTCGACGCCATCGGCCTGTGGGATATCTCCGGTTTCCTGCGCAGCGAATTCGGAACCTGGGCCGCCGGCGCCATCGTCAGCATCGCCTTCATCCTGCTCGCCGGCGCGATCCTGTGGCTGGCGCTGGTGTCCTGGGTCGACTACCGCCTGAACCCCGAGTTCGGCTCCGCCCCCACCTCGCGCGAGATCACGCTGCTGACGCTTTTGCGCAACGCCGCCACCATCGCGCTCATGGTCATCATCCTGATGTTCGTGCTGGCCGAGCTCGGGGTGGATATCGCCCCGCTCATCGCCTCCGCCGGTGTGCTGGGCCTCGCCATCGGTTTCGGTGCGCAAAAGATGGTGCAGGACATCATCACCGGCATCTTCATCCAGTTCGAGAACGCCATCAACGTGGGCGACGTGGTGACGCTCGGCGGCACCACAGGCACGGTCGAGAAACTGACCATCCGCTCGGTCACCCTGCGCGACCTGCACGCCGTGGTCCACGTCATCCCGTTCTCGTCCGTGGACATGGTGTCGAACTACGTGCGTGACTATTCCTACTTCGTCGCCGACGTGGGCATCGCCTATCGCGAGAACGTGAACGACGGCAAACAGGCCATGGTCGACGCGTTCGAGGAACTCCGCGCAAGCGAGACTGGCGAGAACATCACCGGTGACCTCGAATGGTTCGGCGTCCAGTCGTTGGGCGACAGCGCCGTGGTCCTGCGCGCCCGGATCAAGACCGTGCCGGGCACGCAATGGGGCACCGGCCGCGCCTATAACGAGATCTGCAAGCGGATCATGGACGAGCGCGGCATCGAAATCCCCTTCCCGCACCAGACCATTTATTTCGGCGAGAACAAGGATGGCTCAGCCACCCATCTGCGCCTCGACCGCGCCGCGGACGAGGCCGAAACGATCGAGGGGTCCAGCCAGCCTCCGGCGAAGGACACGAAGAAAACGCGCAACCCCCATCTCGACATGGAAGACGACGCCGACAGCTGACGTTGGCGGCATTTTCTGCGCAGAAAATGTCCCGGAAAATGCGCATTTTCCGGGCGCGGACGCCTCAAAAGGTCCGCGCCCGACCGCACGATGCATTCATTCGGGCCGCCCGGCGATGGCACCGACGCGATACCGACGAAAATACCGACGTGATACAGACAGGGTTTTCACGTTTCCGCCGCCGTTAACCCTTGTGCCTGCACTGTGCAGAAATCTTTTTCGTGACACATTTCGGGGCGATTGTTGCCACGCACCGTGACTATCCCCGTCTCATCAACCTATTTGTGGAAGGGTAGGAAACGATGGGACTTGAAACCAAAAACGACATCCGCGATTTCGTCATGCGCGAACGCCTGCGTTGCGTCTCCGACCGGGAATGGAAGTTCCGGCTGCGCGGCTACGGCTTTGCCATCCGCGACACCGACGAGGGGCCGATGGTCACGTCGCTGATCGGCCGTGGCGATTTGTGCACGCTGGGCGCCGGCGCCTGATAGATCCCGTTCAGGGTTGAATTTCCGCGCCGCACGGTATTCGTTGTGGCAAAGCGGAAAGGACACCCATGACATCCTATCTCGGCGTGATCGGGGGCTCCGGCCTCTATCAGATCGACGGCCTGCAACACCCTGAATGGGTCACGGTGGACACCCCCTGGGGCGCGCCCTCCGACCAGATCCTGACAGGTATGCTGGGCGACACCTACATGGCCTTTCTGCCCCGCCACGGGCGCGGCCACGTGCATTCGCCTTCGACGGTGCCCTACCGCGCCAATATCGACGCGCTGAAACGTATCGGCGCGACCGACATCGTCAGCGTCTCCGCCTGCGGCTCGTTCCGCGAAGACATGGCGCCGGGCGATTTTGTCATTGTGGATCAATTCATTGACCGCACCTTCGCGCGCGAGAAATCCTTCTTCGGCCAGGGCTGCGTCGCCCATGTCAGCGTCGCGCATCCAACCTGCCCGCGCCTGGGTGCTGCTTGCGCCGAGGCCGCCCGCGCCGCCGGTGTGACGGTCCATGACAGCGGCACCTACCTCGCCATGGAAGGCCCCCAGTTCAGCACGCTCGCGGAATCGAAAATGTACCGCGACAGCTGGGGCGCCGACGTCATCGGCATGACCAACATGCCCGAGGCCAAGCTCGCCCGCGAGGCCGAGCTTTGCTACGCCTCCGTCGCCATGATCACCGACTATGACAGCTGGCACCCCGACCACGGAGAGGTCGACGTCACGCAGATCATCGCCACCCTTCTGGGCAACGCCGGCAAGGCCCGCGACATGGTCGCCCGCCTGCCGGCCCTGCTTGGGTCCGAGGACCGAGGGCCCTGCCAACATGGCTGCGACCGCGCCCTCGAACACGCCATCCTTACCGCCCCCGACGCCCGCGACCCGGCTTTGGTGGCGCGCCTCGACGCCGTCGCCGGCCGCGTCCTTTAGAAAGGTTTAACCCGATGCCCCTAGACCTCTGGCTCACATTCGTTGCGGCGACCATTGCTTTGCTTCTGATTCCGGGCCCGACCGTCCTGCTGGTCCTGTCCTACGCCCTCAGCCAGGGCAAGCGGATCGCCGTCGCCTCCGCCACCGGTGTGGCCCTTGGCGATCTCGTGGCCATGACCGCATCCCTATTGGGGCTCGGCGCACTGGTGATGGCCTCAGCCACGCTCTTCACCGTGCTGAAATGGATCGGCGCGGCGTATCTGGTGTATCTCGGGGTCAAACTGTTGCGCAGCCCGCACAGCACCGGGCTGGATCACACGACCGACGCGAAACCCGCCAGCGGCGTCTTCTGGCACGCCGCCGCCGTCACCGCGCTGAACCCCAAATCCATTGCCTTCTTCATCGCCTTCGTCCCGCAATTCGTCAGCGTCGACAGGGCCTTGGCGCCGCAATTCGCCATCCTGATCGCCACCTTCGTCGGCCTCGCCTGGCTCAACACGCTGGCCTACGCGCTCCTGGCCGATCGCCTGCGCCAGACCATCGGGCGCCCCTCGGTCACCACCTGGCTCACCCGCGGCGGCGGCGCAGCGCTCGTGGGCATGGGCGTGATGACAGCCGCCCTGCGCCGTACCGCGTGACCGCGCAACGGGGCACCGTCCTCGTCCTCGGGGCCGATGGCTTCATCGGCCGCCACCTCGCCTTCGGCCTTCGCGACTCGGGCTGGCACGTGCTCGCCTGCGCCCGCCGCACCGCACGTCTTGACCGCATGGGGTTCGAGACACTGAAGGTCGACCTAACCGACCCTGAGGCTCACGACCCCGCCTTCTGGAGCAGCCGCCTGTCCAGCGTCACCCATATCGTCAACAGCGCCGGTGTCCTTGACGCGCCCGAGCCCACCTACACCGCCGTCCACGTCAGCGCCCCCGAGGCGCTTTACGCTGCGCTGCCCGACGCGCAGGGCTTGCTCATTTCCGCCGTCGGCATCGACGGCTCCGAAACCGCTTTTGCCCGCTTCCGCCACGCGGGCGAGAAAATCGCTTCGGATCATGACGTTACCATCCTTCGCGTCGGGCTGGTGCTGGGCGAAACCTCCTATGGCGGCTCGTCGCTCGCCCGCACCCTGGCCGCGCTGCCGGTCTTCACGCCGGTCGTGGGCGACGGGCAACAGACCTTCAACCCGATCCACGCCGCCGACCTCGCCCGCGCCGTCGATCACCTGCTGCGCCATCCCCCCGGCCCCGGTCCGCATGACATCGGCGGACCGGAAACCGTGACCCAGGACGGGATGCTGCACTCCCTTCGCGCATGGTTCGGCCTGCCCCCCACCCGCCTGCTGCGCCTGCCTGTCGGGCTTGCCAAGGGCATGGGCCGGATTGGCGACGCCATGCGCCTCGGCCCGATCTCCGCCACTTCGGTCGCGCAACTCCAGAACGGCGTCCTGGCCGACCATGCCAGGCTGACCGAGACCCTGCCGGAGAAACCCCGCGGCTTTTCCACCTTTCTCGCCGCGCGTCCCGCCGGCACACAGGACCTCTGGCACGCCCGGCTCTACCTCGTCCGCCCGGCCCTGCGCATCGTGCTGGCCCTTCTGTGGCTGGCCTCCGGCCTTCTGGGCCTCTTCCTGCCACGCGCCGATTTCCTGCCCCTGATCCCGAACACGGCCCTGTCCGACGCAGCCCTCGTCGCGATGGCCCGCCTGGGCGGCCTCTTGGACCTCGCCCTCGCCGCCGCCCTTTTCCGAGGCTGGCGCCCCCGATTGGTCGCCGCGCTACAGGCCGCGTTGGTCCTCTCCTACACCCTTGCCTTCACGATCCTCGCCCCGGGCCTGTGGCTGCTGCCCCTCGGCGGTCTGCTCAAGAACCTGCCGATCCTCGCCCTCATCGCGATCCACTTCATCCTCGAAGACGAGCGATAGGCATGGACCCCTACCTGATCACCAAGTGGCTCCACATCCTCAGCTCCACCGTCCTGTTCGGCACCGGCATCGGCACCGCGTTCCAGATGGTCTGGGCAATGCGCACGGGCCGGGTACAGACGATCTACTCGGTCTCCTCGGGCGTGGTGGTGGCCGACTGGCTCTTCACCACCCCCGCAGGGATCGTGCAGCCGCTGACCGGCCTCGCCCTCATCCACATGGCAGGCTTCGACCCCTTCGCACCGTGGCTTCTGGCAACCTACGCGCTCTACATCCTGGCCTTTGTCTGCTGGGCGCCCGTGGTGCGCCTGCAAATCCGCATCCGCGACCTCGCCGCCGAGGCGCTGCGCACCGATACGCCCCTGCCACCGGCAGCGCACCGCGCCTACCGCTTCTGGTTCGCCCTCGGCTGGCCCGCCTTCGCGGCGCTCACGGGCGTCTTCTGGCTGATGGTCACGAAACCCGCGCTCTGGTAGACGCGTCAACCGTTCTTCTTGATGAATTTCCGGATGAACCCGCGGATTTCCCGCGCCGCGCTGGTGTCCATCTCCTTGCACAGCTCGATGAACCTGTCGCGGTCATCCTTGTTCAGCCGCAGGATCAGCTGGCTGTCTTTCTTCCCGGCTTTCTTGTCGTCAGTCTTGGCCACGCGAACTCCTGATTTGCGTTTTCCGTCACCGGCTTGCCAAGGTATATACAAAGCATATGCAGCCTTGGCAAACCCTCTTGCAAATCAATTCCTTGGGCGTCAAGACCCCGCCGGTCCCAGGCAATCCTTGCGATTTTGCGCCAGTTGCGCCAAACGCAAAGGCGGACAGGCCCAACCGGAGACACCGCCATGCCCAACGCGAAAACGGTCAAGGATTACATCCGCACCATCGTCGATTTCCCGCATGAAGGCATCATGTTCCGCGATGTCACCACGCTCTTTGCCGACCCGCGCGGACTGCGGCTGGCGGTGGACCAGCTCCTGCACCCCTACGCCGGGATGGAGATCGACAAGGTCGCGGGGCTCGAGGCACGCGGCTTCATCCTGGGCGGCGCGGTGGCGCACCAGCTGGGCAAGGGTTTTGTGCCCATCCGCAAGAAAGGCAAGCTGCCTGGCAAGGTGATTTCCGAGGAATATCAACTGGAATACGGCGAGGCGATCGTCGAGATCCACGACGACGCCATCGCCCCCGGTGAAAAGATACTGCTGGTCGACGACCTTCTGGCCACGGGCGGCACCGCCGAGGCCGGGATCAGGCTGATCGAACGGCTGGGCGGAGAGATTATCGGCTGCGCCTTCGTCATCGACCTGCCCGAACTGGGCGGGCGCAAACGGCTGGAGGCGCTTGGTATGGACGTCCACGCGCTCTGCGATTTCGAAGGGGCCTAAAGCTCCTCGTACCAGTCGTCGATGATCTTCACCGCTTCTTCCGCGGACTCCACGAACTGAAACAGGTCCAGGTCCTCGGCACTGATCGTGCCCGCATCCGCCAAGGCCTCCCAGTTGATGATCTTGCGCCAGAATTCCTCGCCGAACAGCAGGAACGGCACCCGCTTCATCCGGTCAGTCTGGATCAGTGTCAGCGCCTCGAACATCTCGTCCAGCGTGCCGAACCCGCCGGGGAAGCAACAGATCGCCTTGGCCCGCATCAGGAAATGCATCTTGCGGATGGCGAAGTAATGAAAATTGAAGCACAACCCCGGCGTCACGTATTCGTTCGGCGCCTGCTCGTGCGGCAGCACGATGTTCAGCCCGATCGACGTACCGCCCGCATCCGCAGCACCTCGGTTGCCCGCCTCCATCACGCCGGGCCCGCCGCCCGTGGCCACGACGAATTCGCGCCCATAGCTTTGCATCGACTTCTCGGTCAACATCTTCGCAAAGCTGCGCGCCTCGTCGTAAAACCGTGACAGCTCCGCCAGCGTCTCAGTGCGCGCGGTATCCTTGACCGCCGGTTCGGGAATGCGCGCGCCGCCGAACAGCACCACCGTACTTTCGATCCCGCGCTCGTTCAGGATCATCTCGGGCTTCAGCAATTCCAGCTGCAACCGCACCGGCCGCAGCTCGTCGCGGCACAGGAAATCGTCGTCGGCAAAGGCCAGGCGATACGCCGGCGCACGGGTCTGCGGCGTGTCGGGCACCTGGGCCGCGGTGCTGCGGTCGGAATGCGCGTCCCGGAACTGGCTATTGCGGTCGTCTTTCATCCTGCACTTCCCTGTTGGGTTCGTTTTCTCAGGCGTATAGGGTTCCGCACGATTTGCCTAGCCACGGGCACGTGCGAAAGGGGTCGAAATGGACTGGAAAACCGAGATCGCCGCCGCGAAATTCCGCATCGCCCCGCACCTGCGCCGCACTCCCGTGGCAACGGTGTCGGGCTTCGGCCTCGACCATCCCGTCGAGGTCAAGCTGGAGCACACCCAGCACACCGGCAGCTTCAAGCCGCGCGGAGCCTTCAACACCCTTCTGTCGCAGGAGGTTCCCAAGGCCGGTCTGGTCGCGGCCTCGGGCGGCAACCACGGTGCGGCCGTGGCCTATGCCGCCGCCAAGCTGGGCCACCGCGCCCGCATCTACGTCCCAGAAATGGCAGGTCCGGCCAAGATCGCCCTCATCCGCGACCAGGGTGCCGACCTGCACGTGGTCGAAGGCGCCTATTCCAACGCGCTCGACGCCGCCCGCGAATACGAGGCCGAAACCGGCGCGATGCAGATCCACGCCTATGACGCGCCCGCCACCGTGGTGGGCCAGGGCACCTGCATGGCCGAGTGGGAAGACCAGGGGCTGGAGGCCGACACCGTCCTGATCGCCGTGGGCGGCGGCGGGCTGATTGCAGGCGCGCTGGCGTGGCTCGACGGGCGGCGCAAGGTCGTGGCAGTCGAGCCCGAAACCTGCGCCGCGCTCAGCGCCGCGCGGAAGGCGGGCAAACCCGTCGATGTCGAGGTCTCGGGCGTCGCCGCCAACGCGCTCGGCGCGCGGCGCATCGGGTCGATCTGCCTCGATCACGCGCAGGCGCAGGACGTGACCGCCGTCACCGTCAGCGACGACGCGATCACCGCCGCCCAGCACGCGCTCTGGAAAGACGCCCGCCAGCTGGTCGAACCCGCCGGGGCCACCGCGCTCGCCGCCCTGACCAGCGGTGCCTACCGGCCTGAAAAAGATGAACGAATAGCGATCCTTGTCTGCGGCGGCAACCTCCCCTCCGATCCCCTGTCGGCGGATTGACGCCCGTTTCGCTCCCGCTGTCACGGCGGGTGGGAACACCCTCTGATCCACCCGCGTTGTGCCGTCAGATTGCCAGCGGGCATTCCGTCCGCGAACTGGCGAACATGAGTGAGGAGGACTATCCATGAAGACCCGACTTCTAAGCCTGACCCTGGCCGGAACCCTTGGCGCGGGCGCCGCCATGGCCGATGTCGACGCGACCGCCGTGACCGACCTGAACCTGCGCGCCGGCCCCAGCCCGGCACAACCCGTGATCGACGTCATCCCCAACGCCGGCGCCGTCAGCATCCAGGGCTGCATCGAGGCCAGTTCGTGGTGCGAGGTCAACTACAACGGTACTCAAGGCTGGGCCTATGGCGACTATCTCGCCGCATCCTCGGATTCAGGCTCTGTCCGCGTGATCGAGAACCGCAGCGTGATCGAGGTGCCCACTGTCACCTACGAATACAGCGAAGCCGACACCGTTCAGGCCGGTGGCGCTATCAGCCCCTATGTTGGCGATACCTACGTCGCTCCTTCTGTTCCGGCCGACAACACCCTGGTCTACGTGCGCGACAACCCGATGGAGCCGATATATCTCGACGGCGAAGTCGTGACCGGCGCACAACTGCCCGCGGCTGTAGGCCTGCAACCCGTCCCCGACACCGAGTACCGTTACGCATATGTAAACGGCGTGCCGGTGCTGGTCGAACCGGCAGACCGCCGCGTGGTCTACCTCGTGCGGTAACACCGATCGATCAGGACAAGACAGATGGCGGGTGTCCCTCGGACGCCCGCCTTTTTCATGCCCACGCGGTCGCACCTGCCGCGAAAGCCCCGCGTCGCGGCGCATTGCGATCTTCTCCGTCCGCCCGTATAGGGCATTCCAGCACAGTACGGATCTGCCAAGGGGAGCACGCACCAGATGTCCAACGCACAGCTTGAAACCGCCATCGAGTCCGCCTGGGACACCCGCGACCAGATCACGCCCTCGACCGGTGGTGAGACGCGCGAGGCCATCGAGGACACGCTCAACGCCCTCGACAGCGGCAAACTGCGCGTGGCCGAGCGTCAGGACAACGGCGACTGGCACGTCAACCAATGGGCCAAGAAGGCCGTGCTGCTGGGCTTTCGCCTGAAAGACATGGAGCCGCAGGCCGGCGGCCCGCAAGGCGGCACCTGGTGGGACAAGGTCGATAGCAAGTTCAAGGGCTGGGGCGACAACGAATGGGGGGCGGCCGGCTTTCGCGCCGTGCCCAACTGCATCGTGCGCAAATCGGCTTACATCGCCCCCGGCGTGGTGCTGATGCCCTCCTTCGTGAACCTCGGCGCCTATGTGGACGAGGGCACGATGGTCGACACCTGGGCCACCGTCGGGTCCTGCGCGCAGATCGGCAAGGGCGTGCACCTCTCGGGCGGCGTGGGCATCGGCGGCGTTCTGGAACCGATGCAGGCCGGCCCCACGATCATCGAGGACAACTGCTTTATCGGCGCCCGCTCCGAGGTCGTCGAAGGCTGCATCGTCCGCGAGGGCTCGGTGCTGGGCATGGGCGTCTATATCGGCAAGTCCACCAAGATCGTCGACCGCGAAACCGGCGAGGTCTTCATGGGCGAGGTGCCGCCCTATTCGGTCGTGGTCTCGGGCTCGATGCCGACCAAGAACAACCTCAACCTCTACTGCGCCGTGATCGTCAAGCGGGTGGACGAACAAACCCGCTCCAAGACCGCCATCAACGAGCTTCTGCGAGACTGATCCCTGCGCGGCAGGCCCGGCACGAGGTCCCTCATGGCCAAAGATCCTGACAAGAAAAAGCCCCAGCAGGTCTTTACCCTGCTGGTCGAGATCGGGCGCAAACAGGGCGACGGCCTGCCCGACACCGCCACGGGGGCCGCGCTGGTGGTCTATGCGTCGGGCGTGGACGAGGCCGAGGCGGTGCGCGAAACCGTGGCGATCCTGAAACAGGCCGACACCGCGCCCTTGGATGTCTCGGGTTATGGAACGCTCGACGAACGGCTCGCCGAAGGGCACGAGATCGGCGACGACGAAAAAGAACTGATGCAACGCGCTCTGGACGAAAACGCCGTGATCGTCGCGCAGATGACGCCCTTCTACGACTGACCTTGCGCGCGGTTCAGGCCGCGCGGCTTGTCGCCAGCGTCACCGCCTCGAACGGTTTCAGCACAGGCCAGACCGGCTTGGCGTGTTCGGGCAGGCGGTTGCGGTCGAATCCGGCCAGGATACTGGCCGCGATCGCCTCGGGCTTGCGTCGCATCCGGCCGATGTAAAGGCTCTCCAGCGCACATCCCGCCGCCAGCACCGCCTCGTGCCCCGGCAACAAGAGGTGGTGATAGGTCACCAAGTCGGGCCCCTTGGCCTGGAACGCCGAGCGGTCGTTCACCAGATGCCGCGCGGGCACCAGAACCGCCTCGCGGCCGAACATGTATTCCACCTCGCTGCCATGCATCACCAGCCGCTGCTGCGGCGACACCACGATGTCCTTGGTCAGCTTGAAATAGGGCGCCCGCAAGCGGATGGGCCGGAAACTGCCGCGCGCGGGCACGGTGCGCTTGACGACTTGCAGCACCGGCACGCGCTGGCCCTCGTCCGTCACCACGACATCGCCGCGCCGGATCTCGCCCGCCGGACGCTCTCCGCGATCGGTCAGGATCGGCACCTGCGCGGTCAGCGCGGGCAACGGCCCGACCGGCTCGATCTGGTTCGAAAGGGCAAGAAAGACCACTTCCTCGTCGACCTCGAAATTGCAGCCATGCGCAAAGATGGCGTTCAGATCATCCACCGGCAGCGGCAGGGTGGCATTCAGCGCCACACTCTCCACCTGGTCGGTCTCGGGCCGCTCCAGCGTCAGCCGCGCCCAGCCCTCGGCACTGTCCCAGGAATAGGTCAGCCGCAGGATGTCCAGCCGCACGTCGCCCGCAAGTGGCAGGGTGGCATGACAGATATCGTCGCCCTGCGCGTCCACCAGGACAATCCCGCCCTGCGGCAACGCCTGAATGGTGAACAAGCCGGGCATCGGCCATGTGCGCCGGAACGCCAGCAATGTTTGCGGCCGCGCCTGGGCCGAGATGCGGGTCTCGACCACGAGACTGCCCCGGTGCAACACCCGGTCTGCGCCCGTCTCGGTCAGCCGCGGGTCCAGCTTGAACCAGCCATCATGACTGTCGCGAAGTCCGATCCAACTCATGCTCACGCCGCCCATTTTCTGGACAGAATCTGCGCCTCGTAGCCGCGCAGCATCCGTCGTGCCGCGGGGCTGTACCCCTCGGCGGTTTCAATATCCAACTCGGGGAACAGGGTGCAGATCTCTTGCACGATCTCGGCCTCGAAACTGTTCTTGATCTGCGGTCCGGGCAGGAAGCTTTCGGTCGGCAACCCTTCGGACATGATCACCTGGTGCCGGTCGAACAGCAGGTGGAAATAATCGACGGTCTCGACCTCGACGCGCCGCACGCTGCGGTCGTTTACAAGGTCCTTGGCCGCCACCAGCACCTCGCGCTCTCCGAACAGAAGCTCGGCCAGGCTGTCGCGGATCAGCACCCGGTGCAAGGGCGACAGCCACAGTTCGTTATGCTCGCCGAACGTGTTCGCCAGGATGCGGACCGGGGCAAAGGCCCCCACGCCCGGCACCTCGCGATGGCCGACCCAGCGCAGCGGCTGCAACCCTTCGTCGCGCGTCAGCACCAGATCGCCGGCCCGCAACTGTTCGACCGGGACGTCGCCGCACTCGGTCAGGATACGCGAGCCAGCCACAAAACACGGCACAGAATTCAGCGTGACAAAGCCGACGTCACTCTGACCGTTCGCACTCTCGACAGTGTAGGTAAAGTTGACTTCCTCGACGTCCCCATCACCTTCGACCGTGATGGTGCCGTCCGCGTTCACCAGCACCACCTGCCCCGTCGCCAGGGTGACGGTACTGCCCGCGACCACGTTCTGACCGTTGATCTGGGTGATCGTCAGGGCGCCGGCGGTGTTGTTGACGTCGTTGCCCAGCACGTCCAGCGTCTTGAAACCGGTGGGGAACAGATTCGACACATCGTCCTGCGCCACCAGCGTCGTCTGCACGCTGTCGCCCGCGATGATCAGCGTCGAGTCGTAATTGGCGTCCGTCACGTCCGCGATCCCGATCCGGATCGAGTTCACGTCGCCCGAATTGACCGGGATCGTCAGGGTCATGGTGACGGTGAACCCGTCCATCTCGGTGTTGTACTGGTCCGAGGTGTTGTCGACGAACAGGTTGGCGTTCGACCCGGCATTGAGGTTGTTGGGGTCGATATCCCCGTCGCCCACGCTCAGCGGCACCTGCGTGCCGTTGATCCAGACGCCCACGAAATCCTGGAACGCGCCCGTCGCGTATTCGGGGAACTCCTCGGACGCAAAGACGAACTGCATCGTCATCACGTCGCCGGTCGGGATAAAATCGACGTCGAGGAAAGAGGCGTCGTATGTGGGGGCGCCCGCCGCCGCGTTGAACAGCGGATCGTTGTTCGGCCCGCTGGAACTGGTCGTCGTGTTGGTGGATTGGTTCGAGTTACTCGACCACCAAGGCGTGGAATTGGTGAACCCGTTCAGATCCCCGGTCGAGAACATCACCCCGGTGTCCGACGGCATCACCCCCGGCGAGATCGAGTTGCCTTGCGTGTATATGCCCGACGAGTCGGGATCACCGGTGTAAGAGGCGCTGACCACCTGCACACCGTCACCAAAGATCGTCTCGGCCATTTCTCTTGCCGACGCGCGATCGTCTATCGGGATTTCAACGCCCCTGACCATACTGCCCACCTCATGTACGTCCAAGGTCAGCGCACGCCAAGAATCGGCTTTTCCGGTGGTCCGGTCTGACACGTCGCGGCTTTGTTTTTTTATGCCTGCTGACGTGTCGGGCGATGTGCCCAGCTGCTCTTTTGCCCTGCCTCGGGTCATTTATTAAGGATCAATTACCACGTTTCTTTCGCTTTGTTAAGGAATTCCGTCACCGATCTCACCTCTACGGCGAAGTTTTTTGCCGACGCGGGTTTGCGGTCACGAACCGTGCGGGATAGGTCTTTCAAAAATTCACAGGATAAATCTTCATGGCCTCGCATTTCGCCCCGACCGACCCCGTCGACCTGACCGCGCGACTGGTGCGCTGCGCCTCGGTCACCCCCGAGGAAGGCGGCGCGCTGCAACTGCTGGACCGGCTGCTCAGCGATGCCGGCTTTGCCTGCACCCGCGTCGATCGAAACGGCATCGCCAATCTCTATGCCCGCTGGGGCGACAAGGGGGCGGCGCGCAGCTTCGGCTTCAACGGCCATACCGACGTGGTGCCGGTGGGCGACGCGGAGGCATGGACCACCGATCCCTTCGGCGCCCAGATTAGCGACGGTCAGCTCTGGGGCCGCGGCGCCACCGACATGAAATCCGGCGTCGCGGCCTTTGCCGCCGCCGCCATCGACTTCGTCCGGCAGACACCCCCCGACGGCGCGGTAATCTTCGCCATCACCGGCGACGAGGAAGGCGACGCCCGCGACGGCACGCGCGCCCTGCTCGACTGGATGAAGACCGAAGGCGAAGCGATGAGCGTCTGCCTGGTGGGCGAACCCACCTGCCCCGAAACCATGGGCGACATGATCAAGATCGGCCGCCGCGGTTCGTTGTCCGCCTGGATCACCCTCACCGGCGTGCAGGGCCATTCCGCCTATCCCCACCGCGCCTGCAACCCGCTGCCCGCCATGGCGCGGCTGGCGGACCGGCTGTCGTCTCACACGCTGGACAAGGGTACCGATCATTTCGACCCGTCCACGCTGGCCGTTGTGACCATCGACACCGGCAACCCGACGACCAACGTGATCCCCGAATCCACGCGCATGACCGTGAACATCCGCTACAACGACGCCCATAGCGGCGACAGCCTGACCGAGTGGCTGCAAGCGGAAATGGATAACGTCTGCGAGACCTTCGGCGTGCGCGGCGCCATGCAGGTCAAGAATTCCGGCGAAAGCTTCCTGACCCCGCCGGGACCTCTCTCAGACCTCATCGCAAGCGCGGTCGAGGCCGAAACCGGCGTCACGCCCGTCCTGTCGACCAGCGGCGGCACCTCGGACGCGCGCTTTGTCAAGGATCACTGCCCGGTGGTGGAATTCGGCCTTGTGGGGCAGACCATGCACCAGGTCGACGAACGGGTCGAGGTGGCGCAGATCGAACAGCTCAAGGCGATCTATGCCCGTATCCTGAAAGACTATTTCGCGTGATCCGGCAACAGCTTGTCGTCATGCTGAAGGACCCGCGCCCGGGCCGGGTGAAAACCCGCCTGGCCCGCGACATCGGCCCCATCGCGGCCACCTGGTGGGTCCGCCACCAGACCGACCGCCTGCTGCGCCGCCTGCGCGATCCCCGCTGGGACCTTGTGCTGGCCGTCGCGCCGGACGTGGCGGGCCTGACCAGCCGCGCCTGGCCCGCGGACCTCGAACGCATCCCCCAGGGCCCCGGCGACCTCGGTGCCCGCATGGCCCGCGTCATGCGCAGCCGCCCGCCCGGCCCGGTCTGCATCGTAGGCGGCGACATTCCCGGCATCACCCGCGCGCATCTCGCCAGCGCATTTGCCAGTCTTGGCCGGCATGACGCGGTCTTCGGCCCCGCGCCCGACGGCGGCTACTGGCTGATCGGCATGAAACGCACCCGCGCAATACCGGCGGCGTTTCTGCAAGACGTCCGCTGGTCCACCCAGCACGCGCTGGCCGACAGCTGTGCAACACTACCGGACTCGCGGATCGGACTGGTCGATACGTTGCGGGACGTGGACACGGCCGACGACCTTCGCGCGGTCTGACCCGCCTTGCCCGGAAAAAACAGGGCGTCTCACCCTGTTCCGCAATCTTCGCATGGAACGCCCCACGCCTTCGTGCTACGTCCCGAAGCATGAGCGAGCTGCCCTCCAAATCACAGGTCCTGCAATGGATCTCGGACAATCCGACCCTGACCTCCAAGCGGGACATCGCCAAGGCGTTCGGCATCAAGGGGGCGGCGCGGATCGACCTCAAGCGCATCCTGAAGGAGCTCGAGGCCGAAGGGCACCTGGAGAAGCGCAAGAAAACCTATCGCGACCCCGACAAGCTGCCGCCCGTAAGCGTGCTGCAAGTCAGCGACCAGACGCCGGACGGCGAGCTTCTGGCGCGACCCCTGGAGTGGCATGGCGAAGGGGTCGAGCCGGTCGTCCTGCTGATCCCCCGCGCCAGCGATCCCGCGCTTGGCCCCGGCGACCGCATCCTGGGCCGCCTGCAAGAGGTCAAGGGCGAGGCGCATCACTACGAGGCGCGGCTCATTCGCCGGATCGGGACCAACCCGCGCAAGGTGCTGGGCGTTTTCAAGAAAACCGCCGAGGGCGGGCGCATCCTGCCGATCGACAAGGGCGACGGCAAAGAATGGCTGGTCGCACCCTCCGCCACCGGCGGCGCAAAGGACGGCGAGCTGGTCGAGGCCGAACAGGCCGGTCCCAAGGGCCGCATGGGCCTGCCGCAGGCCCGCATCCTCGACCGCCTGGGCGATCCGACCGCGCCCAAGGCCGTGTCGCTGATCGCCATCCACCAGCACGGCATCCCCGACGATTTCCCCGACGACGTGATCGCCGAGGCCGACGCGCAGAAACCCCAGGGCCTCAAGGGCCGCGAAGACCTGCGCGACCTGCCGCTAGTCACCATCGACCCCGCCGATGCCCGCGACCACGACGATGCCGTCTGGGCCCATCCCGACGACGACCCCAAGAACGAGGGTGGGCACGTCATCTGGGTCGCCATCGCCGACGTTGCCTGTTACGTCACTTCCGGCTCGGCCCTCGACGCCGAGGCCCGCAAGCGCGGCAATTCCAGCTATTTCCCCGATCGCGTCGTGCCGATGCTGCCCGACCGTCTGTCTGGCGACCTTTGTTCCCTGCACGAGGGCGTGCCGCGCGCCTGCATCGCCGTGCGGATGCAGATCGACGCCCATGGGACAAAAATCGGCCACCGCTTCGTGCGCGGACTGATGCGCTCCGCCGCCTCGCTCACGTATCAGGACGTGCAGGCCGCCCGCGACGGCGCCCCGAACGACAAGTGTGGCCCCCTAATGGACGAGGTCATAAACCCGCTCTACGAGGCCTTCGCCGCCCTGCAGGAAGCGCGCAACATCCGCCAGCCGCTCGACCTCGACCTGCCGGAACGCAAGGTCGTGCTCAGCGACGAAGGCAAGGTGACGTCCGTCAACTTCGCCGACCGCCTCGATGCCTACAAGCTGATTGAGGACATGATGGTGCTGGCCAACGTGGCCGCCGCCGAGACGCTGATCGCCAAGAAATCCCCCCTCCTCTTCCGCGTCCACGAAGAGCCGCCGCCAGAAAAACTCGACACCCTGCGCGAGGTGGCCGAGGCCGCGGGCCTGACGCTGGCCAAGGGGCAGGTGCTGAAAACATCGCACCTCAACCAACTTCTGCACGGCGCGGCGGGCACCGACCATGTCGAAGTCATCAACCTCGCCACCCTGCGCTCGATGACGCAGGCCTACTATGCCCCGTCCAATTTCGGCCATTTCGGCCTCGCGCTGCAATCCTATGCGCATTTCACCTCGCCCATCCGGCGCTATGCCGACCTGATCGTGCACCGCGCGCTGATCTCGGCCCATGGCTGGGGCGAGGACGGGCTTTCGAAATCCGACGAGGAACGCCTGCAAAGCACCGGCGAGCATATCTCGGAAACCGAGCGCCGCTCGATGATGGCCGAACGCGACACCAACGACCGTTACCTCGCCGCCTTCCTGTCGGAACGCGTGGGCGAGGAATTCACCGGGCGGATCAGCGGCATCGCCAAGTTCGGCGCCTTCGTGCGACTGGACGAAACGGGCGCGGACGGCCTCATCCCGATGCGCGCGCTTGGCAACGAGTATTTCCACCTCGACCGCGACCGCGGCACGCTGATGGGGTCCGATACCGGCATGGTCATCGGCCTCGGCCAGCGCGTCGTCGTCCGCCTCAGCGAGGCCGCGCCGGTCACCGGCGGCCTCGGGCTCGAACTGATACGCCTCGACGGCAAGGCGATCACCCCCGCCGGACCGGACACGCCCCGCAAGGGGCGGGGGCGCGGCGCGCCCAAGGGCGGGCGCGGCGGGCCCAAGCGCAAGCTGGCGCGCGAAAAGCACAAGTCCGACAAGACCAGGCGCAAGGTCTCGCGCAAACGGCGCTAAACGCCCGCCAAAAGCCAGGTCATGTACCCCGCATAGGCCAGCACCAGCACCGCCCCCTCGCGACGGCTGATCCGGGCCCCGGTATAGGCGAACAGCACGAACACCGCCGCCGAGCCCACCAGCACCGCCAGGTCCACGCCCGTTATCGGCAGCGGCGCCGCCATCGGCACCACCAGCACCGTCGCGCCCAGTATGCCGAGGATGTTGAAGATGTTGCTGCCGATGATGTTGCCGAACGCGACGTCGCCCTGACCCTTGCGGGCCGCAAGAACAGATGTCACCAGTTCCGGCATCGACGTGCCGATGGCCACCACCGTCAGCCCGATCACCGCGTCGCTCATACCAAGCATCTGCGCCAGCCCGACCGCCCCCATGACCAGGAATCGCGCGCCTGCCAGCAGCACGATCAGCCCGATCAGCAGGCCCAGGCCGGCACGCCCGGGATGCACCGGTCTTTCCGGCATAAGCTCTCCCTCCGCGGCATAGACCTCGCCTGCGGGTGTCGGACCGTTCCGTTCGGCCCGAAACGTGTAGGCCAGGTACGCGGCGAGAGCGATAAGCAGGCCCAGCCCCGCCACACGACCCATCTCGCCGCTCAGCACCAGCGCCGCACAGGCCAGCGTCGCACCCATCATCACGGTCCCGTCCCGTGCCAATGCGCGCCGTTCCACCAGGATCGGCGAAAGGATCGCGGCAATGCCCACGATCAGAAGAACGTTGCCGATATTGCTGCCCACCACGTTGCCCAGCGCGATGCCGGGCGCGCCGACCCACGCGGCCTGCAAGCTCGTCACCAGCTCCGGTGCCGAGGTGCCGAACCCCACGATGGTCAGCCCGATCACCAGCGGCGACACGCCCAGGCCCCGCGCCAGCTGCACCGCGTTGCGCACCAGCAACTCGCCGCCAAGGACCAGCCCCGCCAGCCCGGCGATCACGTATACGATATCCAATTCAGGTAACTCCAATCCCGCACGACAGGCGCGTTTCTGGGAATCTGATCAGGCTCAGTCTCACTTCAAGACAGCGCAGCAAAGATTCCGACGCTGTGACGCGTTTTTCGCGTCTTCAGGCCGGTAACCCTGCTGACAAAAACCGTCACCATGTGGCATCATACTCCGCGCCATGACCCGGACGGAACGCCTTTTCAAACTGATGCAGGCCTTGCGCATCGTCCCGCCCCCCGCCACGGCACAGGCGCTGGCGGACCGGCTCGACGTGACCGCCCGCACCATCTATCGCGATATCGACGCCCTGCGCGGCCTCGGCGCGGTGATCGACGGGGCGGCGGGCTTCGGCTACCGCCTGATCGAGGATGCCGCCCTGCCCCCGCTCAACTTCGACGAGGACGAGCTGGAGGCGCTGGTGCTGGGCCTGCGCGAGGTCGAAGAGGTGGGCGACAGCACACTGGCCGAGGCCGCGCAATCGGCCCTGGCCAAGCTGCGCGCCCGCCTGCCTCAGACGCAGGCGCACCGGCTGGATCACGCCGTCCTCTCGGCCCACCGCTTCACGCCTCTCCCGCAATCGGGCGTCGACACTGCCCGCCTGCGCCGCGCGACGTGGGAGGAAAAGACCATCCGCTTCGACTATTCAGATGCCGAGGGTCGCGAAACCACCCGCGAGGTCAACCCGCTGTCGGTCGTTCTCATGCAATCCTCGCTCTGCCTTCTGGCCTTTTGCCACCTGCGGAACGATTTCCGCGCCTTCCGCCTCGACCGGATGCGCGGGCTGGACCTCACCGGCGCGTCCTTCCGCCCCCGCCGCGCAACGCTTTTGCGCGATTGTCTGGCGGCGATGACTTGCGACACGGGGCAGGAAAGGGCCCCGCAAGCGACCTGAGGAACGGCGACACTTCGCCCGGTCCCGATACTGGACGCTTTTGAAACACACCGTTTCGGCATATGATCCAATCAAACCCATCGAAAAAGGGGCGAGCAATGTTTGTCAGGTATCTCTTTCCAGTTCTGGGCGCGGCGTTTCTGTGTGGCAGCGCGCCAGCCACGGCCCTCGAATCCTCGATCCGTCCCGTCGCACGGCCCGCAACGCCTGCGCCCGACGTCGCCACCACGCCGACGGCGGCGGCGCTTTCCACCAAATCGCTGCGCCCCCGCCTGCGCCCCAAGACGTCAAGCAGCGGCACTGACGAGGCGCAACCCACCCGCGTCGCCAACCCCGCCTTCGACAGCTGGGTCCGCTCCTTCCGGGCCCGCGCCTTGTCGCGCGGGATCAGCTCGCAGGTTTTCGATGCGGCCTTCCAAGGCATCGGCTACAACGCCGACGTCGTGTCCAAGGACCGCAACCAGGCCGAGTTCAAGCGCCAGATCTGGGATTACCTCGACAGCGCCGCCTCGCCCGAACGCGTCGACATGGGCCAGCAGGCCCTCAGCCGCCACCGCAGCGCGCTAAGCCGGATCGAACAGGCCTACGGGGTCGAGGCCGAGGTCGTCACCGCCGTCTGGGGTCTGGAAAGCAAGTACGGCACCCGCATGGGCGACATCCCGGTGATCGAGGCCCTGTCCACGCTGTCCTTCGACGGTCGCCGCGGCGCCTTTTTTGAGAAACAACTGATCGCCGCGCTGAAGATCCTCCAGAACGGCGACACCACGCCGCGCAATTTCCTCGGCTCATGGGCCGGGGCAATGGGCCACACGCAATTCATCCCCACCTCTTACGAGGCCTATGCCGTGGATTTCACCGGCGATGGCCGCCGCGACATCTGGTCGAACGACCCCTCCGACGCGCTCGCCTCCACCGCCGCGTACCTGAAACGCTTCGGCTGGCGCAAAGGGATGCCCTGGGGCGTCGAGGTCCGCGTGCCCAACGGCGCCCGCTTCGGCGATACCAGCCGGATGCCCTCGCAATGGGCCGCGCAGGGCGTCGTCGGCGTCGATGGCCGCCCGGTGCGCGACTATGGCTCGGCCCGTATCCTGCAACCGGCGGGGCCTACCGGCGCGTCCTTCATGGTCTTCGCCAATTTCGACGTGATCAAGCGCTACAACAACGCCGACGCCTACGCCATCGGCGTGGGCCACCTGTCGGACCGCATCAAGGGCGGCCCCGCGATCCAGGCAAGTTGGCCGCGCGGTTACACCCCCGTCAGCTTCGAGGAACGCAAGGAAATCCAGCGCCAGCTGCAACAGATGGGCTATCCGCTGGAAAAGATCGACGGCATCATCGGTCCCAATACCGCGAAGTCGATCATGAACTTCCAGCAAAGCGCCGGTATGAAGGTCGACGGCTACGCCTCGCGCGAAGTGCTCAACCGCCTGCGGTCGCGCTGACCACGTGCACCCGCCCCGGAATGCGCAGCGCGCCGTCCGGGGTCTCGAACTCCTTCAAGGCTTCGCGCAAATTTGCCGCCACGGAGGCATACTCTTCGCGCCCGCCGCCCATATCCTTGACGATCCTCCCGGCGGGCCCTTCGCGTGACGCGAACGTGGCGTTCTGCTCCAGGTCTCCGATGGGCGTCAAAGTGATCTCTTCGGTGGTCAACCCGATCCCCTCGAACCCGGCCTGCCCCAGAATGTCCCGCACATAGCCCGCCTCTGAAAACGCCATCGGCCCCGGCGCGCGCGGGTCCTGCGGTGGCGGCGCGCCGACCACCGATTTCGCAGCCTCGGCAGGCACGCGGAACCACGGGTTGCCGTCCATCCCGGCCCAGCACACGAAGGTCATGCGCCCGCCAGGTTTCAACGCGCCCCGCATGTTGGCGAAGGCCGCCACCGGGTCGGCAAAGAACATCACGCCGAAACGTGACACCATGTGATCCGCCGCCATGTCCCCGAAATCATGGGACTGCGCATCGGCCAGAAGGCAGGTCGCATTGGTCACGCCCGCCTGGCTCAACCGCTCCTTGGCCAACTCCAGCATCGGCCCCGACACGTCCAGCCCGGTCACATGGCCATCCTCGCCCACGAGGTCCGCCTCGGCGATCAGCCCCGCGCCCGTGCCACAGCCGATGTCGACCACGCGGTCCCCAGCCCGCAACCCGGCACGCTCCAACAACAGGTCCAGAACCGGCGCCATCAACCCGTCGAACATCGCCTGCTCGCGCACCCAGACCTCGCCGGCCTTGCCCGACCAGTGCTCGGCCTGTTCGGTGTTGACGATCCCGCTCATGCCGCGCGGCTCGCGGCTATCACGCACAGGATCTCGAACATGATCGACACGCCCAGGAACGCGGTGTTCCCGCTGGCGTCGAACGGCGGCGACACCTCGACCATGTCCGCGCCCACGATATTGACGCCCTCAAGCTCGCGGCACACCTGCAACGCCTGATACGAATTCGGCCCGCCCACCTCGGGCGTCCCGGTGCCGGGCGCAAACGTCGGATCGACGAAATCGATGTCGTAGGACACGTAAGTGGGCTTCTCCCCCACGATCTCGCGCGCCTCGGCCATCACGTCGGCCACGCCCCGGTCAAAGAATTCCTCGATCAGGATCAGGCGGATGCCCTCGGCGCGGGCGAAATCGCGATCCTCGGAATCGTACATGCTGCCCCGCAGCCCGATCTGCACCACGCGCTTGGGGTCCAGCAGACCCTCCTCCACCGCGCGGCGGAAGGGCGTGCCGTGGGTATACATCTGCCCATTGAAATAGCTGTGAAACAGGTCCGTGTGGCTGTCGAAATGCACCATGCCCAAGGGTCCATCCTTGGCCACCGCGCGCAGCACCGGCAGGCTGGTCAGGTGATCGCCCCCCGCCGTCAGCGGCGTGATCCCCGCATCCACCACCCCTTTGTAGAAATTCGTGATCCGCTCCATGCTGTCGGCGATATCGGCGGGGTTCGGCCCCACATCCCCCAGATCGGCGCAATTCAGCGCCTCGAACGGCCGCACACCGCTCACCGCGTGCTGCGCCCGGATCATGGTGGACGCATCGCGCAACTGCCGTGGCCCATGTCGAGGCCCGGGCCGGTTTGTCGTCCCGCTGTCCCAAGGCACACCGATCACGCCCACATCCACATCGCCATAGCGCGCATGGTCGGGCAGCACATAGGGCAGCCGCATGAAGGTCGGCACGCCCGCGAAACGCGGCAGCTCAAAGCCCGAAACGGGTTGGAAAAACGGTTCACTCATGCTTTGGTCTCCAGTCTCTTGCGGGCCGTCACCGGCCCATCTCCCTGCGCCTCGATCCGCGCGATGGCGTCGGCCATCGGCTCATAGGCGACGGCCATGTGATGCGCATTGGCATGTAACAGCGTCTCGGGGTCAACCACCCACGCCACATGCCCCTTCCAGAACAGCAGGTCGCCGCGCCGCAACGGCGCATCTTCGGGCAGCGCTTCACCAAGCTCAGCCTCCTGCATGTCGCTGTCGCCGGGGCAGGCCAGGCCGCTGGCCAGGCAGCCCACCTGCACCAGCCCCGAACAATCGATCCCCAGCGCCGAGTTCCCGCCCCACACATAGGGCGTTCCGATCAGCCGCTCCGCCACGCGCACCGGGTCATCCTCGACCGCGCTGGCCACGCGCAAATGGACCGCCGGCACGTACATCCGGCCTTCCGGCGCAAGGATCTCGGCCCAGCGCCCTTCGGTGCCGGTCACGCTCACCCAGGCCCCAAGGCTCAGCATCAGATGCTCGGTCTGCGCCTTGAAATCCGGCGCGCCCAGCGCGTGGGTCATCCGCGCCTGCACGATGTGGTTCGGCGGACCTTTCGGCATGGCCAGATCCCCAGCCGAAAAATACCCCGCATACCCGTCGCGCAGCGCATAGCCGAAAACCCAGCCATCCTTCTCTTCCAAGAGGCGCACGCCTTCACCGAACACCAGCTCGCGCTCGCGCTTGCCCTCCGGTTCCGACAGGATTGGCGTCACAGGCACGATCACCTGCCGATCGTCGCCTTCCACGAACAGCTCCGCCTCGACCTGCCCCAACAGGCCTGCATCCGCCACGCGCCCGTTGGAATGCAACCGACGCCGGTCGGTCACAGCGCCAACACCTCGGGCAGCGCCTGCAAGAGCGCCCGTGCCCCCATGCCGACCCCGCCCTTGGGACGGCCCGGTGCGGCGCTCTGGTTCCAGCCGTAGATGTCGAAATGCGCGTAGCGCGTCGCCCCGGCGAACCGCCGAAGGAACAGCGCCGCCGTGATCGCTCCGGCAAAACCGCCCTTGGGCGCGTTGTCCAGATCGGCAATCCCCGGCTCGATCATCGCCTCGTAGGGCTCGTGGAACGGCAGCCGCCAAACCGGGTCCGCCACTTCATGCGCCGCCGCGTCCAGCGCGCCGGACAGCACGCCGTCATCGGTGAAATAGGGCGCGATATCCGCCCCCACCGCCACGCGCGCGGCCCCTGTCAAAGTCGCCATCGAGATCATCAGATCCGGCTCCGCCTCGGCCCCAAAGCTCAGCGCGTCGGCCAGCACCAGACGCCCCTCCGCATCGGTGTTGTTGATCTCCACCGTCATCCCGTTGCGCGCGGTCAGGATATCGCCGGGCCGGAACGCGTTGCCGCTGACCGAATTCTCAACCGCCGGGATCAGCACCCGCAAGCGCACCGGCAGCTTCAGCGCCATGATCATCCGCGCCAGCCCCAGCACGGTCGCGGCCCCGCCCATGTCCTTCTTCATCAGGCCCATGCTGGACCCGGGCTTCAGGTTCAGCCCCCCGGTGTCGAAACACACGCCCTTGCCCACCAGCGTCAGGTTCGGCCCCGTGTCGCCCCAGCGCATGTCGATCAGCCGGGGTGCCTGGTCGGCGGCGCGCCCCACCGTGTGGATCATGGGGAAATTCTCGTCCAGCAGCGCCTCGCCACGGATCACCTCGATCTCCGCGCCCTGCGCCTTGGCCAGATCGGCACAGGCCGCTTCCAGCTCGATCGGCCCCATGTCCGAGGTCGGCGTGTTGATCAGGTCGCGCGTCAGCGCCTCGCCCGCCGCAATCGCCTCCAGCCGGGCCGCGTCGACGCCCACGGGAGCCACCAGTGTTGCCTTGGCGGGTTTCTGATCCTTGTATCGGTCAAAGGCGTAGCCCGCGAACAGCCAGCCCAGCGCCTCTTCCGCAGCCCGCTCCGGCGCCAGCCCTTCCAGACGATAGACACCCTCGGGCAGGCTCGCGGCCTGCGCGGCAAGATGAAACCGCCCCCGCTTGCGTGCGGCCTCGGTGCCATAGCCCGCCAACGCCATCTCCGGCGCGCCATTGCCGTCGGGCACCAGCAGCGATTGGCCCAGCCCGCCGGTGAACCCCGCCGCCTGCACCCATGTCGCAACCGTGGCCGACTGGCCCGACAGCCAGTCCTCCAGCGCGTCCTGTTCGATCACGTGAAGCGGAAGGGCAGCGGCCCCTTCCGGTGCAAACTCAAGCGGCATGGCGCATGTCCCGGGATGGTTTCGTTCATCCGCAGCCTAGCCTGACCCGCAGCACCTGCAAGACCTCAGACGGAATAATCCTGCACGTCCCAGATTTCGTGCAGCGACGTCTCGCCGATCCTGAGCAGCCGCGACAGCGTGGCCGCGATCGCCACCCTGTCATGCAGGTCGATGCTTTGCGTCACGTCCCGCGCCACCCGCGCCAGCTTGCTCATCCCGACCTGCTCGGCAATGGCAATCAGGCTGCGCGCGCTCTTGCGCATGTCCTGCACCCGGTCGCTGCGATAACACCGCTCGGTATGCGACAGGCGCACCGCCAGTTCTTCCAGCGCCCGGCACACGACGTCCTCGGCCCCGGCCTCGCCCAGTTGAAGGTAAAGCTGCTCCAGCCGTCCCTGGTCCAGCTGCACGACCTCGGTCTGGTTCAAAAGGATAATTCTTTCCACGGTCCTTCCCACATTTCCATGCCCCCTCGGCGGGGCCGACCATGCCTGCAAAGCCTTTTGAATTGGTTTGCCATCCACCAATTTCTATCTCGAATTCTTCTAGAATCCCGATTATCACCCTTCGGACCAGTGACAGACCCAAAGGCGCCATCATGAAAAGAGTCCGCCCGCTCCCCAGCTACCTCGTGCAACGCTACAAGGGCTGGAAGGCCACGAAATATCAGGACAACCAGGCCTGGTACCGTCACCTGGCGCAAGAGGGCCAGCACCCCCGCGCAATGATCATCTGCTGCTGCGACAGCCGCGTGCACGTCACCGCGATCTTCGGCGCCGACCAGGGCGAATTCTTCCTGCACCGCAACATCGCCAACCTGGTGCCGCCCTTCACCCCCGACGGCCAGCAGCACGGCACCTCGGCGGCGGTGGAATACGCCGTCACCGCGCTCAAGGTGGCCCACGTGATCGTGCTGGGCCATTCCAACTGCGGCGGCGTGCGCGGCTGCGACGCGATGTGTTCGGGCGACGCGCCCGAACTCAACGACAAGACCAGCTTCGTGGGCCGCTGGATGGATATCCTGCGCCCCGGCTACGAAAGGGTGAAAAAGATCAAGGACACCGAAGAACGCGTCGCGGCGCTCGAAAAACAGGCCGTTCTCGTCAGCCTTGAAAACCTCGTGACATTTCCCTTCGTGGCCGAGGCCATCGAGAGCGGCCACCTCACCCTGCACGGCCTCTGGCACGACATCGGCGAGGGCGAGATCGAACATTACGTGCCCGAAGAAGGCGGGTTCGTCACGGTCTGACATCGCACCCGGCCTGCCGCGCAATCCATGATCGCCGCGCGGGATTCCTGTTGCCTTCCTCCGCCAATGCCATAAATCACTCCAAATTTCATTCGGAGGGGATGCTGGATGATGGAGATACTCGCACTGGCCGGCGACAACCTGATCTCGCCAATCGTGTTGTCCTTCGCGCTCGGCCTCGCCGCCGCCCTTGCGCGGTCGGACCTTTCTGTGCCCGAGGCCGCGGCGAAAGCCCTGTCGATCTACCTGCTTTTCGCCATCGGGTTCAAAGGCGGGGTCAGCGTGGCCGATCACGGCATCGACGCCACGCTGGGTCTGACGCTTCTGGCCGGCGTGATCCTCTCCGGCCTCCTGCCCTTCGTGGCCTACCTTCTGCTACGCATCGTCACCCGGATGGACCGCCTGAACGCCGCCGCCGTCGCGGGGCATTACGGCTCGATCTCCATCGTCACCTTCGTCGCCGCCACGTCCGTACTGGAAAGCCGCGGCATCGGGTCCGAGGGCTACATGGTCGCCGTCGCCGCCGCGATGGAGGCGCCCGCGATCCTGTCGGCCCTCTGGCTGGTATCGCGGGGCGAGAAATCGGGCCGCATGGATGCCGGCCTCTGGCGCGAGATCCTTCTGAACGGCTCGATCGTCCTGCTGGTCGGCAGCTTCCTCATCGGGTGGGTCACCGGCCCCGAGGGCCTTGAGGAAATCAGCAGCTTCATCGTCGCCCCCTTCAAGGGCGTGCTCTGCCTCTTTCTTCTGGACATGGGCCTCGTCGCCGGGCGCGGCATGGCCAAGGGCCGCCACGACATCGGTCTTGGCGGTCTTGTCTTCGGCCTCGTCATGCCCGTGGTCGGCAGCCTTTTCGGCCTCGGAGCAGCGCTGCTTCTGGGTCTGTCCACCGGCGGTGTGGTCCTGCTGATGGTGCTCGCGGCCTCGGCCAGCTATATCGCCGTGCCGGCGGCCATGCGCGTCGCCCTGCCCGAGGCGAACCCCTCGATCTATCTCACGCTGTCACTCGGCGTGACCTTCCCTTTCAACCTTGTGCTGGGCATCCCGCTTTACGTGGCAATCGCCCGCACCGCGACAGGAGGCTGACATGCAGACCCATGACGCGAAACGTGTCGAAATCACCATCGAGAAAGTGATGAAAAGCCGCCTGACCAAGGCGCTTCGGGCCGCCGACGTCACCGGCTACACCGTCCTGCCCGTCTCGGGCGGATCGGGCCGCTCGGGCGAATGGGACCGCGCGGGCCAGGTCGGCCGCGCCGACGGTATGGTCCAGGTGGTGTGCATCATCCGCCCGGACCGGCTGGACAACCTTCTGGAGGCCGCTTTTTCCGTCGTCGAGCGGCATATCGGCGTGGTCTGCGTCACCGATTGCCAAGTCCTGCGCGCCGAACGGTTCTAGGCCGCGCCCCGGAAGGCGCCCCGAGCACCGGCCCGGTAGGGCCAGTGCACACGTTCCGCTCAGGGCCACACACGCACCTCAGCGCAGCACCATCCCGTCCGGCCACTTGATCGTGTGGCTCAGGCGGATCTCTTGGCGTTCGCCCGCGCCCAGCTCGAATTCCCACGCCAGCACGCCGCGCTTGTCGTCGACACGCTCCTCTACCGGGGTTGGCGTCGCGTCCCATGTGATCTCCAGATCCTCCTGCTCGGACACCGGAACCCGGTCCAGCACCCGCAGCGGCCAGGCCTCTCCGGTCAGGTTCTCGATCTCGATCCGCACCGTCTCCGCGATCCGGTTGGATTTCGAGATCACGCCACGATCTCCCTCGGCCCGGTCCTCTACGGTACGCGTCAGGCGCAGCCCGTCGATGGGACCAAAGGACAGCTCCGCCTCGTCCCCCGCCGGGATCATCTCCATGTAACGCTGCCCGACAAAGCGCCCGTCCAGGTAAAAGCTCGCCTCGGCCGTGGGCAGGATCACCTCGCCCGTATCATTGGTGAACTCCGCCACCAGGAACGCGCTGAGGTCGTTCAGCGGCACCGCCTTGGCCACCGTCTCGGCCTGAATGTCCAGCGTTCCCAGTGCCAGGCGCACCCGGTCCGCGCCCGTGGCGACGCCGACCTTGCCGGGATAGCTGTAACTCACCGACAGCCCGTCGAAATCGGCCTTGGCGACGATCGGCTCGGGGGACACGGCCATGGCCTCTTCCATCTGCGCGCCCGCGGCCATGTCGGACTCCGGCGCGCTGCGCGCCAGCGGCACGGGCTGCAACGGCGGCTCGTTGTAGATCCGGCGCAGCCACGGCCACACCTCGCTCGGCGCGGTCTGCTCGCTGGGGCGCACGGTCGACAGGGTCAGCTCCGCCGCCTGCCAGTTCTCGCCCGTCGACTGTGCCACATAGGCGCCGCGTTCCAGCGTCAGCGCGCCGCTCTTACGATCCAGCCGCAGGTCATAGACCGGCTCCCACCCGGCGGCCTCGGTGTTGTAGGTGACGGTCAGCACGCCCTCGGCGGCAGCCTCGGCGCTGACGGCCACGGCCAGCATCGCGCGGTCCTCGTCCTCGGGCACCAGCGCGGCCTCGGCCTGTTTCGCCCGCGTCAGCTCGTCTTCCAGATCCTCCAGCGACCGCGCCACCGCGTCGGCCCGCCGCTCGGCATCCTGGGCCGTGCGCAGCGCCGCCAGGGTCTCTTCGCCGATCATCGCCGACAGGTCGCGCAGGGCCGCGATATCCAGCGCGGTCACGCCTTCGCCCTCGCCCAGCTTTTCAAGAAACGCCACCCGCGCCCGCGCCGCCTCGGCCTCCAGCCGGATCGTCTCGACCGCGGCGCGCGCGTCGCGCAACTCGTCCTCCAGCCGCTCCACCTCGGCGCGGGCGGCCTGCAAGGCGGCGGTCTCTTCCTCGGTGCGTGGCGGCACGAAGTCACGCCGCGCCGTCACGCTGCCCATCGCCGCGCCCTCGACCGCCACCCGGACCGAGGCCAGGGGCGTCGAGCGCGGCAGATCCGTCAGGATCAGCTGATGCTGCCCCGCGGGGATGCTGTACGGCACCTGCCGCGTAACGGTGGCGCCTTGCGGATAAAGTGTGACCGCGCCGACGTCGCTGGTCAGGGCGAAATCTTCGGCCAGCGCGGGAAACGGCAGGGCGGCAAGGATGATCAGGGAAAGCGAACGCATGGTGTCTACTCCAGAATAATTGGCCGGATGATCGGTCTCTAATGGGACGCGCGCAAGTCCGCCCTTCTTGGCCGCACGGTGAAATTTTTCCACGAAAAGAAAACGCGCCGCCCTTGGCAAAGGACGGCGCGGCAAAAATCTCACAGCGATGAAAAGGGCTTAGCCCTTCTGCAGCACCCGGTTGCCCAGCGTCTCGGCGATCTGCACCGCGTTCAACGCGGCACCTTTGCGCAGGTTGTCGCTGACGCACCACAGGTTGATGCCGTTCTCGATCGTGCTGTCCTGCCGGATCCGGCTGATGAAGGTGGCGAAATCACCCACGCATTCCACCGGCGTCACGTACCCACCGTCCTCGCGCTTGTCGACAACCATGATCCCCGGCGCCTCGCGGAGGATGTCGCGCGCCTCGTCCTCGTCCAGGAATTCCTCGAACTCGATATTGACCGATTCCGCGTGACCCACGAACACCGGCACCCGCACGCAGGTCGCCGTGACCTTGATCGACGGATCGACGATCTTCTTCGTCTCGACCACCATCTTCCACTCTTCCTTGGTCGAGCCGTCTTCCATGAAGACGTCGATATGCGGAATGACGTTGAACGCGATCTGCTTCTGGAACTTCTTCGGCGGCACCTCATGCGTCGGGTTGTAGATCGACTTGGTCTGATCCCACAGTTCGTCCACGCCTTCCTTGCCCGCGCCCGAGGTCGCCTGGTAGGTGCTGACCACAACCCGCTTGATCTTGGCGCGGTCATGCAGCGGCTTCAGCGCCACGACCATCTGTGCGGTCGAACAGTTGGGGTTGGCGATGATGTTCTTCTTGGAATAGCCCGTGATCGCGTCCGCGTTCACTTCCGGCACGATCAGCGGCACATCGGCGTCATAGCGGTAAAGCGACGAGTTATCGATCACCACGCAGCCCGCCTTGGCCGCGATCGGTGCGTATTTCTTGGTCGCCTCCGAGCCGATGGCGAACAGCGCCATGTCCCACCCAGTGAAATCGAACCCGTCGATGTCCTTGGTCTTCAAGGTCTTGTCGCCAAAGCTGACTTCTGTGCCGATGGACCGGCGGCTGGCAAGCACGGCGATCTCGTCGACAGGGAACTGGCGCTCGGCCAGAATGTTCAGCATTTCGCGGCCCACGTTGCCCGTGGCGCCTGCGACGACGATTTTGTAACCCATCTGGGGAAATCCTCTTCGTTTCGGGTCTCTTTGCGCCGCTCATACCGCAGTGCAGCACGATGTTAAAGGGCTTCAAGCCCCCGCGCAGGCATTCATTTCGATATTTCTAGAAATATGGCTTGCACTGGATCTTCATTTCGATAAATCTAGAAATATGAAACAGACACCGATTCCCGACCTCGATCTCGCCCTCGCCGCCTCGACCTTTGCAGCGCTGGGATCCGAACAACGCCTTGCCGTGCTGCGCACTCTCGTTCGTGCCGGCCCCGAAGGCCTGCGCATCGGCGAATTGGGCGAACGCGCCGGCGTCACCGGCTCCACCCTGACTCACCACATGAAAATACTGTCGCAAGCCGGGCTGGTGAAGCAGCAAAAACAGGGTCGCAGCATCATCTGCGCCGCCGTCGCCTATGACGAACTGCGCCTGCTGGCCGACTTTCTGCTGCGCGAATGCTGCGCCGACAGCGACTGCCCCCACGAGGACCACGCCAATGGCTGATACAACCGCACCCACCCTGCGCCGCACATGGGCCAGCCTCGACAAGGCGTGGCTGGCGCTTGCCATGATCCTCGCCGCCGTGGCCGTACTCGATCCGCCGCAATTCTGGCCCACGGTCACGTTCACCGCGAACGCGCTGCTGCACACCGCGCCCTTCATCGTCTTCGCCGTCCTAGCGGTCGCCTACATGAAGGCGACGGGTGCCGAGACCCTGCTGGCCAAGGCCTTCGAGGGCCGCCAGGTCCGCATGATCTTCCTCGCGGCCATTCTGGGCGGCCTTTCGCCCTTCTGCTCGTGCGAGGTCATTCCCTTCATCGCCGCCATGCTGGCTCTCGGCGCGCCCTTGGGGGCCGTGATGGCCTTCTGGCTGGCCTCACCGCTGATGGACCCGGCCATGTTCCTGATCACGTCCGGCACCATCGGCTGGGAATTCGCCGTGGCCAAGGCCGTCGCGGCGGTGGGCCTGGGCCTCATGGGCGGGTTCGCCACCATGGCGCTGGCCCGCTCGCCCCTCTTTGCCGATCCCCTGCGCGAAAACCGCCAGACCGGCGGCTGCTGTGGCGCGAAGAAACCGTTCCAGGGCCGCCCCGTCTGGCGCTTCTGGACCGAGTCCGCGCGCAACGACACCTTCCGCGAGACCGCCATCGACAACGGCATCTTCCTGTTGAAATGGCTGACGCTGGCCTACGTGATCGAGGCGATGATGCTGGAATACATCCCGGCCGACACCATCGCCACGGTGCTGGGCGGTGACGGCATCGGCACGATCCTCCTCGGGGCTCTCGTGGGCGCGCCCGCCTATCTCAATGGCTATGCCGCCGTGCCGCTGGTCGATGCGCTTCTGGCCCAGGGCATGAGCCAGGGCGCCGCCATGAGCTTCGTCATCGCCGGCGGCGTCAGTTGTATCCCCGCCGCCATCGCCGTCTGGGCACTGGTCAAGCCGCGGATTTTCTTCGCCTATTTCGGCTTCGGCTTCCTCGGCGCCGTCCTGGCCGGCATGGCCTGGCACGCCATCGCCTGACCCGGCGAACCGGTCCTTGCGACCACACCCGGGTGCGGCGGCCCTCACGGCCGCCCCGCCCCTTCCTCACTTTTTCTCACCAAGCACATAAAATTGCCCTGATTTGTTGTCATATCGTGGACAATTCCGACATAATGCGCGGGATCATGGCTAACACAGCCTTAAGAAAACCTCGCTAAACGAGGGTAAGAGCAGCGACGGAGCCCCTGGATGCTCGAGTTCGACAATGTCAGCAAGTCCTTCTGGACGGGCACGCAGCGCAAGGTGATCCTTGACCGCGTCTCGTTCCGGGTGGAGCTTGGCCGCTCGCTCGGCATCCTCGCGCCCAACGGCACGGGCAAGACCACGCTGATCAAGATGATGGCCGGCCTGGAAAAACCAGACGAGGGCGAGATCCGCCGCGGCTGCCGCATCTCGTTTCCCCTGGGCTTCATGGGCGGCGTCATCGGGCGTGTCTCGGCCAAGGAAAACGCCCGCTACATCGCCACGCTCTACGGGCTCGATCCCGACTATGTCGAGGCATACTGCCGCTATGTCTGCAACCTGGGCGAATATTTCGACCAGCCGCTCGGCACGTATTCCTCGGGCATGAGATCGCGCTTCACATTCTCGTTGATGCTGGCGCTGGATTTCGACATGTATCTTATCGACGAGGGTATGCCCAGCTCCACCGACGTTGAATTCAACCGGCGCGCGGGCGACATCCTTCGGGAACGACTGCGCACAACCACAGTGGTGATCGTATCGCACCAGCCCGCAACGCTCGAAAAATTCGCGCGCGAGGCTGCCGTTCTTATGGATGGCAAGCTGCATATCTTCGACACCTTGGAAGAGGCAAAACAGCTTTATGACTACGAAACCCAAGGCTAGAAAATTCCGCATCCGCCGCACCTCTTCGGGTGGCGGACATGCTGCCGCCCCCGGCCCCGAATCGGGTGCCGAGGAGGACGTGCAGCAGACGCCCGACACCACCCCGCAACCGTCCGAGGACGCGGCTTCGCAAAGCGCGGTGCACCAGGGCGAAGTGTCCTCGGCGCGCGAAATGTCCGTGTCGCAGGATATCGACGAGATCCGCAAAGAGGGTCTGACCGGCCGCCAGTTGCGCATGGCCCGCCGCATGGCCCAGAAACACGGGCTGGCTCCCACCTCCGATTTCGACGCAGTCCGCCTTCTGCGCGCCCGCGGCATCGACCCGTTCCAGCGCTCCAACATCGTCGAGCTGGTCTCGGGCGGCGAAAACACCCAGCCGGCCGAAATCCCGTCCGAACGCGTGCAACTGCCCCAGACCGTGCCGGTGGGCCAGATCGCCCTGCCCTCGACCGAGCTCAGCCCGGCCGACCGCCGCGCCAAGGAAATCCAGAAGATCCAGCGCGACATCGCCTCGCGCCGCCGCAAGAAGATGCTGCTGCTCATGTCGCGGCTGGCGGCCTTCGTCATGCTGCCCACCCTGATCGCGGGCTATTATTTCTACACCATCGCCACGCCGATGTACGCCACCAAGTCCGAATTCCTGATCATCACCGCCGACGGCGGCGGCAGTGGCCAGGGCGGGCTGGGCGGGCTTCTGCCGTCACAATTCGCCACCGGGCAGGATTCCATCGCGGTCCAATCCTACCTCGAATCCAAGGACGCCATGCTGCGCCTGAACGAGGATGTGGGTTTCAAGGCCATGTTCAGCGGCGAAGAGATCGACCCGATTCAGCGGCTCGACCCCGATGCGACCAACGAAGAGGCCTACAAGGTCTACGAAAAATATGTCAAGCTCGGCTATGACCCGACCGAAGGTGTGATCCGGCTCGACGTGTCGACCGCCGATCCCGAAACCAGCCAGGAATTTTCCGAAAAGCTGATCGAATACGCCGAGGAACGTGTCGACGCGCTCAGCCAGGAAAAACGCTTCGACGCGGTGAAAACCGCCGAGGCCGCGCTGGAAGAGGCCAAGGACGAACGCCGCGCCGCCCAGCGCCGGCTGGTCGAGCTGCAAGAAGGCTCGATCCTCGATCCCGAAGGCGAGATCGCCAATATCCGCCAGCTCATCGGCAATGTCGAACTTCAGCTTCAGGAAAAGCAGCTGGATCTGAACACCCAACTGGCCAATTCCCGCCCCAACTCGGCCCGGGTCCAGGCGCTGCGCTCCGAAGTCGAGGTCCTGTCGCGCGAACTGGCCAAGCAGAACGCCCGCCTGACCGAGGCAACCGAGGAGAACGCCTCGCTCGCCAGCCAGGCCGCCGAGATCCAGATGGCGCAGGCCGACCTCGCCACCGCCGACCTCGTGCTGCAATCCGCGCTAGAAACCAAACGCCAGTCCGAGATCGAGGCAAACAAGCAGGTGCGCTACCTCACGGTCGCGGTCAAGCCCGTCGCTTCGCAGGATCCCTCCTATCCGCGCAAGTTCGAGAACACTTTGCTTGCGTTCCTGATCTTCGGCGGTATCTACCTGCTGTTGTCGCTGACCGCGTCGGTGCTCAAGGAACAGGTTTCGTCGTAAGACATGAAAACAGTTGAAATCGCAGACCTGCGCGTCGGAAACGACGCGCCGCTCACCGTCATCGCCGGGCCGTGCCAGCTGGAAAGCGCCGATCACGCCCAGATGATCGCGGGCGCGATGCAAGAGGCCTGCAAAGCGGCCGGCGCGCAATATGTCTTCAAGGCGTCCTTCGACAAGGCCAACCGCACGTCGCTTTCCGGCAAGCGCGGCCTTGGCATCGACGACGGCCTCAAGGCGCTCCAGTCGGTGAAGGACGCACTAGGGGTCCCCGTCCTGACCGACATCCACCTGCCCGACCAATGCGCCCCCGTGGCCGAGGTCGTGGATATCCTCCAAATCCCCGCCTTCCTCTGCCGCCAGACCGATCTTCTGCTGGCCGCCGGCGCGACCGGCGCCGCGATCAACGTCAAGAAAGGCCAGTTCCTAGCGCCCTGGGACATGCCCAACGTCATCTCCAAGGTGGAAAGCACCGGCAACACCCGCATCCTGCTGACCGAACGCGGCACCTCCTTCGGCTACAACACGCTTGTGGCCGACATGCGATCCCTGCCCCAGATGGCCGCCACCGGCTATCCGGTGGTGATGGACGCCACCCATTCCGTGCAACAGCCCGGCGGCCAGGGCGGCAGTTCCGGCGGCCAGCGCGAATTCGCACCCGTCATGGCCCGCGCCGCCGTCTCCCTGGGCATCGCGGCGGTTTTCATCGAGACCCACGAAGCGCCCGACACCGCGCCCTCCGACGGCCCCAACATGATCCCGCTGGACCAGATGCCCGCCCTCTTGCAGAGCCTCATGCAATTCGACAGGCTCGCCAAAGAATACCCTTGCCGCATTGATTCAAATTGAAGGTATTTCCATGACCAAACCCGCCGCCACCGTGTCCCAGAATACCTGGGCGTTTCTCCGCGACCCGATGATCACGCCCACCGGCTTTCGCGAATACGACGCCCGCTGGAAATTCCCCGACGAGATCAACCTGCCCGGCATCACCGCCCTCGGCCTCGGCCTCGGCACCCAGATGCGCCGCCGCGGCATCGACCCGGTGATCGCGGTCGGCAACGACTACCGCGACTATTCGCTCTCGATCAAGAACGCGCTCATCGTCGGCCTCATGCAGGCCGGCATCCACGTCAAGGATATCGGCCCGGCGCTCTCGCCAATGGCGTACTTCTCGCAGTTCCACCTCGACGTGCCCGCCGTGGCGATGGTCACCGCCTCGCACAACCCGAACGGCTGGACCGGGGTCAAGATGGGCTTCGACCGCCCTCTCACCCACGGCCCCGACGAGATGGGCGAGCTGCGCGACATCGTCCTCGGCGGCGAGGGCGAACCCCATTCAGGCGGCGGCTACGAGTTTGTCGATGGCGTGCGCGAAGCCTATCTCGACGATCTCGTCGGCGACTTCAAAATGTCGCGCAAGCTGCGCGTCGTCTGCGCCACCGGCAACGGCACCGCCTCGGCCTTCGCGCCCGAGCTATTCGAGCGTCTCGGCGTCGAGGTAATCCCCTCGCACAACACGCTCGACTACACCTTCCCCAACTACAATCCCAACCCCGAAGCCATGGAAATGCTGCACGACATGGCCGCCTCGGTGAAGGACTCGGGCGCCGATTTCGCCCTCGGTTTCGACGGCGACGGCGACCGCTGCGGCGTGGTCGATGACGAAGGCGAGGAGATCTTCGCAGACAAGATGGGCGTCATCATGGCCCGCGACCTCAGCAAGCTGCACCCCAATGCCACCTTCGTGGCGGATGTGAAATCCACCGGCCTCTTCGCCGCCGATCCCGAATTGCAAAAGAACGGCGTGAAAGCCGACTATTGGAAAACCGGCCACAGCCACATGAAACGCCGGGTCAAGGAACTGGGCGCACTCGCCGGGTTCGAAAAATCCGGTCACTACTTCCTGGCCGAACCCGTGGGCCGCGGCTACGACTGCGGCATGAGGGTGGCTGTGGAAATCTGCAAGCTGATGGACCGCAATCCCGACATGTCCATGTCCGACCTGCGCCGCGCTCTGCCCATCACCTGGTCGACGCCCACCATGTCGCCCCACTGCGCCGATACCGAGAAATACGAGGTGCTCGACCGCCTGGTGCAGAAACTCGTCGCCAAGCATGAGGCGGGCGAAACATTCGCCGGCCAGCCCATCAAGGAAGTCGTCACCGTCAACGGTGCCCGCGTCATCCTGGAAAATGGCAGTTGGGGCCTGGTGCGCGCGTCGTCGAACACACCCAACCTCGTCGTGGTCTGTGAAAGCGCCACGTCGGACGACGAAATGCGCGCGATCTTCAAGGAAATCGACACCGTCATCCGCACCGAGCCTTCGGTGGGTGAATACGATCAGAGTATTTAAGAGGGGCCCTGCCCCTCCGCCCGAAACTTCGTTTCGGTCTCCTCCCCGGAGTATTTCGGGAACAATGAAATCTGACATCCGTTCATCGTTCTTCAAATACTCCCGCCGGAGGCTCCGGCATCTGCCACGTGCGATGAGGTCTGCGTGTCTTCCCCCTGCCGCTTCGACACGGCGGGGTGGGTGGGCGGGCGCCGTGTCGAAGCGGCAGGCGTCAACACATCCCTGAGCAGCGCCAGGGGATGCGCCTTCAGCGACAGGCGTATCGAGACATAATCCTCCACCACCTCCTCGCCCGTGGTCATGGCGGGCAGATCCACTTCAGGCTCGAACACCGCCTCGCCCTCCATGTCGCCGGCGAACAGCGGCAGCGCTTCTTTGCCCACCATCGCGTGGGTGTCCCACAGCGCGCCGCGCCGCGCCACGTCGATGCCGGCAAAGGCATCCGCCTCGGCCAGCCGCGTCATGACCTCGGGCGCCACCCCCGCCCGCCGCCACACGTCGCTCACCTCGCGGTACCCGTTGCCCCGCGCCGCGGTGATCCAGTGGGCGTCCTCCTCCACCATCCCCTTGACCTGCCGGAACCCCAGCCGCAGGGCCAGCCCGCCCGCGTCATCCGGCTCCATCACGTTGTCCCAGAAACTGGCGTTGATGCAGACGGGCCGCACCTCCACCCCATGTTCCCGCGCATCCCGCACGATCTGCGCCGGCGCGTAGAACCCCATCGGCTGCGCGTTCAAGAGCGCGCAGGCAAAGATCCCCGGATGGTGCCGCTTGACCCATGCACTGGCATAGACCAACAGCGCAAAGCTCGCCGCGTGGCTTTCGGGAAAGCCGTAGCTGCCGAACCCCTCGATCTG
Organism: Roseovarius atlanticus; assembly: GCF_001441615.1. Lineage (GTDB taxonomy): Bacteria > Pseudomonadota > Alphaproteobacteria > Rhodobacterales > Rhodobacteraceae > Roseovarius > Roseovarius atlanticus. The sequence goes on from NZ_LAXJ01000009.1 coordinate 84,763, forward strand.
GCTGAAACACCGTTCGGCGAACTCCATGTCATAGCCATTGGCCCGCATGCCCTTCAGAAACCGCGTGCGGAACTCGCTGATATTCCCGTGCTTCTTGAACGTCGCCAGCGACCGGCGCAGACGGTCCGCCTCTTCCGGCGTGAACCCCGCCCCGATGATGGCGATCTGCATCGCCTGCTCCTGAAAGAGCGGCACGCCCAGCGTCTTGCCCAGCACCCGGCCCAGCTCGTCAGACGGAAACTCGACCTGTTCCTCACCGTTCCGCCGCCGGATATAAGGATGCACCATGTCGCCCTGAATGGGCCCGGGCCGAATGATCGCCACCTCGATCACCAGGTCATAGAACGTGCGCGGTCGCATCCGGGGCAGGAAATTCATCTGCGCGCGCGACTCCACCTGGAACACCCCGATCGTATCCGCCCTGCACAGCATGTCATAGACCTTCGGGTCTTCCGGCGGCAGCGAGGCCAGCGTATGCGCCTGCCCGTGATGCTGCTCGATCAGGTCGAACGCCTTGCGCAGACAGCTCAGCATCCCCAGCGCCAGCACGTCCACCTTCAGGATGCCCAGCGCATCGATATCGTCCTTGTCCCAGCAGATCACCGTCCGCCCTTCCATCGTGGCGTTCTCGATCGGCACCAGTTCGTCCAGCCGCCCTTCGGTGATGACGAACCCACCCACATGCTGGCTCAGGTGCCGCGGAAACCCTTCGATCTCGCGCACCAGCTCCATCGTCTGGCGCAGCCGCCGGTCGTCGGGATCCAGCCCGATCTCGCGCATCCGCTCCCGCTCCACCGCGCCCGAGGTCGCAAAGAACCCCCATAACTGCGACGAAAGCGCCCCCACCGTGTCCTGGCTCAGTCCCATCGCCGCGCCGACCTCGCGGATGGCCCGCTTGCCACGGTAATGAATGACCGTCGCGCACAGCCCTGCGCGGTGCCGGCCATAGCGCTCATAGATATGCTGGATCACCTCCTCGCGCCGCTCATGCTCGAAATCCACGTCGATATCTGGCGGTTCGTTGCGCGCCTCGCTGACGAACCGCTCGAACACCATCGTGCCGGTTTCCGGGCTAACGGACGTGACGCCCAGGCAATAGCACACCACCGAATTGGCCGCCGACCCGCGCCCCTGGCACAGGATCCCGCGCGACCGGGCAAAGGCCACCACGTCGCGCACTGTCAGGAAATAAGGCTCGTACTTCAGCTTGGCGATCAGGCTCAGCTCGTGCTCGATCATCCCCCGCACCCGCTCCGGCGCGCCGTCGGGATAGCGCCAGCGCAGCCCTTCCATCGCCAGCCGCCGCAGCCTCTGCGCCGCCGTTTCCCCCTGCGACACCTCGCTGGGATACTCGTACCGCAACTCGTCCAGCGAAAACCGCAGCCGCGCCGCCACATCCCCCGTGCGCCGCACCGCCTCCTCGTGGCCTGCAAACAGCCGCAGCATTTCCGCTTCCGAGCGCAATCTTTGCTCGCCATTGGCCAGCGCATCCCGGCCCAGTTCGTCCACCCGCCGCCCCTGCCGGATCGCGGTCAGCACATCGGCCAGCCGCCGCCGCCGCGCATGGTGCATCGCGGGCAGGGCCGAGGCGACGGTTTCCAGCCCCAGCTCCTCTGCCAACTTTGCCAGCCGATCAAACCGCCCCGCATCCTGCCCGTCATAGCGCGGCGCCATCAGCAGGTAGCACTGCCCACCAACACCCTTCACCAGCCGCCCCGCAAGCCGCTTCCAGTCCCGCAGTGCCCCCTCCGGCGGGTGCAGCAACAGCACGATGTCCTCCATCCCCTCCAGCAGGTCGTCGAGCCGCAGGTCGCATTCGCCTTTCTCCACCCGCAGCCGCCCGGCGCTGATCAGCCGGCTCAGCCGCCCCCAACCTTGCCGCGTCTCGGGCAGGGCGGTCAGCACCAGCCCCTCGCGCAGCACCAGCCTGGCGGCGGGATAGAAGCGTGGCACATGCGCCCACTCGGGCGCGCGCGGCTCCGGCGCGGGCGGGCCGATGGGACCGTCGCGCGCCTCGATCCGTTCCCGCTCGGCCACCACGCGGGCAATCTCGCGCACCGCCGCATGGGCGCGCACCACCCCCGCGACCGAGTTCTCGTCAGCAATGGCCAGCCCTGCCAGACCCAGCTCCGCCGCCCGCGCCACGTATTCCTCGGCATGGGACGCCCCGGTCAGGAAGGTGAAATTGGAAGTGATCGACAATTCGGTGAACATGGCAGGCCCCCATGATATTCACCTTTTGTTCTCATTTCGAGTCCGAATCGTAGGGTGGGTGACAACCCACGCGCGCCCCGCCTACCAAGCCGCGCGATCGCCAGACTGCGGGCTGGCGAACAACCTTCATTCAACGCACTTTATGCCGGCAACTTCCGCAAAACCCTCAATCGAAGCGCTTACGTCACCCAATCGCCAGCCCGTCCGGGCGGTCTGGCGATCGCGAGGCGGCCTGCGGCCTTGATTCCGCGCGGCCCCCACTCAACGCGTACCGGACCGGATCCGGCACCTCGTAGGGTGGGTGACAACCCACGCGCGCCCGCCTCACTTCAACGCCACACACTCCAGCCCGCCGATACAGGTCTCCACCTGCCGCACCTGTTCGGCCGACGGCTCCGGGAACGCCCAGCTGCCGCAGGGATCCGCGACCATCACCAGGTTCCGCCCATGCTTCTCCAAGAAAACCAAGTATTCCACCCCCGACTGCGCCCCGCCGCACCACGGCCCAAAGCACCGCACTTCCAGCGTGATGTCCCGTGCGAACGGCGTCGTGAAGCCCGCCCGCGACAGCGATGTCCCCTCCAGCCGCGCCGGGATCGTCACGTTGCGCCTGTCGTTGTTGGTCCCGTCATTCTCCGGCAACCGGGTTTCGTCAAAGCGCAACGCGCCCGAAACCACCACATAGGCCTGCTCCGCCTCCGACGCCTGGTTGTAGGTGCGCGCCACATCCGGCCGCAGGCAGGACAGCGCCAGCGCCGGTCCGGCGGCCAGAACAAAAGCCATGCTCGTCAAAAACATCTTCATAGCCTGTCTCCGAACGCCTCCATCACCTTGGCATAAACCCCGCGCTTGAACGGCACGATGGCATCCACCACGTCCTCGGGCGCGATCCATTTCCACTCGGAAAACTCCGCCGGCGGAAGGGTGATGTCCACGTCCGCATCGCTCCCGTGAAACCGCATCAGGAACCATTTCTGCATCTGCCCCCGATAACGCGCCTTCCACAGCTTCGGCACCAGCTCGTGCGGCAGATCATAGGGGATCCACTCCGGCGTCTCGGCCTCCACCGTCACCAGATCGGCGGTCACCCCGGTCTCTTCCCACAGCTCCCGCAGCGCCGCATCGCGCGGCTCCTCGCCCTCGTCGATCCCGCCCTGCGGCATCTGCCAAGCGTCATACTCGCTGTCGATCCGCTGACCGACGAAAACCTTCCCGTCCCCGTTCACCAGCATGACCCCCGCGCAGGGCCGATAGGGCAGTTTCTCGATCTCTTCCGGTGTCATGCCGCCAGCCCCCGCCCTTTCAAGAGCGCCTCGACCCCCGGCATCCGGCCGCGGAAGGCCAGGTATAGCTCCTCCGCCTCGCGCGAGCCGCCCATCGACAGGATATTCTCTTTCAGTGCCTGCGCTTTCTCGGCGTCGAACGCGCCTCCGGCTTCCTCGAAGGCAGCGAAGGCATCCGCATCCATCACCTCCGACCACATGTAGCTGTAGTAGCCACTGGAATACCCATCACCACTGAACACATGCGCAAAATGCGGCGTCGCGTGCCGCATCCGGATCGCGTGCGGCATCCCCATCTCCGCCAGCACCTCGGCCTGTTTCGCCATCGGATCGTCTGGCGCTTCGCCCTCGTGGAACGCCAGGTCGACCATCGCCGACGCTACGTATTCCACCGTCTGGAACCCCATGTCATAGGTCGCGGCCCCCAGCACCTTGTCCAAGATCTCCTGCGGCATCGGCTCGCCAGTCTCGGCATGGGTCGCGAACTCCGACAGAACCTCCGGCACCTCCAGCCAGTGTTCATACAATTGGCTTGGCAACTCCACGAAATCCCGCGCCACGGATGTGCCCGAAATGCTTTCATAGGTCACGTCCGACAGCATCTGGTGCAGCGCGTGACCGAACTCGTGAAACAGTGTCCGCGCGTCGTCATAGCTCAAAAGCGCCGGATCGCCCTTGGCGAAATTGCACACGTTGATCACCACCGGCCCCTTCACATCGGGAAACTTCCGCTGGCCCCGCATCGCCGAGCACCACGCCCCCGACCGCTTCGACCCGCGCGCAAAGTAATCCCCGATGAACACAGCCACATGACGCCCCTCCCGCGTCACCTCCCACGCCCGGCAATCGGGATGGTAGAGCGGCACATCCAGCCGCTTGAACTCCAGCCCGAACAGCCGATGCGCACAGGCAAACGCCGCCTCGATCATCCGGTCCAACTGCAGATACGGCTTCAGCGCCGTCTCATCCAGGTCATGCTCGGCCTTCCGCCGCTTCTCGGAATAATACCGCCAGTCCCACGGCTCCAGCGGGCCATTGACGCCATCCTCTCGCATCATCTCGGTCAGCACTGCGGCATCCGCCTCCGCCTGCGCGCGGGCCGGTCCCCAGACATCCATCAAAAGGCCGCGCACCGCCTCGGGCGTCTTGGCCATTTCGGTCTCCAGCTTGAAGGCGGCAAAATTCTCGTACCCCAACAGCTTCGCCCGCTCCTCGCGCAGCTTCAGCACTTCGGCGGCAATCCCCCGGTTGTCCGTCTCGCCGCCGTTTGCCCCGCGCGACGTCCACGCGGCGTAGGCCTTCTCGCGCAGGTCGCGCCGCGGCGAGAACTGCAGGAAAGGCACGATCAAGGACCGCGACAAGGTAATGACCGGCCCCGCCGCGCCCTTTTCCTCGCCCGCCGCCCGGGCCGAGCGCACGACGAACTCCGGCAGCCCGTCCAGGTCCGCCTCGCGCAGTTCCATGAACCACCCCGCCTCGTCCTTCAGCAGGTTCTGCGTGAACGCCGTGCCCAGTTCCGCCAGCCGCGACCGGATCTCGCGCATCCGCTTGTCTGCATCGCCTTCCAGCCCGGCCCCGGCGCGGCGAAACCCGCGATGCGTCAGCATCAGCACGCGCTCCTGCTCGTCGGTCAGCCCAAGGCTCTCGCGATCCTCCCACAACGTCGCGATCCGCTGGAACAGCACCTTGTTGCCGTAAATCTCGGAAGAATACGCGGCCAGCTTCGGGCTGAACTCCCGCTGCAATTCTTGCCGCCTGTCGTTGCTGTCGGCCCCCGCCACGGTAAAGAACACCGACAACACCTTGTCCAGCCTCTCGCCCGCCACTTCCAGCGCCTCCACCGTGTTCGCGAAAGTCGGCGGCTCGGGATTGTCGGCAATCGCCGCAATCTCGCCCCGCGCCTCTTCCAATGCGGCCTCGAATGCCGGCGCGAAATCCTCGTCCGAGACCTTGTCGAACGGCGCCATCCCGAACGGCGTGTCCCACTCACTCAACAGCGGATTGGTCATGTTGCTCTCCTCGTTGGCCGCACACGGGGCAATCCGCCCGGCGGCTCAGTGTGATTTTCCGGCTTTCCCCATATAGGGCATCGTAAATCAGCATTTCACCCCGTAGCGGCGCACCCGCCTGCGCGATCACCTTCACCGCCTCCACCGCCATCATCGACCCCACGACACCCGGCAGAGGCCCCAGCACGCCGGCTTCCGCGCAACTCGGCGCCAGCCCGGGCGCCGGGGCCTCGGGAAAGATACACTGGTAGCACGGCGCGCCCTGCGCCGGGTCGAACACGCTCACCTGTCCTTCCCACTGCGACAAGGCTCCTGAAATCAAGGGCTTGCCCTGCGCCACCGCCACCCGGTTCGCCAGGTAGCGGGTATCGAAATTGTCCGTCCCGTCCAGGATCAGATCATACTCGGCAAAGAGGTCCGCCGCGATCTCCTCACTCAACCGCCGCTCATAGGGCCGCATCTCCACGTAAGGGTTCACCGCCTCCGCCGCCTGCGCCGCAGACTGCACCTTTGGCATGTCGATCCGGGCGTCGGTATGGATCACCTGCCGTTGCAAGTTGGTGGCATCCACCACATCATCGTCGATCACCCCGATCCGGCCAACGCCCGCCGCCGCCAGGTACAGGATCGCAGGCGAACCCAGCCCCCCGGCCCCGATCACCAGCACCTTCGCCTGCTTGAGCGCCTTCTGCCCCGGCCCGCCGATCTCGCGCAGCACGATATGCCGCGCATAGCGTTCCAGCTCCGACGGCGCGAACACACCTTTGGGTTTTTCCGGCTCCGGCACCGCCACCCGGCGCCGCAACCGCCGCAACACCTGGCGATAGGCCAGCACCAGCGCCACGCCGCCCCCCAGCAGAAGCCACGGCGCCACCTCGCCCCCCGTCGCCTCGCGCAATCCATTGCCGTCGGGCAGCACCAAATGAGTCAAGACGACGAAGGCCCATAGCACCCCGATCATGCCCCAGCGCTGCCGGCGCGGCGCACCCATCCACGCGCCCAGGCCCCAGATCGCCCCGGCCAGGATCAGCACCAACAGCATCAGCTTGCCCCCGTGGACCCGAAACCGCCCGCCCCGCGCGCGGTCTCCTCAAGGGTTTCCACCACCTCGAAACCGGCCTGCACCACCGGCGCCACCACCATCTGCGCGATCCGCATCCCGTGCTCCACGGTAAAGGCCTCAGCCCCGGCATTCATCACGATCACCCCCAACGGCCCGCGATAATCGCTGTCGATCGTGCCCGGGCTGTTGGGCAGCGTGATCCCGTGCTTCAGCGCCAGCCCCGACCGTGGCCGCACCTGCACCTCGTAGCCTTCGGGAATGGCCAGCCGCAGCCCCGTCGGCACCAGCGCCCGCGCCCCCGGCGCGATCACTACCGCGCCCCGGTCGGCCAAGTTGGCGCGCAGGTCCGCCCCCGCCGCCCCCGCCGTCTCATAGCGCGGCAGGCCCAAATCGCGGTCCGCGCCCTCGTCCCACATCACCGAAATGCTCACCATGCGCCGGGTCTTCCCGCTTTTCCTCTGGCCATAAATATCCTCGCCGAAGGCATTAAACTCTTCCGGCGCACCGCGCGGCCTCAGCCCAACGCCTCCGCAATGCGCTCCGCCAGCTGCTGCGCCACCTCCGCCTTCGACATGCGCGGCCATTCCTCGGCCCCGTCTGCCATGATCAGCGTCACCGCATTCTCCACCCCGCCCATGATCCCCGTCGCCGGGCTCACGTCATTGGCCACGATCCAGTCGCAGCCCTTGCGCGCCCGCTTGGCCGTGGCGTGCGCCACCACGTCATCGGTCTCGGCGGCAAACCCAACCACGAGAGTCGGCCGCCCGGCCTCCATCTGGCTGACCGTGGCCAGGATGTCGGGATTCTCGGCAAACTCCAGCACCGGCAGCTTGCCACCTTCCTTCTTGATCTTGCTCGTGCCCGCACGCGTCACGCGCCAATCCGCCACGGCGGCGGCAAATACCCCCGCATCGACGGGAAGTGCGGCCTCGACCGCCTGCAACATCTCCTGCGCGGTCTCGACCCTCACCACCTCGACCCCCTCCGGCGGTTGCACATCCGCCGGCCCGGTCACGAAAACCACCTCCGCCCCCGCGCCCGCCAGCGCCATGGCAATCGCCGTGCCCTGCGCGCCCGACGACCGGTTGGCGATGTACCGCACCGGGTCGATCGGCTCATGCGTCGGCCCCGAGGTCACCACGATCCGCTTGCCCGCCAAAGGCCCGGCCGCCAGCCGCGCCTCCACCGCCGCCACGATCTCCAGCGGCTCCGACATCCGGCCCGGCCCATGCTCGCCACAGGCCATGTCGCCCGCATTGGGCCCGACAAACCCGATCCCGTCTCCTTTCAGGGTCGCGATATTCCTTTGCGTCGCCGCATGGCCCCACATCCGCACGTTCATCGCCGGCGCCAGCAGCACGGCTGTGTCCGTCGCAAGCAGCAGCGTCGAGGCCAGGTCATCCGCCTGCCCTCCGGCCATCTTGGCCATCAGATCCGCCGTCGCCGGGGCCACCACGATCAGATCCGCGCTGCGGCTCAGCTCGATATGCCCCATCTCGGCCTCGTCCGTCAGATCGAACAGGTCCTGGAACACCTTCGTGCCCGCCAGCGCCGACACCGACAGCGGCGTCACGAACTCACCGCCCGCCCGAGTCAGCACCGGCGTCACCGAAGCTCCCCGCTCGCGCAGCCGCCGGATCAGGTCCAGCGCCTTGTACGCCGCGATTCCGCCTCCGATGATCAGCAAAATTCGTTTTCCGGCCAGCATCCGTCGGCTCCCTCAACACTTGGGCGAACACTATGCCCGGACCCCGCACGGTACAAGGCCCGCCACCCGGACAAGAAAAAACGCCGCCGCAACACGCGACAGCGTCATTTTTCGGGTCACGAACCCGGCAAACCCTCTCAGGCCAGCAGGCTCTGCACCTCGCCACCCTGCTTTTCCAGGTACTTCCGCATCTTCTGGAACGCCGCCGCCTCGATCTGGCGCACACGCTCCTTGGACAGGCTCAGCTCTTCGCCCAGGCTCTCCAGCGTCCGCGCCTCGTCCTTCAGCTTGCGTTGCACGACGATGAACCGCTCGCGCTCGTTCAGCTTCGACATCGCACCGCCCAGCCAGTTGCGCAGCGCGCCACGGTCATGGTCTTCCTCGACCAGCTCGTCACCGCGCTTGCCTTCGTCCTCGATTGTGTCGATCCACTCGCGGCCCTCGTCCTCGGTCGACTGCGTCGCGTTCAGCGAGAAATCGGTGCCCGACAACCGGCCTTCCATCATCTCGACGTCCCGCAGCGGCACGCCCACCTCGATCGCGATCATCTCGCGCATCTGGTGGCGGTCCAGCGTCTCGCCCTTGGCCATGGATTCCCGCTCCAGCCGCGCCTGCACCCGGCGCATATTGAAGAACAGCGACTTCTGGCTGCTGGTCGAGCCGGTGCGCACCATCGACCAGTTGCGCATCACGTAGTCCTGAATGCTGGCCTTGATCCACCACACAGCGTAGGTCGAAAATCGCACGCCACGATCGGGGTCGAACTTGTCGGCGGCCTTCATCAGCCCCAGACCAGCCTCTTGAATCAGATCGTTCATCGGCGCGCCATAGCGGCGATATTTCGACGCCATCGAGATCGCCAGCCGCATGTAGGCGGTGATCAGGCGGTGCAGCGCCGCCTCGTCTCGCTGGTCGCGCCACGCATAGGCCAGTGTCAGTTCCGTCTCGGCATCAAGCAGTTCGGCCTTCATCGCCGTGCGTGACATGTTTGTGCTGAAATTGCCATCCAAGGCCATGGTGAAATACTCCCGGTCGCGGTTTAAAGCAGCTTTTTCGCAGTCTTTGGTGGTGGTACGCACGATCCCAACGCGCGGATCACGAAAAGGATGCAAAAAAAATGTTGCCGGGACTCACTTTTGTTTTAGGTGGCGTCGGCTCCGGTGTTGCGGAATACGCCGAAACCCTCGCTCTGGGCACAGGCCGAAGCCCAGTGTGCATCCTCACCGCACCCTCCGAGGATTCTGTCACTCAGCCCGGCGTCGCAGGGCGCAAAACCGACTGGACCATCCTGCACGCACCGCGCGACATCGGCCGCACCCTCGCCGGGATCAGCGGCGACTCCGCCGTCCTGCTGAGTGCGCTGCCCGCGTGGCTCGACACCCTCATCGCCGACGGCAAGGACCCGGCCGAGGCCGAGGCGGAGCTGATGGCCGGCCTCGCCCTCTGCGCCGCGCCCGTGATCGTGCTCAGCCGCGAACCGGCCCTGTCCGACCCACCCGAATTCCGCACCGCGCTCGCACAACTGAACCTCAAACTGGCCGCCAGGGCCGGCCTCGCGGTCCACGTCATCGCCGGCCTGCCCCAGGTACTCAAGGGCAGCCTGCCGTGAAAACCCGCCTCTTCTGGGTTCGCCACGGCCCCACCCACGCCAAGGGCCTCGTCGGCTGGGCCGATCTGCCCGCCGACCTCTCCGACACCGCGCGCATCGCCCGCCTCGATGCCCACCTGCCGCGGCAGGCTCTGCTCGTCTCCTCCGATCTCAGCCGCGCCGCCGCCACCGCCGACACGCTGGCCGCAGACCGCACGCGCCTGCCCCACGACCCGGCGCTGCGGGAACTTCATTTCGGCGACTGGGATCTCAAGGCCCCCGAGGACATAAAGGACCAGTCCCGCTACCAGGCCTTCTGGGACCACCCCGGCGAGGTGCGCCCGCCCTCGGGCGAAACCTGGCCCGAGCTTGCCGCCCGCGTGGACGCCGCCACCGACGCGCTCATTGCCACGCATCCCGGCGCCGACCTCGTGATCGTCGCCCATCTCGGCGTCATCCTCACCCAGCTTCAGCGCGCGCTCGCCCTCACCGCGACCGAAGCGTTCTCACACAGTATCGCCCCGCTCTCGGTGACCGAACTGCATCACACGCCGACTGGCTGGCACGTGTCCGGCATCAATCACGTCCCGTGATGCACATGCGCACAAATGACCGCTTTGCGCCGGCCCGACCCCGGCCTAACGTCGCGCCATGACATACGATCTCTTCATCGGCGACCGCACGTTTTCAAGCTGGTCCCTGCGCGGCTGGCTCATGCTGGAAAAGTTCGGTCTGCCGCACCGCACCCACATGGTCGGGCTCTATGACGGCACCATGGAACAGGATCTCAAGGATCTCACGCCCGCCCGCCTCGTCCCGGTGATGCGCGACGCGGACGGCCTCGTCATCTTCGACAGTCTCGCCATGGCCGAAACCCTGGCCGAACGCCACCCCGACGCCAACCTCTGGCCCGCCGACCCGGCCGCCCGCGCCCTCGCCCGCTCGATCACCGCCGAAATGCATTCCGGCTTTTCCGCCCTGCGCGGCGACTGCCCGATGCAGCTTCGGCACCAGTGGCAGGGCTTCACCCCGTCAGACGCCGTCAAGGCCGATCTCTCCCGCATCGGCACGCTCTGGGCCATCGCTCGCACCCGCCACGGCGCGGACGGCCCCTGGCTTTTCGGGCGCTACAGCCTCGCCGATGCCTTCTACGCCCCCGTGGCCGCCCGCATCGCGGGCTACGCCCTGCCCGTGGGCAAGACCGCGCAGGCCTATGTCGACACCACGCTGGCCGACCCGGCCTTCCGCCAGTGGCGCGCGCTCGGCCTCACCAAGTCCTACGACCCCGATCCCTACGACCAGCCGCTCGACCACACCGCGTGGCCCGGCCTCCGCCCCGTCCCGGCCCGCGCCGTCACCGATGGCACCCCCGAAAACACCGCCTGCCCCTATTCCGGCAAGGCCCCCACGCACCTGATGGAAACCGGCGGCCGTATTTTCGGCTTCTGCAACGCCACCTGCCGCGACAAGACGGTCATTGACCCCGAGGCCTGGCCCGCCTTCACAGCCCTGCGTGACGGCACCACCTGACCCCCCTCTTCCTCTGGCCCCAAATATCCCCGCCGGAGGCTCCGACGACCACCACCGGCGCGACCTCCAGAGCGGTTAACCATTCTTAAACCACTGGCGCGCTATCCGTTAACCATTCTCACGGGAACGGAGTCCCCCATGGTCGCCCGCGCCTACACCGTCGCCTTCGAGGGCGTCGAGGCCCGCCAGGTGGAGGTGCAATGCGCCGTCACCCCCGGCGTCCCGGCCTTCTCGCTCGTGGGCCTGCCCGACAAGGCCGTGTCCGAGGCCCGCGACCGTGTCCGCACCGCGCTGTCGTCCATGGCCATCGCGCTGCCTTCCAAGCGCATCACCATCAACCTCTCGCCCGCCGACATGCCCAAGGAAGGCAGCCATTTCGACCTGCCCATCGCCCTCGCCCTGCTCGCCGCGCTGGAAATCATCCCCCCCGACGCCGTCGAGGGCACCTGCAGCTTGGGCGAGCTCTCGCTCGACGGCTCCCTCATCCCCGTCATCGGCGCGCTCCCCGCAGCCATGGCCGCGGCCGAGGAAGGCCGCACGCTTCTCTGCCCCAAGGGCTCGGGCGCCGAAGCCGCCTGGGTCGGCGCCACCCAGGTGATCGGCGCTGCAACCCTCGCCGACGTCGTCCGCCATTACACTGGCCAGTCGCCCCTGCCCCCGGCAGAACCCGGCGAGGTCACCGCAGATGTCTCGGGCCGCGACCTGCGCGACGTCAAGGGCCAGGAACGCGCCAAGCGCGCGCTGGAAATCGCCGCCGCCGGGCGACATCACCTGATGATGGTCGGCACGCCCGGCTCCGGCAAATCCATGCTCGCGGCCCGCCTGCCCGGCATCCTGCCGCCCCTGACGGCGCCCGAGGCGCTGGAAACCTCGATGATCCACTCCCTCGCGGGTCTTCTGACCGAAGGCGGCATCAACCGTACACGCCCCTTCCGCGAGCCGCACCACACCGCCTCCATGGCCGCGATCGTCGGCGGCGGGCGGCGGGCAGGCCCCGGCGAAATCAGCCTTGCCCATAACGGCGTACTCTTCATGGACGAATTTCCCGAATACCCCCGCGCCGTGCTCGAAACCCTGCGCCAACCCATCGAGACGGGCGAAGTGGTCGTCGCCCGCGCCAATGCCCATGTCCGCTACCCTTGCCGCTTCCTGCTGGTCGCCGCCGCCAACCCCTGCAAATGCGGCTACCTGCCCGACCCGGCCCGCGCCTGCGCACGCGTGCCCCAGTGCGGCGACGATTACATGTCCCGCATTTCCGGCCCCCTGATGGACCGCTTTGATCTGCGCATCGAGGTGCCCCCGGTCAGCTTCACCGACCTCGACCTGCCCCCCTCGGGCGACAGCTCTCTCGAGGTGGCCGAGCGGGTCGCAACGGCCCGGGCGGTGCAACAGGCGCGCTTCAGCGATCACGCCGACATGCGCCTCAATGCCGATGCCGAAGGCGAGGCTCTGGAAGAAATCGCCGCGCCCGACAGCGAAGGCCGCGCCCTTCTGAACACCGTGGCCGAACGCATGGGGCTCTCGGCGCGCGGCTATCACCGCGTCCTGCGCGTGGCGCGCACCATCGCCGATCTCGACGGGTCCCAGGACGTCCGTCGCCCCCACGTGGCCGAAGCGGTCAGCTACCGGCTCACGACGATGAAAGAGACCTGATCCAGTCCCCCAGATCCGCCAGCGTCTCGCGCCCCTCGGGCAGCATGTTGTGAAACAGCGGCCAGACATGCGGCAGGTCGTGTTCGACCACCTCGGTCACCTCCACGCCCTCGTCACGCAAATGCGCCGCCATGCGGATCGTGTCATCGCGCAGCACTTCGGTATCGCCCACCCCGATCCACACCGGCGCCGCGCCTTTGAATCCGGCGAAAAGCGGTGAGACGCGCGGGTCCTTCGGATCCGTGTCTCCAAGATACCACTCGCACATCTCTTCGGCCCGCTCGATCGGCAGAACCGCTTCGCTCTCGGCGTTTTCCCGGGTGCTATCGCCCGAAAAGGTCAGGTCTGTCACCGGCGACAGCGCGATGCACCCCTTGGGCTGCGTAAGCCCCTCCCGCGTGATCTCCGCCAGCACCGCCAGCGCCAGGCATCCCCCCGCGCTGTCGCCCGCCAGCACCACGCCGCCGGGGCGGTCCATCACCGCGCGGTAAGCCGCCATGCAATCGTCGAACGCGCCCGGAAAGGGCGTCTCCGGCGCCAGCCGGTATTGCACCAGCGCTGCCGGCGCCCGCGCCTCGCGCGACAACACCGCCAGCATCTTGCGATAGACCCGCGGACTGCCGAACACGAAGCCCCCGCCGTGGAAATACAGGATCAGCGGCCCGTCCTCGCGCCCCACGCCCAGGGCCCAGGTCCACAGCACCGGCACATCGCCCAGCTCGTCCTCGGCCACCGACGTGCCGCGCGGGGCGTGGAACAGGAATTTCGCCTTGGTCTCGAAGGACCTGCGCGCCTTGGCGACCGTGGCCTTGCGCAAGTGCGGCTTCTCGGTCAGCCGCAGCCACCGGTTCAGCAGTGGCCGCATCACGCTCATGCGCGTTTCGCCTCGATCGCGTCCCAGATCTTGCCGGCCACGTTGATCCCGTCGAACCGCTCCAACTCCTTTATGCCGGTGGGCGAGGTCACGTTGATCTCGGTCAGGTACTGCCCGATCACGTCGATCCCGACAAAGATCTGCCCCGCCTCGCGCAACCGCGGCCCGATGATGGCGCAAATCTCCCGGTCCCGGTCGGTCAGCGCCACCTTCTCGGGCCGCCCGCCCACATGCATGTTCGACCGCACCTCGCCCTTGCCGGGCAGACGGTTGATCGCGCCCACCGGCTCGCCATCCACCAGGATCACGCGCTTGTCGCCGTCCTTGATCTCGGGCAGGTATTTCTGAACGATCAGGGGCTCGCGGCTGAACCCGGTGAACATCTCGTGCAGGCTCGAAAGGTTCCGGTCGCTCTCGGGCAAATGGAACACCCCCGCGCCGCCATTGCCGTAAAGCGGCTTCAGGATGACGTCGCCATGCGCCTCCTTGAACGCCCGGATCGTGCCCAGGTCACGGGCAATCGCCGTGGGCGGCATCAGCTCGGGAAAATCGAGGATCAGCAGTTTCTCGGGAAAGTTCCGCACCCAGAACGGGTCGTTCACCACTAGCGTGGTCTCCTTGACCCGCTGCAGCAGATGCGTCGTGGTGATGTAGAACATGTCGAACGGCGGATCCTGGCGCAGCCAGACCACGTCGAATTCCGACAGGTCCGCCACCCGCTCTTCGCCCAGGCTGAAATGATCGCCCTTCACCCGCTGCACCGTCAGCGGCCAGCCCCGCGCGGTGATCCGCCCCCGGTCATAGGCCAGCTTGTCGGGCGTGTAGTAGAACAGCTCGTGCCCCCGCGCCTGCGCCTCCTCGGCCAGGCGAAAACTGCTGTCCCCGGCAATGTCGATCGCGCCGATAGGATCCATCTGAAAGGCGATTTTCATGGGCCATCCCCGTCCTCTTGCTGCCCTCTACATGGGCCAAGCACCGGCGGGGATCAATTCAGAAATGACCGAACGCGTTTTCCATTACCGTCACAGCACCCTGCCCATCCACGACCGCCAGGTCAAAGCGCACCTCGCTCAACTGGCCATCGGGCGTCTGGCCCAGGTATTCCGACGCCGCCACGTGAATGCGCTGCATCTGCGCCGGACGCAGCAGCGCCATCGCACTGTCCACCGTGTCCGATGCCTTCACCTCGCAGAACACGTAGACGCCGCGGTCGAGAAAGATCAGGTCGATCTCGCCGCCCTGACCGCGCCAGCGCGTTTCCAACAGGTCGACGCCACGCCGGTCATAGTCGAGCGCGACCGACTTCTCGGCGGAGGCCCCCTTGTGATAGGCGCGTTGCCCGCGTTCCTTGCGCCTGCGCAGGATGGTGTCGCATGTCATACCGGTCAGCCTTCCTTCATCTCACCCCACCATCATTCACCAAAACATCTAATTTTTCCCTAACAGCTCAATTCCAGCGCCCGCTGGTAGACGACCCGCCGTTTCAGCCCCAGCCGCGCCGCCACCGTATCGGCCGCGTCCCGCACGCTCTGCGTCTCCAGCGCTGCGCTCAGCGCGGTATCCAGGTCTTCCCCCGTGCCCGCCTCTGCCAGTCCGCGCTCGATCACCACCACGATCTCGCCCTTGACCGCCTGCGCTTCCAGCCGTTCGGCCAGTTCGCCCAGCGTGCCGCGCAGCACCTCCTCGAATTTCTTGGTCAATTCCCGGCACACCGCCGCCTGCCGCTCAGCGCCCAGCACCTCGGCCGCGTCGCGCAGCATCGCCGCCAACCGCTTGGGCGATTCGTAGAACACCAGCGTCCCCGGCACGCCCGCCACCTCTTTCAGTGCGGATTTCCGCTTGGACCCACCAGACGGCAGGAAACCCGCGAAAAAGAACCTGTCGGTCGGCAAACCCGCCACCGTCAGCGCCGTGACAACCGCCGACGGCCCCGGCGCCGACACCAGCGCATGTCCTTCGGCCACCGCCGCGCGCGCCAAGTCATACCCCGGATCGGCCACCATCGGCGTGCCCGCCTCGGACGCGTAAACCACTGATTTGCCCTGCTCCAGCGCCGCCATCAGGCGCGGTCGGGCACGGTCGCCGTTATGGTCGTGATAGGACACCAGCGGCCTGTCGTTCAGCTTCACCCCGTGAATTTCCATCAGCCGCCGCAGGCTGCGCGTATCCTCGGCCGCCAGCACATCCGCGCCCGTCAGGATATCGAGCGTGCGCAGCGTGATGTCCCGCGCCGCTCCGATTGGGGTCGCCACCAGGTACAGCCCGGGCGCAAGGCTTTGCTTGTCGGGATTCATCACTGGACCCGCCTCTCTGGACGTCTATTATCGTGGCCAACTGCGCCGTCCGTCCGGACCGCGCGAAAGAAGGAGTTCATACCCCGATGTTTGCCGTTTTCGATGCTGTCCGCAAGCCGTTCCACCGCCTTGCCCTTTTGGCCACGGTCCTGCTGCTCGCCGCCTGTGACGCCGGGATTCCCGTTGTTGGCGGCAACAGCGGCCAGCGGATCGACCCGGGCGCGGCCGTGCCGGTCGCCCTGCTGGTGCCCCACGGCGCGGCCAACCCGAACGAACAGCGCCTCGCGCGCGATCTGGAAAGCGCCGCGCGCATGGCCGTGGCCGATCTTTCTGGCGTCAACATCGACCTGCGCGTCTATGGCACCGCGGGCGACGCGGGCAAGGCTCAGCAGGCGGCACTCAACGCCGTGGCCGACGGCGCCAAGATCATCGTCGGCCCCTTGCACGCCGAATCCGCCAATGCCGTCGCCGTCGCGATGGCGCCCAAAAACGTCAACGTGCTGGCCTTCTCCAACAACCCCACCATCGCGGGCGGCAATCTGCTGGTCCTCGGCCAGACCTTCCAGGACACCGCCAACCGCCTCACCCGCTATGCCGTCAGCCAGGGCAAGCGCCGCATCATGACGGTGCATTCGCGCAACCTCGCCGGGGAACTGGGCCGCGACGCCATCGCCCAGGCCATCCGTGCCAACGGCGCCACATCGGCCGGCGTGGTAAGCTACGAATTCTCGCAAGGCGGCGTCGTCGGCGCCGTACCGGCGATCAAGGAAAACGCCCAGGCCAACAGCGCCGACGCGATCTTCCTCACCGCCAACTCCGCCGGCGCGCTGCCGCTCTTTTCCCAAATGCTGCCCGAGGCGGGGCTGTCCCCGGCCGAGATGCAGTATATCGGCCTCGCCCGCTGGGACGAACCGGCGCAGACCCGCACACTGCCGGGCGTTCAGGGCGGCTGGTTCGCCATTCCCGACCCGCGGCGCGCCAACCAGTTCGCCTCGCGCTTCCAGGCTGCCAACGGCAACGCGCCGCATGATCTTGCGGGCCTCAGCTACGACGCCATCGCCGCCATCGGCGCGCTGACCAGCTCCGGCCGGGCGGATGCCCTGTCGCGCTCCAGCCTGACGCAATCGTCGGGCTTTCAGGGCGTGAACGGCATCTTCCGCTTCCTGCCCAACGGCACGACGCAGCGCGGCCTTGCCGTGGCGACCATCCGCAACCAGCAGGTCGTGGTCCTGTCGCCCGCCCCCACCGGTTTCGGTCGCGCGGGGCTCTGATCCCGCGCCGCCGGCCCACGCCATGAAGGACACGCTGACGCCGCCGGACGCGCTGATCTGCCCGGCCGAGGTCATTTTCGACCAGAACGCCGTGCAGGCGCGGATAGATGCCGTGCGCAAGACCGACCCCTCGGACACCGCCGCCCTGCGACAGGAGGCGGTGACCGCCACGCGCGCGGCCATGACGGCGGGCTACGCCGCCATCGCCGAGGCGCTGCGCCAGACGCCGTTCGCCGCGCGCGAGGCGACCCGCGCCTACACATGGCTGACCGATTGCGCCGTGATGACAGCCCTCCAACTGGCCAGCCGCGACCTGCACCCCCTGCCCAATCCCACCGAATCCGAGCGCCTGACGGTCTTTGCCGTCGGCGGTTACGGCCGGGGCGAAATGGCCCCCTTCTCGGACGTCGACCTGCTGTTCCTGACGCCCTACAAGATCACCGCCTGGGCCGAGAGCGTGATCGAAAGCACGCTTTACATGCTGTGGGATCTCAAGCTGAAGGTCGGTCACGCCAGCCGCACGATCCGCGAATGCATCCGCCTGGGCACCGACGATTTCACCATCCGCACCGCGCTTCTGGAAAAGCGCCTGCTCTACGGCGACGACAGGCTCGCGGCCGATCTCGACCACCGCCTGCGCAACGACCTCTTCAAAGGCACCGAACGCGACTTCGTCGAGGCCAAGCTGGAAGAGCGCGACGCCCGCCACGAAAAGCAGGGCGAGCGCTACATGGTCGAACCCAACGTCAAGGAAGGCAAGGGCGGCCTGCGCGACCTGCAATCGCTGTTCTGGATTTCCAAGTACCTCTACCATGTCGACGACGTGTCCGATCTCGTCGGTCACGGCCTTTTCATGCAGGACGAGTTCGAAACCTTTTTGAAGGCCGAGAATTTTCTCTGGGCCACCCGCTGTCACCTGCACCTCGTCACGAACCGCGCGACCGAACAGCTGACCTTCGATCTTCAGGTCGAGGTGGCCGAGCGCATGGGCTACAAGGACCGCGCCGGGCGCCGCGCGGTCGAGGTGTTCATGCAGGAGTACTTCCGCCACGCCACCGCCGTCGGCGACCTGACCCGCATCTTCCTGACCAAGCTGGAAGCGGCGCACGTCAAATCCGAGCCGCTGCTGCAACGCCTCTTCACCCGCAAGCGCAAGCTCAAGGACGGCTACAAGGAGATCCATGGCCGGCTCGGCATCGTGGATGAGAAAGCCTTCCTGTCGGACCCGCTCAACCTTCTTCGCATCTACGAAGAGGCCCTGCGCACCGGGCTGCTGATCCACCCAGATGCCATGCGGCTGGTGACGGCCAATCTCGGCCTGATCACAGACGACTTCCGCGACAAACCCGAGGCGCAGAAGCTCTTTCTCGGCCTGCTGCTGAAGCACGGCAATCCCGAACGGGCGCTCCGCCGCATGAACGAGCTTGGGGTGCTGTCCGCCTTCATCCCCGAATTCGAGCCCATCCGCGCCATGATGCAGTTCAACATGTATCACAGCTACACGGTGGACGAGCACACCATCCAGTGCATCAGCCAGCTGTCGAAGATCGAGCGCAAGGAACTGACCGAGGACCTGCCCATTGCGTCCTCCATCCTGAAAGAGGGCGTGAACCGCAAGGTGCTCTACGTCGCCATGCTCCTGCACGACATCGGCAAGGGCCGCGACGAGGATCACTCGAT
Source organism: Roseovarius atlanticus (assembly GCF_001441615.1). Classification (GTDB taxonomy): domain Bacteria; phylum Pseudomonadota; class Alphaproteobacteria; order Rhodobacterales; family Rhodobacteraceae; genus Roseovarius; species Roseovarius atlanticus. The sequence continues at coordinate 103,930 of NZ_LAXJ01000009.1, forward strand.
CCTCGGCGCCCAGATCGCCCGCCGCGTCGCCCCCCGGCTGGGGCTGAAACCCAAAGAGGTCGACACGGTGGAATGGCTGGTGCGCTATCACCTGCTGATGTCCGACATGGCCCAGAAACGCGACATCGCCGACCCGCGCACCGTGCGCGACTTCGCCAAGGCGGTGCAGACCCGCGAGCGGCTCGATCTGCTCTGCGTGCTGACCGTCTGCGACATCCGTGGCGTCGGGCCGAACACCTGGAACAACTGGAAGGCCTCGCTCATCCGCGCGCTCTACCGCCAGACTCGCCGCGCCATGGAAGGCGGGCTCGAGGCGCTCAACCGCGAACAGCGCGGCACGGATGCCAAGCGCAACCTGCGCGAGGCGCTCACCGACTGGGACGCCAAGGACCTCAAGACCGAGCTAGAGCGCCACTACCCGCCCTACTGGCAGGGCCTGCACGTCACCGCGCATCAGGATTTCGCCCTGCTGCTGCGCGACATTTCCGAAAACGAGGTCCGCATCCAGCTGACCCCGGACGAAGACCGCGACGCCACCCGCGTCTGCTTTGCGCTGGCCGATCATCCCGGCATCTTCAGCCGCATGTGCGGTGCGCTGGCGCTGGTGGGCGCCAACGTGGTCGACGCCCGCACCTATACCACCAAGGACGGCTACGCCACGGCGGCCTTCTGGATTCAGGACGCCGAGGGCAGCCCATACGAGGCCGACCGCCTGCCGCGCCTGACCCAGATGATCCACAAGACCCTGCGGGGCGAGGTGGTGGCCCGCGACGCCATGCAATCGCGCGACAAGATCAAGAAACGCGAACGCGCCTTCCGCGTGCCCACGCACATCACCTTCGACAACGAAGGCTCGGAAATCTACACGATCATCGAGGTCGACACCCGCGACCGCCCCGGCCTGCTCTACGACCTGACGCGCACGCTCAGCAACGGCAACGTCTACATCAACTCCGCCGTCATCGCGACCTACGGCGAACAGGTGGTCGACACGTTCTACGTCAAGGACATGTTCGGCCTGAAATTCCATTCCCCGGCCAAGCAGCGGGCGCTGGAACGCAAGCTGCGCCAGGCGATCTCGGAAGGGGTGGAGCAGGCGATCAGCTGACGCAGGGCGCGCGCGCCTCCTGCGCAGGACATGGACGTGAAAGTGTCGCCCCCCGCATTGAAAAATGTTTGCAACGAGGGGCGGTTGTGCGGGACTTTGCTGCCATTTACGACGCCGGCCATCGTCAGCCCCTGGGGTGGCGATCCGGCAGCGCCTATAAAGCGTTTTATGCGCTGGAAGCAAGCGTCAAAGCATCGCCCGCCGCATTGATAGGTTGCGACAGATGGCAGCTTTGTGGACATGAAAGACGATTGATCTACAGACCCAGCGCGGAGTCAGGCCGCAGGCCCCGCGCCATCGACGGGCCGCCCCCACGGCCCGGCGATTGGGTGACGTTTGGTGCATCGCTCAATTCTGTTTCGGGTTTGGCAGGGATAAAGTGTTGCCGAGCCACCGTTGGATCGCCGCGCCGCGGCCCGTCGATGGCGCTCAAGACTATAGATCCTGCTTGTCCATAAAATGCTCAAGGCCAACATTCGCCGCGCTTGTTAAAAAGGATCGTAGTGGACCCAAAGCAATCGTCGCACTCCAACGTCACCGCAGGGTCCCGCGGGCACCATTTCCTGCACAGGAAATGGCTGTGAAAATACGCATTTTCACGCCCGGAATTTTCCAAAATTCCGGCCCGCACCCGCGTCACCTCTCCGGCGACAAATCCACCCGCTCGCCCCGTCGAGGCGGGTCGATCTGCGCGCCCGTGACCGTCCGGGCAAACTCGTGCCCGGCATGCACCGCCGCCGCGATGGTGCTGGGGCAATAGCAATCGCCGATCCGCGTCACCGCCGTGACCCCCGCTGCATCCCAGTCCGCCTCGTGCTCCTTCAGGTTGCTCCAAAGCGCGTCATTGGGCACCCGCGACGTCAACGGCACCAGCGTGGCACAGGGGATCTGCCGCCGCGCGTCCGAGTATACACAGGCCAGTTCCAGCGTGCTGCCATCTCCCTCCGCAACCTCGTGCAACGGAATGATCGTCACGCCCAGTTGGATCAGCCGCGCCTGGATGCGTGTCTGCTCCAGCGTGTTCTCCGTCCAGGGCGCCACCACCGCTTCGGGCGTCACGAACACCACCTCGCGGCCCGTCTGCACCGCCAGCTCCGCCAGCACGCTGCCCAGATAGAACCCGTCATCGTCATAGATCACGATCGGGCCCGTTCCGTCGTCCTGCTCCAGCCCGCCCTGCATCGCGCTTTCGGGCGACAGCACCGGCAACGCCCCGAACGCCGCGACCGGCAGGCGGTGCGTGCGCCCCACCCCGTCCATCCGCCAGCTTGCACCGGTGGCCAGCACAACCTGCCCGATTCCGTATTCCAGAATGTCGGACGAACTCAGCCGGCTTTGCAGGTACAGATCGGCCGCATCCTTCTGCTGCAACTGCCACAGGCGCCAGTCGCGGACCCGGCCCCATTCCGCCAGCCCCGGCAGCGCGCTCTCGATTGCCACGCGCCCGCCCCAGGCGTCACTCGCCTCGGCCAGCACCACCTCGTGGCCCGCCTGCACCAGCCCGCGCGCGGCCTCCATGCCAGCCGGCCCGCCGCCCACGATCAGGAACCGCTCCGACGCGATCTTGTCCCCGGTGATCACCTCCGGATGCCAGCCGCGCCGCCATTCCTCACCCACCGTCGGGTTCTGGGTGCAGCGCATCGGCATCATCAGGTTGTCGCCCGACACGCAGATATTGCACCCGATGCATTCGCGGATCTCTTCCAGCCGGCCTTCACGGATCTTGTTCGGCAGGAACGGATCCGCAATTGACGGCCGCGCCGCGCCGATGAGGTCCAGATGTCCCGACTTCACCAGCCGCACCATCGTGTCGGGCGAAGTGTACCGCCCCACACCCACCACCGGCTTCGTCGTCACGGATTTCACAAAGGCCGTGTAAGGCTCCTGATACCCCTCCTTGGCAAACCGCGACGTCTGGCTGTCATTCGACCAGTCCGAGATGTTGACGTCCCACAGGTCCGGCTCCTCGGCCAGCGCCTCGATGATGTCGCGCCCCTCGACCTCGTGGCGCAGCCCCGCCTCGCCCATCAGCTCGTCCACCGCCAGCCGCACCGCGATGGCGCAACTGTCGCCCACCGCGTCGCGCGTATCGGCCAGCACCTCGCGAAAGAGCCGCAACCGGTTCTCGAAGCTGCCGCCGTATTCGTCGCTGCGGCGGTTGTGCCGCGCGAGCAGGAAATGCATGAGCAGCGTCATGTCATGCCCGGCATAGACATAGATGATGTCGAACCCCGCCCGCTTGGCGCGCTTCGCCGCGTCCACATGCCAGCCGCGGAACGCCTTGATGTCGGCCTTGTCCATGCCGCGCGCCTGCCAGGGATCGCCCCAGTCGCTGGGCGTGGACGACGGCGCAAGGGTCGGCTGTCGCGAATACCGCCCGGTCGCGTGATGCCCGTTATGCGCCAGCTGGATCGCCGCGAGGCTGCCATGCGCCTGCACGGCCTCGGCCATCAGTTGCAGCGCCGGAATATCCCCATCATCCCACAGCCGCCCCTCGTTGGCCGGCGTGAGGTCCGAACTGGGATGGATCTCGGTCTCCTGGGTCGACACCACGCCCCAGCCGCCCTCGGCCTTCACGCCCCGGTGCGCCGCCTCGGCCTGCGGATAGCGATGCCCCATCCCGGTGCAATGCGGCACCTGGTAGAACCGGTTGCGCGTGGTCTTGGGCCCGATCTTCACGGGCTCGAACAGGATGTCATAGGGCGAGGTCGTCATCGGGGGCACCTTCCGGTCGGGCTGGGTTGCACGCCGCACGCTATCACCCCCGGCCACGCCCGCCACCTCTGAATTTTCGGTGGGCGCGGCGCGCGGCGGTCTCACACATGGGGTCATGCCCGCGGCACCGACGCTTTACCGACAGAAATACCGACGCGATACAGACGCCAATTCTCGCGATTTCCCGCCGTTAACCTTCGATTCGCCAAGGCCACCGCGCCGGACCCCGCACGTGGCTCTTTCCCCGCCCCCGGCAATCGGCTAATGCTCTTGAAAACAAGGCAGACGCAGGCACCGCACATGAAACCCATCCGCCTTCTCTCCGGCGTCCTGACCGTGGGCGTCTGGACCCTGGCCAGCCGGATCCTGGGCTTCGTGCGCGACGTCATCATCGCCAACCTCATCGGCCCCGGTATGCTGATGGACGCCTATGTCGCCGCCTTCCGCCTGCCCAACATGTTCCGCCGTTTCTTTGCCGAGGGTGCCTTCAACGCAGCTTTTGTCCCGATGTTCTCCAGGCGGCTCGAGGCGGACGAGGACCCCATCGGCTTTGCCCGTCTGGCGCTCTCGGGCCTCAGCTTCGTGCTGCTGATCCTGACCGCGCTGGCGATGATCTTCATGCCCGCGCTGGTCTATGCCACGGCCGAGGGCTATTACGGCGATCCGCGCTTCGACATCACCGTGGATTACGCGCGCATCACCTTCCCCTATATTTTCTTCATCTCGCTCGCGGCCCTGTTTTCCGGGGTTCTCAACGCCGCCGGACGCTTTGCCGCGGCCGCCGCCGCGCCGGTCATCCTGAACGTGCTGTTGGTCGGCGCGATGATGATCGCGCATTACACGGGCGGCCCCGTGGCGGACGCGCTGATCTGGACGATCCCCTTCGCCGGGGTGGCGCAACTGGTGCTGGTCTGGATCGCCGCAGACCGGGCCGGGATGCGCATCCGCCCCACCCGCCCCCGCTGGACACCCGAGATGTCCAAGCTGGTGCGCGTCGCCGTGCCCGCGGCCCTTGCGGGCGGCGTGGTGCAGATCAACCTGGTGGTGGGTCAGCTTGTCGCCTCAAACACCGAAAGCGCCGTCAGCTGGCTCTACGCCGCCGACCGCCTCTACCAGCTGCCACTGGGCGTCGTGGGCATAGCCGTCGGCATCGTGCTGCTGCCCGACTTGTCGCGCCGGCTCAAGGCCGAGGATCACGAGGGCGCCCGCCACGCCTATTCCCGCGCCGCCGAGATCTCTCTGGCGCTGACCGTACCTTGCGCCGTGGCGCTGATGGTGATCCCCCTGCCGCTGGTGTCGGTGCTGTTCGAGCGTGGCAAGTTCGACGCCGACGACACAGCCGCCACCGCGCTCGCGGTGATGATCTACGGCCTCGGGCTGCCGGCCTTCGTGCTGCAAAAGGTGCTGCAACCGCTGTTCTTCGCCCGCTCGGACACGAAGAAACCGTTTCACTACGCCGTCGTGGCCATGGTCGTGAACGCCGCGCTGGCCGTGGGGCTGGCACAGGTCGTGGGCTGGTGGGCCGCGGCCATCGCCGCCACGGCCGCGGGCTGGGTCATGGTGTGGCTTTTGGTGCGCGGCGCACGCGGCTATGGCGAGGTGGCGCGCTTCGACGACCGCTTCCGCCGCCGCGTCTGGCGCATCCTGCTGGCCTCGTTCCTCCTGGGCGTCATCCTGTGGGGCCTGCAAGTGCTGATGACGCCGTTCTTCGGCCTAAGCGGCTGGCGTTGGCTCGCGCTCCTGGTGTTGATCGCGCTGGGCAGCGTCAGCTATTTCGGCCTCGGCCAGCTGCTGGGCGCGTTCCGCCTGTCGGATTTCCGCAAGACGGTTCGCCGTTAACGTCGCTGTAATTTCTCACGCAGCCGCGCCATCCCGCCGGGGACCAGCACGAAAGACAGAAGAAACCCGCCGACAAAGCCGCCGATATCCGCCACCCAAGTAAAGTTGTTGCCGTAGAGCAGTCCGAAGATCAGTTGCAGGCCCAGCAGAACGCCGATCATCACGAAGGCCCGCATCTGGTTCTCGCCGATCGCCCCCAGTTGCAGCCAGATCAGGCAGGTGAAGCCCCCGATCAGGCCGTAGACGCCGGGGAAACCCCCTATTAACCCCGGCCCGTCAGGATAGATCAGGCCAAAGACCAGCGCGCCGAAGATGGATGAGGCGAAAAATAAAATCGCCACAGCCCACCCGGCCATGCGCTCGGCCACGAATTTGCCGATGGCCAGCGTCATGACGATGGCGAAAACCGCCTGCAACAGGCTGGCATGGACGAACGGATAGGTGACGAAGCGGACAAGATAATCAATCCTTAACTGACCGGTCTCCAGCATCCAGGTCATCGCACGGTTGGAAAACCCGAACTGCTGGATCGTGGAGATTCGCCACCCGATCGCCTCCGGCCCGCCCGCCAGCCCGCGCGCGCCCAATTGGAACACCGCCTCGGCGGCGGCCATGGCGGCAACGATGGCCAGCACCAGCGGCGGGATCGGGTTGACCGGGCTGTCGCCGGGGCCTTTGGGTCTGGGGTCGGACATCGGTCGTGGCCTCCTTGACGGCTGTTGACCGCAGCAGTAAGCGAGGCGGACACGAATTTCCAGACGGAGTCCGCCATGGCCGAGGCCAGCTTCACCCCCCGCGTCTTTTCCGGCATCCAGCCGTCGGGCGGCCTGACGCTGGGCAATTACCTCGGCGCGCTCAAGCGGTTCGCCGACAGCCAGAACAGCGGGGTCGAGTCGATCTTCTGCATGGTCGACATGCACGCCATCACCGTCTGGCAGGACCCTGCCGCCCTGCGCCACGCCACGCGCGAACTTACCGCCGGCTTCATCGCCTCGGGCGTCGATCCGGCGCGGTCGATCCTCTTCAACCAAAGCCAGGTCTCGGCCCATGCCGAACTGGCCTGGATCTTCAACTGCGTCGCCCGCATGGGCTGGATGAAGCGGATGACCCAGTGGAAGGACAAGGCCGGCAAGAACCAGGAAAACGCCTCGCTGGGCCTTTTTGCGTACCCGGCGCTGATGGCCGCCGACATCCTGGCCTATCACGCCACCCATGTGCCCGTGGGCGAGGATCAGAAGCAGCACCTGGAACTGACGCGCGACATCGCGATCAAGTTCAACAACGATTTCGAGGTCGATTTCTTCCCCATCACCGAACCGGTGATCGAGGGCGCCGCGACCCGCGTCATGAGCCTGCGCGACGGGTCCAAAAAGATGTCGAAATCCGACCCATCGGACATGTCCCGGATCAACCTGACCGACGACGCCGACACGATCTCCAAGAAGATCCGCAAGGCCAAGACCGACCCCGAACCCCTGCCGTCCGACGCCGAAGGGCTGGAGGATCGCCCCGAGGCCCGCAACCTTGTGAACATCTACGCCGCCCTCAATGACCAGAGCGTCGATCAGGTTATGCGCGACGTGGGCGGGCAGCAATTCGGCACGTTCAAGCCCGCGCTGGCCGAACTGGCGGTGGAAAAGCTGGCGCCGATTTCAGACGAAATGGCCCGCCTGATGCAGGACACCGCCGAGATCGACCGCATCCTGTCGGACGGCGCCGGCAAGGCCCGCGAGATCGCCGCACCGATCCTGAAGAAAACGAAAGAGATCGTCGGCATGGTCGGCGCCTGACCCAAATGAGTGGCTGCGCCACGCTGGATTGGCTGGAATGAGGGGCGCTGCCCCTCAAACACCCCGGAGTACTTTCAGAACGATGAAAGCCCTGTGTGTTTGCGCACCGTCTCTGCGTCAGGGTACGGAATTGCCTGAAGCCTGAAACTGGCCCATTTCTGCGGCAAGCAAGAAAGGGTCATATCATGGCATTCACAACGCATCCCGAAACCCGCATCGGCCACGTACACCTGCGTGTTGCCGATCTCGAGCGCGCCATCGGCTTCTATTCCGGCGTTCTGGGTTTCGAATTGCAACAACGCTACGGCACCGAGGCCGCCTTTCTGTCCGCGGGCGGCTATCACCATCATATCGGCCTGAACACTTGGGACAGCAAGGGCGGCACACCGCCTCCGCCGGGGCATACCGGGCTATACCACACGGCTTTTCTCTATCCCGACCGCAAGGCGCTGGCGCAGGTTCTGAAACGCGTTCTGGAGGCCGGCATCCAGTTGGAGGGCGCCGCCGATCACGGGGTCAGCGAGGCGGTCTACCTGTCTGATCCGGATGGCAACGGCGTCGAGCTCTACCGTGACCGCGCGCCCGAGGACTGGCCGCGCGACGCCACTGGCAACCTCAGGATGGTAAACACCCGGCTGGATCTAGAGGCGCTGCTGGCTGAGGCGGACTGACCCCTCTGGACCCTGCCGCGCCCCCGGCTTAGGCTCCGCGCCAAAGGGAGGCGACCATGGCCACAGGCAGCAATATCCGGACCTATTTCGACGGCACTTGGCATGACGGCGACATCCCCGTGATGCGCGCCGCCGATCATGGCATGTGGTTGGGCTCCAACGTCTTTGACGGCGCCCGCTTCGCCCATGGCCTGACCCCAGACCTCGACCGGCACTGCGCCCGGGTGAACGCCTCGGCCGAGGCGCTGATGGTCACGCCCAGCGTCACGACCGACGATATGGTCGAGATAGTCCAAGAGGGCCTGAAAGCCTACGCTTCCGACGCGGCGGTGTACATCCGCCCCATGTACTGGGCGATTGAAGGCGGCATGTCGGCCATCGTGCCCAAAGAAGGCGGCGCGACCGGATTTGCCATCAGCCTCGAAGAAATCCCGATGGCCCCGCCCGAGCATTCCGCCACCATCACCCGCACGCGCTTTCGCCGCCCGGTGCTTGAGGACGCGGTGGTCAACGCCAAGGCTGCCTGCCTTTACCCCAATAACGCCCGGATGTTGGCCGAGGCGAAATCCAAGGGCTTCACCAACGCGCTGGTGGCCGACGCGCTTGGCAACGTGGCCGAGGCCGCCACTGCAAACGCCTTTGCCGTCAAGGATGGCGAGGTCTTCACGCCCGTGCCCAACGGCACCTTCCTGGCCGGGATCACCCGCGCGCGGCATATCGAAAACCTGCGCGCCGATGGCTTCACCGTGCATGAATGCGTCCTGTCCTTCGAGGATTTCCACGACGCCGACGAGGTCTTCCTGTCGGGCAACATGATGAAGGTCACACCGGTCACGGCGTTTGACGACACCAATTACCAGATCGGCCCGGTCACCCGCCGCGTGCGCGAGATGTACTGGGATTGGGCGGCCAGCGCCTGAGCCCGGTGGTTCAGGCCGCCGCGTCGTAGCTGGAAAAGACCTCGGTGCTGCCGCCCCGCAGGATCAGGTGCACGTCATAGGCCTCGCGCCGGTCCTCCGGTCCCATCCCCGGCGAGCCGTAGGGCATCCCCGGCACCGCAAGGCCCACCGCGTCGGGGCGCTCGTCCAGCAGGCGGCGGATATCGGCGGGCGGCACGTGACCTTCGATCATGTACCCGTCGACCTTGGCCGTGTGGCACGAGATCATCTGCTGCGGAATGCCATTGTCGATCTTGTAGCGCGACAGGATCGTGCCGAACGCATCCTCGCTGGTCACGGCAAAGCCGTCGCCTTGCAAAATCTCCATCCACGCGCCGCAGCAGCCACAGTTGGGATCTTTCATCACGTGAATGGCCGGGCCGGATTGCGCCAGACCGGCGAGCGGGGCCGTGGCCACCAGACCGGCGGCACCGGCGAGAAGGTTGCGTCGGGTCAGCATAGGCGGTCTCCTTGCATATTTGGTTGGCGCGAAGTTTGGACAGGATCACACACTGTCGTCAACCACTCGCCCCCGCACCTGGCATCACATCCGGGTGACCCGTTCCGCCGCCTAACGCAGCGTCGGACGTGACAATCGCGGCTGACGTGACCATGGTGCGCGTCAACCTACGTTTTGATCCGAACGTCCCCCGGGAGGCCGCACATGACCCAATACCCGCACCTGCTCGCCCCGCTCGATCTGGGCCACGTCACGCTGAAGAACCGCGTGCTGATGGGCTCGATGCACACCGGCCTGGAAGAGACCAAGGACTGGAATCGCGTGGCCGAATTCTATGCCGCCCGCGCCCGTGGCGGTGTGTCCCTGATGGTCACCGGCGGCATGGCGCCCAATCGCGAGGGCGGGGTCTTTCCCGGCGCGGCGGGGCTCTTCAACGATCAGGACATCGCCAACCACAAGGTGGTCACAGACCGGGTGCACGAGGCCGGCAGCCTGATCGCCATGCAGATCCTTCATGCGGGCCGCTATGCCTACGGCAATGAATGCGTCGCCCCCTCGCCCATCAAGTCGCCCATCTCGCCCTTTCCGCCGAAAGAGCTGGACGAAGACGGCATCGAGAAACAGATCGCCGATATCGTCACCGCCGCCGCCCGCGCCCGCGAGGCCGGCTATGACGGGGTCGAGATCATGGGCTCCGAGGGGTATTTCATTAACCAGTTCCTCGTGCGCCACACCAACAAGCGCGAGGATCGCTGGGGCGGGTCCTACGAAAACCGGATGCGTCTGCCGCTGGAAATCGTGCGCCGCGTGCGAGAGGCGGTCGGCTCCGATTTCGTCCTGATCTACCGCCTGTCGATGATCGACCTCGTGCCCGAAGGCTCGACTTTCGACGAGGTGCTGCAACTGGCGAAGGAGGTCGAAAAGGCAGGGGCCAGCATCATCAACACCGGCATCGGCTGGCACGAGGCGCGCGTGCCCACCATCGTCACATCCGTGCCGCGCGCGGCCTTCACCTGGGTCACGAAAAAGCTGATGGGGCACGTGGGCATCCCGGTCATCACCTCGAACCGGATCAACACGCCGCAAGTGGCCGAGGACGTGCTGGCCGACGGCTGCGCCGACATGGTGTCGATGGCCCGCCCCTTCCTGGCCGATGCGGAGTTCGTCAAGAAGGCCGTCGAAGGCCGCGCCGACACAATCGCGCCCTGCATCGCCTGCAACCAGGCCTGCTTGGACCACACATTTTCGGGCAAAATCTCGACCTGCCTCGTGAACCCGCGCGCCTGCTATGAAACCGAGTTGCCGATCACGCCGGCCGACACCCCCAAGACCGTGGCCGTGGTCGGTGCCGGTCCCGCGGGGCTTTCCACCGCGATCACGGCAGCCCAGCGCGGCCATGACGTGACGCTCTTCGACCGCGACACGCAGATCGGCGGCCAGCTCAACATGGCCAAGCAGATCCCCGGCAAGGAGGAATTCTTCGGCCTTGTCGAATGGTACGATACCATGCTGAAGGAAACCGGCGTGACCGTGACACTGGGCCATGATGTGCAGGCCGACGACCTGATTGGCTTTGACGAGGTGGTCATCGCCACCGGCGTACTGCCCCGCGACCCGGAAATCGAAGGCCAGGATGGCGACAACACGCTCAGCTATATCGACGTGCTGAAGCACAAGAAGCCGGCGGGCAAGCGCGTGGCCATCATCGGCGCCGGCGGCATCGGGTTCGATGTGGCCGAGTTTCTGGTGCACGAGGGCGAAAGCCCGACCGAGAACCTAAAGGAATGGAAAGAGGAATGGGGCGTCGGCGACCCCGCGCAAACCCCCGGCGGGCTTGCCCCCGAAGGCCCGCAGCCCGACGCACCCGCCCGCGCCGTCACTCTGTTGCAGCGCAAGTCCGAGCGCGTGGGCAAGCGGCTGGGCAAAACCACCGGCTGGATCCACCGCGCGTCGCTAAGAATGAAGAATGTCGAGATGGTCGGCGGCATCAATTACGAACGCATAGACCCCACAGGCCTTGTTGTCTCGAACGGCGAAGCTCGCGAAGACCCGCGCACGCTGGAGGTCGACACCATCGTGCTGTGCGCCGGACAGGTCAGCGAACGCAGCCTTGCCGACGCGCTCGAGGCCAAGGGCATCGCCTGTCACGTGATCGGCGGCGCGGACGTGGCCGCCGAACTCGACGCCAAGCGCGCTATCGACCAGGGCACCCGGCTGGCGGCGTCTCTATAGGCCTTGCCGCCGGTATTTCCCGGCTCTAGGTTCCAGCCATGCCAGTTTGCGCCTTTGATATCGCCCCCGATGGCACCGCCCGCCCTGCCTCGGAAACCATCCCGGACGAGGGCTATGCCTGGTGGCATTTCGACCTTGCCGAACCCGATCTTCCGGACTGGCTCGAGGCGCATGTCCCCGCAATTCCGGCCACAGCACTTCTGGCCGCCGAGACCCGACCGCGCTGCGATCGCTACGGCGATGGACTGATGCTGAACCTGCGCGGCGTCAACCTCAACGCAGACGGCCCCGCCGATCAAATGGTTGCCGTGCGCATGTGGGTGACCGACCGCCTGGTCGTGACGGTGCGCAAGCGCCGGGTCTTCGCCATCGATGCCATTCGCGAGGACGCGGCCGCCGGAACCGCCCCCGCCAGCCCCATCGCCTTTGTCCATGACCTCGCACAGCGGCTAATGACCCGCGTTCAGGACACGGTTTTCGACCTCAGTCGCCGCGTGGACGACATGGAAGACAGCGTCGAGGATGACGACGAAGACCCGCCAGAGGATCTGGCCGAAGAACAACGCATGGCGATCCGCCTGCGCCGATACCTCGCCCCGCAGCGCGACGCGCTGATCGCCCTCGTCGGCACCGACAGCGAGCTTGTCACCTCCGATGCCCGTGCCCGCCTGCGCGAATTGGGCAACCTGGCAAAGCTGGCGGTCGAGGAACTGGAATCGATGATCGGCCGGATGGACGCCGTGCAGGACCATCACGCCACGCAAGCCGACCAGCGGCAGAACCGCAACGGCTATATCCTGTCGATCGTGGCCGCCGTGTTCCTGCCGCTGGGCTTCATCACCGGGCTGTTCGGCGTGAACGTGGCGGGGATGCCCGGCGTGGACACCCCCTGGGCTTTCGCGGCCCTGTGCATCGGGCTGGTTGTCCTGACCTTTGGCGCGATCTGGATTCTGCGAAAGCTGAAGTGGATCTGACCGAGGTTACTCGACCGTGATCGTGATCTGCTCCGACGTGACCGGCGGGTCATGCGGCACGTGGTTCATGTCGCCCAGCACCAGTTGCAGCGTGTGCTCGCCCGGCTCCAGATCCAGTTCGACCTCGGTCTGGCCGCCGCCGAAATGAACATGGTTTTCATCCGCCGGAAGTGCGTTCTGCAGCTCTTCTTCGCCATCGGGGCCTTCGCCCAGGGGCGCACGGTCAACCAGGATGTGATGATGCCCGGTATTCTCTTTCTCGGTACCGGCAGGCGCCACACCCATACCGCTCAGGCCGAAGACGACCTTCACAGGGGCCGACACGGTCGCACCGTCCTCGAGGTTGACGAAATAGACCTCGGCGCCCTCCGGGGCCGGTGTGCTTTGGGCAAAGGCCATCGAGGCGGTCAGCGCCAGAGCGGCAGCGGTCTTGGTAAACAGTTTCATGAGAGCTCTCCCTTGTTCGGATCCCGCAGGGGCCCGCGTCTCGTGAACGGCCCTGCGACGCTTCTAGACATGGGCCGCGCCGTCGCCGCGACAAGACTACATGCGCCGGTGCATCATGCGAAAGCCGTTTCCGGGCCACGAACGATCCACCACAAAACCAAGATATTGTCTGGCCCGCGCCGCAGTTGTGCCTGAATTTCCCGCGATACCTTCAACTCAACAAGAAACGACGAGGGTATCGAGAATGGATCGCCTTACCGAAATGGAGGCCTTTGCGACCGTCGTGGACCAGGGTGGGTTCACCGACGCGGCGCGCAAGATGGGCATCTCCAAGTCCGCCGTATCCAAGCACGTCTCGTCGCTTGAGGCACGTCTGGGCGCGCGCCTGCTGAACCGGACCACCCGCCGGGTCAGCCCGACGGAAATCGGCCTGGCCTATTACGACCGTGCCCTGCGGGTTCTGAACGACGCAGGCGAGGCCGACGCGCTGGTCAGTTCGATGCAGTCCGATCCCTCGGGCCTTTTGCGCATCTCGGTGGCCACCGACTTTGGCGTGAACCATCTCAGCCCGATCCTTGGCCGGTTCCTTGACGATTTCCCGGATATCACCGTCAACATGGTGCTCAACAACCGCTATGTGGAGTTGATCTCGGAAGGCTTTGACATGGCAATCCGCATCGGCGAGCTGGAAGACAGCACGCTGCGTGCCCGCAAGCTGACCGAGACCACCAAGCGCATGATCGCCAGCCCGGCCTACCTGCAAAAGCACGGCCGCCCCGGCAAGATCGACGATCTGAATGAACACAAGCTTCTGCACTATTCCAGCCAGTCCAACGGCTCGGTCTGGAAGCTGACCGCGCCCTCGGGCGAAAAGCGCCAGGTCCGCACCGCGGGCGGCCTGTCGGTCAATGACGGTCAGTCGCTGCTCAATGCCGCCATCTCGGGTCTCGGCATCGCCTACCTGCCAAGCTTTCTTTACGCCAATGCGATGAAGGACGGGCACGTGGTCGACGTGATCCCGGACCTGCCGATGGAGACCCAAGGCATTTACGCGGTCTATCCCCCGGGCCGCTTTACACAGCCCAAGGTCCGCGCCTTCATCGACTTCCTCGTCCATGCCTTCGCCGAGAAGGGCCCGACGGACTGGTAAGATTTTCCTCCGCCTGCCAGGCAACCTGACCCCGGGTGGCGCGCCACCCGGGGCCTTTTGGCATTCTCACGCCATGCGCAGCGGCAGCCGCTTGCGCCCCCATTCCCCCGGCGGGCCGTCTATCACACCGGGAAAACGCGTGCCGCAGGTGACGCAGCCGCCGAAATCGTCCAGCTTCCAGTCCGACAGCGCGTGCCAGTCCCGCCCGATCACGCGGTCCCCGCACCCGGCGCAATAGCTCGACTGCGCATCGGGGTGATGCGCGTTGCCGATATAGACATGCCGCAGCCCCGCCTGATGTGCCACGTCCCGCGCCCGCAGCAAGGTCTCCAGCGGCGTGCGCGCGTGCGACAGCATCCGGTGATCGGGATGAAAGGCCGTAAAGTGTAGCGGCACGTCCGGCCCGCAGGTCTCCATCACCCAGGACGACAGCGCCTCCAGCTCCGCCGCGCTGTCATTCTCGCCGGGGATCAGCAGCGTCGTCAGCTCGACCCAGCACTCGGTCTCGTTCACCGCATAATCGATCGTCTCCAGCACCGGTGCGATCCCTGACCCGGTCAGCTTGCGATAGAACCTTTCGGTAAATCCCTTGAGGTCGATATTCGCCGCATCCATCGCACCGAAGAACTCTGCCCGTGGTGCGTCGCAGACATACCCCGCCGTCACCGCCACGCTTTTGATACCCGCCTCGCGACAGGCAGCGGCGGTGTCCAGCGCATATTCGTGAAAGATCACCGGGTCATTATACGTGAACGCCACCGAGGCACAGCCTTCTGCCCGCGCCACTTGGGCAATCTTTTCCGGTGCCGCCTCATGCGCCAGTCTATCGACCTCGCGGCTTTTGGATATCTCGTGGTTCTGGCAGAACTTGCACGCCAGGTTGCACCCCGCCGTGCCGAAGCTCAGCACCGGCGTACCGGGCAGGAAATGATTCAGCGGCTTTTTCTCGATCGGGTCGATGCAGAACCCGGTCGAGCGCCCGTAGGTGTCCAGCACCATCCGGTCGCCCTGCCGCATCCGCACGAAACACATGCCGCGCTGCCCGTCCCGCAAGGTGCAAAAGCGCGGGCACAAGGTGCAGCGCAGCCGGCCATCGCTTTCAGTCTCCCAGAATCGCGCGGGGTGCATCGCCGGTCGTTTTCCTCCATGATCCTGACGACAAGATAGGGATGCGACCCTCAAATGAACAGTGAACCCGACCTCCTCATGCGCCAGCCCGCCACTGCCGGAACCTTCTATCCGGCAGACGCGCAAGTGCTCTGGTCCGAGGTCGAAAGCTGCATCACCCGTGGCACCAGCAGCTGGCGGCCCGAAGGCTCGGTGCCCCTTGCGATCATCTCGCCCCATGCGGGCTATCGCTTTTCCGGCTGGCTGACCGGCGTGGCGTGGCGCGCCACTGCCCGTGGGCGGCCCTCGACGATCGTCGTCCTGTCGCCGTCTCATGCGCACGCTTTCGACGGCATCGCCCTGCCCTCGCAAAAAGGCTACGCGATGCCCGGCTTCGACGTGATGATCGACCGGCCCGCCGCCAACAGCCTCGTGCAGGCCGGGCTGGCCCATGTCGAGGATCCCGCCCATGACCGCGAGCACGGGATCGAAACGCAGCTTGCTTTCCTGCACCGCCTGCATCCCCGCGCCAAGGTGGTGCCGCTCGTTATCGGCAATGCGCCGCAAGAGCAGGTTGCCGCAGCCATTGACCACCTCACCGCTGACGGCCAGCCGCTTTTCGTCCTGTCCAGCGATCTCAGCCATTTCCTGCCCCGCGACGCGGCGGACGCCAAGGATGCGGAGACCGCAAAGCTGCTGGAAACCGCCCAGGGCACGACGCTGACCTCCCGCCATGCCTGCGGCGCCGCCGCCATCACTGGCTTTCTCGCCTCGGCCACGGGCGCGGGCCTGCGCGTCGCCCGTCTGGCCATGGCCTCCAGCGCGGATGTCACCGGCGACACGTCGCGTACCGTTGGCTACGGCGCGTGGGCGCTATTCGACACCACCGACGAGGTCATCATCCCGCGCCACCGCGAGATGCTGCTCAGGGCCGCCCGCCAGACGCTGGAGTCCTTCACCAAGCGCGGCAAACCTCCAAAGTTGGATGAAACCAGCTTCCCCCAGGCACTGCGCGGCCACGCCGCCAGCTTCATCACCCTGCAACAGGACGGACGCCTGCGCGGCTGCATCGGCTCGCTCACAGCACATCGACCCCTTGTCCGCGATATGTCCGAAAACACGGTCAAGGCCGCCTCCGCCGACCCGCGCTTCGCGCCCGTGACCGCCGAAGAAGTCCCCGGCCTGCGCCTCAAGATAGCCGTTCTGTCCCCCTCCGCGCCAATGACGTTTTCAGGCGCGTCCGACCTTCTGTCACAACTGACGCCCCACCGCGACGGTCTGATCCTGCGCGACGGGGCCAAACGCGGCATCTTCCTGCCGATGGTCTGGGAGAGCCTGCCCGACCCCGCCGAATTCCTGAGAGCATTGAAGGTCAAGGCGGGCCTGCCCAAGGATCACTGGAGCGACACGCTGGAAATCCACCGTTTCTGCGCCGAAAGCTTTGCCGAGCCGGACTAGGCGCTCAACCGGCGTTGGAAATCTCGATCAGGTTACCATCCGGGTCGCGTATGTAGATCGAGGTCAGCGGCCCCGTCGCCCCGGTCCGCGGCACCGGCCCTTCCTCGACCGTCACGCCCTGCACGGCCAGATGCGCCTGCCAGTCAGCCAGCGGCACAACGCTCAGGAAACACAGGTCCGCCGTCCCGGGCGCGGGATATGCCGCCTTCGGCTCGAACTCCGCCCCCGCCTTGTGCAGGTTGACCTTCTGCGCCCCGAATTTCAGCGCCCACCGCCGCGACCCGTCGGCAGGGGTGAAAGCCTCCGCGCTCATGCCCAGAACATCGGTGTAGAACGCCACCGTCACATCGATATCTGCCACGGTCAGCACCAAATGGTCCAGCGATGTCACTCGGGGCGGCATGGGAATTCCTTTCGTCGCAGGCATTGTCTTTTCACGCGGCGCCAGCATAGACATACGCCGAAACCGGATGGCAGGCCAACATGACAGACGCCACGCAAACCCTTCACGATCCAATCGACCCGGCCCGCGCCCGCGCGCTTCAGGCAACACTGGGTGAAACCCCGACCGTGCAGGCTGGCGACGCCCTACCGCCCTTCTTTCACCAGATCTATTTCTGGGACCCGCAGGTGCCCGACGACCTTGGCCGCGACGGGCATCCGAAACTGGGCGGCGTCATCCCCGACATGGGCCTGCCCCGGCGCATGTGGGCCGGCGGGCAACTGGAATTCCACGCCCCCTTCCGCGCGGGCCAGCCCGCCACGCGCCGCACCACCCGCGAAAAGGCCCAGCACAAACAGGGCCGCAGCGGCCCACTGGCCTTCGTCACCCTGCGCCACGAAATCTGGCAAGACGACACCTGTTGCATCACCGAGCATCAGGACCTCGTCTATCGCGAGGATGAGACGGGCCAAAAACCGCAACCGCCCCGCGCTCCCGACGGCGCGGTGAAAACCCGCACGGTCAGCTTCGACAGCACGCTTCTCTTCCGCTACTCCGCGCTCACCTTCAACGGCCACCGCATCCACTACGATGACGCGTATGCCCGCAACGTCGAAGGCTATGACGGCCTCGTCGTCCACGGCCCCCTGCTGGCGCATCACCTGATGCAGATGGCCGCTGCCGAGCTGGGCGGGCTGAAACGCTTCAGCTTCCGCGCGACCAGCCCCCTGATGCACTTTGAGACAGCAGAACTCTGCTGGGGCGAGGACGGAAAATGCTGGGTGCGCGGCCCCGACGGCCGGCAATGCATGTCCGCGCAGGCGGGCTGATCAGCCCGGTTTCGGCAAAGACGCCTCGGGCCTGAACACCGCCGGAATCGTGTCCCGCCCGTCCAGTACGAGGTCCGCCATCACCTGCGCCACCTTAGGGGCCATGCCGAACCCGATCTTGAAGCCGCCATTTGCGATGAACTCATCCGGGTAAAGCGGATGCACCCCCAGCATTGGCGCCCGCGACCGCGCCCTTGGCCGCACTCCGGCCCACCGTTCGACGACCTGCGCGTCCCGCAATGCCGGCACCGCCGCGCGGGCACGGGCCAGCACCTCGTCCAGTTGCGCGTCCGTGTCCGTCGCGCTGTCATACTCTCTCTCCGAGGTCGATCCCACGGCGGTCGTCCCGTTGCGATGAAAGATCACGTGCAGCGTGTCGGCAAAGACCTGCGGCGCGTCCGGCGCCGCGAAATCCAGCACCGCGCCCTGACCTTTCACCCCATTGCCCACCGGCGCGCCCAGCTTGTGGGACAACTCGGCAAATCCGGCAACGCCCGTGGCATGGACCACACGGCCCGTCGCTTTGCCTTCGGCCAGGATCTCTCCGCCTCGCGCCAAGATGGCCGCCGCCAGTGCCCGGCAACCTTCACGCGGATGCAACCGCGCCGACAGCGTGTCAAATATCAGCAACCCCGTAGGCGTGACCGGCGCATGAGCCACCGTATCCGCCGTCACCACCTGCCATGTTGCGCACTCGCCCCATAATTCACCTGCCGTGATTTCCCGCTGCCGTGCCAGAGCGAGTCCGGCCTCGTCCGCCACCGGCTGCACCCGGCCCGTCCGCGCATAGCCCGAGGGCAGGCCTGACACCTGCGCCACCTCGGCCCAGAACGCCTCGGCCATCAGCAGGCTGTCCAGCTGAAACGCCTTCTTCTCGTTCCAGTTCTCGGGCACGTGCGGCGCCAACGCACCCACCACGCCACCCGACGCCCCCGCGCCCACGCCGCCGGGGTCGATCACCCGCACCTTCGCACCCCGCGACTGGCAGGTGAAGGCGATGGAAAGGCCGAAGATCCCGGCGCCGTAGATGGTGACGTCTGCCATTGTCATTTCCCCTGCCCGACGGCATGGTCGCCGGGATTTTCCCTGAGTACCGGAAGGCGCGATGCAGGACCAGCAGGCAGAACTGGAATGGCGCGACGGCGACGTGCCCGTCTCCACCCGGTTCGACGATCCGTATTTCAGCCTGGAAAACGGCCTGGCCGAAACGCGCCACGTCTTTCTGGACGGCAACGACCTGCCCGCCCGGTTCCGCGACGGGTTTCACGTGGCCGAGCTGGGTTTCGGCACCGGGCTGAACTTCCTGACCGCACTTCAGGCATGGCGCGCGGCGGGCGTGCCCGGCACCCTGCATTTCACCAGTTTCGAGGCGTTCCCGATGGAGCCCGCACAAATCGCGCGCGCGCTTTCGGTCTTTTACGACTTGCCGTTCGAGGCGCTCGAACTGGAACGCGGCGGACCCTTCAACGAGCCTCTGACCGGCCCCGATTTCGCCCTGCGCATCATGATTGGCGACGCCCGCGCCACCCTGCCCGGCTGGGACGGGATGGCCGACGCCTGGTTCCTCGACGGCTTTTCTCCGGCAAAGAACCCCGAGCTGTGGGAAGAGGCCCTGATGCGGCAAGTGGGCGAGCACACCATACCGGGCGGCACCGCCGCCACCTATACCGCGGCGGGCTTTGTCCGGCGCGGATTGCAAGCCGCCGGGTTTGAAGTTGCCCGCGTTCCGGGATACGGGCGCAAGCGGCACATGACCCGCGCAAGGAAGATCTGACCATGGCAGAGCAGAACACCCGTCTCGGCATCCTGATGATGGTGACGACCACCTTCATCTTCTCGGTGCAGGACGGCATCTCGCAATATCTGGCGCGGGAATACAACGTGCTGATGATCGTGATGATCCGCTACTGGTTCTTCGCGGCCTTCGTGATGACCGTGGCCAGCCGCACCGCCGGCGGCCTGCGCGCCGCCGCCCGCACGGATCAGCCACTGGTACAAGGCTTTCGCGCCGTGCTGCTGGTGGCCGAGATCTGCGTGATGATCTTCGGCTTCACCCTCTTGGGGTTGGTCGAAAGCCACGCCGTCTTCGCCTGCTACCCGCTGCTGATCGCCGCTCTCTCCGGCCCGGTGCTGGGCGAAAGCGTCGGCTGGCGCCGCTGGGCGGCCATTGGCGTGGGCTTCGTCGGCGTCATCATCATCCTGCAACCGGGCTTCGGCGTCTTCCAGCCCGAGGCGATCGTGCCGCTGATCGCGGCCCTGATGTTCGCACTCTACGGTCTGCTCACACGCTACGTCGGCCGACGCGACAGCGCCGCGACCAGCTTTTTCTGGACCGGCACCGTGGGCTCGGTGGCCATGACCGCCGTCGGCCTATGGTTCTGGGAGCCGATGTCGGCCTACAACTGGCTCTGGATGGCCGCGCTTTGCGTCACCGGTGCGGCGGGGCACTACACGCTCATCAAGTGCTACGAGGTGGCTGAGGCCAGCGCGGTGCAGCCCTTCGCCTACCTGCAACTGGTCTTTGCCAGCACCATCGGCATCCTGGTCTTTTCCGAAACCATACGCCTCAACGTGGCGCTTGGCGCGGGGCTAATCGTGGCTGCGGGGCTTTTCACGCTCTGGCGCCAGCGGTTGCGCGGCTAGTGCGGCATTTCACCGGGCTTTTCCAAGCGGCGATCCCACTGTATCAACGCGGCTGAACGGCAAGGAAACACCTCATGCACATGGCGCGAGACATGACGGCGATCTGCAAGGCGGCCCTCACTGTGCTGCTCGCGCTGTTCATCGCGATCCGCGTCGTGGCCCAGCCCACGATCCTCGCCGCGCCGGAGCCGGGGGTGATGGCGCTCTGCTCTGGCGGGCAGATCGTCTATGTCTCGATGGAAACCGGCCTGCCGGTGAAAAACGACGGCGAAACCGGCCTGCTGGCCGATCCGTGCCCGTTCTTCGGCGTGACCGCCTTCGACCTGGCCGTGGACCAGACTCGGCCAACGCCGTTGCAGCTGCCGGGCGCGCTCGCGCTCGTGCAGACCCACAGATCTCGGCCTGTTCCCGGCGCACCGGTTCAGAACGCCGCCCGCGCCCCGCCCCTGTCGGCCTGATCCAGTGCGGGCACCGCCGTGGTGCCACTTCCCCAGGCGATCCACGCAGGCGGGCTTCGGCCCGGCGCGTTTTCACACCACATCCGGCACGCGGCCGATGGCCCGCGCCACCACACCACAGGAAACCGACATGAAAACCCTTCTTATCCTTGCATCCGCCCTGATCCTTTCGACGGGCATCGCCACCGCGCATGATTACACGGTGGGCAATCTGGAAATCATGCACCCAATGGCGTTCGAGACGCCCAAAATGGCCAAGGCCGGCGCCGGTTTTCTCACCATTACCAACACTGGCGACACAGACGACGTACTGCTCGAGGTGCGTGCCGACTTCCCCAAAGTCGAGGTCCACACCACCGAGGAATCCGACGGCGTCGCCAGAATGATGCATGTCGACAATTTGCCTATTCCGGCTGGCGAAACAGTCGAACTCGCCCCCGGCGGGTATCACGTGATGTTTATGGGGCTGGAGGCGCCGTTCGAAGACGGCCAGAAAATTCCGGCGACGCTGATATTTGAAAACGCCGGCGAGGTCGAGGTCACGTTCAATGTCGAAGTCCGCCCGGAAGACGGCGAAAGCATGGACCACTCCAACCACTGATCCGCGCAGACCGCGGGTCGGAACGGATACCGCCCTGCGCCAGGCGTCATCGCATCAATCCACCGTCGGTGAAAGCGTGCTGCCGACAAGTTCCTGCGAAAACGGCACCGGGTGCGGCTCTTTCCCCAGCCGCGCCCGATAGACCGGCAGGCTCTCGGCCACGCGCATGACGTAATTCCGCGTCTCGTTGAAGGGAATATGCTCGATCCAGTCGATGATATCGCCACCCTCTTGCCGCGGGTCGCCGAACTGCGTCATCCAGCGCGGCGGGCGCGCGGGCCCGGCGTTGTAGGCCGCCGCCATCATGATGACGTTTCCTTCGAACTGCGATGCCATCTGCGCCAGATAGGCCGACCCCAGGCGGGCGTTATAGGCCCAGTCGTCGAACACACGCGACCGCGTATGGTCGGTCTCGCCCAGCCGCCGCGCCACCTCGGCAGCGGTGCCCGGCATCAGCTGCATCAGGCCCATCGCGCCCGCGCCGCTGGCCACGCCCTGGTCGAACTCGCTTTCGCGCCGCGCGATCGCCAACGCCAGCTCCATCGGCACTGGCAGGTCCAGCTCGTGCATCGGGTGCAACGGGTAATAGGGCGCGGACAGGGTGATCCCGCGCTGCGCGGCCGCCTTGCCCACCATCACCTGAAGGTGCGGCGAGCCCACATCGTCCATCGCCTGCCCCAGCTGTCTCAAAGGTTGCAGGTCCAGCGTATCGGCCAGATGAGTGAAGAACCGTTCGGCCAGTGACACGCGCCCGTTGGCCAGCGCCAGCACCCCGGCCTGAAACACCTCTCCTTGCGCAAACTCCGCCTCGCGCCAGTCGGGAAAGCTCTGTCGCCCGTTCAGCGCCCGGTCGAACGGGAACCCGCCGCGCTCGGCGGCCAGCAGCCCGTAAAAGCTGGTCTGGTGCAGCGCGCCCAGCTCATACGCGATCTTGGCCGCCGCCTCGTTGCCCGCCGCCTCCTGCGCCCGGCCCAGCCAGTATCCGGCCCGGCCCAGCGAAATCGGAGTCTCGACGCCGTCCATGAACCGCTGGAAATGGAAAATCGCCAGGTCCGGATCGCCCAGGTCGGTCAGCGCGATGAACCCCGCCAGCCACTCCAGGTCGGCGAAATGCGAGCCTTCCACCAGCCCGTGCACCGACGCCAGGTCATAGGCGGTGCGCGCCGCCCCATCGCGCATCCGGTCGCGCGCCAGTTCCCGCCGCCAGCCGGCCCAGCGCTCGGCATCGCCCAATCCGTTCCCCTCCAGCCGGCTTTGGCGCAAGATCAGCTTGATCGCCTCGTCGGGACGGTCTTTTCGGATATGGCGGTTGTAAAGCGCATAGGCGATGTGCGGATTGCTCTGCGCCGCTTCGGGCAGCAGCGCCAGTCGCTTGTCGGCACCGTCCGCATCCGCCTCGATCATCAGCCGGGTCTCGGCGATTTCGCGCGTGTCCTCATCGACCAGCGGCAGCATCTGCTGCACGTCCCGCAGCCCCCGCCACAGCGCCATGTCCAGCCGCGCCGCGTGATGCGGCTTCAACAGCTCGGGCCGCGCGCGCAGAAACGCCTGATGCTCGGCGGTCGACAAATCCAGCGTCCGCCATGCCAGCACGATCGCCACATCGGCATCACCGGGCCGGTCGGCCTTCTGCAACGCGCGGGCGTATGACAGCGCGCCAAGGCCCGAGTGCGGCACCCGGTCCTCGTAAAATGTGATAATCTCTTCCGGCGAGGCGTCGATCATCGCCACCTCGGCCTGCGTGTGCAGATAATCCAGCCCCGGCCAATCTGCGTGATCCTTCAGAAACGCCAGGATCTCGCCCGGCGTGCCCTCGCCCGCCCGCAACCGGTGCCATTCGATCAGCGTCACTCCCGCTGGCCCGGCTCGTTCCGCAAGCTGCGCCGCTGTCGTCCAGCGCCCTGCCAGCATCGCGTCGAATGCGCTCGACAGCGGACGCGGCGGCACGCGCGGCGCGGGAGCCACCATCACGGTTTGCTCCACCTCCTCTGTACCCGCCTCGGGTACGGCTTCGGCGGCAGGCTCCGCCTGGTCCACGTCCTCCGATTGGGCCACCACCGGCAGTGGCCACAGCAAGGCCATCAAGGCCACGACAAGTCTTGAAACGCTGAACATCTCTTGCATTTTCCCGGGCCAGCGACGATAGACACAGCCAGCCTAGTTTCAAGGGGACGGATCGTCCATTCACAAGCTGGGCAACGCCGCGGCACGATTGCGTGTTCCACCGCGGTCATCCACCAGCCCTTGGGGCTAAGACATAAAGAGGAGCGTATCATGTTCAAAGGATCATTTCCTGCCTTGGTCACGCCGTTCAAGAACGGCGAGCTGGATCTCGATACGCTCAAGAAACTTGTGGAATGGCATATTGCCGAGGGCAGCCACGGCCTCGTGCCCGTCGGCACCACCGGCGAAAGCCCCACGCTCAGCCATACCGAGCATGAAACCGTCGTGTCCGAAGTGGTGCGCGCCGTCAACGGCCGCATTCCGGTGATCGCGGGCGCTGGCAGCAACAACACGCTCGAATCGATCCGCTTCATCCAGCACGCCGAAGAGGTGGGCGCGGATGCGGCCCTCGTGGTGACGCCCTATTACAACAAGCCCACCCAGCGTGGCCTGATCGCTCATTTCACCGCGCTGCACGATTGCTGCAACCTGCCGATCATCATCTACAACATTCCCGGCCGGTCCATGGTGGACATGCTGCCCGACACGATGGGCGAGCTGGCCAAGCTGCCGCGCATCGTCGGCGTCAAGGACGCCACCGGCGATCTGGCCCGCGTCAGCCATCAGCGCATGACCTGCGGCAAGGATTTCTGCCAGATCTCGGGCGAGGACGCGACCGCGCACGGCTTCAACGCCCAGGGCGGCGTCGGCGTGATCACCGTCACCGGCAACGTCGCCCCCCGCATGGTGGCCGAGGTCCAGAACGCCACGCTAGCCGGCGACTACGCCAAGGCGCTGGAAATCCAGGACCGGCTGATGCCGCTGCACAAGGCGATCTTCACCGAGCCTGGCCTCGTGGGCGCGAAATACGCCCTGTCGCGGCTGGGTCTGTGCAGTGACGAGGTGCGCTCGCCGCTGACCGACCTCAGCGACGAGACCAAGGCGATGGTCGATGACGGCTTGCGCCATGCCGGGCTGATGAACTAGGCCTCGGGCCAATGGCCGAACTTCTGATCGTGTATCACTCCAAGACCGGCGGCAGCCGCCAAATGGCGGAGGCCGCCGCAGACGCCGCGCGGGACGAAACCACAACAACGCTACAGACCGCCGAAGAGACCGGGCCGGACGATCTGCTGCGCGCCGATGGCTATATCTTCTGCGCGCCGGAAAACCTGGCCGCCATCGCCGGTATGATGAAGGACTTCTTCGACCGCTGCTATTACCCCGTGTTGGGCCGGATCGAGGGGCGCCCCTATGCCCAGATGGTCTGTGCCGGGTCCGACGGCACCAACGCCCAGAAACAGATCGCCCGCATCGCCCAGGGCTGGCGGCTGAAGGCGGTGCAGGAGCCTTTCATCATCTGCACCCACGCCCAGACACCAGAGCAGATCCTGGCCGACAAACACCTGTCCGAGGATGACCTCGCCCCGTGCCGCGAACTGGGGCAAGCTTTGGGTGCCGGCCTGGAAATGGGCGCGTTCTAGTCTAGTCGACCCGGCGCACCAGCATCTGGTTGCCCGGCCCCGATTTCGTCTCAAACACTTTCAGCTTGCCCACGAGATCGCTCAGCTTTTTCTCGCCATAGGTCCGCGTGTCGAAATCCGGCTTGTCCGCCTGTATCTGCTGGCCAATCCGGCCCAACGGGTACCATTCGCCTTCCTGGTCGATCTTCTCCATCGCGTCGAAGATCAGGTTGCGCGCGTTGGCCGCGGACTTGGAATCCAGCCCCGCCTTGGACTTGGTGCGCGCGGACGATCCCACCTCCTGATAGATGTTCTCGATCGCCACGAACCGGTTGCAGGCGTTCTTCAGCGCATCGGGCGCCTTGGCCTCGCCGATGCCGATCACCGTCAGGCCCTGTTCGCGGATGCGGCTGGCCAGCCGGGTGAAATCGCTGTCCGACGAGACCAGCACGAACCCGTCGAAATGCCCTGCGTGCAGGATGTCCATCGCGTCGATCACCAGCCCGATATCGGATGCGTTCTTGCCCTTGGTATTCGCCGTCTGCTGGTGTTGCACCAGCCCCAGGTTCTGCGCCGTCTTGGTCCACCCGCTCAGCTGTTGGCTGGACCAGTCGCCATAGACCCGCCGCAGCCCCGGCTCGCCATAGCTGGTGACTTCCTTCAGGATCGCATCCGCGTATTTCGACGGTACGTTGTCGGCGTCGATCAGGACGGCAAGCAGGTTTGAACGGTCGGGCATGGCAACTCCTTTTTCAGGGCGCACCCTGCCCTATCCGCCCCTTGGGCGAAAGCCGATTGTGCCGGGTGCCATTTTCTTCGCAGAAGAAAATCCTCCGAATTTCCCGCGCCCTGCTCAGCGGTTGACCTCGAACTCGTAAAGGTCCTCCATCAGCCTGGCGCCCAGAGCGTCCTTGATCGGCTGAAGCTCTGCATCTATCGCCGCGAAATCCACATCCTCCGCGTCCAGCGGCGCGTCATCGAACGGCGACAATGACGCGACGAACTCGGCCCGCAGCGCCGTGGGCGGGTGCGAATTGTCGACCCGGCGTTTTTCCCGCGCCGCATCGGCCATCAGGCGCACTTTCAGGTCCGTCGGCGCATCGGACACCGCGGCCCCCATGTGATCGAAGATACGACCGCCGCGATCCTCCTTGTAGGGGTAAAGATCGATGATGCTGCGCTCGGCCAGAATGGCGCACATGATCTTTTCCAGCGAGGAAATCTCACTCGCGGCCCCCGCCGTGCGCGCAGCGGCGGCGTCCGCACGGTACTCCGCTCGCTGGGATTCAAAGAAAGACATCCCACGCAGCAGGCGCTCGAACGTTTCGATGATGACAGCCGCGACCCCTTGCACCAGCGTCGCGCCGCCGAACAGCCCCTCTTGTTCCAACTCGAACGTATCCCGCCAGTTCTCCAGCACGGAAATCGCGCGCAGGAACACGCCCTGCCGCATCGGATCGTCGTTCACCTTGTGCGCCATCTCGTGCGCCAGCAGGCCGATACGTTCCTGCGGTGTCAGCGCCATCCAAAGCGGCAAGCCCAGGCCCAGGATCCACTCCTGCCGCCGCCCCCAGCGCGTGATCGGGAATTGCCCCATATAGGCGTTGAACGCGATGTTGACATGTACGCCGTCGGGCGGCGTCGTGCCCAGACGCTCGGCAATCCGGTCCAGCAGCGCAAAAAGCGCCGGCAGATCGGCCCTGCGCAGCGTCTGATCGGTGTTTCTGGCCTTGGGTGGCAACAGCGTAACGCCGAACCCTATCAGGATCAGACCCACAAGGATCGGCAATACGCGGGGAAAGGTGACCGCGATCAGAACAACGCCGGCCCCCATGACGATGAACGGTGTCGCAAGAAACACCACGGACAGAACCCAACCGACCGCCAGCCTCGGGGTTATCCTGGGCTTCGAATGATCGACCTCGCGCCGCGCCTGCGCCAGAAGAGCGTCGGCATGGCGTTCCTGCCAACGGTCAATCAGCCGGTCGATCACGGCGGCGTACCTTTTCTGCGATGCGTCTCGCTCAGGCTAAGCCAGTGTCGCACATCCGGCAAGCGCGCAGCCGCGAGCCGAATTTTCTTCGCAGAAGAAAATCCGGCCCCGGATCACAAGAATATTCTGCGAATATTCCCGGGCTCTCAGCCCTTGTCGCCGATCTTGTCCTGGGTCTTGGTCTGGAAATCCGACGCGTCGTGACGTTCCCACAACTGCTCGTGCGGTTCACCCATCGTACGGTTCACCATGCGTCCGCGCTGTACGGTCGGACGGTCCAGGATCTTCTCGGCCCAGGCCACCACGTTCTTGTATTCATGGACGCTCAGGAACTTGGCCGCATTGTATTGCCGCCCCAGCGCCAGATTGCCGTACCATGGCCAGATCGCCATGTCGGCGATGCTGTAATCCTGACCTGCGATATAGGGCCGATCCGCCAGCCGCTGGTCCAGCACGTCCAACTGCCGCTTGGTTTCCATCGCGAAGCGGTTGATCGGATACTCGTACTTCTCAGGCGCGTAGGCGTAGAAATGGCCAAAGCCGCCGCCCAGATAAGGCGCGCTGCCCATCTGCCACATCAGCCAGTTCATCACCTCGGTCCGTTGCGGGCCGGACTTTGGCAGGAACGCCCCGAACTTCTCCGCCAGGTGGATCAGGATAGAGCCGGATTCGAACACGTTGATCGGCTCGGACCCCGAGCGGTCCACCATCGCGGGGATCTTGGAGTTGGGGTTCACCTCGACAAAACCCGAGCCGAACTGATCGCCATCGCCGATCCGGATGAGCCAGGCGTCGTATTCCGCGTCATGCCCCTCGGCCAGAAGCTCCTCGAACATCACCGTCACCTTCACCCCGTTGGGCGTGCCCATCGAGTAAAGCTGGAAGGGATGCTCGCCCACCGGCAGGTCCTTGTCATGCGTCGCCCCGGCGATGGGCCGGTTGGTCGAGGCGAAGGTGCCGCCGTTCTCGGCGTCCCAGGTCCAGACTTCGGGCGGGGTGTAGGTATCGTCGGTCATAACGGGCTCTCGCTTTGTCTTGCTGTTCCTGCAAAGAGCTAACCGACCGCAGCGGCAATGCAAGGTGCAGCGCTGCACAGATTTCTGTGCAAGACCGTCGTCGCCGAAAAAGACGCCAATTATTTGCACGCATGGTCTTGGGGGTTGCACAGGCCTTACGCTTTGGCCAATGCTGCCCCGGACGACGCGAAGGAGACATGAAAGATGCGGTTTTTGGCAATAGCGGCACTGGCGACCCTTGCGGCCTGCGGGCCGGCCGTTACCGACGATGGCGTGCCTTCGCGCGCCGAAGAGGAGGGCCCCGACATCTGCATGGCCGCCGACCACGCCGCCCTTGTGGGCCAGCCGATTGACACCTTCGACCAGTCCGCATTGGACCAGCCCGTGCGCATCATTCCGCCCGGCGGGATCGTGACGATGGAATACAATCCCAAGCGGCTGAACGTCGATCTGGACAGCGACAATACCATCGTGCGCTTCTGGTGCGGATAAGCCCGCGCCACAGCACCTGAGTCCCAACCAACGCCCCGGCCCGGCTGCCATTCTTGGCTTGCGCTTATTTCAACGAAGTTGATACTGCCTCGCCAGTAATGTTTGATTTCGCACAAACGAGCGAGGCCCCTCATGGACAGCTGGGATGAAGTCCGCACTGCCTTTCACGTGGCGCGGGTTGGAACGGTCAGCGGTGCGGCGGACGCGCTTGGCGTGCACCACGCCACCGTCATCCGCCATATCGACGCGCTGGAGGAGCGGTTGGGCGTCAAGCTTTTCCAACGCCACGCCCGTGGCTATTCCACCACCGAGGCGGGCGAGGATCTGTTGCGCGTGGCCCAGGCCACCGACGACCAGTTCAGCCAGCTGGCGGGCCGCATCAAGGGACGCGGCAACGATGTGTCGGGCGAGATGGTCGTGACCTCGCTGGGTGGCTTCAGCCACCTTCTGGTGCCGGTCCTCACCGAATTCCGGCAGGACTATCCCGACATCATCCTGCGCTACCTGACCGGCGACCGCCTGTTTCGCCTGGAATACGGCGAGGCGCACGTGGCCATCCGCGCCGGCCGCGCTCCCGATCAGCCCGATAACGTGGTGCAGCCCTTCTATACCCAGGCGCACACGCTTTACGCCGCGCAATCCTATGTCGACAAGCACGGGCTTCCCGCCTCCGAGGCCGCGTTCGACCAGCACTGGTTCATTAGCGCCGACGATCCCAAGAACCGCGCGCCCTTCAACCTGTGGCTTCGACAGGCCGTTCCCGAAGAGCGCATCATTTTTCGCAGCCAGGACGTGCACGCCCAGCGCCGCGCGATCACCGAGGGCGCGGGCATCGGCTTTCTCAGCACGCTGCTTGCCAACCAGATCGGCGGCCTGACCGAAGTGCTGCCGCCGCGCGAGGACTGGTCCGTTCCGATCTGGCTGGTGACCCACATGGACCTGCACCGCACCACCAAGGTTCAGGCCTTCCTGCGGTTCCTCAAGGACCGCGCCAAGGCATGGCAGACCGAATGAGCGACCGGCTGCGCGGCCATGCCGCGATGCTGGCCTTTTCCGGGCTGATCGCCGGGTCCTTCGCGCTTGGCTCGATGGCCGCGCCTCATATCGCGCCTACCGCGCTCAACGCCGTGCGGTTCATCCTTGCCTCGGTCCTTCTGGGCAGCGCGGCCTGGGCGACCGTCGGCATCCCCCGCACCACGTGGCAAGCGCCCTGGCGCTACCTGCTGCTCGGCGGGTCGATGGGGCTTTATTTCGTGATGATGTTCGAGGCGCTGAAAACCGCCGCCCCGGTCAGCGCGGCGGCGGTCTTTACCCTGACGCCCATCATGTCGGGGCTATTCGGCTATATCCTTCTGCGGCAGGTCATGACCCCGCGCATGGGCGTGGCGCTGGCCATCGGGGCGGCGGGAGCGCTCTGGGTGATCTTCGATGCCGATCTTCAGGCGCTCTTGCGGTTCGAGATGGGCCAGGGTGAGGTCATCTTCTTTTTTGGCTGCATTGCCCACGCCTTCTATACACCGCTGGTGCGCAAGCTGAACCGTGGCGAGCGGCCCATCGTCTTCTCCTTCGGCGCCATGGTCGCCGCCGCCGGGCTGATCGCGCTGGCGGGATGGTCCGACATGCGCGGCACCGACTGGCCCGGCCTGCCCACCATCGTCTGGATCACGATTCTCTACACCGCCGTCGCGGCCACGGCGATCACCTTCGTGCTGCTGCAATATGCCTCGCTGCGCCTGCCCAGCGCTAAGGTCATGGCCTATACCTACCTTACGCCCACATGGGTGATCTGCTGGCAGGCAGCTTTGGGTCACGGCCTGCCCCCGCCCCTGATCCTTGTGGGTGTCGGACTGACGATCGTGGCGCTGGTCCTGCTCTTGAAGGACGAATAGCTACTCTGCCAGATCCCGCGCCGCCTCGTAAAGCCGCCGGAACTCGTCGCCGAACGCCTCCTCGGGAACACGACGCAGGAAATACTGCACCGTGCCGATCGGCGCCGGCAGTTGCACATCCATCGTCATCGTGTCGCCGGTGCAAGTATAGGTGATCGTCGGCGCGTACCGCGCTCCGCCCATCACCGGTGCGGTCATGCCATCGCCATTGGCCGTCATCGAAAACAGCGCCGGGGCCGAGCCTGCGTCGCAGAACGTGATCCGCCCAGCGTCGCCGTTAATGAACCCCACCTGTGTCGGCGCAGCCAGGTCCATCCGCACGTCCACCACATCCCCCGTTTCGATGAATGTATCGGTAAACTCCGTGGCATGGTGGAACGGCAGCGTGTGATAGAACCCGTCCTCGTAGATCGAGATCCCCAGCGCGGGCGACGCGCCCGCCGCGATTTCACGGATCACGCGGTCAGGCACCATCCCCTGCAAAGCGTCCCGGATGCGTGCCGGCGCCGTGTTCTCACCAACCCAGTGTCCGATCATGCATGGGTCACCCACGGGAAGCGGCGCGACACAGGCATTCTGGGCCACGGCGGGGGCAGTCCAAAGGGCCAGCATCAGGGTGGTGACAGTCCATTTCATCGCACGGTTCCTCCTTTTAGTCAGAGAAACCCGCCCGCCTCCAGTTTCCGCACAAGGCGGCGATAATCCATGGGCGGCGGCACGTCCTCTGACATCCGTCCGTCGTCCCGGCGCAACAGCGCGTTCATTTTCACAAGGTCCACGTCGCAGAAAGCCTCGATCTGGTTGGCCAGCGCATCGAACGCCCCCTGCCGCCAGCGACGCTGGATCAGGCCCACCTTGGTGCCGGGCCGCATCACGAACGGCGCCAGGTGAAAGGCCGAGCCGTCGGGTCCCACGATCTGCCACGCGGCGGCATAGCGGGCGCATTGCTCCGGCAGGCTGTGGCGTTGCGGATGCAGGACCGTGTAGCCCGCCTTGCGCATCAGCCGCTCGATCCGCTCTTCCTGGTCCACCATCTGGCCCGGGCGTTTCAGCAGCGACCGTGACAGATAGACCTTCTCGTCCCCCTCGGGCGTCACCGCCGCCTGAAGCTGCCCGCGAATGAAGCGGCGAAACTCCGGCGTGCCGGTGATCCAGTCACGGTGCCCCATGCCTTGCGTCGGCACGTCCAGCACCTCGACCCGGACTGGGGTTTCGACGAAATGCATTGGCAATCCACCGCTCAAAAGGTCCACGAACGCCTTCAGCCGCCGCTGGAAAACCGCCCCAAAATCAATGCCATGCATGGGGATCAGGACCAATCCGTCATATCTGCGCTGCCCCAAGGGCCACATCCGCGATATGCATTCCAGCAGGAAATGCCCGAAATGATGCCGCCCGATCCCGATGAACAGGTGCCGCCCGGACAAGACCTCCGCCGACTCCGGCAAATCCGGCTGCGCGGTGAAGCGATTTGCCGAATAAAGCGTGCGCGACTGCTCAACGAAATTCCCGTTGGAACGAAACACCCCGCAGGCCAGCTCCCGCCCTTCCGACATCGGCGTCACCAGCGCCTTTTCGACCGTCTCGACATAAGGCTCCGGCAACACGCGCGGATCCAGGCCCGCGCCGGGCGCCGCGTCATCCATCATCGCGAAACTCTTTCGCCAGGAACTGCTCGAACGCATCCAGATGCACCGCCTCGAACTGGCCGAAGCTCTGCATCCAGATGCTCGCGTCGCGCAGGGCATCCGGCTCCAGCTTGCACCACACCACCCGGCCCCGCCGTTCCTGGCTGATCAGGCCTGCGCGGGTCAGGATGCCAAGGTGCTTCGAGACGGCGGCCAGCGACATCTCGAACGGTTCGGCCACGTCCGTTACAGCCATGTCATCCTCCAGCAACATCGACAGGATCCTGCGGCGGGTCGGGTCGGCCAGTGCGGCAAAGACGGTATCGAGCGATTGGGCCATGGTGCACCGTTTAAGCCTTGCGGCACTGGCCGCGTCAACTGTCTTGGCCCTTCGCGCGGCATTGCGGACTCGACTCCGGTGCCGGGACGCCCTAATTTGGAACAAATCAAGAACAATTATCTGCTGCTGATCCGGTCCCGCTGCCATGCCCGAACGGCGTATCCTTTCTGTCTGGTTCCCCCGGCTGGGGGCCGAACGGCTGCTGCGGCGGACCGGGCTGGATTCGGACGTGCCCTTTGCCGTGGTTCGCGACACCGGGCAGATGCAGGTGCTGTGTTCGCTGTCCGAGGCGGCCGAGGCGGCAGGGCTGCGGGTGGGCCAGCCCTTGCGCGATGCCCATGCGATGTGCGCGACGCTGGTGACGAAACTGCAAAACCCGCACCAGGAGGCGGCGTTTCTGGCCAGCCTCGGGCGGTGGGCCGAACGGCTGAGCCCGTGGGTGGCGACGCAGCCGCCCGATGCGTTGCTGGTGGACATCACGGGCTGCGCGCATCTTTTCGGCGGTGAAGAGGCAATGACATGTCAAGTCATTGAGGAAGCTGCGTTTTCCGGGTTGACCACGCGTTGCGGGCTGGCCGGCACCGTGGGCGCGGCCTGGGCGCTGGCGCGCTATGCCAGAGCTGTGCCGGGCGCGAATCGCAGCGGTGACGCCATCGATCAGGAGGCCCGCGCGACCCGGTCCCGCGCGGCCAAGCGGCGGCACTGGGAACGCGGCGGCGCGGCGCCTGTGGCGGGCGTAAGCCGCTCTAATACAAGGCCGTTTTCCATCGCGCCACCCGGGCAGGCGCGCACGTTCCTGTCGCCCCTGCCGATTGCAGCCCTGCGGCTGGAGGAAGACCAGATCGCCGCCCTCAACCGGCTGGGCCTGCGCAAAGTGGGCGACCTCTTGAACCAGCCCCGCGGGCCGCTGGCCCGGCGCTTTGGCCGGGGGCTGCTCTTGCGGATGGATCAGGCGGTGGGGGCGGCGCCGGAACCCGTCTCTCCGGCGCGGGTGAAGCCCCGGCTGGCGACGCGGCTGACCCTGCCAGAACCCATTGGTTTGATTGACGATTTGCAGGCCGGGCTGGAGCGGCTGGTGCCGCGTCTGTGCCAGCTTTTGGCGGATCAGGGACAAGGCGTGCGCAAGGTCCGGCTGGAGGCGTGGCGGGCCGACGGCACCATGGGCTGGATCGAGGCCGGGCTGGCGCGGGCGACGGATGAGCCCGACCGCATCCGCCCCCTGCTGGCCATGCGGCTGGACGAGATCGACGCGGGCTTTGGCATCGACGCTTTGCGGCTGGTGGCTGCCGTGAGCGAGCCCATCCAGCACCGCACCGCCGCCGGTCACCTGGACGCCACCGCCGCGGCCCGCGACCGGCTGGCGCGGGATACCGCCGTGGAGGATCTGATCGGTCGCGTCGGCGGGCGGATCGGGCTGGAGGCCATTACCCGCCTGCACCCGGCCAGCAGCCATATCCCTGAAAAGACGTCACAAATCCTGGCCGCCGCGTGGTCGGAACCCGCCGTGGAGTGGCCCCGTCCCGCCACGCCGCGCCCCCTGCTGATGTGGTCGCCGGAGCCGGTAACCGCGCCGGACGCACCGCACCTGCCCGCCACCTTTCGGTGGCGCGGGCGGGCGCATGAGCTGGCCGAGGCCAAGGGGCCGGAGCGGATCGCGCCGGAATGGTGGCTGGACGATCCGAACTGGCGGTCGGGGGTCAGGGATTATTGGCAAGTGGTCACCGGCAGGGGGGAGCGGTTGTGGCTGTATTACGCCCATGGCGGGACGATGTCGTCGGGGTGGTTCTGCCAGGGGCGGTTTGCGTAGGCGAATCAAAAGGTTAAGAATGTCGTTTTGCGAAAATCCGTGTCGGTATCGCGTCGGTATTTGGGTGGTATGGGATCGGTGTGGTGGTCCGGGGACCGGAATTAACAGGGCGTGCGGCGGGGCGCGTGGGTTTTCACCCACCCTACGCGGACGCGGTGCCTGGACAGGCCCGGGACGGGGTGGACGTAGGCCGGGATTCATCCCGGCCCCGGTGGCGGGGTAAAACCGCCCTAAGCGTAATTGCCCTTCACCCGTTCCTTGGTCGGGTCGAAATGGGGATAGGGCACGACCTTGGCCTTGAGGCGTTTCTGCAACCCGTCCAATTGCCCCACCTCGATATCCGTTCCCGGCTCGGCGTGGGTGACGTCCACGCGGGCCAGCGCGATGTTTTTGCCGAGGATGGGGGATTTCACCGCCGAGGTCACCTCGCCCACCTGCGCCTTGCCGATGCGCACGCAATCGCCCGGGCTGGCGACGCGGCCGCCTTCGAGTTCCAGCCCGACCATCTTGCGATGCGGATGCGCCTTGCGTTCTTCCAGCGCGGCGCGCCCGATGAAATCGTCGTTCTTGGATTTCAGCGGCACGGTAAAGCCGATGCCGGCCTCGAACGGGTCGGTCTGGTCGTCGAACTCGGAGCCTGCAAAGATCAGGCCGGCCTCGATCCGGATCATGTCGAGCGCCGCCAAGCCCAGCGGCTTCAGCCCCATCGGCTCGCCCACGGTCCAGATCGTGTCGAACACCTCTTCGGCGTCCTTGGGATGGCAGAAGATCTCGTAGCCCAGTTCGCCGGAATAGCCGGCACGGCCCACGACCACCGCCGTGCCGTCGAAATCATTGAGGCGCGCGGGGGTGAAGCGGAACATGCCCAATTCCTCCAGCGTGGGGTTCGCCGGGGCGGTCCAGATGATCTCTTTCA
Source organism: Roseovarius atlanticus (assembly GCF_001441615.1). Classification (GTDB taxonomy): domain Bacteria; phylum Pseudomonadota; class Alphaproteobacteria; order Rhodobacterales; family Rhodobacteraceae; genus Roseovarius; species Roseovarius atlanticus. Next base: position 139,500 of record NZ_LAXJ01000009.1, read on the forward strand.
GGATATCCCGGCTGAGCGGCCCCTGCACGGCCACGTTATGCAGCTGATCGGTGGAATTGCGCACCCAGGCATTGAGGCCCAGTTTCTCGGCCTGTTCGCGAATCCACAGGCCGGACGTGTCGTTGCCGCCGATCCAGCGGAAGGAATTTTCACCCATGCGAAAGAGCGTGCCGTCGTCGATCATGCCGCCGTGTTCGTAGCAGATGGCGGTATAGACCAGCTGTCCCACGGCCAGCTTCTTGACGTTGCGGGTGACGCAATACTGAATCAGCTCCTCGGCGTCGGGGCCGGTGACCTCATATTTGCGCAGGGGCGACAGGTCCATGATCGCGGCCTTCTCGCGGCAGGCCCAGTATTCACCGATCGTGCCGACCGACGGGAAGGAATTCGGGAGCCAGTACCCGTTATACTCGACAAAGTCCCTTGTGTGCTTGGCAAAGCAGTTGTGGAACCCGGTTTCCTTGGTGTGTTCCAAAGGCGCCTCCGCTGATTTTCTGTAGCCGACAGAGCGGCTGAAGCTGTTGGTCTCGGAATAGGTGCGGACCTGAATGTCGGTGGGATTCCAGCCGTTCGCCTCGTCCACGTCGCAGGGACAGGCGGTGGAGACGCAGACAAGGTCGGTGAGCGCGCGCAGAAGCACGTAATCGCCCGGGCGCGACCACGGGTCGTCCATGCCCAGCGCGTTCGTCTCGTCCAGCATGGTGTTGAAGAAGAAGTTGATCGCGGGCCAGCCGGCGCGGGGGCGGATGCCGTATTGCTCCAGATCGCGGTTCATGTTGTCGGAACAGTTGACGTGGCCGGGATAGCCCAGATCCTCGTAATAGCGCGCGGTGCAGGCCAGGCCGAACGTGTCGTGGCGGCCGCAAGTGTCCTGCACGATCTCGACCAGCGGTTCCTGATCGACGTTCCAGTATTTGGCGAAGATGCCCGGCTGGGGATAGAGCGAGCCCATCAGGCTGCGCGTCGTGGTCGGGTCGATTTCCCGGTCGAGCCCCTTGTCGAGCGATCGCAGGGAAAACGCCTGAAAGTCCGAGCATTCGCGGCCCTGCACGTCCAGCACCTGGATGAACTGGCCTTTCTGGACGTGATAGGATTTCGCCTGCCCCGGCTGGATGTTGATGTCGTGGATCGGATCGGCCAGCGGGTCGGGCGGCATATGCCCGCCCTTGGCGATGCCGGGATCGGCGCGGCGGATATAGAGGATCAGGTCGGTGGGCGGGGCCTGCGTGCCCGGGTCCATCGGGCCGCCGGGGGCGGCGACGATCAGCAGGCCGTCGCTGTCGGCGTGGAAGGTGGCCATTTCGCCCGCGCGGGAGCCGTCTGCGAAGATCTTGATGCATTGCGCATCGCCCAGCTTGAAGCCCGCGCGGTCGAGCGCCGAAGCGACGCGACGGCCCGAGACCGAGCCGTTGTCGAGAACTGAAAGCACGCCATCGGGGCGTCCATGGCTGGACGCGCCAAGGCGGCCGGGGTCGGATTTGCCGTCGGGGGTGAAAAACACCATCTCGCCGGGTTGCAGTCCCTGGAAATCCAGCACGGAAATCTCGTCGCCGCGATAGATCGGCACGGCGCGCGAGCCGCCGCCGGGGATGGGGTGCCGTTCGGTGCCGTGGGGCAGGATGGGCAGGCCGGGCGTGATAACGCCGGCGCGTTCATAGGGGGTCTCAAAGACAGGCTTAACGGTCATGGATGTGCCTTTTATCACTCGTGAATTGTGCCATCAATCGAGGCCCAACGCCTTTTTGCGGCGGTTGGCCCAGCTGAGGATCGCCATGTCGAACGTGAGCGCCATGAGCGAGACATTGATCCCGAGGACGAAGTTTTTCCCCAGATCGGTGCCCGCCAGCGTGCGCTGAAGCTCCTGGCCCAGGTCCTGCGTGCCGATGAAGGCCGCGATGATGACCATGAAGAAGGCGAACATGATGCCCTGGTTGAAGCCGACGGCCATGGTGGGCATCGCGAGCGGCAGTTGCACCGAGGTCAGTTTCTGCCAGCGCGAGCAGCCGGCCATGTCGGCGGCCTCGGTCATCTCGGCGGGCACGCTGCGCAGCCCCTCGATGGTGTAGCGGGTGAGCGGAACCATGGTGAAGATCACGATGGACAGCACCACGGTGGTGTCGGTGATCCCGAAAAGCATGATCGCGGGCAGCAGGTAGATGAAGCTGGGGAAGGTCTGCGCGGTGTCGCAGGCCAGCAGCATCCGTTCGGACCATTTTTCCGACCGCGCGGCGAGGATGCCGATGGGAATGCCGATCAACATCGAGATCGCCATGGCCGAAAGCACCGAGTATAGCGTGATGACCGACCGATCCCACCAGCCGGAGAAGGCGACGATGGAGAAAAAGATCGCGGCATAGATCGCCGGTTTCTTGCCGCCCACGCCATAGGCGAAAGCTACCACCAGCAGGATGAAGGCCGAGGTGGGGATCCACAAAAGCGCGTCGCGGAAGGGGATCAGGACCCAGACGTTCAGGACATAGCGGATCGTGCCGGTGATCGCCTGAACGGAATCGAGGTTGAGGAACGCCTCGAACACGCCGTCGATCTCGCGCCCCATGGACAGCGACTGGCGGCGGCCCACCTCGTTCAGGATCTCGATGGGTTGGGCCAAGAGGTACAGCCCGGCGAAGACCACGACCGACAGGACGGTGTACTTGTAGCGGATGTAGAAGGGCGTGTCCTTGGGGTGATGCTCGGGCAGCTTGCGCACCCAGGCCTTGGAAAGGCGGTCGAGGGTGATGGCGACCAGCACGATGGTGATCCCGATCTCGAAGGAGCGACCCAGTTTGAGGGAGTTCATCATGGCGAGCAGCTTGCCGCCCAGCCCGGGCATCCCGATGAAGGCGGTCAGGACGACCATTGCAAGGCAGAGCATGATGACCTGGTTCACGCCCACGAGGATTTCCGTGCGGGCCGAGGGGATGAACACCTTGGTCAGCATCTGCCAGCGGGTGGCGCCGGACATCTTGCCGGCCTCGACGATCTCGGGCGAGACCTTTTTCAGGCCCACGGTCGTCATAAGGATCATCGGCGGGGTGGCATAGATGGTGGTGGCGATGGCCCCCGCGGTGGGGCCGACCTTGAAGAAGATCACCGCCGGAAGCAGGTAGGTGTAGAAAGGCAGCGTCTGCATCACCGCGAGGATGGGCTTGATCGCGTTGTCGAACCACTTGTATTTCCACGCCGCGATGCCGATGACGAGGCCCACGAAAAAGCCCAGGGGCGCGGCGACCAGCAGCACCGAAAGTGTCTGCATCGTCAGCTCCCACTGGCCCATGAAGGCGGTCCAGACAAAGGTGCCCCCGGCCAAGAGCGACAGTTTCCAGCCGCCTAGGTAATAGCCGATCACGGCGGCCAGCCCCGCCACGGCGGCCCACGGGATGGGGTCGGACATGTAGGGCCAGCGGTACTTGCCCTCCAGCAGGTTGGCGGTGACGCCCAGCAGGAAATCGAGCGGGCCTTCGGCGAACCAGCGGGTGATGTAGATCAGGCCGAAGCGCCCCTCCTGCATGTCGCCGGTGATGACGTCGAAGAACGCGTCGAGCCACTGGGCCAGCGGGGGAATCCATGCCTCTGGCAGGCGGACCAGGAAATCGGGCAGAACGGGCTTGGCCGCGCAAAGGATGATGGCGGCCAGCAAAAGCGCCACCAGCACGGGGTCGCGGGTGGCGCCGGGCTGGCGCATCGACAGGGACGTGCGGGTGGCGTTGGTGGCGACGTCAGCCATTGGCGCTGTCCCCCAGAAGCACCTCCAGCGCCTCTTGCCGGGCCATTATGCCCATGATCTTGCCGTCTTTGCCCGCCACGGGCAGATGCTCGCGCGGGTCGCTGACCAATTGGCGCGCGATCTGGTGAATGGTGCGGTCGCCTGCGATAGGGTCGCCCTCGACGGCGTGGCCGTTGACGGGTTTCGCCAGAACGCTGGCGTGCACGACATGGGCCTTGTCCACATCCTCGGTGAACTTGCGCACGTACTCGGTCTGCGGGTCCATCACGATCTGGTCGGGCGTGTCGCATTGCTCGATCGCGCCGTCCTTCATGATGGCGATGCGATCGGCAAGGCGCAGCGCCTCGTCGAAATCGTGGGTGATGAAGACGATGGTCTTGCCCAGCATCGCCTGAAGGCGCAGGAATTCATCCTGCATCTCGCGCCGGATCAGCGGGTCGAGCGCCGAGAACGGCTCGTCCAGGAACCAGATGTCGGGTTCGATGGCGAGGCTGCGCGCGATGCCGACACGCTGTTGCTGGCCGCCCGAAAGCTCGCGCGGGAAATACTCCTCGCGGCCTTCCAGACCCACCAACTTGATCACTTCCAATGCGCGCTCGCGGCGCGCGTGCCGGTCCTGTCCGCGCATTTCCAGCGGGAACGCCACGTTTTCCAGAACCGTGCGGTGCGGCAGCAGACCGAAGGACTGGAACACCATGCCCATTTTCGAGCGTCTGAGTTCGATCAGCTCTTTCTCGGGGAGGGCCATGATGTCCTGCCCCTCGACCTCGATCGTGCCGCCGGTGATGTCGTGCAGGCGGGAAAAGCAACGCACAAGCGTCGACTTGCCGGAACCGGAAAGCCCCATGATGACCAGCATCTCGCCCTTGGCGACCTCGACCGAGACATCCTTGACCCCGGCGATATAGCCGTCGGCACGAATATCCTCATAGCCGTGCCCGGCGGGCATCGACTTGAGGTATTGGCGCGGGTTGGGGCCGAAAAGCTTCCACGCGTTGCGGCAGGAAATGACGGGGCTGTCGGTGGTCATGAGGCGGCGTGTCCTTGAATTGGCGCCGGCGGTGCGGACCGCCGGCAAGGCCCTGCCCGGTACAAACGCCGGACAGGGAAAGGCGAAAAGGTCAGGTGCCGCCGCCGGGCAGCCAGCCTTTCCAGACGTCCTCGTTGTCTTCCAGCCAGATTTCGGCGGCTTCCTCGGGCTCGTAATCCTCGATGTCGACCAGCTTGGCCATCTCGGCGATCTGCGCGTTGGTGAACGAGATCTTGGTCAGCACCTCGTAGGCGTTCGGCCACTTGTCCTTCATCCCGTCCCAGGCAGCCTTTTTCAGGTAGCCGTCGGCGGGGTTGCCGCAATCGTAAAGCGCGTCGGGGTTCGGGCCCTTGGCGGGGTCGGTGTCGCAGCCGTCTTCCCAGGCCGGAAACTCGACGAATTCACCGGGCCAGACGGCCTCGGCGAAGTTGGGCGTCCAGTTGAAGACCAGGATCGGGGTCTTGTCTTCTTCGGCCGACGCGATATGCGCCCAGAGCGCGGCGGCGGAGCCCGCGTTCTTCACGACATAGTTCAGGTCCAGCGCCTCGGCGCGTTCCTTGCCGTGCTTGAGCCAGTCGACGGGACCATCGAGGAACAGGCCCTTGTCGCCGGTCTCGGGTGTGGCGAAGAGTTCGGCACAGTCATTGAGCGCCTTCCAATCGGGCAGGCCTGGGCAGGCGTCCTTGGTCCACATCGGGTACCACCAGTCCTCGCGCGTGACGGCATCGTGGTCGCCCGCGTCGTGCAGGCCGCCCTTGGACAGCGCCTCGCGGAAAGAGGCTCCGAACGCACCTTCCCAGACTTCCAGTTCCAGCGTCACGTCGCCAAGGCGGATCGATTCGTAGACCGCCTGGCTGTCGGTGGTGACGAATTCGACGTTGTTGCCCATTTCCTCGAAGATCTGGCCCACCGCGTGGCTCATCACGATCTGGCTGGACCAGTTGTGCAGCGGGATGACGATGGGTTCGGAACTGTCCTCGGCGGCGAAACCGGCCGAGGCCGAAGCCAGGGCGATGGCCGTCGCGGACATCAATGCTTTGATTTTCATGGTAACTCCCAGTTGGCTGTCGGGCCTGATTCTGCGTGCCGGCCCTGTGTTAGCGGGCGCAGTATCGCAAAGACCGGGGGAAGTTCTGATTATAAACTTTTTGTGCAATGCCTCTAATAATGTTTGGCAAAGCCGGGCGGGCGCGGATAGGGTTTGCGCATTGTCCCGAGTTTGAGGAGTGTGAAGGATGCTGCGCAATCGCGCCGTGTTGCCGCGCCTTGACTACCTGCTGGCCTTCGAGGTGGCCGCGGAACTGGAGAGCTTTGCCGCGGCGGGCAAGGAACTGAACGTCTCGGAAACCGCCATCAGCCGCAAGATCCGGTTGCTGGAGCAGCATTACCAATGCGCGCTGTTCGTGCGCGGACACAGATCGGTGCGGCTGACGGATATGGGGCGTAAGCTGCTATCGGGGATCACGCCGGCGCTGAAGACGCTGGTGCGGGTGTCCGAGGATATGTGCGCGGAGTTGGAGAAAAGCACGGTGCGGCTGGCGGCGACCAACTCGGTCTCGTCGCTGTGGCTGATGCCGCGGCTGCGGGCGTTTCACGAGGCGAATTGCAACATCACCATCGCGCTGACCTCGTCGGACGTGGATGCAGAATGCCTGGCCGAGGACATGGACCTGGCGATCCTGCGCGGCGAGGGCGACTGGCCGGGGTACGAGGCGACGCGGCTGTTCGGCGAGACGGTGTTTCCGGTCTGCGCGCCGGGCTACCTGCAAGGGCGGGCGCGGATCGACAGCATCGAGGCGCTGCGCCGGCATGACCTGATCGAGGTCAGGAACAACCACACCGAATGGCTGAACTGGCGCACCTGGCTGGACCGGAAGGGGGCCGACCCCGACACGGTGCGCCCCTCGGCGTCGGTCAACACCTATCCGCTGGCGATCCAGGCGGCGCGGGACGGGCTTGGCATCGCGCTGGGTTGGGGGCACCTGGTGGATCATCACCTAGAGTCGAGTGACCTGATCCGGCCCATGGGGGCCGAGCATGTGCGCACGCGCTCGGGCTATTACCTTTTGCGGCGGCAAGGAGAGGAGCCGCGCCACGAGAGCGCCATCGTGGCGCATTGGCTGTTGCAGGAAAGTGCCGCGCGACAGAGATACGCGGCGGAGTGAGGGCGCCGGGGGTCGCGCAGATTATTCTGCGAATAATCTGAGCCCCAGAAAATTCGTACGAATTTTCTGGGGCTCCGGCGTTTTATCAGAACGGTGGACGCAGGACCGCGTGCAGGTAGGTGCGGGTTTCGCCAACCATCTCCTCGGCCAGCGACAGGGCCGTGGGCCAGGGCGGGTCGAGCGTGGCCTCGACCTCGCCGATGTCGAAGGTCAGCGTGGCGTCGTGACGGCGCGCAAGGCGCTGCATCCGTTCGTTTTCGCGCAGGCACATCATGTAGAGCGAGCGCACGCCCCGGTTCTGCGCCGCCGCCAGCATCCGTACGAAAAGCGCGTCGCCGATGCCCTCGTGTTGCCAGTCGGGATCGACGCTGAGCGCGATTTCTGCGCGCACGGGCCAGCTGTTCAGAAGCATCCGCAATTCGCCGACGCCGTGCAGGTCGCCGTCGACGAAGGCACCGTAGACGACGCTGTCGAGGCCAAGCAGGGTTTCGGCATACCCGGCGACGAAGTCTTCGGTCACGCTGGCGCCGAAGCGCAGGCGGCGGGTTTCGCGGTCGAGCCTTGCGAAATGGTCCAGCAAAAGCCGCTTGTCCGCCGGCCACAGGCGGCGAATATCTGGCTGAATCAGTATCTTATCATGAGTGACGTCGGCATTCATGGTCTTGGACTCCTTGGCGCGGGCCGGGCCCGGGCAGAGGTGTCCTCCCTGATGCGAAGATAATGCCGCAGCGCGGCATTTTCCATGAAGTTTCGGTGAAACCGTTAATTTACGTCACGGCAGGGCGGCCCGCTGCTCAGCCCGCCGCCCGGATCAACTCGTCGACGTGCACCGCGCCGCTGGCGGCCAGCGCGCGCAAATCATAGCCGCCTTCGAGGCTGGAGACCACGCGCCCCTGGCACTGCTCTGCCGCGATTTCGCACAGGCGGCGCGTGACCCAGGCGAAATCGTCTTCGCGCAGGTTCAGGTTGGCCAGCGGGTCGTCGGCATGGGCGTCGAAGCCTGCCGAGATCAGGATCAGCTCGGGCTTGAACTCTTCGAGCCGGGGAAAGACCTGGCCTTCGTATTCCTGCCGGAAGCCCTGCCCGGCCGTGCCCGGTGCCAAGGGCACGTTCAGCACGTTGTCGTGATCGCCGGTTTCATGCGCGCCGCCCGAGCCGGGCCAGAGCGGCATCTGGTGGGACGAGATGAAAAGCGCGCGCGCCTCGCCGCGCAAGAGGTCCTGTGAGCCGTTGCCGTGATGCACGTCGAAATCCACCACCGCGACGCGGGACAACCCGTGCCGTTCCAGCGCGTGTTTCGCGGCAATGGCCACCGTGCCGAACAGGCAAAAGCCCATCGGCGTCGCCGTTTCGGCGTGGTGGCCCGGCGGGCGCATGGCGACGAAGGCGTTGCCGACCTCGCCATCCAGCACCTTGTCCACCGCCAGCATTGTGCCGCCCACGGCCCGCGAGGCGCAGTCGAACGAGCCGGGCGACAGCCACGTGTCGCCGTCAAGCTGGTTGAAGCCCTGCGCGGGAATCGCCTCGCGCACCATGCTGACGTAATCCTGCGGATGACACAGCGTCAGGTCCGCATCGGTCGCCAGCGGCGCCTCGGCCCGGATCACGTCCTTGCCGTCGAGCGCGGGCCACAGGTGTTCCAGCCGCGCCACGCGTTCGGGGTGGCCGTCGGGCGTGACGTGGTTGAGACCGTCCTCGTGGGTGACAAGTAGCGTGGACATGGGCGCGGCTCCTCCTTCTTTGACGCGTTTCGGGGCGGCGACGGGGCCGCGCCGAATGTTCACAACAGCTTAGAGGCCATGCGGCGACTGTCCAGCGCGACTTGTCCACACGCGGGGGGCGTGTAAGGTATTGCCATGGAAGAGGATGCCGCCACAGACACCGCCACCGGCGAAGACGCCGGAATGAGCTCGCCCGCCGAGGCGACGCCGGACCTGGCCAATGACGCGATCGAGCAGGCGCAGACCATCGCCATCGGGCTGTGGGAACAGGCGCAGCTGTTCGTGGCGGGCCTGCTGCGGCCATGGAGCCTTTACCAAGTGGGGATCATCCTTGGGCTGTGGGTCGCCGCGACGGTACTGGCGCGGATCTTTGGCCCGCATTTGCATAACTGGATGCGCACGCGCGAAGGTTGGCCCAAGTGGCGGATGCGCTTTCTGGTGATGATGCACCGGCGGCTGCGGCTGATCTTCATGGTGCTGCTCATATGGCCGGTCTACCTGGTCATGCAGGAGGTGACCTGGCCCAGCCGGTCCTACCTGATCGGCGTCATGGCGAGCCTTGCCACCGCGTGGCTGTTCATCGCGATAATCACGCGTCTTATCGGCAACGCCTTTCTGCGCGGCATAGTGCGCTACGCGGCCTGGACGTGGGTGACCCTGTCGATCCTCGGCCTGACCGAGGATACGATCCAGATCCTCGACAGCGCGGCGGTCAACATGGGCGAGATGCGCCTGTCGGTCTGGATGGTGCTGCAGGCCATCGCGGTGATCGCGCTCCTGATGTTCCTGGCGCGGTTCGTCTCGACCACCTCGGCCTCGCGCATCCGGTCGAACAAGGACATCTCGCCGTCGATGCAGGTCTTGGCGGTAAAGGTCATCCAGATCCTGCTCTATGGCGCGGCGTTCTTCATCGGGCTGCGGGCCGTGGGGGTGGACCTGACCGGGCTTGCGGTGCTGTCGGGGGCCATCGGTGTGGGCCTTGGTTTCGGCCTGCAGAAGGTGGTGTCGAACCTGGTGTCGGGGGTGATCATCCTTCTGGACAAGTCGATCAAGCCCGGCGACGTCATCAGCCTGGGCGAGACCTTCGGCTGGATCAACAGCCTTGGCGCCCGCTATATCTCGATCACCACGCGGGACGGCAAGGAATACCTGATCCCGAACGAGGACCTGATCACCGGGCAGGTGGTGAACTGGTCGCATTCCAACGAGTTCGTGCGGCTGGATATCTATTTCGGCACCGCCTATGGCGACGACCCGCACCAGGTGCGCAAGGTGGCGATCGAGGCCGCCAAGGGCGTGGAGCGTGTGCTGTCCTTCAAGGCGCCGGTGTGCCACATCGTGGGCTTCGGCGACAGCAGCGTGGATTACATCCTGCGGTTCTGGATCAGCGACCCGACGGGCGGGCTGACCAACATTCGCGGCAACGTCTATCTGGCTCTGTGGGACGCGTTCCAGGAACACGGCATTTCCATTCCCTTCCCGCAACGCGAGGTCAAGGTGCTGGAAGGCTCGGAGCTGGGCACGCGGGCGCTGGACCGGGGCAACCCGGGCAAAGCGCCGCAGGACGGCACGGCAGAGGAACAGGGCGGCTGAACGGGGCGTTACCGGGCCAAAAGGAGAAATCTGATGGCCCATACACTGACCCTGCAATCGCAGGAAAGCGTCACCCACGACACGCATCGCTATGTCTTCGACCGTCCCAAAGGCTTTGACTTCGAGCCGGGACAGGCCGCGGAATTGGCGATCTGCCGCGAAGGATGGAAGGACGAGGGGCGGCCCTTCACCTTCACATCGCTGCCCGCGGACAGTCACTTGGAATTCACGATCAAGAGCTACCCGTCGCATGATGGCGTGACCGAGAAGTTGCCAGACCTGGCGCCGGGCGAGCACGTCACGCTGGACGGACCCTTCGGCGCGATCACCGATGAGGGGCCGGGGTTGTTCCTGGCTGCGGGTGCGGGCGTCACGCCTTTCATCGCGATCCTGCGGAAGCGGGCGAAAGAGGGTGATCTGGACGGCTGTCAGCTGATCTTTTCCAACAGCAAGGAGAAGGACATCATCCTGCGCGACGAATGGCAGGGGATGGACGGCCTGAAGGTCGATCATGTGCTGTCGGACGAGGACGTGTCCGGGCTGCATCATGGCAAGGTCGACAAGGCGTTCCTGGAGGCTCACGCGAATCTGTCCGGTCAGGTCTATATCTGCGGGCCGCAAGGCTATGTCGACGCGATGCGCGACGCGGTGAAGGAGCTGGGCGTTCCCGGCGACCGCATCCACACCGAGGAAGGCTGGTAAGGGCGCGGTGTCCTACACAGTCGGGTGTACGTGGCGGGACGCTGCCGTTTTCCGGGGCGCGAGGGCCACAGGCCCGTGCGCTTCGGGAAAGCCTTCATTGAATTGTGACACGCCAGTTGCTATTTTCGTGTCACGCTCGGCACCGGGGCGGATCGGTGCGTAGTAGAAGGAGGACAATGTCCTGTCTCTTACAATCGACGCGGCTCCGGCCGCTGAACGGGGCGCGGGTTTGAGCGCGTCCGACATGGCGACAAGCAGTGACGCACAGCTTGCGCGCATCCTTTCCGCACTCGACGAAGACAAGGCCGAAGAGATCGTCCAGATCGACCTTCGCGGCAAATCCGCGATCGGCGATTACATGGTGATCTGCTCGGGCCGGTCCTCGCGCCAGGTGACGGCCATCGCCGAAAAGCTTTCGGAGCGGCTGAAAACCGAAATGGGCGTGCTGACCAAGGTCGAGGGCAAGGACGCGGGCGACTGGGTGCTGATCGACACGGGCGACGTGATCGTCCATGTCTTCCGCCCCGAGGTGCGGGACTTCTATCAGCTTGAAAAGATGTGGCTTCAGGGTCACGGGGCAGCCCAGGCCGCCAAGAGCTGAATGCGCGTCCATATCTGCGCGGTGGGCCGGATGAAGACCGGCCCGGAACGCGCCTTGCTTGATGATTACCTGGTCCGGTTCGACCGGACCGGACGCAGCCTGGGGCTTGGCCCGGCAGAGATGCACGAGGTCGAGGACCGCAAGGGCGGCGGCGTGGAGGCCAAGGCGCAGCTGCTGGAGCGCGCCTTGCCCAAGGGGGCGGTGATCGTGGCGCTGGACGAGCGCGGCAAGCTGCTGACATCTCCTGAATTTTCCCAACAACTGGCCGGCTGGCGCGACACGGGCCGGGGCGACGTGGCCTTCGTGATCGGCGGCGCCGACGGGATCGCGCCCGCGCTGCGGGACCGGGCGGAGGTCACGCTGTCCTTCGGCAAGATGGTCTGGCCGCACATGCTGGCCCGGGTGATGCTGGCCGAGCAGCTTTACCGCGCGGCCTCGATCCTGGCGGGGGCGCCGTATCACCGCGCGTGATCCGAAGGAGTGGCTGCGCCACGCTTCATAGCATTGATGAGGGGCGCTGCCCCTCAAACTCCCCGGGATATTTCGGGCCAGAGGAAGCGGGCAAGAAAGCGGTTCACCACCCGGTTCAGACGGGTTAGAAGCGGCCTAAGATTCAGGAGGCAGGATTGAGCGCGCCAAGACCGGTAGTTCTGTGTATTCTCGACGGTTGGGGGCTGAGCGAGGAGCGCGAGGCGAACGCGCCCGCGCTGGCCGCGACGCCGCATTTCGACCGGCTGATGGAAACCTGTCCGAATGCCACGCTGATCACGCATGGCCATGATGTCGGCCTGCCCGAGGGGCAGATGGGCAATTCCGAGGTCGGGCACCTGAATATCGGCGCAGGCCGCGTGATCGAGATGGATCTGCGGCGCATCGACCGGGCGATAGAGACCGGCACCTTCGGCGCGCTGCCCGGGTTCGTTCGTTTTGCCGACAAGGTCGAGGCCGCGGGGGGCACCGCGCACCTGCTGGGCGTGCTGTCGGATGGCGGGGTGCACAGCCATATCGGGCACATGATCGCGGCGGCCAACGCGCTGACGGCACGGGGTGTGCCGGTGGCCATTCATGCCTTCACCGACGGGCGCGACGTGGCGCCGACCTCGGCCAAGGTATACCTGGAGGCGTTGCGCGCGGCGCTGCCCATGGGGGCTCGGATCGCCACCGTTTCGGGGCGGTATTACGCGATGGACCGCGACAACCGCTGGGACCGGGTGCAGCTGGCCTACGAGGCGCTGGCCCATGGCGAGGGGTACACCGCCGACACCGCCGCCTGCGGCATCGACGAGGCCTATGCCAAGGGCCGCACCGACGAGTTCATCAAGCCGCGCGTGCTGGGGGATTATGACGGCATGAAGGACGGCGACGGTCTGTTGTGCCTGAATTTCCGCGCCGACCGGGCGCGCGAGATCCTGGCCGCCTTCGCCGACCCCGAGTTCGACGATTTCGAGACCGGCAGGCGCCCGGCCTTTTCCGCCGTCAGCGGGTTCACCGAATATTCGCGCCGGCACAGCGCCTACATGGACTGCATCTTTCCCGACGAGCAGCCCGAGAACACGCTGAGCGCGTGGCTGGCGAAACACGGCAAGCGCCAGTTCCACACCGCCGAGACCGAGAAGTACCCGCATGTGACGTTCTTTCTGGCCGGGGGACGCGAGACGCCCGAGGACGGCGAGGCGCGCTACATGGCGGCCTCGCCCAAGGTGGCCACTTATGACCTGCAGCCCGAGATGTCGGCGGGCGAGGTGACCGACCACCTGGTGGAGGCCATCGGCGAAGGATACGATTTCATCGTGGTGAACTATGCCAACCCCGACATGGTGGGCCATACCGGCGACCTGGGCGCCGCGATCCGGGCCTGCGAGGCGGTGGATGCGGGGCTGGGCCGCGTGCTGGCGGCGCTGGACGACGCGGGCGGCGCCATCATCGTGACCGCCGACCATGGCAATTGCGAGACCATGATCGACCCCGTCACCGGCGGGCCGCATACCGCGCACACCACCAACCCGGTGCCGGTGATCGTCAAGGGCGCGCCCGAGGGGTCCACCTTGCGCCACGGGCGGCTGGCCGATCTGGCACCCACGGTGCTGGACCTGATGGGCCTGCCCAAGCCCGACGAGATGACCGGGCAGAGCCTGCTGCGATGATCCGCGCGGGGCTTTTATCGCTGGCCTTGCTGGCCGCTGCCCCGGCCACTGCGCAGGACCCGGGCGCCGATGCGCGCGCGGCGTCGGACCGCCTGAACCGCGCCGCCGCGCTGATGGAGGCGGCCGATGGGGCGGCCAACCGCGTCAAGGCGCTGACCGAGGTGGTGGGCGCCTATGAGGACGGGCTGGAAGCGATGCGCGAAGGGCTGCGCCGCGCCGCCATTCAGGAAGAGGCGCTGTCGCGCCGCCTGCAATCGCGCGAAGACGAGATCGCCAGCCTGCTGGGCGTGTTGCAAAGCATGGCGCAATCCGAGGGACCGGTGCTGTTGTTGCATCCCTCGGGGCCGATCGGTACGGCGCGGTCGGGCATGATCATATCCGACGTGACACCGGCGCTGGAAACCCGTGCCGCCGCGCTGCGTGCCGAGCTGGAGGAGGTCACCGTGTTGCGGACGCTTCAGGAAAGCGCCCTGGACACCCTGCGCGAGGGGCTGAAAGGCGCGCAGGACGCCCGCACCGCGCTGAGCCAGGCGATTGCCGACCGCACCGACCTGCCCCGCCGGTTCAACGAGGACCCGGTCAAGACCGCGCTGCTGGTGGCCTCGACCGAAACGCTGGAAGGGTTCGCCAGCGGGCTGAGCCAGATCGCGGTGGACGAGGTGCCGGGATCTCTGCCCGGGATCGACGCGCGCAAGGGCAGCCTGCGCCTGCCGGTCGAGGGGCGCATCCTGCGCCGCGCCGGAGAGGCCGATGCCGCCGGGATCGTGCGCCCGGGCATCGTGATGGCCACCCGCCCGCGCGCCCTGGTGACCACGCCCGCGCCCGCCACGCTGCGCTATCGCGGCGAGCTTCTGGATTACGGCAACGTGGTGATCCTGGAGCCGCAGGCGGGACTGTTGATGGTGTTCGCCGGGCTTGACGTGGTCTATGGCGACATCGGCGAGGTTCTGCCGGGCGGCAGCCCCATCGGCCTGATGGGCGCCCCCGAGGGCGCGGATGGGCGCGACACTAACGCGCTCTTGATCGAGAATGGCAAAGATGCGGGTGCGTCCCGAAGCCAAACCCTTTATATAGAAGTGCGAGAAGACAACGAACCCGTCGATCCGGAGACCTGGTTCGAGACAAACGAAGGATGAGCAACCCGATGAAGAAGTTTCTGATCGCCGCCCTCGTCGGCAGCCTGACCGGCGCGGTCGTGACAACCCAGGTCGCGGCGCCCCTGCTGGCGCAGGAGGCGGCCAAGACGACGAATGTCTACGAACAGCTTGATCTTTTTGGCGATATTTTCGAGCGCATCCGCTCGCAATATGTCGAGGAAGTGGACGAAGGCGAGCTGATCGAGGCGGCCATCAACGGCATGTTGACCTCGCTCGACCCGCATTCCAGCTATCTCAGCCCCGATGACGCCGCCGACATGCGCGTACAGACCCGCGGCGAGTTCGGCGGGCTTGGCATCGAGGTGACCCAGGAAGACGGATTCGTGAAGGTGGTGTCGCCCATCGACGGCACACCGGCCGAAACGGCCGGCATCGAGGCCGGAGATTTCATCACCCATGTGGACAGCGAAAGCGTGCTGGGCCTGACCCTGGACGAAGCGGTGGAACTGATGCGCGGCCCAGTGGGCAGCGAGATCGTCATCACCGTGGTCCGCGAAGGCGAGGCGGAGCCGTTCGACGTGTCCATCGTGCGCGACACGATCAAGCTGACCGCCGTGCGCGTGCGCACCGAGCAGCAGAGCGTCGTTCTGCGGGTGACCACGTTCAACGACCAGACCTTCCGCAACCTGGAAAGCGGGCTGGCCGAACAGATCGAAGAGGCCGGCGGCATCGACAATATCAGCGGCATCGTGCTGGACCTGCGCAACAACCCCGGCGGCCTGCTGAACCAGGCGATCCAGGTCAGCGACGCCTTCCTTGAAAAGGGCGAGATCGTCAGCACACGGGGTCGTGCGCCCGAGGATGGCGAGCGGTTCAACGCCAAGCCGGGCGACCTGGCCGAGGGCAAGCCCATCGTCGTTCTGATCAACGGTGGGTCTGCCTCGGCCTCCGAGATTGTCGCCGGTGCGTTGCAGGATCACCGCCGCGCCATCGTGGTGGGCACCAAGAGTTTCGGCAAGGGGTCGGTCCAGACGGTGATGCCCCTGCGCGGCGACGGCGCGATGCGCCTGACCACGGCGCGGTATTACACGCCGTCGGGACGCTCGATCCAGGCGTTGGGTGTCAGCCCGGACATCATCGTGGAACAGCCGCGCCGCGCCGAGGAAAGCGAAGAGGACGAAGAGGAAAACCCCGCCAACCGCTTTGACCGGTCCGAGGCCGACCTGCGCGGGCGTCTGGACAATGACAGCCTGAGCGAGGACGAGGTCCGCCAGATCGAGGAAGACCGCGAGAAGGCCGAGGAAGCCGCCAAGCTGCGGGAAGAGGACTACCAACTGGCCTATGCCATCGACATCCTCAAAGGCCTGACGGCGCTGGGTCCGAAATACGACTGAGACGGCTGGGCATGATGTTGATGAACGGGCGGGGTGATCCCCGCCCGTTTTTGGTATATACTGCATCATGCCTGAATTGCGCCGCCCTTCCTTGCGAGACCTCGACGACCTCACGGCGCTTTGCCTGCGGTCCAAGGCCTATTGGGGTTATGACGCGGAATTCATGGCCGCCTGCGTCCCCGTGCTGACGCTGACCGCGGCGGAATTGCAGGACACGCCGACGATCACCGAGGTCGAGGGTGGAACATTTCTGGGCATGGTTCAGGTTTCGAACAGGCAAGAGGGCTGTTACCTGCAAAAGCTCTTCGTCGACCCCGCGCATATGGGCGCGGGAACGGGGCGGCGGCTGTTCACATGGGCGGTCCAAACGGCCCGTGACATGGGCGCCACGGAAATGATCGTCGAGTCGGATCCCGGCGCGGTGCCGTTCTATACCGCCATGGGCTGCCGCGCGGCGGGCAGTGCCCCGTCCGAGGTGATGCCGGGCCGGATGTTGCCGCGCCTGGTGCACGATTTGCGGTAGGCCCCACAAAATTCGTACGAATTTTGTGGGGCGCCGATCAGCCGGCGCGCGCCAGGTGCGCCTCCATCGCCGCCAGACCGTCGTCCAGTCCGCGCCGCCCGAACCCAAGGCGGAAGCGGTCAATGGGCGTCGGGCCAAGGTCGGAGCGATAGATCGTGCTGGGCAAAAGCAGCACGCCGGCCTGTTCCACCAACTTGCGCGCGAATTCCTCGACCCCGTCGGTGCCCAGATAGCGCGGGAAACCCATGCAGGCGCCGTCGGGGCGCTGCCATTCAAAAAGGTCGGGATGACGGGCAAAGAACGCGTCCCATTTGGGCAGGTTCTCGTCCACGATGGCGCAGTTGCGCGCCAGGATTTTCGCGCGGTTCTTCAGCGCGATCAGCGCCAGCCGCTCGCTGGGGCCGGAATTGCAGATCGACAGGTAATGCTTCATCCGCTCCATCCGGCTGAGCACCTCGCGGTCCTGGCAGGCGATCCAGCCGACGCGCAGCCCCGGCAGGCCGTAGGATTTCGACATCACGCCCAGCGACAAGCCGCGTTCATAGACATCGGCAATGAACGGCAGATGGTCCGCGTCCGAGGGGCCAAGGCCGTTGAAGATTTCGTCATGCAGGATCCAGATACCGTGCTGTCGGCAAAGCGTGATCAGCGCGTCATAGCGGTCGCGCGGCAGGATCGCGCCCGTGGGGTTGTGCGGGAAGTTGATGGTCAGCAGGCGGGTGTTGGGGCGGATCGCTTCGCGCACCCGGTCGATGTCGAGCGACCAGTTGTCATACGGGTCGAGCGGCACGCCTGTCGCCTCGCAGATCGCCAGGGGCAGGCTTTCATGCGACTGATAGTTGGGCGTGACCACGATGGCGTGGCTGTCCGCATCCAGCAGCACGGTGTTGGCTGCGAAGATGCCCTCGCTGGCCCCGGCAAAGCAGAGGATGTTGTCAGCGCTCTGGTCTGCGTAGGTGGCCGCGATAGCCGCGCGCAGGTCCGGCGCGCCGAAGGTTTCGGTATAGCCCAGCCACATATTCTCGAAGCCCTCGCGGTCTTCGGGGCTGGCCATGGCCAGCAGTTCGGGAAGGGACATGCTCTCGGCATCCGAGGCGGTCATGTGGTGGCGGGCCTTGAATTCCCACTTGGCGAAATGGGTTTCCAGCCGGAAATCGGGCAAGGTCGTCATCGCGTGGTGTCCTGTTGGGTCAGTCCACCGCGCGGATAAGCTTGCGTTCCAGCACGCGCAAGACCGTGCGCAGATCGTGCCCGCGTTTCAGCACCTGCCCGTCCATGCCGATCACCGCGTATTGCCCCTGCCGGCTGCGCAGCTTGGGGCGTTTCTCGATCCGGTAGAGCGGGTTCTCGGCGGTGCGGCGGAAAACCGAGAAGACGGCCACGTCCCGTAGGCTGGAAATGCCGTAGTCGCGCCATTCGCCGGCGGCGACCATGCGGCCATAGACCGACAGAATCGCGGCAAGCTCGGTGCGGTGGAAGGCCACCTGTTGCGCGCTGCCGTGCGGCGGGAACGGAGAGGTGGGTTGGAATGTCATGCGTTCAGAGTTGCGGCAAACGGGCGTTGAGGCAAGGGATTTGTGGATCGTGCCGGTCTGGCGGCTGGGTGGTGCCGCTGTCATGCCGGAGCTGCCTTGGGATCTAGGGGGTGAAAGGTTGTTGATTACCGAGGCCCCGCGCGGAATCAAGGCGCGGCCAAGCCGCGCCGCCGCGCGATCGCCAGACCGCCCGGACGGGCTGGCGATTTGGTGACAGTGGCGCGCCGATCAGAGGTCTTACGGATGCGGCTTCCATAAAGCGCCATGAACACGTGTCGGCTCGCCATCCCGCGGTCTGGCAATCGCGCGGCCCCTACCCCCGGCCGATATAGGGCATCTTCGTCGCCATCACCGTCAGGAACTGGACGTTTGCCTCGGGCGGCATTTCGGCCATGTGCAACACCGACCGGGCGGCGTTTTCCACGTCCATCGTGTGCATCTCGGGATTGGCCTGTTTCAGCCCCGCCACCAGTTCGCTTTCGGCGTTGCCGATGTCGATCTGCCCGCAAGCGATGTCATAGGGACGGCCATCCAGCGACAGCGACCGGGTCATGCCGGTGATCGCGTGTTTCGATGTGGTATAGCAGATCGAGCCGGGGCGCGGCACGTAAGCCGAGAGCGAGCCGTTGTTGATGATCCGCCCGCCCTGGGGCGTCTGAGCACGCATGGCGGCAAAGGCCAGCCGGGCGGTGATGAACATGCCGCGCAGGTTGACGGCCATGACCTCGTCGAACTCGGCCACGCTGACCGCGTCGGGTGTGGTTGCGGGGCCGAAGATTCCGGCGTTGTTGAAGACCACATCCAGACGCCCTGCCTTTGCCAGAAACGTCTCGAACGCGCTTTCCATGGCCTCTGGGTCGGTCACGTCGGCGGGCAGAACCACGGCAGCGCGGCCCTCGGCCACCTCTTCCAGCCGGTCGGCGCGGCGGGCGAGCACCCCCACGCGCCAGCCTGCGTCAAGAAAGACCTCGGTGGTGGCCCGCCCGATGCCGGAGCTTGCGCCGGTGATCAGGATGGATTTCATGCCTCTTCCTCCGCTTCCAGCTCCAGGGGCGCGGGGGCGGCGCGCAGGTCGTCGATGCGCAAGGCCCCTGTGGGTTTGGACAGGCGGTTGCGCACCACCCAGTGCAGCCGCTCCTCGGCGCGGGTGATGGCGACGTAGGCCAGACGCTTCCACAGCGGTTGCCCCGCCTCGGTCCGGCCCATGCGGGCGGCGGCGTAGATGTCGGGCGCGAAGACCTGCACATCGGGCCATTGCGAGCCTTGCGCCTTGTGGATCGTGACCGCCGCGCCATGCAGAAACGTGGCGCCCATGCGGGCGGCGAAGGGGATGAAGGGCTCTTCCTCGTCGGGTTTCTCGATCTTGACGATGCTGGCGGCACTGACGCGGGGGTCCTCGGCCCCCATGACGTGCAGGCGGGAAAAGCCCGGCTTGCGGCCCGCGCCCAGATAGATCACTTGCGCACCCTTGATCAGGCCGCGCGCCTCGAGGTCCAGCCGTTTCTTGCGGTGCTTGAGCGGCAGTTCCAGCCCGTCGCAAATGAGCGGCTCACCTTCCAGAAGCTCGGTTTCGGGCGCGCCATGCACGGCGCGGAAGGCGTTGATCAAGCGGATGCGCGTGGCGTTGCGCCAGACAAGCACGGGGCTGCGCGCCATCAGGTCCACCTCGACCCTTTGCGCCCATTGCACGCGCTCGTCCTGCGCCGCCTTCTGTTCGACCAGCCTCTCGAAATCCTGAAACCCCACCTCGGGGTCGCCCAAGGCGTGGGCCAGGTCGAGGATCGGGTTGTCGGCATCCTGCCGGTGGATGCGGTTGAGCGTCAGCTTGGCCGGCGCGGGCAGCCCGTCGAAGACCATCGCGCCGGACTGGTTCACGGGGGCCAGCTGCGCAGGGTCACCGAAGAGCAGGAGCGTCGGGAAGATCTCCTGCAAATCCTCGTACTGCTTTTCATCGAGCATCGAGGCCTCGTCGATAAAGCCGATATCCAAGGGCTCCTCACGGCGCTTCCAGCCGGTGATGAAATCGCTGCCCCTGAGACCGGCGGCGGCCAACGCCCCGGGGATGGACTTGTGGGTGCCATAGAACAGCCGCGCGCGTTCCAGCGCCTCTTCGGTCAGGCCCTCGATCTCGGGCTTGTCGCCATTGCCGGCCAGCCATTCGGCGATGCGCTCGTATTCGGGGTCGTAGACGGGGGTATAGAGGATGCGGTGGATCGTGGTGGCGGGCACGCCGCGCATCCGCAAAACGCTGGCGGCCTTGTTGGTGGGGGCGAGGATGGCCAGAGTGCGCCGGTCGCGACGGCGGCGGCCTTCCCAGTCGCCCGACACGACGTCGACACCCGCCTCTTCCAGCGCGCGGTAGAGCGCGGCCAGCAGCAGCGTCTTGCCCGAGCCGGCCTTGCCCACCACGGCCATCACGCGGGATTTCCCCTCGCGCGGTGGGGTCAGCATCCCCTCGTCCAGATCGACGCCCACCTCGCGCAGCGCGGCGGCGATGCGGTCATGGGCCTCGGCCTGGTCGTCGGAATAGGTGAGCGCGGTCTGGGACATGGCGCGACCCTACAGCCGCGCCCCTTCCTGCGCCAGCGCGGGGGCCGATTTCTTGCAAGAAATCGGATCGGAAAATTGCAATTTTCCGGCCCGGAATTTGCGCAAATTCCGTTGCGCCCCGCTCAGGCCGATTGCGCGAAAGGCTGGCGTTCGTCGCCAAAGCTGCGGCGGAACCATTGTTCGCTCAGTTGCGGTGTCACGCCGGCGCGGCGGGCCACCTGCGCGCGGGCGGCATCTGTGAATTCCCACAAGCCTACGCTGATCCGGTCGCGGCCCGCGCCCGTGCTGCCCAGAACCTCGGGCGAGGAGCCGATCATGCGGTAGATCCGCACCATGCGAGCGTCGAACACGCCCGCGAAATGCTGCACCCCGAAATGGCGCATCAACTCGCCCCCGCCCAGCATCAGCGCGGCGGCGACTCGGCTTTCGGCGCCGCGCGCCAGGCAGAACCGGGTGCATTCCCATATATGCGGGCTGACGATCGTGCCGCCGCCCAGAATGCCGGTGAAATGCTCGTTGATCATCGTCCGGCCGGTGGTGGGCAGGAACCGCATCGAGCCCTTGTGGCGGCCATCGGCCCCTTCCCAGATCACGTAAAGCGGGTTGAGGGCGTCGTATTCATCCCGCTCGAACCCTTCAGCATCGACGCGGACGTTCCAGCCGAGCCGGGTTCCGAACTGGTCGGCCCGGTCGCGGAACATGCCGTCGGACAGCTTTGCGAAACGGCTCAATTGATCGGCGTAAAGGTAGCGCAGCATGGTCGAATTCCCCTCTGTCGTGACGATAAGAGGAAAATTCTCGACAATTCGTTAAGCGCTCGTGCGTGTACCGCGCGTTGCGTTCACCGGCCCCGTGTCAGATCACGATCAGCCCCTGGCTGATGGCGCGGGCCACCGCGTGCACGGTGTTGATCGCGCTCAGCTTGAAGCGCGCGGATTCGATATAGACACGCAGCGTGTGCTCCGAGATCGACAGCGTGTCGGCCACCTGCGCCCGGCCATAGCCCAGCGCCAGCAGGGTCAGCGCATCGACTTCGCGCGGGCTGAGCTGGCGGGCGGGCGCGGGCGCGCGGTCGGGCTCGAATTCCAGCGCTTTCTGGTTGAACGTGTGGGCGCACAGGATCAATTCGCGGCGGTGCGCCTCGGTGAAGGCGGCCCAGGCGTCGTCGTCACAGCGATGGTTCACCGTAAAGAGCGCGAATTGTCCGTTCGGCCCCCGCAACGGGATCGAGTAGCCCTGGTTGCCCAGGCCATGCTCCAGCGCCTCTTTCAGAAACGCCTGCGCGGGTTTGCCGGACCAGTCCAGCCGCTTCCAGTCGACCGGGTGGAACCGCTGGTAACAGCCCTTGATAACAGGGTCTATGCGCAGATAGTCCTTTTCGACATAGCGCGCCACCCAGGCCGGATCATAGGTGCCGCAGCCGTATTGATCGCCCGCCGCGCTGACCCAGTGATAAACCAGATGATCGATGTGAAACAGGTCGCGCAGGCGTGTGGCGACGTCTTGCAAATCCGCCGGGTCACGGGCGCGTTCGAGGTCTTCCAATATCGGTTCGAGCCGCCGCGGCGGTTGAACGTTCATACCCAATCGTCCCTTCCCGCGCCGGCGCCGATTTCGATGCCAGCTCCGCCGCTGCGACGAGTCTCGTGTCGTCGATCTGTTCGGCGAGTTCCCCAAGACCGTTCTGACGAGCGAAGGTCCTGAGATCGGCCAGGACATCCAGTATCCACTCGTTCTGCATCACAGCCTCCTCCGGGAGTGGTTAACGAAAAGTTAACACAACTCTAACACGTTTGCGATTCTGGCCGTATTCGCGGTTTTTCACTCCCCAGAAACAGCGAGGCACGAAATTCCAATCGCCTGATTTCCTTGAATGTGCAGCCCGACACGCAAAAAAGCCCGCGAACCGGGGTATCGATTCGCGGGCCAGATGCGGGCCGGACCGGCCCGTCAGGGAGAAGTCTTTAACCTTTCTTGCCGGCGTCCAGCACGTCCTCGACCGTGCGCAGGCCGGTGCGCGGCGATTGCACCAGCACCGCCATGTTGCCCGGCTTGTGCTCGTTGCGCAGCATCTTCATGTGCGCGCCGGGGATTTCCTCCCACGGGAACACCTCGGACATGCAGGGGTCGATGCGGCGCTCAATCACCAGCTGATTGGCCGACGAGGCCTGTTGCAGATGGGCGAAATGGCTGCCCTGAAGGCGCTTCTGGTGCATCCACATGTAACGCACGTCGAAGGTGCAGTTGAAGCCGGTGGTGCCGGCACAGATCACGACCATGCCGCCTTTCTTGCAGACCAGGGTGGAGACCGGGAAGGTCGCCTCGCCGGGATGCTCGAAAACGATGTCGACGTTGTTGCCCTTGCCGGTGATGTCCCAGATCGCCTTGCCGAACTTGCGCGCCTCGGTGAACCAGTCCTTGTATTCCGGGCTGTTCACCTTGGGCAGCTGGCCCCAGCAGTTGAAATCCTTACGGTTGATCACGCCCTTGGCCCCGAGGCTCATCACGAAATCGCGCTTGTCCTCGTCCGAGATCACGCCGATCGCGTTGGCGCCCACGGTGTTGGCCAGCTGGATCGCGAAGGAGCCGAGGCCCCCCGAGGCGCCCCAGACCAGCACGTTCTGGCCGGGCTTCAGCTCATGCGGGTGGTGGCCAAATAGCATCCGGTAGGCGGTGGCGAGCGTCAGGGTGTAACAGGCGCTTTCCTCCCAGCTCAGGTGCTTGGGGCGCGGCATCAGCTGCTGAGCCTGCACGTTCGTGAACTGCGCGAAGGAGCCGTCGGGCGTCTCGTAGCCCCAGATGCGCTGCGTGGGCGAGAACATCGGGTCGCCGCCGTTGCAGTGCACGTCGTTGCCGTCGTCCTGGTTGCAGTGGATCACGACCTCGTCGCCCACTTTCCAGTTCTTCACCTTGTCGCCCACCGCCCACACGACGCCCGACGCGTCGGAGCCCGCGATGTGATAATCCGCGCCATGCCCGTCGAAGGGGCTGATCGGCTCGCCCAGGCCGGCCCAGATGCCGTTGTAGTTGACGCCGGCGGCCATCACCAACACCAGCACCTCGTTGCTGTCGAGCGTCGGCGTGTCCACCACCTCGACCTGGAAGGACTTGTCGGGCTCGCCATGCCGTTCGCGGCGGATCGCCCAGGCATACATCTGCTTCGGCACATATCCCAGGGGCGGCAGCTCGCCGATTTCGTAGAGGTCTTTCTCGGGCGCGTCGTAGGGCGCGATTCCGGTGTCGGTGTCCAGAGCCATCGGGGCCTCCTTCATAAGCGTTTGCCGCGATGCAGAATCGCGCGTGTCCGCACTGAAATATCTTTCATCGCGCAACAATGCAATGCCGACTTGTTGTTTTTTGAAATTTTATAACCCAGCAGTCGCAGAAAAATCAGCCGTTTTGCGCCGCATCTGCGAAAAACTGCCGGATGGAATTGGCGTAGTAGACCAGCAGGTCACGCTCTTCGGGCACGATCTCGATACCCTCCGCGGTGTCGCGGACCAGCCCGCGCTTGCGCAGGATGCGCAGGCCGACCTCGACGGAATAGGCCAGATCCTCGCGCGGGATGTGGATATGGGCCTGGCCCAGGCTGTCGGTCATCCCGGCCAGCACCTCTCTCAGCTCGGCCTCGGGCAGCGGCGTTCCGGCCGCCAGCAAGGCGTGGGCGACCATCGGCACCGGCAGCACCGGCACCTCCTGCCCGATCCGCGCCATCAGGCGCTCGCCCAACCTCTCGACCGGAGCCCCGGGGTGTTCGCGCTGAAACGCCGACAGGGACACCGGCGCGCCGAAACTGACGGCGGCATAGCCGTGGCGGTGATAGCGGCGCGTGATCCACAGCCATAATTGCTTCAGCACGAAGCCCGCCACGACGCTGATCCGCGCGCCAAAACGGCGCTTGCCCGCCTTGCCCGCGGCCACCAGGATGCGGTCCTCGAACACCCGGTCGTAATTGACGGCGACCGGCACGAAGACCACGTCGCGCCCGTCCGGCTCGCGTTCCTCGATGATGTATTTCAGGATGCCCAGCTTGGGCTTGGCCAGCGCGCCATCGAGGCTCAGCCCGCCCTCGGGGAACACTGCCTGCGTGACGCCGCCGTCGGTCGCCATGCCCACGTAGCGCGCCAGAACACGGCGATAGAGCGCGTTGAGAGACCGGCGCCGGATGAAATAGGCGCCCATGGTTCGGATGAGCCGGCTGAGCGGCCAGACCCGCGCCCATTCACCCACCGCGTAGCTGAGCGCCGACTGCTCGGCGGCCAGCCACGTGACCAGCACGTAATCCATGTTCGAGCGGTGGTTCATCACGAAGATCACCGTGGCGTCGGGGTCGATCCTGCCGATCCCCTCGGCGTCGAACCGCCCCATCCGCACGCGGTAAAGCGCGGTGCTCAACAGCTTTGCCAGCCGGATCGCAATGCCGAAATAGGCGGTGGCGGAAAAGCTGGGCACGATCTCCCGCGCGTAGCGCTTGGCCTTCTCGAACGCCACGTTCTCGGGGATGCCGTTTTCCCGCGCGTGCTCGGCGATGGCCTTGCTGACCTCGGGATCGTAGATCAGCCGCTGGATCATGTCATAGCGCCGCGCCAGCTTGAACGGCTCGATCTTGCGCTCCAGCCGCTGGTTCAGGCGATTGACCACACGCTCCATCCGGCGGCGGAAGAACCAGCGCACCGAGGGGAACAGGAAATGCGAGGCAAAGGTGACCGCCGCAAAAAGCAGGATCAGCACCAGCAGCCAGAGGGGAAGTTCGACCGTTTGCGTCATTGCCCGCACAATGCCAGCCCGCGTGAAGGGGTACAAAGGAAAACGGGTTGGGGGGGCCGCGCGATTACCAGACCGCGGGCTGGCGAACCAACAGAAGTTCAAAGCACTTTATCCCCGCCACCTCCGAGGAGCTTCAAACTGAAGCGCTTACGGTAACCGATCGCCAGACCGGGGGGCGGCCCCCCTTTCGGCGATTGCGTGCAATCGCCTTTCGGTCAGCGGACGATCGCGCGGCGGCCTTCGGCCTTGATTCCGCGCGAGAGATAAAGACCTGCCGTTTCAGTTCGACGGGGCCTCTCAAACCCACCCCGCCCCGAATTGCCGCAACGCAGCGAATTGACAGCGTCACATAATTCCGAATAGTTTGCCGCTGTTGAAAGAAAATTTCGCAAACCGATTCACGAGGCCGCCCGATGTCGCAGATGCAGCAAGAGCACACCAGAGACAAAAAGGTTGATGCGTCCGATCGCCAAGCCGATCATCCGTGGCTGATCCGCACCTACGCGGGCCACTCCACCGCCAAGGCATCGAACGCGCTTTACCGCGGCAACCTCGCCAAGGGGCAGACGGGCCTCAGCGTGGCGTTCGACCTGCCCACGCAGACGGGCTATGACAGCGATCATGTGCTCAGCCGCGGCGAGGTCGGCAAGGTCGGCGTGCCGGTCTGCCACCTGGGCGACATGCGCACGCTTTTCGACCAGATCCCGCTGGATCAGATGAACACCTCGATGACCATCAATGCGACGGCACCCTGGCTGCTGGCGCTCTATATCGCCGTGGCCGAGGAACAGGGCGCGGATGTCAGCGCCCTGCAAGGCACGGTGCAGAACGACCTGATCAAGGAATACCTTTCCCGCGGCACCTATATCTGCCCGCCGAAACCCAGCCTGAAAATGATCGGGGACGTGGCCGAATACTGTTACACCCACATCCCCAAGTGGAACCCGATGAACGTGTGTTCCTACCACCTACAGGAGGCCGGCGCCACGCCGCAGCAGGAGCTGGCCTTTGCGCTGGCCACCGCCTGTGCCGTGCTGGACGAACTGAAACCGCGCGTGCCCGCGGAGGATTTCCCGGCCCTGGCGGGGCGGATCAGCTTCTTCGTCAACGCGGGCATCCGGTTCGTCACAGAGATGTGCAAGATGCGCGCCTTCGCCGACCTGTGGGACGAGATCCTGCGCGACCGCTATGGCATCGAGAACCCCAAGTTCCGCCGCTTTCGCTATGGCGTGCAGGTCAACAGCCTCGGTCTGACCGAGCAGCAGCCGGAAAACAACGTTTACCGCATCCTGATCGAGATGCTGGCGGTGACGCTGTCGAAAAAGGCCCGCGCCCGGGCGGTACAGTTGCCCGCCTGGAACGAGGCGTTGGGCCTGCCGCGCCCGTGGGATCAGCAATGGTCGATGCGAATGCAGCAGATCCTGGCCTACGAGACCGACCTCCTCGAATTCGACGACCTTTTCGATGGCAACCCCGCCGTCGACGCCAAGGTCGAGGCCCTGAAGGAAGGCGCGCGGCACGAGCTGGAGATGCTGGACGGCATGGGCGGCGCCATCGGCGCGATCGAATACATGAAGGCGCGGCTGGTGGACAGCAACGCCGACCGTCTGGGCCGGATCGAGGCGGGCGAGACCACGGTGGTTGGCGTCAACAAGTTCACCACGACGGAACCCAGCCCCCTGCAATCCGGGGATGGCGGCATCATGCGCGTCGACCCCGCCACCGAGGCCGAACAGATCGACCGCCTGAACGCCTGGCGCGAAGAGCGCGACGACGAGGCCGTGAAAACCGCGCTGGCGGCGCTGCGCGAGGCGGCCTCAAAAAACGAGAACATCATGCCGGCCTCCATCGCGGCGGCCAAGGCGGGCGTCACGACCGGCGAATGGGCCGAACAGATGCGCCAGATCCACGGCCAGTATCGCGGTCCCACCGGGGTGTCCGGCAGCCCGTCGAACCGGACCGAGGGCCTCGACGATATCCGCGAGGCGGTCGATGCGGTCAGCAAGAAACTGGGCCGCCGCCTGAAATTCCTGATGGGCAAGCCTGGGCTTGACGGCCATTCGAACGGCGCCGAGCAGATCGCCTTCCGCGCCCGCGATTGTGGCATGGATATCTCTTACGAGGGCATCCGCCTGACGCCCGAGGAAATCGTCACCGCCGCGCTGGAGGACGAAGCGCATGTGATCGGCCTGTCGATCCTGTCGGGATCGCACATGCCGCTGGTCGAGGACCTGCTGAACCGGATGCGCGAGGCTGGACTGGGTCACGTGCCGCTGATCGTCGGCGGGATCATCCCCGAGGAGGATTCCAAACGCCTATTGGAGATGGGCGTGGCGCGGGTCTATACGCCCAAGGATTTTGAGCTGAACACGATCATGATGGATATCGTCACGCTGGCCGATCCCAAGGCGGTCGCCGCCGAGTGAGCGGCCGGACGGATCGCAACAAGGCCAACGCGATGGCCTTTTACGACCTGATGTTCAATCAATGCCGCCCGCGCGAGGCTATCGAGGCTTACGCGGGCGACGTCTATATCCAGCACAATCCGCATGTCGCCGACGGCAAGGACGCGTTCATCGACTATTTCGAGCGCATGGCGCGGGACTATCCGGGCAAGCATGTGCGGTTTGTCCGCGCTGTGGCCGAGGGCGACCTTGTGGTGCTGCATTGCCACCAGACATGGCCGGGCAGCGACGATTACGCCGGCATGGATATCTTCCGTTTTGACGAGATGGGCAGGATCGTCGAGCACTGGGACGTCCTGCAGGTCATCACCGGCCAGTCGGCCAACGACAACGGTCTTTTCTGATACGCTCCGGGGTCTTCCGCGGAGGGATGGTGCGCGACCCCGAAGCGTATTGGGCGTGCCGTAGGTCCGGCGCGCTTACTCTGTCTGGGGCACGTCGCCCTCGGCACCGCCGTCGGTGCCTTCGGCAGCCTCGGCCTCGTTTTCCGCGGCCTCCTCGGCGGCCTTGCCTTCGGCGGCGGCGACCTTGATCTCGTCAAGGATGCGCTGGTTCAGTTCCTGATCCTGCTGCGCCGCGATGTCGATCGCCTTGAATTCCGCCGGGGTGATGTCGGCAATCACCTCGATCGCGTTGACGATGGAATCGTTGGCATAGGCCATCAGCTCGGCGCGCTTCTCGCCATCGGCCTCGGCCTCGATCCGGGGCATGAAATGCTGGGCCACGGTGTTGACCGCCACCAGCGACTGCACGAAGGCGCGCAGCTTTTCGTCGGTCAGGGTCTCGTTGGTGATCCCCTCGGCGGGCTCGATGGCCTCGAGCGTGCGGGTCGGGACCTCTTTCTCGGCGTTCTGCTGGGTCTCGCCCTGGGCCGCGCCCTGGTCGGTGGTGCCTTCTGCGGCTTCCTGCGCAAAACCTGCGGTGGTCAGCGCCAGTGCCGCGGTTGTGGCGATTGCGATGCGTCCTATCATTCCGGTCTCCTCGACGGTTTGCCTCGGTGTCAATTGCCAAACACATGGCCAGTCCCGTCGTCCGATGCAATGCGCTCGGCGAAAAAACGCTGGAATCCGCGGGGCGGGCAGCACAATGTGCCTCCGACCACAACGGAGCCGCCCCATGTCGCTGACCATCCGCCCCATCGCACCGCAGGACGAAACCCACTGGCGCCGGCTTTGGACCGCCTATCTGGATTTCTACGAAAGCAGCGTCAGCGAAGAGGTCTATCAGACCACCTTTGCCCGAATCTGCGCCCCCGAGGTGACCGATCAGAACGGGCTGCTGGCTCTGGACGGCGAGAGGCCGGTGGGGCTGGTGCATTACATCTTTCATCCGCACAACTGGCGGGTCGAGAAGATCTGTTACCTTCAGGATCTTTACGCCGACCCGTCAGCGCGCGGCACCGGCGTGGGCCGCGCGCTGATCGAGGCGGTCTATGCCGCCGCCGACGCCAACGGCACACCGGCCGTTTACTGGATGACACAGGATTTCAACGCGCAGGCGCGACAGCTGTATGATCGGATCGGGCAACTGACGCCCTTTATCAAGTACACCCGCTAGGGCGCGCGCCGATTCAGGGAAACTGCGCCGCCTCGCGCCGCATCAGCTCGCGCAGGGTATAGGCGCGCGCGATCGGCCCCTCGGCCCCCATCACGTGACGCGGATCGGCGGGAATACAGCCCGGACTGCATAGCTGGCGCACCTCCATGCGGCGCGTGTCGAGGAACCACAGACGCCCGGCGGGCGTGCCGACATAGCCGTTGATGCCCTCGCCCTTGTCGGCGCGGATGTCGTTGACGGTGGGCACCTCGGACCAGGCGTTGTCGTCATAGGCCCCGTGGGTGTGCCAGGACGCCACCACGCGCAGCCCCTCGGGCCAGCTGGGCTGGCAATAGTTCAGGTGCCCGCGCCGGGGCCGCGTGGTGGCCAACTGGCCCGCGGCGGTGTAGCCAATATAGCCGCAATATTCGCGGTTCTCGGCCACCGACCGGGCCTGCGCCTGCGACAGCACGTGGCGGGCGACGCCGATCTCGTCGGCGGTTTGCGCGGGGGCTGCGGAGGGTGTCGCCGCCAGCAGGGCCAGAAACGCAATGATCCGCATCGTGCTTTCCCTCTCTTGCCGCCGCCGGTTCAGACGTTACCCTAGCGCGATCCATCGGCAGAGGGGAGCCCCATGACCATCCATATCGGCGCCGCACCCGGCGACATCGCCGAAACCGTCCTGATGCCCGGCGACCCGATGCGCGCCAAGTGGGCCGCCGAGCGGTTCCTGGACGCGCCGCGCCAGGTGAACGCGGTGCGCGGGATGCTGGGTTTTACTGGCAACTGGCGCGGGGATCCGGTGACGATCCACGGCAGCGGAATGGGCATGGCGAGCCTGTCGATCTATGCCAACGAGCTTTTGCGCGATTACGGCGCAAAGACGCTGATCCGCATCGGCTCCACCGGCGCCATGCAGCCGCATGTGGCCTTACGCGACGTGATCCTCGCCATGACGGCCAGCAGCGTAGGCACGCCGTCCTCGACCATCTTCCGAGAGTTGAACTATGCCCCCTGCGCCGATTGGGGCCTGTTGCGGTCCGCCGTGGCGGCGGCCGAGGCGCGGGGCGTGCCGCATCACGTGGGCGGGATCTATTCCTCGGACACGTTCTATGACGAACGCCCCGACCTGAACGAGCAGATGACCCGCCACGGCATTCTCGCCGTCGAGATGGAGACCGCCGAGATGTACACGCTGGCCGCCCGCCATGGCGCACGGGCACTGTCGGTGCTGACGGTGTCGGACCATCTGCAAACCGGCGAGGCCCTGCCCAGCGAGGACCGCGAGGCCGGTTTCGGCGACATGGTGGAGATCGCGCTGGAGGCGGCGTTCGCGTAGGGTGCGTTTTCAACGCACCTGTTTTGGGTAGGAGATCGGCCGTGCCGGCACGGTGCGTTGAAAACGCACCCTACGCCGTGTCCGAAAAAGCGTACCTCGCACTCTTGGACACCCGCGTGCGCGGAATCAAGGCGCATCGCGCCGCCGCGCCATCGACGACCCCCACCCAGGGGGCGGCGATTTGGTTGGGGTCTGCACATCGCTCGGCTGTTTTGATGACTTGGCAAAGATAAAGTGCTTCAGAACCACTGTTGGATCGC
Organism: Roseovarius atlanticus; assembly: GCF_001441615.1. Classification (GTDB taxonomy): domain Bacteria; phylum Pseudomonadota; class Alphaproteobacteria; order Rhodobacterales; family Rhodobacteraceae; genus Roseovarius; species Roseovarius atlanticus. The sequence goes on from NZ_LAXJ01000009.1 coordinate 170,649, forward strand.
CACCCCGGGGGTCGCCGATGGCGCTCCCTCAGTCGTCTTCTAGAAACGCGAACGCCTCACCCTCGACACGCACCCGGCCCAGCGACGGCAGACGGAAATGCGTGCCCAGCACCCGCGCATCACGTTCCGCCGCGTGCTCCAGCAAGGCCCGGCGCGACTGCACGGCCCGCGCGGCGTCTCGATCGAAGGTGAAATGCCACTCGGGGTGCCAGCATTGCGCCGCCGTGTGAATGGCATCTCCGGTGATCACCGCCTCGGCCCCGCCGCCATGCACCCGGACCGACACGTGCCCGCCGGTATGCCCCGGCGTCGGCATCAGCGTCACGTGATCGCCGACCCCGTGCGCGCCGTCGACCAGCTCGGCCTGCCCGGCCTCGATCACCGGCAGGAGGCTCTCGTCATACATGCCCCTGGCCTTTTCGGCATAGAACGCCTCGTCCGCCTTCGGCAGCAGGTAGCGCGCGTTGGGGAAGGTCGGCACCCAGCGCCCGTCCAGCAGCCGCGTGTTCCAGCCCACGTGATCCACGTGCAGATGGGTGCAGAGGACGTAGTCCACGTCCTCCACCCCCACGCCCGCCGCTCCCAGCGCATTCAGGAAACGCGGTGTGTCGCGCCTGTGCCAGTCGGGAAAGCTGGGCGCGGTCTTGTGGTTGCCGACGCAGGTATCCACCAGGATCACGTGATCCGGCGTCTTCAAAAGAAAGCCCTGGATCGGCAGCATCACGCGGCCCGTGCGGGGGCAGAGCCCGCCCGGCACCCTTTCGGCGATGATGCGCCCCACGTCCGGGCCGGCGCCCGGGAACATCTCTTCGGGCGCAAGGAAGGGCGCGTCGATCTCAAGGATGCGCCAGACCTCCACCTCTCCGATACGACACAGCATGACGCTCACCCCTCCCCGATCCGCTCGGCCACCCGGCCCGCCCAGAGGTCATAGAGCGGGGCGGCCGGATGAAACCCGTCGGCGGCCATCAGGCGCCGGTCCAGCGGAAACTCCATCGGAGCGTAGCGCAGCGCGGGGTCCTGCGCCACAAGCGCGCGCAGTTCGGCATCCAGCGCGGCGGCCCGCGCGCCCAGCACCCCGCGCAACGGGGGCGGCAGCAGCGGGAACGCCCCCAATGGCGGCACGCCGGAGGCGACGACGCGCGTCACACCGAAGCGGGCCTTCAGGAGGCTTACGAGGTCGCTGTAATTCCGCCGCCACCTCGCCCGGCGCATCCCGTTCTTGGCGTCGTTCACGCCCAGCGCGATCACCGCGACGTCGAAGCCCGCGCGCGGCATCCGCCCCAGATCGGCCAGGGCGCTTGCCGTGGTCGCACCGCCCCGCGCCTCCAGCCGCCAGTGCACGCGGAAACGCGGCGCAAGATGCGCCACCAGCCGCCCGGCCAGCGCGTCGTCCTGCGTCTCGACGCCCACGCCGGCGGCGGAACTGTCGCCGACGATCAGCAGCCGCAACGCCGCGCCCTGCCCCGCCGCGCCCTCGCGCGGGCCCGCCGCCTCGGGCAGGCGTGCGGCCCGCATCATCACCCAGGCCGCCTGTGGCACCAGCACGGGCGCCATCAGCGCGGCGCGGAGCGTGTCACGCATCGGTTTCGCTTTCACAGAGCGCCATGCCAGCGTCGCTCAGCGCATAGACCCCGCGCTCGACCCGGAAGAACCAGCCCGAGTGGTTGTCCGCCATGATCCGCGTCGCCCGCGTCACGCCGGTGGCCCTGGCGATCACCGCGCCCGAAGACGGGCCATGCTGCGACAGATAGTCGACGCAGGCGCGCACATCCTGCTTGTAGGACGTCTCGATCTGCCCGCGCGTGCCGCCCTTGTTGGGATCGCCCCGCCGGGCGTTGAATTCCTTCAGCAGCCGCGCGCGCTTGACCTTGGACCGGCGCGGCTGGAACGGCGCGGGATGGCAATGCGCCTGCACCTCGCCCGTGTCCGGTTTCACGCTGAGAACCCCAAGCCCCAGCCGCTTGCACAACCCGATATTGCCCTTGAACGCCCGCCAGCCCGCCTTGCCCTTCCAGCGCGGCACGGCGACATAGACCTGCTCAGTCACCGCCTGCCGGGCCACCGCCTGTTGCAGCAGGGTCAGCGAAAACCCGGTTTTCAGCTCCACCACCACCGGCTCGGCCCCGTTACGCAGGCCCACCACGTCCGCCGGGCCGACCTCGGATTTCACGGCATAGCCCAGCGCCTCCAGCCAGGCCTTGACCGGGGCGTATAGCAGGGTTTCGCGCGCATCATGCATCCCGGCAATTTGGCCGCAGGTTGCATGGGTGACAAGCCCTTCGCACAGCCCTATAAGGCGCGCGAACAAACTCATTTCAGCCCCGAGGACGACATATCCGATGACCACGCTCGTATTTGGCCACAAATCCCCCGACACCGACAGCACCGGTTCGCCCATCATCTGGGCGTGGTACCTCAACGAGGTGAAAGGCCAAGAGGCCGAGGCCGTCCTGCTGGGCGAGCCCAACACCGAGGCCGCCTTCATGCTGGAGCGCTGGGACCTGCCCAAGCCGCGCATCATCACCAATGTCGATGACGACCAGCCCTGCATCGTGGTGGACACCAACAACCCCGCCGAGCTGCCCACCAACATCAACGGCGCCGACGTGCGCGGCATCATCGACCACCACAAGCTGGTCGGCGGGCTGGAAACCAAGGGCCCCATCGACATCCGCATCGAGCCTTTGGCCTGCACCGCCACGATCATGTACAAGATGATCGACAAGGACATGGCGCAGGCCCCGACATGGGTGAAGGGCGCGATGCTGACCTGCATCCTGTCCGACACGCTTGCCTTCCGCTCGCCCACCACCACGCAAGAGGACGAGGCGATCGCCTGGGGCCTGGCCAAGGATCTCGACCTCGACCCCCACGCCTATGCCGACGAGATGTTCGCGGCCAAGTCGGACGTCTCGGCCTTTTCCGATGCCGAGCTTATCCGCATGGACAGCAAGGAATACGAGGTCGGCGGGACCAAGTTCCGCGTCTCGGTCCTGGAAACCACCGCGCCTGCCACCGTGCTGGAGCGCAAGGACAGCCTGATGGCCTCCATGGCCGATGTCGCCAAGGAAGACGACGTCGACCAGGTGCTGCTGTTCGTGGTGGACATCCTGAACGAGGAAGCGACCCTGCTGGTGCCGAACGACCTGGTGAAAGGCGTGGTCGAGAAAAGCTTCGGCGCGTCCGTTGCGGGCGATACCGTGGTCCTGCCCGGCGTGATGAGCCGCAAGAAGCAGATCATTCCCAACCTCGCGGTCTGAGGCGCTTCGCTTTCGCGTGCGTGCATTCCAAACTCCTCCGCAAAGCCTTGCGGGGGCGTTTTTCGTGGTTCCACGGCCGGTGTTGTTGACGTCCTGCGCAGTCCATCGCCCCTGCGTCATCCCGGACTTGATCCGGGATCTCTCGCGGCAAGAGGTCCCGGGTCAAGCCCGGGACGGCGTGCGTCTTGTGGCACCGCGCCGCGAATTGTAGGTCTGACCATGGAAACAGTCGCCGGAGACGCACCGCATGGGCCTTGTCGTCCTTATTCTTGTCGCCATTGTCGTGCTGTCCTTCATCGGCATCGGCCGCCGCACCCGGCAGCGCGGCAAGGACCGGCGCGACGACGACTAGGCACGCTCAGCCGCCCGCCTGCCAGTCGGCAATCGCCTCGACGGGGTAAAGCAGCATCACCACGTTCAGCGTCAGGTTATCGCGGATGATCCACAACGTCAGCAGCTCGAACCCCACCACCACGGCCACGCTGGCCCAGACCGGCAACCGCCGCGCCAGCCAGAAGCCCAGCCACATCGCCGCGATATCCGACGCCGAGTTCAGCACGCTGTCGCCGTAGTAATCCAGCGAGATCGTCACCTCGCGGTAGCGCTCGATCACCGCGTCGGTGTTCTCGATGATCTCCCACGCGCATTCCACCGCCGTCGCGATCACCAGCCGCCAGCCCAGATCGACCCGGCGCGCCACCAGCCACAGCAGCGCGTAGAACAGAAAGCCGTGCAACAGGTGGCTGGGCCAGTACCAGTCGAACACCTGCTGGCTGCCCTCGCTGGTGCCCACGGTGCCCCACAGGTCCACCCAGCCGCAGGGGCATGTCGGATTGCGCCCCATCAGAAGCAGCACCACCAGCGTGGCAAGGCCCAGCATGGCCGCGATGCGAATGGTCACGCGCCTGTCCGTCATGGGGCCACCGAATCACAGCGCGATGCGGCTGTCCATCGCAAAGCGTCCCCGCTTGCGGCAGGCGCATCGCAAGCCCCCGCACAAGACGGGCGCGCCCCGATATGGACCGCGCCCGCCTGCACGTGCAAAAAGTCTACCGTTTAAGAAACGTGTTCGCCCGGCACCCAAGGTTTGTGCCACGCCAGCGCCAGTGTCGCGATCCCCGACAGGGTCAGGTCCACGCCCAGAAAGAGACCCAGCACGTCGGCGGCCGCACCCGGCAGGCCCAGCACGATCATCCCGGCCAGCGCCAGTGACAGTACCCCGGCCCCCGCGATCCAGCCCCAGCCGTGCCGCGGGCGTATGCGCAGCGCATACATCAGGCGCAACACGCCCAGGACCGCAAACAGGATTGCTATGGCCCGCGTCAGGGTGATCATCCCGGCGACCGGGTTGACCAGCAACGATGCGGCGAAAAGAACGAAGGCCACGCCGATCAGGCTGCCGATCATCCGTCCGCCCAGCGCCTCCGACCGATCGCTGAAGGACAGCCAGAGCTGCGTCAGACCGGCCAGCAGAAACGCGGCCCCGGCAACGACGGCGACTGTCATTGATGCGGCAAACGGGTTGAAAAAGGCCATAAGACCGCCTGCCAGCATGACAAGCCCCAGAACGGTCAGCCCGGTGCGGGCCGGTTCTCGTCCGGAGCGTCCTGTCACGCCGTGCCGCGCATGGCGGCCTAGTGCGTCGGTCGATGTCATTGCGTGTCTTGCCTTTCGCGAAGGTTCGCCCGTGAAACGCGCAAGCCCTGCCGCCGGTTCCCCAACGCGCTCCGCTGGACCTCTGGCCATGGCCGCGTTTAACTGGCCACCGACGCGCAAAAAGCACGAGGTCCGCCCATGTCCGCCCCCGTCAACCGGTTCAAAACAGCCCTCGCCGCCGGCCAGCCCCTGATCGGCTGCTGGGCCGGGTTCGCCGACGCCTACGCCACCGAGATCCTCGGCACTGCCGGGTTCGACTGGCTGATCCTCGACGGCGAACATGCGCCCAACACGATCCATACCCTGTCGTCCCAGATCGGCACCCTGCGCGCCTCGCCCAGTGAGGCGATCGTGCGCGTGCCGGTGGCCGAGGACTGGATCATCAAGCAGGTGCTGGACGCGGGCGCGCAGACGCTTCTGGCGCCGATGGTCGACACGGCGGCCCAGGCCGAGCGGATCGTGCGCGCCATGCGCTATCCGCCCGAGGGCGTGCGCGGTTCGGGCGCGGCGCTGGGGCGAGCTTCGGGCTTTGGCGCGGTGCCCGATTATATCGCCACGGCCAACGACCAGATGTGCCTCGTGGTCCAGATCGAAAGCGTGGCTGCGCTGGACAACCTCGATGCGATCTGCGCGGTCGACGGTGTCGATGCGGCCTTTATCGGGCCATCCGATCTGGCCAACGACATGGGCCATCGCGGCGACGCGAACCACCCCGAGGTGCGCGCCGCCATGCAAGACGCGCTGGCCCGCATCCGCGCGGCCGGCAAGGCGCCGGGCATCCTGGGCGTCGACGCGCAGACCACGCGCACCTACCGAGACTGGGGCGCGCAGATGCTGGGTGTGGGGATCGACGTCCTGCTCTTTGCCAACGCCGCCCGCGCGCTGGCGCGCAGCTGGCAGGCATGACGCGCCTGCTGGTCGATCTCGGCGGCACCACCTGCCGCGTCGGGTTGTCGGATGGGACCGGCCTGCTGCGCGACACCGCCCGCAGCTTTGCCAATGCCGATCATGCCAGCCTTGCGCAACTGCTGGCCGCCTATCTGGATGCGCAGCGCCCCGGCCCCGTCAGCGCGATTTGCGCCGGGGTCGCCGGCCCGGTGCGGGGCGGCGCGGCACAGCTGACCAACCACGCCTGGCATATCGAGGCCGACGCGCTGGCCCGCGCCACGGGCGCCGGGCACGTCCACCTGATGAACGACCTTCAGGCGCAGGCCTACGCGCTTGACGATCTGGACGCGGACAGTGTGACCCCGCTGATCCCCGGCACACCCGACCCCAAAGGCCCGCGCCTGGTGCTGGGGTTGGGCACGGGCTGTAACATCGCGGTCGCGCACCGGGTGGACGACGGGCTTTTCGTGCCGCCCTCCGAATCCGGCCACACCACCCTGCCCGACGCACCGGGCTTTCGCGCGCTCTACGACGCGTTGCGCGGTGACGCGGCGCATCTGCCTATCGAGGCTGCCCTCTCCGGCCCGGGCCTGACCCGCCTGCACGCCTTTTATACGGGCGAGACCCGCACACCGACCGAGATCATCGCCCGTGAGCCGCGCAAGACGCTTCAGGCCTTCGTCTCTCTACTGGGCCTTGCCGCGTCCAACTTGTGCCTGTCGCACATGGCCACCGGCGGGCTTTACCTGATCGGCGGCACCGCCCGGGCCATCGCGCCATACATCAAACCGCTGGGCTTTGCCGACACGTTCCACCCGCGCGGACCCTATACCGACATCCTCGCCGCGATCCCGGTGACGCTGATCAGCGACGACAACGCGGCGCTACGGGGCTGTGCCCGATACCTGTCACAATGCTTGAAATAGTACATACTGAAGTGTATATTCTTCAGCATATTTTCGGAGTCACACCATGAAACGCCTGCACACGAACCAGATCTGCACCATGACCGAACTGCGCGAGCCGCAAAAGGTGCTTGACCGTGCGGGCGGCAAGCCGGTGGCGATCATGAAGAACTCGCGCTGCGTCGGCTACCTCGTTCCCGAAGAGGCGTCGCTGCAAGGCGAGCCGCGCTATGCCACGATGGACGAGGTCATGGCCGCCGTCGAGGCCACCCGCGAACAGGCGCAGCCCGTGCTTGAGTATCTCAAGGACAAATGAGCTTTCTGCTTCTCTCCGCCGACCAGGTGGAGGCACTTCACGACATGGCCCTGAACCCGGGCGAATTGCCGGGGCGCGCGCGGGACAAGTCGCTGGAAGGTGCGCTCTCGCGCGTGGACAACCGGCTGCTCTACGGCATGATCGAGGATGTGTTCGACCTCGCCGCCGCCTATGCGGCCGCGGTCGCACAGGGTCATTGCTTCAACGATGGCAACAAGCGCACCGCCTATCGCACGATGCTGATCTGCCTGACCCTGCACGGCGTGTCGATCACCCATGACACCGAAGAAATCGGCCAGATCATCATCGCCCTCGCCCAGGGCAAGCTGGCCGACGAGGACGTGGCCGACTGGCTGCGCACATAGGCGACGTAGGGTGCGTTTTCAACGCACCTGACCACTTCCCCCACCGCTTTCCCTCTGCCATACTGCGCCCCAACCCATAAAACAAAGAGCAGCGCACATGGCCGACGACCTTCTGACCCCCACCGATTCCGGCACTTACGACGCCTCCTCGATTGAGGTCTTGGAGGGGCTGGAGCCTGTCCGCAAACGCCCCGGCATGTATATCGGCGGCACCGACGAACGGGCGCTGCATCACCTGGTGGCCGAGATTCTCGACAACTCGATGGACGAGGCCGTGGCGGGCCACGCCAACCGGATCGAGGTCGAGCTGCACGAGGATCATTCCATCACCATCCGCGACAACGGCCGCGGGATGCCGGTGGACGAGCACCCCAAGTTTCCCGGCAAATCCGCGCTCGAAGTCATTCTCTGCACCCTGCACGCGGGCGGCAAGTTCTCGGGCAAGGCCTATCAGACCTCGGGCGGCCTGCACGGGGTCGGCGCGTCGGTGGTGAACGCGCTGTCGGACCTCCTGATCGTGCAGGTGGCCCGCGACAAGAAGCTGTACGAACAGCGCTTTTCCCGCGGCATCCCGCAGGGCAAACTGGAAGAGGTCGGCGCCGCCCCCAATCGCCGCGGCACCACCGTGACCTTCCACGCCGACGAGCAGATCTTCGGTCATCACCGGTTCAAGCCCGCGCGGCTCTTCAGCTCGATCCGCTCCAAGGCCTATCTCTTTTCGGGGGTCGAGATCCGCTGGAAATCCGCCATTGCCGACGGCGACACGCCCACCGAGGCCACGTTCCACTTCCCCGGCGGCCTTGCCGATTACCTGCGCGAGACGATGGGCACCGCCTCGACCTATGCCGAGAACCCCTTTGCCGGCACCGTCGATTTCCAGGAACGCTTCGGCACCCCGGGCAAGGTGGAATGGGCGATCAACTGGACGCCCAGCCGCGACGGCTTTCTGCAAAGCTACTGTAACACCGTGCCCACGCCCGAGGGCGGCACGCATGTCGCGGGCTTCTGGGCCGCGATCGTCAAGGGCATCAAGGCCTATGGCGAGCTGGTCAACAACAAGAAAGCCGCCAACATCACCCGCGACGACCTGATGACCGGCGGCTGCGCGCTGGTCTCGTGCTTTATCCGGGAACCCGAATTCGTCGGCCAGACCAAGGACCGGCTGGCCACGACCGAGGCGCAGCGCCTGGTTGAAAACGCCGTGCGCGACCATTTCGACAACTGGCTGGCGGCGGATACGAAATCGGCGGGGGCAATCCTCGACTTCCTCGTGCTGCGGTCCGAGGAACGCCTGCGCCGCAGGGCCGAGAAGGAGACACAACGCAAATCCGCCACCAAAAAACTGCGCCTCCCCGGCAAATTGGTGGATTGCTCGTCTTCAACCCGCGACGGCACCGAATTGTTCATTGTCGAGGGGGATTCCGCCGGTGGATCGGCGAAAATGGGCCGCGACCGCAAGACCCAGGCCCTGCTGCCCCTGCGCGGCAAGATCCTGAACGTGCTGGGCGCGGCCAGCTCGAAACTGGGCTCGAACGCCGAGATCAACGACCTGACGCAGGCGCTTGGCGTCGGCCTCGGCAGCCGGTTCAACATCGACGATCTGCGCTATGACAAGATCATCATCATGACCGACGCGGACGTGGACGGCGCCCATATCGCCTCGCTTCTGATGACGTTCTTCTTCACCCAGATGCGGCCCATGATCGACGCGGGCCATCTCTACCTCGCCTGCCCGCCTTTGTATCGCCTGACCCAGGGCGCGAAACGCGTCTACTGCATCGACGAGGCCGAGCGCGACGCGTGGCTGGAAAAGGGCCTGGGCGGCAAGGGCAAGATCGACGTCTCCCGCTTCAAGGGCCTGGGCGAGATGGACGCCAAGGACCTCAAGGAAACCACGATGGACCCGGCGACGCGCAAGCTCATCCGCGTGACCATCGACGAGGACGAACCCGGCGAGACCGGCGACCTGGTGGAGCGCCTGATGGGCAAGAAGCCCGAACTGCGGTTCCAGTACATCCAGGAGAACGCGCGGTTCGTGGAGGAGTTGGATGTTTGAAGTTTATTGGGTCTTACCCATCAACCTTAGAATCTGGCCTTCTGAAACAAAGTTCGGGCGGCTTGACTTGGCATAAAGCTCCTGTGCCTTTCGGATTTTCGTACCACGATTCATTTCAATCCAATCGCGTGAAGCTTCGCCACCGACAATAATGAAATCGGTTTTACCAGATACTGAACGCGCAACAAAAGCACCAAGAGCTTCTAATTCATCCTCGAAGTCCTTTCGAGGCGTGGCCTTAAAGTTGCCAGTTAAAACAACCATCTTTTCGTTTAAATCAACCGAAATGTCGTCTAGCCGGAATTCGTCAAAATTGGCGACCCCACTGGTTTGCGCAAGGCCCGTATCGCCATAAGAATCGCCAACAACGCTTCCAATGACAGTGCAAAGTTCCAGAGATTCCTCTGCTGTTACAATTCCGTCCGCTAGAGCATCTTGCACGCTTGTCTCGATTTGATTGACACCCACGACCTCCCGAAGCTCGGGTTTACTAGCGATGGCGTCGCGAAGCATTTTCGCCTCTTCGACAGTTATTACTCCGTCGCACACAATGCCTCTGCAAAAGCCCAAGAAACGGTTCAAAGCACTTTTGTTACAGCTTCTATCTATTTGTTCTATACGAAATCTGGCGGCATCGACGATCGCACCGTGCTCCATAAGATCAGCTTCAAAATCTTGGACTAAGTCTGATGCATCGCAATCTGAGTACTTCTCAACAAACTCCACGCATTCAGCAATTAGTGGTTCAACCTCACCGCGTTCAATATAACCACTCGCGGCAATACCTTCTAAAAACCCCGTGAAGTGGCAGAACAATTTAATATCATTGTTCTTCGAGTGGATTTGCTCAAGTTCATGACCGCCGTGTTCCAGTTTAGACAAATTACTACCCCTGTTACTTGTTCTTTTCTGCTCAGGTGCAATCCCCCACGCAACTCAATTCAAAGGATAATGTCGGTGATTAGACGTGGCAAGCCACGTGAATCTTTCTGAGTGACACGCCTCGCGCGGAACAAAGGCGCAGCAAGCTGCGCCGCCGCGCGATCGCCAGACCGCCCCCCGGGCTGGCGATTGGCTGACGCAGGCACTCCGATCAGAGCTCATGCGGACACGGCAGCCATAAAGTGCCCTGAAACTCCCTCGGATCGCCATCCCGCGGTCTGGCCCTCGCGCGGCCTCTCCACTCCAAACCACCCGTCCCGGGCCTGACCCGGGACCTCCTCGCGCCGGGGGGCGCGCCGAAAACAGCCGGTTCCTTTTCCCGCGAATCCCGCTAACGTCGCGGCCATGCGCTGGCTTTTTCTTCTGTCTCTTGCCGTCCTGATCTCTTGTGGCCGCCCCCTGACGGACACCGAAAAGGCGTTCACCACCCAGATCCACGGCGCCTCCATCGACACGAACCGCATCCGGCTGGTCGAGGGCGCGCTCATCGGCAAGACCACCTATACCCGCAAGAAACGCCCCCGCGTCGCCTGCCGCGAGCGGATCTTTCCGCCCCAGGCCGAGGAAACGCAGGAAGTCACCGTCAGCCCCGCCGCCTTTGTCTTTCTCAACAAGGTGTTCTTTTCCAAGGACTGGTACCTGAAGGATTACCTGCCCGACTATGACGAGCGGCTCTACCTGGTCGAGGCGATGCTGTTTGCCCACGAGATGACCCATGTCTGGCAATGGCAGAACCGCCGGCAGACGGGGTATTCCCCGCTCAAGGCCGTGCGCGAGCACCAGGTCAGCGACGACCCGTACCTGTTCGAGGTCGGGACCGACACGCGGTTTCTGGACTATGGCTATGAACAGCAGGCCTCGATCGTCGAGGAATATGTCTGCTGCGCCACGCTGGACCCCAAGGCCCCCCGCACCGCCCGGCTGAAGGAACTGCTGGAAGGCGCGTTCCCGCTGGGCACGCTGACCATTCCGGACAAGGTCGTGCTGCCCTGGGACGGGGTCGAGCTGAACGGGATCTGCCGGGTTTAAAGCGTTTCGCGATAAAGCTGAATCACAGCGTATCGCGAAACGCAGCACAACAGCCAATCGTTGCACGCGTTTCGCCTTCTGCTGATGGCTCAGGTAAAAGGCGAAACGCTTTAGTCCTGGATGCTCTCGATATAGATCAGGAGCGCCGCCAGCGGGCGCGGCGTCGGCGTCATCACCCCGTCGCCCACATCCACCGGCACGGTGTCGCCCTGTAGCAAAAGGCCGAATTCCGGCATCTCATGCCCCGGCAGGCCGGTGCGGTCATAGCCATCAATCACCGACAGGACACGCGTTCGGGAAAACACGCCGTCTTCCTTGAGCGCCGTCAGATCGGCGGGGGGCGGGTTGTACGATCCGGCCCAGGGGCCGTTGCCCATGCCATTCTGACCATGACAGACGGCGCAGTTGTCCTCGAAAATCGCGCGGCCCTCGTCCGGTTCGGGCATCGAGTCCTGCGCGGTGGCCGCGCCGGCCAAAAGGCCCAGCGCGAGGGTAAGAGATCTGATCATGGTCCTGCTCCCTGTCTTTTCACCAGCCTAGACGGGCGCACCCGGCCCCCGCCTTGACGTGGATCAAGCCAGCTCGCCCGCAAGCGCACGGTCGATCAGCGCCACCGTCTCGTCAACACCGTAAAGCGCGATGAACCCGCCAAAGCGCGGCCCCTGGCTTGCGCCCAGCAGCGTCTCGTAGAGCGCCTTGAACCAGTCGCGCAGCGGATCGAACCGGTCGCGCCCCACGGCATAGACCACCGATTGCAGCGCCTCGTCCTCGACCGGGCCGTCATAGCTGGCCAACTGGTCGCGCAACTCGGTCAGCGCCTCACGCTCCAGGTCCGTGGGGGCGCGATAGGTCTTCGTCGGCGCCACGAAATCCTCGTAGTATTTCACAGCCGATCCGGCGGCGGCATCCAGGTCGGGATGCGTCTCGGGGCTGGCGTCGGGCGCATAGCGGTTGATGAACCCCCAGAGCGTGTCCTTGTCCTCGGCCCCCGCGACCGAGGCGAGGTTCAGAAGCATCGCGAAAGACACCACCATCCGGCTTTCCGGCACGTCGCCGTTGTGGATGTGATGCACCGGGTTGTTGAGCTTGCCCGCCGCATCCTGCCCCGGATAGGCGCGCAACTGCTGGTGATACTCGTCCACCGCGCGCGGGATCACGTCAAAGAACAGCCGCTTTGCCGTCTTGGGCTTCTGGTACATGAAATAGGACAGGCTCTCGGTGCTGGCATAGCTCAGCCACTCGTCGATGCTGATCCCGTTGCCAGAGGACTTGGAGATCTTCTGACCCTTGTCGTCGAGGAACAGCTCATAGGTGAAATGCTCGGGCGCGGGCGTGCCCAGGATCTCGCAAATCTTGTCATAGATCGGCGTGTTTGTGGAATGGTCCTTGCCGTACATCTCGAAATCCACGCCCAGCGCGGCCCAGCGCGCGCCGAAATCGGGCTTCCATTGCAGCTTCACGTTGCCCCCCGTCACCGGCAGGGTCCATTCGCGGCCATCCTCGTCGTCGAACGTGATCTCGCCCTTGGCGGCATCGACATTCTTCATCGGCACGTAGAGGACACGGCCCGTCTCGGGGTGTAATGGCAGGAAGATCGAATAGGTCTGCTGGCGCTCCTCGCGCAGGGATTTCAGCATCACCTTCATGATGTCGTCATACCGCTCGGCCGCGCGCAAGAGCGTCTCGTCGAACTGCCCCGACTTGTAGAAATCGGTGGCCGAATAGAACTCGTACTCGAACCCGAACGTATCCAGGAACCGGCGCAGCATCGCGTTGTTGTGATGGCCAAAGCTCTCGAACTCGCCAAACGGGTCCGGCACGCTGGTCAGCGGTTTTTGCAGGTGTTCCTGCAGCATCTCCTGGTTGGGCACGTTGCCCGGCACCTTGCGCATCCCGTCCAGGTCGTCGGAGAAGCAGAACAGCCGCGTCGGGATATCGCTGATCTGCTGGAACGCATGGCGGATCATCGTCGTGCGCAGAACCTCGCCGAACGTGCCGATATGCGGCAGGCCGCTGGGGCCATAGCCCGTCTCGAACAGCACATATCCCTTCTCCGGCGGCGCTTTTTCATAGCGTTTGAGCAGCCGGCGCGCTTCTTCGAAGGGCCAGGCTTTCGCACTCATCGCGGCGTCGCGCAGTTCGGACATGATCGGTCTCCAACGGTTGAGGCCCGCGCAAATGGCGGGCCGCCTCGGTTCCTATTGCTCCGCCCCCGGACAGTCAATATTCTGCGCCGCATGAAGCCCCTTCAAGGACAGCGCATGACCGACCAGGATTCCCACCCGCTCACCCCGCAGGACTGCCTCGTGGCGATGATGATCGCCGTCTCCGCCTCGGACGAGCAGATCCGCACCGCCGAGCTGGTCAAGATCGAAAGCGCGATCGACAACCTGCCGATCTTTGCCACCTACGACGTGGACCGGATGAAGACCGTGTCGCAGATGGTGTTCGACCTTTTCGCCGAAGAAGACGGGCTGGACGCGCTTTTCGGCCTTGTCACCGACAACCTGCCCGAGCGTCTGTACGAGACCGCCTATGCGCTGGCCTGCGACGTGGCCGCCTCCGATGGCCTGCTGGACGAAACCGAACTGCGCTTTCTGGGCGAGATCCGCTACCAACTGAACATCGACCGTCTGCACGCGGCGGCGATCGAACGCGGGGCGCGCGCGCGGCACGTGCGCGAGTGATGCCGGGGGACCAGCGGAGATTCCCCATTTCCTTCCGCGCCGAAAACCGCTCTAAATAAGGCCCAGCCGATCGGGAGACCCATCACATGCGCCCACTTTTCGTGAGTATCCGCTGCCGCCCCGGCACCTCCTACAAGGTGGCCGAGGAAATCGCCCTGCGCGAAATCCATTCCGAGCTTTATTCCACCTCCGGGCCCTTCGACCTGCTGCTGAAGCTCTATGTCCCCGAGGGCGAGGACGTGGGCAAGTATATCAACGAGAACGTGGCGACGATCGACAACATCGAACGCACGGAAACGACGCTGACATTCAAGGCGTTCTGACACTTCAAGGGAGAGGATGACAATGAACCTGAAATCAATTCTGGCCGCCACGGCGATAACGGCCCTTGGCGCGATGGCCCATGCCGAAGGCGTGAAGGTCGGCATGATCACCACCCTGTCGGGCGGCGGCGCCGGCCTTGGCATCGACGTGCGCGACGGCTTTTTGCTGGCGGTCAAGATGTCCGGCAATTCCGATATCGAGGTCGTGGTCGAGGATGACCAGCGCAAGCCCGACATTGCCGTGCAACTGGCCGACAAGATGATTCAGTCCGAAAAGGTCGACGTTCTGACCGGTATCATCTGGTCCAACCTCGCCATGGCCGTGGTGCCCGCCGCCACCGCGCAGGGCAAGTTCTACCTGTCGCCCAACGCGGGCCCCTCGGCGCTGGCCGGCAAGGGCTGCAACCCCAACTATTTCAACGTGGCCTGGCAGAACGACAACCTGCACGAGGCCGCGGGCGGCTATGCCAACTCGGCCGGGTTCAAGAACACCTTCATCCTCGCGCCCAACTACCCCGCTGGGCAAGACGCGCTGACCGGCTACAAGCGCATCTACGAGGGCGAGCTGGCCGGTGAGGTCTTCACCCAGCTGGGCCAGACGGATTACGCCGCCGAGATCGCCCAGATCCGCGCCTCGGGCGCCGACAGCGTGTTCTTCTTCCTGCCCGGCGGGATGGGCATTTCCTTCCTCAAGCAATATGCCGACAGCGGCGTGGACCTGCCGGTCGTCGGCCCCGCCTTCAGTTTCGACCAAGGCATCCTGCAGGCCGTGGGCGACGCCGCGCTGGGCATCAAGAACACCAGCCAGTGGAACAAGGATCTGGACAATGAGGCGAATGTGGAATTCGTCGCCGCCTTCCAGGAGGAATACGGCCGCCTGCCCTCGCTTTACGCGTCCCAAGGCTATGACACCGCCAACCTGCTCCTGTCCGCCATGGCCAAGGCCGACGTCGCGGATGCCGACGCCTTCCGCGCCGCGCTGAAGGAAGCCGACTTCGAGTCCACCAGGGGCGATTTCGAGTTTGCGTCGAACAACCACCCGATCCAGGACATCTATGTCCGCGAGGTGATCAAGGAAGGCGACGTCTACACCAACAAAATCATCGGCACCGCGCTGGAGGATCACTCCAACGTCTATGTCGAAGAGTGCGAGATGTAAGACGGGCTGCACTTCGGGGGCAGGCGGGCGCCGTCCCCGGGGGGCGGCACTTTGCGCGTGTTGGTTGAGACAGGCGTTTCGGAACCCGATGCGTAATGACTTCAAAAGCCCTTTGCGGACAAGCTTGATCAATAGCGTCGAGCGCCATTGACGGGCCGCGGCGCGGCGATCCAACGGGGGTTCGGCAGCACTTTATCCCTGCCAAATCCGAAACAGAATTGAGCGATGCACCGAACGTCACCCAATCGCCGGGCCGTGGGGGCGGCCCGGCGATGGCGCGGGGCCTGCGGCCTGAATCCGCGCTGGGGGCTGTAGATCAAACGTTTTTCATGTCCGCAAAGCCGCCTCCGACATGCAAAAGCCGCCCCAAGGGGCGGCTCTGTTCTTTTCGCCTTGGCGCAGCACCCTCCCGGACCTGATCCGGGATATCCCGGCCGCCGGAGGCCCCGGGGCGGGCCCGGGGCGCGTAGCACGGGATGCGCCGCTACTTCTTCTTCTTTTCCCCAAGCGTGACCGGACCCGCCGCGCCGGACTGCGCCGTTGCCAGGACCTTCGGTTTTTCCTGTTTCGGCTTCTTCACTTCGCGGTTGCCGCGTCTGTTATTGCCTTTTGACATCATGACCTCACGGTTTGAGTAAC
The DNA here is from genome assembly GCF_001441615.1 of Roseovarius atlanticus. Classification (GTDB taxonomy): domain Bacteria; phylum Pseudomonadota; class Alphaproteobacteria; order Rhodobacterales; family Rhodobacteraceae; genus Roseovarius; species Roseovarius atlanticus. The sequence goes on from NZ_LAXJ01000009.1 coordinate 186,877, forward strand.
CGCCCGGCGACATGCCGAACGGGTCGATCCTCAGGAAGATCAAGGTTGCCTGGCAGGAGGCGTCAGGGCGATGACTTCGATGAGTGGCGCCAAGGGGTTTCCACGGCCCCGGCGCCACGTCAAATATACGCCCGCGCCGTCGACCTCACAAGTGGTCCCGAAAGAGCATACGCGCATCGTCGCGCATGTTCACCAGGGTGCCGTGGGGGATGTTGGTTGCGGGGGTAGGATTTGAACCTACGACCTTCAGGTTATGAGCCTGACGAGCTACCGGGCTGCTCCACCCCGCGCCAATGCGGGCTATCTACTCCTGCACATGGACCTCCGCAAGGGGCCGCGCCGGCATTTATTACATTTTTTTTACACGCCGATCCGCACAACCTCAGCGAAACACGACATCCAGGCTGTCGAACGCCCCGTGCGCGTGATCTTCGCGGAAAAACGCGTGGTCCCGCTCCAGCCGCGCCACCGCCTCGCGGGTGAAGCGCACGATATCATCCTCGAACAGCGCCAGCGGCGACATCGCCTCCATGATCGACGGCTCCACGTCGTAATCGATCCGCCCCAGGTCATCCGACAGCGCATGGGCCTGCGCCAGCGCCGCGCCGCACACATGCGCATAGCGCTTCCACGACTTCAGGCTCAGCTCATCCAGGTCGATGTCATCGCGGAACGGCGCCCGTTCCCGGCTCATGAAGCTTTTGCCGTCGATCTCGACCGCGCCATAGAAGATATCGCCATGCGCCAGTTGCACGCTCTGGCCGTGGCGGATGCGTTCGGCCTGCTCTCCGGCATGAAACGCGTTGGGCGGGGTCAGCCCGTCCAGTGCGGATCGCCGCGCCGCCTTGAACTCGATGATCAGGTCGTCGGTCGCATCCTGCGACGGCCCCTCGATCAGCACGTAATACCGCGGCAGACCCAGCGAGGCCGTCCCTTGCCCGTGCCGCACGCAGACATCCTTGACCTTCAGCGCCCCCGCGCGGTCGGGCGTGTCGATCTTGTTCGACTTGGCCAGGTCGTTGATCGCCTTCTGGAATTTCCCGATCTCCGACGACAGCGGCTGCAATTCGTCGTCAGACCGAAAGCCCCGGCCATTCTCGGTCAGGTAATCCGACCACAGCCAGTCGCGGCGCTCTTCCCATGCCTCCTCGAACAGCCGCCGGATCACCTTGGGCGAATTGTCGATCCGGTAGGCATCGTTGCGCTCGGTCGATTTGTTGGCGTAATCCTGCATCGCCTCGGCATAACCGCGCACGAACCGGCATACGATCTTGCGGGCCTTCTTGGGCTTCAACCCGCCCTCCTCCAGCGCCGCGATCCAGAAGCCGACGGCGCCGCGCTTGATGTCCCAGCTGAACGGCGCATAGGTCGTCTCGTCGAAATCGTTCACGCCGAAGATCGGCGCGCCATTGCGGTCGGGCATGACGCCAAAGTTTTCCGGGTGCACATCCCCCAGCGCCATCACCGTGGGCATATGGCCGTCCTCGCCCACCATGTCGCGGTAAAACAGCAGCGCCGTGCCGCGAAAGAACTTGAACAGGCTGTCGGTCAGCTTGTCGAACTTGTCCCGCGCGCCCTTGGACCCCTCAGAGATGCGCGCGGCGTGATCCTCTCGGATGGTCGTGCGCACATGCAGGCGGCGCGCCTGACCGTCCAGGAACTTCGGCGGGACAAGATACTTGCCCTCGCCGATCGCCGCGCTCAGCCGTGCAAAGGCTTTCGAGCGCCGCTCATACCGGTCCTCGATCGACTTCTCCGGCGGCTCGGGCGGTTCGACTGTCTTGGAATTTCCGGATTTGGCCTTGGCCATCGCGTCCCTTTCCTCATCGCGTGTCAACGACGCAGACCGGGCAAAAGTTCCGGCCCCTACGTGCGGCGTCAGGCGTCGCGGGTCATACGCCGTTCGGTATCGCTGTACCAGGCGCGCATCTGCGCCAACCATCCCGTGTCGGCCCAGATGTCCGACGCAGCGGACAGTTCCGCCTCCGCGGCACTCAGGTCTCTTTGCAGGATCAGGATCCGGATGATGAAGGCCGTCATCACCTCGATTTCGACACGCGCGCGGCGCAGCTCTTGCGCGGCCTCCAGCGCCGGGTCCGGCGCGTACTGGCCCCAGGTTTCAAGATAGGGCGTCAAAAGCCAGCTGATACCGTGCGCCGCCGCCACCGCCAGCTCCTCGGGTGCCGACCGGCTGCGGCCCACGCGCAGCAACAGCCAGGCCATCCGGCATTGCAGGCTTTGCGACGGGGTCAGGGGCACGTCCATGGTGTCATTCCCGGTGACGATCGACGGGGTCGCATGGGGCGCCACGGCGCGAATACCGATCCGCGCCAGCGCCCCTTCCAGGGACGCGCAGGCGCCCGCATCGGCGTGATAAAGCGCGCGCATCACCGGCGTGCCGATCACCGCATCGCGCCGGCATCCGGCCAGATAATCCGCGCGATTGATCCGCGCCAGCACCGGCGTCAGGTCCACCAGCCGTTCCGTCGGGTTGAAAGCCTGTCGCCTCAGCCGGGACGGCAGCTTGACGAAGCTCGTCATGGCGCTGCTGGCGATGCGCATATCGTCGCGCCGCACGTATTTCACGCACATGTGGACGTCAGACCCAAGCCCCGGCGGCGCCGGGCTCCAGCCGCTCTCCAGCCGTTCATAGGCCGCGCGCCGCACCGCAAAGGGGTTCAGCCCCGCCGTCGGAATAGCCGGAGGATCGCCATGCGCCAGCGCGCGGGCCCCATGCGTGCCGGACTGCGCGAAATTCCACACCCAGGTGCCGCCCGCCTCGCTTTCCAGCGTGCCCTGCATCGCGTAATCCGCGTTGTCCAGCATCCGCCGCATGACGCCAAGATGCGTGTCGCACCACAGATCGTCGTCGCCGATATGGCAGATGAATTCGGCATCCGTGCCGCGCACGATGGGGTCGCGATAGGCTTCGCCCAATCGCTCGCCCTTGGGATGCACCACGAACCGCACACGCGGATCGGCGGCGCGGGTCGCCTCCAGGATCTCGATGCTGCGGTCGGGCGCGCCGTCGCAGATCACCACCAGTTCCCAGTCGGTGTCCTGCTGCGCGCGCACGCTGGCCACCGACGCGAACAGCGTATCGGCATGATCATGCGTCGGGCAAAGGATCAGGGTTCTTGGCACGCGGCCGGCTCCGCCCGCCTACCAGCCGTTGATACCCGGCGGGAACGTATAGGGAATCAGGTCGGTGCCGATCGGCAGGCGCACCTTGTCCGGCTTGGCATGGTCATAGGGCTGCGTCGGAAAATTGACGACCCGCACATCGGTATTGCCGATATTGACGTTCGCGTGCCAGACAAAGGCCGGGATGCTGATGATCCTGGGGTTTTCGGGGCACAGGATGATCTTCGAGATCTCGCCATAGGTCTTGCTGTCGGGCCGCACGTCGTAACAGACGATCTCCATCCGACCGTCCAGCAGGAAATACCGGTCCTCGTGTTCCTTGTGCAGGCCCCAGCCTTTGGCCAGGCCCGGCCGGATCGTGTAGGTGTAGACGAAATTGATCGGCTCGGGATGCCAGTTCCAGCGCGTATCGAAAAGCTCTGTCACCGTGCCGCGATTATCGACATGGGTCCGGCTTTTGTGCTCGCGCGTCCCGTCCGCGTATTTCAGCTTGGGCGTGCCGTCGGTTTCCACCGTCGACGGATCGACGATGGCGGCCGCCAACGTTTCTTCCAGCAGGTTCTTCGATTTGGTCATGTCCGTCTCCCGCGGCAACGGTAACGGTGCCGTGAGGACAGTCAAGAATGTTGTCTGATATGGGGAAAATCGAAAGAGAGATACAATTTCAAGGACCTTACTAGGTTTGGCGGTGACCTACTCTCCCACGTCTTGAGACGCAGTACCATTGGCGCTACGGCACTTAACGGCCGGGTTCGGGATGGGACCGGGTGTTTTGCTCGTGCTATGACCACCAAACCGAGAAAGATCCTTGAACTCCAAGTCAGCACACTTGTTTAAGTGTACGGCTTCTGGATCCGCATAAGCCAATCTGGCTTTTACTGGATCAAATCAAGCCTATCGGACAATTAGTACCGGTCAACTGAACGCATTGCTGCGCTTACATCTCCGGCCTATCGACGTGGTGGTCTACCACGGTCCTCAGGGATACCTTGTTTTGAGGGGGGCTTCCCGCTTAGATGCCTTCAGCGGTTATCCTGTCCGTTCATAGCTACCCAGCACTGCCGTTGGCACGACAACTGGTCCACCAGTGGAACGTTCACCCCGGTCCTCTCGTACTAGGGGCAACTCCTCTCAAGTATCCTACACCCACGGCAGATAGGGACCGAACTGTCTCACGACGTTCTAAACCCAGCTCACGTACCTCTTTAAACGGCGAACAGCCGTACCCTTGGGACCTGCTCCAGCCCCAGGATGAGATGAGCCGACATCGAGGTGCCAAACACTGCCGTCGATATGGACTCTTGGGCAGTATCAGCCTGTTATCCCCGGCGTACCTTTTATCCGTTGAGCGATGGCCCTCCCACTTGGGACCACCGGATCACTATGGCCGTCTTTCGACTCTGCTCGACTTGTCAGTCTCGCAGTCAGGCTGGCTTATGCCATTGCACTCAACGAGCGATTTCCGACCGCTCTGAGCCAACCTTCGCGCGCCTCCGTTACGCTTTAGGAGGCGACCGCCCCAGTCAAACTACCCGCCACGCAGGGTCCCGGACCCGGATAACGGGCCGCGGTTAGACATCAAGAATGCATAGGGTGGTATCTCAAGGATGGCTCCACCGCGACTGGCGTCACGGTTTCAAAGCCTACCACCTATCCTGCACAATGCAGTCCTGATGCCAGTGCGAAGCTGTAGTAAAGGTGCACGGGGTCTTTCCGTCTAACCGCGGGAAGCCTGCATCTTGACAGGCAATTCAATTTCGCTGAGTCGATGTTGGAGACAGCGGGGAAGTCGTTACGCCATTCGTGCAGGTCGGAACTTACCCGACAAGGAATTTCGCTACCTTAGGACCGTTATAGTTACGGCCGCCGTTTACCTGGGCTTCAATTCGACGCTCTCACATCTCCTTTTAACCTTCAGGCACCGGGCAGGCGTCAGACCCTATACGTCGTCTTGCGACTTCGCAGAGCCCTGTGTTTTTAGTAAACAGTCGCCACCCCCTGGTTTGTGCCCCCGGACTTCAGTTGCCTGAAACCCGGGCCTCCTTCTCGCGAACTTACGGAGGTATTTTGCCGAGTTCCTTCAACATCGTTCTCTCAAGCGCCTTGGTATTCTCTACCAGTCCACCTGTGTTGGTTTAGGGTACGATCTTATGATGGAGCTATTTCCAGGGACTGCTAAGCTGCCCATCCAATCCGATAAGGATGAACAACCCTCGCAATCCGTCACTTCCATCTGGCTCAGGAATATTAACCTGATTCCCATCGACTACGCCTTTCGGCCTCGCCTTAGGGGTCGGCTTACCCTGCTCAGATTAGCTTTAAGCAGGAACCCTTGGACTTTCGGCGAGAGTGTCTCTCACACTCTTTGTCGCTACTCATGTCATCATTCTCACTAGTGATCTCTCCACGGGATCGCTCACGCGCCCGCTTCATCGAAAGCCTCTCTCCTCCAATGCGGGCGAACCCGCTAAGGAGGAATGAGACTATGTCACACTACGCTCTGCTACCAGTGCATACGCACTCCTCGGCTTCGGCTCATGGCTTGAGCCCCGTTACATCTTCGCCGCAAGACAACTTATTTAGACCAGTGAGCTGTTACGCTATCTTTAAAGGATGGCTGCTTCTAAGCCAACCTCCTGGTTGTTTTGGTCGTCTCACCTGCTTTCCCACTTAGCCATGAATTGGGGGCCTTAGCCGGAGGTCAGGGTTGTTTCCCTCTCCACTACGGGCGTTAGCACCCGCAGTGTGTCTGCCATCTAGTACTCCTCGGTATTCGGAGTTTGGTTAGGATCAGTAAGCCTGTGGGGCCCCATTACCCATCCAGTGCTCTACCCCCGAGGGTATTCGGATGACGCTCTACCTAAATAGATTTCGCAGAGAACCAGCTATCTCCGAGTTTGATTGGCCTTTCACCCCTAGGCACAACTCATCCCGATCTTTTTCAACAGATGTGGGTTCGGCCCTCCAGTAAGTGTTACCTTACCTTCAGCCTGGTCATGCCTAGATCACTCGGTTTCGGGTCTGATCCATCTAACTCGACGCCCTATTAAGACTCGCTTTCGCTGCGCCTACACCTAACGGCTTAAGCTTGCTAGATAGACCAAGTCGATGACCCATTATACAAAAGGTACGCCGTCACAAGACTGGACACTAATGACAACCGTTTCCGGTTATTTTGTCGGGATCGAGACCCGGAACTGAACCGTTTCAAGGCCCGGGTTATCGCTGTAGATCCCAGCGTTCGACCGATGATCGAAACTCAGGCTCATGCGCACGCCGTTGCGTGCCTGATACCCGAATTCGACACCCGATCGAAAGATGATCGGGCCACCCAGATCGACATCGCTACCCTCGGCGTAAAGCCCGGGCATCGAGTGGAACTGAGCGTACCACCGTTCGTTCGGCGTCGTGTATGTCGTGGTGTTTCCGAGACCCACCCACAGGCCGCCATCATCCGTGATGGACCCACCGTAGGTGAATTGGAACGGGCCGCGTGCCGTGGATGTCTGCCGGCGAACGAACACTTCCTCGCCAACGGCGTTTTCCTGGAAGTAAACCTCGCCAGCGGAAATGCTGGTAAACGGCACCACATCGTTCTTTGCCAGGCAACCTTCGTTGGGACAGTGATTGACTGCCATGTTCAGCAGGCCAAGGGCCAAACCGACCACCGCAGCGGTACCATCCGTAATGAAAGCAATGTCTGACATGTCCCGATCTCCATGGAGTTTTTTCCATGTGTGACGCAGATTGTCATTAGAGTCCAGTCAAGCTCCGACTGATTGTAGGCGTTCGGTTTCAGGTACTGTTTCACTCCCCTAGTCGGGGTGCTTTTCACCTTTCCCTCACGGTACTGGTTCGCTATCGGTCAGTAAGGAGTACTTAGCCTTCGAAGGTGGTCCTCCGATCTTCAGACAGGATTTCACGTGTCCCGCCCTACTTAATACATCCTATCGAGCTTCCTATACGGGGCTGTCACCCGCTATGGCCATGCTTCCCAACATGTTCTAGTCACTCTCAAGGCTTGGCTGGTCCCCGTTCGCTCGCCGCTACTAGGGGAGTATCAATTGATGTCCTTTCCTCCGGGTACTTAGATGTTTCAGTTCTCCGGGTTTGCTCTTAAAGACCTATGTATTCAGTCCTTAAGTACCTGTTTCAGAACCCTATAAATAGCCGAAGCTATTATAGTGAACTGTCAGGTGGGTTGCCCCATTCGGAAATTCATGGATCAAAGCCTATTCTCAGCTCCCCATGACTTATCGCAGAGTATCACGTCCTTCATCGCCTCTTACTGCCAAGGCATCCACCAAACGCCCTTCTCGCGCTTGATTTGATCCAGAAAAAGCAAGATTTGCGTCTTGCGCGGGTCCGTAGCTGGTAACTTCCAGACCCCTTATCCTGGACCAAAAGTCGTACATTTCCCGCTCCGGATTACTCCGGAACTTGGTTATAGTACTTGACTTGGACAACTCTGTTCGTTTCAGCCCGGGATACATGAAGGAAGGCGTGGATGCACCTTTCAGCATGCCGTCCACCGAAGTGGAACCAGACCGAGATCGCTTGCGTACTTGCAAGGATCAAACAGTGTTGATTGTCACTTCAAGATTTCTCTCGAAGCAACTTGTATCTCTCTTTACGATTTCAAAGCGTCCGATTGGACGGCAAAACAGCGATGCTGCTTAACGGTCAAATCGGGATATGGTGGAGCCTAGCGGGATCGAACCGCTGACCTCCTGAATGCAAATCAGGCGCTCTCCCAGCTGAGCTAAGGCCCCTAAGCGTGGCTTCACCAAAGGTGAAACGCGCGTCAGCCGAAAGGCGTTTCCGCAGGAAATGCCGATAGGCCAATTCTGTCTTTTCCGCGGCGCGGAAAAGACGTTGGTGGGTCGAGGAGGACTTGAACCTCCGACCTCACGCTTATCAGGCGTGCGCTCTAACCACCTGAGCTACCGACCCAAGTTGATTTTACCAAAGGTAAAATCGACGTCGCCCGGCAGGCGTTTCCGCAGGAAATGCCGAGAGGGCCGCCGACCGCTGCGGCGGGCTGACGATCAACCCACTTTCACGGTTACGGCTTTCGCGGTGCGAAAGCCTTGACTGAAGAGATATGAGGACGGCCTGGACCGTATGATGTTTGATCGGTTTTGATTACCGATCTGCTAAGTGTTTCATGATCACCGAACGAATTCGACGATACTAGAAACATCCTTAGAAAGGAGGTGATCCAGCCGCAGGTTCCCCTACGGCTACCTTGTTACGACTTCACCCCAGTCGCTGAGCTTACCGTGGCCAGCTGCCCCCTGCGAACAGGTTGGCGCACCGTCTTCGGGTAAACCCAACTCCCATGGTGTGACGGGCGGTGTGTACAAGGCCCGGGAACGTATTCACCGCGTCATGCTGTTACGCGATTACTAGCGATTCCGACTTCATGCTCTCGAGTTGCAGAGAACAATCCGAACTGAGATGGTTTTTAGGGATTAACCCTCTGTTACCACCATTGTAGCACGTGTGTAGCCCAACCCGTAAGGGCCATGAGGACTTGACGTCATCCACACCTTCCTCCCGCTTATCACGGGCAGTTTCCATAGAGTGCCCAGCCGAACTGCTGGCAACTAGGGATGTGGGTTGCGCTCGTTGCCGGACTTAACCGAACATCTCACGACACGAGCTGACGACAGCCATGCAGCACCTGTCACTGATCCAGCCGAACTGAAGGAATCTCTCTCGAGAAACCGCGATCAGGATGTCAAGGGTTGGTAAGGTTCTGCGCGTTGCTTCGAATTAAACCACATGCTCCACCGCTTGTGCGGGCCCCCGTCAATTCCTTTGAGTTTTAATCTTGCGACCGTACTCCCCAGGCGGAATGCTTAATCCGTTAGGTGTGTCACCGACACGCATGCGCGCCGACGACTGGCATTCATCGTTTACGGTGTGGACTACCAGGGTATCTAATCCTGTTTGCTCCCCACACTTTCGCACCTCAGCGTCAGTATCGAGCCAGTGAGCCGCCTTCGCCACTGGTGTTCTTCCGAATATCTACGAATTTCACCTCTACACTCGGAGTTCCACTCACCTCTCTCGAACTCTAGACTAGTAGTTTTGGAGGCAGTTCCAGGGTTGAGCCCTGGGATTTCACCCCCAACTTTCTAATCCGCCTACGCGCGCTTTACGCCCAGTAATTCCGAACAACGCTAACCCCCTCCGTATTACCGCGGCTGCTGGCACGGAGTTAGCCGGGGTTTCTTTACCAGGTACTGTCATTATCATCCCTGGCGAAAGAGCTTTACGACCCTAAGGCCTTCATCACTCACGCGGCATGGCTAGATCAGGCTTGCGCCCATTGTCTAAGATTCCCCACTGCTGCCTCCCGTAGGAGTCTGGGCCGTGTCTCAGTCCCAGTGTTGCTGATCATCCTCTAAAACCAGCTATAGATCGTAGACTTGGTAGGCCATTACCCCACCAACTATCTAATCTAACGCGGGCCGATCCTTCACCGAAATTCTTTCCCCCGAAGGGCGTATACGGTATTAAACCCAGTTTCCCGGGACTATTCCGTAGTGAAGGGCACGTTCCCACGCGTTACTAACCCGTCCGCCGCTAGAACCGAAGTTCTCGCTCGACTTGCATGTGTTAGGCCTGCCGCCAGCGTTCGTTCTGAGCCAGGATCAAACTCTCAAGTTGAAAAGCTGTTACCAGCTTATCCTTGACGTTCGAACCTCTGCACATCAATTCCGACCGGCTAAGGTCGGAACTTGTCTCTGTTTGTTGTGCTTCTGGTTTTCATCAGAAAACCGGAAGCCGTCCAAACAGTGAAGCTGACTATCCATCATCGGATCGGAACGAGTTCCTCTCCTAGGTAGTTTGATATGTAGAGTGTTGATCCATCGAATAGACCAAACCGCCCACATATCTCTTCAGAAACTATCGATTTCAAAGAGCGCAGAGACAAAATCAACACGAAGCGCCATTTCTTTTTGGCGCAACCTGCGTCAGATACCTCAGTGTTTGTTGCCGTCTGTCCCTCTGGAGCATCGCTCCTTCGTTCCGTCTGGCGTTCCGTTGTGCGCCTCAGCGCCGCCGGTGAGGGGGTATTTACGGATTGGGGCCGAACCTCGCAACCCCTTTTTTCGGGAAACGTCATGTTTTTTTCAAAAAACTCATTTGTCGTTTAAAATCAGTGGTTTAAAAATGCGATTTTCTGGCCTTTCCGGTTTTCATCCTGTGCCGGACCAGGCTTTACCCAAGGGCAATTGGCCCAAATTCGGGTTATCCACAGCGTTTTCGACGGAATCCGGCGAGTCACAGGCGGGAATCTGGCCCGAGTCACCCCCGAGTCTTCCCGGAATCATCCGCCGACTCGTGTGATTTCCGAAAATGAATCGCCTGATTCCGGAAATTTCCCGGAATCAGCGTCCGCAAACCGCCGACTCACGAAGCAGTCTGCACCCGACTCGCCGCTTTTTTCCGCTTCGACAGGACCCGCCACGCGATCAGCCCCGCGATGACGCCCAGGAACACCAGCGGACGGACCTGCCAGCCCTTCACCAGCATCACGTAATGCACCCCGCCCAGAATCGCCGCCGGATAGACCAGCTGGTGCAGCCGGCCCCAGGCCGCCGCCCCCATCTTGCGGGTCGACAGGTTGTTCGAGGTCACCGCCAGCGGGATCAACAGACCGAACGCCGCCATGCCGACAGTTATGTAAGGCCGCTTCACGATATCGGCCCAGACCCGCCCGACGCTTTGCACATCCAGCACCGCCCAGACCAGCAGGTGACAGACCACGAAGAAGAAACAGGCCAGGCCCAGCGCCCGGCGGAACTTCAACAGGTTCACCCCCGCCAGTTTGCGCAAGGGCGTCACGGCCAGCCCCGCCACCAGCAGGTACAGCGCCATCTCCCCCATCTCGTGCTCCAGCACCTTCACGGGGTCCGCGCCCAGCCGGTTCTGAATGCCCAGCCACAGCATCCACGCGGCATAGCCCAGGCTCGCCACGTAAATGGGCCACGCCGGCACCCGGCGCAGCCCCTTGTTGATATGATCGACGGCCGCCATCAGAAGTTGGCTTTCAGGTCCATCCCGTCATACAGGCTCGCCACCTCTTCGTCGTAGCCGTTGAACATCAGCGTGTCCTGCCGCCGCGCGAACAGCCCCGATCCGATCACCCGCTCACTCGCCTGGCTCCAGCGAGGGTGGTCCACGTCGGGGTTCACGTTGCTGTAAAACCCGTATTCCCGCGCGTTGGCCTTGTTCCAGCTCGTCGGCGGCTCGGTCTCGGTCAGGGTGATCCGCACGATCGACTTGATCGACTTGAAGCCATATTTCCACGGCACCACCAGCCGCAGCGGCGCGCCGTTCTGGTTGGGGATCTCTTTCCCGTAAATCCCCGTCGCCATCAGCGTCAGCGGATGGGTCGCCTCATCCAGCCGCAGCCCCTCGACATAGGGCCAGTCCAGCACCGGGTATTTCACCCCCGGCATCTCGTCCGGGCGCAGTGCGGTCTCGAACGCCACGTACTTGGCCCCCGACTGCACCCCTGCCATCTCCAGCAGGTCGGCCAGCTCGAACCCGTTCCACGGCACCACCATCGACCACGCCTCGACACAGCGGAAGCGATAGATCCGTTCCTCCACCGTCATCCTGGCCATGATATCCTCGAACGCGTAATCGCCAGGGCGGTCCACCAGCCCGTCGATCTTTACCATCCAGGGCTGGGTGGTCAGCGTATGGGCATTCTTGACCGGGTCGCCCTTGCCGGTGCCGAACTCGTAGTAGTTGTTGTAGGTGGTTATGTCCTCATAGGACGTGGGCTCCAGGTCCTGCGCCCGCGCCGGCATCCCGCCAACCCCGGCCAGGCCCATCCCGGCGGCGGCCCCCGCCATCAACTGCCGCCGGTTCAGGAACGCGGCCTCGTCGGTCACATCCTTGTCGCGCAGCGTGTTCTTCCAACGATAGGCCATGCGGGCTCTCCTCTTCTCGCGGGCATGTCTTTCACTTGGGTGTAAGGAAAGCGCGTTTTCTTCGCAAAACAAGCCGTCTCACGAAGACGTTGGAGCGCGGTAACAATGGCTGTCTCTCCGCACGCGCACGCGCGCACACGCGATGAACCAAGCCGCGCGATTGCCAGACCGCGGGCTGGCGACCTGACGGTGGTTCATGGCACTTTATGGTTGCCGTGTCCGAATAAGCCCCAATTGAAGTGCGAACGTCACCCAATCGCCAGCCCGTCCGGGCGGTCTGGCGATCGCGCGGCGGCCTGCGGCCTTGATTCCGCGCCATTACCCCCGCCGCCGTCCCGGACCTGATCCGGGACCTCTGACCTTACGGATACTGCGCCGCGTCCACGCTCGGCCGGATCTTGGTCAGCGGGATCGACGTGCCGTCCGCCTGCACGATCCGCACATGCCGCCGCCGCATCAGGCGCGGCTCGGCCACGCCCACCGAATGGGCGATGGTCTCGACTTCCTTGATCACCTGCCGCGCGTAATTGGCCACCTTCATGTACTTGTCCTCGACCACCAGCCCCTTCTGCAGGTGCTTGTCATGGGTGGTGATCCCCGTGGGACAGGTGTTGCGGTTACATTTCAGCGCCTGGATGCAGCCAAGCGAAAACATGAACCCCCGCGCCGAGGTCACGAAATCCGCGCCCGCGCAAATCGCCCAGGCCACGTCGCCGGGATTGACCAGCTTGCCCGCCGCGATGATCCGGATCCGTTGCTTCAGCCCGTGCCGGTCGCGCAGGTCCACCATCCGGGTCAGCGCCTCGCGGATCGGCATCCCCACCAGGTCCATCAGCGGCATGGGGGCGGCCCCCGTGCCCCCCTCGCCGCCATCGATGGTGATGAAATCCGGCGCGCTTTCCGCACCGCGCTCGACGATCAGCTCGAACATCTCGTCCCAGGCCTCGCTCGACCCAACCACCGTCTTGAACCCCACGGGCTTGCCCGTGACCTCGCGGATATGGCCGATGAAATCCAAGAGTTCGCCGTAATTGTTCACTTCCCGGTGCCGGTTGGGCGAGATGCTGTCCTGCCCCACCGTGATACCACGGATCTCGGCAATCTCCGGCCCCACCTTCGCCCCGGGCAGGATGCCGCCCTTGCCGGGCTTCGCCCCCTGCGCCAGCTTCAACTCGAACATCCTGACCTGCTCGGTTTCGGCCATCTTGCGCAGCTTGTCGTCGTCCAGCGCGCCATCCGGCGTGCGCACCCCGTATTTCGCCGTGCCGATCTGGTAGACCACGTCGCACCCGCCCGACAGGTGATAGGGGCTCAGCCCCCCCTCCCCGGTGTTCAGCCAGATCCCCGCCTCCGCCGCGCCCCGGCTCAACGCCTCGACGGCGGGGCGCGATATGGCGCCATAGCTCATGCCCGAGATGTTGAAGATCGACCGCGCCATATAGGGCGTCCGGCAATAGGGGCCGATCTGCATCGGCTCGGTCGCCGCGAACTGATCATCGAGCGGCGGAAAGGCCGCTGGCACGAAAATCGGCGTGCCCGCCACGTTCAGGTTCCGGGTCGACCCGAAGGCGATGGTGTTGCCCTTGCCCTTTGACGCGTGCCCCACCCAGTCGCGCTGTGCGCGGTTGAACGGCATCTCCTCGCGGTCCATGGCAAAGAAATACTGGCGGAAAAACTCGCCCAGCGTGGTGAACAGCCCCCGGAACCGCCCGATCACCGGATAGTTGCGCCGGATCGCGTCGCCGGTCTGGGTCTTGTCGATGACGAAAAAGATCAGCGCCAGCGCGATGACGATCCCGATCGCCAAGACGAAAACCAGCGCCAGAAAGCCGAGGATCTCGAAAACCAGGTCCATCGCCGCCCCTTCGGAAAGTACCTGGCCCCCTTATGCCACAGACCTGACGCGTCTCAAGCGTTTAACCCGCGCCACGGCACCCGAAATCTCACGCCGCTTCACGAATATTTCAGTGGAACTCGGAAAATCCCCCGGCTTAGGCGACCGTCCCGTTTCGTCAAGCGGCACCGGCGGGAATCCCCGCTGAACCGAACCGCTCCGCTCCGCGTACAGGGGGCACGATGCACGATTGCGGCATCGCAAACACTCGTACCGAAGACACCTTACAAGGGAGACAAAACATGCTTCGCAGAACTTATCTTGCCCTGACCGCCGCCACCATCCTTGGCGGTGCCACCACCGCCTTTGCCGAATCCGGCAAGGACATCGTCGACACCGCCACCGAGGCCGGCGACTTCACCACCCTCCTGGCCGCGGCCGAAGCCGCCGGACTGGTCGAAACGCTGAAAGGCGACGGACCCTTCACCGTCTTCGCCCCCACGGACGAGGCCTTCGCCGCCCTGCCCGAAGGCACGGTCGACACGCTCTTGCTGCCGGAAAACAAGGATCAGCTGACCAGCATCCTGACCTACCACGTGGTGCCCGGCAAGGTGATGTCCGGTGACCTCAGCGACGGCATGACCGCCGAAACCGTGCAGGGCTCCGAGGTGACCATCGGCACCGAAGGCGGCGTGACCGTCAACGAGGCCAATGTCGTCACCGCTGACATCGAGGCCTCGAACGGCGTCATCCACGTGATCGACGGCGTGATCATGCCCGAGTAATTTCTGTGTCGCAGGCCGGGGCGCATGTCCCGGCCTGTACCGTTCGACGTCAAGCCGCGCGCCGGTGTGCCTGCTTCAGCTCCGCCGCGTAAGGCAAGCCATTCAATCGTGGCGTCGTATTGTGGATCAGCTTGCCCACCAGTTTGTTGCGCTTGCGGGCCAAGGGATCGAACGCAGCCGTCAAAAACAAAAGCCGCCTGTCGTTGAACGGATTGATGTAGAAGTTCCGCCCGAACGCATAGTAAACGTTGTTGGGCGCCGCGGGCATGAACAATTCGGCATGGGCGACGTCCGGCATCCGCGCCCGCGCAGGCTCGGGCAACCCGTCGTGCCACGCGGCATATCGTGCCCGCAGGCTTTCCAGGCGGTCTGCTGCAACCCGGTCCGGCAAATGCTCGGCCCGCATGTTCAAAAGCGCCGCCAGCGCATCGTCCAGCGTGCAGCCATGTGCCGCAATGGCCCGCGTCCATTTGTTCGCCCGCGTCATCTCTGCCCCGTTCCCGCGCAGAACCAGCGTCGTTTCCGGTGCGCGCGACACGGCCCGCACCGTCACCTCGTCGATGCCGTCAAACGAAAGCCCGGTGCGAAAAGCCATCTTCACCCGCAACTCCGCAACCTCGTCCGGCGTCATGAAGCTCTCGAACTCCGGGGCCTCACGGTCGATCACCTCCAGCGTGACACCCATCTCGCGCGCCAGCAATTGCGCGCCTTCGCGGTCGAACCGCGTGACCTTGTAGATGTCGTGCATGTAGAACCGCTCGATCCGGTCAAGGACCGGCGCCGCCGCAGCGAGCAGCAGACGTGAATCCGTCCCCGCCGACAGCGGCAACGCGGTGGAATAGCCAGCCGTCAGCGCCGCCATCACCTGTTCCAGCCGCGCGGCGATCTCGGTGGCCACGCCGTTGCGGTCCTCGCCCGCAGCCACGAAATCGTCCTCGGGGCCCAGCCAGTGCCGGTGCATTTCAAACGTCTTCAGATCAAGGTAGTGATTGGCAAAGACCCGCCGGCAATGCCGGTCATAGGTCTCGCCCAACAGGTACTGCCCCTCGCGCGCCAGAACCTCGCGGCTGGTGATCCCCGGCTCGGGCTCGGCCTCGCGGTTGATCGCCACGTGAACGCTCGACGCCACCACGCGGTCCTTTCTGGAATAGACCGCGCTCAATCCGGCCGTGGCGTCGAAATAGATCCGCGTCGCACCATAGGCCGCGACCAGCACGATGAACCGCCCGGCCAGACCCTCGATGTAATCCTCCAGCGCGGCAAGCGAGCCTTTGCCCTCCAGCGACATGCGCCCGTCCAGCGACCGCCCTTCGCGATCGACCGCGACCCCCAGCACGACACCCAGAACCTTGCCGTTTCCGAACCCCAGCTCGTGACGCGGCAGGCGCGGACAATGATGCAGATGCCAGTCCCCCAGCTTGACCTGCATCCATTGCTCGCACGGAGCGGTGCGGGTCTTGGACACCCTGAACTGAAAAGGGAACGCCTCGGAAAAATTCCAGCCATTCTTGTTGCACACCACTTCCGCGGTGCAGATCCTGCGCTTCATACTGCCTCACTTTCCGCCGCGTCGTTGCGCGGCCTGCTCTGCTTTTTATACCGGGGGCAGTTTTGTTATTATCGCCCTCCGGGTCTGGTCTATTTCTTGTGGATCACGACCACCTGGTCCTTTCGCTTCTTCTGGAACCGCACCGGCTCCACGATGCAGCCGGAAATGTCTTCGCTCAGCTTGTTGAACTCCGCCGCGACCACCGGGTCGGAATGCTGGAACGTGCGGTCGTCCAGCCAGCTGCGGAACAGCGCCGCGGTCTTGGTGATGCCGGGCTGCTCATAGGTGTCGGGCTGCCAGCGCAGATCCTCGATCACGTAAAGCCCGCCCGATTCCAGCCGCGGAAAAACTTCAAGAAACGCGTTCTGCTGGTGATGGCTGGCATGGCTCGCGTCGTCGATCGCGATGGTCGGGGCAACGCCCATGTCCTCCATCGCGTCCGCGATGTTCTCGCGCTTGTCCATGTCGCAGCGGTGAAAGGTGAACCGCTCATGCTCGAACCAGGAAAAGTCCGACACGTCCAGCCCGTGGATCTCGGCCTTCGGAAAGTATTCCAGCCACATCCGGATCGACGGACAGTCATTGGTCTCGCGGTCCGGGTCGTTGCCATGCTCCGGCCCGCCGATCAGCAGACCCATCTCCAGGAATGTGATCTTGCGCTGCCGGTAGGGGTGAAACAGCATGTGATACAGCTCGGTATACCGATGCTTCGTCGATCCCTTGTCAGACCCGTAGCGATCCGCAAGATCGGTCAGGTTCTCGCCGCCCTTGCCCGTGGGCAGGCGCGGCGCGGTCGTCACGCTTTCGGCCAGTTCGGCCTGCTTCTTCTCCGCCTTTTCCTCGCGCGACAGCACAGGTGCGGCCTCGCAATCGATGTTGTGCTTGTTCAAGATGTGCTCCATCCAACTGCCCGCTTCGGGCATCCCGCCCTGTTTCGACAGGAACTCGCGCACCCGCCGCCCGTAAAAATGCACCGAATAGGTCTGGTCGGTGATCATGTCCTCGACCTTTTCCTTGGCCCAGCCGCGCATCAGCAGCCGCCGCTCGCGAAAGCCCACCGGGTACAGCCCCTCGATGGGTTGGGCGTATTTCGCCTCGCCCGTCTTGTGCAGGTAATGGGTCACCGCCTGCGGGCCCCAGACCCCCCATTTCATCTCGCTGACGTGCACCGGTTCGCCTTCGTCCTTCTGCTGCTGAAGCTTGTCCTTCTCGGCGTCCGAATACCATTCCGGGATGCCGTACTCGTCCTCGCTCATCTCCAGCAGCTGGCCCAGCGCGTCGCTGTCAGGCGGCAGGCCCAGCACACCGCCGTTGATATGGTGCTTCGATTCCCAGCCAAAGAAATGCCCGGTCTCGCTCTGGAATGGTTTAACGCAATAGGCATCCAGATCGGCCCAGATCATCCGGTCGTTCTGCTTCAGCAGGTGATAGCGGAACACGTCCGAGAACAGGGCAAAGCTGCCGGTGCGGCCGTGCTGAATGAACCGGTCGATCTGCAAGACGCTGTCGCCGTGGATCAGCTCGACCCCCTCGGGCACGTTCTGCACGTCCTTGTAGTGATACAGCTTCACGTGATGGCCCGCGTCCAGGAAGGACTGCGCGCACAGCACCTCCACATAGCTCAGCGGGCCTTCCACCCAAAGCATCCCGATCTCGTAGTCCTGCGTCATCTGCGTCCTCTTCGTCCGGCCTCTTGCGGGCCTGTTGTTCTAGTGGCTCGCGACATGCTCGAGCTCCAGCAAGGTGATGTCGGGATTCGCCCGGATGTCGGCGATGTCCTGATCATACATGCGCTTGAGATGCGCGCGCTCATGCGCCGTCCACGGATCGTACCCGCCATGGTCCGGGCCGCGCGGATACTTGTCCTGCAAGGCGACCCGCTGCTCCAGCGCCGCCTCCGCGCCGTCGCGGTGAATCATCTGCAACAGCTCCGATACCGCCCGCCCGCTCGCGGTCGGGCGCTTGTTCTTGTCCTTGGGCTGCTTCAGCTTGGACACGTCCACCGAAGGCCCGCACAGGTTCGACAGCACCCGCTCGTCCAACTGGCGGAAGTCCTCATAACGCCAGACACAGATCTTCGCCTCGGGAAAACTGTTGCGCATGACCTTCAGAACCTTCATCCAGTTCGGCATGTGCTCCAGCACGCGTTTGCGCATCACCGTCTCGTCGATGAAATTCTTCGAGGTCACCGAGCGCAGATACTCCACATAAGCCGAGGCGAAGAAATCCGCATAGTTCCTCAGGCCCAGATGCACCTCGCGCACCGTCCACGGGATCTGCCCGGCAATCGCCCCGACCAGCTCGTCGCGCCACAGGTACAACAGCCCGCGCTTCACACAATGCCCGCAATGCCCGGCCAGGTTCTCATCCGACAGGATCACCCGGTCGATCTTGTCCTTCTTTCCGATCAGCCCGTCAAAGAACGCGCCGGTCTTCTCGGCCAGCTCCGCCGCGGTGTACTTGGTGCGGAAATTCATGCCTTTCTGCTCGTACACATACAGCTGGCACGGCACCGTCAGTTCCTTGCGCATGTCGCGGTGATGCACGTAAAGAACACCCTGCTTCTTCAGATAGCCCGCGTTGCGGCCCAGCATCGACTGGATATGGCTGGTGGCGGTCTTGTGAAACCCGCCATGCAGAACGACATAAGGCTCGCTCATTCCGCGGCGTGCTCCTTCAACAGGGCGACACACTCCTTGGGATCCTGCCCCGGCTGGTTGATCTGCGTCAGCAGCGCGTGGAACGCCGCCCATTCGCCGTTCGATTTCAGCGTCGCGATTTTCGCCTTGTGCCAGGCGCAGGCCTCGGCATGTAACAGCGCCAGCTTGTCGTCCTGCAACAGCCGGTCGAACTCCGCGCGCGTGCGGTCCACCGTCGGCAACAGCGACCGGTCCTCGACGATGCTCAGGTTCATGTCGGCCCAATAGGCCACGCCCTGGTCGCGGTCCACGTGGTTGGTCCGCCCCCGGTCCCGCTTGACCAGGAAACTGTCGATCGAACGGACCGAGTAGTGATGCAGCCGCGCGTAATCGTGACGGAAACCGCCATAGGCCGACCATCCGGTGGTGTAATACGCCTCTGGCATCAGTTGACCGCCGCCATCCTTCCAGATGAACTCCACCGGCCGCCCGTCATCGAACTTGGGCCGGTGCACGCCGAAGCGGGTGGCCCCCCGTCCGGGTCGGAACATGGTCTTCAGACCCAGCGCCCGGTACTTGTCGCGGTAGTCCTCGGGCGCCGACCAGGTGAACTGCTCGGTCACCAGCCTGTCCTCATAGGCCACCTTGTCACCCCGGCCGAAGATCTTCCAGCACAGAGAGATCGCATCCGCCTCGCCCGTCGCCTCGAACAGGTCGGGCAGGCGCCGGTCGCCCACGCGCACGTTCAGAAACTCGTCGCAATCGGCGCAAATGACCCAGTCGCACTCCTTGTAGAAATCCTCCTTCAGGGTCCTGCGCAGGGCGCTGCGCTGCGGGCTGCCGCCCTTCTTGATCTTGTTGTCGATATGCTTGGCCAGCCCCAGTTCTTCCAGCCGCATCCCGATCCGGTTGGTGCCGTCGTCGCAATCGTTGGTGTAGATCAGGAAATCGGTAAACCCGATGGCACGGTGATAGGCCAGCCATTCCAGCATGAAGGGGCCTTCGTTCTTCATCGTCGTCACGATGCCGCAGCGGTCGTTCTTGCGCGGGCCCAGGTTGGGCGGCGACGGAATGACCTTCACCGCGACGGTCTGGGTCTCAGGCTGGTCCCGTTTCTCGGCCTCCGCCGATGCCGCATCCGGCGTCGGCGCGTCGGGCTTCTGCGTCTCGTCCGCCCGCGCCTCGCGCCGGGCCTTGGCCCTCAGCCGCTTGCGAAAGGCCATGGCGAACCGATCGGCCAGCTCGTCGCGGCCCTTTTCCTTGAAATACGCGGCCACCGACCCCTTGAACCACGGCAGGTTCCGCCGCCCGCGATACAGCCGATAGAACTCCGCCTCCGTCAGCTCGTCGAACAGCACCGAATGCATCACCGGCTTCAGCGCGTCGATCTTGCGCAGGAAAACGGCGGTCTTGTGCACCGAATAACGACAGTTGAAGACCCGGATATTGTCGCCCTCGAACCGCTTCACATGCTGCTTGTCCAGCGCGTGATAGGGGTCGTAGAAGATATTCACCCGCCCCAGCCCCCCGGTCAGCTCCGCCGCGTCCGACAAGGGCAGCGTCCAGTCCTGCCGCCGCCCGCCCTCATACCGCGTCTCCCACGGCACCAGCCGCGTATCCAGCGTGCTCTGCGGGTTGACCGACATCACATGCGCCCCGGGCACGAGCGAGCCAAAGGCGATGGCGGCATACCCGCCCATCGACACGCCCGCGAACACCACCCGATCGTAGCCGTCAAAGAACCCGTCGTCGCGCAGCTTCTCGAACCGCGCGATCAGTTCGGCGTCGCGGTACCAATCGGCCACATGCGCCATCACGCCCAGGTGCGACACATTGGTATCGCGCGCGAACTTGAACGCCCAGGGCTCGCGGTCCGGCGAGGTGTCGTTGACGTTGCTCAGGTTGTCGAAGGTCACCAACAGGCGGTTCACCGGCCGCCGCACGAACATCAGCGAATGCCGCAGGTGCCGCTCCATGAATCCCTCGCCCTCGCCCCCGGGGCGAAGCTCGTCGAACCAGCGGGGCACCGCTGGCGTGTCGTCTGCTGAACTGTCCTGCTCGGCCATGGCCCGATCTTATGACTGATATGGTTGCCGCACGGGTTACTCCGCGCCGTTTCGCCTCTGGCGCCACTATACGCGCGGCCTGCGAATCCGCGCAACACTCGTGTCAAATTGTCGGCGCTAAAGCCATTTCCGCAACACCCCGGCCTTTCCGCGCACGCCCCGTCTTCCTCTGGCCCCCCAATCAAACCTGCGTTTGGGGGCTAGCCCCGTCCCGGACCCGATCCGGGACCTCGTAGGGTGGGTTTCCAACCCACCTTCGCAGACCGTCCCTTCACCCGCCCGCTCAAAACGAAAACCCCCGCCGAACCTCTTCGGCGGGGGCAAAACCCGTCATCCGACAGGGCTCAATGCACCACGGCATCGTCCGGGCGGCCGCGGCTGGTCGACCCGACGCGCTCGCCGATGATCAGCCCTTCGGCCCCGGCGCTTACCGGCACGGTCGATCCGTCCAGGATATCCCCGGCCAGCAATCCTTCGGCCAGCGGGTCCTGCAACGCCTTCTGGATCACCCGCTTGAGCGGCCGTGCGCCGTACACCGGATCATAGCCTTCATCCGCCAGCCACTTGCGCGCCGCATCGTCCAGCTCCAGCGTGATCTTCCGCGCGGCCAGCCGCTTGAGCAGGCGGGCCATCTGAATATCCACGATCCCGTCCATCTGGTCACGGTTCAGCCGGTCGAAGACCACGATCTCGTCCAGCCGATTCAGGAACTCGGGCCGGAAATGCGACCGCACCGCGTCCATCACGTCGCGCTTGGCCGCCGCCGCATCGGATCCTTCCGGCAACTGGCTCAGCGCCTGCGACCCGAGGTTCGACGTCAGGATGATCAGCGTCTGCTTGAAATCGACCGTCCGGCCCTGCCCGTCGGTCAACACACCGTCGTCCAGCACCTGCAACAGCACGTTGAAGACCTCCGGATGCGCCTTCTCGACCTCGTCGAACAGCACCACCTGATAGGGCCGCCGCCGCACCGCCTCGGTCAGCACGCCGCCCTCGTCATACCCGACATAGCCCGGAGGCGCGCCGATCAGACGGGCGACCGAATGCTTCTCCATGAACTCGCTCATGTCGATCCGCACCATCGCGCTGTCGTCGTCGAACAGGAACTCGGCGACGGCCTTGGTCAGCTCGGTCTTGCCCACGCCGGTCGGCCCCAGGAACAGGAAGCTGCCCAACGGACGGTTCTCGTCGTTCAGCCCGGCGCGCGCCCGGCGCACGGCATTGGCCACCGCCTTGACGGCGGCATCCTGGCCGATCACCCGGCGGTGCAGGTTGTCTTCCATGCCCAGAAGCTTCTCGCGCTCGCCTTCCAGCATCTTCGCGGTCGGAATGCCCGTCCAGCGTTCGACCACCTGGGCGATCTGCTCGGGTCGCACGGCCTCCTCGACCATCACGCCGTCTTCCTCGGCCTTCTCGGCCTCGGCCAGCTGCTTCTCCAGCTGCGGAATGACGCCATAGCTCAGCTCCCCGGCCTTGGCCAGGTTGCCTTCGCGCTTGGCATGGTCCAGCTCGATCCGCGCCCGGTCCAGCTGTTCCTTCAGATCACGCGCAGACGCCAGCTTGTCACGCTCGGCCTGCCATTGCGCCGTCATCTGGCTGGATTTCTCCTGCATGTCGGCCAGCTCTTTTTCCAGCTTCTCCAGCCGGTCCTTGCTGGCGGCGTCGTCCTCTTTCTTCAGGGCCTCGGCCTCGATCTGCTTTTGCAGGATCTCGCGGTCAAGCGCGTCCAGTTCCTCGGGTTTGCTGTCCACTTCCATGCGCAGCCGGCTCGCGGCCTCGTCCACAAGGTCGATCGCCTTGTCCGGCAGGAACCGGTCGGTGATATACCGATGGCTCAGCGTCGCCGCCGACACCAGCGCACTATCCGAGATCCGCACACCATGGTGCAGCTCGTACTTTTCCTTGATCCCGCGCAGGATGCTGATCGTGTCCTCGACGGTGGGTTCCTCGACCATCAGCGGCTGGAACCGGCGTGCAAGGGCCGCGTCCTTTTCGACGTGCTTGCGATACTCGTCGAGCGTCGTTGCACCCACACAGTGCAACTCGCCCCGCGCCAGCGCCGGCTTGATCAGATTGGCCGCGTCCATCGCGCCATCCGCCTTGCCCGCGCCCACCAGCGTGTGCATCTCGTCGATAAACAGGATGATCTCGCCCGCCGCATCGGTGACCTCGTTCAGCACGGCCTTCAACCGCTCCTCGAACTCACCGCGATACTTCGCACCGGCGATCAGCGCGCCCATATCCAGCGCCAGCAGCTTCTTGTTCTGCAAGCTTTCCGGCACGTCGCCATTCACGATCCGCAGGGCGAGACCCTCGGCAATCGCCGTTTTACCCACGCCCGGCTCCCCGATCAGGACCGGGTTGTTCTTGGTCCGGCGACTCAGAACCTGCATGGCGCGGCGAATCTCGTCGTCCCGCCCGATGATGGGGTCGATCTTGCCGTCCGCGGCCCGCTTGGTCAGGTCCGTGGCGTATTTCTCCAGCGCCTCATAGCTGTCCTCGGCGCTGGCCGAATCCGCCGTCCGCCCCTTGCGAATGTCGTTGATCGCCTCGTTCAGGCTTTGCGCACTCAGCCCACCTTGCTCCAACGCGTCCTTGGCAGGGCTTTTCACCATCGCCAGCGCGGTCAGCAGACGCTCAACCGGCACAAAGCTGTCGCCGGCCTTCTTGGCCAGCTTGCCGGCCTCGTCCAGCAGCTTCACGGTCTGGCCGTCCATGTAGATCTGGCCAGAATCGCCACTGACCTTCGGGATCTTCCCAAGGCTCAGATCCAGCGCCTGCACCACGCGCGCCGGCTCACCGCCCGCCCGCTTGATCAGGTTGCTGGCCATCCCCTCGGGGTCGTCCATCAGTGCTTTCAATATGTGTTCGGGCGCCAGTTTCTGGTGGCTTTCCCGGATCGCGATCGTCTGCGCGGCTTGAATGAAACCACGCGACCGCTCGGTGAACTTCGACAAGTCCATCCCGTCTCTCCTTTTTTTCAAGCGTTATCCCGGTGGCGCACCCAGTATTAGGCGTGCGGCTTCGGGAACCTCAGCCCTTTAAATGGGTAACGCCCCTGTGAGCTTCAAGACGGACCTGCAAATTGTATACACCCGGCGCGCCACACCAATATGTTGCGCCCTACAACCCGAAAAACACCACATGTGCGGAAATCCGCTCACATTTTTTCGTGAACCTTGCAACCTTTTCAGCCGACCCAACGTTATCCACATAGTTATCCACAGGCCAAGTTGCCCGGTTAACTGGTAAAACAGGAGCAGACCCATGCAGATCGAGAAGCTTGAATTCGACGCCATCCGCTACAACCCCGAGCTTGAAGCGTTCGAGGCGGCCGTTCGTATCCACGACTCCGGTCACATCTTTCGCTACCCGGTTCACCTCAAGGCCCCGCTCAACGCGGAATACGCGCTGATCGCCCGAGGCCTGACGCAGAAAGCCAGCCTGCGCCATACGCAAAAGGCGCATGACCTGCGCTCCGCGCTGCCCGAACCGGCACAAGGCGCAGCCGCCGCTGCCTGAATAACAGGCAAAAATTTGCGAGGGGACGCCAATTAACCATTTTCCCCTCGCAAATTGCGCTCGGTTGAGGCACCCTTTCTGCAGGTGCAAAGTGGGATTTGGTATGAAGATCGAGCGAATTTCTTTAGAAAACGTGGCTGTATCACCGCATTCCGGGGCGCATGTCGCCACCGTATTTCTGCACGGCGACACGGCCTCGCTCAGTCTGCGCGCCTCGGCGATGCCGGCCACGATGTTAAGCGGTTTGACCGAAAGTGCGATCGTCACCCGTGCGCTCGTGCAGGACGCATTGCGCCAACTGCGCCGGATGCCCGAATTTCGCAACGCGCCCCAGGCGATCGTGGTCGAAGATTCGGCCTGGCCGGTGGCGGCCGAACAGGCTTGACGCCACCGCCCCGGACCGCAACAAGGGCGCGACCCGACGCGAAAGGTTGCGCCCATGCCAGATCCCGTCCAACTCCGACCGAACCGGACCGCCGATGACCGCCTGATCGTCGCCATCGACCTGCCCAACGCGCTCGACGGCCTGAACCTGGCCACGCGGCTGGGCGACTCGGTGTCGTTCTACAAGATCGGCCTCGGGATGCTGACCGGCGGCGGCCTCGCGCTCGCCAACGAGCTCAAGCAGGATCACGGCAAGCGCATCTTTCTCGACATGAAGCTCTTCGATATCGGCGCCACCGTGGAAAACGCCGTACGCGGGCTGGCGCAGTTCGACCTCGACTTTCTCACCGTGCATGGCGACCCCCACGTCGTCCGCGCCGCGCGCGAAGGTGCTGCGGGCAAACCGATGAAGATCCTTGCCGTCACGGTGCTGACTTCGCTCGACCGCGCCGATCTCGATGCCTCGCTGATCGCCCCCGGCGACATCCCCGATATCGTCGCCACCCGCGCAGCCCGCGCGCTCGAGGCCGGGGCCGATGGCGTCATCGCCTCGCCGCAAGAGGCCGCGATGATCCGCGCCCTGCCCGAGGCCGCGGGCAAGCTGATCGTCACCCCCGGCGTGCGCCCCGCAGGCGCGGCACTGGGCGACCAGAAACGTGTCGCCACCCCGGCACAAGCCCTGTCGGACGGCGCCGACCACATCGTCGTCGGCCGCCCCGTCTGGGCCGCCGCCGACCCCCGCGCCGCCACCCAGGCCATTCTCAGCGAAATCGCCTGACGTAGGGTGGGTGAAAACCCACCTTCGCCCGACCCACCGTGGCACCTCCTTACCCCGCCAGATACGCCGCCACCCGCTGGGCGAAATGCGGCACGGCCTTGTCGTGGGCCACATAGTCCTCGGGCCGCATCAGGCACCACCCCTGGCCCTCGTCGCCAAACACCACCTCGTCGGCCAGCGCCGCCTCGCAATGCGCCGCAAAGAACCACATCCGTGTGGGCCCCGCGTAAAACCGCCGCCACCGCAGCGCGCCGGGCGCCAGCACCAGACCAAGCTCCTCGCGCGTTTCGCGCAGCACGCAGGCCGCGGCGCTCTCATTGCCCTCGCGCCCGCCGCCCGGCAGATCCAGGTATCCCGGCCACGGGATGTCGGGCGCATGGTCCCGCTCGATCACCGCCAGCCGCGCGCCCAGAAACAGCGCCAGCTTCGTGCCCTCGAACCTCTCTTCGCTCATGCCGTCTTTTCCCCCGCGCGCAGCACCCTTACAATAGCCACATCGCAACCCCGAACACAGCCCCGCCCATGCCCGCCTTTTGCCGCGACTGCCTGACCCAATTCGACACCGGCGCGCGCTGCCCCGCCTGCCGCAGCCCGCGGGTGCTATCGCATCCCGAACTGTTCGACCTTTCCATCGCGCATATGGATTGCGACGCGTTTTACGCCTCGGTCGAGAAACGCGACAACCCCGAGCTTGCGCACAAGCCCGTCATCATCGGCGGCGGTCGGCGCGGCGTTGTCTCCACCGCCTGCTATGTCGCGCGCATCCGCGGCGTGCGCTCGGCCATGCCGATGTTCCAGGCCCTGAAACTCTGTCCCGATGCCGTCATCATCAAGCCGCGGATGGAGCTTTACGCCCAGATCTCGCGCCAGATCCGCGCCATGATGCAGGATCTGACCCCTGATATCGAACCCCTGTCGCTGGACGAGGCGTTTCTGGACCTCACCGGCACGCACCGCCTGCACGGCGCGCCCCCCGCCGTGATGCTCGCGCGCCTGACGAAACGGATGCGCGATGAACTGGGCCTCACCGGCTCCATCGGCCTGTCGCACAACAAGTTCCTGGCCAAGATCGCCTCGGACCTCGACAAGCCGCGCGGCTTTTCCATCATCGGCCGCGCTGAGACCGCCGATTTCCTGCGCGACAAACCGGTCAGCCTGATCTGGGGCGTGGGCCAGGCCGCGCGCAGCTCGCTGGATGCCGCCGGCATCCGCACCTTCGCCGACCTCCTGCGCTGGGACAGGACCGACCTTATCGCCCGCTTCGGCTCCATGGGCGAACGGCTCTACAATCTCGCCCGCGGGCAGGACCACCGCCGCGTCTCGGCCCACACCCCGATGAAATCCATCTCGAACGAGACCACCTTTCGCGAAGACACCGCCAGCGCCGACATCCTAGACGGCCATCTCTGGCGCATGGCCGAAAAGGTCGCCGACCGCGCCAAGGCCAAGCACCTTGCGGGCCGCGTGGTAACGCTCAAACTCAAACGGTCCGACCATTCGCTTCTGACCCGCCGCATCTCGCTGCGCGACCCCGCGCAGCTGGCCGATACGCTCTACCGCACCGCCCGCGCGCTGTTCGACCAGGTCGATCACACCAAGCCCTATCGCCTGCTGGGCGTGGGCCTGTCCGATCTGGTGGCTGAGACCGCCGCCGAGGCATCGGGCGACCTGCTCGACCCCCAGGCCCGCCAGCGCGGCCGCGCCGAACGCGCCACCGACGAGATCCGCGCCCGCTTCGGCGCCGACGCCATCCTCAAGGGCCGCTCCCTGCGCTAAAGCGTTTCGCCTTTAACCTGAGCCATCAGCGAAAGGCGAAACGCGTGCAACGATTGGCTGTTGTGCCGCGTTAGGCCGGGTTTTTCCCGCTAAAGCAGAGTGTTACCGGCAATCCCCTGTTGCCGCGAAATCACATCGACACCGCAGATGAATGCTCGTGCAACTTTTCTTTCCGTGCCACGTTGGTTCGGTCATGAAACGCGTATCGACCCATCCCATGCCCCGCCTTGCCGTGCTCGCTCTCTGCGCCGCCGGGCTGCGCCCGGATGCCGCCAACGCCACGGACTGGCTGCATTTTTCCGGCGACATCTCGGTCGGCGCCAACAGCATTCAGGACAACGCCTTCATGTCGCGGATCGACGCGATGCTGACCTTCACGCTGTTCGATATCGCCGACAGCCCCGTCGCGTTCGAATTCGGCACCTTCGGGTATTACTACAAGGGCGACCGCCCGCACGAAACCTACGCCGCCTTCGTCTATGACGACCGGTTCCGCCTGGGCGTGGTGAAGCCTGCCTACGACCAGGTGCTGATCTCGCCTTTCGATTTCACCGCCGCCTCCATCGCCGAGACCCGCGCCGAATACACCCGCGCCCGCGCCACGACCGAGGCGCTGCGCTTCAACTCCGTGCCGGTGGGCGTGTCCTATGGTGAGACGACGGGTGACATGCGCTGGGCCGTCTCGCTGCTCGATGCCAGCGACGGCAATTTTCGGTCCGCCTCCGCCGCGGCGGAATGGCAGGCGCAGGCCGTCACCCTCGCCGCCGCGATCGAAGGCGTCTGGGACCCCAAGGACGATTTCGACGGCATCAACGCCAAGATCGGCGCCCGCTGGCAAGAGGGCCGGCTCGACATCGGCGCGGCCTTCCTTCACCCCGACGCCAACCAGCGCCCCGATGCGGTGGCCTTCGACGTGAATTACAATGCCTGGCGCGCGCTGACGCTCTCGGGCTTCGGCGAGGTCACGCGCGGCAGCACGACCTCGGCCTACGGGCTTGCCGCGCGCTACGATTTCCAGGATCGGTCGGACGTGACCTTCGCCGTCACCGACACCAAGACCGACGAGGAAGTCCACTTTACCTACACGCGCCGCTACTGACCTGTCGCCGGAGGTCCGTCGCGCGGTGCCTTAACACGCGCCTTCGGGAAATGGCACCGACGCGATACCGACGGAAATACCGACGCGGGTACCGACGCGGATTTCGGCAGCTCTGCACCGTTAAGCTTCGAGTCGCCTCACTCGGCCGCCAGCTGCTGCGGCTTGGGCCGCCCGACCTCGGCGATCTGCGCGATCACGCCCTCCAGCAGCGCCTTGAACGCCGCGAAATTGCCATTGGGCCGGATCAGCCGTTCGTTCATGTAAAGCGCCCGGTCGATCTCGACCTGCACCGCGTGCCGGTTCTCTTGCGGGCGGCCGTAATGCTGGGTGATATAGGCCCCTGCAAACGGCGCATTGCGCGCCACCTTCAGCCCGGCGGCACTGAATGCCGCCTCGATCCGGTCCACCACCTCGTCGCTCGCCGCAGCCCCGAACCTGTCACCCAGCACCACTTCGGGGCGTCTCGCGCCGCTGCGCGCCACGGCATCCATCGCCTCATGCGGCATGGAATGGCAATCGATCAGGATCGCCTGCCCGAACATGCCAACCGCCTGGTCCAGCTGGGTTTTCAGCGCCGCATGATAGGGCCGCCAATAAGCGTCGATGCGCCTTTGCGCCTCGTCCATGGTGATCTTGCCGGAATAGATCGCCTTGCCGTTGGCCACCACCCGCGGGATCACCCCCAGGCCAGAGGCCACGCGCGGGTTGTGCCCCGTCCGCCGCGCCCCTTCGATCAGCGCCGGGTCCAGTTCCTCGGTCGAGCGGTTGAGGTCCACGAACGCCCTGGGCGCGCCGGCCTTGATGAACGGCGCCCCGTTGCGCGGCGCGGCCTCGAACAAATCGTCGACGAATGCGTCTTCGGAGCTGCGCACGCTCAACTCGTTCAGGTTCGTGCGCCGCACGAAAGACCACGGATAATCCCGCCCGCTATGGGGCGACGCGAACACCACGGATGTCGTCCGACGCTCCGGATGGGTAAGGGTAAACGCGGCTTTGGGCATTCTCTCTCCTGACACGTCATAATAGTCTGAAAATCAGGTTCTAAAAGCCCTTGATCCCCTGCCCGACTCCTTTTATAGACACGCCTCACCGGCGCGGTTTCCCGCGCCCCTATTCGTTAGGGGCCATGCCACTCCGGTATCAGGGCGATTAGCTCAGCGGTAGAGCACTTCGTTGACATCGAAGGGGTCACAAGTTCGATCCTTGTATCGCCCACCATATTCATTGCCCGGCCTGGCCGGTGCACCCGCAACCCGGCGCCCCGCGCCACGACATTGGAGACGAGTGATGAAAGTCCGGAACTCGCTGCGTTCGCTCAAGAACCGCCATCGCGATTGCCGCGTCGTGCGCCGCAAAGGCCGCGTCTACGTGATCAACAAGACCCAGAAGCGCTTCAAGGCCCGTCAGGGCTGAGATCCCGATCCGGGTCTGATGAACGAACCCCGCCTCGGCGGGGTTTTTTCGTTTGGCTCAAGCCGACGGTACGGAGCCGCGCAATTGCCAGACCGCGGGGTGGCGAACTGACATACGTTCAAGGCACTTTATCCCTGCCACAGCCGCAAAACATCAGATAGAGGCGCCCACGTCCCCCAAATCGCCAGCCCGTCCGGGCGGCCCCCCTTTCGGCGATTGCAGGCAATCGCCTTTCGGTCAGCGGACGATCGCGCGGCGGCGCGCAAGCGCGCCTCGATTCCGCGCGGTCCGCACTCTTCACACGTCGTTAGGAATTTCGAGGGACACTACGTCTCATCCCGCTCGAACCGCGCCATCCCCGGCACCTCCGGCAACCACTTTTCCCGCCGCACGCACCACAGCTCGTAGGTCGGCTCGAACATATTTGGCGCATCCAGCGCCCCAAGGTGGACCTCCACCTCGCCGTCGCTGACGGAAAACACCGACCCGCCGCAGCGCGGACAGAAATGCCGGCCTTCCCAGTCGCGCGTTTCACCACGAATCGCGACCGCGCCCTCTGGAAAGATCGCGGCGGCAAAGAACACCGCGCCATGATGCTTGCGACAGTCCAGGCAATGGCACAGCCCCACCCTGTCGGGCGCGCCCTCCGCCGTGATCCGCACGGCCCCGCACAGGCACCCGCCCTCGACTCGCTCCATGCCGCTACCTCCCGTGGGTCCGGTCATATCTGTTCACCGGCGGGCTGACCCAATCGCCCAGGGCGCCCTCTTCGGGCGCGAACACCTCGACCTTCAGCGGGTAACACGCCGCCGTGTCGCTGGAATGCTCCGCCGAGCAATCCCCGCCCGGGCACGCACTCAGCGCCCCCAGCAGGTCGATCTCGGCAAAAAACTCCAGATAATCACCGGGCCGCACAGGGCTGGCCTTCATGAAATACTGCCCCGTGTCCCGCGTGAACCCCGTGCACATGAACACGTTCAGCACGTCATGCACCAACGGCTCGGCCTCCTCCAGCGAGACGTCCAGTTCATCCGCCACCGCCCGGATCAGGTTGGAATGACAGCAATGGTGATACTGCGATCCGGCCAGCAGATTGCCGGTATAGGGATCGCAGCGCGTGCCGATCACGTCATGCACCGACCCGCCATATTCGTCGATTCCGTACCAGTCCAGCGTATCCTCCAAGATCGTCGCGATGGGCCGCAGATAGGGAAAGCCCGACCACATCCGCTCACCGGTCGTCAGGTGCGTGCCATGCAGCGCCCGCGCCTTGCCGGAATAGAACCGCTCGCTCAGGTCCTGCGCGTTCCACAGGTTCAAATCCCCCACCTGCGGGCCCTCGACACTGGTGATGCGAAAGAACTGCCCCGCCGCCACGCGAAAGCAGGCGGCCTCGCGCGGCGGGACCATCACCTCGTCCACCTTTCGGGCCGCCTCGCGCGCGGCACGGTACAGGTCCAGATCCGGCACCGGCAGAGTGTCGTTGGGATAGCAGATGACCGGCTTCACGGCCCGCCGCACGGCGGCATCGGTGGGTTCTGTCATGTCGGCTGTTCCTTCTCATGACGGCGGCGCCACTGCCGCGCGTATAGCGACTCCTCGGTGTACTTGCGGGTCAAAGCGTGCCGACGCGCCTCGGCCTCGTCCGGGGTTTCGGCCCGGATGCGGGCCGTCTTCGCCTGGGCCGCCCGTTCAAACGGGACGACCTGCACCATCGGCGTGCCCGCGGGCATCCGCACATCCACATGCGGCGCTGTCCAAAACATCGGCACGTTGACCGGCACGTCCAGCGCGTCGCAATCCACGGTTCCGCCAAACGCTGTGAAAGGCAGTTCGAAATGGTTGACCGGATGCAGGAACGTCACCGACCAGCCCGGCGGCACCACCACCCGCCACGGGTTGATCAGCTTGTAAGGCTGCGCGCCCAGAAACGGCGGCTCTGTCGCGCCGATCTGCGCGGGATGATGCGCCTCGACCGCGGCAAAGGGCGCGTCCGCGTCCCAGTGAAACTGCACGGTCCCGAAATCCGGATGCCGCGAGGTCCAGACGTCAAACGGCGTCGGGATGATCCAGCCCTGCGCCATGACATCCGCCACCGGCATGCAGGCCCGCACGGTCAGCGCCGGCAGGCCATGGGCATCCGGCATCCCCATCTCTCGCGGCAGGGCGCGAAACCAGTCCGGCAGGAATTTCGACGCCGGGGCCGGGGCCGGGATCCTGCCCTCCAGCTCGGGCGGGCAAAGAAATGTGACGTGGTCCATGCCCAAGACTTGCCCGCTGCCCCGATCCCGCGCAACCCACGAGGTGTGCGAGCCATGAAATTCCGATCCCGGCGGGTGTCAATCCGGCGCTTGCGGCTTGAGACACGCCACCGGCGGCTTGCCCGTGGCCGTCGTGGCCCGCGCGCCGCAGAACGCACAGCGATAGGCCGTCTGCCCGGGGCGCGACGCGGCACGATCTTCGCGCCAACGACAGTTGCGCATCGCGGGACGCGCGTAGATCGCCACCAGTATGAACGCAATGACAAGACCCACGACAATGAACATGTCGTGGGTCTTACACTGTCCCGCGGGGCAAGGCCAACCGGCCCGCCCCGGATCGGGGGGCAGCTACATCACGACCACGTCCAGCGGCGGGAAGCCGTTGAAGCCCACGCTGGAATAGGACGAGGTGTAGGCACCGCAGCTGCGGATGAACACCCGGTCGCCCGATTTCAGGCCCAGGGGCAGGTCGATCATGCGTTTTTCATAAAGCACATCGGCCGAATCACAGGACGGTCCGGCCAGGATGCAGGGGCCCGTGCGCTCGCCGTCGCGGGCGGTCACGAACTGATAGCGGATGGCCTCGTCCATGGTCTCGGCCAGGCCCGAGAACATGCCGATATCCAGGTACACCCAGCGGTGCAGGTCGTCGGGCGACTTGCGCGACACCAGCACCACTTCGGCGGCGATCATGCCGGCCTCGGCCACTAGGCCACGGCCCGGCTCTGCCATCAGGCGCGCCAAGTCGCCGAACCGCTCGGCCACCATCTCGCGCACCTGGGCCGCATAGATCGCGGGGGCCGCGATGTCCTCGCCGTAGAAGGCCGGGAACCCGCCACCGATGTTCAACAGGTCCAGCGCATGGCCTTCGGCCCGCGCGGCACGCCACACGTCGGCGATCCGGTCCAGAACCGGCGCCCACATCTCGGCCTTGCGGGTCTGGCTGCCCACGTGGAACGACACGCCCACCGGGCGCAGGCCCAGCGACAGGGCATAGTCCATCAGCGCCACGGCGTGATCCGGCGCACAGCCGAACTTGCGCGTCAGCGGCCAGTCGGCACCCGACGCCTCGACGATCAGGCGGATATACACTTCGGCGCCCGGCGCGTGCTCGGCGATCTTGTCCAGCTCTTCCTCGGCGTCGGCGGCAAACAGCGTCACGCCCACGTTGTACGCGAACGCGATGTCGCCCGGTTTCTTCACGGTGTTGCCGAACGAGATGTCCTCGGGCCGCGCGCCCTGCGACAGGCACAGCTCGATCTCGCCACGGCTGGCGGCGTCGAAATGGCTGCCTGCGTTGACCAGCGCCTCAATCACCTGCGGCTCGGGGTTGGCTTTCACGGCATAGTGGATATGCGCGTCGCCCAGACCCTGCGACAGCGCGCGGAAGTTCTGCAGCACGACGTCGGTGTCGATCACCAGCGTCGGACGGTCAAAGGTGGCGGTACGCAGAAAGCCCTCGATACGGGCGGCGCAAGCATGGCGGAAATCACCCGACAGGTCGGTGACGAAAGCGGTCATGGACATCTCCAAAAGGCACATTGCGGCAAGGGCCGCGAGGTTCAGTTCAGAGACGTTACCGTCGCTACGTAACCGCTGGGGTATAAGGCCTTCGGGACAGAGGCGCGTGCGTTGGCGTCTGATCGTGCAAATGGGGCCAAACGACGAGTCGCGCAAGAGTTTTCGTGCGCCGGCCGATGAAATTTTCCGGACAGTTTGAACTGTGTTTTCGCTACATCACTTTCAGGCGCTTTGCCCCGCCGCGCGCCCCGAGAAAATGCACCCGCCAAGGAATGTTCCCTCCAGAGCGTTGTACCCGTGGTAGCCTCCGCCGCCGAACCCAGCGACCTCTCCGGCGGCGTAAAGCCCGTCCAGCACGCGGCCATCCGGGCGCAACACTTTTGCCTCCAGGTCGGTATGCAGCCCGCCCAGCGATTTGCGCGTCAGGATGTTCAGCCGCACGGCAATAAGGGGGCCGTTGGCGGGGTCCAGAATGGCGTGCGGCTTCGCGGTACGGATCAGCCTGTCGCCCCGATAGGCCCGCGCCTGCCTGATGGCGATCACCTGCGCGTCCTTGGCAAACGGATTGGTCAGCTGCGCATCCCGCGCCGCCACCTGCGCGCGCAAGTGCGCGGTGTCCAGAGGTGCGTTGGGCGTGATCCGGTTCATGCCTTCGACGAGCGTTTCAAAATCCTGTGCCACGACGAAATCCTCGCCGTGGTCCTTGAACGCCTCCACCGCGCCCGTCGCGCCCTTGCCCAGCCGCTCTTTCAAAACCTCACGCCACTTGCCCGAGGTCAGGTCGGGGTTCTGCTCGCTGCCGGACAGCGCGAACTCCTTCTCGATGATCTTCTGCGTCAGGATGAACCACGAATGCTCATGCCCTGTGCTGAGGATACGCTTCAGCGTGCTCAGCGTATCGAATCCGGGCAGGCACGGCGCTTCCATCCGCACCCCCAGCGCGTCGAACCACATCGAGGACGGCCCGGGCAGGATGCGAATCCCGTGGTTGGGCCAGATCGGGTCCCAGTTCTTCAGCCCTTCGCAGTAATGCCACATCCGGTCCTCGTTGATCGCGCCCGCGCCTGCGGCCTTGGCCACGGCCTGCATCTGGCCATCGACGTAATCCGGAACCCCCGCGACCATGACCTTGGGCGCGGGCCCAAGCCGGTCGACGGGCCACAGCTTGCGCACCTTATCATGGTCCCCGCCGATCCCGCCCGAGGCGACGATCACGCTCTCTGCCTGCATCTCGAACGGCCCCGTCACCTCGCGGTTGGTGGACGCGCCACGCACCGCGTCATCCTCGGCCAGCACATCGCCGCGCAGGCCCGTCACGCGCCCATCGGTCACATTGAGCCCCGTCACGCGGTGCCGGAACGCGAACTGCAAATTGCCCGCCGTCTCAGCCTCCTTCACCAGCCGCACGAAAGGCGCGACAACGCCCGTCCCGGTGCCCCATGTGACGTGAAAGCGTGGCACCGAATTGCCGTGCCCATCAGCCTTCGCCCCGCCCCGCTCGGCCCAGCCCACCACCGGAAACCAGCGCATCCCAATGTCGTGCAGATACCCCCGCATCGGCCCGGCGGCGAAGTCCAGATAGGCTTCGGCCACGCGGCGGGGGTTGGCATCCTCGGGCCGGTCGAACCCCGCGCTGCCCATCCAGTCCTGCGCCGCCAAATCCCGGCTATCGCGGATGCCCATGCGGCGCTGCTCAGGCGTGTCGATCATCATCAGACCGCCCAGCGACCAGAACGCCTGCCCGCCCAGGGATTGCGGCCCTTCCTGGTCCAGCAGCACCACCTTGCGCCCGCGCTTCACAGCCTCATGTGCAGCCACGAGGCCGGCCAGCCCGCCGCCCACGATCGCGACATCGGTCTTCAACATCATCTCCTCCCACGCTTGCGGGGCAGCCTAACCCGGCCGCCCCGACTCAGGGAAGGAAACGTCGCGTCAGCTTGTGGGCTGTGGCGCTTCCGGCTCTGGCTCTGCCTTGCGGAACCACCCCCGGCGCGGCCCGGTGCGCGGCTCGCCGTACCAGTTCTCGTTCCGCGTGGCGAACATGGTGCCCGCAATGGCGGCAAACAGCAGGATCGACCCCGCCAGCAGGGCGTAATCCGCGCTGCGCAGGATCAGGTAGAGCACACCGTAAAGCACCGCCAGCATCGCGCCCACCACCAGCGTCCGGCGGCCCAGCTTCAGCGCCGTCGCGGCGAATGCCGTCACCAGCCCCACCGTCGCCGTGCCCGACACGAGATAGGCCATGCCGAAGCCGACCTGCTCGGACAGCGCCAGCATCAGAAGGAAGAACGCCGATTGCGCCAGCCCGATCAGGATATATTGCACCGGGTGCGTCGGCCGCTTGGTCTGACCCTCGACCAGGAAAATCGTCAGGAAGGTGAGTCCGATGAACAGGATCCCGTACCGCGCCGCGCGATAAGCTTTCTGGTAGAAGTCATTCGGCTGATACAGACCCACGCCAAAGCTTGACTGGCTCCGCGCCACCTCGTTCTGATCTTCGCGGCTGACCTGCGGCAAGGGGCGCGCCAGATGCGGGATCACCCAATTGGCCTGAAACCCGTCCTCCCGCACCTCGTGGCTGTCGGGCAGGAACGCGCCCTGAAATTCCGGGTGCGGCCAGTCCGAGGTCAGGGTCACGCGCGTCTCGCGCCCCACCGGCGTGAACGACAACGCCTCGGCGCCATTAAGCCCCATCTTCAGGTCGAACGCCCCGATTTCTCGCGGGTCCCCCGTCGGCGCACGCAGCCCGCCGATATAGCGGTTCTCGCTCGCCACCGGCTCCATCTCCAGCGCGCGGCCATCGGCCATCAGCCGGGTCTCGCCCCGCAGCGCGCGGTTGGAACTCACGTAAACCCGCACCTCCGCCTCGTCCCACAGCAGGACCTCCTCGCCCCGCAACACCGCCTCGGCCTCTTCGGCGTTAAAGTCGAACGCGCCGTCCGCCTTGGCGGTATAGACCGGCACCGAGAATATACCCCGGCTGCGCTCCTGCGTGGTCTTGTCCATCTTCAGGTCCAGCAGATCGGGGTACACATAGACCGGATCGCGCCGCAGAGTGCGCTCCACCTGTTTGAAGCGAAACACCGGCTGGTCGTCGCCATCCAGCTTCTGCTCGCCAGTCAGCGGGTCGATCACCTCTTCCCGCTCACGCACCATCACCGTCTCCTCGACCGGGATGATCAGGACAGGGCCGGACAAGAGCTGCCGTCCGCCCCACTCCTCCCCGACCGAGGCGATGGTCTGGCGGTTGTAATCCGCGCGGCTGTCGATGATCGCACCGACGAAAAACACAGGGATGGTCATCAGCAGGACCAAAAGGCCCACGATGATGAACCGCAATCCGGGGGAACGCAGCATTGGAATGTCCTCTCATTTCATATTCCGATGCTCCCTTCTGCGCAGGCGCCCGTGCAGACGCCCCCGCCCCGGTTGCGCAGATTTCGTGCAGGCCGGCAAACGCCCCTTGCCCCCCAAATGCACCTGCATTTAGACTCAAGGAATGAGCAGAACACCCCAGAACCTTTCCGCGTGGCAGGTCCTGTCGCGCTCCCACCGCCGCCTTCAGAACCATTTGGACTCGGCGCTCAAGGCCGAAGGCCTGCCGCCGCTCGACGTGCTTGATGCGCTGGCCGCGCTTGACGCAGGAACCGAGTGCCAGACGGCAAAATCCTTGGAAAACAGCCTGATGTTGCCTCAATATGGCGTGTCACGCCTGCTGGACCGGATGGAAAAAGACGGGCTGATCCGGCGCGTTGCCGACTCCGGCGACAAGCGGCTGAAGCACGTGCACCTGACCGAGGCAGGACGCGCCACGCATGTCGCCATGGTGCAAACCCGCGATGCCGCGCTTGACGCGTTCCTCGCGCCCCGCGCCAAGCCGGGGCAGCTGGACCGGATCACCGATCTGCTATCATTGCTGGATCAGGACTTGCCCGAGCCGACCTCGGGATAAAGCAACCCGAACAGGGCCAGGGGTCGCTCGTCGCGCGACAATGTCCCGTGGTCCCACCCGTCGCCAAAGGCGGCGTGAACGTCCTTGTCGTCGTAATGGTCGTCGAAAACCTTTCCGGCGCGTTCGACAAGCCCGGCAAGTTCACTGACGAACTTGCTCTCGCCAATAGCGGTCCGGTTCAGATAATGCAGCCGCCCCGACAGGTGGCGGCACACGTCCCGAAACTCTTCCTTCGACTTGAAGTCGAGCTCGGGACGCGGTTTGTTCATCAGACCGCCCGCTCCAGCATCATCTTCTTGATCTCGGCAATCGCCTTGGCGGGGTTCAGCCCCTTGGGGCAGGTCTTCGCGCAGTTCATGATCGTGTGACAGCGATAGAGCTTGAACGGATCCTCCAGATCGTCCAGCCGCTCGCCCGTCGCCTCGTCCCGGCTGTCGATGATCCAGCGATAGGCGTGCAACAGCGCGGCGGGCCCAAGATACTTGTCGCCGTTCCACCAATAGCTGGGGCAGGCGGTCGAGCACGATGCGCACATCACGCATTCGTAAAGGCCATCCAGCTTTTCGCGGTCCTCGATCGACTGCTTCCACTCTTTCGCGGGGCGGTTCGTCTTGGTCTCCAGCCACGGCATGATGCTGGCGTGCTGGGCGTAGAAATGCGTCAGGTCAGGGATCAGGTCCTTGACCACCGGCATGTGCGGCAGCGGATAGATCTTCACGTCACCCTTGATCTCATCCAGGCCATAGATGCAGGCCAGCGTGTTGATCCCGTCGATATTCATCGCGCACGACCCGCAAATCCCCTCGCGGCAGGACCGGCGGAAGGTCAGCGTCGGGTCGACCTCATTCTTGATCTTGATCAGCGCGTCCAGAACCATCGGCCCGCACTTGTCCATATCAAGAAAATACGTGTCGACTTGCGGGTTCTTCCCGTCATCCGGGTTCCAGCGATAGATCTGGAACTTGCGCACGTTCTTGGCGCCCTCGGGCTTGGGCCATGTCTTTCCCTTGGTGATCCGGGAATTCTTCGGAAGCGTCAGTTGTACCATTTACGTTTCCTCTCTCAGCGGCCCAGCAGGACCAGACCGTTTTCAGCGATACATTGAACCGAGTCGGGTCGGCTCGCGATGTCCACCACCAGCTCCACCGTCGCGGGTTGAACCCCGCCGACGGAATCGCGGGCGATGGTGATGATTTCCCCGGCCGAGGCCGCGTCGATGATGCAGTCGGTGACAGGCGCCACCGTGACGCCCGGAAAGCGCTGCGCGACGATGCCGTTGACCACCGCCTTGGCGCGGTCCCGCGCAATCGCGTCGGCGGCGTCATTGGCCGCATCGCACCCGCCAAGCAGCAGGGGCAGCGCAAGAATGGCAAGCAACCTCATTCCGCCGCCTCCATTTCCTTCAGGTCCGGCAGCACGTCCTCGACCTTGCGCATCTGCATGATTTGGCTCAGGTTCTTCGGCCCGAACTCCTCGATCGTCAGGTCCATGAACTTCGCCACGATCTCGTCGCGCGCGTCCTCCAGAACC
Source organism: Roseovarius atlanticus (assembly GCF_001441615.1). Classification (GTDB taxonomy): domain Bacteria; phylum Pseudomonadota; class Alphaproteobacteria; order Rhodobacterales; family Rhodobacteraceae; genus Roseovarius; species Roseovarius atlanticus. The sequence continues at coordinate 226,087 of NZ_LAXJ01000009.1, forward strand.
CGGTTCTCGGGGTCCAGCCCGGTCACGATCCCCAGCCCGCAGGGCCGCGGGTTCACCACGTCAAAGGCCAGCTCGGGGCGGTACTCGCGCAGGATCAGCGTCATCTTCCAAACGTCGCCCGACCAGCCCTTGGTGCGCTCGGGGTCCCACTCGCGCTCGGCGGCGGCGGGCGAGAACGGCACAAGGTCATGCAGCAGGATCGCCGCCTCGGGATGGCACAGCCTTTCCGTGGCGATGAAATCGTCAAGCACGTATTCGAACAGGTGCATCCCGTCGATGAACGCCATGTCGATGCGCGGCGCAATCTCCTGCGCCTGCCCGCTGGCAAAGAAATCGCCGCTGGTTTTCTGTACCAGATGCAGCGCGGACTTGTCGCCCATTACGTCGCCACCCAGGCGAAAGGCCGGGTCCACCGCGATGGCCTTGCCCGGACACCGCGCCAGCGAATGCCCGCGCCCGCTGCCGATCTCCAGATACCACTCCGGCAACCGCGTACGATGCAGCACCTCCAGCACGTCCAGGTAATGCCGCCCCCGCGCACGCGGCCAGCCCGCCGGACGGGCGGGCTTTGCCGTGATATGCGTGGCGGCCTTGGGCATCAGGACTGGTTGCCGATGCAATAGATGGTCCCGCGATAGAGAACCGGCGCATGAGGCGGGCACAGCCCGTTCACGCCTTTCTTGCGATAGACGCGCACCGGCTTGGCACTTCCGGCCGGCACGACGACCGGGTCCGAAGGCGCCACCAGCTTGCCACGCGAGGCGGTGTTCGCCGCGACACAGGCGCGGTACGCCTGCACCGTCGCATCCGTCGCGCCCGGCTTCTTGCGGATCAGCATCGTCGCGCGGTTGCCCGCGTCATATTTCACCGTAACGTGCAGGTTCTCCCCGCCCGGCGTGTCGAAAATGCACTTGGTCGTCGCCGCGTCCAGGGTGTTGGCCTGCGCCAGTGCCGCCGAGGGCAACAGCCCCAACAGCGCTGCCGCGAATAGCTTTGCGGATGTCATCAGAATGTCCTTTCCTTGGGTGCGATCTTCTTCAAATTGATCCCACCCTCGGATTCGGTCGTGAGCGGGTCCTCGATGATAGGACGATAGCTCAGATCCACACTCTTTCCATCCACCCGCGCAACCGTGTGCACGCGCCAGTTCTCGTCGTCGCGCTTGGCGAAATCCTCGTGCGCATGGGCACCCCGGCTTTCCTTGCGCGCCTCCGCCCCGGCAATGGTGGCCAGCGCGTTCGGCATAAGGTTGGTCAGCTCCAGCGTTTCCATCAGGTCGCTGTTCCACACCAAGCTGCGATCAGTGACCTTCAGATCGTCCAGCTTGGCCGCGATCGCATCCATCTTCTTGACGCCCTCAGAGAGGGTCTTGGACGTCCGGAACACCGCCGCGTCCTCCTGCATCGTGCGCTGCATTTCCAGCCGCAGCTCGGCGGTCGGCGTGCCGCCATCGGCGTGGCGGAAATGGTCGAAGCGATCCAGCGCCTTGTCTACTTGACCCGTGTCCGTCGCCGGCACCGCGGTCTCGGGGTTCACCACCTTGCCCGCGCGAATGGCCGCGGCCCGGCCGAACACGACAAGGTCAATCAGCGAGTTCGATCCCAGCCGGTTCGCGCCATGCACGCTCGCACAGCCCGCCTCGCCCACGGCCATCAGGCCAGGGACCACGGCGTGCGGATCGTCCTTGCTGGGGTTCAGCACCTCGCCCCAATAGTTCGTCGGAATGCCACCCATGTTGTAGTGCACGGTGGGCAACACCGGGATCGGCTCTTTCGTGACGTCCACCCCGGCAAAGATCTTGGCAGATTCCGAGATCCCCGGCAGGCGCAGGTTCAGCGCCTCGGCGGGCAGGTGGCTGAGGTTCAGGTGGATGTGATCGCCGTGCTCGCCCACGCCACGCCCCTCGCGGATCTCCATCGTCATCGACCGGCTGACATAATCGCGCGGCGCCAGATCCTTGTAGTTGGGCGCATAGCGCTCCATGAACCGCTCGCCCTCACTATTGGTCAGATAGCCACCCTCGCCCCGCGCGCCCTCGGTGATCAGGCAGCCCGAACCGTAGATGCCGGTGGGATGGAACTGCACGAACTCCATGTCCTGCAGCGGCAGGCCCGCGCGGGCGACCATGCCGCCGCCGTCGCCGGTGCAAGTATGCGCGGAGGTCGCGCTGAAATAGGCGCGTCCGTAACCGCCGGTCGCCAGCACCACCATCTTGGAGTTGAACACGTGGATCGTGCCATCATCCAGCTTCCAGCAGACAACGCCGGTGCATTGACCGTCCTCGCTCATCATCAGGTCGATGGCGAAATACTCGATGTAGAACTCGGCGTTGTTCTTGAGGGATTGCCCGTACAGCGTATGCAGAATCGCGTGCCCGGTCCGGTCGGCGGCGGCGCATGTCCGCTGCACCGGGGGGCCTTCGCCGAACTCGGTCGTGTGCCCGCCGAAGGGGCGCTGGTAAATCCGCCCTTCCTCGGTGCGCGAAAACGGCACGCCGTAATGCTCCAGCTCGTAGACCGCCTTGGGCGCCTCGCGCGCCAAGTATTCCATCGCGTCCGTATCGCCCAGCCAGTCCGACCCCTTCACGGTGTCGTACATGTGCCACTGCCAGCTGTCGGGCCCCATGTTGCCAAGCGATGCCGCGATGCCACCCTGCGCCGCCACGGTGTGCGAGCGGGTCGGGAAGACCTTGGTCACGCAGGCCGTGCGCAGGCCCTGTTCGGCCATGCCCAGCGTCGCGCGCAGCCCCGCGCCGCCCGCGCCCACCACAACCACGTCGTAATCATGTGTCTCGTATTCGTAAGCCGCCATGCTTCGTGCCTTTTCCGGTTCGTCTGCTCGGGCCATGCCGGCCCCGGCGATATGGTCTCAAACGGGCCAAGGCGGCGCGCGCCCTGCCCTTCACTGTTTCTCAGAGCGCCAGGCGCGCGATGGCGAAAAGCCCCGTCGCCATGGCGCCATAGCTCAGGCAGGTCACCAGGATGATCGTGACCTTCTGCGCCGTGCCGTGCACGTAGTCCTCGATCAGCACCTGGCACCCGTCGGCGAAATGCTTGAAGCCGACAACCAGCGTCAGCGCCGCGACGATGGCCGGGAAGGGCCGCGCATAATAGGCCGTGACCTCCTCGAACGAACTGCCCAGGATACCGCCGAAGGTGAACACGAAAAGCGGGATCAGGATCAGCAGCGCGACGCTCTGCACCTTCATCGCCCAGAAGTGATGCACGCCGGTCTTGGCCGAGCCAAGGCCCACGGCGCGTTTGCGGTCTGTCAGATAACGCATGTTGGGGGCCTCCTTCAGATGACCAGCACGGTCAGGATGGTCAGAACGACCGATCCGCCGATCGCCGCCCAGCCCAGCATCTCGGCCTTGTCGACTTCCAGCATCATCGCGTTGTCCCAAATGAGGTGCCGCACACCCGCCAGCGTGTGATACCACAGCGCCCAGAGCGACAGGAACATCACGATGTCGCCGAACCAGCTGGTCACCACCGCATCGGCGGTCGCGAAATAATCGGCCGAGGTCGCGGCGGCCAGCAGCCACCACACCGTCAACAGCGCGGCGACAAGCAACGCGTTCCCGGTGATCCGGGTCAGGATCGACGTCATCGACGTCAGCTGCGGGCGATAGATTGTGAGGTGGGGCGAAAGCGGCCGGTTGCCGCGATTTACGTCTGCCATTGGCATTCCCTTTCTCGTCGCGATGTGGCGCCGGCCCGGGTGGGCCAGCCAGCCCCGCGATTTGCGACCGTTTTATCCAATCATCCGGGGCCTCTGCAAACCCGTATTCTTCAAATAGTGCAGGCATTTCGTCGCAAAAGCAGTTTTCGTGATCACATAGACAAATGCGTGATCACAAATGTGGCGCAAAGGAATCACCCGGCGCTTTCGAGATGGGTTTGGTGACTTCTCGCAGCAATTTGCGGCGCATTCGGGCCGGGTACTCGGCGTAATCATCAGCTGTGATCACAAATGCGCCCGGCCCATGGATGACGTTTTCCCAGAAATACTCGGTCACCCTCGGCTCGGCCCCTTCGATGACCAGCGCGTTGACCACGATCCCTTCCTGCCGCAACAGGCCATGCACGTTGCGCGGTCCCGGTCCCTCGTTCGACGACCCGTCGCCCGACACGTCGATCACCCGGCGACGGCATTCGGGCACGTCCCTGAACTGCGCCGCGCCAACCTCCAACGCCTCGCCGATGGCAGTGGAAAAGTTGCGCCACACGCGCGGCGTGGTCTCGATCCGCGCTGCCAGCGCCTCGACCGCGTCGAAATCGGTCATCCGCTGCCACGGCACCACCACGCGCTGGCGCGAGGTGCCGGTCCATTGCAACACCAGCACCGCCGCTTCGCCCACGACCAGCGCCTCGCTGACCGCGCCATCGCGCAGCCCGTCGGCCAGCCCCTGCATCTGGATGCGGTATTCGGTTTCGTCGACAGAGCCCGACACGTCCACGGCCAGCACAAGCGCCACCTCGCAGGCGGCGGCAGACACCGCCGCGCCGCAAGCCCCGTTCATCGCCAGCCAAAGACACCAAAGCGCACGTCCCATGCGAGCACCATGCGCCGAACCGGCGCCGCTGCCCAGCAAAACCGCTGGGCGCACGGCTCACAATGGCGTTGACCCGCTCTCAGGAGCTGCGCCGCATCGGCCCGGCCACGCGCCGGGTGATCAGGTTACCGGCGCTTTCACGAAAGAAATCGCGCAGCTTGCGCATCGGGTCGTCGGTCTTGTCGATCACGCACAGGCCCGCCGCGCGGGCCTTGTCCCACATGAAGGGCGACGGCCAGCCCGACACGATGACAATGGGCACATCCGACAACTCCGGCGCGCCGGCCAGTTCGCCGGCAAACTCGCTGCCCGACCCGTCGGGCACGCTGTTGTCGCATAAAATGGCCGAGTACCGCGATTTCGAAAGCGCCCTGCGCGCCATTTCGATGGTCGAGACGAAATCCAGCTCGGCCTCCACCCGCGCCCCGCGCATCGCACGGCGGATCATCTCCTGGTCATGGGCACTGTCTTCCAGAACAAGGCACCGCAGTTGCGGGCCTTCAGGGGGCGTTGGATCAGGCATGGCAACCTCCTTTCACGCTGAAAGAAAGGTACAGATCACCTCTTAACAAACCGAAAACGCCGCACGGGTCTCAGATCGGCATCAACGCCCAGTAATCCAGGTCCAACAGGACATGCGGCAGGTACTTGCCGTCCTCGCCGCGCAGGCTGAACGCTTCGCCGCCCTTGGTCGCCACCAGTCGCAGCCGCAGCGCACCGATGCCCGGCACGGCGGTCTGGGCGCGGTCCAGCACCTCGGACCAGGCCCGCACGGTATCCCCGGCAAAGCACGGATTCACGTGGCTGCCCGCGTTGATCGCCGCGATCATCTGCGCATTGGCCAGCCCGTTGAAGCTCAGCGCGCGCGCCATTGAAATCACGTGCCCGCCATAGATCAGGCGCTTGCCGTCCTCGCGCGGGGTCACGTCGAAATGCGTCTTCGAGGTGTTCTGCCACAGGCGCGTCGCCATCATGTGCTCGGCTTCCTCGATGGTCACGCCGTCGACGTGATCGATCGTCTCGCCTACCTCGTAATCGCCCCAGCGATGCGGCTCACCCGCCAGCGTCAGGTCGTAGTTCGAAAAATCCAGCCCCGCCGGGATCACCAGGTCCTCGGGGGCCACATGCGGCGCGGTATCGGGCACAACAGGCTCAGGCGCAGGCGCAGGCGCGTCCGCATCCTTTTTCCGCACCATCACCCAGCGCACGAACTGCAACACCGGCTCGTCCCGCTGGTTCAGGCCCGTCGTGCGCACCCAGACGATCCCGGTCTTGCCGCTCGATGTCTGCTTGACCCCGATCACCTCGGACTCCGACCGCAGCGTATCCCCGGCATAGACCGGCCGCAGCCACCGCGCCTCGGCATAGCCCAGGTTCGCCACCGCGTTCAGCGAGACGTCCGGCACGCTCTTGCCGAAGACGATGTGAAACGCCGCCAGATCGTCGATCGGGCTTTCGGCCAGGCCACAGGCACGTGCGAATTCGTCCGAGGAATAAAGCGCATGGCGCGCGGGATAAAGCGCATGGTAAAGCGCCCGCTCGCCACCAGACACGGTGCGTGGCACCGCATGGCGGATCACGTCGCCGACGCTGTAATCCTCGAAGAACCGCCCCGGGTTGGTCTTGGCCATGCTCACTGCTCTCCCAGCTTGATCTCGGGGCTGTAGTCGCCTTCGGCTTCCTTCACCACGGCCTGCCCACAGCGCATCACGCCGTTGGCCGCGTCGAAGGCATAGGTCGGGCTGCCATGCAGCTCCCAACCCTTGTTCAGCGCCTCGGTCACCTTGTGGCAAAAGGCCGACGTGTCATCGGCCGAGAGGAATCGATAAAGTTTCATACGCTCACCCAAAGGCCGGATAGCCCAGCCAGTAATGCACGGCCACGATCAGGCCGTAGACCACGACACTGCCCACCGCCGCGGCGATTTCCTTGGACTTCGGCGCCGGGTCGGGGCGCACCCAGTCGGGCTGCGCCTTGTTGATCACGATCATCTCGATCACCGCCCAGGCCAACAGCCCACCGAACAGGATGAACGACGGCACGTCGCCGTTCACCAGCAGGTGCGCCAGCGCCCAGACCTTGACAGCGCCCAGCATCGGGTGCCGCATCTTTCGCGCCAGCGCGGTCTGCATCCCCGAGGCCGCGAACATGTAGACCGACAGCAGCATCAGCAGGTTGTTGATGCCCACCGTCGCCGGGTGCCGCCCCCAGAAGACCGCGCCATCGGCGGCCTGATAGCCCTTGGTCATCATCCAGATGCTGACCAGCAGCACCACGGCGATCACCGCCTTGCCCGCGTTTCCCATCGCTGCCCTTGGCCCCGGCGCGATCCGTTTGAACAAATGCGCCACGGACCAAAGCAGCACGCCTGCGATCAGCAATCCCATGATCTACTCCGCCGCCATTTGTGCAATCGCCTCGGCCTTCGCCAGCGTCCGCTGCGCCGCGACGACATGCAGGTTTTCCACGATCTGGCCGTCCACCACGGCAATCCCCTGCCCCTGCTTCTTGCTCTCTTCATAAGCCTCGATCTGGCGCATGGCCGTGTCGATCTCGTATTGCGTGGGGGCAAAGGCCGTGTTGGCGATATCGATTTGATCCGGGTGGATCAGCGTCTTGCCGTCGAACCCAAGGTCGCGCCCATGCTCGCATTCCAGCTTCAGCCCGTCGCCATCGCGGAAGCGGTTGTAGACACCATCCAGCGCCACTACGCCCCGCGCGGCCCGCGCCGCCATCACGATCATCTGGAGCGACGCCAGCAGCGGCATCCGGTCGGCGCGGAAGCGACAGCCCAGTTCCTTGGTCAGGTCGTTCGTACCGGCGACCAGCCCCGTCACCTGCCGGTGCGCGGCGATCTCGCGGGCGTTGAACACGCTGGCGGGCGTTTCCATCATCGTCCAGATCGGGATCTCGGTGCCGATCAGATCCGACAGGTTGTCCACATCCGCATAGGTGTTCACCTTGGGCTGCAATATCACGTCCGCGCCCGCATCGCCCAGAACGCGCGCATCCTCGAACCCCCACTCGGTGGTCAGCGCGTTGATCCGCACGACCTTCACACGGTTGCCGTATCCGCCGTCGCTCAGCGCCTGCGCCAGCGTCGCGCGCGCCTCGGCCTTGGCGTCGGGCGCCACGGCATCCTCCAGGTCAAAGATGATCGCGTCGGTGGGCAGGGTGCGCGCCTTGTCCAGCGCCCGTTCCTTCGAGCCGGGAATATAAAGGACGGATCGGTAGGGATGGGTGGTCAGGTCCATGGCGTGCCCCGCTGGCTGGTCGAAATTTTCTTGCGCGGGAATTCGCCATTTTTGGAACGAAAGTTCAAGGCCTTTCTCGCCGCGTTGCAGAAAAGGCCCCGTCGCGCGCACCGTTCCGGGGCTGCGAACGCTCCGTTAACCTTGGCTTGATAAGCTCGCCTCCACGCTGTCTGCACCAGATAAACGGCAGGGACCCAAAGCTGAAAGGGTAAGACAATGAAGACCACACTGATGATGATTGCCACGATCGTGGCCACGGGTCTGTCCGGTCCCGCTTATGCCGCGAACTGCGCGCCGCGCGAGGCGGTCGTCGACCGGCTCGCCTCCAAATACGGCGAGTCGCGGCAATCCATGGGCCTTGGCGCCAACAACGCGGTGATCGAGGTGTTCGCCTCGTCCGAGACCGGCACCTGGACCATCACCGTGACGTCCGTGCACGGCATGACCTGCCTTGTCGCCAGCGGCCAGTCGTTCGAAACACTGGCCGAGGCGCTTCCGGTCGACGGCGACGACGCCTGACATCGCGCGGGCGGCGCGCCGCCCGCGTCACAGGATTCGCCACCGACATGGCGGGGCGCACTCAATTCGACACACGCCGCCACCATCCCGGTGCGCTGTCCTAAATACCTGAGAAGTCACCGGCTTTCGGCGCCAACGCCCTGCCATGCCTGCCCGCCGCCGCCGCGCCGCGGCGCAGTACCCTTGAATTGACCCCGGTTTGCGACTACCCCGTAGCGCGAAATCAACCCCACCGGAGATCAATTTCCATGGCCAGACCCAAGATCGCCCTCATCGGCGCGGGACAAATCGGCGGCACGCTTGCGCATCTCGCCGCCATCAAGGAACTGGGCGACGTCGTCCTGTTCGACATTGCCGAAGGCACCCCCGAGGGCAAGGCGCTCGACATCGCCGAATCCGGCCCCGCCGAAGGTTTCGACGCCGCGCTCAAAGGCACGCAGGACTATGCCGACATTGCCGGCGCCGACGTCTGCATCGTCACCGCCGGTGTCCCGCGCAAGCCGGGCATGAGCCGTGACGACCTTCTGGGCATCAACCTCAAGGTCATGAAATCCGTGGGCGAAGGCATCGCCGCCAACGCGCCCGACGCTTTCGTCATCTGCATCACCAACCCGCTCGACGCGATGGTCTGGGCGCTGCAAAAGTTCTCCGGCCTGCCCGCCGAAAAGGTCTGCGGCATGGCCGGCGTGCTCGACAGCGCCCGCTTCCGCCACTTCCTCAGCCTGGAATTCGGCGTCTCGATGAAGGACGTCAGCGCCTTCGTCCTGGGCGGCCACGGCGACACGATGGTGCCGTGCGTGCGCTACTCCACCGTCGCCGGTATCCCCCTGCCCGACCTCGTCGACATGGGCTGGACCACGCAGGAAAAACTCGATGCGATCGTCCAGCGCACCCGTGACGGCGGCGCCGAGATCGTCGGCCTGCTGAAGACCGGCTCGGCCTTCTACGCGCCCGCCACCTCGGCCATCGAGATGGCCGAAGCCTACCTCAAGGATCAGAAACGCGTCCTGCCCTGCGCCGCCCATTGCGACGGCGAGTTCGGGCTGAAGGGCATGTATGTGGGCGTGCCCACCGTGATCGGCGCCGGCGGCATCGAGCGGATCGTCAACATCAAGCTCAACAAGAACGAGCAGGAGATGTTCGACACCTCGGTCAAGGCTGTGAAAGGCCTGGTCGAGGCGTGCAAGGGCATCGACAGCTCGCTCGGTTGAACCCCGGCCCACAGACTGTACTCTGAACGCGCGGGTCATGATCGGCCCGCGCGTTTTTCGTTTCAGCACATGGCCACCCGACGCGGCGCGCCACCCGATTCGTCTTGCATATCAATGCGCTCATTTGTGATCACAGCATAAAATCGTGTGATCACAAAAGGCGGAAATTCGCCGCAAAAAGTGGGCCGTGGCACGAAAGGGGTTAAGTCCCGCTTCATCCTGTGGCTATACCAGAGGCAAACGCACAGACAGATGGGACATCCGCATGAACATCCACGAATACCAGGCGAAGGCCTTGCTGCGCTCTTACGGGGCGCCTGTATCGGACGGGCGTGTCGTTTTGCGCGCGGAAGAGGCGAAGACGGCGGCGGGGGAGCTTGACGGCCCCGTCTGGGTGGTCAAGGCGCAGATCCATGCGGGTGGCCGCGGCAAGGGCAGCTTCAAGGAGGAAGGCGCCGGCGACAAGGGCGGCGTGCGGATCACCAAGTCGGTCTCCGAGGCCGCCGAGG